>NZ_JAWNDF010000023.1:0-626 GCF_034106865.1 Enterobacter sp. 237C8 | reverse complement strand
TATCACCTCGCCGGCGCTTTTCGCAGATTAGCACGTCCTTCATCGCCTCTGACTGCCAGGGCATCCACCGTGTACGCTTAGTCGCTTAACCTCACAACCCGAAGATGTTTCTTTCGATTCATCATCGACTTGCGAAAATTTGAGAGACTCGAACACACATAACATGTGTGTCGTTTCAATTTTCAGCTTGATCCAGATTTTTAAAGAGCAAAACTTCGCAGTGCACCTTTTCAGGTTCACTCTGAAGTTTTCTTGTGTTCGCAGTAAAAGATGGTGGAGCTATGCGGGATCGAACCGCAGACCTCCTGCGTGCAAAGCAGGCGCTCTCCCAGCTGAGCTATAGCCCCATCGTTTATAATCTCTGTACCGCTCATCCTTTAAAAGGAGTTTGGTAGGCCTGAGTGGACTTGAACCACCGACCTCACCCTTATCAGGGGTGCGCTCTAACCACCTGAGCTACAAGCCTGCAGAGATTTTTACTGCTGTTTTTCATCAGACAATCTGTGTGAGCACTACAAAGGCAGGTTCTTTAAGGTAAGGAGGTGATCCAACCGCAGGTTCCCCTACGGTTACCTTGTTACGACTTCACCCCAGTCATGAATCACAAAGTGGTAAGCGCCCTCCCG
>NZ_JAWNDF010000022.1:0-953 GCF_034106865.1 Enterobacter sp. 237C8 | reverse complement strand
GACACCCCGACTCGCCACTACGCACACGTAGACTGCCCAGGCCACGCCGACTATGTTAAAAACATGATCACCGGTGCTGCGCAGATGGACGGCGCGATCCTGGTTGTTGCTGCGACTGACGGCCCAATGCCTCAGACTCGTGAGCACATCCTGCTGGGTCGTCAGGTAGGCGTTCCTTTCATCATCGTGTTCCTGAACAAATGCGACATGGTTGATGACGAAGAGCTGCTGGAACTGGTAGAGATGGAAGTTCGTGAACTGCTGTCTCAGTACGATTTCCCGGGCGACGATACCCCAATCGTTCGTGGTTCTGCTCTGAAAGCGCTGGAAGGCGAAGCTGAGTGGGAAGCTAAAATCATCGAACTGGCTGGCTTCCTGGATTCTTACATCCCAGAACCAGAGCGTGCGATTGACAAGCCATTCCTGCTGCCAATCGAAGACGTATTCTCCATCTCCGGTCGTGGTACCGTTGTTACCGGTCGTGTAGAGCGCGGTATCATCAAAGTTGGTGAAGAAGTTGAAATCGTTGGTATCAAAGAGACTGCGAAGTCTACCTGTACTGGCGTTGAAATGTTCCGCAAACTGCTGGACGAAGGCCGTGCTGGTGAGAACGTTGGTGTTCTGCTGCGTGGTATCAAACGTGAAGAAATCGAACGTGGTCAGGTTCTGGCGAAGCCAGGCTCAATCAAGCCACACACCAAGTTCGAATCTGAAGTGTACATCCTGTCCAAAGACGAAGGCGGCCGTCATACTCCGTTCTTCAAAGGCTACCGTCCACAGTTCTACTTCCGTACAACTGACGTGACCGGTACCATCGAACTGCCAGAAGGCGTTGAGATGGTAATGCCAGGCGACAACATCAAGATGGTTGTGACTCTGATCCACCCAATCGCGATGGACGACGGTCTGCGTTTCGCAATCCGTGAAGGCGGCCGTACCGTTGGCGCGGGCGT
>NZ_JAWNDF010000020.1:0-1491 GCF_034106865.1 Enterobacter sp. 237C8 | reverse complement strand
AAATCGTACCCCAAACCGACACAGGTGGTCAGGTAGAGAATACCAAGGCGCTTGAGAGAACTCGGGTGAAGGAACTAGGCAAAATGGTGCCGTAACTTCGGGAGAAGGCACGCTGATATGTAGGTGAAGCCCCTGCGGGTGGAGCTGAAATCAGTCGAAGATACCAGCTGGCTGCAACTGTTTATTAAAAACACAGCACTGTGCAAACACGAAAGTGGACGTATACGGTGTGACGCCTGCCCGGTGCCGGAAGGTTAATTGATGGGGTTAGCGGTAACGCGAAGCTCTTGATCGAAGCCCCGGTAAACGGCGGCCGTAACTATAACGGTCCTAAGGTAGCGAAATTCCTTGTCGGGTAAGTTCCGACCTGCACGAATGGCGTAATGATGGCCAGGCTGTCTCCACCCGAGACTCAGTGAAATTGAACTCGCTGTGAAGATGCAGTGTACCCGCGGCAAGACGGAAAGACCCCGTGAACCTTTACTATAGCTTGACACTGAACACTGGTCCTTGATGTGTAGGATAGGTGGGAGGCTTTGAAGCGTGGACGCCAGTCTGCGTGGAGCCGACCTTGAAATACCACCCTTTAATGGCTGGTGTTCTAACGTAGACCCGTAATCCGGGTTGCGGACAGTGTCTGGTGGGTAGTTTGACTGGGGCGGTCTCCTCCCAAAGAGTAACGGAGGAGCACGAAGGTTAGCTAATCCTGGTCGGACATCAGGAGGTTAGTGCAATGGCATAAGCTAGCTTGACTGCGAGAGTGACGGCTCGAGCAGGTGCGAAAGCAGGTCATAGTGATCCGGTGGTTCTGAATGGAAGGGCCATCGCTCAACGGATAAAAGGTACTCCGGGGATAACAGGCTGATACCGCCCAAGAGTTCATATCGACGGCGGTGTTTGGCACCTCGATGTCGGCTCATCACATCCTGGGGCTGAAGTAGGTCCCAAGGGTATGGCTGTTCGCCATTTAAAGTGGTACGCGAGCTGGGTTTAGAACGTCGTGAGACAGTTCGGTCCCTATCTGCCGTGGGCGCTGGAGAATTGAGGGGGGCTGCTCCTAGTACGAGAGGACCGGAGTGGACGCATCACTGGTGTTCGGGTTGTCATGCCAATGGCACTGCCCGGTAGCTAAATGCGGAAAAGATAAGTGCTGAAAGCATCTAAGCACGAAACTTGCCCCGAGATGAGTTCTCCCTGACCCTTTAAGGGTCCTGAAGGAACGTTGAAGACTACGACGTTGATAGGTCGGGTGTGTAAGCGCAGCGATGCGTTGAGCTAACCGATACTAATGAACCGTGAGGCTTAACCTTACAACGCCGAAGCTGTTTCGGCGAAGAGAGAGACAGGATTTTCAGCCTGATACAGATTAACAGAATTTGCCTGGCGGCTTTAGCGCGGTGGTCCCACCTGACCCCATGCCGAACTCAGAAGTGAAACGCCGTAGCGCCGATGGTAGTGTGGGGTCTCCCCATGTGAGAGTAGGGAACTGCC
>NZ_JAWNDF010000019.1:0-1613 GCF_034106865.1 Enterobacter sp. 237C8 | reverse complement strand
GAAACATCTTCGGGTTGTGAGGTTAAGCGACTAAGCGTACACGGTGGATGCCCTGGCAGTCAGAGGCGATGAAGGACGTGCTAATCTGCGAAAAGCGCCGGCGAGGTGATATGAACCTTTGACCCGGCGATGTCCGAATGGGGAAACCCAGTGCAATTCGTTGCACTATCGTTAACTGAATACATAGGTTAACGAGGCGAACCGGGGGAACTGAAACATCTAAGTACCCCGAGGAAAAGAAATCAACCGAGATTCCCCCAGTAGCGGCGAGCGAACGGGGAGCAGCCCAGAGTCTGAATCAGCTTGTGTGTTAGTGGAAGCGTCTGGAAAGTCGCACGGTACAGGGTGACAGTCCCGTACACGAAAGCACACAGGTTGTGAACTCGAAGAGTAGGGCGGGACACGTGGTATCCTGTCTGAATATGGGGGGACCATCCTCCAAGGCTAAATACTCCTGACTGACCGATAGTGAACCAGTACCGTGAGGGAAAGGCGAAAAGAACCCCGGCGAGGGGAGTGAAAAAGAACCTGAAACCGTGTACGTACAAGCAGTGGGAGCACCTTCGTGGTGTGACTGCGTACCTTTTGTATAATGGGTCAGCGACTTATATTCTGTAGCAAGGTTAACCGTATAGGGGAGCCGAAGGGAAACCGAGTCTTAACTGGGCGTTAAGTTGCAGGGTATAGACCCGAAACCCGGTGATCTAGCCATGGGCAGGTTGAAGGTTGGGTAACACTAACTGGAGGACCGAACCGACTAATGTTGAAAAATTAGCGGATGACTTGTGGCTGGGGGTGAAAGGCCAATCAAACCGGGAGATAGCTGGTTCTCCCCGAAAGCTATTTAGGTAGCGCCTCGTGAACTCATCTTCGGGGGTAGAGCACTGTTTCGGCTAGGGGGCCATCCCGGCTTACCAACCCGATGCAAACTACGAATACCGAAGAATGTTATCACGGGAGACACACGGCGGGTGCTAACGTCCGTCGTGAAGAGGGAAACAACCCAGACCGCCAGCTAAGGTCCCAAAGTCATGGTTAAGTGGGAAACGATGTGGGAAGGCACAGACAGCCAGGATGTTGGCTTAGAAGCAGCCATCATTTAAAGAAAGCGTAATAGCTCACTGGTCGAGTCGGCCTGCGCGGAAGATGTAACGGGGCTAAACCATGCACCGAAGCTGCGGCAGCGACGCTTATGCGTTGTTGGGTAGGGGAGCGTTCTGTAAGCCGTTGAAGGTGTGCTGTGAGGCATGCTGGAGGTATCAGAAGTGCGAATGCTGACATAAGTAACGATAAAGCGGGTGAAAAGCCCGCTCGCCGGAAGACCAAGGGTTCCTGTCCAACGTTAATCGGGGCAGGGTGAGTCGACCCCTAAGGCGAGGCCGAAAGGCGTAGTCGATGGGAAACAGGTTAATATTCCTGTACTTGGTGTTACTGCGAAGGGGGGACGGAGAAGGCTATGTTAGCCGGGCGACGGTTGTCCCGGTTTAAGCATGTAGGCGGAGGTTCCAGGTAAATCCGGTACCTTTTAACGCTGAGGTGTGATGACGAGGCACTACGGTGCTGAAGTAACAAATGCCCTGCTTCCAGGAAAAGCCTCTAAGCATCAGGTAACA
>NZ_JAWNDF010000018.1:0-3406 GCF_034106865.1 Enterobacter sp. 237C8 | reverse complement strand
CTCTTTGTGCAATTCAATTATGGAAGATTTATAACTGTCAGATAAACTGTTTGAATTTTCTGTTATAGGACATTCATGCAAAATGAAGATTGGTATGTTGAGTAAAGGCTTGATATTATCCATTGAGTTATTAGAGGATAAGGAATTAGAGATTTTAAGCTTTAATGTTTCGTCTTTTACTAATTCATATAGATCTTGTGTGTTTAATATTATACTGTTCTCTTTTCTTAGCTTTTCTGTTGAAATTGAATTTTTTACAGAAGTTATTATAGAGTCGAAACGACCATCTTCGATGCTGTTGTAGAATTTAGCCTCACCAAACCATAGTGAGAAGTTATTATTATCTATGATGACTACATGTACACTATCAGCGCCTTTTGCGTTATCCTGACTATTTTGTTTATAGAATATTTTAGGTACGACTGGTAATGCTTTGAAGTGATGTCGCATTATCCCATACAAAAAAATTTCCGCAAGTTCACTCCCTTTGCTTATGTCTTGATCGCTATCAGTAAGTCTGAGGTTTTTTGATGCAAGAGCCAGTGAGGTGAATGGTCCATCAATCAGCGCTTCTCTTTCTTGATTTGAAAGAGCTGTTTGTAAAATATTATCCCATATGAACCTGTGAAATTTTTGATATCGCCAGCTACCATCTTCGAAATCATTAACAATAGAAAGGAGGCTGTTATTTGATATTTGGCTTGGCTGGCCTCCGGTAACAAAAGATGAAAGGCTTTGATCAATAAGAATATCAAAATCCATTGTATTCCCCGCAATTCCATTGTTTATAGTAAGAGTTTTTTCATGACTTTTACTAAGTGCTTGGCTGGTAAGGAGCTAAAGATAATATTTATTCAAAACAAAAAAAACTGGTAATAAAACCATGTTTATTTAAACAGTGGTTTTGGTGTCTTTAGATTATGACTTGTGAACAAACATCCCCACCAATTCATTAATTCAATACGTTTGTCTAAATATATTGAGCGATTATATGCACGCCTAACCTCATTTTTATCGCTATGTGCTAAAGCAGCCTTAATAAAATCGGCATTGAAACCAATTTCATTCATCGCAGCACTTGCGATAGATCGCAGACCATGAGCAACAAGTTTTCCACCATAACCTATACGTTTCAACGCGGCATTGGCTGTTTGGCTATTCATCGCTAGCTTTGGATCATTCCTGCTCGGGAAAACATATTCTCGGTGAGCACTGATTGGCTTCATTACTTCCAGAATCTCTAATGCCTGAGGAGATAGAGGTACGATGTGTTCACGCTTCGCCTTCATCCGATCTGCTGGGATAGTCCAGAGTTTGGCATCGAGGTCGATCTCTTCCCAACGAGCGCCAGAAGCCTCAGATGGGCGCACTAGCGTCAGGAGCTGCTATTCAATCAGGCAGCGAGTCGAAACTGAGAGATTTGACATCACCAAAGAGCGCATGAGTTTTGGCAATTCTTCTGGTCGAAGCGTTGGCATGTTCTGCTTTTTCGGTTTCTCGAATGCCATTCCGACACATGATGCTGGATTCGCATCAATCAGGCCAGTGTTGACGGCGTAGATCATGATTTCGTTAATACGTTGTACTATGCGGCGAACCGTCTCTAATGCACCACGCCCTTTGATTGGCTCCAATGCTTCAACAATCGTTCTGGCCTTAATCTCCTTAACTGGTATCGCACCGATTGCCGGGAACACGTCTTTATCCAAAGAACGCCAAATATCCTTTGCATAATCCTCTGTGATACTTCTGCATTTAATCCGGAACCAGTTAGCAGCCACTGTTGAGAAAATGCTGTCTAACTCAATCTGGCGTTGTTCTGACGCTTATTCCTGTTGATGTTGTGGATCCATGCCTTGCGCGAGCGTGGTTCAGTGCTGGTCGCGTATCTGACGAGCTGCTGAGAGTGTAAGGGCAGGGTATGAGCCGAGACTCAAATTTGTGCGGCTGCTGCTTCCCGGTCGTTGATAACGGAAGCGCCAGAGTTTTTTACCGGAGGTTTTGACGAGCAAGAACAGACCATCGCCATCATGCAGGGTGAAGTCTTTTTCGCGGGGTTTCGCTTTGAGTATTTCGTTATTAGTGAGGGGGCGTGTAATGCGCGCCATATCTGGAACCCTTCCATAATTGGTGCACGCTTATTGGACCACAGTATGGAGTGTACCTAAACGTGTACCCATTTTTACTTAATTCAGGCGGATCGTCTCGGACGATTACAGGCACAAAAAAGCCCGCAGGGCTTGCGCCGTGCGGGCTCTTAGGACTTCATCAGATGACTCTGGTAATCACCGATGGAGAATTTTGGGCTGGCGGGAGTTGAACCCGCGTCCGAAATTTCTACATACCATTCTTACAGAAATGAAATCAATGTTTTGTGTTTTAAAACAGCGAGTTAGTTTTGTATTGTATTTACTGATTTGACATGCTTTTAATACTCTGTCGCCACTTTGCCGCCACAGTTACAGTTTCTGTGCCATAGTGATGTTTAGTTTCTCAGGTCATAGCCATAAAAATCTTTATAACATCTATAAAATAATTCTTTGTTATCGATATCATCTTTAGTGGAGGGAATCTCATCATCGATAACTGTTGCTTTTGGAAACCACATCGTTGAAAGAGTATTATCAGTGTCAGATTCGCTATTGGAATAATAAGAGTTTTGGAATGATATGGCATCATTTATAAATTGTATATCTGAGTCAAGTGTTTCAAAGTTGATTGAAATATTTCCCATAAGAGGCATCGTGTATAACAACATATTCAATGTTTTTATATGGTTGAAGTCAGCGATGGTATTATATGCAACAAATTTAGGATCGTTGAACTTCAACATTTTAGATGAACGTTTGCTTCCAAAGATATACATTAGTGTGAATAGTGTGAAGGGTTGATGTTTAAATAAATCATAATCATTAGAGATTTCTTTAAATGATTCGTAACTTTTCAATCGCTCGGTAGTTTTTCGCAGTTTACCAACTTTTTCTTTTAGAAGTGTAAGGTATGCTTCTTTTTGTTTAATAAGTTTATCACCTTCTCCATCACTCAAGATTTTCGCTAAATGATGAGAGTAAGTTCTTAGAAATCGTGAGTCTGACTCTCCATGATTTATGAATGTATCGATAATGGTAGTTTCTGAATTTATCTGTTCTACTAGTTCTTCAGTAGACTGTTTTATGCTAATATATGTTCCATCACTAACTTGTTGTCTTTTTATTTTCCCTTCAATTATTGATAGTAATGGAGAAAACACACTTTCCTTAACATCTAATTCTTTTAGTCTGTTTAATTTGTTAATTCTTTTTAAGTCAGGGATAGTTGCTTTTCTGTTGTGTTTGTCAATTAAATCTACAATATTTCTATCTAAAAGGTATAGCTTTTTCATTTGATATCCTTTTCGGTTATGTTT
>NZ_JAWNDF010000017.1:0-7840 GCF_034106865.1 Enterobacter sp. 237C8 | reverse complement strand
TGTCTGGATATGGCGAAAATAACGGAGCTTCTCGCCCGTATTTCTGACTGGTATATCAGCCGGGGATATATCACCAGCCGCGCCTTTCTTACCGAGCAGGATCTCTCCGGCGGTCAGCTGAATATTGTGGTGCTGGAAGGACGGCTGGAAGCGATCCGTCTGGAAGGTGAAACGCCGCGCATGCTGAAAATGGCGTTTCCGGGACGGGTGGGTGGCATCCTTAATTTACGCGACATCGAACAGGGGATGGAGCAAATTAACCGTTTGCGTTCAGAGCCGGTGCAGATTGAAATTCTGCCGGGAACGCAGGCCGGATATTCCATCGTTAATCTCACGGGCAAGCCGGAATTTCCGTTAAGTGCATCCGTGAGCCTGGATAATAGCGGGCAGAAGAGCACCGGTGAAAACCAGCTGAGCGGCGTGCTCACCGCCAATAATATGCTGGGGCTGGCGGATAAATGGTTTGTCAGCGGCGGGCGCAGCAGCGATTTTGCCAGCGCGTACGATGCGCAGAATTTCCAGGCGGGCGTCAGCGTGCCGTCTGGCTACGGCCTGCTGGACTACAGCTACGCCTGGAGTAACTACCGGACCACCATCAGTAACCAGGGCTTCAACTGGCTCTCCACGGGCGATACGAAAACCCACCGCCTTAACGCGTCCTGGGTGGTTTTCCGCAACGGGGAGGTCAAAACCGGCATTGCGGCGGGCGTGGTTCAGCGCTCCAGCCGCAACTGGCTGAACGACGCGCCGCTTAAGAGCAGCACGCGCAACCTCTCGAGCCTGATCCTGGGAATTACCCACACGCAAAAAATGCTGGGCGGCGTGGCGACCTTTAACCCGACCTGGAGCCACGGCATGCCGTGGTTCAATGCCGAAACCGACGAAAATAAATCCGGGGATATACCGCGGGCAGAGTTCCGCAAATGGAGCCTGAACGCCAGCTTCCAGCGTCCAGTCGCCCGTAACGCGTGGTGGCTGACCAGCGCCTACGGCCAGTGGTCGCCCGACCGGCTGTACGGCGCCGAGCGCCTGACGCTCGGCGGCGAAAGCTCCGTGCGCGGTTTTAAAGAGCAGTACCTGTCCGGGGATAACGGCGGCTACTGGCGTAACGAGCTGGGGTATTCCCTCTTCACCCTCCCGGTAATTGGCGCGGTAAGCGCAACGGTCGCCGTTGACGGCGGCTGGCTGGAAAAAGACCGTCAGGACCGCTTTGCCTCCGGCACGCTGTGGGGCGGTTCGGTGGGGCTGAGCAGCGCTGGGCGCGGGTACAGCAGCCAGATTTCGGTCGGCACGCCCCTGCACTACCCCGACTGGCTCGGCCCGGATCATGTGAGCGTTAACTGGCGCATTGCCTTCATGCTTTAAGAGACTCTACGACTATGGATACCCGTCACCCACCCGTTCGTTTCTCGCAGCGTCTGATCAGCTGGATTGTCTGCGGCCTGATGGTCTGGCAGCCGGTGGCACCCGCCGTCGCGGCGGCGCTCACGCCGGCCGGGCAGACCACGGTGGATAGGGCGGGGAACGGGGTGCCGGTCGTCAACATCGCCACCCCGAACGGGGCGGGCATCTCGCATAACCAGTTCGGTGAATATAACGTCGGCAGCGAGGGGCTTATCCTCAACAACGGCACGGACCGTTTAACCCAAACCCAGCTGGGCGGGCTTATCCAGAACAACCCCAACCTGCAGGCCGGGCGGGAAGCGACAGGCATCATCAACGAAGTCACGGGCGCCAGCCGCTCGCAGCTGCAGGGCTACACGGAAGTCGCCGGTAAGGCGGCAAACGTCATGGTGGCCAACCCGTACGGCATTACCTGTAACGGGTGCGGATTTATCAACACCCCGAACGTCACCCTGACCACCGGCAAGCCGCAGTTTGACGCCAGCGGTAACCTGCTGGCGCTGGAGGTGACGAAAGGGGCCATCACGGTTGAAGGCCAGGGGCTGGACGCCAGCAAGAGCGACGCGCTGTCGATTATTGCGCGCGCGACGGAAGTGAACGCCGCGATACATGCGAACGACCTGACGGTGACCGCAGGGGCGAACCGCGTGGGCGCCGACGGCAGCGTCAGGCCAATTGCCGGCGAGGGCGCCGCGCCCGTGGTGGCGGTGGATACCGGCGCGCTCGGCGGGATGTATGCGAACCGTATCCGCCTGGTCTCCAGCGAGGCGGGCGTCGGGGTTAACCTCGGCAACCTCACCGCGCGCCAGGGCGACATTCAGCTGGATGCGGGCGGGAAACTGACGGTCAGGAACAGCCTTGCCAGCGGCTCGATTAGCGCGAAGGGCGCGGGGGTGGCCCTCAGCGGCAGCCATCAGGCCGGGGGCGCACTGAACGTGGCCAGCTCGCAGGATATGGAGCTCAGTAACAGCACGCTCGCCAGCCAGGGCGACATGCGCCTTTCCGCTGCGGGGAAAGTGCAGATGACGGGCGGCGGGACAAACAGCGCGGGCGCGCTGGCGGTCAGCAGCGGGCAGGCGATGACGCTCAGCAATACCTCCCTTATCTCCCGCGGCGCGGCGACGCTGAACAGTCAGGACACCCTGACCGTCAACGGCGGCGGCGTGTCGGCACAGGGCGGGGCGCTGACCGTCGCGGGCGGGCAGGGAGTGGCACTTTCGGATGCCACGCTGACGGGCCAGGGCGACACCACGCTGTCCACCGGCGGCAGCCTGACGCAGCGCGGCGGCAGCGTCACCGGCAGGGGCGCGCTCAGCGTGGCGGCCGGGAAGGATATCACCCTGACGAATACCCGCAGCGGAAGCGATACCCGCGCGACGCTCAGCAGCGGCGGCACGCTGTCATCCACGGGCAGTGCGGTCTCGGCAGGGGAGAGCCTGGCGCTGAGCGGCGGGCAGCTGGTGCTGGACGGCCAGAGCCGGGCCGATGCCGCGGCCGATATCCGCCTGACGGGCAGCACCGTCAGTAACCAGGGGCAGGTGAATGCGGGGCGCGACATTGCGCTCTCCGGCGACAGGGTGTCCAGCAGCGGCCTGCTGGCGGCGAAAGGCCGTCTGGACGTGAACGCCGGAGAGCTGACGAACGGCGGCACGGCGCAGGGCAGCGACGTCACCCTGAAGGGACAGACGGTGACCAACAGCGGCACCCTGCAGAGCGCCGGCAACCTGACGTTAAGCGCCGGAACCCTGGCGCAGCGGGGCACGCTGAGCGCGAAAGGCAATGCGGACGTCACGGCGCAGCAGAGCCTGCGTAACGACGGCAGCCTGCTGGCTGACGGCGCGATGAACGTGACCGCCGGCGTGCTTGAGCAGAACGGCACCCTGTCCGGCGCGACGGCGCTGACGGCGCAGGCCGGCACCCTGACCAGCGGTCAGGCGTCCCGCACGACCAGCCAGGGCAATATACAGATTACCGCGACCCGCAGCGCCAGCCTGAACGGGCAGACGGACGCGGCGGGGGCGGTCACCGTCAGCGCCGGCGACCTGACCACCGGCCCGGACGCGCACCTGCAGAGCGGGCAGGGGCTCACCCTGCAGGCGCAGAACGCCGCGCTGAACGGCACCCAGGCGGCGAAAGGCGCCCTGTCGGTGACGGCGGGCACGATTGCGCACGCCGGGAAATCCACCGGTGACGCGCTGAGCTTTAACGCGTCCGGCGACCTGACCAGCGGCGGGGAGCTCACCGCCGGCGCCATTACTCTCAGCGGACAGAACATCCTCCAGTCCGGCGCCGCAAAAGCGGACCGCATGACCCTGACGGCCCCCGGGCGCATCACCAGCAGCGGCTCTCTGGTTGCCGGTACCCTCTCCCTGGACGCAGCCTCGGTGGAGAACGGCGGGCTGCTGCAGGGCACCACCCTGCTCGGCCTGAAGACCGGGTCACTCGCGAACCTCGCGGGCGGGTCGGTCTACAGCGCGCAGGATTTAACGCTGAACGTTCCGGTGCTGGCCAACGGCGGGCTTATCACCACCGACGGCACGCTGCGCATTAAAGGCGACACGCTGACCAACCTGGGTGAAATCAACGGCGTCAGCCTGAGCAGCGACTACCTCAGCCTGACCAGCAGCGGACGCCTGCTGGCGGACGACCGGCTCACCCTGAACGGCACTACTCTGGTTAACGCGGGCAGTATTGCCGCCGGCGACCTGCACATCACGGCGGACAGCCTGGAGAACCAGGGCACCGTCGAGGGGGACGCGGCCCTGACGCTCGGCGTGGCAGACCTCACTAACCGCGGCGCGCTGCGCAGCGGCGGAACGCTGACGCTTAACGGCGACACCCTTACCAGCAGCGGCGAGCTCAGCGCCACCGCGCTGCTGCTGAACCTGACCCGTCAGGTCAGCAACGAAGCGGGCGGCCGGGTGATTGCCCGGGACGGCCTGACGCTGACCGCCGCCAGCCTGACCAACAGCGGGCTGATGGCCGGTACCGACGCGCAGTTCAACAGCGCGTCGGTGACCAACGGCGGCACGCTGCAGGGAACCCGCTCGCTGACGGCGACGGGGGCACAGCTCAGCAACCTGCAGGCGGGCATGCTGCTCTCCGGTGGCGCGCTCGGCCTGCACCACTCCACCCTGAACAACGCCGGGCTCATGCAGGGCAACACCCTGAACCTGGCCACCGGCGAGTGGATGAACACCGGTAACGCGCTGGGGGAAGCGGGCGTGACGGCGACGGTGACCGGCGCGCTGACCAACAGCGGTAAGGTGCTCAGCCAGCAGGCGCTGGACGTTCAGGCCGGCAATACCGATAACCGGGGCCAGCTGCTGGCGAAAGTGCTGACCCTGCGGGGCGACCTGCAGAACAGCGGCCTGCTTCAGGGCAGCAGCACGCTGGCCTGGTCCGGCAACACCTTCGCGAACCAGACTCAGGGGCAGGTGACGGGCGGTGAGACCCTCACCCTGAGCGGACACACGCTCAGCAACGCGGGCAGCCTGCAGGGGCGCAGCGCCACGCTGGACGCCGCAGGCCTGAATAACCAGGGCAGCGTTCAGGCGCTGGACGCCCTGACGCTTGCCGCAACCGGCAGGCTGGACAACACGGGCGCCCTGCTCAGCCAGAACCTCTTCACGCTGACGGCGGCGCAGCTGTTTAACGACGGCCGGCTGGCGGGGAAAGCGCTGACGGTGAACGCCGCGCAGCTGACCAACACCGGCATGCTGCAGGGCAACGACACGCTGGCGCTGACCACCCGCGCGCTGAGCAACGGCGCCACCGGGCAGCTGGTGAGCGGAAGCGGCCTGAATCTGTCCCTGGACACGCTCGATAACGCCGGTCTGCTGCTGGTGAACGGCGGGCTCACCCTCCGGGGCAGCGACCTGACCAACCGGGGCGATATTCAGGCGCAGGACCTGGATTTGGGGCTGGGCAACGCCCTGAGCAATACCGGGAACATCGTGGCCACCGGCGATGCCGCGCTTCACGCGACGACGCTGACCAGCAGCGGCACGGTGGCGGGCAGAACGCTGACCGCAGGCGCGACGGAGCTGCGCAACAGCGGCCTGATGCAGGGCAGCAGCGCGGTTAACGCCGCCGCTGACCGCTTTATCAACGCGCTGAACGGCAAATGGCTCTCCGGCGGCGGCTTCACGCTGACGGGCGGACAGCTGACGAACGCCGGCACGCTGCAGGGCGCGACGCTGGACATGACCGGCACCACCCTGACCAGCAGCGGCACGGTGAACGGGCTGGCGGGGCTCAGCGGCACGCTCGGCGGGGCATTAACCAATACCGGGCTGCTGCAGAGCGGCGGCGCAACCACCTTCACCGCGGACACCCTGGCGAACCCGGGGCGCATCACCGGCGGCACGCTCTCCCTCACCGCCCGCGAGATGAACAACGACGGGCTGATGCAGGGAACGAACGGCCTGGCGCTCACCGGCACCGCGCTGACCACGGGCGCGGCCTCGCGCACCCTCTCCGGCGGCATGCTGACGCTGGACGCAGGCCAGCTGACCACGCAGGGCACGCTGCAGGGGAACGGCGCGGACGTCCGCGCCACCGGCGACTGGACGCACGGCGGGTCCCTGCTCAGCCAGGGGGCGCTGACGGCCACGACCGGCGGCACGCTGACCTCGTCCGGCTCGCTGATGAGCCAGGGGCGGGCGGATATCACCGCGCAGACGCTGGATAACCGCGGGCAGCTCCTCAGCGAAGGGGACGTGACGCTCGGCGGCAGCACCCTTAAAAACAGCGGCACCGTGCAGGGGAACACCCTCGCGCTGCGCCAGGACAGCATTAACAACCAGGGCACCCTGACCGGCCTGCAGAGCCTGACCGTTCAGGGGCAGCAGCGGCTGATGGCGCGCATGGCGATGGCCGCGCCGCAGCAGGCGCTGATTAACGGCGCAGGCGGCAGGCTGCTCACTCAGGGCGCGCTGACCATTGCCTCCGGGGCGGTGACCAACGCCGGCAGCTGGCAGGCGCAGAACATTCTGCTTAACGCGCAGTCGCTCAGCAACAGCGGCACGGTGCAGAGCGCCGACGGGCTGCAGATGACGCTGGCCGACACGCTCACCGGAACCACGGGCAGTAAGATTACCGCGCTGGGCAGCGCCACGCTGCAGGCCGCGACGCTGGTGAACCAGGGGCAGTGGGCGGCGAAAAACCTGACGCTGACCGGCGGCACGCTCAGCAACAGCGGCGCCATCAGCGGGGTGAATGGCCTGACCCTCAGCCAGACCGGCGCGGTCAGCCAGCAGTCGACCGGCACCCTGCTCTCCGGCGGGGCGCTGAACGTCACGGCGGCCTCCGTCACCAGCGACGGCAAAATGCAGGGGAGCACGCTCGGCATCACCACCGGGGCGCTCACCAACGGCGGACGTCTGCAGGGCGATAACGGCGCGACGCTGGCCCTCAGCGGCACGCTGACCAACAGCAGCGGGGGCGAAATCGTCAGCCGCGATGGCCTGACGCTGACCACGCCCGCGCTGTTTAACTACGGCCTGATTCAGGGCGGCGGCGAGACGCGCGTGACCGCCTCCTCGCAGGCGCGTAACGACGGCAGGCTGCTCTCCGGGGCGCGCCTGACGCTCGGCACGCCGCAGTTCACCGGCACCGGCTGGCTGCAGGCCACCGACCTGATACTCAATGCGGCAAACGCCACTAACGGCGGCACGTGGGTGGCCGACCGGGCCACGCTGACCGGCACCACCTTTGCCAGCCAGGGCACCACCCAGGCGGGACAGCTGACGGTTAACTACGGCCAGCTGAACAACAGCGGCACGCTGCTCGGCAACGCGCAGCTGAACATCGACGCGGACCAGGTGACCCAGAGCGCGGGCGGCAGGCTGCTGAGCGGCGGCAACCTGTGGCTGCAGAGCCGGGGGCTGGACCTGACCGGCCAGCTGGTCTCCCTGGGGGACTTAACGCTGCAGCTGACGAACGCGTTTACCAGCCGGACCGCCGTGGCGGCAGGCCGGACCCTGACCATCAGCAGCGGCGGCGACATCGATAACCGCAGCGTGCTGCAGGGGCAGGCGGTCAACCTCAGCGCGGGCGGGCAGCTCAGCAACAACGGACAAATCACCACCGGCGGCGGCACCAGCACGCTCTCCGGCAGCAGCGTGGCGCTGAACGCCGCGGGCTCGGTGCAGGGCGGGGGCGACATCACCGTCGCCAGCCGGAGCAACATTACCGTCGACGGCTTCACCGGCACGCGCGGCTCGCTGACCCTGAGCGCGCCGGGCGCCATCGTCAACACCGCGCTGCTGTACGCGGCGAATAACCTGGCGCTGTTTGCTGACAGCATCACCAACCGGCGCGGCGACATCATGGCGGGGAACAACCTGTGGATGCAGCGTGATGCGGCGGGGAATGCGAACAGCCAGGTGGTGAACACGTCGGGGAATATTGAGACGCAGAATGGGGATATTAC
>NZ_JAWNDF010000016.1:0-26376 GCF_034106865.1 Enterobacter sp. 237C8 | reverse complement strand
ACGTATGTTCACTCAGAGACTTGGTATTCATTTATTGTCCGAAGACATTAAGAATCCATGTCACTTTGAGTGCCCACACAGATTGTCTGATAAATTGTTAAAGAGCAGTGCAACGCGGCTTTCGCTCACCGTTGCGAGGTGGCGTATATTACGCTTTCCTCTTTCAGAGTCAACCCGTTATTTCAGAATTTTTCTCTTCAACCGACCGCGTTGTCTGTGAAGTGATTCACATCCGCCGTGTCGATGGAGGCGCATTATAGGGATCCCATTTTTTAGCACAAGTATTTTTTAGATCTTTTTTTCCGACTGCTGATTTTCCGCGCTTTTCGCTGAAATCCCGCCCGATCTGCTTAAATATTGACGTATTTTGCCTTGCCGCGATCCATTAATATGATCAAAGTCTTCTGTATAGCGCTCATTGTTAGAGGTAGATATGCCCGCAGTATTACGTCCTTATAAAGATCTGTTCCCCCAAAAAGGCGATCGCGTGATGATCGATGCCAGCAGCGTGGTGTTCGGCGATGTCCGAATGGCCGATGATGTCAGCATCTGGCCCCTCGTCGCCATCAGGGGAGATGTTAACTATGTGTCGATTGGCGCCCGTACCAATATTCAGGACGGCAGCGTTCTGCATGTCACGCACAAATCCTCCTATAACCCGGACGGTAATCCCCTCATCATTGGAGAAGAGGTTACCGTCGGCCATAAGGTGATGCTTCACGGCTGCACTATCGGGAATCGCGTACTTGTTGGCATGGGGTCGATTTTGCTGGATGGCGTCATAGTAGAAGATGACGTAATGATTGGTGCCGGTAGCCTGGTCCCGCAGAACAAACGGCTGGAGAGTGGCTATCTCTATCTGGGAAGCCCGGTAAAACAGATCCGCCCCCTGAAGGAGGCGGAGATCGAAGGATTAAAATACTCGGCGAACAACTACGTTAACTGGAAGAATGACTATTTGGATCAGGACAACCAAACCCAGCCCTGATCGTCTTCCTGCTGTTCGCGGATTAAATCGCTGGCTTCCTCTTCCAGATCCCAGCGATTTTCACAAAATATCGCTATCGGGTCTGAACCGCCAAAACGGCGCAACAGCGTCTCCCCATGAATGGCACAGGTAAGTTGCATCCCCTGCACCAGCACCGGAAAACAGACCGCTTGTTTAGTCTCATCCCAGTTCTCTCTGTCCGGGAAATGGATAGCCTGGTTCACGCCGAAAGCTCCTGCTTTAACTTTTCAATGACAGGTTCGACCGCAGGCAACACGCCATGCCAGAGCAGCACCGCATGCGCGGCCTGACCCACCAGCATTCCCAGTCCATCGGCTAACTGCTTCGCGCCGTGTTGTTCACACCAGTTAAGGAAAGGCGTTTTCCCTTTCTGATAAAACATGTCATAGAAGTACATATGCGCGCTGACCAGAGAAGCAGGAATTAACGGGATCTCGCCATTGATGCCGCTGGACGTGGCATTGATGACAAGATCGAACTCACGATCGGCAAGATCGTCAAGCGCTACCGCGCTCACGCTGCCGGTATGCTCAAACAACGCCGCCAGCGCTTCCGCGCGGGAAAAGGTTCTGTTGGTAATGGTCACCGCACAGTCCAGTGAAAGCAGAGGCAACAGTACTCCCCGCGATGCGCCACCCGCACCAATCAGCAGGACCCGAAACCCGGGCTTAATAAACGACAGTCGTTCCAGATCGCTAAGTAAACCAATTCCGTCGGTGTTGTCACCCAAAAGGCGCCCATCCTCAAGCCGTTTTAGGGTATTGACTGCACCAGCCAGTGAAGCGCGCTCGGTCAGTTCATCCGCACGTTCAAAGGCTTCCTCTTTAAAAGGAACCGTCACATTCGCGCCTTTACCGCCCGCGGCGAAAAAAGCCTCCAGCGTTGGAATAAATGCATCCACCGGGGCCAGTACGCGACCATAGGGATGATTTATCTGCAGCTGCTTCGCAAATTGCTGATGAATCAACGGTGACTTGCTGTGTGCTATCGGATTACCAAAAACAGCATAGGTTTCCATGAGATTACCCCTGGCGAAAACGTTCGCCGGTCAAGGCGTCGCGAATTTCAGACGGATTCAGGCGCCCTCCCGTTTCACCGACAGCGACTGGGAAGTCATTCCCGAACTGCGCCAGTACTTCTTCGGTTGTCCGACAAGGTGGCAATCCGGTCAGGTTGGCGCTAGTTGAGACCAGCGGTTTACCAAATGCCAGGCAAAGTTCAACCACCAGCGGATGGTCAGTTACGCGAACGGCGAGGGAATCAAAACGTCCGGTTAACCAGCGAGGCGTAGTCGGCTGCGCCGGGAAAACGAAGGTTACCGGGCCAGGCCACGCGGAGAAGATAGTCTCGCGCTGCGCCGGCGTCAGCATGGAGTCATCGATATAGGGTTTAAGCTGCTCATAATTCGCAGCGATCAAAATCAGCCCTTTCTCGACGGGTCTTTGTTTTAAGGCAAGCAGTCGGCTTACGGCCGTCTCGCTGTCAGGATCGCAACCGACTCCAAAAACAGCTTCAGTTGGATAGGCGATGACTTCTTCTTTTTTCAGTACGTCCACAGCATGCGCAATGGAGCCTGATGGCAGGTTATTATTCACTATTTTGATCCGCCGTAACCGGCTTTCCACATTGTTTACTGGCGCAGAAGCGTTTCATGCCTTGCGCGGTTTTCTTCTCTATAAGTAGCGGATAATTGCAATGAGGGCAGGTTCCCGCTACCGGTTTAAAATTGATAACGAACTGGCATTCAGGGTAGCGATCGCACGAATGGAAAGTCTTACCATAACGGGAACGGCGCTGTACCAACTGACCTCGCTGACACTGAGGGCACGCAATTGCCGTTTCATCAGGCTTATCAATTTGTTCCGTATGCTCACATTCCGGGTAGCGGCTACATCCAATAAACATGCCGAATCGCCCCTGCCGCAGGGCTAATTTACCACCGCAGAGTGGGCAATACTGACCCTCCAGAATTTTAACGATATGTCCATCCGCCTGGCTTTTCAGGGGACGGACATAATCACATTCCGGATAGTGTGAACAACCGAGAAACGGGCCGTGTTTCCCGGACCGAATAACAAGTTCAGCCCCGCACTGCGGGCAGGGCTCGTTTTTATGCACCGTGAATAGTGCTGATTTGGCCATAACAACTCTTGGTGCTGCACATTGAATTAGTGCAGCATACCTTCATTCACTTCAAAGAGTAATTCTTCCATTTGCTGATAGGCATTTTCACAGCCCGGGATATTAAACAGAACCATCAGGATCACCCACTTGAGATCTTCCAGTTCAAATTCTGCTGTATCCAGCGCCATGACGCGCTCTATCACCATTTCTCTCGTTTCGAGGTTCAGCACCTGAATCTGCTCAAGGAATAAGATGAACCCCCGGCAGCTGGCGTCCAGCCTTTCACACTCTTCCGCTGTATAAATGCGTACTGACAATGGGTCAGAAGCAAGCTGCATCGGTTCGGCGAGGCCTTCCTGATAATCAGCCAGTTTTTCCAGCCACATCAACGCATTATAGATATCTTCCCGCTCAAACCCCGCATCGGTAAGATCCTGTGTCAATTTGTCCTGATCCACTCGCATTTCTGCTTCGTTATGGATGTAAGTCTCAAACAAATACATCAGTACGTCGAACATGGCATGCCCTCCTTAATCGGACATAGCCGCCGGGTACAGCTGCGATCCACCCTGCTAACTCCAGTTCGAGTAGCTGTGCTACCGTTACTGGCACAGGTTGGCCGGCACGTTCAGCGACAACGTCAACAGGTGTTACCTCATCTCCTACGTTAGCCAGGAGCTTGGGAAATGGCAATGCCACCTTTCCCTGATCTGATGAATATTGTCGCTTTTCGGGATCTTCCTGCAGCCATTGCAACCCATATTGCAAATTTTCAAGAATATCTCCTACTTCCGTTACCGGCGTTGCCCCTTGCTTAATCAGCCAGTGGGGCCCCTCGCATCCGGGATTACCTATCGGTCCAGGCAAGGCGAAGACTTCTCTTCCCTGTTCGAGCGCGCATCGCGCCGTGACCAGCGAACCGCTTCGGCGCGCCGCTTCAACCACCAGCACACCTTTGCTGAGCCCGCTGATAATCCGATTCCGACGCGGAAAGTTTGCCGGCCTGGGCTGTGCGGAAAGCGGAAACTCAGACACTATCGCGCCGTCAGATTCAATAAGCCGCATCGCCAGTGCCTGATGCCGGCGCGGATAAATGCTAAAAAGACCGTTCCCCAGCACCGCTACACTTCGTCCCTTAACTGACAGCGCCGCGCTGTGGGCTACGCCGTCAATACCGCAGGCCAGCCCGCTGGTGATCGTGAAACCGCTTTGAGACAGTTCTTCGCACAGGATTTTTCCCCATCGCTCGCCGTACCATGACGGCGCACGACTACCTACCACCGCCAGCTGAATGGTATTAAGCGCCTCAGGATTACCTTTTATGAATAACGCCCCGGGATAATCAGGGATCGTACGGAGCAAAGGGGGATATAGGGGATGGTTGGGCGTTAATAAATGATGTCCCGGCTGCTCAAGCCACACAAGGCTACGTTCCAGCTCGCTCTCATCGAGTGCAAAGAACCGTTCAGCCTGCTTTGCTGTCAGCCCGGCCTCTCTGGCGACGAGCACGTTGAGGTGTTCCAGCTTCTGCAGTCGCGCAGCCGCTTCCAGCATTACATCACCACACAGAGACCCAGTGTGTACTAGCCGTAGCCATATCTCGGTAGACGTCATCCTTTCCCCTGCCATAAGCGGCCTCCGCAATCATTGCGATTGGTCACTGATGCTGTCAATCGATGGGGGATTTGTCTAGAATAGAGGGAGTATTCTTATCAACTCCTGAACACGACTCTGGAAATTTATGGCAGTTTTGCAAGTGTTACATATTCCGGACGAGCGCCTTCGCATCGTCGCTGAACCGGTCAAAGAAGTGAATGCAGAAATCCAGCGTATCGTTGATGATATGTTCGATACCATGTACGCCGAAGAAGGTATTGGCCTGGCGGCGACGCAGGTGGATATTCATAAGCGTATTATCGTGATTGATGTTTCCGAAAATCGCGATGAGCGTCTGGTGCTGATCAACCCTGAGCTGCTCGAAAAGAGTGGCGAAACCGGTATTGAGGAAGGCTGTCTGTCCATTCCTGAACAGCGCGCTTTAGTACCGCGTGCCGAAAAGGTGAAAATTCGCGCTCTGGATCGTGACGGTAACCCGTTCGAACTGGAAGCAGACGACCTGCTGGCGATTTGTATTCAGCATGAGATGGACCACCTGGTCGGTAAACTGTTTATCGATTATCTCTCGCCGCTCAAGCAGCAGCGTATTCGTCAAAAAGTAGAGAAACTGGATCGTTTGCGTTCTCGCGCATAACGTCCCCCCGGATACAAGGATCATCGTGTCTAAAACACTACGTATTATCTTCGCGGGAACCCCTGATTTTGCAGCGCGTCATCTTGACGCGCTGTTATCGTCTGGTCACCAGGTTGTTGGCGTCTTTACCCAGCCCGACCGTCCTGCTGGTCGCGGCAAAAAACTGATGCCGAGCCCGGTAAAGGTGCTGGCAGAAGAGCATGGGCTACCCGTATTCCAGCCCGCATCGTTGCGCCCACAGGAAAATCAGCAGCTGGTTGCTGACCTGAATGCCGACGTAATGGTGGTGGTAGCTTACGGTTTAATTCTGCCAAAAGCTGTGCTTGATATGCCCCGCCTGGGTTGCATCAACGTGCATGGGTCTCTGCTCCCGCGCTGGCGTGGTGCTGCACCAATCCAGCGCTCGCTGTGGGCTGGTGATGCCGAAACGGGCGTTACTATCATGAAGATGGACGTAGGTTTAGACACAGGCGATATGCTGTATAAACTGGCGTGCCCCATAACGTCAGACGATACCAGCGCTACGCTGTATGACAAACTGGCAGACCTTGGCCCACAAGGGCTTATCGAGACGCTCCAGCAGCTTGCAGACAATACGGCGAAACCGGAAGTTCAGGATGACGCGCTGGTGACTTATGCCGAAAAACTGAGCAAAGAAGAAGCGCGTATCGACTGGTCCCTGTCAGCCGCGCAGCTTGAACGCTACATTCGCGCTTTTAATCCGTGGCCGATGAGCTGGATGGAGATTGATGAGCAGCCGGTGAAAGTCTGGAAAGCCTCCGTCATTAGCGGTACTACCACGGCTGAACCCGGTACGATTATTGACGCCAACAAGAACGGAATTCAGGTGGCGACTGGGCAAGGGATCCTGAATCTTGAATCGCTACAACCGGCCGGCAAGAAGGCCATGAGCGCTCAGGATCTGTTAAATTCCCGTCGCGAATGGTTTATTCCGGGCAATCGTCTTGCCTGAGCAAATCTATCCTTAAGGCCCGGTGTTTCCGGGCATTTTTATTTTTACGGTTATGAAAAAACAAAATCTACGCAGTATGGCGGCTCAGGCCGTTGAGCAGGTTATCGAGCAGGGACAGTCCTTAAGTAACGTCCTGCCTCCCCTGCAACAAAAAGTCTCTGATAAAGACAAAGCCTTGCTTCAGGAGCTCTGCTTTGGCGTTCTGCGCACGCTTTCTCAGCTTGAGTGGCTGATTAACAAGCTGATGTCACGCCCAATGACAGGCAAGCAGCGCACCGTACACTATTTGATTATTGTGGGTTTTTATCAGCTTCTTCATACCCGCATCCCACCTCATGCCGCGCTGGCTGAGACGGTTGAAGGCGCCGTTGCGATTAAACGCCCTCAGCTGAAAGGTCTGATCAACGGCGTACTGCGTCAGTTCCAGAGACAGCAGGAAGAGCTTCTGGCTGAATTTACCCAAAGCGAAGCACGTTTTCTGCACCCGGACTGGCTGTTGAGGCGCCTGAAAAAAGCTTATCCACAGCAGTGGCAGGAGATTGCCGATGCCAACAACCAGCGCCCGCCAATGTGGCTACGCGTGAATCGTAATCACCACACTCGTGACGCATGGCTGGCATTACTTGAAGAAGCTGGAATGAGTGGATTCCCGCATCAAGCCTATCCGGATGCTGTACGTCTGGCCTCACCGGCACCGGTACATGCATTACCCGGTTTTGATGAAGGCTGGGTAACCGTACAGGATGCCTCGGCTCAGGGTTGCATGACCTGGCTTGAACCCAAAAATGGTGAGCAGATCCTCGATCTGTGCGCCGCGCCTGGGGGCAAAACGACGCATATTCTTGAAGTGGCTCCGCAGGCCAGCGTGATGGCAGTGGACGTCGATGAACAGCGTCTCTCACGCGTCTACGACAACCTCAAGCGTCTCGGCATGAAGGCTCAGGTTAAGCAGGGCGATGGACGCAAACCCGCAGAATGGTGTGGTGAAACCCAGTTCGATCGCATTTTGCTGGATGCTCCCTGCTCTGCAACCGGTGTTATTCGTCGTCATCCTGACATCAAGTGGCTACGCCGCGATCGTGATATTAAGGAACTTGCCCAACTGCAATCCGACATTCTCGACGCCATTTGGCCGCATCTTAAGCCTGGTGGAACGCTGGTCTATGCAACCTGCTCCGTGCTGCCGGAAGAAAACAGCCAGCAAATCGCGGCCTTCCTTAAACGTACCCCGGACGCCGCGCTGCGCGATACGGGAACGCCTGAATCCCCGGGTCTGCAGAACCTGCCGGGTGCTGAAGAGGGCGATGGCTTCTTTTACGCTAAGCTAATCAAAGAGTGATGTTGAGAACAGGTCACGAGATATGAAGATTATCATTCTGGGTGCAGGACAGGTGGGCGGAACGCTGGCGGAAAACCTGGTTGGCGAAAACAACGACATCACAATTGTTGATACCAACGGCGATCGTCTGCGTGTCTTACAGGACAAGTTTGACCTGCGCGTGGTGCAGGGTCATGGTTCGCACCCACGCGTTCTTCGTGAGGCGGGCGCCGACGATGCCGACATGCTGGTTGCGGTAACCAGTTCGGACGAAACCAATATGGTGGCCTGTCAGGTGGCCTACTCGCTTTTCAACACGCCAAACCGAATTGCGCGCATTCGCTCTCCGGACTATGTTCGCGATGCTGAAAAACTGTTTAATTCCGAAGCGGTCCCCATTGACCACCTCATCGCGCCAGAACAGCTGGTTATCGACAATATCTATCGCCTGATCGAATATCCGGGCGCCCTGCAGGTAGTGAACTTTGCCGAGGGCAAAGTGAGCCTGGCAGTAGTTAAGGCCTATTACGGCGGACCATTGATCGGCAATGCGCTTTCCACCATGCGCGAGCATATGCCGCATATCGATACGCGCGTCGCAGCGATTTTCCGTCACGACAGGCCAATTCGCCCGCAAGGTTCAACGATTGTCGAAGCCGGTGATGAGGTCTTCTTTATTGCGGCCTCACAGCATATTCGTGCGGTGATGAGTGAACTTCAGCGTCTCGAAAAACCCTATAAACGCATTATGCTGGTCGGCGGCGGCAATATCGGTGCCGGTCTGGCACATCGGCTGGAAAAAGATTACAGCGTGAAGTTGATCGAGCGCGATCAACAGCGTGCTGCTGAACTGGCGGAAAAACTGCAAAATACGATTGTATTTTATGGTGATGCGTCTGATCAGGAGTTGCTGGCTGAAGAGCATATTGATCAGGTTGATCTCTTTATTGCCGTCACCAACGACGACGAGGCGAATATAATGTCCGCCATGCTCGCGAAGCGCATGGGGGCAAAAAAAGTCATGGTGCTTATTCAGCGCAAGGCGTATGTCGATCTGGTTCAGGGCAGCGTTATTGATATTGCTATTTCCCCTCAGCAGGCGACAATTTCCGCGCTCCTGAGCCATGTTCGTAAAGCGGATATTGTCGGTGTGTCATCGCTTCGCCGTGGCGTAGCGGAAGCTATTGAAGCCGTTGCTCATGGAGATGAAACGACGTCGCGCGTCGTCGGCCGTTCGATCGACGAAATTAAACTGCCGCCAGGCACGATTATCGGCGCCGTTGTGCGCGGGAATGATGTCATGATTGCCAATGATAATTTACGAATTGAGCAAGGCGATCACGTTATTATGTTCCTTACCGATAAAAAGTTTATTACCGACGTCGAACGTTTATTCCAGCCAAGTCCATTCTTCCTTTAAAGAATTGGGTGCTCGAGTAAGAGCACCCTTACTTTATCCTTTCCATTTCTGTGCCTTTTATTTTTCATAATGTTTAATTATCCCGAATGGCAATTGGCTAATCATTTGTTAAACTTAAACTCGTCAGCTGGCACAAGGAGAGAACAATGAGTTTTATTAAAGAATTTCGCGAATTTGCGATGCGCGGGAACGTGGTAGATTTAGCAGTGGGTGTCATTATTGGTGCGGCATTCGGCAAGATTGTTTCATCATTAGTGGCCGACATTATCATGCCACCTTTAGGGTTGTTAATCGGCGGCATTGATTTCAAACAGTTCGCTTTCACGCTGCGTGAAGCGCAGGGTGATGTTCCGGCAGTAGTGATGCACTACGGCGTATTTATTCAGAACGTATTTGATTTTGTGATTGTCGCGTTTGCCATATTTATGGCCATCAAGCTGATCAACAGGCTCAACCGTAAAAAAGAAGAGCCGGCTGCAGCACCTGCGCCAACGAAAGAAGAAGTGCTGTTGAGTGAGATCCGCGATCTGTTAAAAGAGCAAAATAACCGCGTCTAATCAACAGATAAAAGCAGGAAGGCCAGTGGTAAATAAGCGATTCGCTTGCTTGCCACTGGCCTCCCAGTTACCCCGTTTTTCATGTTTGTCTTTACGCAGATAACTTCCTTTCCCTTTTTTATTCTTCTCAACGCGCTGCCTGAATAACGGGTCGTGAAGTAACGCCTCAATGGCATTGTCCCTAATTTGTCCTTTCGTGTGCTGATAGCGGCTCATAATGTCTCCAGAGCAGGGTTTATGACGAAGCGAGTCTAGACCCGGTTGAACTAAAAATCAACAGCCCTGCGTTTCTCCACTCGCTCCCTGTTCAAGGGCTTCGAGAATTGAACAGTAAATGCTGCTGTGGGCCGTACCGCAGCAGGCATCATTAAGCCTTTGCAGAGAGCGCTGCATGGTTTGCAGTTCCTGTATACGCGCTTCAACTTCATCCAGCCGGGCCTGCACGATGCTTTTAGATTCCTGGCAGGTGTGATGTTCCGGATCGATGCGGATCGATAATAACTCACGGATCGAATCCAGTGTAAAACCGAGCTGACGCGCATAACGAATAAACCGCAGGCGCTGCAGATCGTTATCGGTATAAAGGCGAAAGCCTCCTTCAGTCCGAACTTCATGATCGATCATCTGCTGCTTTTCGTAATATCGGATGGTATCCGGCGTGACGTTCGCAAGCTTCGCAAGTTCACCGATACGGTACATAACTACTCCTCGTTTATTTTCTGCATCAATCTTTCACCGTATTCACCGCGCAGAAAATCAGTGTTCATACCAGCCTGGCGCAGCTTGAGTTCAAGCAGGGCGAGGCGGCGGCTAAGTTCAGAATGTCGTGGATCGTCATAGCGGATCCCTTTGAGAAGATCGGCCAGTTCAACAGCCTCTCTGCGCTGTTCGAGCTCCGGGGGGAGACAGCCCGCATTTTTCAGTAAACGGTAACCAGCCCGTAGTTCAGGCGCGATGTGCGAGTCATCGTCAAGCGCAAGGCGTTCGCCGCTCCCCGGGAGATCGTCGAATTCACCTTTTTTTTGGGCATCGCGAATATGACGTTCTGCCCACTGGTCGAGCAACCACATTACCAGCTCCAGGAGATGAACAGAATTGATACAGACATTGTAGAGAAGTGGGGATATCGCGGATATAAAAAAACCCGCCGGAGCGGGTTTTTTTACGTTACTGCAGATTACTCTGCAGCAGCTTCTGCTTTCTCTGAACGATCAACCAGCTCGATGTAAGCCATCGGCGCGTTGTCGCCTGCACGGAAACCACACTTCAGAATGCGAGTGTAACCACCGGCACGGCTCGCGAAACGCGGGCCCAGTTCGTTAAACAGTTTTGCCACGATCTCGTTATCACGAGTACGGGCGAATGCCAGACGACGATTAGCAACGCTGTCAGTCTTGGCAAGAGTAATCAGCGGCTCAACTACGCGACGCAGCTCTTTCGCTTTAGGCAGGGTCGTCTTGATGATCTCATGACGAACCAGTGAACCTGCCATGTTGCGGAACATAGCCTGGCGATGGCTGCTGTTGCGGTTCAGTTGACGACCACTCTTACGATGGCGCATGACCTTATCCTTCTCAGTAAAACCTTAACCTGTGATCCGGTTACTCGTCAGCAATGCTTGCTGGTGGCCAGTTTTCCAGGCGCATGCCCAGAGACAGACCACGTGAAGCCAGCACGTCTTTAATCTCGGTAAGAGATTTTTTACCCAGGTTCGGCGTTTTCAGCAACTCAACCTCGGTACGCTGTACCAGATCACCGATATAGTGGATAGCTTCTGCCTTGAGGCAGTTAGCAGAGCGGACAGTCAATTCGAGATCGTCAACAGGGCGCAGCAGGATCGGATCGAATTCTGGTTTCTCTTCTTTCACTTCCGGCTGACGTACATCACGTAAGTCAACGAAAGCTTCCAGTTGTTCTGCCAGGATGGTCGCCGCACGACGAATCGCCTCTTCAGGATCGATTGTGCCGTTGGTTTCCATTTCGATGACCAGCTTGTCCAGGTCGGTACGCTGTTCTACACGCGCTGCTTCAACATTGTAGGCAATACGCTCTACAGGGCTGTAGCATGCGTCGACCAGCAGACGGCCGATTGGGCGCTCATCTTCTTCCGAATGAATTCGGGCAGAAGCCGGCACATAACCACGACCGCGCTGAACTTTGATACGCATGCTAATAGCTGCGTTCTCATCGGTCAGGTGGCAGATCACGTGCTGCGGCTTGACGATTTCAACATCACCGTCGTGGGTGATGTCGGCTGCAGTCACAGGGCCAATGCCAGATTTATTCAGAGTAAGAATAACTTCATCTTTACCCTGAACTCTCACCGCCAGCCCTTTCAGGTTGAGCAGGATTTCAAGGATATCTTCCTGAACGCCTTCTTTGGTGCTGTACTCATGAAGTACACCATCAATCTCAACCTCGGTCACCGCGCAACCCGGCATCGATGAGAGCAGAATACGGCGCAGTGCGTTACCCAGAGTATGGCCAAAGCCACGCTCTAAAGGCTCAAGGGTCACCTTGGCGTGCGTCGAACTCACTTGCTCGATATCTACCAGGCGCGGTTTTAGAAACTCTGTCACAGAACCCTGCATTGTGTCCTCTCTTTGGTACTAAGCTTTACTTGGAGTAAAGCTCGACGATCAGGTGTTCGTTAATGTCCGCAGACAGATCAGAACGTTCTGGCTGACGCTTGAACGTACCTTCCATCTTGCCAGCATCAACTTCCAGCCAGGTTGGCTTTTCACGCTGCTCAGCCAGCTCCAGAGCGGCCTTCACGCGAGATTGCTTTTTCGCTTTCTCACGAATGCTAACAACGTCATTCGCTTTAACCTGATAAGAAGCGATGTTAACAACACGACCGTTTACCATGATTGCTTTGTGGCTAACCAGCTGACGTGATTCAGCACGAGTAGCGCCGAAGCCCATACGGTATACAACGTTGTCCAGACGACCTTCCAGCAGAGCCAGCAGGTTTTCACCTGTGTTGCCTTTCAGACGTGCTGCTTCTTTATAGTAGTTACGGAACTGACGCTCCAGCACACCGTACATACGGCGAACTTTTTGCTTTTCACGCAACTGCACACCATAGTCAGACAGACGCGGTTTACGCGCACCGTGCTGGCCAGGAGCTTGTTCAATTTTACACTTGGTATCGATCGCGCGAACGCCAGACTTAAGGAATAAGTCGGTGCCCTCACGACGGCTCAGCTTGAGCTTAGGACCCAAATATCTTGCCATTTTCTATCTCCAACTAACCTAAAAAACGGAGCGTTATACGCGACGTTTTTTCGGCGGACGACAACCGTTATGAGGGATCGGAGTCACATCAGTAATATTCGTGATGCGGAAACCAGCGGCGTTCAGAGCGCGAACAGTAGATTCACGACCCGGACCCGGACCTTTAACCATAACTTCCAGATTCTTGATGCCGTATTCTTTTACGGCTTCTGCGCAACGCTCTGCTGCAACCTGAGCTGCGAACGGAGTGGATTTGCGAGAACCACGGAAACCGGAACCACCGGCTGTTGCCCAACCCAATGCGTTACCCTGACGATCAGTAATAGTAACGATGGTGTTGTTGAAAGAAGCATGGATATGAGCCACGCCGTCAGAGACTTGTTTTCTTACACGTTTACGTGCACGAACTGGTGCCTTTGCCATTATTCAATCACCCCGATTATTTCTTGATCGGTTTGCGCGGACCCTTACGGGTACGTGCGTTGGTCTTAGTACGCTGACCGCGCACTGGCAGACCACGACGATGACGCAAACCGCGATAGCAACCAAGATCCATCAGGCGCTTGATGCTCATGCTGATTTCACGGCGCAGATCACCTTCAACGACAAATTTGGCAACTTCGTCACGCAGCGTGTCGATTTGTTCTTCAGACAGCTCACTGATCTTAACATCTTCAGCGATACCCGCTGCAGCCAGAATGGCTTTAGAACGGGTCTTGCCGACGCCGTAGATCGAAGTTAATGCGATCACAGCATGTTTCTGATCAGGAATGTTAATGCCTGCTATACGGGCCACTATGCACTCCTACTATTTAATATGTACGCACCATGCTGAAAAGCCCGTTTTCAGGATACTCAAATGGAAACGTACAGACATACAAAAGATTGGCTGGCTAATCTAGCCAGCTCAACCCAACTTTGCAAGAAAAATATGCGAAATAATCAGCCTTGGCGCTGTTTATGCTTCGGCTCGGCACTGCAAATCACACGGATGACACCATCACGCTTAACGATTTTGCAGTTACGGCATAATTTCTTGACGGAAGCACGAACTTTCATTTTTACTCTCCGTAACTTCTCAGGCGACCATTTAGCGGCCGTAGCCTTTCAGGTTCGCCTTCTTCAATGCAGACTCGTACTGACTGGACATCATCAGAGTTTGCACTTGAGCCATAAAGTCCATAATCACGACAACAACGATAAGCAGTGAGGTCCCACCGAAGTAGAACGGTACTTTCATTGCATCACGCATGAACTCCGGGATCAGGCAGATAAAAGTAATATAAAGCGCACCAACCAAAGTCAGGCGAGTCATTACTTTATCGATATACTTCGCCGTTTGCTCTCCCGGACGAATTCCTGGTACAAATGCACCGGACTTCTTCAGGTTATCTGCTGTTTCACGCGGGTTGAAGACCAACGCCGTGTAGAAGAAACAGAAGAAGATGATCGCAGACGCATAGAGTAACACATAAAGTGGTTGCCCAGGCTGCAAATACAGCGAAATTGTTGTCAGCCAGTTCCAACCAGTACCGCCCCCGAACCATGACGCGATGGTCGCCGGGAACAGAATAATACTGGAAGCGAAGATAGCCGGGATAACCCCCGCCATGTTCACTTTCAGCGGTAAATGTGTGCTCTGTGCAGCATAGACACGACGACCTTGCTGACGTTTAGCGTAGTTCACCACAATGCGGCGTTGACCACGTTCAACGAAGACAACAAAGAACGTCACTGCAAATACTAATACTGCAACCAACAGCAACAGGAGGAAGTGCAGGTCGCCTTGACGCGCTTGCTCGATAGTATGGGCGATGGCTGGCGGGAGGCCCGCAACAATACCGGCGAAGATAATGATAGAGATACCGTTACCGATACCACGCTCAGTAATCTGTTCGCCGAGCCACATCAGGAACATAGTCCCTGTGACCAGACTTACAACAGCGGTGAAGTAGAATGCAAAGCCCGGGTTTAACACCAGGCCCTGCATACCAGGCATATTCGGCAGACCGGTAGCAATACCGATCGACTGGAATATTGCCAGCACCAGAGTACCGTAACGGGTGTACTGACTAATCTTACGACGTCCAGACTCCCCTTCTTTCTTCAACTCTGCCAGGGCCGGATGAACGACCGTCAGCAGCTGGATAATAATAGATGCCGAAATGTACGGCATAATACCCAATGCAAAGATAGAAGCACGGCTGAGGGCACCACCAGAGAACATGTTGAACATTTCAATGATGGTGCCTCGCTGTTGCTCAAGCAGTTTGGCAAGTACAGCGGCATCGATACCAGGGATCGGAATAAAAGAGCCAATACGGAACACAATCAGCGCGCCGATAACAAACAGCAGTCTGCGTTTCAGCTCGCCAAATCCACCTTTGGCACTTTGAAAATCTAATCCCGGTTGCTTAGCCATCTGCTACTTATTCCTCAATTTTACCGCCAGCAGCTTCGATAGCAGCACGAGCACCTTTAGTAACACGCAGGCCACGAACAGTTACCGGAGTAGAAACTTCACCAGCCAGGATCACTTTCGCGAACTCGATCTGGATACCGATAATGTTTGCTGCTTTCAGCGTGTTCAGGTCTACAACGCCGCCTTCAACTTTCGCCAGGTCAGACAGACGGATTTCCGCTGTGATCGCTGCTTTGCGAGAGGTGAAGCCGAACTTCGGCAGACGACGGTACAGTGGCATCTGGCCACCCTCGAAACCGCGACGTACGCCACCGCCAGAACGAGAGTTCTGACCTTTGTGACCACGACCACCGGTTTTGCCGAGGCCAGAACCGATACCACGACCCAGGCGTTTACCCGCCTTTTTAGAGCCTTCGGCCGGAGACAGAGTATTTAAACGCATCTCTTACTCCTCAACTTTAACCATGAAGTAAACCGCGTTGACCATACCACGAACAGCGGGAGTATCCTCGCGCTCAACGGTATGACCAATACGACGCAGACCCAGGCCAAGCAGCGTTGCCTTGTGTTTCGGCAGACGACCGATTGCACTGCGGGTTTGAGTGATTTTAATAGTCTTTGCCATGGTCAATTACCCCAGAATTTCTTCAACGGATTTACCACGCTTGGCAGCGACCATTTCTGGAGAATTCATATTTTCCAGGCCATCAATAGTTGCACGAACCACGTTGATCGGGTTGGTGGAACCATATGCTTTGGCCAGAACGTTATGAACCCCAGCAACTTCCAGAACGGCGCGCATTGCACCACCGGCGATGATACCGGTACCTTCTGAAGCTGGCTGCATGAATACACGAGAACCCGTGTGAACACCTTTAACTGGGTGTTGCAGGGTACCGTTGTTCAGCGCGACGTTAATCATATTGCGACGGGCTTTTTCCATCGCTTTCTGGATCGCTGCTGGAACTTCACGCGCTTTACCGTAACCAAAACCAACGCGACCGTTACCATCGCCTACTACAGTCAGAGCTGTGAAGGAGAAAATACGACCACCTTTAACGGTTTTAGATACGCGGTTTACCGCGATCAGCTTTTCCTGCAGTTCGCCAGCCTGTTTTTCGATGTGAGCCATCTTACACCTCTACCTTAGAACTGAAGGCCAGCTTCACGGGCAGCATCTGCCAGTGCCTGGACACGACCATGATATTGGAACCCGGAACGGTCAAAGGAAACATTGCTGATGCCTTTTTCCAGAGCGCGTTCAGCAACAGCTTTACCTACAGCTGCAGCGGCGTCTTTGTTACCGGTGTACTTCAATTGTTCTGAGATAGCTTTTTCTACAGTAGAAGCAGCTACCAGAACTTCAGAACCGTTCGGTGCAATTACCTGTGCGTAAATATGACGCGGGGTACGATGTACCACCAGGCGAGTTGCACCCAGCTCTTTGAGCTTGCGGCGTGCGCGGGTCGCACGACGGATACGAGCAGATTTCTTATCCATAGTGTTACCTTACTTCTTCTTAGCCTCTTTGGTACGCACGACTTCGTCGGCGTAACGAACACCCTTGCCTTTGTAAGGCTCAGGACGACGGTAGGCGCGCAGATCTGCTGCAACCTGACCGATCAGCTGTTTATCAGCGCCTTTCAGCACGATTTCAGTTTGAGTCGGACATTCTGCAGTGATACCGGCCGGCAGCGGATGCTCAACAGGGTGTGAGAAGCCCAGAGACAGGCCTACTGCATTCCCTTTGATAGCTGCACGATAACCTACACCAACCAGCTGAAGCTTTTTAGTGAAGCCTTCGGTAACACCAACAACCATTGAGTTCAGCAGGGCACGCGCGGTACCAGCCTGAGCCCATCCATCCACGAAACCATCACGTGGACCGAAGGTCAGAGCGTTATCTGCATGTTTAACTTCAACAGCTTTGTTGAGGGTACGAGTCAGCTCGCCGTTTTTACCTTTGATCGTAATAACCTGACCGTCGATTTTTACATCAACGCCGGCAGGAATAACGACCGGTGCTTTAGCAACACGAGACATTCTTTCCTCCGATTAGGCTACGTAGCAGATAATTTCGCCACCAAGACCAGCCTGGCGCGCTGCACGATCAGTCATAACACCTTTAGAGGTAGAAACAACTGCGATACCAAGACCAGCCATAACTTTTGGCAGCTCATCTTTTTTCTTATAGATGCGCAGGCCTGGGCGGCTGACACGCTGAATGCTTTCTACAACAGCTTTACCCTGGAAATACTTAAGAGTAAGTTCCAGTTCCGGCTTGGTGTCGCCTTCAACTTTAAAATCTTCGATAAAACCTTCTTCCTTCAGCACGTTGGCAATTGCCACTTTCAGCTTGGCGGAAGGCATGGTGACCGCAACTTTGTTCGCGGCCTGACCGTTACGGATACGGGTCAGCATATCCGCGATCGGATCTTGCATGCTCATCTGTCTTTACTCCCGTGATTCAATTGGTAATTACCAGCTAGCCTTTTTCAAGCCTGGCACTTCACCGCGCATGGCGGCTTCACGCAGTTTGATACGGCTCAACCCAAACTTGCCCACATAACCATGTGGACGACCTGTTTGACGACAGCGGTTACGCTGACGAGACGGGCTGGAATCACGCGGCAGAGACTGCAGCTTGAGAACCGCATTCCAACGATCTTCGTCGGAAGCGTTCACATCAGAAATGATCGCTTTCAGTTCAGCGCGTTTAGCGAAGAATTTATCAGCTAAAGCTACGCGCTTTACTTCGCGTGCTTTCATTGATTGCTTAGCCATTCAGTAACCCTACCTTACTTGCGGAACGGGAAGTCAAAGGCAGCCAGCAGAGCACGGCCTTCTTCGTCAGATTTCGCAGTAGTGGTAATGGTAATATCCAAACCACGCACGCGGTCGACTTTATCGTAGTCGATTTCTGGGAAGATGATCTGCTCACGGACACCCATGCTGTAGTTACCACGACCGTCGAAAGACTTAGCGGACAAGCCACGGAAGTCACGGATACGTGGAACAGCAATAGTGATCAGGCGCTCAAAGAACTCCCACATGCGTTCGCCACGCAGAGTTACTTTACAGCCGATCGGATAGCCCTGACGGATTTTGAAGCCTGCAACAGATTTGCGTGCTTTGGTGATCAGCGGTTTTTGACCGGAGATTGCTGTCAGGTCAGCTGCTGCGTTATCCAGCAGTTTCTTGTCAGCGATCGCTTCACCAACACCCATGTTCAGGGTGATCTTCTCGACCCGAGGGACTTGCATGACAGAATTGTAGTTAAACTCAGTCATGAGTTTGTTAACTACTTCGTCTTTGTAGTAATCATGCAGTTTCGCCATCGTACTACTCCAAATTACTTGATAGTTTCGCTGTTAGACTTGAAGAAACGGACTTTTTTGCCGTCTTCGAATCTAAAGCCTACACGGTCAGCCTTGCCGGTAGCCGCATTGAAGATTGCAACGTTAGAAACCTGAATAGCAGCTTCTTTTTCAACGATGCCACCTGGTTGGTTCAGGGCCGGAACCGGCTTCTGATGTTTCTTAACCAGGTTGATACCTTCAACGACAAGTTTGCCGGAAGACAGAACATTTTTTACTTTACCGCGTTTACCTTTATCTTTACCGGTTAACACGATAACTTCGTCATCACGACGGATTTTCGCTGCCATGATTCGCTCCTTAGAGTACTTCTGGTGCCAGAGAGATAATTTTCATGAACTTCTCAGTACGAAGTTCACGAGTTACCGGCCCAAAGATACGCGTGCCGATAGGCTGCTCGCTGTTATTGTTTAAAATAACGCATGCATTACCATCGAAGCGAATGACAGAACCGTCAGGGCGACGAACACCCTTCTTGGTGCGCACCACTACCGCCTTCAGCACATCACCTTTTTTGACCTTACCACGTGGAATTGCTTCCTTGATGGTGATCTTGATGATGTCGCCTACGCCTGCGTAGCGACGGTGCGAGCCACCCAGAACCTTGATACACATTACGCGACGTGCACCGGAGTTGTCGGCGACGTTCAGCATAGTCTGTTCTTGGATCATTTTAGTGCTCCGCTAATGTCAACTACTACCTGAGACTCTAAAATCAGAGCCGTTAAAAAGCCCCATATCGAGGGCGCGGCATTATAACACCGCTTCTGCAATATGGGTAGAAAAAATAAACGGCTCATCGCTGAGCCGTTTATTCGTATTGAGAAGGCGTACTGTATTACAGAACCGCTTTCTCTACAACGCGAACCAGCGTCCAGGACTTAGTCTTGGACAGTGGACGGCATTCACGGATTTCAACCTTGTCGCCGATACCACATTCGTTGTTCTCGTCATGTACGTGCAGTTTGGTCGTACGCTTGATGAATTTACCGTAGATCGGGTGTTTCACAATACGTTCGATAGCTACAACAATGGATTTCTCCATTTTGTCGCTAACAACACGACCTTGCAGAGTACGGATTTTATCGGTCATTACGCACCCGCCTTCTGAGTCAGTAAAGTCTTAACGCGTGCAACATTGCGACGCACTTGCTTCAGCAGGTGAGTCTGTTGCAGCTGGCCACTTGCAGCCTGCATACGCAGGTTGAACTGCTCACGCAGCAGGTTCAGCAGCTCAGCGTTCAGCTCTTCAACGCTTTTTTCACGCAGCTCTTTTGCTTTCATTACATCACCGTCTTAGTTACAAAGGTGGTTTTGATAGGCAGTTTCGCTGCTGCCAGGCCGAAGGCTTCACGGGCCAGCTCTTCCGGAACACCGTCCATTTCATAAAGGACTTTGCCCGGTTGGATCAAGGCAACCCAGTACTCCACGTTACCTTTACCTTTACCCATACGAACTTCCAGTGGCTTCTCGGTGATCGGTTTGTCCGGGAATACACGGATCCAGATCTTACCTTGACGCTTAACTGCACGGGTCATTGCACGACGTGCTGCTTCGATCTGACGTGCAGTCAGACGACCACGGCCAACAGCTTTCAGACCGAAAGTGCCGAAGCTAACATCCGTACCCTGCGCCAGACCACGGTTGCGGCCTTTGTGCACTTTACGGAATTTTGTACGCTTTGGTTGTAACATCAGCGACGCTCCTTATTTACGGCCTTTACGCTGCTGCTTTTTAGGTTGAGCAGCCGGTTTTTCCGGTTGTTCAACAGCAGCCATACCACCCAGGATCTCACCTTTGAAGATCCATACCTTAACGCCGATTACACCGTAAGTGGTGTGCGCTTCAGAGGTGTTGTAGTCGATGTCAGCACGCAGAGTGTGCAGCGGTACGCGACCTTCACGGTACCATTCGGTACGTGCGATTTCCGCGCCGCCCAGACGGCCGCTAACTTCAACTTTAATACCTTTAGCGCCCAGACGCATTGCGTTCTGTACAGCACGCTTCATAGCACGACGGAACATAACGCGACGTTCCAGCTGTGAAGTGATGCTGTCAGCAACCAATTTAGCGTCCAGTTCAGGCTTACGAACTTCAGCGATATTGATCTGTGCAGGAACGCCAGCGATATCCGCTACGACCTTGCGCAGTTTTTCTACGTCTTCGCCTTTCTTACCGATAACGATGCCAGGACGAGCAGTGTGAATAGTCACACGGATGCTCTTCGCTGGACGCTCGATAACGATACGAGATACAGACGCTTTAGCCAGTTCCTTAGTCAGGTACTGACGTACTTTAAAATCGCTGTCCAGGTTGTCAGCGAATTCTTTGGTGTTCGCAAACCAGGTAGAGTTCCATGGTTTTACAATACCCAGGCGAATACCATTAGGATGTACTTTCTGACCCATTGCTAGTCTCCAGAGTCTCAGCGATCGGACACAACCACAGTAATGTGGCTGGTGCGCTTCAGGATGCGATCTGCACGACCTTTCGCACGCGGCATAATGCGCTTCATGCTTGGGCCTTCATCTACGAAAATTTTCGCGACTTTCAGATCGTCGATGTCAGCGCCATCGTTGTGTTCAGCGTTAGCAATGGCAGATTCCAGTACTTTCTTGACCAATACCGCAGCTTTCTTGTTGGTATAGGTCAGGATGTCCAGGGCCTGCGACACTTTCTTACCGCGAATCAGGTCAGCAACAAGGCGAACCTTCTGAGCAGAAGAACGAGCATGGCGATGTTGAGCTAAAGTTTCCATCTCTTCCTCCTACCTTATTTCTTCTTCGCTTTTTTATCAGCAGCGTGGCCGCGATAAGTACGAGTCGGTGCGAATTCACCCAGTTTGTGACCAACCATTTCGTCGGTAACAAAGACTGGAACGTGCTGACGACCATTATGGACAGCGATGGTCAAACCGATCATGTTAGGAAAGATCGTTGAACGACGGGACCAAGTGCGCAGGGGCTTCTTGTCTCCGCTTTCCACCGCTTTCTCTACCTTCTTCAGCAAGTGCAGGTCAATAAAAGGACCTTTCTTGAGAGAACGTGGCATGGCTTATCCTCTAAAATTATTTGCTACGGCGACGTACGATAAATTTATCAGTACGCTTGTTGCTGCGGGTCTTCTTACCTTTGGTCTGAACGCCCCACGGAGTTACCGGGTGCTTACCAAAGTTACGACCTTCACCACCACCATGTGGGTGGTCGACTGGGTTCATCGCAGTACCGCGAACGGTAGGACGAACACCACGCCAGCGTGCAGCACCTGCTTTACCCAGAACGCGCAGCATATGCTCAGCATTGCCAACTTCGCCCAGAGTAGCGCGGCAGTCTGCTTCGACTTTACGCATTTCACCAGAACGCAGACGCAGGGTGACATAAGCACCATCACGAGCAACGATCTGAACGTAAGTACCAGCGGAACGTGCCAGCTGACCGCCTTTACCTGGTTTCATTTCTACGTTATGAACGGTAGAACCAACCGGGATATTGCGCATCGGCAGGGTGTTGCCTGCTTTGATTGCAGCATCAACGCCAGACTGAATCTGGTCGCCAGCTTTCAGGCCTTTAGGGGCCAGGATGTAACGGCGTTCGCCGTCTTTGTACAGAACCAGCGCGATGTTCGCGGAACGGTTCGGATCGTACTCAAGACGTTCAACAACTGCTGGGATACCGTCTTTGTTGCGTTTGAAGTCAACAATACGATAAGCCTGCTTGTGGCCACCACCGATGTGACGAGTGGTGATACGGCCATTGTTGTTACGACCACCGGATTTGCTGTTTTTTTCCAGCAACGGAGCAAAAGGTTTGCCCTTGTGCAGCTCAGGGTTAACCACTTTAACTACGTGGCGACGACCCGGAGATGTCGGTTTACATTTAACAACTGCCATTGTATTACTCCTCCGACTTACTCAGCGCCGCCAACGAAGTCCAGATTCTGGCCTTCTTTCAGGGTGACGTAAGCTTTTTTCCAGTCGCTACGACGACCGATACGCTGTCCGTGACGTTTAACTTTCCCTTTAACTACCAGGGTGTTAACGACTTCGACTTCGACTTCAAACAGTTTCTGCACAGCAGCTTTGATCTCTGCTTTGGTCGCGTCTTTAGCAACTTTGAGAACGATGGTGTTTGTTTTTTCCATCGCAGTAGACGCTTTTTCAGAAACGTGCGGTGCGCGAAGCACCTTCAGCAGACGTTCTTCACGAATCATGCCAGCATCTCCTCAACTTGCTTAACAGCATCAGCAGTCATTACGACTTTGTCGAAGGCGATCAGGCTAACCGGGTCGATACCAGTCGCATCGCGTACGTCAACCTTGTGCAGGTTACGTGCGGCCAGGAACAGGTTCTCGTCCAGCTCACCGGTGATGATCAGCACATCTTCCAGAGCCATGTCTTTCAGTTTCTGTGCCAGCAGCTTAGTTTTAGGCGCTTCAACAGAGAACTTCTCGACAACGATCAGACGATCCTGACGTACCAGTTCGGACAGGATGCTTTTCAGCGCGCCGCGGTACATCTTTTTGTTAACTTTTTGACTGTGGTCCTGTGGACGCGCAGCGAAGGTCACGCCACCTGAACGCCAGATCGGGCTCTTGATAGAACCTGAACGCGCACGGCCGGTACCTTTCTGGCGCCATGGCTTTTTGCCAGAACCAGTTACTTCAGCACGAGTCTTCTGAGCACGAGTACCCTGACGAGCACCAGCTGCATAAGCAACAACAACCTGGTGAACCAGCGCTTCGTTGAAATCACGACCGAAGGTAGTTTCGGAAACAGTCAGCGCGCTCTGCGCGTCTTTCAATACTAATTCCATTGCTATCCCCTTACGCCTTCACAGCTGGTTTAACGATCAGGTCGCTACCGGTTGCACCCGGAACTGCACCTTTAACCAGCAGCAGGTTGCGCTCAGCGTCAACACGTACTACGTCCAGGCTCTGAACGGTCACACGTTCGTTACCCAGCTGACCTGCCATTTTCTTGCCTTTGAACACTTTGCCCGGAGTCTGGTTCTGACCGATAGAACCCGGAACGCGGTGAGACAAGGAGTTACCGTGGGTAGCGTCCTGGGTACGGAAGTTCCAGCGCTTAACGGTACCAGCAAAACCTTTACCTTTAGAGGTACCGGTTACGTCAACTTTTTTAACGTCAGCAAACAGCTCAACGCTAATGTCCTGACCTACGGTGAACTCTTCGCCTTCAGCAAGACGGAATTCCCACAGACCACGGCCAGCTTCTACGCCAGCTTTAGCGAAGTGACCCGCTTCTGGTTTGGTTACACGGTTAGCTTTTTTAGCACCAGTGGTCACCTGAACAGCGCGGTAGCCATCGTTAGCCAGATCTTTAACCTGGGTAACGCGGTTTGCTTCAACTTCGATTACGGTTACTGGGATTGAAACGCCATCTTCAGTGAAGATGCGGGTCATGCCCACTTTTTTACCGACTAAACCAATCATTGTATCAACCTCTCAATCGCTCGATGACCTGATTAACCCAGGCTGATCTGCACGTCTACACCGGCAGCCAGATCCAGACGCATCAGAGCATCAACGGTTTTCTCAGTTGGCTCAACGATGTCAACCAGACGCTTGTGAGTGCGGATTTCGTACTGATCACGCGCGTCTTTGTTGACGTGCGGAGAGATCAGAACGGTGAAGCGCTCTTTGCGGGTCGGCAGCGGGATCGGACCACGGACTTGCGCACCAGTGCGCTTAGCAGTCTCGACGATTTCCGCGGTTGATTGATCGATCAGACGATGATCAAACGCTTTAAGGCGGATACGGATTCTTTGGTTCTGCATGAGACCAGAGCTCCAATTATTTTATAAACGAAAATGATTACTCCTCAAACCCATTACGATTGATGGGAGAGTGTAACCGTTCTTACGTAGCTCCCCAATTGGGAGCATTGTTGAGTAACAAAATGAGCTACTCTGGTTCTGATTGAACCCGCCGTCAATTACGACAAGCCCGCGCATTATACGTAAATCTGGACAAGACGCAAGTGGCGTTTAGAAATTAAGCGCCAGAGGCGCAGTATGCGTAAGGGCGCGCAACTTTTTACGCAATGTATCCCTTCTCAAAACTTTGTCTCGAGCCCCTACGCAAGTGTCGTTTTTATAGATTGCCGACCAGGTCGATTATAGCGAGGATGCGCTCAAACCCTTTTGAGGCCTTTTCCATGTTAACCACCCTCCCCTTTTTGCTGGTCTATTTTTCGCTGACTGCCTTTCTCGTCCGTGCAGATATTCGCTACGGACTGCTTCCGGATAAGTTTCTCTGCCCGCTGCTCTGGGCGGGCCTGCTCTTTCAGCTCTGCGTCCAACCTGATTTTCTGCCAAGTGCAGTGGTGGGAGCGATGGCTGGATATGTCGGCTTTGCCGTTATTTACTGGGGATATCGGTTTATCTGCCGGCGTGAAGGGATGGGATACGGCGATGTAAAATACCTGGCGGCGCTTGGTGCGTGGCATGGCTGGTGCATGCTGCCTACGCTGGCGTTACTCGCTGCGCTTATGGCGCTACTTAGCATTCTTGTGTTTTCGTTACTCACCGGCGATAAGGGAGCATTAAAAAACCCACTGCCTTTTGGGCCATTTCTGGCAGCAGCGGGTTTATGCGTAGGCTGGAAGACGGTGGTTACTCTTCCACTTTAATCTGCGACTGAAGGTAGTTCTGCAGACCGATTTTAGCAATCAGATCCAGCTCCGTTTCCAGCCAATCAATATGACCTTCTTCATCGGCCAGGATCTGGATCATCATATCGCGACTAACGTAGTCATGTACGCTGTCGGCATAGGCAATGGCTTCACGGAGATCTTTGGCGCCTTCAAGTTCCAGCCTGAGGTCGGAACGCAGCATCTCTTCGACATCTTCTCCGATGCCCAGCTTTCCAAGATCCTGCAGGTTTGGAATGCCTTCAAGGAATAAAATACGCTCGATATATTTATCAGCGTGCTTCATTTCATCGATCGATTCATGGTACTCAACGTCGTTCAGACGTTTAAGCCCCCAGTTTTTGAACATTCTCGCGTGAAGAAAGTACTGGTTAATTGCGACAAGCTCATTTCCCAATAATTTATTGAGATAACTTATGATTTTAACATCACCTTTCATTATATAGTCCCTCCGCTTCCACTCATTGAAGCGTAGATCGGGCTACAGGGATGTCAAAAAAAAGATGGGCGCTTACGCGATCTCTTTGTATTCCGGGATCTGCATCAATTCGTCCTGCATGATCTCTCGCGCAGCACGTACACATTTACCGCATTGATTTCCCACCGGAACAAATTTGCGTAGCTGCTGAAATGACTGAGGCTGAAACTGACGAACGGCCTGACGTATTTTCTTGTCGCTTACACCATTACATAAACAAACGTACATAGAGACTCCCGTTCAAATTATGCGCAAAGTGTAAGTGAGAATGGTTATGATTACAATAGCACAAACGCCACAATACGGGGCGGGAACAGGCAAAAAATGCGAAATTTTGTGACAGTAACTGAGCGGCAGAAAACAAAAAAGGACGCCGAAGCGTCCTTTTTTTATTCGGGGATAATTAATTAGCCCAGAACTTTAGCAACAACGCCCGCGCCAACGGTACGGCCGCCTTCACGGATTGCGAAACGCAGACCGTCGTCCATCGCGATTGGGTGGATCAGAGTCACAACCATCTTGATGTTGTCGCCTGGCATT
>NZ_JAWNDF010000015.1:0-29178 GCF_034106865.1 Enterobacter sp. 237C8 | reverse complement strand
AATGCCAGGCGACAACATCAAGATGGTTGTGACTCTGATCCACCCAATCGCGATGGACGACGGTCTGCGTTTCGCAATCCGTGAAGGCGGCCGTACCGTTGGCGCGGGCGTGGTTGCTAAAGTTCTCGGCTAATCGCTGATAACATTTGACGCAATGCGCATGAAAAGGGCATCATTTGATGCCCTTTTTGCACGCTTTCACATCAGAACCTGGCTCATCAGTGATTATTTTTGTCATAATCATTGCTGAGACAGGCTCTGCAGAGAGCGTATAATCCATAAAGGGATTAGCGTTTCGATTTGGCTCGCCTCGCAATCGCGGGGTGAAATTATTTGTAGAATTCTTCTGACAGGTTGGTTTATGAGTGCGAATACCGAAGCTCAAGGGAGCGGGCGCGGCCTGGAAGCGATGAAGTGGATCGCTGTTGCCGTGCTGCTGATTGTGGCAATCGTTGGCAACTATCTTTATCGTGACATGATGCTGCCGCTCCGCGCGCTGGCAGTGGTGATTCTGATTGCTGCAGCGGGCGGTGTCGCGCTGTTGACGACTAAGGGTAAAGCAACCGTTGCTTTCGCTCGCGAAGCACGTACCGAAGTCCGCAAGGTCATTTGGCCGACTCGCCAGGAAACATTGCACACCACGCTGATCGTGGCTGCAGTGACTGCGGTAATGTCACTGATCCTGTGGGGACTGGATGGTATTCTGGTTCGCCTGGTTTCCTTTATTACTGGCCTGAGGTTCTAAGATGTCTGAAGCCCCTAAAAAGCGTTGGTACGTCGTTCAGGCGTTTTCCGGTTTTGAAGGCCGCGTAGCAACGTCGCTGCGTGAGCATATCAAATTACACAACATGGAAGAGTTATTTGGCGAAGTTATGGTTCCGACCGAAGAAGTGGTTGAGATCCGTGGCGGCCAACGTCGCAAAAGCGAGCGTAAATTCTTCCCGGGTTACGTGCTGGTTCAGATGGTGATGAACGACGCGAGCTGGCACCTGGTGCGCAGCGTACCGCGCGTGATGGGCTTTATCGGCGGCACGTCTGACCGTCCGGCGCCAATCAGCGACAAAGAAGTTGATGCGATTATGAACCGCCTGCAGCAGGTGGGTGATAAGCCGCGTCCGAAAACGCTATTTGAACCGGGTGAAATGGTTCGTGTTAGCGACGGTCCGTTTGCTGACTTTAACGGTGTGGTTGAAGAAGTGGACTACGAGAAGTCCCGCCTGAAAGTTTCTGTTTCTATCTTCGGTCGTGCGACCCCGGTAGAACTGGACTTTGCGCAGGTCGAAAAAGCCTAAGCAGCGATCAAAAAAGCGGCGATTTAATCGTTGCACAGGGCGCGAGATTGGAATACAATTTCGCGCCTTTTGTTTTTATGGGCCCGCCCCGTAAAACGAATTTTATTCACGGGGAGCCTCCCTGAGGCGCTATCACCCAATCAGAGGATTTTAGAATGGCTAAGAAAGTACAAGCCTACGTCAAGCTGCAGGTTGCAGCTGGTATGGCGAACCCAAGTCCACCAGTTGGTCCAGCTCTGGGTCAGCAGGGTGTGAACATCATGGAATTCTGTAAAGCGTTCAACGCCAAAACCGAATCCCTGGAAAAAGGTCTGCCAATCCCAGTCGTAATCACTGTTTACGCTGACCGTTCTTTCACTTTCGTTACCAAAACCCCTCCAGCAGCTGTTCTGCTGAAGAAAGCGGCTGGTATCAAGTCTGGTTCCGGTAAACCGAACAAAGACAAAGTGGGTAAAATTTCCCGCGCTCAGCTGCAGGAAATCGCGCAGACCAAAGCTGCCGACATGACTGGTGCCGACATTGAAGCGATGACTCGCTCAATCGAAGGTACTGCACGTTCCATGGGCCTGGTAGTGGAGGACTAAGAAATGGCTAAACTGACCAAGCGCATGTCCGTTATCCGTGACAAAGTTGATGCGACCAAACAGTACGACATCAACGAAGCTATCGCTCTGCTGAAAGAACTGGCAACTGCTAAGTTCGTTGAAAGCGTTGACGTTGCCGTTAACCTCGGTATCGACGCGCGTAAATCCGATCAGAACGTTCGTGGCGCAACTGTACTGCCACACGGTACTGGCCGTTCCGTTCGCGTAGCTGTATTTGCTCAGGGTGCAAACGCTGAAGCTGCTAAAGCTGCCGGCGCTGAACTGGTAGGTATGGAAGATCTGGCTGATCAGATCAAGAAAGGCGAAATGAACTTTGACGTTGTTATTGCTTCTCCAGATGCAATGCGCGTTGTTGGCCAGCTGGGCCAGGTTCTGGGTCCACGCGGCCTGATGCCTAACCCGAAAGTCGGTACTGTAACTCCTAACGTTGCTGAAGCGGTTAAGAACGCTAAAGCAGGTCAGGTTCGTTATCGTAACGACAAAAACGGCATCATCCACACCACCATCGGTAAAGTGGACTTTGACGCTGACAAACTGAAAGAAAACCTGGAAGCTCTGCTGGTTGCGCTGAAAAAAGCAAAACCAACTCAGGCGAAAGGCGTGTACATCAAGAAAGTTAGCATCTCCACCACCATGGGTGCAGGTGTTGCAGTTGACCAGGCTGGCCTGAGCGCTGCTGCAAACTAATGCCTTTACGTGGGCGGTGATTTTGTCTACAATCTTACCCCCACGTTTGCTAACGAAAGTTAGCGGCTAAAAGATTTGTTCGTTGGAGCCTGGCCTAATCCAGGCCTCCGTCGAAGACCGCAGGTGTTTCGCAAGAGACTTAATCCCCTGCGTAGACGGTGACAGAACGCTAAGATTATTTTTGGATACTCTGGCTTGTTTCTGCTCACCGTATTAAGACGCTCTTTCCGTTTGGGAGAGTGAAGTGAGTTCCGGAACATGAGTTCCGGCAAACATCCAGGAGCAAAGCTAATGGCTTTAAATCTTCAAGACAAACAAGCGATTGTTGCTGAAGTCAGCGAAGTAGCCAAAGGCGCGCTGTCTGCAGTAGTTGCGGATTCCCGTGGCGTTACTGTAGACAAAATGACTGAACTGCGTAAAGCAGGTCGTGAAGCTGGCGTATACATGCGTGTTGTTCGTAACACCCTGCTGCGTCGCGTAGTTGAAGGTACTCAGTTCGAGTGCCTGAAAGACACGTTTGTTGGTCCGACCCTGATTGCATACTCTATGGAACACCCGGGCGCTGCTGCTCGTCTGTTCAAAGAGTTCGCGAAAGCGAATGCAAAATTTGAGGTCAAAGCTGCAGCCTTTGAAGGTGAGTTGATCCCGGCATCGCAAATCGATCGCCTGGCAACCCTGCCGACCTACGAAGAAGCAATTGCACGCCTGATGGCAACCATGAAAGAAGCTTCGGCTGGCAAACTGGTTCGCACTCTGGCTGCTGTTCGCGATGCGAAAGAAGCTGCTTAATCGCAGTTATCTTTATAAAGCATTTGCTTACGTATAAACTTATTCTGATTTTCAGGAACAATTTAAATGTCTATCACTAAAGATCAAATCATTGAAGCAGTTGCAGCTATGTCCGTAATGGACGTTGTAGAACTGATTTCTGCAATGGAAGAAAAATTCGGTGTTTCTGCTGCTGCTGCTGTAGCTGTAGCTGCGGGCCCGGCTGAAGCTGCTGAAGAAAAAACTGAATTCGACGTAATTCTGAAAGCTGCTGGCGCTAACAAAGTTGCTGTTATCAAAGCAGTACGTGGCGCAACTGGCCTGGGTCTGAAAGAAGCTAAAGACCTGGTAGAATCTGCTCCAGCTGCGCTGAAAGAAGGCGTGAGCAAAGACGACGCAGAAGCACTGAAAAAATCTCTGGAAGAAGCTGGCGCTGAAGTTGAAGTTAAATAAGCCAACTTTTCTGGTTGCAGCCTGAGTAATTAGGCTGATGGCTGGTGACTTTTTAGTCACCAGCCTTTTTGCGCTGTAAGGCATCAGTAGCATTTCACACTGTTTGACTGCTGATTGTCCTGACAATGCATGTTTCTATCGACGACTTAATATATTGCGACAGGGTGCTCGCTCTGTGTAAATCGCGACGAAATGATTTAAGCGTGATAGCAACAGGTATTGCGGAAAGTATTCAATTTTCCGGTCCACAAAATGGTGTTGCACAAACTGTCCCTTCGTCGGACAGATGGGTCGACTTGTCAGCGAGCTGAGGAACCCTATGGTTTACTCCTATACCGAGAAAAAACGTATTCGTAAGGATTTTGGTAAACGTCCACAAGTTCTGGACATTCCATATCTCCTTTCTATCCAGCTTGACTCGTTCCAGAAGTTTATCGAGCAAGATCCTGAAGGGCAGTACGGTCTGGAAGCAGCCTTCCGCTCCGTGTTCCCGATTCAGAGCTACAGCGGTAACTCCGAGCTGCAGTACGTCAGCTACCGCCTTGGCGAACCGGTGTTTGACGTTCAGGAATGTCAGATCCGTGGCGTGACCTATTCCGCACCGCTGCGCGTAAAACTGCGTCTGGTGATCTACGAGCGCGAAGCGCCGGAAGGCACCGTAAAAGACATTAAAGAACAAGAAGTCTACATGGGTGAAATTCCACTCATGACAGACAACGGTACTTTCGTTATCAACGGTACTGAGCGTGTTATCGTTTCCCAGCTGCACCGTAGCCCGGGCGTCTTCTTCGACAGCGATAAAGGTAAAACACACTCTTCCGGTAAAGTACTGTATAACGCACGCATCATTCCTTACCGTGGTTCATGGCTGGACTTTGAGTTCGATCCGAAAGACAACCTGTTTGTCCGTATCGACCGTCGTCGTAAGCTGCCTGCAACCATCATTCTGCGTGCGCTGCAATACACCACTGAACAGATCCTGGACCTGTTCTTTGAGAAAGTGATCTTTGAAATCCGCGACAACAAGCTGCAGATGGAGCTGGTGCCGGAACGTCTGCGTGGCGAGACCGCGTCGTTCGACATCGAAGCCGACGGCAAAGTGTATGTGGAAAAAGGTCGCCGTATCACCGCGCGCCACATCCGCCAGCTGGAAAAAGATGATATCAAACTCATCGAAGTTCCGGTTGAGTACATTGCAGGAAAAGTAGCCGCGAAAGATTACGTTGATGAGTCAACGGGTGAGCTGATCTGCCCAGCGAACATGGAGCTGAGCCTGGATTTGCTGGCTAAGCTGAGCCAGTCTGGCCACAAACGTATCGAAACGCTGTTCACCAACGATCTGGATCACGGCGCGTATATCTCTGAGACTATTCGCGTTGACCCAACCACCGATCGTCTGAGCGCGCTGGTAGAAATCTACCGCATGATGCGTCCTGGTGAGCCACCAACTCGCGAAGCGGCGGAAAGCCTGTTCGAGAACCTGTTCTTCTCCGAAGACCGCTACGATCTGTCCGCGGTTGGTCGTATGAAGTTCAACCGTTCTCTGCTGCGCGACGAAATCGAAGGTTCCGGTATCCTGAGCAAAGACGACATCATCGAAGTGATGAAGAAGCTCATCGATATCCGTAACGGTAAAGGCGAAGTGGACGATATCGACCACCTCGGCAACCGTCGTATCCGTTCCGTAGGCGAAATGGCGGAAAACCAATTCCGCGTTGGCCTGGTACGTGTAGAGCGTGCGGTGAAAGAGCGTCTGTCTCTGGGCGATCTGGATACCCTGATGCCTCAGGATATGATCAACGCCAAACCGATTTCTGCAGCAGTGAAAGAGTTCTTCGGTTCAAGCCAGCTGTCTCAGTTCATGGACCAGAACAACCCGCTGTCTGAGATTACGCACAAACGTCGTATCTCTGCACTCGGCCCAGGCGGTCTGACCCGTGAACGCGCAGGCTTTGAAGTTCGAGACGTACACCCGACGCACTACGGTCGCGTATGTCCAATCGAAACGCCTGAAGGTCCAAACATCGGTCTGATCAACTCCCTGTCCGTGTACGCACAGACTAACGAATACGGTTTCCTCGAGACCCCGTACCGTAAAGTGACCGACGGTGTTGTAACCGACGAAATTCACTACCTGTCTGCTATCGAAGAAGGCAACTACGTTATCGCTCAGGCGAACTCCAACCTGGATGACGAAGGCCACTTTGTAGAAGATCTGGTTACCTGCCGTAGCAAAGGCGAATCCAGCTTGTTCAGCCGCGACCAGGTTGACTACATGGACGTATCCACCCAGCAGGTGGTATCCGTCGGTGCGTCCCTGATCCCGTTCCTGGAACACGATGACGCCAACCGTGCATTGATGGGTGCGAACATGCAACGTCAGGCCGTTCCAACTCTGCGCGCTGATAAGCCGCTGGTTGGTACTGGTATGGAACGTGCTGTTGCCGTTGACTCCGGTGTTACTGCAGTTGCTAAACGTGGCGGTACTGTTCAGTACGTCGATGCATCCCGTATCGTTATCAAAGTTAACGAAGACGAGATGTATCCGGGCGAAGCTGGTATCGACATTTATAACCTGACCAAATACACCCGTTCTAACCAGAACACCTGTATCAACCAGATGCCTTGCGTATCTCTGGGTGAGCCAGTTGAGCGCGGCGACGTGCTGGCAGACGGTCCGTCCACCGACCTCGGTGAACTGGCGCTCGGTCAGAACATGCGCGTAGCGTTCATGCCGTGGAATGGTTACAACTTCGAAGACTCCATCCTCGTCTCCGAGCGTGTGGTTCAGGAAGATCGTTTCACCACCATCCACATTCAGGAACTGGCATGTGTGTCCCGTGACACCAAGCTGGGGCCAGAAGAGATCACCGCTGACATCCCTAACGTGGGTGAAGCTGCGCTCTCCAAACTGGATGAATCCGGTATCGTTTACATCGGTGCGGAAGTGACCGGCGGCGACATTCTGGTTGGTAAGGTTACGCCTAAAGGTGAAACCCAGCTGACGCCAGAAGAGAAACTGCTGCGTGCAATCTTCGGTGAGAAAGCGTCTGACGTTAAAGACTCTTCTCTGCGCGTACCAAACGGTGTTTCCGGTACGGTTATCGACGTTCAGGTCTTCACCCGTGATGGCGTTGAGAAAGATAAGCGTGCGCTGGAAATCGAAGAGATGCAGCTCAAACAGGCTAAGAAAGACCTGTCTGAAGAACTGCAGATCCTCGAAGCGGGTCTGTTCAGCCGTATCTATGCTGTGCTGGTTGCCGGTGGCGTTGAAGCTGAGAAGCTCGACAAACTGCCACGCGATCGCTGGCTGGAACTGGGCCTGACCGACGAAGAGAAACAAAATCAGCTGGAACAGCTGGCTGAGCAGTATGACGAACTGAAACACGAGTTCGAGAAAAAACTCGAAGCGAAACGCCGTAAAATCACTCAGGGCGACGATCTGGCACCAGGCGTGCTGAAGATTGTTAAGGTGTATCTGGCCGTTAAACGTCAGATCCAGCCTGGTGATAAGATGGCAGGTCGTCACGGTAACAAGGGTGTTATCTCTAAGATCAACCCGATCGAAGATATGCCGCACGATGCTAACGGTACGCCGGTAGATATCGTACTGAACCCGCTGGGCGTACCGTCTCGTATGAACATCGGTCAAATCCTGGAAACTCACCTGGGTATGGCTGCGAAAGGTATTGGCGACAAGATTAACGCCATGCTGAAGCAGCAGGAAGAAGTCGCGAAACTGCGCGAATTCATCCAGCGTGCCTACGATCTGGGTACCGACGTGCGTCAGAAAGTCGACCTGAATACCTTCAGCGATGAAGAAGTGCTGCGTCTGGCTGAGAACCTGAAAAAAGGTATGCCAATCGCAACGCCGGTCTTCGATGGTGCGAAAGAAGCTGAAATTAAAGAGCTGCTGCAACTGGGTGGTCTGCCAACGTCTGGTCAGATTACGCTGTTTGACGGCCGTACCGGTGAACAGTTCGAGCGTCCGGTAACCGTAGGTTACATGTACATGCTGAAACTGAACCACCTGGTCGACGACAAGATGCACGCTCGTTCTACCGGTTCTTATAGCCTGGTTACTCAGCAGCCGCTGGGTGGTAAGGCACAGTTCGGTGGTCAGCGCTTCGGGGAGATGGAAGTGTGGGCGCTGGAAGCATACGGCGCGGCATACACCCTGCAGGAAATGCTCACCGTTAAGTCTGATGACGTGAACGGTCGTACCAAGATGTATAAAAACATCGTGGACGGCAACCATCAGATGGAGCCGGGCATGCCAGAATCCTTCAACGTACTGTTGAAAGAGATTCGTTCGCTGGGTATCAACATCGAACTGGAAGACGAGTAATTCTCGCTCAAACAGGTCACTGGTGCCGGGTTAATCCCCGGCACCAGATTGTGCTAACTCCGACGGGAGCAAATCCGTGAAAGATTTATTAAAGTTTCTGAAAGCGCAGACTAAAACCGAAGAGTTTGATGCGATCAAAATTGCTCTGGCTTCGCCAGACATGATCCGTTCATGGTCTTTCGGTGAAGTTAAAAAGCCGGAAACCATCAACTACCGTACGTTCAAACCTGAGCGTGACGGCCTTTTCTGTGCGCGTATTTTCGGGCCAGTAAAAGATTACGAGTGCCTGTGCGGTAAGTACAAGCGCCTGAAACACCGTGGTGTGATCTGTGAGAAGTGCGGCGTTGAAGTGACCCAGACCAAAGTGCGTCGTGAGCGCATGGGCCACATCGAGCTGGCGTCTCCGACCGCTCACATCTGGTTCCTGAAATCTCTGCCGTCCCGTATCGGTCTGCTGCTGGATATGCCGCTGCGCGATATCGAACGCGTTCTGTACTTCGAATCTTATGTGGTTATCGAAGGCGGGATGACGAACCTGGAACGTCATCAGATCCTGACTGAAGAGCAGTATCTGGACGCGCTGGAAGAGTTCGGTGACGAATTCGACGCGAAGATGGGTGCGGAAGCTATTCAGGCCCTGCTGAAGAGCATGGATCTGGAGCAAGAGTGCGAGCAGCTGCGTGAAGAGCTGAACGAAACCAACTCCGAAACCAAACGTAAAAAGCTGACCAAGCGTATCAAACTGCTGGAAGCGTTCGTTCAGTCTGGTAACAAACCAGAGTGGATGATCCTGACCGTTCTGCCGGTTCTGCCGCCAGATCTGCGTCCACTAGTTCCGCTGGATGGTGGTCGTTTCGCAACGTCCGATCTGAACGATCTGTATCGTCGCGTTATCAACCGTAACAACCGTCTGAAACGTCTGCTGGATCTGGCTGCGCCGGACATCATCGTACGCAACGAAAAACGCATGCTGCAGGAAGCGGTTGACGCCCTGCTGGATAACGGCCGTCGCGGTCGTGCGATCACCGGTTCTAACAAACGTCCTCTGAAATCTTTGGCCGACATGATCAAAGGTAAACAGGGTCGTTTCCGTCAGAACCTGCTCGGTAAGCGTGTTGACTACTCCGGCCGTTCTGTAATCACCGTAGGTCCATACCTGCGTCTGCATCAGTGCGGTCTGCCGAAGAAAATGGCACTGGAGCTGTTCAAACCGTTCATCTACGGCAAGCTGGAACTGCGTGGCCTGGCCACCACCATCAAAGCCGCTAAGAAAATGGTTGAGCGTGAAGAAGCTGTCGTTTGGGATATCCTGGACGAAGTTATCCGCGAACACCCGGTACTGCTGAACCGTGCACCAACTCTGCACCGTTTGGGTATCCAGGCATTTGAGCCAGTCCTGATCGAAGGTAAAGCTATCCAGCTGCACCCGCTGGTTTGTGCGGCATATAACGCCGACTTCGATGGTGACCAGATGGCTGTTCACGTACCGCTGACGCTGGAAGCCCAGCTCGAAGCGCGTGCGCTGATGATGTCTACCAACAACATCCTGTCCCCAGCGAACGGTGAACCTATCATCGTTCCTTCTCAGGACGTTGTATTGGGTCTGTACTACATGACCCGTGACTGTGTTAACGCCAAAGGCGAAGGCATGGTGCTGACTGGCCCGAAAGAAGCTGAGCGTATTTATCGCGCTGGCCTGGCCTCTCTGCATGCGCGCGTTAAAGTGCGTATCACCGAATATGAAAAAGATGAAAACGGCGAATTCGTTGCGAAAACCAGCCTGAAAGACACGACCGTTGGCCGTGCCATTCTGTGGATGATCGTACCGAAAGGTCTGCCTTTCTCCATCGTCAACCAGGCGCTGGGCAAGAAAGCGATCTCCAAAATGCTGAACACCTGTTACCGCATTCTGGGTCTGAAGCCGACCGTTATCTTCGCTGACCAGACAATGTATACCGGCTTTGCTTATGCAGCGCGTTCAGGTGCATCTGTTGGTATCGATGACATGGTCATCCCAGAGAAGAAACACGAGATCATCTCTGAAGCGGAAGCCGAAGTTGCTGAGATCCAGGAGCAGTTCCAGTCTGGTCTGGTAACCGCGGGCGAACGCTATAACAAAGTTATCGATATCTGGGCAGCGGCGAACGATCGTGTATCCAAAGCGATGATGGATAACCTGCAGACCGAAACCGTGATTAACCGTGACGGCGTAGAAGAGCAGCAGGTTTCCTTCAACAGCATCTACATGATGGCCGACTCCGGTGCGCGTGGTTCCGCAGCACAGATTCGTCAGCTGGCAGGTATGCGTGGTCTGATGGCGAAGCCAGATGGCTCCATCATCGAAACGCCAATCACCGCGAACTTCCGTGAAGGTCTGAACGTACTCCAGTACTTCATCTCCACCCACGGTGCTCGTAAGGGTCTGGCGGATACCGCACTGAAAACTGCGAACTCCGGTTATCTGACGCGTCGTCTGGTTGACGTTGCGCAGGATCTGGTTGTGACCGAAGACGATTGTGGCACCCTCGAAGGTATCACCATGACCCCGGTTATCGAGGGTGGTGATGTTAAAGAGCCACTGCGCGATCGCGTTCTGGGTCGTGTAACCGCGGAAGACATTCTGAAGCCGGGTACTGCAGACATTCTGGTTCCACGCAACACGCTGCTGCACGAGCACTGGTGTGACCTGCTGGAAGCGAACTCTGTTGACTCCGTGAAAGTACGTTCCGTTGTATCCTGTGACACCGACTTTGGTGTATGTGCGCACTGCTACGGTCGTGACCTGGCGCGTGGCCACATCATCAACAAAGGTGAAGCAATCGGCGTTATCGCGGCACAGTCCATCGGTGAGCCGGGTACACAGCTGACGATGCGTACGTTCCACATCGGTGGTGCGGCATCTCGTGCGGCTGCTGAATCCAGCATCCAGGTGAAAAACAAAGGTAGCATCAAGCTCAGCAACGCGAAGTCTGTTGTTAACTCCGCTGGCAAGCTGGTTGTGACCTCTCGTAACACCGAGCTGAAGCTGATCGACGAATTCGGTCGTACCAAAGAGAGCTATAAAGTGCCTTACGGTGCGGTTATGGCGAAAGGTGATGGCGAGCAGGTTGCCGGCGGTGAAACCGTTGCAAACTGGGATCCACACACCATGCCGGTTATCACCGAAGTAAGTGGTTTCATCCGCTTCACTGACATGATCGACGGCCAGACCATTACTCGTCAGACCGACGAGCTGACCGGTCTGTCTTCTCTGGTGGTTCTGGATTCTGCTGAACGTACTACCGGTGGTAAAGATCTGCGTCCTGCACTGAAAATCGTTGATGCTCAGGGTAACGACGTTCTTATCCCGGGTACCGACATGCCTGCGCAGTACTTCCTGCCAGGTAAAGCGATCGTTCAGCTGGAAGATGGCATTCAGATCGGTGCGGGTGATGCTCTGGCGCGTATTCCACAGGAATCCAGCGGTACCAAGGACATCACCGGTGGTCTGCCACGCGTTGCGGACCTGTTCGAAGCACGTCGTCCGAAAGAGCCTGCAATCCTGGCTGAAATCAGCGGTATCATCTCCTTCGGTAAAGAGACCAAAGGGAAACGCCGTCTGGTTATCACTCCAGTAGATGGCAGCGAACCGTACGAAGAGATGATTCCTAAGTGGCGTCAGCTCAACGTGTTCGAAGGTGAACGTGTAGAACGTGGTGACGTGGTTTCCGATGGTCCAGAAGCTCCGCACGACATTCTGCGTCTTCGTGGCGTCCACGCGGTAACGCGTTACATCACCAACGAAGTACAGGACGTTTACCGTCTGCAGGGCGTTAAGATTAACGATAAGCACATCGAAGTTATCGTTCGTCAGATGCTGCGTAAAGCAACCATCGAAAACGCAGGCAGCTCCGAGTTCCTGGAAGGCGAGCAGGTTGAATACTCACGCGTCAAGATCGCTAACCGCGAACTGGAAGCGAACGGCAAAATCGGTGCGACCTTCTCGCGCGATCTGCTGGGTATCACCAAAGCGTCTCTGGCAACCGAGTCCTTCATCTCTGCAGCATCGTTCCAGGAAACGACTCGTGTCCTGACCGAAGCCGCTGTTGCAGGTAAACGTGATGAACTGCGCGGTCTGAAAGAGAACGTCATCGTGGGTCGTCTGATCCCGGCGGGTACCGGTTATGCGTACCACCAGGATCGTATGCGTCGTCGTGCTGCGGGCGAACTGCCAGCTGCACCGCAGGTAACTGCTGAAGATGCATCCGCGAGCCTGGCAGAACTGCTGAACGCAGGTCTGGGCGGTTCCGACAACGAGTAATCGTTGATGCCCGGTGATGAACATTACCGGGCATGTGCCTCGTAGGTCGGGTAAGCGCAGCGCCACCCGACAATAAAAAACCCGCCTCGGCGGGTTTTTTTACATCTGTAGGTAATCAGTTCACCAACGGGATCCGACGATAAAGCTCAATCATATCGCCCGCCAGGTCCTGAATGACCATCGCGTTCATCAGGTGATCCTGAGAGTGGACGGTGATCAGGTTTACCGGAAGCTTCCCGGTCCCTTCGTCAAGACCGATAAGCTGCGTCTGGATCGTGTGCGCATGCTTCACATATTCGCGCGACTCTTCCATCGCTTTTTCAGCTTCGTCAAACTCACCTTTACGCGCCATCTGAAGCGCCGTCAGGGCCGCACTGCGCGCCGCGCCTGCATTGACCAGCAGTTCCATAATCGTGGTTTCTAAGTCTTCCATTATGACTCCAGGAGTTTGAGCGCTTTTTCCAGGACGGCATCGCCTTTCATCATGCCGTAATCCATCATGTCGATCACCGCGACCTTTTTACCCAGCGGCTCGGCCTGCGCCTGAAGTTTAGCCTGCTCGTATTTAACCTGTGGCCCCAGCAATACGATGTCGGCCGTCGCGATGTTGTCTTTAAACTCCGCAACCGGAACGGCTTTAATGGTGACTTCAACCCCTTTTTTCTGCGCGGCGTCTTTCATACGTTGAACCAGCATGCTGGTTGACATCCCCGCTGCACAGCATAAAACGATGTTCTTCATAATCAGCCTCGATCTACATGTGTTTATTGATAATTATCCCGTGCAGATTGCTTCAACAACCGGTTTACCGCGATTGTGTGTCAGGCATCACAAAGAAACCGGCGATTTTCTGAAACCGGTTACAATTTTACATTGTCGGGTACCCGGCCCGTGGAAACGGGCAGGGTGAAAGAGGGAGGATTAGCTGATGGACGTTCGATTAATGCGGTTTTTGCCCTGCTGTTTGGCGCTGTAGAGGGCGCTATCAACGCTTCCGACAAATTGCTCCAGCGGTTCAAAATGCCACTCCCCAAGACCGCCGCTGAACGTAACCCGCAGGTTTTCTTCTCGCCAGACGCGTTTTTCAACTGCGGTACGCCAGGCTTCCAGCAATGAGAGCGCAGACGTCATCTGCTCAGCCTGGAAGATTACCGCGAACTCTTCTCCACCATAGCGGTAAATCGAGACGTGATGTGGCTGCATGATCTGGATCCCTTCGCGGGCCACGTTGCGCAGAACGATATCACCGGTCAGGTGGCCCAGCGTGTCGTTAATCGACTTGAAGTTATCAATGTCCACCAGCGCCAGCGCGAAAGGCTGCTGGGCATTCAGCAGCTCCGCGATATCGCTATCGAACGCGCGGCGGTTTTTACAGCCCGTCAGCGCATCGTGAGTGGCCTGGCGCACATAGGCCATCTCACGCTCTTTATTGGACTGGATAGTGTGGCTCAGCATCGCTTCCAGGCGCGGCGCCTCGCTGACGTCGCCGGTTTTAATGGCATTGATAATGTGCATCAGCACGGTACGCGAGGCGTGACGGAGGTATAAGCCGAAGAGGATGATGATGATTGCCGCCAGCGCAAACCCCCAGCCAACAATCGTCGTTTCGTGGCGGGTGATATCGGTGAGCGTCTCGCCAGAGACCCGGTAGATGACAAACCAGTCCGGATTGGTAAACGAGTAGTAGTAGTACCAGGCGTTGCTTTTCTTATCGTAAAGGTGGCCTTCGCCGCTGGTCATTTTGTCCATCAGCGCTTCGCTCACGTATTGTTTGAAGAGCGCGCCTGTATCCGGGTGAAGCACAACGGCGCCGTCGCGTTCAACGACGAAGAATTCTCCCTGGACGGGCGCCACCATCTGACGCAGGGTGAAGCCCATTGACGTCAAATCGAGATGAAACGCGATCGTTCCCTTCAGTCTGCCTTCGGGTGAAATCAAGGGCTTATAAAGTGTGACCGTCGGATGGCCGGTGAAGTAGTCCATGTACGGGCGAGTATAGTGGCTGAAGATACTGGCTTCGGCCTGAGCGATAAACCACGGCCGCGTCCGGGGATCGAAGGTTTTACTCTTCTCCGTGGGGAGCACTTCCGGCGCGCGGAGATAATGCCCCTGCGTGTCCGCCAGCGAGATGGAGGACACGGTCGGCATCAGGTTTTGCAAATGCATCATCATCTGAAGCCCCTGCGTCGGGTTGACGTTGAGCGTCTCGTTTAGCCTGTCGTCGCGGGCAAAGTACATCGCGGAACGGCCCAGGATATAGTCGTTTTCACGCAGGATAGATTCGGTGTAGTTCACCGCCAGGTTGTGCGTGAAATTGCTGTTGATCTGATGATAATCCTCAAGAAAATCCTTTCGTTGCGAAAGCGTCACCGCGATCGCGATCACCGCAAAACTGCAGAGGATCCCCGCGAAGCTGAGCATGATTGGCCGGGTAAAAGAGAGCTTTTTGCTGTGAAGTGCCATGAGCTGTACATCGTTCCTGATGGTGAATACTTTTCGTCTGCCGATATCCTCTCAGCATAGTCGCTGTCCTGCGGTTAGCGGTGAATTATACGGCACACGATTTCTGGCGGGATGATTTATCTTAAGAACCATTAAGAAAATACTTATTCAACCTGCTGGCGGCCGTGTGCGCAATGAACCAGAGGCAGGGCGAAACGAGGAAGAAGCTTTTCGCCCTGGTCAGCATCCGTTGCTGACCGTGTGACAATAAAAAACCGGACGATCGCTGACAACCACCCGGTTTTGCCTTTTCGTCGCGCCTCGACAATTTTTTATGGTGTTGCAGCGCGTTTCATCGTCATTGCGAGGCTCTTCCCAGCCAGCTGTCCCAGTCTTTCCAGACAGGCTGAAGACCCTGGGCCGTCAGGGCTGCGGCGACCGCTTCCGGACGTCGTCCGTCATGCGGCACAAACTGCTCGAGCTCCGGACGATCGTCGGCGTAGCCGCCTGGCTGCGTTTTGGAAAACGCGCTGACGTTGTTAATCGCAAGCGGGATAACGCGATCGCGAAACGCCGGGGATTCACGCGTTGAGAGCGATAATTCCACTTCCGGGGCGAGCAGGCGAAACGCACAGATGGTCTGCACCAGCTGGCGTTCATCCATCAGCGAAGCCGGTTCAATCCCGCCCGCGCAAGGTCTCAGGCGCGGGAAGGAGATGGAATAACGGCTCTGCCAGTAGTGCTGCTGAAGCCACAGCAAATGTTCCGCCACCATGTAACAATCCACCCGCCAGCTGTCAGAGAGCCCGATCAGCGCCCCCAGACCGATTTTGTCGATCCCCGCGCGACCCAGCCTGTCCGGCGTTTCCAGGCGGAAAAAGAAATCCTGTTTCTTGCCCTTCAGGTGATGCCGGGCGTACGTCGCCTCGTGATAGGTTTCCTGGTAGACCATGACCCCGTCCAGCCCGAGGGTTTTTAGCTCCGCGTACTCCTCCTGCGCCAGGGGCTGCACTTCCATCTGCAGCGACGCAAACTGACGACGAATGGCGGGAAGGTGCTGACGGAAATAGTCCATTCCCACTTTTCCCTGATGTTCGCCCGTGACAAGCAGAAGATGTTCAAAGCCCATTTCACGAATGGCCGCGCACTCGCGGGCGATCTCACCTTCATCGAGCGTTTTACGCTTGATGTGGTTGCTCATGGAAAAACCGCAGTAGGTGCAGTCATTGGCGCACAGGTTTGATAGATAGAGCGGCACGTAGAAGCTCACCGTGTTGCCAAAACGCTGGCGTGTGAGCCGCTGTGCTCGCTGGGCCATCGGTTCGAGGTACGCGCTGGCCGCCGGGGAGAGCAGGGCCATCAGATCCTCGCGGGTCAGATGGCGGGCATGCAGCGCGCGCTCCACGTCAGCCGCCGTTTTGCTGTTAATGCGCAGGGCAATGTCGTCCCAGTTAAGCTGCCGCCAGCGCTCGGTAAACGTGCTCATGAGATCGCCTCCAGAAAACCGGTCAGCGGGCTGGTGGCCTGTGCCTGGAAACTGCGCGAGCCGGGGCCAGACTCCCTTGCCAGCAGGCCAGCCTCTACGGCCATGCGGAACGCACGCGCCATCATGACCGGATCGTCGGCAACCGCGATGGCCGTGTTGACCAGCACCGCGTCGGCGCCCATCTCCAGCGCCTGCGCGGCATGGCTGGGCACGCCAATGCCCGCATCAACCACCACCGGCACGGTAGCCTGCTCAATAATGATTTCCAGCATCGCGCGGGTTTCCAGCCCCTGGTTGGAGCCAATGGGGGCGCCCAGCGGCATGACGGCGGCGCAGCCGACCTCTTCCAGCCGTTTGCACAGAACAGGATCGGCGCCGCAGTAAGGCAGGACGATAAACCCTTGCTGCACCAGCTTTTCAGCCGCTTTCAGCGTTTCGATGGGGTCGGGCAGCAGCCAGCGGGCGTCAGGATGAATTTCCAGCTTCAGCCAGCGGGTGCCGAGCGCCTCGCGGGCCAGCTGCGCGGCAAAAATCGCCTCTTCGGCCGTTTTGGCACCGGAGGTGTTGGGCAGCAGCGTGACGCCTGCCTCCAGTAAAGGCGCCAGAATGGCATCGTTGTGATGGCGCAGATCCACGCGCTTGAGCGCCAGCGTCACCAGCTGGCTGCCGCTTTCGCGAATGGCATTCACCATCAGCTGCGGCGAGGCGAATTTTCCGGTTCCGGTAAACAGATGTGAATCAAAGACTTTATCGGCAATACGTAACATCTCAGCCCCCTGCGATAACCTGAAACAGCAGGATCTGGTCGCCGTCATTGACCTGCTGATGTTCCCACTGCTCGCGCGGCAGGATCTGTTGATTGAGCGCCAGCGCCGTTCCCGGCTTGAGCTGGCGCAGCTTGTCGAGCAGTGCCGCAACGGTGAGCCCGTCGTCGCATTTCATCGGCTCATCGTTAAACAGAATGCGCATCGCGGCCTCCGCATACCGGGCAGCGGCTGGCGCGGTGTAACGCCAGATGACGCCAGCCGCTGGAGCGGGCATCAAACAGCCGCAGCGTATTGCGTTCCGTCTCCATGCCGCTGAGCAGCTTGATGGCCTCCAGCGCCTGCATTGTGCCCATTACGCCGACCACCGGACCAAGAATGCCCGCCGTACGGCAGTTGCGCGCCGGCTCTGCATCATCCGGCCACAGGCAGCGATAGCAGCCCTGCGACCACGGCGGGGTCAGGACCATCATCTGCCCGCCGAACCCCACCGCGCTGGCGGTGATAAGCGGCGTATTATTTGCCACGCAGGCGGCGTTAATCGCCTGGCGCGTCGCCATGTTGTCGGTACAGTCCAGCACCACGTCGGCAAGGGCGACCTCACGGCGCAGGTTTTCACCGCTGAGCCGATCCTGCAGGGCAATCAGCGCGATATCCGGGTTGAGCTGGTTCAGGCGCTGCCGGGTAATTTGCGCTTTTGGCTGGTTGATATCCTCGGTGGTAAAGAGGATTTGTCGCTGCAGGTTGCTGAGGTGAACCTCGTCGTCGTCGGCCAGCACCAGCGTACCGATACCTGCACCAGCCAGATAAAGCGCGGCGGGCGCGCCTAGCCCGCCCAGACCGACAATCAGCACCCGGCTGGCGAGCAGCTTTTGCTGTCCGTCGATGGCGATATCTTCCAGCAGGATCTGACGGCTATAGCGCATAAAATCACGATCGTTCATCACCCGCTCCTGCCAGCTGTAACAGCTGTTCGGTGGCAAGACGCCAGTCTGCGGCCTGGGTGATGGCGCTGACGACGGCGATACTGCCGACGCCGGTCTCCAGCACCGCCGGGGCGCGTTCAAGGCTGATTCCGCCAATGGCGACGGTAGGGTAATCGGCAAGGCGTTTAACGTGACTCGCCAGCTGCGTCAGACCCTGCGGTGCGGAGGGCATCTGCTTGGTTTGCGTCGGGAAGACGTGACCCAGCGCGATGTAAGAGGGACGGGCCGCCAGCGCCACGTCGATCTCCATGTCATCGTGCGTTGAAACGCCAAGACGCAACCCGGCTTCGCGGATAGCGCTCAGATCCGTTGTTTCCAGGTCCTCCTGACCCAGGTGCACGCCGTACGCCTGGTGCTTAACGGCCAGCCGCCAGTAATCGTTGATAAACAGACGGGCGTTATGCCGACGGCCAAGCGCGATGGCGGCAGCCACATCGGCTTCCACCTCGTCATCGCGTTTATCCTTGATGCGCAGCTGGATCGTTCGAACGCCTGTCTCCAGCAGGCGCTCTATCCACTCCACGCTGTCCACCACCGGATAGAGCCCTAAACGGTAGGGGACAGGCGGGAAATCGGGCTTATACATTACGCCTCCTCTTTTTTGAGGTAGATTTCGCCGCCTCTGGCGCGGAAGGTTTCAGACATGTCCGCCATCCCCACTTCAATGGTCTGCGCGGCGGCGTAGTCGCGCACCTCCTGGCTGATTTTCATCGAGCAGAATTTTGGCCCGCACATAGAGCAGAAGTGCGCGACTTTGCCTGATTCCTGCGGGAGTGTCTCGTCGTGATAGGCGCGGGCGGTGAACGGGTCCAGCGCCAGGTTGAACTGGTCTTCCCAGCGGAATTCAAAGCGCGCCTTCGACATGGCGTTATCGCGAATTTGCGCGCCCGGATGGCCTTTGGCCAGATCCGCGGCGTGGGCGGCAATTTTGTAGGTAATCAGCCCCTGCTTTACGTCCTCTTTGTTTGGCAAGCCAAGGTGCTCTTTCGGCGTGACGTAGCAGAGCATGGCGCAGCCGAACCAGCCGATCATCGCCGCGCCAATGCCCGACGTGAAGTGGTCATAGCCCGGCGCAATATCGGTGGTCAACGGCCCCAGGGTATAGAACGGCGCTTCGTGGCAGTGCTCCAGCTCCTCGGTCATGTTGCGGCGGATCATCTGCATCGGCACGTGTCCCGGACCTTCAATCATCACCTGCACGTCATACTCCCAGGCGATTTTGGTCAGTTCACCCAGCGTGTGCAGTTCGGCAAACTGCGCTTCGTCGTTCGCGTCGCGGATCGAGCCCGGGCGCAGACCGTCGCCCAGCGACAGAGAGACATCGTACGCGGCGCAGATTTCGCAGATCTCGCGGAAGTGCTCGTAGAGGAAGTTTTCCTGGTGATGTGACAGACACCACTTCGCCATGATGGAACCGCCGCGCGAGACGATGCCGGTCAGACGCTTCGCGGTCATCGGCACGTAGCGCAGCAGCACGCCCGCGTGAATGGTGAAGTAGTCCACGCCCTGCTCGGACTGCTCCAGCAGCGTGTCGCGGAACGCTTCCCAGGTAAGGTCTTCGGCGATGCCGTTGACCTTTTCCAGCGCCTGATAAATCGGTACGGTGCCAATCGGTACCGGGCTGTTACGCAGGATCCATTCGCGGGTTTCGTGAATATAGCGTCCAGTGGAGAGGTCCATTACCGTGTCCGCGCCCCAGCGCGTGGACCAGACCAGCTTCTCCACCTCTTCTTCGATGGAGGAGGTGACGGCCGAGTTACCGATGTTCGCGTTGACCTTCACCAGGAAGTTGCGGCCAATAATCATCGGCTCGGATTCCGGGTGGTTGATATTGGCAGGGATAATCGCGCGGCCTGCGGCCACTTCGTCACGCACAAATTCCGGCGTGATGTTCTCCGGCAGGCGAGCGCCAAAGCCTTCACCCGGATGCTGATAGCGCAGCACTTCGCTACGGATGCGCTCGCGACCCATGTTTTCGCGGATGGCGATGAACTCCATCTCCGGCGTGACGATGCCCCGGCGCGCGTAGTGCAGCTGGGTCACGCATTTGCCCGCCTTAGCGCGTTTTGGCGTCAGCAGGCCGGTAAAGCGCAGCTCGTCCAGACCGTCGTCGGCCAGGCGCTCTTTGGTGTAGGCAGAGCTGAGTACGCTCAGCTCTTCGCAGTCGTTGCGCGCATCAATCCACGGCTGGCGCAGCTTTGCCAGACCCTGCTGGACGTTGATGGCAACATCAGGATCACCGTACGGGCCGGAGGTGTCATACACCGGCACGGCTTCGTTGTCTTCATACTGCGGGTTATCTTTGCTGCCGCCGATAAGCGTCGGGCTAAGCTGGATTTCACGCATTGGGACACGGATATCGGCCTGCGAGCCGGAAATGTAGATGCGCTTCGAGTTCGGGAAAGCGGTGCCTTCCAGCGTGTCGATGAAGTGTTGGGCCTGTGCGCGCTGTTCGCGGCGGGTAAGTTTTGCAGTAGACATAGCTCATTCCAAAAGTGAAGGACATGGCTTGTCAGACGACGGATGAAGCAAGAGAGGATCGCCCTCAGGCGATACAACAGCAGTGTGACTCTTGTTCCCTTCGCAGGTATTAGCCTGATCAGGTTCCGCGGATCCCGAATTAACGGTCTCAGCCCGCGCTTTCAGGCGCTGGGCACTCCGACAAGAAAAATCCCCCTCGTGAGAGGGGCGAATGGTTGTAAATTACTCGTTAACGGTGAAGAACTCAAGCAGGGCGCGCGACGTTCTCTTCGTTACTGATGTTCAAATCATTGTCCAGCACGAGGGCGATCAGCTTATCTTCCAGCGTGAATCGCTCTTCCAGCGCTTCACCGAGGTCGGATAGCGCCTGCTGAAACTCAAGATAGTTATCGTGGTCGATAGCGTTCTCGAGCGCGGAATCATAGTAATCCATGATCTGCTGGGTATTGGCTTCCAGAAGGGGATAGAGCTTGCTGGCCGCTAAATACGGCGTTGTCCCTTCCATTTCGCGGATAATGCGTTCATAAATATTGAAATGGCCGTCGGACAGATAGTCGACCAGGCCCTGACAAAAATCATCCAGCGCTTTTTCATTCAGTCGCATAAACGATTCTTTGCCAGGCTTAATACCGACCAGATTGTAATAAGCCACGAGTAGATGCTTGCGTACATGTAGCCAGCGATCCACCAGTTTGTTATTTCCTCTAACGCGCTCAGTCAGGCTTTCCAGCTGGTTTAACATGGTCGACTCCGCAAAATGTAGGATTGAATCTGCTTATCCAGAATGTAACCACAATGCTAACAACATGTCAGTGAAGCGAAGGTAGTGCAATAGATATGGATCGTATTATTGAAAAATCAGATCTTGGTTGGTGGATCGTCAGTCACGAACAAAAATTATGGCTTCCTGCCGGGGAAATCCCCTACGGTGCAGCTGAGGCGTTCGATCTCGTCGGCCAGCCTGCGCTGAAGATCGGCGAGTGGCAGGGTGAGCCGGTGTGGTTGATCCAACAGTCCCGCCGCCAGGATATGGGATCGGTGCGCCAGGTGCTGGATCTGGACGTGGGGCTGTTCCAGCTGGCGGGGCGCGGCGTGCAGCTGGCCGAGTTTTACCGCTCGCATAAATACTGCGGCTACTGCGGTCATACCATGCGCCCGAGCAAAACCGAGTGGGCGATGCTCTGCAGCCACTGCCGCGAACGCTACTATCCGCAGATTGCGCCGTGTATTATCGTCGCTATCCGCCGGGAGGATTCCATCCTGCTGGCGCAGCATACCCGCCATCGCAACGGCATTCACACCGTGCTGGCCGGCTTCGTCGAGGTGGGCGAAACGCTGGAGCAGGCGGTAGCGCGCGAGGTGATGGAGGAGAGCGGGATCAAAGTGAAGAACCTGCGCTACGTTACCTCCCAACCGTGGCCGTTCCCGCAGTCTCTGATGACGGCATTTATGGCCGAATACGACAGCGGCGAGATCGTTATCGATCAGAAAGAGCTGCTGGAAGCAAACTGGTATCGCTACGACGATCTACCGCTGTTGCCTCCGCCGGGCACCGTGGCGCGTCGCCTGATAGAAGATACCGTGGCGATGTGTCGGGCCGAGTATGAGTAGTGTTACACTGAGGCCATGACGCTTAAGGAACTGCAAAAATGACCGAACTGAAGAACGATCGTTATCTGCGTGCGCTGCTGCGCCAGCCCGTTGATGTCACCCCGGTGTGGATGATGCGCCAGGCGGGACGCTATCTCCCGGAGTACAAAGCCACGCGCGCGCAGGCGGGCGATTTTATGTCGCTGTGCAAAAACGCCGAGCTGGCCTGCGAAGTGACGCTCCAGCCGCTGCGCCGCTTCCCGCTGGATGCTGCGATCCTCTTCTCGGATATTCTGACCATTCCGGATGCAATGGGCCTTGGCCTGTACTTCGAAACCGGTGAAGGCCCGCGTTTCACCTCCCCAATCAAAAGCAAAGCCGACGTGGATAAGCTGCCGATCCCCGATCCGGAAGGCGAGCTGGGCTACGTGATGAACGCCGTGCGCACCATTCGCCGCGAGCTGAAAGGTGAAGTGCCGCTGATTGGCTTCTCCGGCAGCCCGTGGACGCTGGCGACCTATATGGTTGAAGGAGGCAGCAGCAAAGCCTTCACCATGATTAAAAAGATGATGTACGCCGAGCCGCTGGCCCTGCACGCGCTGCTCGACAAGCTGGCGAAGAGCGTCACCCTCTACCTGAACGCGCAGATTAAGGCGGGTGCGCAGTCGGTGATGATTTTCGATACCTGGGGCGGCGTGCTGACAGGGCGCGATTATCAGCAGTTCTCCCTGTACTACATGCACAAAATCGTCGACGGCCTGCTGCGTGAAAACGAAGGCCGCCGCGTGCCGGTGACGCTGTTCACCAAAGGTGGCGGCCAGTGGTTGGAAGCGATGGCGGCAACCGGCTGCGACGCGCTGGGCCTCGACTGGACGACCGATATCGCCGATGCGCGCCGTCGCGTGGGGGACAAAGTGGCGCTGCAGGGCAATATGGACCCGTCCATGCTCTATGCGCCGCCAGCGCGCATTGAAGAAGAAGTGTCGACTATACTGTCTGGTTTCGGCCAGGGGGAAGGCCACGTCTTTAACCTCGGCCACGGCATTCATCAGGATGTGCCGCCAGAACACGCAGGCGTATTTGTGGAGGCGGTGCATCGGCTTTCTGCCCAGTATCACAAGTAAGGAGTGGTTATGGATCTCGCGTCGCTACGCGCTCAACAAATCGAACTGGCCTCATCGGTGATCCGCGAGGATCGTCTGGATAAAGATCCTCCGCAGTACATTGGCGGAGCAGACGTCGGATTCGAGCAGGGTGGGGAAGTGACGCGAGCGGCGATGGTGGTACTGAAATACCCTTCGCTTGAGCTGGTCGAGTTCAAGGTTGCGCGTATCGCGACCACCATGCCGTACATTCCGGGCTTTCTCTCCTTCCGCGAATATCCCGCGCTGCTGGCAGCGTGGGAGCAACTCTCGCAAAAACCTGACCTGCTGTTTGTCGATGGACACGGTATCTCACACCCGCGCCGTTTAGGCGTTGCCAGCCACTTTGGTCTGCTGGTGGATGTCCCGACCATTGGCGTTGCCAAGAAACGCCTGTGCGGCGCGTTTGAACCTCTTTCAGCCGAGCCGGGCGCGCTGGCGCCGCTTATCCATAAAGGTGAGCAGCTAGCGTGGGTCTGGCGCAGCAAGGCGCGCTGTAATCCGCTCTTTATCGCCACGGGGCACCGGGTGAGCATGGACAGCGCCCTGGCGTGGGTGCAGCGCTGCATGAAGGGCTACCGCTTGCCGGAGCCGACGCGCTGGGCAGACGCCGTGGCCTCTTCGCGTCCGGCTTTTGTTCGTTGGCAGGAAATTCAGCGATGATTCAGGTAAACTGCGCCTAATTTTCGATTCGAGAGATCATCATGCTACAAAACCCGATTCACCTGCGCCTTGAGAAAGTTGAAAGCTGGCAGCACGTGACGTTTATGGCTTGCCTGTGCGAGCGCATGTATCCCAACTATGCCGCGTTCTGTAAGGAGACGGGCTTTGGTGATGGCCATATCTACCGCCGCATTCTGGATCTGATCTGGGAAACGCTGACGGTGAAAGACGCGAAGGTGAACTTCGACTCCCAGCTGGAAAAGCTGGAAGAGGCGATTCCGGCTGCGGATGATTTTGACCTGTACGGTGTCTACCCGGCGATTGATGCCTGCGTGGCGTTAAGCGAACTGCTTCACTCCCGTCTGAGCGGTGAAACGCTGGAGCACGCAATTGAAGTCAGTAAGGCATCGATTACGACCGTCGCGATGCTGGAAATGACCCAGGAAGGTCGCGAGATGACCGACGAAGAGCTGCGTGCAAACCCGGCGGTTGAGCAAGAATGGGACATTCAGTGGGAAATTTTCCGCCTGCTGGCAGAGTGTGAAGAACGCGATATTGAGCTGATAAAAGGGCTGCGCGCGGACTTACGAGAGGCTGCTGAGAGCAATATTGGTATAATTTTTAACCAATGAGACAAGAAAACTTGAGATAACGCCCGTTTTGTCGCTCCTCGACTCTTCCCTTTCGCCCCTTGTCTGGTCTACATTTGGGGGGCGAAAAAAAGTGGCTATCGGTGCGTGTATGCAGGAGAGTGCTTTTTTGGCATTTTCGTCGCACTCGATGCTTAGCAAGCGATAAACACATTGAAAGGATAACTTATGAACAAGACTCAACTGATTGATGTAATTGCGGACAAGGCTGATCTGTCTAAAGTGCAGGCTAAAGCTGCTCTGGAATCTACCCTGGCTGCTATTACTGAGTCTCTGAAAGAAGGCGATGCTGTGCAACTGGTTGGTTTCGGTACCTTCAAAGTGAACCACCGCGCTGAGCGTACTGGCCGCAACCCGCAGACCGGTAAAGAAATCAAAATCGCCGCAGCTAACGTGCCGGCATTTGTTTCTGGTAAAGCACTGAAAGACGCTGTTAAGTAAGACGCGTGGCAGTGAACAGTTTTAGCGAAGGGGCGGCAACGCCCCTTTTGTCTTTCTGGCGTGGAACGCTCGCGCTGGCAGGCATGCTGCTGCTGTCAGCCTGCAGCCACGACACCTCCCTGCCGCCGTTTACCGCCAGCGGCTACGCGGACAACCAGGGTGCGGTCAGGATCTGGCGCAAAGATTCCGGCGGCGAAGTGCATCTGCTTTCTGCCTTCAGCCCGTGGCATAACGGCAATACGTCGACTGCGGAATATCGCTGGCAGGGAGATGACCTGTCGCTGATTGAACTGAACGTCTACAGCAAGACCCCCGAACACGTGAAAGTGCGTTTTGACGACCATGGCGAGCTGAGCTTTATGCAGCGCGAAGTCAGCGGCCAAAAACAGCAGCTTTCCAGCGATCAAATCGCTCTCTACCGTTATCGTGCCGAACAAATCCGCCAGACCAGCGATGCGCTTCGTCTGGGACGCGTTGTGCTGCGCCAGGGGCGCTGGCATGCCGATGGGACGGTGACAACCTGCGAAGGACAGACGGTCAAGCCTGAGCTCGAATCCTGGGCAACAGAACACATTCAGCGCCGTCAGCGTCATTCATCAATGGAGGTGAGTGTGGCGTGGCTGGAAGCGCCGGAAGGCTCTCAGCTGCTGCTGGTGGCGAACGAAGACTTCTGCACCTGGCAGCCGACGGAAAAAAGTTTTTGATTTAAATCCCCTCTCCCTTGAGGGAGAGGGTTAGGGTGAGGGTGTGAAATTACTCGCCCTGCTCGCGCGCAATTGCACGATAACCGATATCCTGACGGCTAAAGCTGCCGTTCCAGTGAATATCCGCCATCAGCGCATAGGCGCGTTTCTGCGCTTCTGCCACGGTATGGCCCAGCGCGGTTGCACACAGCACGCGTCCGCCGTTGGTGAGGACGCGATCGTCGTCAGCCAGCTTCGTACCCGCATGGAACACCTTCGCACCGTCAATCTCTTCCAGCGGCAGGCCGTGGATCTCATCCCCGGTGTTGTAGTTGCCCGGGTAACCACCCGCCGCAATCACCACGCCCAGAGACGCACGCTCGTCCCACTCTGAGGTTTTCTCGTCGAGCTTGCCTTCGCAGGCTGCCAGACACAGTTCCACCAGATCGGATTTCATGCGCAGCATGATGGGCTGCGTTTCCGGATCGCCAAAGCGGCAGTTGAATTCGATGACCTTAGGGTTACCCTGCTTGTCGATCATCAGACCCGCATAGAGGAAACCGGTGTAGGTGTTGCCTTCCGCCGCCATCCCTTTCACCGTTGGCCAGATGACGCGATCCATGGTGCGCTGGTGGACTTCGTCAGTCACTACCGGAGCGGGGGAGTAAGCGCCCATTCCGCCAGTATTCGGGCCGGTATCGCCATTGCCCACGCGCTTGTGATCCTGGCTGGTGGCCATCGGCAGAACGTGCTCGCCGTCGACCATCACGATAAAGCTGGCCTCTTCACCGTCGAGGAACTCTTCGATCACGATGCGGTGGCCCGCATCGCCAAAGGCGTTACCCGCCAGCATATCCTGAACCGCGGCTTCCGCTTCTTCGAGCGTCATCGCCACGATCACACCTTTACCAGCGGCCAGACCGTCGGCCTTGATAACAATCGGCGCACCTTTTTCACGCAGGTAGGCCAGGGCTGGCTCCACTTCGGTGAAGTTCTGATATTCCGCCGTCGGGATGTTGTGACGCGCGAGGAAATCTTTGGTGAAGGCTTTGGAGCCTTCCAGCTGCGCGGCGCCTTCCGTTGGCCCGAAGATTGTCAGGCCCGCCGCGCGGAAGGCATCGACGACGCCAATCACCAGCGGCGCTTCCGGGCCGACGATGGTTAGATCGATTTTCTCGCTCTGGGCAAAGCTCAGCAGCGCCGGGATATCGGTCACGCCGATAGCCACGTTTTGCAGCGCGGGTTCCAGCGCGGTACCGGCGTTGCCCGGTGCTACGAAAACTGTTTTCACCAGCGGAGACTGCGCCGCTTTCCACGCCAGAGCGTGCTCGCGTCCGCCGTTACCAATCACTAATACTTTCATTTTCTGCTCCGGGAATTAATGGCGGAAGTGGCGCATGTCGGTGAAGATCATTGCAATGCCATGTTCGTCGGCAGCGGCAATCACTTCGTCGTCGCGAATTGAGCCGCCAGGCTGGATCACACAGGTGATGCCCACTGCAGCCGCCGCGTCGATACCGTCACGGAACGGGAAGAAGGCGTCAGAAGCCATGGCGGAGCCTTTTACTTCCAGACCTTCATCGCCTGCTTTAATGCCCGCGATTTTCGCGGAGTAAACGCGGCTCATCTGGCCTGCGCCTATCCCGATAGTCATGTTTTCTTTGGCGTAGACGATGGCGTTGGATTTGACGAACTTCGCGACCTTCCAGCAGAACAGCGCGTCACGCAGTTCCTGTTCGGTAGGCTGGCGTTTCGTTACCACGCGCAGGTCGGCTTCTGTCACCATACCCAGATCGCGGTCCTGAACCAGCAGGCCGCCGTTCACGCGCTTGAAGTCCAGGCCCGGCACGCGTTCTGCCCACTGGCCGCAAACCAGCACGCGCACGTTCTGTTTTGCCGCGGTGATTTTCAGCGCTTCTTCGGAGGCCGATGGCGCGATGATCACTTCAACAAACTGGCGGGAGATGATGGCCTGCGCGGTTTCAGCATCCAGCTCGCGGTTGAAGGCGATAATGCCGCCGAACGCGGAGGTCGGGTCGGTTTTGTACGCGCGGTCGTAGGCATCCAGAATAGAGGTGCTCACGGCAACGCCGCATGGGTTCGCATGCTTGACGATAACGCAGGCCGGCTCGCTGAACTCTTTCACGCATTCCAGCGCGGCGTCGGTGTCAGCAATGTTGTTATAGGAGAGCGCTTTGCCCTGAACCTGCTGAGCGGTCGCAACAGAGGCTTCTTTTACCTCTTCTTCTATATAGAAGGCAGCCTGCTGGTGGCTGTTCTCACCGTAACGCATATCCTGCTTCTTAATGAAGTTCAGATTCAGGGTGCGCGGGAAGCGGCCAGAAGGATCTTTGCTTTCACCGTGGTAAGCAGGCACCAGGCTACCGAAGTAGTTGGCGATCATGCTGTCGTACGCCGCGGTGTGCTCGAAGGCTTTGATGGCGAGGTCGAAACGCGTTTCCAGAGTCAGTGACCCTTCGTTGGCGTCCATCTCGTTAATAATGGTGTTGTAATCGCTGCTCTTTACGACGATGGCCACATCTTTATGGTTCTTGGCCGCGGAGCGCACCATGGTTGGGCCGCCGATATCAATATTCTCTACGGCATCTTCCAGAGAACAGCCTTCGCGAGCAACGGTCTGGGCAAAAGGGTAGAGGTTAACGACAACCATGTCGATTGGGGCGATGTCATGCTGTTCCATAATGGCGTCGTCCTGACCGCGACGGCCAAGAATACCGCCGTGCACTTTCGGGTGCAGAGTTTTGACGCGTCCATCCATCATTTCCGGGAAACCGGTGTAATCGGACACTTCGGTTACCGGCAGACCTTTATCTGCTAACAGGCGAGCGGTACCGCCTGTAGAAAGCAGCTCCACACCGCGTGCGGAAAGTGCCTGAGCGAATTCGACGATACCGGCTTTATCAGAAACACTGAGCAGAGCGCGGCGGACTGGACGACGTTGTTGCATGGTAAATCCCCTGGATTTCACGATTACAGAGAGCGTTAGATGAATTTTCCTGCGAAAAACTCATCTAACACACCTGACGGGGCATCCTTATTAAGCGCGAGCATTTTAACGAAAACGTTTGCGCAACGCTCGCACATTTTCACTTTTTCGTATCACTGTGGATAAGTCTGTGTGTAAAAAGGTATAAGGCGGGGTTTTGCTGTGGAATGCAGCAGTCAGTCATTTTTCTGTCATTTAGCGGTTGCGGCCAGCCGAGAACTCCCTATAATGCGCCTCCATCGACACGGCGGATGTGAATCACTTCACACAACAAGCGGTTCGGTTGAAGAGAAAAATTCTGAAATAACGGGTTGACTCTGAAAGAGGAAAGCGTAATATACGCCACCTCGCAACGGTGAGCGAAAGCCGCGTTGCAACTGCTCTTTAACA
>NZ_JAWNDF010000014.1:0-62891 GCF_034106865.1 Enterobacter sp. 237C8 | reverse complement strand
TATTAATAAGTGATTGATTAATAGTAGGGCTAAATTTATTTTAGCACCGTACACTAATGTACTTCCAATAAATTTCCCTCATCAAGAAGTATTGTTTTTATATTTGGCCGCCATTTGCAGTTCCCCATTATTTTTCTCTTACTATATGGTTTTTTGTTTAATTGCTAAATGTTTAAAAAGTCGATCGACTAAAATTTCAAGCTTGTAAAAGTCAGTAAGTGGATATAGGTTGACTATATCTTCTTCAAAATTTGCTATTCCAGATAGTTTTTCCTTTTTTTTCAGGTAGTTAATTGCGGTGCTTTGTTCGTTTGACATTATGAAATGACTTTGATAATCAAGTGTCTTTAGCACTTGCCAAGACATTGGTGGGGTAAACTCAAAATAAGAACTAAGTTTTGGGCAAAACTCATATTGAATGGATTGTTTATACGATGCTTTTGGCGGTAATACAACATTTATAGAGTGTTTACTATTTCTTGATTTAGGCATCTTCGTGGAATAGTATGCTATGCCGGCTATTGGGGATTTAACTCGGCGACCTATCCACTGCATTAGTAAATTGGGGATGATGTACTCAGATGTAAATGATGAATTCTCTTTGCTTTTTAAATAATTACAGGCAATTAGTAATGGCCAAAAAATAAAGTATGAGGCTTTAGTTCTGTTTGTACTAAAGTAAAATGAATCATTTTCTGGTTTTTTAATTGGAAGTGATAAATGAGGTGATGCAAAGTTTAATATTTTAGAATTGGTGTCATTTGTAATAAAAGAGGATATATATAGCTTATCGAAATCGGGTTTGCCCATTTCTTGCCAGCAAACATATAAAGATGTACCAAGATATAGACAAGGTTGACCTGCAACTGAGTATCTCTGAGCGTTAACTAAATATCTTTTTGAAAATGGGATGTGAAATATCTCATCATGCTCTACTAAAGGTGTTTCAGATTTCCTTACTCTATATAATGGCTTATTCTCATTGCATATGTCTTTTAGTAAAATACTAATGTGGTTTAATTGAGTTATAGTTGCTTCCTTTGACATGACTTCATCGAATATATCATATGCTGTTTTAATGTCTCCAGATAAATATTCCTCTAGCGTTTTTTGCAGGCATTGTTGTATATTTTCCACTCTTCCTCGTAACGTTTTTAAATATTTGCCACAGCCATTTATATCTTTTTTTATTGAGTCATCAATCAGGGTGAGATATATTCTGCAGCGTTCTGAGAAGTCACTTCCAATATCACCTTTGATATTGAATGGTGGATTTAATCTTTCATCTTTTAATAATTTTTCAAGAAAATAATCAATCCAAAGTGCATATTTTTTTTCTGCTTCTATTGCTGGGGTTTTTGCTTTTTCTTCCATGGTTCTGCTCTATAGAAAGTTTAAAGGGTTCTTACTCACAGCATCTTCAAGATGGTCTGGAGAAAAATGTGCATAAATCATAGTCATCTTAATATCGGCATGACCTAGAATTTCTTTAAGAACAAGAATATTCCCGCCATTCATCATGAAGTGGCTTGCAAAAGTATGGCGCAAAACATGGGTACATTGCCCCTCTGGCAGGACGATTCCAGCCCGCTTTACTGCACGCTCAAAGGCTTTTCTGCATGGTGTGAATAGCTTCCCTCTGATTTTGGGGAGTTCGTTATACAGCTCATGAGATATCGGTACAGTTCGGTTTTTCTTGCTTTTGGTTTTGGTATAGGTGATCCGGTATTTTGATAACTGATGGCCCTGCAGGTTTTCCGCTTCACTCCATCGTGCCCCAGTAGCTAGGCATGTTTTAGCAATCATCAACAGGCTGGGGCTTTGAGAATCAGCACAGGCATCAAGCAAGCGTTTAATTTCGTCCGAGGTCAGGAACGCCAGTTCCCCCTCTGCGATTTTGAATGTTGGCAGCCCGGCAAGCGGGTTAGGCGCTGACCAGTGACCCAGCTTTTTAAGGGTGCCAAAAACGGATGATAAGTTACGCTGTTCCAGGTTTACCGTGCGGGGCTTCACTGGCGACATTAGCCCACCGTCTTGGTTACGTACCTCACCTTTTAATCGTGCTTCACGATATTTGGTAAAATCACCGGCTGTTAACTCAGAAGCGACGGGGTCGCCCAGTCCATTGCAGATAATGTTCAGTTTCGCCATTAGGCGCTTGGGGTCTGCGAGCGTCTGCCCATAAAGGGAGTGCCACTGTTCAATCAATTCTGACAAATGCCGCCGATCTTCCTTTTCACCCAGCCACGGTTTTTTGTTCACTTCATCCATGGTGAAGTTTTCAAATGCTACAGCCTCGCCTTTAGTCGCAAATTGCTTACGCACGCGCTTGCCGTCACGCCCGTTCGGGTAGCACTCACACAACCATTTTCCATTCGGCTGCTTTCTGATCGTCATATCAAAGACTCTTAATGATTTTCAATGCGCGGCCAACTACTTCGATATCATCCAGGTTGCATTCAAATGAAGAGTCATCTTGATGCACAACTAATCTGTTTCCCGGAAGACGAGTTAACTTAACAATGCTTTTTATACCGTCGATATCGACCAACCACATACCATTCACTGGTGGTACTTGGGTACGGTCAACTAAATATGAATCGCCAGCGGTATTTACTAGAAGCAGCTCGCGTGAGTCAGATGGAAGCAGGCTGCTATCAATGATGGCCTTCCCGGCTTCAACCAGCGAACCTCCCATGAGATTAACTTTGTCGATCTCAGGCGATACAAGTTCAGAAAGAGGTTTTACTTTGCCGGAGTTCACGAAATTGATACTTTTTTTATCGTCAATTTTTGTTCCGGGTTCACCTTGACCTGTGGTAAGCCAGAGTAAAGAAACACCCGTTTCAAGAGCACATTGGATCACCCATTCTGCAGGGAAACTGTCTCTTAAGTATCTGTTAGCCATAGTACTTTTGGATGCGCCTAGGTGATCGCATAGCTGCTGCCTGGACTTAAAATCATAGGCAGCCATTAACCTATGGATAGCCTCTCTACCCCCTGTATTCTCGCCAGCTTTCACCTGTATCATTTCTTAATCCTATTGACGTATCAAATATTGGATCATATTATCTCGATTGTTCGATTATTGAATCGCATAAAACAAGATAAAACGACATAAACCAAACCTTAACTGAGAGATACTGCACTATGAGCACCGATATTTCAATTCGTGTACCAAAAGAGATGGCTACACCGGCAGAGTTCGCGGAATGGGAAGGCATTTCCCGCGGGTCTGTTTATCAGAAAATCCACCATGGCCAGTTGGCTAAATACATGGTCAAAAAGGAGAAAAATAAGGGGCGCGTATGTCTTCGTTACTTGATGTACAAAACCGATCAGGTTCGTGAGTCCCTTGGTCATTCCAACTTCCGCGTTGTTGTTGGTCAGTAAGTTCAATTATGAGAACTTTCCAGGAGGCTCGCATGTTTGATTATAAGATTTCCAAACATCCACACTTTGATGAAGCATGCCGCGCTTTCGCACTCCGTCACAATATGGCGAAGCTGGCCGACCGCGCAGGCATGAACGTCCAGACGCTGCGCAACAAACTGAACCCGGAGCAACCGCATCAACTCACGGCGCCGGAAATTTGGCTGCTGACGGATATCACTGAGGACTCCACGCTGGTTGATGGGTTTCTGGCGCAAATCCATTGCTTGCCATGCGTGCCGCTGAACGAAGTTGCCAGCGAGAAAATGCCTCATTACGTGTTGAATGCTACAGCAGAGATTGGTCGTGTTGCAGCAAGCGCTGTTTCTGGCGAACACCAGACAACAACGGAACGTCGGCAGGTTATCGAAAGCATCAATTCTGTCACTCGCTTAATGGCACTTACAGCTGTTTCCATGCATGCGCGCCTGCAGTACAACCCGGCAATGGCAAGTGCTGTTGATACAGTGACGGGCCTCAGCGCGTCTTTTGGTCTGATCTGAGGTGCTCATGCTTAATAAAGAACCCTCATTCGCATCGCTTTTGGTTAAACAAAGCCAGGGTATGCACGGCGGCCATGGCTGGATTATCGGGAAAGATGGCAAGTGCTGGCGCCCGTCCCGCTCTCAGGAAGAACTACTGGCAGGGCTGACCACTACCAAACAGGTGAAACCATGGCTATTGAAGGTACTTCTGCGACTGTTCCACTAAGCCCGGGTCAACGGCTTGAAGGACTGAACCATATAGCTGAATTAAGGGCGAGCGTGTTTGGTCTGAATATTGAGCCAGAGCTTGAAAGGTTCATTAAAGATATGCGTGACCGTCGCGATATAAACCATAAACATAATGAGCGCGCACTGGCTGCCATATTCTTTATGGCAAAAATTCCGGCAGAACGTCACGGCGTCAATATTAGTGATCTGACTACTGACGAAAAGCGGGAACTGGTTAAAGCAATGAATCATTTTCGTGCAGTGGTGAGCTTATTTCCCAAACGGCTAACCATGCCGAATTAACCCACAACAGAAATTAATGGCGTAAACCCGCCGGGTATTCTTTTGCCCAAATTTAGGAGAGAGAACAATGCAGAAAGAATTACGAAAAATGTTTGTAGCCGAAACTGATTCGCTTATGGCGGTGATCGATATTGCCAAACGTGAGGAGCGCAAAGGCCGCGCGCTCGCAGTTTCAATCCGCCTTGAGGCGCTGGCAACCCACATCACCAACAAAGGGTTAAACGGTGTTGAAGCAGCTGAACTACTGCGCTGCGAAGCAACCCGCTACGAAAACGAATCTCAGGAGCTCCACTAATGGCTGACTCTATGGACCTCGTACAACAGCGCGTTGAAGAAGAACGCCAGCGCCACATCCACACTGCCCGCAACAGAGCGCCGGGCGTTTCCCGTGTGCTTTGCATCGAATGCGATGCGCCGATCCCTCCAGCTCGCCGCCGCGCTATTCCGGGCGTGCAGTGCTGTGTGACCTGTCAGGAAATCGCAGAGCTTAAAGGCAAGCACTACAACGGAGGCGTTGTATGAGCACTATCCTGAAATGGGCGGGAAACAAAACCGCCATCATGTCCGAACTCAAAAAGCACCTCCCAGATGGCCCTCGACTGGTTGAACCTTTCGCAGGTTCCTGCGCTGTGATGATGGCAACAGACTATCCTTATTATCTTATTGCGGATATTAACCCTGACCTTATAAATCTTTATCAGATGATTAAAGAAGACGTTAACAGCTTTATTCATTTGGTAGAGCATATTTTCTCCAAGTTCACCACGAAAGAAGATTATTATAAATGCCGCCAGTTTTTTAACACTGTACCCCTGCAGCCAATAGAAAAGGCAGCTTATTTCCTTTTCCTTAATCGTCATTGTTATCGCGGTTTGTGCCGTTATAACCAGCGCGGTCTTTTCAATGTTCCATATGGTAATTACAAAAAGCCTTATCTGCCTGTCGATGAAATACGTGCATTTGCTGAAAAGGCTGTGTGCGCGACGTTCATCTGCGCCAGTTATGACGAAACGCTGGCAATGCTGCAGGCGGGTGATGTTGTCTACTGCGATCCGCCTTATGACGGTACTTTTAGCGGTTATCACACTGCCGGGTTCTCTGATGATGACCAGTATGATTTGGCATCTATTCTGGTGCGCCGGTCATCAGAAGGCCATCCGATCATCGTGTCCAATAGCGACACCCGCCTGATTCGTTCGTTTTATCGAAAATTCACACTTCACCGCATCAGCACAAAACGCAGCATTGGCGTTGCCGCGGGCGAAGGGAAAAAAGCTGACGAGCTCATTGCGGTGCTTAAACCAAAGATGTGCGTAAGCGTCGATCCAGGTGGCCCTGATTGCTCTGTTGTATGGAAGGTGCCTGCGTGAAAGGGGCGCAGCTCGGGGCCCATCATTTTCACGGGACGCCTGTTTGGGGGAGTGCCGGTGATGTTCATCGCATTGCGGTGAGCGGAGCCGGTGCTTTCGTTTCATATGTGCGCCCGGACCAGATTGCAGCATCTCTCAATTTTGCCGCCGCAGTGGGTATTGATAACGGAGCATTTTCAGCATGGATGCGGGGCCTGGTTGTTAACTGGTGCGAATTCTATGAGTGGCTGCTTGGCTATTACCACCATCCTAAAGTGGCTTTTTTCGTGATCCCTGACGTTGTGGAGGGGGGAGAAAGTGATAACGATGCACTGATTCGTCAGGTTCCTCGCGTGTTTCGGGATAAGGCGGCTCCTGTCTGGCACCTGCACGAATCTATAGATCGTCTGGTTGAGCTTTGCCGCGAATGGCCCCGGGTTTGTTTTGGGTCATCTGGAGAATATGCGGTTATCAGGACAGAGCGCTGGCATCGTCGTATGCAGGAGGCTTTCGAAACTATTTACTGCAAATATACCTTTCAAACCAGAGTTTATGGCCTGCGTATGCTGGATGGGCGTGTGATGGGCAATTATCCACTCGCCACCGCTGACAGCACGAATCTGGCCTGCAATGTTCCTAAATTCAACTCTAAATATCCTGAACTAACCAGGGCTATCCGCGAGGCTGAGTATTCACGCGGTCTTAGCGAAAAAGAGCTCAAAGCCGTAATTTTGAAAAACCGTTGCGCCATTCTTAAAGGCGCTATCGAGGCAGTGCGGCCGCCCTCTATCTCTGAATGGTCCTCAAAAGGGTTGCAGCCTTTCCAGCTTGAACTGGAGATCGCATGAGCAATTACCGCTATTCCTGGAATGCTGAAAAGAAAGCGGTTAACCCTTATCTGGATACAGATAAGCGTGCCACTTCATCCGTGCTTTCAAACCTGATTACTCTCTATGCTGCGGATAACGAGCAGGAACAGCTGCGCCGCGAAGCCCTGAATAATGAGGTCTGGGATCGCTATTTCTTCAATGAATCTCGTGATCCTGTTCAGCGGGAAATGGAGCAGGACCAGCTGCTAAGCCGCGCCAAAATGGCCCGCGAACAGCAGCAATTCAATCCCGATCTGGTCATCGTTGCTGACGTGAGCGCCCAGCCGGCGCATATCAGTAAGCCGCTTCTTGAACGGATTAAATATTTCGAGGGCCAGGGAAAACCGAAGGCATATTCCCGCTATCTGCGTGAAACTATCAGGCCGTGCCTGGAACGCCTCGAGCGCGTGCGTACCAGCCAGATTTCTGCGTCATTCCGTTTTATGGCGAGCCACGACGGGCTGGAGGGCTTGCTGGTCCTGCCCGAAATGAATCAGGAGCAGGTTAAGCGGTTGTCAACCCTGGTGGCGGCACACATGAGCGTGTGTCTGGATGCTGCCTGCGGTGAGCTGTTTATGGATAAAGACGTTACGCCGGAAGAGATCCGCCGCTCATGGGAAAGGGTGGCCGCTGAGGCTATGCGCCTTGATGTTATCCCGCCTGCTTTCGAGCAGCTACGCCGTAAAAAGCACCGCCGTAAGCCGGTTCCATACGAGCTTATTCCGGGCTCGCTTGCCCGTATGCTTTGCGCGGACTGGTGGTATCGCAAGCTGTGGCAGATGCGGTGTGAATGGCGGGAAGAACAGTTGCGCGCTGTCTGCCTGGTTAACAAAAAGGCATCCCCGTATGTCAGCTATGAGGCCGTGATCCACAAACGCGAACAGCGCCGCAAATCCCTGGAGTTTTTCCGCTCGCATGAGCTGGTTAACGCCGAAGGTGACACGCTGGATATGGAAGATGTGGTAAACGCCAGCAGCAGCAATCCGGCGCACCGGCGCAACGAAATGATGGCCTGCGTTAAGGGGCTGGAGCTGATCGCAGAAATGCGTGGTGAATGCGCCGTGTTCTATACCATCACCTGCCCGTCACGCTTTCACGCGACGCTTAATAACGGCTGGCCAAACCCGAAATGGACCAGTGCTACGGTCCGCCAGAGCAGCGATTATCTGGTAAATATGTTCGCCGCCTTCCGTAAGGCTATGCACAAAGCCGGGCTGCGCTGGTATGGCGTCCGCGTTGCTGAGCCACACCATGACGGCACCGTGCACTGGCATCTGCTTTGCTTCATGCGCAAAAAAGACCGCAAATCCATTACCGCGCTGCTACGTAAATTCGCCATTAGTGAGGACCGGGAGGAGCTGGGCACCAATACCGGGCCGCGATTCAAGTCTGAGCTTATCAACCCGCACAAGGGTACACCGACCAGCTATATCGCCAAATACATCAGCAAAAATATTGACGGACGCGGGCTGGCGCAGGAAGTCAGCAAAGAAACAGGCAGATCACTGCGCGATAACGCTGAGAACGTAAACGCTTGGGCTTCGCTGCACCGTGTCCAGCAATTCCGCTTCTTTGGGATTCCTGGCCGCCAGGCGTATCGAGAGCTGCGCCTGCTGGCCGGTCAGGCTGCCAGGGCGCAGGGTGACAAGAAGGCCGGCTCGCCCGTACTGGAAAATCCGCGTCTGGATGCTGTGCTGGCCGCAGCTGATGCTGGCTGTTTTGCCACGTACATCATGAAGCAGGGCGGCGTCCTGATTCCCCGTAAACATCATCTTGTCAGGACTGCCTACGAGCTGAACGACGAGCCGAGCGCCTACGGCGATCATGGTGTCCGTATTTATGGCATCTGGTCCCCGATCATTGAGGGCCGGATCTGCACTCATGCAGTGAAGTGGAAAATGGTTCGTAAAGCCGTTGACCTTCAGGAGGCGACAGCCGACCAGGGCGCTAGCGCCCCTTGGACTCGTGGCAATAACTGTCCCCCTGTTGAAAAAATGTACCAGACAGGGGGCGAATTACTGGGCAGCGTAAAATCTGCAGCACTACCGGACTTCGAAAACATTAGCGAAAAGGATCTGCGAGAGCTGACCGCGAGGCTGCGGCTTGTCAAACCGAAACGCCGAAAAGGGTACAAACAGGAAATTTCGGATCACCAACGGCTGCAACTCGAAGCGGAACTGAGGTCTAGGGGCTTTGACGCCAGCGAAACGGAATTGAATCTGCTTCTGCGTGGCGGCAGCCTGCCATCTGGAGGTGGATTGCGCCTGTTCTATCGAAACCAGCGCCTGCAGGAGGACGACAAATGGCGTCAATGGTACTAAGCCCCTCAAATGGAAGGTTACAAACCAGCCAGACGCAGGCCGCGAATACGAGCTACTTCATACTTAAGTTCAGCTGCTTTGGCCTCGCAGAGCCTTAAGGATTTAAGCCATTGTTCTGTTGTAGGCTTACCAAAAATATCCTCCATTACTACAACCATATAAAGGCAGCGGCCATGCCTAGTTCGCCTGCCAACAGACACGCGGCATTGGTTCCTGCCATAAGCTCAATACATGCTTTGCGCATTATCTTATGCCTCATTTGAGTTTCTTTTTTAAGGAACGCATTTTAGCCATCTGCTTGAAAGATAAAAAAACATTTTACATTTTGAGACTGGCTGTATACTGTGTTTATATACAGTTGTTTTGTTAGGAGGGAAGATGCAGGACTATCTTTTGGAGTCGCTAAAGCTCCAGCGTATTGATTTCTTTATCAAGCTTGTAGCGGCTAGTGAATGTGACGACGAAGAGAAGCGGCTGGCTATCCAGTGGGTTTCTGAGTTAACGGACGAGTTGATGGCGAAGATTCGTGCTCATGAAAATGGCCGGTCGATGGATCTTCCCGGTTAGAAGTAGGAACCAGGAACGTTGCTGGCTTGAGAACTTGAATCTTATGCCAGCAACGTTGAACAACGAGTGTAGTGAGTTCTTAGCCTTGTATGGTGATTTGGATGTTTTCTTCATTGACTCCAAAATATAAGGCTAGCCCAGCTTTTGCCTCTTTAAGTGTTAACGGCTTAACAACATTTTCTTCTTCATCTTCGTACTCATCACCCGCTTGTTCGACATTCAAATTCGCTGGAGCGAATTTTGGAACAGCTTTGAATTCCAGTTTATTCGTCTCGATGCCAATATCTTTGAGGTTGCGATAAGAAACGGGGTTTCGGTTACCATCCCATTGCTCTGGGATGTCAATTTCAGCATAAGAACTGATATTTATGATCCAGCGGTGAGGATTTTCGGGAGCCCTGCTGATTCCCGAGATACGACCGACCATGAATGCATGGTGATGTTTTGCTTCTTGTGATCCCCAATCTTTTTTCGAATTTTGTACACAAACTAAATATTCGTATTTAGCAGCATGGCTGGCGTCAAGTCTCCATGCTTGACTTCCTCCTGTGCTAAGAATCTCAGTAATGCCACGAGCAGTAAGTACAGTAATGCAGTTAGTATTAGCCATTTAATCATGTCCCGTTAATGTTTTAGAGGGGATACTGTCGATTTGATTAGTATATGCACTAGAATACTGGTTGGTCAATGGCGTTTTTTCTAGTTTTTACATGTTTTATGTTTTTTACTCTGTGATTACTACGTTGAGTACTGTGGTTTTTCTAGATCATCTAACTAAGGCTGCATTAAGACAGGCTAGCGTAACGCATCCCTTTCAGGTTCGCTCCGGGCAAAAGTAGCCTATACGGGCTCAATTGACATACTTAAGGATCGGCAAAGCAAGAAGTGCATGTCTATGCTGCATGATATCGCATGATCGTTCGAGGGTCGTTTTCGCTGAAGCCGGCCAGAACTGGCGGGATTTTGCTTATGTCATGCAAGTGCATGAAAACCTCTGCATAAAGCGGGCAGGCGTGGCGGGGCTACGAGCGCGCGCTTGATGTCATATTTCACCACTTGGCATAATGCCCCTACATTCTTGCAAAGCAACAATGATTTACTTATCTTGTCCATAGGATTTTGCCGAGAAAGGTTAAGCTAAGGAGATGTGTTGTGGCTGAGAACGGACCGATAGAAGAGTTAGCAAAGATAGTATCGTCGAAGATTTTCGAGCGCTTTAAATGGAGCATATCAGGGCCGTGTGATCAGGACTTTGGATGTATTGACGAAGAAAACCATAAACCACTCGATAAAAAGCAGGCTCATACACACCCTGTCGATGTGGTTTTTAGCTATAAAGACCCCTATTTAAATAAAACTATTTTATTGAATACTGACTTAAAAAGTTACTCTAAGGGTTCTATCAATCCTGACATGATAGAAAAAGCGCTCACATCGCTTGGATATACAATTTCCTGTGCTCAATATAGCCCAGAGTGGCGAGATAAATATAATATATGCGTTGGGGACAGTGAGGTTAGAGGGCTATTGTTTGTTTATAACCATGACAATGATTTTGAGCATGACTTTTATGATTTCTTCGATCCCCCTAAACCTGCGGGAAGAAAAAGAAAGCCGAAAGCAGTTAAATTAGATAATATAAAGGTTTCTGATGGGCAACAAATCCATATAATTGAGCCTAAGTCGATTAGCTATATGTTATCTATAATCGCAGACATGAATGAATTAATCAGAGATAATCAATTTCCGAGAGAGGAGTATGGTTTTTATTACCCTCAACTTACGTATCATAAGGTAATTGTTACCGATGATTATTTACCTGCAACGATAGAATCTTTGACTGCTCCATTTTTAATTATTAAACATGATGCAGTTTACTCGTATGACCGCGAGCTACAGAAAGAAGTTGAAGTTTATCCCGCTGGGTATGTTGTGTATTATAATCGTCCGGGCTCCACGGATATGGAATTTTATTACCTCTTTGATCTTTTAACTAACTACCAGATTCTGAATGGAAAGAACAACATCAGAATACGTATCGCGACAAAGGATCGGAATGATTCAATAAGATCGCATTTCAAGCGAGCACTTCAGAAATATGCATTTGATTGGAATTATGATGATAGTGCAAAGGAAAAGTTGCTTTCTATGGATATATATTTAGTTCCTACGGTTAAAGAGTTTTATAGTACTGAATCAACATCATGGGATTATTAATATGAGCAATATTTATAGTGTGACGGATAAGGTTTTATGTGATGCTCTTAACCAGTCACAAGTAACTCAAAATGAGATGAGAGAGCTTTATCTTTCAAGAGGTATAATCATTTCAAAAAACACTGATAGAAAATTATTAGCTAAAAACTTCTCAAAGTTTACTCATGATTACTATGATCACCAAAAAATAGCAGAGATATTAGGAAGTGAGCCTCGGAGGGAACGTTCTACTTCGAGACTAGTTTCTAATATGCCTGAAAAAACAATTTTACTAAAAGCGGCGGATTCGCTGAAAAAAGAACTATCAGACCAAAAAGACCTGTGCCATGTAGTTGCTGATAAAAGTGGTATAATAAATATACATATAACTTATATGTCAACCAATTTTTCAAAAAGTGATTTCAAACAAGTCGTTAAAAAACAAGCTGTCATTGAAGTCGAACCAACAGATGCTGGATATGTGATTCGTCGCCCAGATAATGAGCAAACTGAGGTTTATGAGAGTCAGTTGCTTGCTATCGTTGAAAGATTATCAAAGGAAAGAGCAATCGAGGAAGGGAAACCAATTTCGGACGCTACTCTAGATATCCAAGAAATAAGTCTAGAAAATATTGATTCTCCTCAGTCCAGAACTGATTTCTTTACGAAATTAATAAACGGGCTTGAGGGCTATGAGCTCGATGATGTAACAGATGCTTACGTTTATCACCCAAAACCAGAAGAGATTGAAGAGGAAAGCGGCGAAATTGATTTAGGAGTACATGTTAGTAAGGCATCGTTGAAAGGGGAAGGAGTACTCAAATCTGAAGAAATCAACTCACTTTATGAACGTGGTTTTTATATATGTAAAATCAAGTGGCGGGTTAAGGAGAAAGGTGCTGATCCAAATATTTTTGAGTTTGAAGCGCAGTTTAATGATGCTCAAAACTTCAAAGGATTTTCATATATAGCAAAAGGTATTAAAAAATACAAAGGGGGCGGTGAGTATAATAAGTCAACGGTTCAATTGAAAGATGGTCAGAAGTTATTTTTTAGTCGTATGATTGAAAAGGCAGCCCGTTCCATTATAATTGAATTAAATAAACAGGCTCAGGGGAAGAAAGATGGAAAATCTGATCAGAGTTAAATGGAATAGATTGAAATCTAATCTTACGTTAAGTGAGATTGCTTTTTATATAAAGAGTAACAAGTACTCTGAAGAGCTTGGCTATGGTTATTCTGATTTTGAACTTTCGTCTGAAGCACTATCAGCTACGTATACTGAAGCTAAGTTGAATAAACAGACCTCAGTAGATCCGTTGGGTAACGAAAATGAACAAGAGTTTATTACTTATGAGTCAATTCAGTTCTCTATATCAAAGCTCATAGGTAGGCTATATTTATTATCAGTTTACAATCCTCCAAAATCAATAAAGTCCTTGACAGAGCGGCTTAGTGCGGATTCTGGTTATAAAATAGGGTTTGGTATCGTTGATATTAAACTGTCTGAGTATTTGGGTTCGCTGCGTGAAAGATATGATTTAGACCTTATTAGCATCAAGAAGGTTAAGGTTAGCAATTTGATAGTTAATGATAACTCTAAGGCAACTGTAGAGGTTACATCTAAGAAAAATGCATTTGATGATGTGAAGGATATTATTGGGGATAAAGCATATACTCTTGATAAGGTCAGGGCTGCAGGATATGTTTTAGGGCATCGTTGTGAGTTTGAGATATCAAAGAACGGTTCTGTCTGTGCTAACGAGGGTATGGTTAAATATTTAACTGAGACAATAGTTTCTCATATTCTGGAACGGGAAATTTAATAGTTGGCGGTATTCATACCGCCGCCTCTATTTCCCATAAAAATCAAATAGTTAGTTCTTACCATTCAAAACACATAATTTTTTCTCCCTAACAAATCATTGTGCCCCTCGAGTTGTTTTTGTAGAGGCATCAGCTCGTTACGGACAAAACATAATGGAAGAACTACTTCAGGCGGCCCCACATATGATGCAGGAATGCAAGGTTAAAGGTAATGTGCTGCAAGGCAGACTCAAAGAGAAGCAGAAAGCTGCTTAATTCCAAAGTGCGTTTTGCATCAAGCCCGGGCAAGCCGAGCTTTTTTAAGCCTGCTAATCAGCCTCCAGAGCGTACGGACTGAATCTGATCACATCATTACCCAACCATTCGTTGATCTCTTCGAGGCGCTTTTGGAGGGGGATGAGTTCATTTCGTACAAAAACACGTGCTGCTTTTTCAACATCGCCGAACCCGCCGGTATTCGTTGGAAGAATCCCCATCAGCTGCGGCGGTACGCGGTGAGCTGCCAGCATGTCATCACGGCTCACGTTTTTGATGTTAAGAAACTCATCTTTCGCTGCGACTTCTGACAGCGGGATGATCTGAATACCGTCTTTCTTACCGTTCGGGCTGTACATAAACAGGTTGCGGAAGTTGCCTGGTCCTTTCGATTTTTTAAGTGCTTCGCGTATGTTGTCCACGTCTTTCTGATCGGCGGCGGGGTCGCTCATGTACATGATAAAACCAGCATGGCTACCGTTGAGGTAATACTTACGGCGAAACAGTGTGGCCGATTCATTCAGCAGTGCGGAAGGAATGGCAGAGAGGTATTCCGGCATTCCGTATAACTCCTGGTTAACGTCAGGTTCCATCAGATGAAACACGCTTCCCTCATCGAACTGATATGGCTGTGAGTTGTGACCATACTGTGCAAACCAGTAGGTGTCCTGGTCAATGCCGCGGCGGGTGTATTTCGCAAGCGAAGCGCGCAGCTCCATGATCTGGCCTAACCGGTTCAAGCGTTTTTCAAGATACGCGTTACCAAATACCAGAAAGTCCTGGGCGAACCGGGAAAAGGCTTGTTTAGACAGCCAGCGGTGAGGGATGAAGGTACTGGTAAGAACATTGCGTTTTACCTGAATGGCGCTGGAGTGATGTACGGCGGCGCGGTAAGTTCGCGCCAGGCCATCCATGCTGATCGGTGGTTCGTACCAGCGGTCCACCTGCACGCACTCCAGGTAATCAAATAACTCCCGGCGGTCCATCACGGGGATCGGATCGCCAAACGTAAACGCCTCCGCATGTGCATTACTGCCCATGTTAGCCGTATCGGTGGCGGTCTGGACGCGCGGTGCCTTGCTGCGGTTTTTGCGGTTAGCCATTAAAAAATCTCCACGATGTTGCTGGTACTGGCGAAAGCTCCTGCCAGTGGTTCGTTATAAAGTGCGTGCATGGTTGCCCAGGCTAAATCCGCGTGGCTGGCTTCCTCTGTGCGGGCTGCTTCGTAGGTTGGCCGGTTGCCGCTGGCGGTGGTTGAACGCCGAATGGACATAAAGGACTGCGCGATATCCAGCATCCCCGCGTCAAATTCCAGACGGCGCCCGCTGATGATGTCGTAGGCTTTAAGCACCAGGGCATTTTTAACGGTCGGGTTGTAGACAAACTCACGCGCAGCAGGGAAGAACTGCTTAACCGTTTTGTAAACGCCATCGCCAACGCCGGTCGAGTCAATGCCGATGTAGGTCACGTTGTAGCGTCTGGTGATTTCCTCAATCGCTGAGGCCTGTGCGCGAAAGTCCATCCCGCGCCACTGGTGACGCTCAAGGATGCGGAATTTACCGCCGGGGACGACGGGAGGCGCAATGACCACGCAACCGGCGCTGTCACCGTTCTGCGTTCCTTTTGCCGGGTCATAGCCGATCCAGACAGGGTGGTATGCAAACGGACGCAGTAAAAGCGGTTCGAAATCGTCCCACACATCCCAGCTGTCAACCATGCAGGACTGCAGCAACGCCAGCGGGAACACGGACGCCAGGTCGTCAACGAACTGACACATCAGCAGGTTGTTGTATTCGTCCGGGCTGTACTCCAGGCGCAGCTGGTCCAGGTCGAAAAGGTTACACCCGCCGTTTACGGCATCTTCAATTGTGACTATCTGGCGGTACTGGCCGTCAGGGCATAAAACGCCGTGCGCCAGGCTACTGTGAGAAATGTCAAATTCTACCCTGTCGGCTTTCGGGCGCCCTTTATTGAACAGGGCGCCAGACCAGAACGGGTAGGCGCTGTGCGTCAGGCTGGAAGGGGTAGAGAAATAGGTCTGACGCCATTTTTTGTGCAGCGCCATACCGGAGGCCACCTTGCGCAGCTCCTGGAATTTCGGTATCCAGAAATACTCATCAAGATACAGATTGCCGTGATAGCTCTGCGCGGTACGGGCATTTGTACCGAGGAAGTAAAGACACGCGCCGTTAGGCAGCACCATCGGATCGCCTTTCAGTTCAACGTCCACCTCTTTTGCAAAGTCGATGATGTACTGTTTAAAAACGTGCGCCTGAGCTTTACTCGCTGACAGAAAGATTTGATTTCGGCCCGTGGTCAGGGCGTCTATCAACGCTTCACGGGCGAAATAGTAGGTTGCACCGATCTGGCGTGACTTTAAGAGGTTGCGGATACGGTGTTTGATGCCAGCGTCCCACCAGTGGCGCTGGTACTCGAACATACCGGCGCGGAAAATCTCTTCCAGCTTTTCGATCTGCTCGTCGGTAAACAGGTTTTTTTCCGGCGGCTTGCGCGGACCTTTATTGCGGTTCGCCACGTTCGGATTCAGGTCTGCTTCATTCCCGCCATTGTTAAATTTGCCGATCCTGGCCTGTCGTTCGGACTGACGCGCCAGCAGGTCAATTTCTTTAAAATCCTTTCCTTCCTTCTGCTCCTTCATGACGAGCTGGCAGTAACGCGCGGCGGTGGTGAGCTGCATCTGGTCCAGTGGGCCATATTCGCCCCACTTATCGCGTTTTTTCCAGCTGTGAACGGTTGCAACTTTCTCGCCCAGCATTTCAGCAATGCGGGCTACGCGGTATCCCTGAAAGTACATCAGCATTGCCTGACGACGGGGATCGAGGTCTGCGGGGGTCAGTGTTGTCATGACACAAACATACGGCCTCAAATCAGCACTTTCCCCGGCTTCGCATTGTGTGGGAGTTCGCACAAGCCCAACGCGTTGTTTACACGCGCCCATCACCGCAAACATAAGGCTCTGAACGTGTTACGAACTAACTAACCGGAGCCGGACCGATGGCAAAAAAATCTAAGCGTTTTCGTATTGGGGTCGAAGGGGCCACTACTGACGGGCGCGTTATTGAGCGTGAATGGCTCACCCAGATGGCAGCGAGCTATAACCCGCAGGTATACACCGCGCTGATCAATATGGAGCACATCAAGGGCTTTACTCCTGATGGGCCCTTCCGTCGTTTTGGCATGGTGGAAAAGCTGGAAGCGGAAGAAATTACCGAAGGGGCATTGTCCGGGAAAATGGCGCTGTATGGCTGGATTGTCCCGACTGACGATCTGGTCACGATGACCAGCAACTGGCAGAAGCTTTTCACCTCAATGGAAGTTAACACCAGCTTTGCCGATACCGGCTCCGCTTATCTGGTTGGCCTGGCGATTACTGACGATCCGGCAAGCCTCGGCACTGAAATGCTGCAGTTCAGCGCCAGCGCAGAACATAACCCCCTGGCGCGCCGCAAGCTGGACAAAGACAACCTGTTTACCGCTGCTGTTGAAACGCTCATTGAGTTTGAGGACGTGCCGGAAAAAACCAGCCTGTTTACCCGCGTGAAAGAGCTGCTGTCCCGCAAAGGCGCCGATGATAACGCCCGCTTTGCTGATGTGAATCAGGCTGTTGAAACCATCGCGCGTGAGCATCAGACGCTGGCGGAGCAGGTCAGCACCCATCAAACCGATTTCAGCAACAAGCTGAGCGATATGCAGAAGGTTGTTGATGAGACAACCAACGCACTCTCCACCCTGCGTGAGCAGCTTTCCACTCAGGACAGCCGCAGCGAACGCCGCCCTAATGCGACCGGCAATAACGGCGCAGAACAAACCACCGATTGCTGACGGAGCAAAAGCACAATGAAAAAAGAGACACGTTTCAAATTCAACGGCTATCTGACGCAGCTCGCCACACTTAATGGCGTGCCTGTGAGCGGTATCACCTCAAAATATACGGCAGAGCCGTCCGTTGCGCAGACGCTGGAAACGAAAATCCAGGAGTCTTCCTCGTTCCTGCAGAAAATCAACATTATCCCGGTTGATGAGCAGTCCGGCGAACGTCTGGGGCTGGGGATTGGCGCCAGTATCGCCGGAAATACTGATACCACCCAGAAAGACCGTGAACCCGTTGATCCGACCTACATCGACGGTGAAGGGTACAAGTGTACCCAGACTAACTCTGATACGGCGCTGCCTTATGCAAAACTGGATTTGTGGGCTAAATTCCAGGACTTCCAGACGCGCATCCGTGACGCCATCATTATTCGCCAGGCGCTTGACCGCATCATGATCGGCTTCAACGGCGTGAAGCGTGAAAAAACGTCAGACCGCAAGACCTATCCGCTGCTGCAGGATGTGAATATCGGCTGGCTGGAGAAAATCCGCCAGGAGAAACCCGTTCAGGTTCTGGACAAAATTGTGTCCGAGGGCGAGGTGGTTTCTCAGACTATCCGTGTCGGTAAAGGCGGCGATTTCCTGAATCTGGACGCGTTGGTTATGGGCGCCGTGAATGAGAAAATCGCGCCGTGGTATCAGGAAGATACAGAGCTTGTGGTTATCGTCGGGCGCCAGTTGCTGGCGGATAAATATTTCCCGATCGTCAACCGCGACCAGCCAAACAGCGAAGCGATGGCGGCCGATCTCATCATCAGCCAGAAGCGTATCGGCAACCTCCCGGCCGTTCGCGCGCCGTTCTTCCCGGCTAACGCCATGCTGATCACCCGTCTGGATAACCTGTCTATTTACTGGCAAGCCGGTACCCGTCGTCGTTCAGTTATCGACAATCCGAAGCGTGACCGCGTGGAGAACTACGAATCCGTTAACGAGGCGTATGTTGTCGAAGATTACGATGGCGTTTGCCTGGTTGAGAACATCGAGATGTTACCAGCGCAGGCAGACGGCAATCCGGGCGCGGCGCTGACGGCTGAAAATATTCAGACCATCGTTGCTGCAGCAGTGCAGGGCGCGCTTGATGCTCAGAACACGGGCGGCACTGGCGCCGGAGCGTGATAAATGAATCCGTTCCGTGCTCACACTCAGTATGTACAGGCACAGGATGCCGCCCGGCAGGGCGGCAGTAAAGCCAGTATGACGGGTTATAACCAGATGCTGTTACAGCTGACAGAACATCGCAGGCGCCTTAAAACCGTCCAGTCAAATGAGCGCAAGGCTCAGCTCAAACGTGAGTTTCTTCCCGCTTATGCCTCATGGATTGCCGGTTTGCTGGATGCTGACGCGTCAGGCCAGGACGACGTGGCGATGTACGTCATGATCTGGCGCATTGATGCCGGAGACTATACCGGCGCGCTGGACATTGCCCGTCATGCCATTAAACACGGCTGGGTCCTGCCGCAGCGCTTCAACCGGACCTGCGGGACCGCTGTTGCCGAAGAGTTTGCCGACGCGGCAATGCGCGCTTTTTCTGCCGGTGAATCATTCAGTGCCGCCATTCTTACCCAGGTGCTCGATATCGTTGAAGGTCAGGATATGCCGGATCAGTCCCGCGCCCGACTTCATAAGGCGATGGGCTACGCGCTGCGGGATAACGATCAGGCAGTGGCGGCACTTAACCATCTGAAGCGTGCCCTGCAGCTGGATAACAGTTCTGGCGTCAAAACCGAAATCAACAAGCTTGAAAGCCGATTGCGACAGGCAATGTCGGCTTAACGAATCGTGCCAACGCGCGGGGCGGCACGGGGTGGCGACAGGCTTTATGCCGCGTCAAAACCCCGTCCACCGCCCAACTATTTGGGAGTGCCAGAAATATGCAATTCGTTTCGCCGGAACAGGCCGGGGAAAGTACCCAGGACGTTATTAAAAACACCAGTTTCTGGCCTGATGTCAGGGTTTCAGAGTTCCGCCGTGATATGCGCATGGATGGGAGTGTCACCGATCCGCGCCTGCGTCTGGCGTTGCTGACAGCGATTGCTGAAGTTAACGCCGATCTTTATGAGTTCCGCGAGAAACAACGGGCGCAGGGGTATGCGAGCCTGGCCGACGTTCCTGCAGATGTGATCGACGGCGAAAGCCAGCGGCTCATGCTGTATCGCCGTGCGGTGTTTTGCTGGGCAAAAGCAAACTTGGTTGAGCGCTATCGCGATTTTGACGCAACCGGCGACGGAAGCAAGAAAGCCGAAGATATCGAAACAACCTTAGGCGAGCTGTGGCGCGATGTGCGCTGGGCGGAGTCCCGCCTGCGCGATATGCCGCATATGACGGTGGAGCTGATTTGATGAAAGTGCGTGCGCATCAGTATGACACGGTGGACGCACTTTGCTGGCGCCATTACGGGCGCACGCAGGGAGTCACTGAACAGGTGCTGCAGGCGAATCCGGGGCTGGCTGAATATGGCCCCTTTTTACCGCACGGGCTGCAGGTGGAGCTGCCGGATATCACGGTGTCAACCACTGCGCAGACTGTCCAGTTATGGGACTGAACTATGACGCTTGAACGAATCAGCGCCTTTATCACTTACTGCGTTGCCCTGCTTCTGGCATGGCTCGGCGATTTGTCTCTTAAAGATGTATCGACCATTACCGGTCTTGCGCTGGGGATTATTACTGCAGCGGTGACCTGTTATTTACGCTGGAAAGCCTACCAGCTGCTGCGGGACGGCAGAATATCCAGGGGGGAATATGAGTCCTTCAATCGTTAAGCGTTGCCTGGTCGGCGCGGTGCTGGCGATTGCCGCCACGCTGCCGGGCTTTCAGTCGCTTCATACCTCCGTCGAGGGGCTGAAACTGATTGCTGACTTCGAAGGGTGCCGCCTGCGGCCATACCAGTGCAGCGCCGGGATCTGGACTGACGGGATCGGCAATACGTCCGGGGTAGTGCCGGGCAAAACCATAACGGAGCGACAGGCCGCGCAGGGGCTGATTAATAACGTGTTGCTGACGGAAAAAAGGATTGAAGCCTGCCTGCAGGTTAAGCCACCTCAGCATGTTTACGATGCCCTGATCAGTATCGGCTTTAATGTCGGAACGGGGGCAATCTGCCGGTCAACAATGGTTTCTTACATCAATCGCCAGCAATGGTGGCAGGCGTGCAACCAGCTCCCCCGCTGGATTTATGTAAATGGTCAACGGAATAAAGGGCTGGAAAACAGGCGCGCCCGTGAGCTTGCCTGGTGTCTTAAAGGGGCTGGGGCATGACGCGCGCGCTGGCGGTGATCCTGGCTCTGGTGCTGGCATTGCTGGGCTGGCAGTCATGGCGGCTTAACAATGCCGGTCACACCATCGGGACGCAGGCTGAGGCGCTTAGAAATAACAAGCAGGAGCTGGCGAAGAAAAGCAGCCAGCTCATCAGCCTGTCCATTCTTACTGAAACCAACAGCCGGGCGCAGATGCAACTTTATGCTGCAGCGGAGGAGACTTCCGCGCTGTTGCGCAGTCGCCAGCGCCGGATCGAGGAGCTAAAACGTGAAAACGAGGATTTACGCCGCTGGGCTGACACTCCTTTGCCTGCTGACATTATCCGGCTGCGGGAGCGCCCGGCCCTCGCCGGAGGTGCAGCTTACCGTGAGTGGTTGTCCAAAAGTGACGCAATGCCGCCTGGACAGGTCAGCGCCGCGCAGTAATGGGGATTTGAACCAGGTGCTGGATGAGACTGAGGCCGCCTGGGCAGTATGTGCCGACAAAGTGGACACGATCATAGCGTGTCAGGAGCGAGACAGTGAACAAGCCGCAGTCCTTACGCAACGCCCTGAATAAATCGGTGGCGTATGTTCGTGACAACCCGGACAAGCTGCACCTTTTTGTTGATAACGGTTCGCTGGTCGCAACCGGCGCCCGTTCAATGTCATGGGAATATCGCTACACCCTGAACGTGGTGATTGAAGATTTTAGCGGCAACCAGAATTTAGTGATGGCACCCGTGCTGCTCTGGTTAATGACCAATCAACCGGACGCCATCAACAACCCGGAGCTGCGCGAAAAACTTTTTACCTTTGACGTCGATATCCTGAGCAACGATCTGTGTGATATCAGCCTCAATCTGCAGCTCACGGAACGCGTGATTGTCAGTACAGACGGCACCGTATCGAGCGTTGAAGCGGTGCCGGAACCCGACGTACCCGAAGAAATGTGGACGGTGAAACGTGGATGACCTGCAGAGGGTGGATGACTGGCTGGGGGCCCTGCTGGCGAATCTGGAACCGGCAGCCCGCAACCGTATGATGCGACAGCTGGCGCAGGAGCTGCGTCGGTCGCAACAGCAAAACATCAGGCTGCAGCGCAATCCAGACGGCACCGCTTTTGAGCCGCGCCGGGTAACGGCCAGAAGTAAAAAGGGGCGCATAAAGCGCCAGATGTTCGCCAAATTGCGCACCACTAAATACCTGAAAACTGCAGCCACTGCGGACTCTGCCAGCGTGCAGTTTGATGGGAAAGTCCAGCGCATCGCTCGTGTTCACCATTATGGCCTGCGTGAGCGAGTCAGACGCAACGGCCCGGAGGCCCGGTACCCGGCACGCCGTCTTTTGGGCGTGAATGATGAGGTGGAAACCGTTACCCTTAACACCTTGATGCGCTGGCTCATGGAATAGCTTTACTTCTTTCTTCTTTTGCCCGAGTGCCTTTTAATTTTTTTAGATTCTATTATTGTTTTTTTTAAGGTTGACGATTCAATGGGTAATGTTTTCATTATTGGTGCTTTGAATATTTCTGCTACTGAGTATCCTGCTCTTGCCACACAAATAACACTAAAGAAAATAATAGATAAGGTAAAGATTTCACGATTGTCTGCTGACCATTGTGCAAAGGGTAGTTTAATTTGTGATGGCGCGTTTGAATACTCCAAAACTACGTACATACCATAGAGGAAAGTTGCCGCTGTTTCTATATTCCATAGGGCGTTTAGAATGTTTTTATAAATCTCGAACTTACTCATTCTTATAAGTAAGGCTCCCTGAACAATTGAGAGTGTAAGTATCAAGCATATGTATTTAATTAAATCCTTTGTATCTGTAGAGTCTACGTTGTCCCAAATATAAGTTGCAATCGTAAGAAGAACAAGGATGGAAAGGTAAATTCCCCAAGGTAAATTCAAGCCAAATTTAAATTTCATCGGTCTCTCTTTTTTTTCACATTGTGTGATTTACGAAACAATGTTCAAAACATGCCTGAGTTTGCTTTGGCTGGCAAATTAAAAATATGAACGCACAACTAACCGAAATCATGCGCCTTATCACCAACCTGATCCGCACCGGCACCGTAACCGAAGTGGACCGGGAAAACTGGCTGTGCCGGGTGAAAGTGGGCGAGCTTGAAACCAACTGGATTAACTGGCTGACGCTGCGCGCAGGTGGTGCCCGTACATGGTGGTGCCCGTCGCCGGATGAGCAGGTGGTGGTGCTGAGTATGGGCGGCAATCTGGAAACCGCTTTTGCCTTACCTGCGATCTATTCCAACCAGTTCGCGCCGCCGTCGGACTCCGTGGACGGATGCATAACGGAATATCCGGACGGTGGCTGGTTTGAATATGAACCCGCGACCGGCCGCTGGCATGTGCGCGGTATCAAATCCATGGTGATCGAGGCGGCAGATAACATAACCCTGAAAACGGGGGAGTTTGTGGTGGAAGCAAGCAACACGCGCATAAACAGCGAGGTGGCGATCAATGGTGGCGTCACCCAGGGCGGCGGTGCCATGAGTTCTAACGGGATCGTAGTCGATAAACACGGTCATACCGGCGTTAAGTCCGGCGGAGATACATCTGGAGGTCCTGTATGACGCTGTATATCGGTATGAATCAGGACAATGGCAAAGCCATTTCTGATGCGGATCATTTGCGGCAGTCGGTCAGGGATATTCTGCTGACTCCCCAGGGAAGCCGTATAGCCCGCCGGGAATATGGTTCCCTGCTGTCAGCATTGATTGACCAGCCCCAGAACCCGGCGCTGCGCCTGCAGATTATGGCGGCTGTTTACGTATCGCTGAGTCGCTGGGAGCCTCGGCTTACGCTGGATTCCATCACCATCAACAGCAGCTTTGACGGCTCCATGGTGGTTGAGCTAACCGGGAAGCGCAATAACGGCGCGCCTGTTTCCCTTTCGGTATCAACAGGAGCAGACAATGGCAGTCATTGACCTTTCCCAGCTCCCCGCGCCGCAAATCGTTGACGTGCCGGACTTTGAATCCCTGCTGGCTGAGCGTAAGGCCGCCTTTGTGGCCCTGTATCCGGCAGATGAGCAGGACGCGGTGCGGCGCACGCTTGAGCTGGAATCTGAACCCATCACCAAACAACTGCAGGAAAACACGTACCGGGAAATCCTGCTGCGCCAGCGTATTAACGAGGCGGCGCAGGCGGTCATGGTTGCTTATGCCATGGGCAGCGATCTCGATCAGATGGCGGCCAACTACAACGTGAAGCGCCTGACGGTTACACCTGCTGACAACGACGCGGTGCCGCCGGTCGCAGCGGTGATGGAAAGTGACGAGGCGCTGCGCCTGCGTGTTCCTGCTGCATTTGAGGGGCTGTCCGTTGCGGGCCCGACGGCGGCTTATGAGTTTCACGCTAAAAGCACGGACGGGCGAGTCGCTGACGCCAGCGCAACCAGCCCGGCACCGGCGGAGGTGGTGCTTACCGTACTGAGCCGTGAGGGCGACGGAACGGCAGCGGCGGACCTGCTGGCGGTGGTTGAACAGGCGCTTAACAGTGAGAACGTGAGGCCGGTTGCTGACCGTCTGACGGTGCGCAGCGCTGAAATTATTCCGTACAGCGTGGATGCAACGATCTTTCTTTACCCGGGGCCAGAAGCTGAGCCGGTGATGGAGGCGGCAAAGGCCAGCCTGCAGAAATATATCGCCAGCCAGACGAGGCTGGGGCGCGATATTCGCCGCAGTGCTATTTATGCCGCGCTGCATGTTGAAGGTGTGCAGCGTGTTGAGCTGGCCTCGCCGCTCGCTGATGTGGTGCTGGATAAGACACAAGCCGCTTCATGTACGGAATGGAGCGTAACCAACGGGGGAACGGATGAATAGTCTGCTTCCTCCGGGTTCATCGCCGCTTGAGCGCCGCTTGGCGCAGACCTGCAGCGGAATTTCCGATCTGCAGGTGCCGCTGCGCGATTTATGGAACCCGGCAACATGCCCGGTCAAGTTTCTGCCGTATCTGGCGTGGGCCTTTTCGGTTGATCGCTGGGACGAAGGATGGGCGGAGAGCGTGAAGCGCCGCGTGGTGCAGGATGCGTTCTATATCCATCAGCACAAGGGCACAACCAGCGCTGTGCGGCGTGTGGTGGAGCCGTTCGGCTTCCTGATCCGCATCATTGAATGGTGGCAGACAGGCGAGGCGCCGGGCACGTTTCGCCTGGATATTGGGGTGCAGGACCAGGGCATAACAGAGGAAACCTATCTGGAGCTGGAGCGCCTGATCGGTGACGCCAAACCCTGCAGCCGGCATCTGATAGGCATGTCCATAAACCTGCAGACGAGCGGGCCATATTTTGTGGGTGCTGCCACTTACACCGGCGAAGAAATCACGATTTACCCGTATATCAACGAAACCATCATTTCCGGTGGTTCTGCCTACGAGGGCGGCGCCGTCCATGTTATTGACACAATGAGAGTGAATCCATGAGCGCAAAATTTTATACCCTGCTGACGGATATCGGCGCGGCGAAACTGGCAAATGCCGCCGCGCTCGGTGTTCCGCTGAAAATTACACTGATGGCGGTGGGTGATGGTGGCGGCGTGCTGCCTACGCCAAACGCACAACAGACAAAGCTGGTCGGTGAAAAACGCCGTGCAGCTCTGAATATGCTGTATATCGATCCGCAGAACAGCAGCCAGGTGATCGCTGAGCAGGTGATACCCGAAACAGAGGGCGGTTGGTGGATTCGTGAGGTTGGTCTGTTTGATGAAACCGGCGCGCTGATTGCTGTCGGTAATTGCCCGGAGAGCTACAAGCCGCAGCTGGCAGAGGGCAGCGGCCGCACGCAGACAGTACGCATGGTGTTAATTACCAGCAGCACCGATAACATTACGCTGAAAATTGATCCTTCCGTCGTGCTCGCTACCCGTAAATACGTGGATGATAAGGTACTGGAGCTTAAGGTGTATGTGGATGAGCTGATGGCGGTGCATATTGCGACAGCTGATCCGCATTCGCAATATGCACCAAAAGCCAGCCCGACGTTTACCGGCACCCCAAAAGCCCCGACGGCGGCAGCTGGTAACAATTCAACACAGCTTGCCAATACTGCTTTTGTGCAGGCCGCTATTGCAGGGCTTGTTGGTTCCTCACCTGCAGCGCTTGATACATTGAACGAACTGGCGGCGGCGTTAGGTAACGATCCTAACTTTGCGGCCACTATGACTAATGCCCTGGCGAACAAGCAGCCTCTGGATAATACGCTTACAGCCTTGTCGGGAAAATCTATTGCGGCCATTCTCGAATACCTCGGTTTGCAATACTCTCTCAGTGAACCAGATACAGAAACTGTTGTTTATACGCTGCCTGGTGGATATAAGCTCATGGCTTTTAACCGATTAGTAAACAACTCAACTACTGTCGGTACGGGCGTAACAACCCCCATTACTTTCCCTCAGGCCTTTCCTTTACGATTGATTTGTGTGTTCGCTACCAAGAAAAACTATGTTCAGGCTGCTGTGAGCTGCGAGAACCAGTCCCTGACTGGCTTTGATGCGGTGGTAACGCTCATTACAACTATCGCGGGTGGTATTACAAGCACTCGCTCAATGTTTCTGGCAATCGGGAAATAAAAAAATGAATTATGCCTATAGCCCTTCTAAAAATGCTTTTTATTATTTCGGCTGGAAGGATGAATATTATGCCGCTGGTACATGGCCATCTGATGCCATTGAGGTGGCCGACGACATTCATGAGAAATTTTCGGCCGATCCACCTAAAGGAAAATTTTTAATTGCCGGTATTGATGGTTTACCTGCATGGGGAGATGTTCCTCCGCCGACTCGCGAAGAGAGTTTGGCGCAGGCTCGAGTCGAAAAACAAAACCGGATTGATGCTGCAAACAATTACATGAATGGCAAGCAATGGCCTGGTAAGGCGGCGATTGGGAGACTCAAAGATGAAGAATTGATACAATACAATATGTGGCTGGATTATCTTGATGCACTGGAGTCTGTAGACATTTCCTGCGCACCCAATATTAATTGGCCAACAAACAACTAATGCCGAAGTAACGCGTTGTGGGGTAGAATGAACTACCCCAATCAACGAATGAAATTATTTTTTGTATATGTTAATTAACTTTTTTTCAAGATAATTATAAGAAAGGATAGACACTAAAATTGATACTATTACTGAAATGAACATGAAATAAAAGTTCTGGTAATCTAATGTTGGTAGTAATCGTTCTTTTAATTTGAACAAGACAATGAAAACTATAGGATGCAAGAGATATAAGGAATAAGAGGCATCTCCAATGGAAAGTATTGTTTTGGGTATTTTTATACTGTCCTTTATAAATTGATGGCATGATGTAAGAAGGAAAAACATTACGCAATAATACATTCCGAAATATTCTACCCCATGCATTGTGTTCCTTTTTGTAACATAGCCATATGCAGGGATTGCGAATGCAATGAGGATTAACGGTATTGCTTTTTTGGGATCTTTTATCCTAAGCATATTTTTTTTGAATAAAATAGCAACGCATGCACCAAAAACAAACTCCCATACAACGCTTTGTATTGTGAGATTGAAATACCCCCCATTCTCTATAGTAGGTCTTATAGTCGTGGCTAACCCCATAAACGATGGGATTATAAATAGCGTTGTTAAAAACCAAAGAGCATAAAACCAGTATTTATTTCTGGAAAATAGCAACCCTGTTGCGCAGATTATATAGAAATAAACTTCGTAATTTAAGGTCCATCCGACGAATAATGTGGCAGCGCCAAAATACACAGGGTCATAAAAATTAAGAGGGATAAATAAAAGACTTTTAATAATATTGAGTGATTGTACTGCATCAATTTTATCGGAATAAACAAAGCCATGCATTGTTGACAGGTCTGTGTTTTTGAATAGTAAGGCATAAATCATTGTTGCAATGAAATACAAAGGCCAAATTCTGATGAATCTCTTTTTTATAAAGGTTGGTAAGTCTTTTCTTGTATAGTCGTAGGATGTGTAAACTATGATAAATCCGCTGATTATGAAAAAAAGATCAACACCGAAGGCTCCTGGCCAAAAGAGATCAAACGAAAGTTTTTCATAAACAGTTCCAACCAGAAAGGCTTTAGCATGATGAAGGACTACCATCAGTGCAGCCAGTGCCCTTAACGCCTGAATATAATCCAGGTTAGGCTTATTTTCTGTAAGAGAAGAATTTTGCAGCATTATTATCCTAGTTATGGAGTGAATGAATTTAATCGCATTGTAATGATATTGCACGGTAATTTGAAGTGGTTTGCTGAGTTAGGCCTCCTGAACAGAGGTTCAGCATTCTTCTAAGAACAATACATGTGCTTCAATGAAAATAAGAAATTTTATTACTTAATTCAAACTCGAAACCGCAAAGTTGGTTGCCGACCAGAATTACACCGCCTCTGACGCTAGCTAAGTCTAATGATGTTGGCCTTTTCGCAATGGCTAAATGTGTCAAACAAATTTGTGATGTGCGTCAGGGCAAGACGCCAAAAGCCTCCCCGATAACTTCGGAACAAATAGAAATAAGCGAGCTCAATAAAAGCTACAACGTATTGAAATGAAGAGTAAATATTAATAAAGGCTACCGCGCTCTGGATGTCAGACTCCCTGAACAGTTCCCGATAATCGGGAAACCTCAGGGCTCATTATCCTGTGGCTATTCTCTGCCATGTATTAGGGGATCATCGCAGCAGCTCAAATTATTACTTGCAAACTGTGCCATTCCCTACACAAAGCCCAAAGCGTGCGCCGCGCGCATATCAACCAGAACATACGCACACCCCCTGTAAACCGGAGAGACTGCCTTATGGCTCAGGATTACCACCACGGGGTGCGCGTTGTTGAAGTCAACGAGGGCACCCGATCCATTACCACGGTGAGCACTGCCATCGTGGGCATGGTCTGCACCGGCGATGATGCTGATGCGTCCATGTTTCCCCTCAATAAACCGGTCCTTCTTACCGATGTGCTGACTGCCAGCGGTAAAGCAGGCGAGTCCGGCACGCTGGCCCGTTCGCTGGATGCAATTGCCGACCAGGCTAAACCCGTGACCGTCGTTGTGCGTGTTGCACAGGGTGAAACCGAAGCGGAGACAACCTCCAACATTATCGGCGGTGTGACAGCTGATGGTAAAAAAACGGGCATGAAAGCGCTGTTATCTGCGCAGTCCCAGCTCGGCGTTAAGCCGCGTATTCTTGGCGTGCCGGGGCACGACACGCAGGCGGTTGCCACTGGGCTGCTGAGCGTGGCGCAGAGTCTGCGCGGTTTCGCCTATCTGTCAGCCTACGGCTGCAAAACGGTAGAGGAGGCCATTGCCTACCGCGCTAATTTCAGTCAGCGCGAGGGGATGCTGATCTGGCCTGATTTCATCAGTTTTGACACCGTGCTGAATGCTGACGCAACGGCTTACGCCTCAGCCCGCGCGCTGGGTCTGCGTGCAAAAATTGACGAGCAGACCGGCTGGCACAAATCCCTGTCCAACGTGGGCGTGAACGGCGTCACCGGCATTTCTGCTGATGTGTTCTGGGATTTGCAGGACCCGGCAACCGATGCGGGGCTGCTGAACCAGAACGATGTCACCACGCTGATCCGAAAAGACGGTTTCCGCTTCTGGGGTTCCCGCTGCCTCAGTGACGATCCGCTGTTTTCCTTTGAGAACTACACCCGCACGGCGCAGGTGCTGGCCGACACGATGGCAGAAGCCCATATGTGGTCGGTGGACGGCGTGCTTAACCCATCGCTGGCCCGCGACATTATTGAGGGTATTCGCGCCAAGTTGCGCAGCCTGAAGACGCAGGGCTACATCCTAGGCGCGGACTGCTGGCTGGATGAATCGGTGAACGATAAAGATTCCCTGAAAGCCGGGAAGCTCACCATCGATTACGACTATACGCCGGTACCGCCTCTGGAAAACCTGATGCTGCGCCAGCGCATCACCGATAAGTATCTGCTGGATTTCTCCAGCTAGGTCAGCGCGTAAGGGGACGATATGGCTTTACCACGTAAGTTAAAACACCTGAACCTGTTTAACGACGGGAACAACTATCAGGGGATCGTTGAATCTCTGACCCTGCCTAAATTCGGCCGCAAGTTTGAAAAGTATCGCGGCGGCGGTATGCCTGGTTCAGCGGATGTTGATCTGGGGCTGGATGATGGCGCGCTGGACACTGAGTTTTCAATCGGTGGCACCGAGCTGCTGTTATTCAAGCAGATGGGTAAAGCCACGGTTGACGGCATCCAGCTGCGTTTCACCGGCTCCATTCAGCGTGACGATACCGGCGAAGTGCAGGCCGTTGAGCTGGTTGTGCGCGGGCGGCATAAAGAAGTCGATTCCGGCGAATGGAAAACCGGCGAGAGCAACACCACAAAAGTCAGCAGCACCAACAGTTACGCGAAGCTGACCATCAACGGTGAGGTGCTCTATGAGGTTGATGTGATCAACATGATTGAAATCGTTGATGGCGTGGACCTGATGGAAGAACACCGCAACGCCCTGGGCCTCTGATCTACTTTAAAGGCGCGGGCAGCCGCGCCAGTACCTTATTAACAGGAAATGACGATGAGCGAACAACTGACTGAAAAAACCGTACAGCTGGACACCCCAATCAAACGCGGTAAAACCGAAATTGCCGAAATTGTGCTGCGCAAGCCGCAGTCCGGCGCACTGCGTGGTACCCGCCTGCAGGCGATCATGGATATGGACGTCGGCGCGATGATGACGATTATTCCCCGCATCTCCACGCCCGCGCTGACCGCTCAGGAAATGGCTGAAATGGACCCCGCCGATCTCACCGCGCTGTCGGTTGAGGTGGTCACTTTTTTGTTGAAGAAATCGGTGCTTGCCGGTTTGCCGACAGCCTGACGGTAGAAGACCTGGTGGCTGATATCGCCACCATTTTTCACTGGCCGCCGTCCGTCACTGACGTTATGCCGCTGACCGAAGTGCTGGAGTGGCGGCATAAAGCGATTCAGAGAAGCGGGGCCAGCGATGAGTGACACTAACCTGCGTTTGCAGGTAATTCTAAATGCGGTTGATAAGCTCACCCGCCCATTCCGATCCGCGCTGGCCAGTTCTAAAGAGCTGGCTACCGCCATTCAGCAAAGCCGCGCAAGATTAAAAGAACTGGACGCCCAGGCGGGCCGCATTGACGGTTTCCGCAAGGCAAGCGCGCAGCTGGCCGTCACCGGCAACAGTCTTAAAGCCGCACGCGAAGAAGCGGCGAAGCTTGCTACGCAGTTCTCTGCCACTAACCGCCCGACGGCGGCGCAGGCACGTCTGCTTGAGCAGGCAAAAAACCGCGTTAACGAGCTGCAGAGCAAATACAACGGTCTGCGTCAGTCTGTGCAGCGTCAGCGTCTTGCGCTCAATGAGGCCGGGCTGGACACCAAAAAGCTGAGTAGTGCGCAGCGGGAGCTGCGGCAGAACGCCGACGAAACCCGGCAGGCTCTGGACCGTCAGCAAAAATCTCTTAAACGTCTGGGCGCGCAACAGGCGCGAATGCATGCTGTCCGCGATCAGTATTCACGGCGACTTGAGATGAGAGATCGTATTGCGGGCGCCGGAGCAACTACCTCTGCAGCCGGGCTGGCTATGGGGGCGCCGGTCATGGCCGCTGTGAAAAGCTATGCCAGCATGGAAGATGCCATGAAAGGGGTGGCAAAGCAGGTGAACGGTCTGCGGGACGACAACGGCAACCGGACAAAACAGTATTACGATATGCAGGAGGCCATCAAGGCCGCCAGTGAGCAGTTACCGATGGAGAATGGCGCTATTGACTATGCCGCGCTGGTTGAAGGTGGCGCGCGTATGGGTGTGACAAATCAGAATGATCCTTACGAAGACCAGAAGCGTGACCTGTTGGCCTTTGCATCCACGGCAGCAAAAGCCGCAACCGCCTTTGAACTGCCCGCTGATGAGCTGGCGGAAGGTCTGGGTAAAATCGCACAGCTGTATAAAGTGCCCACCCGAAATATTGAACAGCTTGGCGATGCCCTGAACTACCTGGACGATAACGCCATGTCAAAGGGTGGCGATATTATCAACGTGCTGCAGCGTATGGGGGGCGTGGCTGACAGGCTTGATTTCCGTAAGGCGGCCGCGCTGGGTTCAACGTTCCTGTCTCTTGGCGCTGCGCCAGAAATTGCAGCCAGTGCATCGAATGCCATGGTGCGCGAACTGTCGATTGCGACCATGCAGAGCAAGCGGTTTATGGAAGGCATGGATCTGCTGAAACTCAATCCAGAAGAGATTGAAAAGCAGATGACAAAGGACGCAATGGGGACCATTCAGCGCGTGCTGGAGAAGGTCAACAAGCTGCCGCAGGATAAACGCCTGTCCGCCATGACGATGATATTCGGCAAGGAGTTTGGCGATGATGCGGCCAAGCTTGCGAACAACCTGCCGGAGCTGCAGCGACAGCTGAAACTCACCTCAGGCACTGCGGCAAACGGCTCCATGCAGAAAGAATCCGATATTAATAAGGACTCACTTTCCGCGCAGTGGTTGCTGGTAAAGACGGGCGCGCAGAACGCGTTCAGTAGCCTGGGTGAAACCCTGCGCCAGCCGCTGATGGATATTATGAGTTACGTGAAAAATGTAACGGGGGCGCTGCGTCGCTGGGTGGAGGAAAACCCTAAGCTGGCTGGCTCATTGCTGAAAGTCATGGCAGCACTGGCGTCGATTACAGGAGTTCTGGGTACGGTCATGCTGGCAGTTTCAGCTGTGCTTGGCCCACTGGCGCTGATGCGCCTGCAGTTTTCTATTCTTGGTATTAAAGGTGGTGGGGCATTTGGGCTTATCACTAAAGCCCTCAGGGGGGTAGGCAGCGGGATATTGTGGCTGGGGCGCCTGATGTTTGCTAACCCCATTCTGGCCGTTATTGGTCTGATAGCCGCGGGTGCGCTTTATATCTGGCAAAACTGGGACACGCTTGGGCCAAAGTTCAAAGCCGTTTGGGATGCGGTTTGCGCGGCCACCACGGCGGCGTGGGAGTGGATTAAACAGGCCGTCAGTAATGCCTGGGAAGCTATTAAATCTCTGTTTTTCAATTACACCTTACCGGGCCTTATAGCCAAAAATTGGGAAGCTATTAAGGCCGGAGTGTCTGAGGCGTGGGCCAGTGTCAGGCAGACGATCAGTGACAAGTGGAACGCCATTCTTTCAGATGTCGGTGCGCTACCAGCTAAATTCCAGGATATGGGCAGCGCCATAATTGACAACATTCTCAATGGTATCAATGCGAAGTGGGAAACGCTCAAGAGCAAGCTGTCATCCGTTACCGATTATCTGCCTGACTGGATGACAGGGAAAAATAAAGCGCCGGGTAATACTCAGGTTCAGGTGGTTGGTGGTGCCGCAGCTGCTTCTGTTCCGTTTGCAGGGCTGTATGACAGCGGTGGTGTTATTCCGCGCGGTCAGTTTGGCATAGTCGGGGAGAATGGCCCGGAGATTGTGAACGGTCCGGCTAATGTAACCAGCAGGCGCCGGACTGCTGCGCTGGCTTCCGTTGTTGCGGGCGTCATGGGTGTGGCAGCGGCTCCTGCTGAAGCCTCGCCGATGCATCCATATAGCCTGCCAGCTAAAGAGTACAAACAAAGCCAGTCAGCAAAATCCGCCAGTGCGCCGCAGGCAATTCGTTATGAAATTAACGCGCCTATTCATATCACCGCTCAGCCGGGGCAGAGCGCACAGGATATTGCCCGCGAAGTGGCGAGGCAGCTTGATGAGCGTGAGCGCAGGGCCAGGGCAAAAGCGCGAAGTAATTTCAGTGATCGAGGGGGGTATGAATCATGATGATGGTGCTGGGGTTGTACGTATTCATGCTGCGCACCGTGCCGTATCAGGAGCTGCAGTATCAGCGCAGCTGGCGTCATGCCACTAACAGCCGGGTAAACCGGCGCCCGTCTACACAGTTTCTTGGGCCAGATAACGATTCGTTGACGCTGTCCGGCGTCCTGCTCCCGGAAATCACCGGCGGCAGGCTGTCATTGCTGGCCCTTGAGCAGATGGCGGAGCTGGGTAAATCGTGGCCTTTGATTGAGGGGAGCGGGACGATTTACGGCATGTTTGTGATCGAGAGCCTGAGTCAGACCAAAACTGAATTTTTTGAAAGCGGGATGCCGCGGCGTATTGAATTCACGCTGACGCTGAAACGGGTGGATGAGTCGCTGTCTGATATGTTCGGCAGCCTCAGCGATCAGCTCAGCAATTTGCAGGACACCGCCACCTCTGCAATAGGGAATATTAAAAATACGGTGGGAGGGTTACTGCAGTGAATTTCACCTCTGATCTCACGAACCTGAACAGTAAAACGCCGGGTTTCAGCGTCATTATTGAAGGCAAGGATGTCACAACCGTACTGGATTCGCGCCTGATGAGTCTGACGCTTACGGATAACAGGGGCTTTGAAGCTGACCAGCTTGATCTGGAGCTGGACGACTCGGACGGGCAAATCGTTCTGCCGCGTCGTGGGGCCATTATTCAGTTTGCGCTGGGGTGGAAAGGTCAGCCGCTTTTTCCGAAAGGGGGATTTACTGTCGATGAGATTGAGCACAGCGGCGCGCCTGACCGTCTCACAATTCGCGCACGTAGCGCAGATTTCCGTGAAACCCTGAACACGCGGCGTGAAAAATCATGGCACCAGACAACGGTGGGTGAAGTGGTGAAGGAAATAGCTGCTAGGCATAAATTAAAGATGGCGCTGGGGCAGGACCTGATGGACAAGCCTGTGGATCATCTTGACCAAACCAACGAGAGCGATGCGAGTTTCCTGATGAAGCTGGCGCGGCAGTATGGTGCGATAGCCTCCGTTAAGGACGGCTATCTGTTGTTTATCCGTCAGGGGCAGGGCAGAACGGCAAGCGGTAAGCCGCTGCCGGTTATCACCATAACCCGCCAGGCCGGTGATGGTCATCGTTTTACCCTGGCTGATCGCGATGCCTATACGGGGGTAATCGCCAGCTGGCTGCATACCCGTGAGCCAAAGAAAAAAGAGACGGCAAAAATTAAGCGCCGTCGAAAGAAAACCACTGCGGCAAAGGAGCCGGAAGCAAAACAGGGAGATTACCTGGTTGGAACGGATGAAAACGTGCTGGTACTCAACAGAACTTATGCAAACCGCAGCAATGCAGAGCGAGCGGCAAAGATGCAGTGGGAGCGCCTGCAGCGCGGGGTAGCAACATTTTCACTGCAGCTCGCAGAGGGAAGGGCTGATCTGTATACCGAAATGACGGTGAAGGTTAGCGGGTTTAAACAGCCCATTGATGATGCCGAATGGACCATTACCACGCTGACGCATAGTGTCAGTGCAGATAATGGTTTCACTACGACTCTGGAGCTTGAAGTTAATATTGATGATCTCGTAATGGAGTAATCGGTTCTCAAAATTGAATAATGATGTATCATTGTTGTGATTTTGGCAAAAGTGGTGGGATAACCGGAATGATGAATTGTCCAGAGTGCGGCCAAGCAGCCCATACAAGAAGCAGTTTTCAGGTATCAGCAACAACCAAAGAACGTTACAACCAGTGCCAAAATATCAACTGCGGTTGTACTTTTGTCACGCATGAAACATTTGTTAGGCATATCATTAAGCCTAATGTGATTTCTTCTGCGCCCCCACATCCGGGAAAGGATGGGCAAGGGCACATGAATTTTTAAAAAAAGAACCCGCTTTGAAAGCGGGTTTTTTGTCGCCAGTCCAAAAGCCTGTCGCCATTTTGCCGCCACTGGAAAAGAAAAAGGGGCTACGTTTTCACGTAACCCCTTGTTTTATTTGGTGGAGCTGGCGGGAGTTGAACCCGCGTCCGAAATTTCTACATCCTCGGTACTACATGCTTAGTTTGTCTTTACATTCGCACGCCAGCTGCGGACAGACACGCCACTAACGAACTAGCCTGATTAGTTTTAACGCTTCAACCCCAGGCAGGGCTTCCACGCGATCTCTTTTGGGTTTGACCTCTCTTTGATCCCCGTCTTAAGAGCGGAAGCTAGGGAGAGAGGGCTCAGAGCAGGTTATTAAGCTGCTAAAGCGTAGTTTTCGTCGTTTGCGACTATTTTTTTGCGGCTTTTAACGAGGCAAACCGCCCCTCGGCATGCACCTTGGGTTTCGCAAATCCCGTCGAATCCAGAATCAGCCCCAATAGTGTTGAATTAAGTATACCAGATTTCACTTCCTGGATACCAGCCCGGAACGCTAACTTATTGAATAGTACAATAAGTGTGCAGAATCAACGTCCTGCGTTTTTCATGATGCGCGCTTTATCAAGTTGCCACTCGCGCTCTTTCAGGTCAGTACGTTTGTCGTGCTGTTTTTTACCTTTTGCGACGCCAACTTTCACTTTACACCAGGCGTTTTTCCAGTACAGCGACAGGGCTACCACGGTGAAACCTTCACGGTTGATGCGTCCGTAGAGGGATTCCAGCTCACGCTTGTTCAGCAGCAATTTACGCGTGCGCGTTGGGTCACACACGTAGTGTGAGGAGGCGACGGTCAGCGGCGTAAAGTTCGCGCCGAACAGGAAGGCTTCGCCATCTTTCAGGATCACGTAGCTATCGCCGATGTTGGCTTTCCCGGCGCGCAGCGATTTTACTTCCCAGCCCTGCAACGCAAGGCCAGCTTCGAATTCTTCTTCAATGAAATACTCGTGGCGAGCACGCTTGTTGAGCGCAATGGTCGCCGAGCCTGGTTTATGTGCTTTTTTCTTCGTCATAAGTGTCGTAAAGCCGTCGGTAATCTGATTTCAAAAAGTCACCTCATTGCGTCCTGTGAGGTCTAACGCGCTATCTTAGCACGAGATGAGGCTTAGCGTTTTTTTAACAGGTGATAAATGTTATTATTTGTCCGTTGTGTGACCATGGGAAATGCTATGCCTCAGATTAGCCGTACTGCGCTCGTGCCTTACAGCGCGGAACAAATGTATCAGTTAGTGAACGACGTTCAGTCTTATCCAGAATTTATTCCGGGGTGCACCGGGAGCCGCGTTCTGGAGTCCGGCCCGACGCAGATGACTGCGGCGGTGGATGTCTCCAAAGCGGGGATCAGCAAGACGTTCACCACCCGCAATACGCTGACCAGCAATCAGAGTATTTTGATGCATCTGGTGGATGGTCCGTTTAAAACCCTGATGGGGGGCTGGAAGTTTACGCCGTTGAGCGCTGACGCCTGTCGCATAGAGTTCCAGCTGGACTTTGAATTTACCAATAAGCTGATTGAGCTGGCGTTTGGCCGCATCTTTAAAGAGCTGGCCTCGAATATGGTTCAGGCGTTCACCACCCGCGCCAAAGAGGTTTACAGTGTCGCATAAGATTGCTGTAGAAGTAGTGTATGCGCTACCGGAGAAGCAGTATCTGCAGCACGTGACGCTGGAAGAGGGGGCAACCGTTGAGGTGGCTATCCGCGCGTCCGGCATCCTCGAACTTCGCAGCGATATCGACCTGGCGAAAAATAAGGTCGGGATTTATAGCCGTCCGGTGAAGCTGGGTGATGTGCTGAAAGAGGGCGACCGGGTGGAGATTTATCGTCCGCTGATTGCCGATCCGAAAGAGCTGCGACGTCAGCGCGCGGAGAAATCGGGTAAGTAGCGTGTTTTCCCCTCACCCTGACCCTCTCCCCAAAGGGGCGAGGGGATAAAAGAAAAACAAAAAAGGTGCTCAATGAGCACCTTTTTGCATTTCTGACTTCTGATTATTTGGTCAGGGCAGGCTTGTTGTCGATGTTGGTCAACACACCGGCGCTGCTGAAGGTCAGCGTCAGGGTCTGCTGGGTCGCATCTTCGTGGCCCGGCTTCTGACGGAATACATAGAACCAGGTGTTAGTGCCGAACGGATCGGACATCATCGGGGTTCCCAGTGCATAAGCGACCTGCTGTTGTGTCATCCCCACACGGATTTTGGACACATCGTTAGGGGTAAGGTAGTTCCCCTGGTTGATGTCAGGACGGTAAACCACTTTCTCCAGAGTGGAACAGCCTGCGGTCAACATCAGAAGAACCGCTGCGGCAGCGGTCAGCATTTTACAACGCATAGTGATTTGATTCCTTTTCGGGCCCGAGCAGAACGCGGCTCATATGTAATATGCCGATGATAATAGACCTTGCCCCACTTTGAAACCGGTCTGGCGGCGTTTTTGTTGTTCTGTATGACCCTGAGATCCCGAAAAAGTTTATGCCGCCAGCAGTTCTTTCGCGTTCGCGAGCGTATTGCGGGTGACTTCGCTGCCGCCGAGCAGGCGAGCAAGCTCCTGCAGACGCGCACGTTTATCCAGCGGCTTCATGTGCGTTTCGGTCATTTCACCGTCGGTTTCTTTGCTGACGATAAAGTGATGATGGCCACAGCCCGCGACCTGCGGCAGGTGGGTGACACACATCACCTGCGTTGATTCGCCTAGCTGGCGCAGCAGTTTGCCCACCACCGCCGCCGTTGGGCCGCTGATGCCGACATCCACTTCATCGAAAATCAGCGCCGGGGTTTCCATTTTACGCGCGGTAATCACCTGAATCGCCAGCGCAATACGCGAAAGTTCACCACCGGAGGCCACTTTGGAGATAGCCTGCAGCGGCTGCCCCGGGTTGGTGGTGACGCGGAACTCGATGCGGTCCGCACCTTCTGCCGTCAGGTGGTTCTCTTCAAAGCGGACATCAATGGTGAAGATACCGTGCGGCATCGCCAGCGTGTGCATGCTGTCGGTGATGTGCTGGCTTAGCTCCTGGGCGTAATGCTGACGGATTTCATGCAGCTTTTGCGCTGTCGCCAGCGCCTGTTCATGATGCAGGTTCACCGCGAGAGAGAGGGTTTCCTGCGAGTCAGCCTGATCGTCAAGCTGCTGCTGTTCTTCCAGCAGAGACTGATAGAATCCTGGCAGCTCTTCCGGCGTGACGTGGTGCTTGCGCGCCAGTGAAATTTGACGGGAAATGCGCTGCTCCAGCTCAAACAGACGGTTCGGGTCGAGATCCAGACGTTCACAGTAGTGGCGCAGTTCGTCACTGGCTTCGGAGATCTGAATGGCCGCTTCTTCCAGCATATCCAGGACGCCAGAAAGCTTGCTGTCCATGCCAACCAGTTCGGTAATGAGCTGGCGGACGTTATACAGCTGGCTTTGCAGGTTCACGTCTTCGCCGTCCGCCAGCAGGTTGAGCGCATTCTGGCTGGTTGAGAGCAGGTGGCCGCTGTTCGCCAGACGTTTGTACTCTTCGTCGATTTGCTCAAACTCACCCGGCTGCGGGTTGAATTCGTTGAGCTCTTTAAGCTGGTACGCCAGCAGCTCCGCACGCGCGGCGCGCTCCTGGCTTTGCTGCTGGTGCTGGGCAAGTTCACGGCAGCTCTGATGCCACTGGCGATAGTGCTCCGCCATAAGCTGAGTAAGCGCGTACTCACCCGCATAGCCATCCAGTAGCGCTTTCTGCTGTTCAGGTTTGACGAGTTGCTGGTGCGCGTGCTGACCGTGGATCTGGATAAGCAGCTGGCCGAGTTCGCGAAGCTGGGAGAGCGGAACCGCCGTACCGTTGATAAAGCCACGTGAACGACCGTCGCTGCTGATCACGCGGCGAAGTAAACACTCACGTCCATCTTCAAGCTGGTTCTGTTCCAGCCAGCGCTGGGCGGCAGGGGTGTCTTTCAGGGAGAAACGGGCGCACAGGTCGGCACGGTTTGCGCCCATGCGCACCATGTCGCCCTCTGCGCGGCCACCAAGGCACAAGCCGAGGGCATCAATGGCAATGGATTTACCTGCACCGGTTTCCCCGGTGATCGCCGTCATGCCGCTGTGGAAATCGATCTCAAGCTCACGAACAATGGCAAAGTTGCTGATGGTCAGTTGTGCCAGCATAATTGTTTTCCTGTATGAAAAACCATAACTGTGTTTTCATACAGTATAAACTGGTTTTTTATACAGTAAAGTACTGGATGCAAAATCAGAACAATTTTTTTGACCAGCCAAGCTTCGAGCTTAATGTGTTGAAATAGCTGTAATCTTTCGGGTGAATCAGATTCAGATGATAATCACACCGACGAATAAGGACATCTTCACCTTCCTGGATCGGCAGCGCTATCTGGCTGTCGCAGCTGATCTCCAGGTCGTTACGGCGGTGCGAGAAGCGCAGACGTATCGTGCTGTCACCGTTGATAACCAGCGGGCGGGCGGAGAGCGTGTGCGGGAACATCGGCACCAGGGTAATGGCATCCAGCGAGGGCGTCAGGATCGGGCCGCCGGCAGAAAGCGAGTAGGCGGTTGAGCCGGTCGGAGTGGAGATAATCAGCCCGTCGGAACGCTGGGAAAAAGCAAAGATTTCGTCGATATAAACTTCGAATTCAATCATGTGCGCCACTTTCCCGGGGTGAAGAACCACCTCGTTAATCGCGGTGCTGATGCGCTTCTGGCAGTCCTGCTGACACACCTGCGCTTCCAGTAAAAAGCGTTTCTCACTGATATAGTGGCCTTCCAGCACGTCGGCCAGCTGCTGCTGCGCATTGTCCGGGTCGAGATCGGTTAAAAAGCCGAGATTGCCACGGTTGATGCCGATGACCTTAATGTCATAACGCGCCAGCGTGCGGGCTGCGCCGAGCATGTTGCCGTCGCCGCCCACCACCACGGCGAGATCGGCCTGTTGACCAATTTCCGCCAGCGTGCCGGTTTTGACGCTCTTCAGCTGCAGCTCCTGCGCAATCTGCTGCTCGACCATCACTTCATAGCCTTTACTACACAACCAGCGATACAACATTTCATGTGTCGTTAGTGCGGTAGGGTGACGCGGATGCCCGACGATCCCAATACACCTGAAATGATTATTCATTTTCTGGAGGTCCTTGTGCCTGATGAATGATGACAATCTGTCTTGTTCCCTTGAATCCCGGAAACTGATCCCCATAATAAGCGAAGTTAGCGAGATGAATGCAGAAAAACGCGGAGAAATTCATGAGTAGTAAAGAACAGAAAACGCCTGAGGGGCAAGCCCCTGAAGAAATTATCACGGAACAGCACGATGAAGTTGAGGCTGTAGAGCCAGACGCATCTGCTGAGCAGGTGGACCCGCGCGATGAAAAAATTGCGAATCTGGAAGCCCAGCTGGTAGAAGCACAGAATCGCGAACGCGATGGTGTTCTGCGCATCAAGGCGGAAATGGAAAACCTGCGTCGTCGTACCGAGCAGGACGTTGAGAAGGCGCATAAATTTGCGCTGGAGAAATTCGTCAACGAACTGCTGCCGGTTATTGATAGCCTCGATCGCGCGCTGGAAGTGGCTGACAAAGCGAATCCGGACAACGCGGCGATGATCGAAGGTATCGAACTGACGCTGAAATCCATGCTCGACGTAGTGCGTAAGTTTGGCGTGGAAGTGATTGCCGATACCAACGTACCGCTGGATCCAAACGTCCACCAGGCGATTGCAATGGTGGAGTCCGAAGAGGTCGAAGCCGGTAAAGTGCTGGGCGTGATGCAGAAAGGTTACACCCTGAACGGCCGTACCATTCGCGCTGCGATGGTGACCGTGGCGAAAGCGAAAGCGTAATTTGCCATTCGTAGTGCCGGGTGGCGGTTTCGCCTTACCCGGCCTACAGCCTTACTCAGCGATACTTTCGCGCAGGGGTTTTACGGGCAGGACTTTCACCTGCTTAATCATATTGTCCTGCACGTCCAGGATATCAATATCGTACTGCTCAATGCGCACCCGCGTGCCCGCCGCCGGGATCTCTTCCAGCGCTTCCAGAATCATCCCGTTAATCGTACGAGCCTCATCTTCCGGTAAATGCCAGTTAAAGGCTTTGTTGAGTTCACGAATGTTCGCGCTACCGTCAATCAGCACCGAGCCGTCGTTTTGCGGGGTAACCTCTTCCGCGAGGGAAGGCGACATTGACGTGGTAAAGTCCCCGACAATCTCTTCCAGAATATCTTCGACCGTCACCAGCCCCTGAATATCGCCGTACTCATTGACTACCAGGCCGACTTTTTTCTTGTTGCGCTGGAATTTCACCAGCTGGGTGCTGAGCGGGGTTCCTTCAGGCACGTAGTAAATCTCGTCGGCGGCGCGCAGCATCACCTCTTTGGTGAACTCTTTTTTCTCGGTCATCAGACGGTAGGCTTCGCGCACGCGCAGCATGCTGATGGCGTCATCCAGCGAGTCGCGATAGAGCACAATGCGCCCGTGCGGGGAGTGCGTCAGCTGGCGGACGATGGCTTTCCAGTCGTCATTAATGTCGATACCGACGATTTCGTTACGCGGCACCATAATGTCGTTGACGCTCACCTTTTCCAGATCCAGCACTGACAGGAGCATGTCCTGATTGCGCCGGGAGATCTGCGAGCGGGATTCATTCACGATGGTGCGCAGCTCCTCTTTGCTGAGCGCGCTGCTGATGGTGACATCGGCTTTGATTCCTACCATCCGCATCAGTACGCGCGTCACCATGTTCAGCAGCCAGACCAGGGGCATCATCAGGATCTGCAGCGGTGCCAGCAGGAAGCTGCTCGGGTAGGCGACTTTCTCCGGGTAAAGCGCGGCGATGGTTTTCGGCAGCACTTCGGCAAACACCAGCACCACGAACGTCAGCACGCCGGTGGCAATCGCCACCCCGGCGTTGCCGTACAGGCGCATCCCAACGATGGTGCCGAGTGCGGAGGCCAGAATGTTGACAAGGTTGTTGCCGATGAGCACCAGGCTTATCAGGCGATCCGGCTTGCGAAGCAGTTTTTCAACGCGACGAGCGGCACGGTTACCCTGTTTAGCACGATGACGTAACCGGTAGCGGTTTAAGGTCATCATGCCGGTTTCCGAGCCGGAGAAATAGGCGGAGATGACCACCATGACGATCAGGATAACGATCAGCGTGGTGGTAGAAATGTGTTCCAGGGGGAACTCCTTTTGTTACTTAGCCAGCAAATTGCTGTATGAAGCGGCTGCCAAAATAGGCAAGGGTGAGAATGCCCGCACCCGCGACGTTGAACCAGACCACGCGACGACCGCGCCAGCCTTCATGATAATGGCCCCATAACAGGACAATATAGACAAACCACGCGATGATGGAGAGCACCGCTTTATCGATATTCTCCACGCTGAACAGGTTCTTCATGTAAAACAGGCCCGTGCAAAGCGTCAGCGTCAGCAGCACCACGCCCACCTGGGTGATGTGGAACATCTTACGCTCAATGACCATCAGCGGCGGCATCTCATGGTTAAACGCCAGCTTTTTGTTTTTCAGCTGGTAGTCAATCCAGGCGAGCTGCATGGCGTAAAGCGCGGCGATGATCAGCGTCGCGTAGGCAAAGAGCGACAGGCCGATATGCACCAGCATCCCCGGCGTCGCCTCCAGATGCGTAATGAATTCATTAGGCATAAAGGTGGCGAGGGCCAGATTGATCAGCGCGAAGGTATAGACAATCGGCAGCAGCAGCCAGCCGCGATTTTTAGACGCGACTATGGTCATTACCGTGCAGATCATCAGGCTGACCAGCGAGCCGACGTTGAGGACGCTCAGGTTTTGCACGCTGCCGTCGCCGGGAATGATGCGTGATTCCAGCGCAAACGCGTGGCTGATCAGTGCGATCACCGCGGAAAGAATAGCCATGCGCCGCCAGCCGCTGTTTTTTTGCAGCAGTCCGGGAACGATCAGCGCGAGGCTGACAGAGTAGGCAACAAGGGCGATCAGTGCGAAAACAGGCATATAGGCATCGACAGTTGTCTTAATAAGAAAGAGAAGCAGTATAACGTTACGTGACGCCTGCTCCAACCGTTGCATAACAACAAAGGCGCCTTCATGTTATACTCCGGCAAAATTCTGTGTATGTGTCGCCCATGGCGGCCCAACGTTTCTACTCAGGCGAGAGACAATGTTTGATAATTTAACCGATCGTTTGTCGCGCACGCTGCGCAACATCAGCGGCCGCGGACGCCTTACTGAAGAGAACATCAAGGAAACGCTGCGCGAAGTGCGCATGGCGCTGCTGGAAGCAGACGTCGCGTTGCCGGTTGTTCGTGATTTTATCAACCGCGTAAAAGAGAAAGCGGTTGGTCATGAAGTTAACAAGAGCCTGACCCCAGGTCAGGAGTTCGTCAAAATCGTTCGTAATGAACTGGTTTCGGCGATGGGCGAAGAGAACCAGGTGCTTAACCTGGCGGCTCAGCCGCCGGCCGTGGTGCTGATGGCGGGCCTGCAGGGTGCGGGTAAAACGACCAGCGTCGGTAAGCTGGGTAAATTCCTGCGTGAAAAGCACAAGAAGAAAGTGCTGGTGGTTTCTGCGGACGTCTATCGCCCGGCAGCGATCAAACAGCTGGAAACCCTGGCCGAACAGGTCGGCGTAGATTTCTTCCCGTCCGACGTGGCGCAGAAGCCTGTCGACATCGTTAACGCGGCGCTGAAAGAAGCGAAGCTGAAATTCTACGACGTGCTGCTGGTGGATACCGCCGGTCGTCTACACGTTGACGAAGCGATGATGGACGAGATCAAGCAGGTACATGCCTCTATCAACCCGGTAGAGACCCTGTTCGTTGTCGATGCCATGACCGGTCAGGATGCGGCGAATACCGCGAAAGCGTTTAACGAAGCGCTGCCGCTAACCGGCGTGGTGCTGACCAAAGTGGACGGTGACGCCCGCGGCGGTGCGGCGCTCTCCATTCGTCACATCACCGGTAAGCCGATTAAATTCCTCGGCGTGGGCGAGAAAACTGAAGCGCTCGAGCCGTTCCACCCGGATCGTATTGCCTCCCGTATCCTCGGCATGGGCGACGTGCTGTCGCTGATCGAAGATATCGAGAGCAAGGTTGACCGCGCGCAGGCCGAGAAGCTTGCCAGCAAGCTGAAAAAAGGCGACGGTTTCGATCTCACCGATTTCCTTGAGCAGCTGCGTCAGATGAAAAACATGGGCGGCATGGCCAGCCTGATGGGCAAACTGCCGGGCATGGGCCAGATCCCTGACAACGTGAAAGCGCAGATGGATGACAAGGTGCTGGTGCGTATGGAGGCGATCATCAACTCGATGACCCTCAAAGAGCGCGCTAACCCGGATATCATCAAAGGTTCCCGTAAACGCCGTATCGCAGCCGGTTGCGGCATGCAGGTGCAGGACGTTAACCGCCTTCTTAAACAGTTCGACGACATGCAGCGAATGATGAAGAAAATGAAGAAAGGCGGCATGGCGAAGATGATGCGCGGCATGAAAGGCATGATGCCACCCGGTTTTCCAGGGCGTTAATCGCTTTTGAGATTGCTTTTTGCCCGAAAATGAGTAAAATTTTCGGGCTTTTAATATGACACCCGGGCTCCGTTCCTCGATGGGGCCCGGTTGTTTTATTCACACAAGAGGATGTTATGGTAACTATTCGTTTAGCTCGTCACGGCGCTAAAAAGCGTCCGTTCTACCAGGTTGTTGTAACTGACAGCCGTAATGCACGCAACGGTCGCTTCATCGAGCGCGTTGGTTTCTTCAACCCACTGGCCGCTGGCGCAGAAGAAGAAACTCGTCTGGATCTGGATCGTATCGCTCACTGGGTTGGCCAGGGCGCTACTGTTTCCGATCGCGTTGCTACGCTGATCAAAGCAGCAAATAAAGCAGCTTAATCTGTCACGGTGGTCATGATGAGCAATAAAGCACCTGTTGAACCGATCGTATTGGGAAAAATGGGTTCTTGCTACGGTATCCGTGGTTGGCTCAGAGTGTTTTCCTCCACTGAAGACGCTGATAGCATTTTTGATTACCAGCCCTGGTTTATCCAGAAAGGCGGTAAGTGGGAAGAGGTCGAGCTGGAAAGCTGGCGTCACCACAATCAGGACATCATCATCAAGCTGAAAGGCGTTGACGATCGTGATGCCGCGAATGCGCTGACTAATTGTGAAATTGTCGTGGATTCGTCGCAGTTGCCACAGCTGGAAGAGGGCGACTACTACTGGAAAGACCTTATGGGTTGCCAGGTAGTCACTACCGAAGGCTACAGCCTGGGGAAAGTCATCGATATGATGGAAACCGGGTCAAATGACGTTCTCGTCATTAAGGCAAACCTGAAAGATGCATTTGGCATCAAGGAGCGGTTGGTTCCGTTCCTCGATGGACAGGTTATCAAGAAAGTCGATCTCACTACTCAAACCATTGAAGTAGATTGGGATCCTGGTTTTTAAATTCTCCGGATAAACGGTAAAAGACGGCGCTATGTGGATTGGCATAATTAGCCTGTTTCCTGAAATGTTCCGCGCGATTACCGATTACGGGGTAACTGGCCGGGCAGTAAAGAATGGCCTGCTGAGCATCCAGAGCTGGAGTCCTCGTGACTTTACTCATGACCGGCACCGTACCGTGGACGATCGTCCTTACGGCGGCGGACCGGGGATGCTAATGATGGTGCAACCCTTACGGGACGCCATTCACACAGCAAAAGCCGCGGCAGGTGAAGGCGCAAAGGTGATTTATCTGTCACCTCAGGGACGCAAGCTTGATCAAGCGGGCGTGAGCGAACTGGCGACGAATCAAAAGCTGATTCTGGTCTGTGGGCGCTACGAAGGGATAGATGAGCGCGTAATTCAAACCGAGATTGACGAAGAATGGTCTATCGGCGATTACGTTCTCAGCGGTGGTGAGTTACCCGCAATGACGCTGATTGACTCCGTCGCCCGGTTCATTCCGGGAGTTCTGGGCCATGAAGCTTCGGCAACGGAAGATTCCTTTGCCGATGGGTTGCTGGACTGTCCACACTATACTCGTCCTGAAGTGTTAGAAGGGATGGAAGTACCGGCAGTGTTACTGTCTGGAAACCATGCCGAGATACGTCGCTGGCGTTTGAAGCAGTCGCTGGGCCGAACCTGGCTTAGAAGACCTGAACTTCTGGAAAACCTGGCTCTGACTGAAGAGCAAGCAAAGTTGCTGGCCGAGTTCAAAACTGAACACGTGCACCAGCAGCATGAACATGATGGGAATGCGTAATACGCTCCCGAATATCAGTTTACCCAGGATAAGAGATTAAATTATGAGCAACATTATTAAGCAACTTGAACAAGAGCAGATGAAGCAGGACGTACCTTCCTTCCGTCCAGGTGACACCGTGGAAGTGAAAGTATGGGTTGTTGAAGGTTCCAAAAAACGTCTGCAGGCATTCGAGGGCGTGGTTATCGCTATTCGTAACCGCGGTCTGCACTCTGCATTCACTGTTCGTAAAATTTCCAACGGCGAAGGCGTTGAGCGTGTCTTCCAGACTCACTCTCCGGTAGTTGACAGCATTGCTGTTAAACGTCGTGGTGCTGTACGTAAAGCTAAACTGTACTACCTGCGTGAGCGTACTGGTAAGTCTGCTCGTATTAAAGAGCGTCTGAACTAAGATTCGCTTAAGCGACATCCTGTTAGAAAGGGCTGGCCGAAAGGCTGGCCCTTTTTTTATCCCTGCGCATTTCTCACGTTAACCCTTTTGTCATAAATCATTTACAATGCTTGCCTCTTGAAAGGAGGAGAAGTGGATAACGTACTGCATCAGCCTGGCCGGAAACGCGCAGCGGCATTGACCGCGCTGTTTGCGATCCTGCTGATCGTGGTGGCGCCGCTTATCTCCGTCTCCTTGCAGAAAGATCCCATGAGCGCGATGCCGGGCATGCATCATGACATGAGCATGATGTCGATGGACGAGCATCAGGGCGATATGCCGCATACGATGCCTGTCGACCATGCGGAAGCGTGCGGCTACTGCGTGCTGTTAGCGCATGTCCCTGGCGTGATGCTGGCGCTGATCGTCCTGCTCAGCGCGGTATTACAGAGGCTTCGCATTAAGCCGCCGCGCCAGGCGGTTAGCCACTGGCACTTTTTCCCCTGGCTTTACCCTGATACCCGCGCGCCGCCGCGGCAGTCTGCTTTTTCCCTTTAAAACTAAATCGATAACTTTTTGCCTTAAAAAGGAAAAGTATGACTACCTGCACTCCGCGCGCGGCATGGGGAAACCTGCTGCGTCGCCTCCATTTCTACGTCGGGCTTTTTGTTGGTCCGTTTATCTTCTTTGCCGCGCTGACCGGTACGCTGTATGTGGCGACCCCGCAGCTGGAGAATGCGCTCTACCGGCACGCGCTCCACACGAATTCCGTAGGCGAGTTGCAGCCGCTGGCGGAGCAAATTGCCGTGGCGGAAAAAACCGTTGGCTCAGATTTGCATTTGCACGCCGTGCGTCCGGGGCTGGCTGAAGGCGAAACCACCCGCGTGATGTTTGCCGATCCGACGCTTGGCCCATCGGAGAACCGGGCTATTTTTATTGATCCGGTAAGCCTGGCGGTGCTGGGAGATATGACGGTATACGGCACCAGCGGGATTTTACCGCTGCGTCAGACTATTGATTATCTGCATACCTCTCTGATGCTGGGCGACGTGGGGCGGCTCTACAGCGAGCTTGCCGCCTCCTGGATGTGGGTTGCCGCGCTGGGCGGTGCTGTCCTGTGGTTTTATACCCGACCCAAACGGCGGATCAATAATCTCTTCCAGAATCGTCGTCGGATGCACGTGACGCTGGGCTGGAGTCTGCTGGGCGGAATGCTGTTGTTCTCAGCAACCGGCCTGACCTGGTCCCAGTGGGCTGGCGGGAACGTTGATAAGCTGCGGGCAGAGATGAACTGGCTTACCCCGCAGGTGAACACGACGCTTTCCGGTCAACAGGAGATCGTGGATGAGCATGCCGAACACCGGGGCCATCACGGCGGAATGATGATGCCGGAAATGGCGATGGATCTGACGCAGTTTGACGGAGTATTAAGCGCGGCCCGTAGCGCGGGAATTGATGCCAACAGGCTGGAGATCCGCCCGGCGAAAACGGCGGATAGCGCCTGGACCGTGACGGAAATCGATCGCAGCTGGCCGACCCAGGTGGACGCCGTTGCGGTTGATCCTTCTACGATGCAGGTCGTGGACAGAACCCGATTCGAGGATTTCCCGTTAATGGCAAAACTGACCCGCTGGGGCGTGGATTTCCATATGGGGATCTTATTCGGGCTGGTGAATCAGCTGCTGCTGGTGGCGTTCGGCCTCGCCCTGTGCGTGCTCATCGTCTGGGGTTACCGGATGTGGTGGATGCGTCGTCCGGCACAGTCGGCCGTGGATCCGGTGCAGACGCTTTGTCAGAGCTGGCTGGCGCTGTCAGGATGGGGAAGAGGCATTACGGTGATAATCAGCATACTGCTGGGGCTGGCCTTGCCGGTTATGGGCGTGAGTCTGGCGCTGTTTGTTCTGGTGGACTGGCTGCGCTGGCGAGCGGCAACCAGGGTGACGCTCGCCGAATCATCCGCTAAATAACCCTATGGCGTGCTGATCACCACTGCGACGCGGCGGTTTTCAGCGCGCCCTTGCGGGGTACTGTTGCTCGCAACCGGATATTTTTGACCTAACCCCCGCGTGGTGAGATTGCTGCGCGGGATATTTGCCCCCTTCGCCCAGGCATCGGCCACGGCATTGGCGCGTTTTAACGACAGCGCTTCGTTGTAGCTTTCTTCACCGTAGTTATCCGTGTGACCGTCCATTCGCGCGTGGTTCAGGCCGGTTTCCGCCAGGCGAGAGGCCATGGACTGGATCTGCGTTTCACTTTCCGGACGCAGTCTGGCGTCATTTTTATCAAACAGGATGGTGTCCGACATGCCAAGTGACCAGTCACCGTTCAGTTCGTTAAAACCGTAAGACTTCATCGCCGAAATTTGCTCAGGAGTGAATTTGCCTTCCGGGGGCGACTGACAGCCTGCCAGAACCAGTGAGGCCAGAACTATCGGCGCGAAGTAACGTTTTAACATAGTGTATCCTTTCTAACTTGTTGTTTTCGTACGCTGGTTTTTCACCTGATACATGTTGCGGTCAGCCCTCTCCAGTAATGCTTCCACGGAAGCATTTTCCCACGCCAGAGCAAAGCCAATGCTGAGTGACATCGATGCTTTTTGTCCGTTATGAAGATCAAACGGACGGATAAACTGCTGCGATAGCGCAGCACAAATGTGTTGAACCTCAAGCTCAGAATGTACGCCGTACAGCACCATGGCGAATTCGTCACCGCCAAGGCGGTACGCCTGGTGACGTTTGTCGCCAAACTCCATCATCCTGCTGGCGACTTCTATCAGCACGCAGTCACCTGCCGCGTGTCCCCAGGTGTCGTTAATAAACTTGAAATTATCACCGTCGAGGAAGAGCAGGGCCGAGTTTGTTTTGGCAGAAGGGTCGTTCATTAAGGCCGCAATGCTGTTACGAAACGCCGCGCGGTTGGCAAGACCGGTGAGCGGGTCGTGCATGGCGGTACGCAGCAGCTGGGCATTTTTCGCCTGAAGCTTCAGTTGCCACTCCTCCATCTCATCCAGAAGGCTGTTGAAGTCCTCACCAAACTGGTGAAACTCTTCAATACGGCCGTCTTTCACCCGGCGGGAGAAGTTGCGGTTAGTGCGAACGTCATGCACCACGTCGGTGATGTTTTGCAGGGCTGTGACCATCCCATGGTGCAAAGACTGGGTAATGGTGAGCGCGACGACGGTTGCAAAGAGAATACAGCCGGTCAGAACGGCAAACGACATCCAGATGAAATGGCCGATCAGACTGTCACGCGCGGTCAGGCGAATTTCGCCGATCGTTGCGCCGTTATGCATGATGGGCTGCGCAACCGGTACGGGGAAAAGCCAGCGGCTGACCAGTGCGCCCAGCGTGTCGTTGTTGTCCTCCGGGTTCCAGGACCAGTAGGCAAACCGCTTTTTATGCGCGTTAATAACCTCGGCCACGGCAAACTGCCCCTGTTTGCCCAGCGCAGCCAGCGTTTCGTTGGCCGCTAGCGAGTCGTTGAACACCAGCGAGGCTTCCAGGCTGTGGCTCATTGTTGCGCCAGTTAATTCGAGATTCTTTTGCGCGTATTGTTTTAACGTCACGACGGAAGCAAAACAGAGCAGCAGCCATATTAACGTCATCGTGATGATGACGCTTATCATGCTGTTTCGCCTCAACGTTCTTTTAAACGTCGGACGTGGCGTTGAAGTGAAATCTTTATCCATGCTGCTTATTCCGTGCAAGCATTAATACATCCGGATTGACTCTTACGCCACTGCGCGTCAATGCATCCAGATTGACGGCGAACCGTACCTGGCCGCGATCGATTATCAGGCAAAAGGCACTGCCAATTACACATTCCGGATTTTGCTCTGAGATTAATAGCAACGCTCTGCCCTGATATTGACTTATTAATTCAAGTTGTTTTGCCGGTGATTCAGACCCGAAATAGATCGCATCGCACGTCGCGGCCAGGGCTTCCTGATCGTTACGTACAATAACGGGAGTATAAGGTAACTCGCTATGCCCCTCATCGCCGCTGAGGGCGTGCGTATAGTGCGACGTGGCGTAGACGCAGAGTTTAGGCTGACCGGAAAGTGACGGCCATCGCGTATAGCTCACGATGCCTGAGACAATCGAGCGTACCGATTTATCCGTTTCCGTAAGCGTGCCTGCCGCCGCAGGGCCCACCATAAGGAACAGCATTATCACCAGAGTGAGTCGGAAAAAAGAGATCAAGAATAAATTTCTCACCAGAATCCGCCACATCGCTCTGGAAATAGATGTCCTTAAGAGTTGCGGGCAGAATACCATTGTTTATCAGGGCCGTCATTATGTCAGAAATAGCATGAGGCCGACCTAAGCTAAATCCTACAGTTGTTTATTTTCCGGTGGATAAAAATAGATTAATTCAGTCTGCTGGAGCGCATACTTTCATCCATCCCTTGCTGCCATGACGCACGCAGTTTTGCCGCGTTTTCGGCTGTATCGCAACTGGCAGGGAAAGATTTGCCTGCTAATCCCCAGGCGTGAATAAACCCTTCTTCGCAGATTTTCTTCTGACCATCAGCATAGCCGCGAAGATATTCACTACGATCAACGTGTGTGTCGTTAAAACTATCGGCCAGGGCCTGGTTATCTTTAACCGGCAGGCCATTCATGGCGTCTTCTTTACCTGCATCAAACCAGGATGGGCTGGTCCAGTCGGGCTGGAAGGTGTAAGGATTGATCTGACAGCCCGTTAAAAACAGCGACAACAGCGCGAGAGCAATTGAACGCATAGCCATTCTCCTTTTTTCTTCAGCATAGCCTGGCTAAAGAAAACCTGTCTGTAATTTAAAGTTTACGTTTTTATCGGCTGATTTTTGCAATAAATTGGCATGTGTAAAGTAATGTGTACGTATTTTGGATTGAAATGTTTACTTTTTATGGTATCGTGGTTTCACCTCATTGAGGAATACAACTATCGCAAACGAGCTTTACAGGATCGCCATCATGCAAAAAGACGCGCTGAACAACGTACATATCACTGACGAACAGGTGTTAATCACTCCGGATCAACTGAAAGCGGAATTTCCGCTGAGCGTCGCGCAGGAGGCTCAGATCGAGCACTCTCGCCAGACCATTTCTGACATTATCGCCGGCCGCGATCCGCGCCTGCTGGTGGTATGCGGTCCTTGCTCCATTCACGATCCTGAAACCGCCATTGAATATGCTCGTCGATTTAAAGCGTTAGCGGAGGAGGTCAGCGATAGCCTCTATCTGGTGATGCGCGTCTATTTTGAGAAGCCACGTACGACCGTCGGCTGGAAAGGGTTGATTAACGATCCGCACATGGATGGCTCGTTTGATGTGGAAGCAGGCCTGAAGATTGCGCGTCGCCTGCTGGTGGAGCTGGTCAGCATGGGGCTGCCGCTGGCAACCGAAGCGCTGGACCCGAACAGCCCGCAGTACCTGGGCGATCTGTTCAGCTGGTCGGCGATTGGCGCGCGTACCACGGAATCGCAAACCCACCGCGAGATGGCGTCTGGCCTGTCAATGCCGGTTGGCTTTAAAAACGGTACCGATGGCAGCCTGGCGACGGCGATCAACGCCATGCGCGCTGCTGCGATGCCGCACCGTTTCGTCGGTATCAACCAGGCGGGTCAGGTCTGCCTCCTGCAAACGCAGGGTAACCCGGACGGCCATGTGATCCTGCGCGGCGGGAAAGCACCTAACTACAGCCCGGCGGACGTGGCGCAGTGTGAAAAAGAGATGGAGCAGGCGGGACTGCGCCCGGCACTGATGGTAGATTGCAGTCATGGTAATTCAAATAAAGATTACCGTCGCCAGCCTGCGGTTGCGGAATCCGTGGTCGCACAGATCAAAGATGGCAACCGTTCGATTATCGGTCTGATGATTGAGAGCAATATTCATGAAGGCAATCAATCATCTGAACAACCGCGTAGCGCAATGAAGCACGGCGTCTCCGTGACGGATGCCTGCATCAGCTGGGAAACCACCGATGCGCTGCTGCGTGAGATCCACAAAGATTTGAAAGGCCAGCTGGCGACGCGTCTGGCTTAAGAGGTTAGTTATGGTTGCTGAATTGACCGCACTGCGCGATCAAATTGATGAAGTGGATAAGGCGCTGCTGGACCTGCTGGCGCGCCGCATGGCGCTGGTTGCCGAAGTCGGTGAGGTGAAAAGCAAATACGGCCTGCCGATTTACGTCCCGGAGCGCGAAGCCTCAATGCTGGCCTCTCGTCGCAAAGAGGCCCAGGCGCTGGGCGTTTCGCCGGATTTAATTGAAGATGTTCTGCGTCGCGTGATGCGGGAATCCTATTCCAGCGAAAACGACAAGGGCTTCAAAACCCTCTGTCCGTCCCTGAGGCCGGTGGTGATTGTCGGCGGGGCAGGACAGATGGGGCGTCTGTTTGAAAAAATGCTGACGCTTTCGGGCTATCAGGTGCGCATTCTGGAAAAAGGGGACTGGGCGCATGCTCCGGAACTCATGAAAGATGCCGGGATGGTTATCGTCAGCGTGCCGATCCACGTGACGGAGCAGATCATCGGAAAGCTTCCTGCTTTACCGAAAGATTGCATCCTGGTGGATCTGGCCTCCGTCAAAAATGGTCCTCTACAGGCGATGCTGGCTGCGCATACGGGCCCGGTACTGGGTCTGCACCCGATGTTTGGCCCGGACAGCGGCAGCCTGGCTAAGCAGGTGGTGGTTTACTGCGACGGTCGTCAGCCGGAAGCCTATCAGTGGTTCCTGGAACAGATTCAGGTATGGGGCGCGCGACTGCACCGCATCAGCGCGGTCGAGCACGATCAGAACATGGCGTTCATTCAGGCGCTGCGCCACTTTGCGACGTTTGCCTACGGTCTGCATCTGGCGGAAGAGAACGTGCAGCTTGAACAGCTGCTGGCGCTCTCTTCACCTATCTATCGTCTGGAGCTGGCGATGGTCGGGCGCCTGTTTGCTCAGGATCCGCAGCTTTACGCGGACATTATTATGTCCTCCGAGAACAACCTGGCGCTCATCAAGCGCTACTATCAGCGCTTTGGCGAAGCCATTACGCTGCTGGAGCACGGAGACAAGCAGGCGTTTATCGACAGTTTCCGCAAGGTTGAGCACTGGTTTGGCGATTACGCGCAGCGTTTCCAGAGTGAGAGCCGGACGCTGTTGCGCCAGGCAAATGACAGTCGCCAGTAATGCGATGATGTATATACTGAAAGCCAGCAATGCTGGCTTTTTTTATTTTGGGGAACTGTCATGGCCGAACCGCAGCTGCTGTTGAATTACACCGGGCATCTGCCTGAGTGCCCGACGTGGAGCGCAGAAGAGCGCGCGCTCTACTGGGCCGATATTCTGGAAGGGGAGATCCACCGCTACCATCTGCCGACGGCAGAACACACCGTACTCTCTTTCCATGAGGAGGTGGGCTGTTTCGCGCTGCGCGAGCAGGGTGGTTTTATCGTTGCGATGCGAACGGGTATCTGGCTGACCGATAAACACGGCCTGCTGCGCCGCAAGGTGTGCGATAACCCCTCTAACCCGCAGCTCGCACGCTTTAACGACGGCGGCACCGATTCTCTGGGACGATTCTACGCGGGCACGTTTTGGGGGCCGGGAGATTATAACGGTGCCCTGCTGATGCGCATCGACAACGACCTGACGCCGAAAGTGATCCAGTGTGATATTCACGGCCACAACGGCTTAGCGTTTAGCCCTGATAATCAATGGATGTTTACTTCAGATACGCCAAACGGCGTTATTTACCGAACGCAGCTTGATGAGAAGGGCGAACCCGGCAGGCGCGAGGTGTTTCGTCAGTTTAAAGAGGGCGAAGGGATACCGGACGGCGCGGCCATGGATGTGGAAGGCTGCTACTGGAGCGCGCTGTTTGGCGGCTGGCGTATTGCGCGTTTTTCTCCGCAAGGGGAGCAGCTGGAAGAATACCGCATGCCGGTGCGTTGCCCGACGATGGTCTGCTTTGGGGGCGATGACATGAAAACGCTGTTTATTACCACCACGCGGGAAAATATGGATGCGGACGAGGTGGCGAAGTATCCGCTCTCCGGCGCCATCTTCACCCTGCCGGTGAACGTGGCAGGGATGAAGAAAAGCCGGTTCATCGAACGTTAAGCCGGGTCAACCGGGACCACGTTTTCGCTCGGATAGCAGCCCAGCACCTTCATGGAACGCGTGATCTCGCCCAGTTCGCGCAGGGCCTTCTGCATGGAAGCAGATTCCAGGTTGGCCTGGATATCGAGGTAGAACATCTCTTCCCACGGGTTACCGTGGATTGGGCGTGATTCCAGCCTGGTCATGATCAGGTTGTGGTTACGCAGCACCAGCAGGGCTTCAACCAGCGCCCCGGCCTGTTGGCCGGTCGCCATCAGCAGCGTGGTTTTGGCCGGCACCTGGTCTGACACATTGATTGCCTTGCGTGCCAGCACCACGAAGCGGGTGATATTTTGCGTCTGGTTCGCCAGGTTGCGTTCCAGCACCTGTAAACCATACAGCGCCCCGCCTGCTTCGCTGCCGAGCGCGGCGACGGTTGGGGTGTTAGCCTGCGCCACTTTTTCCATCGCCGCCGAGGTGCTTTCGGTGTACTCAATTTTCCAGCTCGGATAGCGGTTCAGGAACTGGCTGCACTGCTGGAACGGCTGTGGATGACTGTAAACCGTTTCGATCTTGCTCAGGTCCGTTGAGCCGGCGACCAGCACGCAGTGATCGATTGGGATCGTCAGCTCGCCAACCAGCGACAGGCTGGTGTGCTGCAGCAAATCGTAGACGTCGTTGATGGCGCCGGAGCTGGTGTTTTCAATCGGTACGACGGCGTAATCCGCCTGGCCGGTCTCAACCTGGTTAAAAATGTCGGCAAACTTCGCGCAGCCGCTCTCAATAAATTCTTCGAAATGGCGTGCGGCATACTGACGTGCGGCCAGGTGAGAATAAGATCCCTTCGGACCGAGGAAGGCAATACGCGCAGAGTGTGGATTGGTTTTATTCAGATGCTGCTGGAGCAGCGCTTGCTGAGTGAGAACGGAGTCTTCGATGATGAGCTGGAACAACCGGGTAATGTAGTGGGCATCGAGGTGATGCGCTTTGCCGAGCTGAATGAGACGTTCCAGCAGATCGCGCTCGCGGTCGATATCGCGTACCGGGCGATGGGAGTCCAGCTTGGCTTTGCCCACTTCAACGGCAAGCGCGCGGCGTTCGGCCAGCAGCGCCAGCAGTTTCTCATCCAGCGCGCTGATTTTTACTCGCAGATCCAGTAACGGGTTTTCCGGTGTCATAGTGTTGCCTGTCTCATTTTATCGTTATCAATAAAAAAGGCCCCCCGGTGTGGGAGGCCTTGTTGTTCGTCTTCGCATTCTTTATCACACGACGAAACGCCTCCCAGTCAGGGGAAGGTAAAAAAGAATGCGAAGAAGAACGGCGTAAGTTTCATAAAGTCATCCTGTGATTGATACCGTTAAAGTACCCGTACTGTTTTCACCCTGTCAATAAAAAACAAAAAACGCGCCCGAAGGCGCGTTGGCGGTACACTCAATTTAAAGGATTACTCTTCTTCAACTTCTTCCGCGAAGCTGGCGTCTTTCACCGATGTTGCGGCGCGACGGGCTTCACCTTTGTGTTGCACTTTATTGAGCTGCCGTTCCAGCTTGTTGATCAAATCGTTAATTGCTGTGTACATATCCTCGTGTTTTGCGCTGGCGACCAGATGGCCGTTTGGAGTATTGATAGTTGCGTCAGCGATGAAACCCTGCGGCTCCTTGGACAGGATGATATGTGGATTAATCAAATGAGTTTGCCATTTATCCAGTTTGGCGAGACGGTCTGCGACGTGCTGGCGGATTGCCGGAGTAATTTCCATTTGTTTACTGGTAATGTTCATTGTCATAAATTTTACCTCTTGTCTTTCCGTCTTGGTGATTCCAGCATACCCGACCTAATGTCAAAATGTGTGATTTATATCACGTTATTTTGTCGGTTTTTGTCAGGGAATCTTTTTTGTGAGGCAGGGCAGGAAGAGGTGAGATTTACCTTGTCGAAGGCAAAAATTGGGGCCATAGTTGACTGGATGTGTTGAGGCTTAAGCGCTTCAGCGACGCGGTAAAATGAATAAAAAAACGGCAGCCTTCGGGCTGCCGTTTTGCATTGAGGCAATATCAGGTGTTGCTGCTGTTCGCAGCGATGATTTTCGCCACTTTTTCAGCCTGAGCGGTCATCTGCATCTGACGGTAAGCATTTTCCATCAGCTTCAGGCCGTCGCGCGTTGCCTGAGTATCCGGATAATCACGCAGCATACCTTCTACGCGGTTAACCACGGCAACCCATGCGCCACGACGGGTATAGTATTCCGCTACGGAGTATTCATATTTCGCCAGACGATCTTTCAGGAACACCAGACGTTTGGTCGCGTCGGTCACGTACTGACTGTTCGGATAGCCGCGCACCAGCTTGGAGAAGTCATTGAAGGCATCACGCGCATGCTGCGGGTCACGGTCGGAACGATCCACGCCGAAGAAGCCTTGCAGCGCACTGTCGTCCAGCGCCATGTTGGTGAGGCCGCGCATGTACATCACATAGTCGATGTTAGGATGAGTCGGGTTCAGACGCATGAAACGATCGATGGTTGCCTGAGCCAGCGGCAGATCGGCATTTTTATAGTATGCGTAGATGAGATCTAACTGTACCTGCTGCGAATATGGACCAAATGGATAGCGATTATCCAACGCTTCCAGTTGCGTTATCGCCTGTTTCCAGTTACCGTCCTGCAACTTTTGTTGTGCAGTCGCATAGATTTCATTCGGCGGATTGTCAGGGACCTGTTCATTTGAACCGGAGCAGCCCACCAAAGCCAGGCTCAACGTGGCCGCTGCCACCAGATATTTCATGCGCGTCATGACGTTTTGACTTTCCTCAAATGTTTGTCCGGGAGAAACTCTGTTCCTGCTCCCGATTAAGACCAGCTACAATAGCACACTATATTAAACGGCAAAGCCGTAAAACCCAACGTTAAACGAAGAAGCAGTTTATGGCACAACGAGTAGAACTCACCGCAACAGTCTCCGAAAATCAGCTCGGTCAACGCTTAGATCAGGCTTTGGCCGAATTGTTCCCTGATTATTCGCGTTCACGCATAAAAGAATGGATCCTTGACCAGCGCGTGCTGGTAAACGGCAAGATCTGGGACAAACCAAAAGAGAAAGTGTTAGGTGGGGAAGCTGTCGCCATCAATGCTGAAATTGAAGAGGAAATCCGCTTCGAGCCGCAGGATATCCCACTGGACATCGTCTATGAAGATGATGACATTCTGGTGATCAACAAGCCGCGCGACCTGGTTGTTCATCCGGGCGCGGGGAACCCTGACGGTACGGTACTTAACGCACTTCTCCATTATTATCCGCCGATCGCGGATGTCCCGCGCGCGGGCATCGTGCACCGTCTGGATAAAGACACCACCGGTTTGATGGTGGTGGCGAAGACCGTTCCAGCTCAGACCCGTCTGGTGGAATCGCTGCAGCTGCGCGAAATCACCCGCGAGTATGAAGCGGTAGCCATTGGGCATATGACCTCTGGCGGAACGGTGGAAGAGCCAATCAGCCGTCACCCAACCAAACGTACCCATATGTCGGTGCATCCGATGGGTAAACCGGCGGTGACGCACTATCGCATTATGGAGCACTTCCGTATTCATACGCGCCTGCGTCTGCGTCTGGAAACCGGACGTACTCACCAGATCCGCGTGCATATGGCCCACATTACCCATCCGCTGGTCGGGGATCAGGTATACGGTGGTCGTCCGCGTCCACCTAAAGGCGCATCGGATGAGTTCATCAGCGTATTGCGTAAATTCGATCGCCAGGCGCTGCACGCGACTATGCTGCGTCTTTACCACCCTATCACCGGTATTCAGATGGAGTGGCATGCGCCTATCCCGCAGGATATGGTGGATCTTATCGACGCCATGCGTGCTGATTTCGAAGAACATAAGGATCAAGTGGACTGGTTATGACCAAACTGATTGTCCCGGAGTGGCCATTGCCTGCAGGCGTGGCCGCCTGCAGTTCAACCCGTATTGGCGGTGTTAGCCAGGGCGCGTGGGAGTCTTTGAACCTCGGTGCGCACTGTGGCGACAACCTGGAACATGTTGAAGAGAACCGCCGACGTCTGTTTGCTGCGGGGAACTTGCCGTCGAAACCGGTCTGGCTGGAACAGGTTCATGGTAACGCAGTGCTGAAGTTGACGGGAGAACCCTATGCTTCTAAATGCGCTGATGCCTCTTACAGTAATACTCCGGGAACCGTTTGTGCCGTGATGACCGCCGATTGTCTGCCGGTTCTGTTCTGTAACCGTGCAGGTACCGAGGTGGCAGCAGCACACGCGGGATGGCGTGGTCTGTGTGAAGGCGTGCTCGAAGAAACAGTCGCCTGCTTTAACGATGAGCCCGCCAATATTATGGCCTGGCTTGGCCCGGCCATTGGTCCTCGCGCTTTCGAAGTGGGGCCAGAGGTTCGCGAAGCCTTTATGGAAAAAGATCCGCAAGCGGTTGAAGCCTTCCTGCCTTCGGGGGATAAATATCTGGCCGATATTTACCAGCTCGCCCGTCAGCGTCTGAATAACGTTGGCGTGACGCAGATCTTCGGCGGCGATCGCTGCACATTCACCGAAAAGGGTGATTTTTTCTCCTATCGTCGCGACAAGACCACGGGGCGTATGGCAAGTTTCATTTGGCTGATATAACCTAAAGAATCAAGACGATCCGGTACGTGCCGTTTTCTTTTCACATAATTCAGGTCATTAACCTTGAATAATTGAGGGATGACCTCATTTAATCTCCAGTAGCAAATTTGACCTGTTATGGGAGGAGTTATGCGTCTGGATCGTCTTACTAATAAATTCCAGCTTGCTCTCGCCGATGCCCAGTCCCTCGCACTGGGGCACGACAACCAGTTTATCGAACCTCTTCATTTAATGAGCGCCTTGCTGAATCAGGAAGGGGGATCGGTACGTCCTTTATTAACGTCCGCTGGCATTAATGCTGGCCAGTTACGCACCGCTATCGATCAGGCGCTGAGCCGTTTACCGCAGGTAGAAGGTACCGGCGGCGACGTTCAGCCGTCGCAGGATCTGGTGCGCGTGCTTAACCTTTGCGACAAGCTGGCGCAAAAACGTGGGGACAACTTTATTTCGTCAGAGCTGTTTGTTCTGGCGGCGCTTGAATCACGCGGTACCTTGACCGACCTGCTGAAATCTGCCGGTGCGACCACCGCCAATGTGACTCAGGCGATTGAGAAAATGCGCGGAGGTGAAAGCGTGAACGATCAGGGAGCCGAAGACCAACGTCAGGCTTTGAAGAAATTTACGGTCGATCTGACCGAGCGTGCTGAACAGGGCAAACTTGACCCGGTTATCGGCCGTGATGAAGAAATTCGCCGTACGATTCAGGTACTGCAGCGTCGTACCAAGAACAACCCGGTGCTGATTGGTGAACCGGGTGTCGGTAAAACCGCCATCGTTGAAGGGCTGGCGCAGCGTATCGTCAACGGCGAAGTGCCGGAAGGCCTGAAAGGCCGCCGCGTACTGGCGCTGGATATGGGCGCGCTGGTGGCCGGTGCGAAATACCGCGGTGAGTTTGAGGAGCGTCTGAAAGGCGTGCTTAACGACCTGGCGAAGCAGGAAGGGAACGTTATCCTGTTTATCGACGAACTGCACACTATGGTCGGTGCGGGTAAAGCGGACGGCGCGATGGATGCCGGGAACATGCTGAAACCTGCGCTGGCGCGCGGTGAACTTCACTGCGTCGGTGCCACCACGCTCGACGAGTACCGTCAGTACATTGAGAAAGATGCTGCTCTGGAACGTCGTTTCCAGAAAGTGTTTGTTGCTGAGCCAAGCGTTGAAGATACCATCGCGATCCTGCGTGGTTTGAAGGAGCGCTATGAACTGCACCACCACGTGCAGATCACTGACCCGGCTATCGTTGCGGCAGCGACGCTTTCGCATCGTTATATTGCTGACCGTCAGCTACCGGATAAAGCGATCGACCTTATTGATGAAGCGGCTTCGAGCATTCGTATGCAGATTGACTCGAAACCGGAAGAGCTGGACAGGCTCGACCGACGCATCATTCAGCTCAAGCTGGAACAGCAGGCGCTGAAGAAAGAGTCTGATGAAGCCAGTAAGAAACGCCTGGATATGCTCAATGAAGAACTGGACGATAAAGAGCGCCAGTATTCTGAGCTGGAAGAAGAGTGGAAAGCCGAGAAAGCATCCCTTTCCGGCACTCAGACCATTAAAGCTGAACTCGAACAGGCCAAAATTGCCATTGAGCAGGCTCGCCGTGTCGGCGATCTGGCGCGGATGTCTGAACTGCAGTACGGCAAAATTCCTGAACTGGAAAAACAGCTTGAGATAGCGACGCAGTCAGAAGGGAAAACGATGCGTCTGTTACGTAATAAAGTAACGGATGCGGAAATCGCGGAAGTGCTTGCTCGCTGGACCGGTATTCCGGTGGCGCGCATGCTGGAAGGCGAGCGTGAAAAACTGCTGCGCATGGAGCAAGATCTACACAATCGGGTGATTGGCCAGAACGAAGCGGTTGAAGCGGTTTCGAACGCTATTCGTCGTAGTCGTGCAGGACTGTCCGACCCAAACCGTCCGATTGGTTCGTTCCTGTTCCTGGGGCCGACGGGCGTCGGTAAAACCGAGCTGTGTAAAGCGCTGGCTAACTTTATGTTCGACAGCGACGATGCGATGGTACGTATCGACATGTCCGAGTTTATGGAGAAACACTCCGTCTCACGTCTGGTCGGCGCGCCTCCGGGATACGTTGGTTATGAAGAAGGGGGATATCTGACGGAAGCCGTTCGCCGTCGCCCTTATTCCGTCATCCTGCTGGATGAGGTGGAAAAAGCGCATCCTGATGTGTTCAACATCCTGCTTCAGGTGCTGGATGATGGCCGTCTGACCGACGGACAGGGGAGAACGGTCGACTTCCGTAATACGGTTGTCATCATGACTTCGAACCTGGGTTCCGATTTGATTCAGGAACGTTTCGGTGAACTGGACTATAGCCATATGAAGGATCTGGTGCTCGGTGTCGTGAGCCATAACTTCCGTCCGGAGTTCATCAACCGTATTGATGAAGTGGTAGTATTCCATCCTCTGGGTGAGAAACACATTGCGTCGATTGCGCAGATCCAGCTGCAGCGTCTGTACAAACGTCTGGAAGAGCGTGGATATGAAATTCACATCTCCGACGAGGCCCTGAAGCTGCTGAGCGAGAATGGTTACGATCCAGTGTACGGTGCGCGTCCATTGAAACGTGCTATCCAGCAGCAGATCGAAAACCCGCTGGCGCAGCAGATCCTCTCCGGAGAGTTGATTCCGGGCAAAGTTATTCGTCTGGAAGCCAACGACGATCGTATTGTGGCAGTGCAGTAAGTCACAAAACGCAAAAACGAGCCGCTTGCGGCTCGTTTTTGTTTAAAAACCAGGCGAAAATTGAGGTCTGGAGTAAAACTTGCCTGGAAAGTGAGCAGTTAGTAAATAAATGTCACTTTATTCTTGCAGGTTCGGAATTACTCCCTATAATGCGCCTCCACTGACACGGAACAACGGCACACACGCCGCCGGGTCAGCAGAGAAAAGCGAAATTAATCACTTGACTCTGAAGCGGGAAAGCGTAATATGC
>NZ_JAWNDF010000013.1:0-81648 GCF_034106865.1 Enterobacter sp. 237C8 | reverse complement strand
GCTTCAGAGTCAAGTGATTAATTTCGCTTTTCTCTGCTGACCCGGCGGCGTGTGTGCCGTTGTTCCGTGTCAGTGGAGGCGCATTATAGGGAGTTATTCCGACGTGACAAGCATAAAATACAAAAAACTTTTCGTTCGCTCACTTTTCAAACTTAACGCTTATTTATGTCGCGAATCGCCCGTTAAATGTGCGATTTCCCGCGCAAAACTGGCCACCTGCGACCAGTCGGTATAAACCACTTCTTTACGCGTATCGGTTTCACCCCCGGTCATCTTCATAATCAGGCGGATCATAAAGCGGTCATACCAGCGGTAGCGAGGGTAACGCAGCGCGCCGGCAAAGACGGCGCACAGGTCAGGCTGCCACGACGAGCTGAGTAAAAACTTGCGCGTGTAGCTGTTGGTCTGCGGCGTACGCTTCTCGGCTTTACGAGCGACAAGATTGACCGAGTAAAAGGCACCGGGCAATTTGTTGAGCACCGCCGTGTGCTTTTTCACAAAGCGATCCAGCGCCGGATGGAAATGCCCGTAACGAATTGACGCGCCAATTACCACGCGATCGTACTCCTGCCAGGCAATCTGCTCCGCACGGTTCAGGTTCACCACATCAGAGTAAATACCCAGCTCTTTTAATTCCGACGCCAGATAAGCGGCAATCTCACGCGTTTGCCCGTCTCGCGTAGAGAAAAGAATCAATGTTTTCATCAACGGCTCCTTACTCGCGCCAGAATGTAGGGGTGAACAGCACCAGCAGCGTAAAGACCTCAAGACGACCAAACAGCATATTGGCGATGAGGATCCATTTCGCGACCGGGTTCATGCTGGCAAAGTTATCCGCCACAACGCCCAGGCCGGGCCCGAGGTTATTCAATGTTGCTACGACGGACGCAAAGGCGGAGAAATCATCTACCCCCGTCGCGATAATCGCCAGCATACTGACGATAAACACCAGCGCATACGCCGAGAAGAATCCCCACACCGCTTCGAGGATACGTTCCGGCAGCGCGCGGTTCCCCAGCTTAATGCTGTAAACCGCATTCGGGTGGACCAGGCGCTTCAGCTCACGGTTGCCCTGCTTAAACAGCAGCAGAATACGAATTACCTTCAGGCCACCGCCCGTAGAACCCGCACAGCCCCCGATAAATGCCGAGCATAACAGCAGCACCGGCAGGAACAGCGGCCAGCGCGCGATGCTGTCGGTGGTAAACCCGGCGGTCGTCGCCATCGATACCACCTGGAAGAACGCCTGATTTAGCGTGGTCAGCGCGGAGTTGTAGACATCATGGAACCACAGCACCAGGGTACAGATGATCACCAGCGTAAGCTGGACGCCAATGAACATGCGGAACTCCGGGTCACGCCAGTACACTTTCAGGCTTCGCCCGCTCAGTAAAGAGAAGTGCAGACCGTAGTTACAGCCTGAAATCAGCAGGAAAATGGCAATAATCGTGTTAATCGTTGGGCTGTCGAAGTAGCCGACGCTGGCATCGTGGGTGGAAAACCCGCCGATCGCGATCGTCGCAAAGCTGTGTCCGATGGCGTCAAAAGCGGGCATCCCGGCAAACCATAGCGCCAGCGCACAGGCCACCGTCAGTAATACATAGATAAGCCAGAGGGTTTTCGCCGTCTCGGCAATACGCGGGCGCATTTTGTTATCTTTCAGCGGCCCGGGCATTTCGGCGCGATAAAGCTGCATGCCGCCAACGCCCAGAATAGGGAGAATAGCCACTGCCAGGACGATGATCCCCATCCCCCCGAACCACTGCAGCATCTGGCGATAAAAGAGAATGGCGTGCGGGAGAGAATCCAGACCCACCAGCGTCGTCGCCCCGGTGGTTGTTAAACCGGAGAACGATTCAAAAAAGGCATCCGTAATGCTCAGGTTAGGCTGTTCAGAGAAGATAAAGGGCAGCGAACCGACGCTCCCCAGCACCGTCCAGAACAGGACCACAATCAGAAATCCTTCGCGAGATTTCAGCTCACCTTTCTGACGACGGTTTGGCCACCACAGCAGCGAGCCGATCGCCAGCGCGACAAAGAAGGTCTGGGTAAATGCCCGCCCCGCGCCGTCCCGGTAGATAAGCGCCACCAGTCCCGGGAGAATCATCGTCCCGGAAAAGAGTATGACCAGCAGTCCAACGATTCGGGTTATGGCACGAAAATGCATCTCTGCCGCTTCCTTTGGTATTCAAAAAAGTGAGGTGGGGATTATTCTTCAATCGGCAGCAATTGCAACGAACCACGACTAAAATCAGCCAGTTTTGCTGAAAAAGCAGCCAGCTCCGCCTGAGGAAGCGCCACGCGTAATTGCACCATTGCCTGATATTCACTGTGCGCGATGACGCCGTTAAACTGTTTGAGCAGCGTTTCAATGCCCGATAGCTGGGCGTAATCGCACAACAAAGTATATTCGGTGAGCGGCGTTTTGCGGATAGTTGTGAGCATATTCAGTGCCTGCTGAACTCCGCCGCCATAGGCTTTTACCAGCCCACCCGTGCCTAACAGGATGCCGCCGTAGTAGCGCACCACCACGGCGGTAATTTCACCCACGCCGCTGCCCATCAGCTGCGAAAGCATGGGTTTACCGGCCGTGCCCGCCGGTTCACCGTCGTCGGAAAACCCCAGCTGTTGTGAATCATCCGGCGGCCCTGCCACCCATGCCACACAGTGGTGACGCGCGTCAGGATGCTCAGCCCGAACGGACTCGACAAACGCCTTTGCCGCCTCTACGCCGTCGGTATGCGCCAGCAGCGTAATAAAGCGGCTTTTCTTGATTTCCTCAACAAAGGTGACCGGTTCAGCCGGTATCAGCCAGCTTTCCATCAGGCCAGCTTCAGGTCTCGCGTCATATTCTCGATACCGTTTTCGTGAACCACCACGTTATCTTCGATGCGAATACCGCCAAACGGCTTCAGCGCATCAATTTTTTCCCAGTTGAAGTGTTTGCTGAACTGGCCTTCACGCCACGGCGCCAGCAGGGATTCGATAAAGTAGATCCCCGGTTCAATCGTCAACACCATACGCGGCTCCAGAATACGGGTGCAGCGCAGGTAAGGATATTTAGACGGTGCCGCCAGGTGCGTCCCGGTATCATCCTGCATAAAGCCCGCAACGTCGTGAACCTGCAGGCCCAGCGGGTGGCCGATACCGTGCGGCATGAATGGCCCGGTTAGATCGTTCTCGACCATCGCCTCTTCGCTCATGTCTTTCACAATCTGATGTTTACGCAGCAGTTTTGCGATGCGCTGATGGAACTGGATGTGGTAATCCACATAGCTGGTTCCGGCCTTCATGGTGGCAATCAGCGCCAGCTGTTCATCGTTCACGTCTTTAATCAGCTGCGCGAAATCGGTATCCGCATTCGCCGCCCAGGTACGGGTCAGGTCGGCCGCGTAACCGTTGTACTCGGCGCCTGCGTCAAGCAGGAAGCTGCGCATCTCCGACGGAACGTGGTGATCCAGTTTGGTGTAGTGAAGCACGGACGCGTGCTCATTCAGCGCGACGATATTGCTGTACGGCACGTCGGTATCACGGTGGCCTGTCGCGGTCAGATAGGCCTGATTGATGTCGAACTCGCTCATCCCCGACTGGAACGCTTCGTGCGCGGCACGGTGGCCATTCACCGCCGTTTTTTGCGCTTCACGCATGCAGTAAAGTTCGTAGTCGGTTTTATACGCGCGGTAATAGTGCAGGTAATCCAGCACCCCTTTCGGATTGAGTTTGTCTGCCGGAATATCCAGACCCAGCGCGCGCTCCGGAACAGGGCCAATATAGGCGATGTTGCCCCGCGCGGCAGGCAGCTGGCTGCCAATGCCGTCCGCTTTCGGCAGTGCAATCACATCAATCTCTTCCGTCCAGAAAGAGGTCGGCAGCGGTTCTACGTTGTGCCAGTAATCGACCGGCAGGTAGAACCACAGTTTCGGCTTGTTCACGCCATCCACCAGCAGCCAGCAATTTGGAACCTGAGTCACCGGCACCCAGGCTTTAAACTGCGGGTTCACCTTAAACGGATAAGCGTGGTCATCCAGAAAGGTATTCATCAGCTCGCCGGAGTGGATCAGCAGCGCATCCAGCTTAAAGCGGGCCAGTACATCGCGGGTACGTTCCTGTAGGGTAACGATATGATTTTTATAAAGCGAAGCCAGTGAGTCCATCATTCTTCCTTTCGTTTTTTTGACCTCAAGTCATCGCATCTTAGCACACCTCACTCCGGCTGCGTGATTTCCACCGACCGTGATCAACGCAGCATTTTCTTAATGAGTAATTTGCATTTTATTAACATAAATCCCACACTCCGATTCATCTGGTATGACCAGATCCAATTGCTGGATTCAGGAGACTGACATGCTCTACAAAGGCGACACCCTGTACCTCAACTGGCTGGAAGATGGCATTGCCGAACTGGTGTTCGATGCTCCCGGCTCAGTGAACAAGCTTGATACCGCGACGGTGGCCAGTCTTGGCCAGGCGCTGGATGTTCTTGAAAAACAACCTGAATTAAAAGGGCTGCTGCTGCGTTCGAACAAAGCGGCCTTTATTGTCGGTGCCGATATCACCGAGTTTCTTTCGCTGTTCCTGGTCCCGGAAGAACAGCTGAGCCAGTGGCTGCACTTTGCCAACAGCGTCTTTAATCGTCTGGAAGATCTGCCTGTCCCGACCATTTCCGCCGTTAACGGCTACGCGCTGGGCGGCGGCTGCGAATGCGTACTGGCGACCGACTACCGTCTGGCGACGCCGGACCTGCGCATCGGCCTGCCGGAAACCAGGCTGGGCATCATGCCAGGCTTTGGCGGCTCCGTGCGTATGCCGCGCATGCTGGGTGCCGACAGCGCGCTGGAGATCATTGCCGCAGGTAAAGATGTCGGCGCAGAACAGGCGCAGAAAATCGGCCTGGTCGACGGCGTCGTGAAGCCAGAGAAACTGGTTGAAGGCGCACTCGCCATTCTGCGTCAGGCCATTAACGGCGATCTCGACTGGAAAGCCAAACGCCAGCCGAAGCTGGAGCCGTTAAAACTCAGCAAGATTGAAGCCACCATGAGCTTTACCATCGCCAAAGGCATGGTGATGCAGACGGCGGGTAAACACTATCCTGCGCCGATCACGGCGGTGAAAACCATTGAAGCCGCGGCCCGTCTCGGTCGCGACGAGGCGCTGAAGCTCGAAAATCAGAGCTTTGTCCCGCTGGCGCACACCAATGAAGCCCGCGCGCTGGTCGGTATCTTCCTCAACGATCAGTTCGTGAAGGGTAAAGCCAAACAGCTGACTAAAAACGTTGAGACGCCAAAACATGCGGCGGTACTTGGTGCGGGCATTATGGGTGGCGGCATCGCTTACCAGTCGGCCTGGAAAGGCGTGCCGGTAGTGATGAAAGACATCAGCGAGAAATCTCTGACGCTGGGCATGACCGAAGCGGCCAAGCTGCTGAATAAACAGCTGGAACGCGGAAAAATTGACGGGCTGAAGCTTGCAGGCGTGATCTCCACCATTCAGCCTGTGCTGGAATACAGCGGTTTCGACCGTGTGGACGTGGTGGTCGAAGCCGTCGTCGAGAACCCGAAAGTCAAAAAAGCGGTGCTGGCAGAAACGGAAGACAAGGTTCGTCCTGAGACCGTGCTGGCCTCTAACACCTCCACCATTCCAATCAGCGAACTGGCGAGCGTGTTGAAGCGTCCGGAAAACTTCTGCGGGATGCACTTCTTCAACCCGGTACACCGTATGCCGCTGGTCGAAGTGATCCGCGGGGAAAAAACCTCTGACGAAACCATCGCTAAAGTGGTGGCATGGGCCAGCAAGATGGGCAAAACGCCGATCGTTGTTAACGACTGCCCGGGCTTCTTCGTTAACCGCGTGCTGTTCCCTTACTTTGCAGGCTTCAGCCAGCTGCTGCGCGACGGTGCGGACTTCCGCAAAATCGACAAAGTGATGGAGAAACAGTTCGGCTGGCCGATGGGCCCGGCGTATCTGCTGGACGTGGTCGGGATTGATACCGCTCACCACGCTCAGGCGGTGATGGCGGCAGGCTTCCCGCAGCGTATGCAGAAAGATTATCGCGACGCCATTGACGCTCTGTTCGATGCTAACCGCTTCGGCCAGAAAAACGGCCTGGGCTTCTGGCGCTATAAAGAAGACAGCAAAGGCAAACCGAAGAAAGAAGAAGATGCCGTGGTGGACGGCCTGCTGGCCGATGTAAGCCAGCCGAAACGCGACTTCACCGACGATGAGATCATCGCCCGCATGATGATCCCGATGATCAACGAAGTGGTGCGTTGCCTTGAAGAAGGCATCATCGCCAGCCCGGCAGAAGCCGATATGGCGCTGGTGTACGGCCTGGGCTTCCCTCCGTTCCACGGCGGCGCGTTCCGCTGGCTGGACACGCTCGGCAGCGCCCGCTATCTCGATATGGCTCAGCAGTATCAGCACCTCGGCCCGCTTTATGAGGTGCCGGAAGGGCTGCGTAACAAAGCGCGCCATAACGAACCCTACTATCCAGCAGTTGAGCCAGCCCGTCCGGTTGGTGAGCTGAAAACGGCTTAAGGAGTCACAATGGAAAAGGTTGTCATTGTTGATGCGATTCGCACCCCGATGGGCCGTTCAAAAGGCGGTGCATTCCGTAACGTGCGTGCGGAAGACCTCTCCGCGCATCTGATGCGTAGCCTGCTGGCGCGTAACCCGGCGCTGGATCCTGCTGCGCTGGACGATATCTACTGGGGCTGCGTGCAGCAGACCCTGGAGCAAGGTTTCAACATCGCCCGTAACGCGTCGCTGCTGGCGGAGATCCCGCATTCGGTTCCGGCTGTCACCGTGAACCGCCTGTGCGGTTCATCAATGCAGGCGCTGCACGACGCGGCGCGGATGATCATGACCGGTGATGCGCAGGCCTGCCTGGTGGGCGGCGTTGAGCACATGGGTCACGTGCCGATGAGCCACGGGGTCGATTTTCATCCTGGCATGAGCCGTAACGTGGCGAAAGCCGCGGGGATGATGGGTCTGACTGCCGAGATGCTCTCTCGTCTGCACGGCATTAGCCGTGATATGCAGGATGCCTTTGCCGCGCGCTCTCACGCTCGCGCATGGGCGGCGACGCAGTCCGGTGCCTTTAAGAATGAGATCATCCCGACCGGCGGCCACGACGCAGACGGCGTACTGAAGCAGTTCAGCTACGACGAAGTCATCCGCCCGGAAACCACCGTAGAAGCGCTTTCTACCCTGCGCCCTGCGTTTGATCCGGTCACGGGTACGGTAACAGCAGGTACTTCGTCGGCGCTGTCCGACGGTGCCGCCGCGATGCTGGTGATGAGCGAAAGCCGTGCCCGCGAGCTGGGCTTAACGCCTCGCGCACGGGTACGTTCGATGGCGGTCGTGGGCTGCGATCCTTCAATCATGGGTTACGGCCCGGTTCCGGCCTCGAAGCTGGCGCTGAAAAAAGCGGGATTAACCGCCAGCGACATCGACCTGTTTGAAATGAACGAAGCGTTCGCCGCGCAGATCCTGCCGTGCATTAAAGATCTGGGGCTGATGGAGCAGATCGACGAGAAGATTAACCTCAACGGCGGCGCGATCGCCCTCGGCCACCCGCTGGGCTGCTCCGGGGCGCGTATCAGCACGACGCTTATCAACCTGATGGAACGCAAAGATGCCCAGTTTGGTCTGGCAACGATGTGTATCGGGCTGGGTCAGGGTATCGCGACGGTGTTTGAGAGAGTGTAAGGCTATAACGTAGGCCCGATAAGCATCGCGCCATCGGGCTTTTGCCGGGAGGCGCTGCGCTTTCCCGGCCTACGAGAGGTATCTCACCGCCACTGGCGTCATTGGCGAAGAGAGACAGTTTAGTTGCCGTTCTTCCCGCCTGTCAGGGGCGGGTTTTTTATTTAAATGAAGGCAAACGCATCGCCAAACAGGCGGTCTTCAAGCGCGTCACGTTCGTTGCAGAACAGGTCGCGGGCAATTTTCGCCATCTCAAAACGGCCAGCGATATAGATATCGTGCCCTGCCAGCGTGCCGTGATCCTGCAGCACCGCCGTCAGCACCGTCCCGCTGCGACCACGCCAGCCCTCTTCCGGCTGCTCAACCACCGGCTCAATGCGCAGGTTAGGATGGGTTACGCTCAGCGCTTCCAGCTCAGACAGGTCGTACAGATGTTTCTCTTCGCGGCCACCCCAGTAAATGGTGATGTCACGGTCCGGGTTACGCGCCAGGGCGGTCAACAGAATAGAGCGCACATAAGAGAAGCCCGTACCGCCAGCGATCAGGACCAGCGGACGGTCTTCGTCATCGCGCAGCCACGCATCGCCGTGCGGAATATCCACCACGATTTCACGTTCCTTCAGGATCCGATCCATCACCGCCATCGCATACAGGTTAAGCTCTGACGCACCAATATGAAGCTCAATAAATTCCTGCTCCGCTGGCGTTGAGGCCATAGAGAAAGGACGCTTATCACGCTCATCCATCACAACCATCAGGTACTGACCCGCGCGGAAAGAGAATGGCGCTTCTGGCACTAAACGGACGCGATATACGGTGTCGGTGATGGCATCTACCGAGGTCACTTTACAGCTTAAGGTTGTCATTCGCTCTCTCTGTCGGGAAGTCTATAGGGCTTAACGGTTAGCTCAGGGTTTACCGTTATTCATTATGGCCAGCTCGTCCCAGATCGCGTCAATTCGCGCGGTCACTGCAGGATCTTTTTTGATCGGGCGACCCCATTCACGGTCGGTTTCGCCAGGCCATTTATTTGTGGCATCCAGTCCCATCTTTGAGCCAAGGCCGGAAACCGGCGAGGCAAAATCCAGGTAATCTATCGGCGTGTTTTCGACTAACACCGTATCGCGCGCCGGGTCCATTCGCGTGGTAATGGCCCAGATTACGTCATTCCAGTCGCGGGCGTTAACGTCATCATCGCAGACAATAACAAATTTGGTATACATAAACTGGCGCAGGAAAGACCATACGCCCATCATCACGCGTTTAGCATGACCAGGATACTGCTTCTTCATCGTGACCACCGCCATGCGATACGAGCATCCTTCAGGCGGCAGATAAAAATCAACAATTTCCGGGAACTGCTTTTGCAGGATCGGCACAAACACTTCATTCAGCGCCACGCCCAGCACCGCCGGTTCATCCGGTGGACGTCCGGTATACGTGGAGTGATAAATCGCATCTTCACGCTGCGTAATGTGCGTCACGGTAAACACCGGGAAGTTATCCACTTCGTTGTAATAGCCGGTGTGGTCGCCGTAAGGGCCTTCTGGCGCCATTTCACCCTGCTCGAGGTAACCTTCCAGCACAATTTCCGCACTGGCCGGAACTTCGAGATCGTTAGAGATACACTTCACGACTTCGGTTTTCGTTCCGCGCAGCAGGCCTGCAAATGCATATTCAGAGAGCGTATCCGGCACGGGCGTGACGGCTCCCAGAATGGTGGCCGGATCGGCGCCTAAGGCGACAGACACCGGGAAACGCTCCCCCGGATGTGCAGCGCACCACTCCTGGAAATCCAGCGCGCCGCCGCGATGCGACAGCCAGCGCATGATGAGTTTATTCTTGCCAATCAACTGCTGGCGGTAAATACCGAGGTTTTGCCGCTCTTTGTGCGGGCCGCGCGTAACGGTCAGCCCCCAGGTGATAAGCGGAGCGGCATCTTCAGGCCAGCACTGCATGATGGGGATTTTAGTCAGATCAACCGCATCGCCTTCGAGCACTTTCTGCTGGCACGGCGCACCGCGCAGGCGTTTGGTGGGCATGTTCAGCACCTGCTTAAACTGCGGCAGCTTGTCGAACAGATCGCGGAAGCCTTTCGGTGGCTCCGGCTCTTTCAGAAACGCCAGCAGTTTACCGACTTCACGCAGCGCAGAGACGTCTTCCTGCCCCATACCCAATGCAACACGACGCGGTGTACCAAACAGGTTGCACAGCACCGGCATGGAGTAACCTTTCGGATTTTCAAACAGTAATGCGGGGCCACCGGCACGCAGGGTGCGGTCAGCAATTTCTGTCATCTCCAGATAAGGATCGACAGGAAGTGTAATACGTTTGAGTTCACCCTGCTTTTCCAGCAGCGTCAGGAAGTCGCGGAGATCGTGGTATTTCATGCAGTTAATCATGGCCTCTCTGTAAGCGCTTCATTATACGGCGTAAGCCTGCTTGATGCTGTAATTTTGTTAAATAAGCGTGAACTTATGCGTTCTGTTCCATTTTCCCCCATTATAATCAACTTAGCGATCCCGCCAGGGTTTTGATATGCTTGCGCCCCGAACTAAGGGAAAGAGTGATTATGCAGGCCTGGTATTTACTGTATTGCAAACGCGGGCAACTTCAGCGCGCGCAGGAACATCTTGAACGTCAGTCTGTAAATTGCCTGACACCCGTGATCACGCTTGAAAAAATGCAGCGCGGGAAGCGCACAACCGTCAGTGAGCCGTTGTTCCCGAACTACCTGTTTGTGGAGTTCGACCCGGAAGTCATCCACACCACCACCATCAGCGCAACGCGCGGCGTCAGCCACTTCGTTCGTTTTGGTGCCCACCCGGCAACGGTTCCGTCGACGGTCATTCATCAGCTGTCAATTTATCAACAACCTGAAGGGATCACCGACCCCGAAACCCCTTACAGCGGCGATAGCGTCGTGATTACCGAAGGCGCTTTCGAAGGCCTGCAGGCGATTTTTGCCGAGCCGGACGGGGAAGCGCGCTCTATGCTGTTGCTCAATCTGCTGAACAAGCAGGTGCTGCAGAGCGTTAAAAACACCGACTTCCGCAAACTTTAAACGTTTATCCCGAACAGATTACGCACGTTGTCATCCGTCTGCGCCGAAAGCCAGTGCGGATCCTCTCCGCGCCACTTCGCGACGCTCTCAACAATGTGCCCCAGATACGCGGGCTCATTTCGCCGCGATGCCGGTTTGGGTTTCATGTCGCGCGGTAGCAGATAAGGCGCATCGGTTTCGAGGAGCAGCCGGTCAGCCGGGATTACCGGCAATAGCTCACGAAGTTCAAGCCCGCGACGCTCATCGCACACCCAGCCGGTAATACCCAGATAAAGCCCTCGCGCCAGGCAATCCAGCGCTTCCTGCCGTGAACCGGTGAAACAGTGCAATACCGCGCCGGGCAGTTTCTCCAGCCACGGATCCAGAAGTGCCAGGAAACGCTCATGCGCGTCGCGGCAGTGCATAAATACGGGCATTCCAAGCTCTGCCGCCAGCGCAAGCTGGGCAGTAAACGCCTTTTCCTGCTCTTCAGGCGTGGAAAAGTTACGATTGAAATCGAGACCGCATTCGCCGATCGCCACAACGTCTGGCGTCTTTGCCAGCCTGTACAGGGTGTCGCCACTTTCCGCGGTCCACTGGCTGCTGTCGTGAGGATGCACGCCAGCAGTAGACCAACAGCGATCGTATCGTTGCGCCAGCTGCTGCGCCTGCTCGCTCTCATGCAGGTTGGTGCCCGTCAGCAGCAGTCCTTTCACCCCGGCGGCAAAAGCGCGCGCAACCACCTCATCACGATCTTTCGCAAACTGCGAGCTGGTCAGGTTGAGTCCGATATCAAACATGCAAATCCCCATATAACAACCGCCCTGACGGGCGGCTGGTTTTACTCTTCAGTGGTCTTGTCGGACGTATCGTCTTCGTCATCCGCTCGACGTCCTTTACCCACGTAGAAACGCGAGAAGAAAACGCCGACCTCAAACAGACAGTACATCGGTATGGCCAGCAGCGTCTGCGAGAACACATCCGGCGGTGTCAGCAGCATGCCAACAACAAATGCGCCCACAAGGATATACGGACGCTTCTTACGCAGGTCATCCGGGGTCGTTACTCCTACCCAGCAGAGCAGCACAATAGCCACCGGCACTTCGAATGCCACGCCAAACGCCATAAACAGCGCCATCACAAAGCTGAGGTAGCTGGCGATATCCGTCGACACCTGGACCCCTTCCGGCGCAGTATGCGTCAGGAAGCCGAAGGCCAGCGGGAAGACAACGAAATAGGCAAACGCCATGCCGATATAGAACAGCAGCGAGCTGGACACCAGCAGCGGGATAACCAGCTTGCGTTCATGCTTATACAGCGCAGGCGCCACAAACGCCCACACCTGGTAAAGAATGACCGGTGCAGAAGCAATCAACGACACCCAGAAGGTCAGCTTGATGGGGGTAAAGAACGGCGAAGCAACGTCTGTTGCAATCATCGTTGCGCCCAGCGGCATCTGCTTGATCAGCGGTGCAGAGACCACCTGATAGATATCGTTGGCAAAATAGACCAGGCACAGGAATATGAGTAAAACCGCAATAATGCAGTTTAACAGGCGCTTACGCAGCTCAATGAGGTGCGTAATCAGCGGTTGAGTATCATCTACTGCCATGTTTACGCTTTATCACTCGACGAGGGGGATGATTCGGAAACGGACGCAGCGGGCTTCACTTCCGCCGTTTTTGCTACCGGCTCTTCCGGCTGCGCCTGTTTTTTCAGTTCGGTTTCCTGCGGCGTCTGTTCTGGCGCGGCAGCCTGATGTTCAGCGCTGGCAGGCGTTACGCCCTCGCGCTGCTCCTCGCTGCCCTTCACCACCGGGTTATGGATGGTGTTCGCTTCATCGCTCGCTTTTTCAGGATCGTTAACGCTATAGGAGCGCTTCATCGATTCTGCCGCTTCGCGCAGCTCATCCATTGACGCTTTCAGTTCCGGCGTCAGGTTATCCATGCTCGCCTTCTCGACCTTTTTCAGGCTTTCCTGAAATTCCTGCAGCTTAAGCTCCTGCGCCAGTTCATTCTGAACGGTCGATGCCAGCGATCTCAGCGCACGAACCCAGCCCGCAACGGTTTTCACTGCCACCGGCAGACGCTGCGGCCCCAGCACAATCAGGCCAATCACAAAGACCAGCAGGAGCTCACTAAAACCAATGTCGAACACGACTTACACCTGCTCTTTATCGTGGCGTTTAGCGTCTTCCTTTTTGGCTTCTTCTTGCTTGTCGGCGATGGATTTAGCAGTAAAGTCAGCGTCCTGGCTGGTTTTATCCTGCTTGCTCTCATCATCGCTCATCGCTTTCTTGAAGCCTTTGATAGACGCGCCCAGATCGGAACCAATAGAACCGAGCTTTTTGGTGCCAAACAGCAGCACGACGATGACGGCAATGATCAACAATTGCCAGATACTGATACCACCCATACATGTTCCTCAGGGATAGATGATTAATGAGTCAGGCCGCATTATACGTATGCGACCCGTCGATAGCGACGCACGCTCAGCGCGTTTTTCGCCACCCTGTTAGCCAGACTACCACTCCGCCAGCCATCAGCCAGGCGGGCATCATCTGCCAGTCCGGACGGTTGATCAGCAGCAGCGTACCGCTCAGCAGCAGCGTTGCGCCAATCCCAAAGAGATAGCGTGACTGTCCCTGGCGAACACGGCTGGACTGAAGTTCGCGGGCGATTTTATCCATGCTGTGCTGAAGGTTCTTGCTCTGACGCAAACTGTCATAAACCAGTTCAGGAATTTCAGGCATTTTTTCTATCCAGAACGGGCCTTTCTCTTTCAGCGAGCGCACCAGCGCCGGAATGCCAACCTGATCCTTAATCCAGGATTCAAGGAAAGGTTTCGCGGTCTTCCACAAGTCTAACTGAGGATAGAGCTGTCGGCCTACACCCTCAACGTAAAGTAATGTTTTCTGGAGTAAAACTAGCTGTGGCTGAACTTCCATATTAAAGCGGCGAGCCGTGTTGAACAGGTTTAACAGCACATGCCCAAAGGAAATTTCCGCCAGCGGTTTTTCAAAAATAGGTTCACAAACGGTCCGGATCGCGAACTCGAACTCTTCGACGTTGGTGTCCGGCGGCACCCAGCCGGAATCGACGTGCAGCTCGGCCACCTTACGGTAGTCGCGGTTGAAGAACGCGATGAAGTTCTCAGCCAGATACCGTTTATCTTCCTTGTTCAGCGAACCAACTATTCCGCAGTCGATACCGATATACTTCGGATCCTCAGGATGGTCGTAGCTCACGAAGATATTGCCCGGATGCATGTCCGCATGGAAAAAGCTGTCGCGGAATACCTGGGTAAAGAAGACCTGTACGCCACGTTCGGCCAGGAGCTTCATGTTCGTTCCCTGTTTCTCCAGGGCCACCACATCCGAAACCGGAATACCGTAGATACGCTCCATCACCATCATGTTCTGGCTGCAGTAGTCAGAATAGACTTCAGGTACATAGAGCATCGGGCTGTTTTCAAAGTTGCGACGCAGCTGAATGGCATTCGCCGATTCACGCAGCAGGTTAAGCTCATCAATCAGCGTTTTTTCATATTCCCGCACCACTTCCAGTGGACGAAGGCGACGCCCGTCCGGCAGCAGGCGTGGCACCCAGCGCGCCAGCCGATAAATCAGCTTCATGTCCGCTTTGATGACTGGCAGGATGTCCGGACGAATGACTTTAATAACGACTTCTTTGCCGTTTTCTTTCAGACGCGCGGTGTGCACCTGCGCGATAGAGGCCGATGCCAGTGGCTTAATGTCGAAATCGTCAAACCAGGTCTCGACGGGGACATTTCCCATCGCCTCTTCAATTTGCTTTTTCGCGCGCGCGCCGTCAAACGGTGCGACGCGATCCTGCAGCATCGCAAGCTCATCGGCAATCAGAGGCGGGAAGAGATCGCGGCGGGTCGACAGCATCTGTCCGAATTTAATCCAAACCGGGCCGAGCTCCTGCAGCGCCAGGCGCAGACGCTCACCCAGCGGTTGACCTTTATGGCGATTGGGCATCCAGAAGAGCATCCGCCGCCAGATACGAAGCGGCAGCGTGATACGCATTTTGGGGATAAGCTCGTCGAGCCCGTAGCTCAAAAAGGTGCGAATAATAAAATAGAGGCGCCGAATTTCACCAGGCGTCATTTGCCCTCCAGTTTTTCCAGCCGTTTGGTTAACGCATCAACCGCACGTTCAACAGCAGCGGTCTCTTCCGCAAACCATGCAACTTCCAGTGGCCCGGGCGCCATTCGCCACTCCTCAGTCAGCACTTCCGCCGCATAGCGTTGCTGGCGCTGAAGGTTTTTACGCGCAAAGGAGGCGCCGCCATGAAGGACTTTCCCGATGCCTTCGGCGGCAATGTCGCCGATAAAAGGCGCGAGCAGCTCTGCCGGGTCGAACTCCGCCAGATCGGTGAGCGCAACGAAGTTCTGCACGACCTGAATGTCGCCTTCCACTTCCAGCTCACCGCTGCGGATAAGCGCCGTTAATTGCTGGCGATCGCGCAGTTTTGGCAGCACGCTCATGTGCGTGATGACCGAGCAGTCGGCTTCACCTTCCCACGCCCCCAGAACGTCAAGCTGGCGTTCGCTGAATACCAGCACAAGCGGCGTCGAGAACTCTTTTAAAACAATACGTAATACCTTTCCGTTAAGCCGCTGACGTGCAGCTTTCAGCGCAGGGGCGCGATACAGAAAAGCGTTCAGTACATTCTCGATGCCTGCGGAGACTAAGGGTTTAAAGGGCACGGGACACCTCCACTCAGAATTTGTAACCGCGATGCAGCGCGACGACACCCGCCGTCAGGTTGAAATATTCAACGTTCTCAAATTCCGCGTCCTGCATCATGGCTTTTAATGTGTCCTGATCCGGGTGCATACGGATAGATTCCGCCAGATAGCGGTAGCTTTCAGCGTCGTTAGCCACCAGCTCACCAATACGCGGCAGCACGTGGAAGGAATAGGCGTCGTAGGCTTTGCTCAGCGGCTCAATGATCGGTTTAGAGAACTCGAGCACCAGCAGACGTCCACCCGGCTTCAGCACGCGGTACATGGAGCGCAGCGCTTTTTCTTTATCGGTCACGTTACGCAGACCGAAAGAGATCGTGATGCAGTCAAAGGTATTGTCCGGGAATGGCAGCGCTTCAGCATTTGCCTGTACATACTCCACATTCCCCACCACGCCGATGTTACGCAGCTTTTCGCGTCCCATTTTCAGCATGGAGTCATTAATATCGGCGAGAACTACGCGACCGGTTTCGCCCACCAGACGGGAGAATTTCGCGGTTAAATCGCCCGTGCCACCGGCTAAATCCAGCACCGTTTGTCCACGACGTACGCCGCTGCAGTCAATGGTGAAGCGCTTCCACAAGCGATGAATGCCGAACGACATCAGGTCATTCATCACATCGTACTTCGCCGCCACGGAATGAAATACGTGGGCCACCATGTCAGCTTTCTGCGCTTTGGCGACAGTCTGAAAGCCAAAGTGCGTTGTGTCTTGTGAATCGTCAGCCATCTCAGAGCCTGCTTATCAGTAAAAGGTTCGTGAAGTGTAACAGATTGGGCGCGTTTGCCCTACGTTTCAACCACCGCGAATGAAACGCGCTGGAGTCTCGTCTGGTGACAAATCCGCCGCTAACGTGTTGTCTTCACTGTTTGTATTTTGTTCATCAGAACCTTCTCGCAGGCGAAATTCGTCGTCCTGGGCGGTGGCCTGTTCGACCAATTCCGGATTAATCTCGCGTTTAACCTCAACCCCCAGGCTGCGGAATGATTCAGCCTGTGCCAGCAGATTGCCGCGTCCGGAGGCGAGTTTTTTCATCGCCTGGCGGTAGTTATCCTGCGCACGATCCAGGCTCTGACCGACTGAAGACATGTCGTCCACGAAGAGGCGCATTTTGTCGTACAGCTTGCTGGCGCGATCGGCAATCTGCTGCGCGTTGCGGCTCTGGTGCTCATAGCGCCACAGGTTCGCAATGGTGCGTAACGCCACCAGCAGCGTGGTGGGGCTGACCAGCATAATGTTATTTTTGAGCGCTTCGGTGATAAGTTCAGGCTGTCTGTCGAGTGCCAGCAGGAACGCGGGTTCTACCGGGATGAACATCAGGACATAGTCCAGCGAGCGCAGACCCGGCAGCTGCTGGTAGTCTTTTCTGCCAAGCAGGCGAATATGATTACGCACGGAGGCAATGTGCTCCTGCAGCGCAGACTCGCGGGTGTAGTCATCGTCCGCATTAAAGTAGCGTTCATACGCCACCAGCGTCATTTTGGCGTCAATCACCACATCTTTACCCTGCGGCAACCGCACAATCACATCCGGCTGCATGCGAGAGCGGGCATCATTTTCGATACTCACCTGCGTTTCGTATTCGTATCCTTCGCGCAGACCAGAGGCCTCCAGCACGCGGGTCAGCACCACTTCTCCCCAGTTGCCCTGGGTTTTGTTATCCCCTTTCAGCGCGCGGGTCAGGTTGACCGCTTCCTGCGCCATTTGCGCATTCAGCTGCTGAAGATTGCGAATCTCATGCGCCAGCGTGTGTCGCTCGCGGGCTTCCTGACCAAAGCTGTCCTGCACCTGACGACGAAAACCGTCCAGCTGTTCGCGCAGCGGCGTCAGCAGGCTGTTCAGGCTCTGGCGGTTCTGTTCGTCAACGCGGCGGTTGCTGTGCTCAAAAATTCGGTTGGCGAGGTTCTCAAACTGTTCGCTGAGGCGCTGCTCGCTGTTGATCATCTGGCGGATTTTGTCTTCCGCATGCAGCTGGGTGGATTCAAGGCGGGTAGTGACTTCGCGGAGATCGGCCTCCAGCGAGGTGTTAATGTCTCGCAGGTTACGCAGCTCGTTGTTGAGCAGTTCGCACTCGTCGCGCCAGTGTTCGCTCAAAGCAAGCTGCTGTTTTGTCGCGCTTAAATCGGCGACCATCTCTTCTCGCTCGGCCAGCTGGTCGGCCTTCTGCTGCGCATGCTGGTAGCTGGAAATCAGCCAGCCAATCCCTAAGCCCACCAGCGCAATCACCGCGTAAATCAGGATCGAGATATCCACAATGCCCCCTGCATCAACGTATTACCCGCACAAAATAGAATTGTGCTGTATAAACGTCCAGTTTGAAAGGGTTTTCCTGCGAGGCGCTACGCAAAAAATAAAGGCCGAACGCGTCGGCCTTTGATTTCAGAAGAGAGGATTAGATCAGGCGACGCGCTGCTTCCACCACGATTTTCACTGCATGACTTTCGGTCTGCTTCATGGTTTCGGCGTTCGGGATCTCCTGCTGGGTGCGGTTGACGATAACGCCCGCCACCATACCGGCACGCAGACCCTGGCTTGCGCACATGGTCAGCAGCGTTGCGGATTCCATTTCGTAGTTCATCACGCCCATGGACTGCCACTCTTCCATTGAGCCTTTGAAACGGCTAACCACGCGGCCTGAGAAGGTGTCGTAACGCTCCTGGCCCGGGTAGAAGGTGTCGGAAGAGGCGGTGACGCCCACGTGGGTGGTCGCGCCCACGGATTTCGCGGCTTCAACCAGCGCGGTGGTGCATTCGAAATCAGCCACTGCCGGGAACTCCATCGGAGCAAAATGCAGGCTTGCGCCGTCCAGACGAACGGACGCGGTCGTGACCAACACGTCTCCGACGTTGATGTGTGGCTGGATAGCGCCAGTGGTACCAATACGCAGGAAAGTACGGATGCCCAGCTGTGCCAGCTCTTCAACAGCAATAGACGTAGACGGACCACCAATACCGGTAGAGCACACGATCACCGCTTTGCCATCCAGCTCTGCGCGCCAGGTGGTGAACTCACGATGGGCAGCCAGCTTGACCGGCTTATCCATCAGCGCGGCGATCTTTTCCACACGCTCAGGATCGCCAGGGACGATAGCGAGCGTAGCCCCTTGTAAATCGTTTTTGGTGAGGCCGAGATGAAAAACATCAGACTTAGACATAGGTGACTCCTCTGTGGGTCGGTTAGTCAGAAGAAGTAAAACGGTACTTTACAGAAGCAGTAAGCATATTTTCGTGACACACCTCACCATGAATGAAAATGATTACATTGAATTTCCATAAAAAAGTGATTCACATCACATTAACAAGTTATAACGCCAGGTGCTGCACAAAAGATAGACCGTTTAAGGCACTGTGAGTTGTTAACCTGGTGTCTATATTTACCTTTGCGCTAACTCATTGGTACGGAGAATGCCATGACTGAAAAAACCGGTTTTGCACCTGCTGCGGCCCCACATGCTTCAACCATCGTGTCGACGCCAGAAGCGGCAATTACCGCGGGCGAGACCTCCATTCCCTCGCAGGGGGAGAATATGCCTGCTTATCACGCACGGCCAAAATCGGCAGACGGTCCGCTGCCCATCGTGATTGTGATTCAGGAGATATTTGGTGTTCACGAACACATTCGCGACCTCTGCCGCCGACTGGCGCTGGAAGGGTATCTGGCCGTTGCGCCAGAGCTTTACTTCCGTCAGGGCGATCCGAACGACTACAGCGATATTCCAACACTGCTCAGCAACCTGGTCAGTAAAGTCCCGGACGCGCAGGTGCTGGCCGATCTCGACCACGTCGCCAGCTGGGCGGCGCGCAACGGCGGCGATCCGCATCGTCTGCTGGTCACGGGTTTCTGCTGGGGTGGACGCATTAGCTGGCTGTATGCCGCGCATAACCCGCAGCTCAAAGCCGCTGTCGCCTGGTACGGCAAACTGGTGGGTGAAAAAACGCTGAATTCACCGAAACATCCCGTCGATATCGCCACGGAGCTAAACGCCCCCGTGTTAGGGCTTTACGGCGGTCAGGACACCGGTATTTCTCTGGATTCGGTAGAGACCATGCGCCATGCGCTCCGTGCGGCCAATGCGAAGGCAGAGATCGTGGTGTATCCGGATGCCGGGCACGCGTTTAACGCCGATTATCGTCCGAGCTATCACGCAGAATCAGCCAAAGATGGCTGGCAAAGAATGCTGGCGTGGTTTAGCCAGTACGGCGGTAAGAAAGCGTAATAAAAAAAGCCCGGTGGCGGCTATGCCTTACCGGGCCTACGCATCATCAAGCCTGACGCAAGTTTTGCGCCGCCTTCACCATGTTCGCCAGCGCCGCGCGCGTCTCCGGCCAGCCGCGGGTTTTCAGTCCGCAGTCCGGGTTCACCCACAGGCGCTCTGCCGGAATGCGCTGGGCCGCTTTTTTCAGCAGGGCTTCAATCCACTCCACGCTCGGCACGTTCGGGGAGTGAATGTCGTACACGCCCGGCCCGATTTCATTCGGGTAGTCGAACTCTTCAAACGACTCCAGCAGCTCCATGTCTGAACGCGAGGTCTCGATGGTGATCACGTCGGCATCCAGCGCGGCAATCGAATCCATGATGTCGTTGAATTCGCAGTAACACATATGGGTGTGGATCTGGGTGTCGTCCTTCGCCACCGCGGCGTTGATGCGGAACGCCTCCACGCCCCACTGCAGGTAGGCATCCCAGTCGCTGCGGCGCAGCGGCAAGCCTTCGCGCAGGGCCGGTTCGTCAATCTGAATAATGCCAATGCCTGCCGCTTCCAGATCCGCCACCTCATCACGCAGCGCCAGGGCGATCTGTTTGGCAATGGTTTCACGAGTCACGTCTTCACGCGGGAACGACCAGCAGAGAATGGTCACCGGACCGGTGAGCATCCCTTTTACCGGCTTGTCGGTCAGGGACTGGGCATACTTCGCCCACTCCACGGTGATCGCTTCCGGGCGGCTGACGTCACCGATAACCACCGGCGGCTTCACGCAGCGTGAGCCGTAGCTCTGCACCCAGCCGTTCTGGGTAAAGACAAAGCCGTCCAGGTGCTCACCGAAGTATTCCACCATGTCGTTACGCTCGGCCTCGCCGTGCACCAGCACGTCCAGCCCCAGGCGTTCCTGCTCGATAATCGCCTGCTTGATGTGTTCCGCGATGCCGGTGCGGTAGTGATTCGCATCCAGATTGCCCTTTTTAAAGTCCAGGCGCAGGCCGCGGATCTCCGTAGTTTGCGGGAAAGAACCGATCGTCGTTGTTGGCCACGCGGGCAGATTGAAGCGGGCGCGCTGCGCTTCAGCGCGCACCTCGTACGGGCTCTGCCGCTGGCTGTCCCGGGCGGTGATGGCCGCCAGGCGTTTTTCCACCGCCGGGTTGTGCACGCGCGCCGAGTGACGGCGCGCCTGGGTCGGCGCGCTCCATTCGGTAATCGCCGCCGTGTCGCCGCTGTTCAGCGCGTCGCGCAGCAGCGTCAGCTCTTCACATTTTTGCAGGGCGAAAGCAAACCAGCTTTTCACCTCGGCATCCAGACGGGTCTCTACGCTCAGATCGATCGGGCTGTGCAGCAGCGAACAGGACGAGGCCACCCACAGCTCACGTTTGCCGACGATGTCTTTGATTTGCGCGTATTTCTCGGTGAGATCGGCGCGCCAGACGTTACGGCCGTTGATCAGCCCGGCAGAGAGCAGCCAGTCCGCTGGCAAACGCTTGTGCAGCTCCGCCACATCATCTTTACCGTGTACGAGGTCAACGTGCAGGCCCTGGACCGGCAGCGCGGTAATGGTCTTCAGGTTCGGCGTCACGCCTTCAAAATAGGTCGTCAGCAGGAGTTTTACCTGACCGGTGAGCGCGTCATACGCCGGTTTGAAGGCATCGAGCCAATCCTGCGGCAGCTCAAGCACCAGCGCCGGTTCGTCGATTTGCACCCACTGAATGCCGCGTTTGCCCAGCTCACTCAGTACCTGTTTGTAGACCGGCAGAATATCCTTCAGCAGGCTGAGTCGGTCAAACGGCTCGCCCTTTACTTTGCCCAGCCACAGGTACGTTACCGGCCCGAGCAGCACCGGCTTCACCTGGTGGCCCAGCGCCAGCGCTTCATCCACTTCGTCCAGAAGCTGCGTCCAGGCCAGCCTGAACTGCTGACCTTTGACGAACTCCGGCACCATATAGTGATAGTTGGTGTTAAACCACTTGGTCATTTCCGCCGCTGCCGCTGGCTCACCCGTCGGCGCGCGGCCACGGCCGATGCGGAACAGGGTATCGATATCTACCGATCCATCTTTGTTCTGATGACGAGCCGGCACGTTGCCAAGCAGCAGGCTGGTCGTCAGAACATGGTCGTACCAGGCGAAATCGCCCACCGGCAGCAGGTCAATGCCCGCCTGTTTTTGCTGATCCCAGTGGCGGGCGCGCAGCTCGCGTCCTGCCGCCAGCAGTTCTTCACGGGTGGCATTACCCGCCCAGTAGCTTTCTTGCGCTTTTTTCAGCTCGCGACGCAGGCCGACGCGAGGGAAACCGAGAGTGTGATTGCGGATTGTCATGGTGTGCCCCTTGTGAAATTCGTTATTTAGACGTCCAGATGTTTACACTTCTATAATTGGCAGGTACTGTATATTCCTCAAGCGCAATATGTTCATGGCGAAGTGAAGGACTTTCATGATCGAGATTAAACACCTGAAAACGCTACAAGCGTTGCGGAACTGCGGTTCGCTCGCGGCGGCTGCGGCCACGCTGCACCAGACCCAGTCCGCCCTTTCTCACCAGTTCAGCGATCTGGAACAACGCCTCGGCTTCCGTCTTTTTGTGCGTAAGAGCCAGCCGCTACGCTTTACGCCGCAGGGTGAAATTCTTCTTCAGCTGGCGAATCAGGTACTGCCGCAAATCGCGAGCGCGCTGCAGGCGTGTAACGAACCGCAGCAGACCAAACTGCGCATCGCCATTGAGTGCCACAGCTGTATTCAGTGGCTGACCCCCGCGCTTGAGAACTTCCGCCAGAAGTGGCCGCAGGTGGAGATGGACTTCAAATCCGGCGTGACCTTTGACCCGCAGCCGTCGCTGCAGCAGGGCGAGCTGGATCTGGTCATGACCTCTGATATCCTGCCGCGCAGCGGCCTGCACTATTCGCCGATGTTTGATTATGAAGTGCGCCTGGTGCTGGCGCCGGATCACCCGCTGGCCGCCAAAACGCGCATCACGCCGGAAGACCTGGCGACAGAGACGCTGCTGATTTATCCGGTGCAGCGCAGCCGCCTGGATATCTGGCGCCACTTCCTGCAGCCGGCAGGCATTAGCCCGCAGCTGAAAAGCGTGGATAACACCCTGCTGCTGATTCAGATGGTGGCGGCCAGAATGGGTATCGCGGCGCTGCCGCACTGGGTGGTGGAGAGTTTTGAACGCCAGGGTCTGGTGCAGACCAAAACCCTGGGTGAAGGACTGTGGAGCCGACTGTACGCCGCCGTGCGCGATGGCGAGCAGCGTCAGCCGATTACGGAGGCGTTTATTCGCTCAGCGCGGAACCACGCGTGCGACCATCTTCCGTTTGTGCGGAGCGCGGAGCGACCCATCGGCGATGGACCCACAGCGAAGCCAGGATCACCGCTCCCCCAATAAGGAAGCTCGGCCAGTGCGGCTGTTGCTGCCAGATGGCGAGATTGACCAGCAGCCCTGCCGGGACATGCACGTTATTCATGATCCCCAGCGTACCGGCGTCTACCTGCGTAGCGCCGTAGTTCCACATGAAGTATCCCAGCCCTGACGCCACTACGCCCAGCCAGACCAGAACGCCCCACTGCACGGCGGTGGTCGGCAGTTTTTGCGGGTTGCCGAGCATAAACCACGCCGCCACCGCGACAATCGCGGCGCCCATATAGAACCAGGCAAACGCGTTATGCTGCGGCATCGGACGGGTTTCCATCAGGCGTTTGTAGCCCACCATGCCGATGGCGAAGCTGATGTTGGCGAGCTGGACGAACATCAGTCCGGTCCAGAAGTGATCGCTGACTTTGTCATAGCGAATAATCGCCGCGCCGATCACCGCCAGCGCGGCGCTCAGCAGGTATCCCCAGCGCAGACGGCGTCTGCTGAGCAGGTCGTAAATCAGCGTGATATAGAGCGGCGTCAGCACGGTAAAGAGCAGGAATTCAGAGACGGACAGGTAGACGTAGGCCCGGAAGCTGAACAGATACATGATGCCGAGCTGCATCGCCCCCACCAGCATATACAGCACAATCGTTTTCAGCGATTGCCCGCGCTTGCGCAGAAACGGCAGGAAAACCAGCGCCGCCAGCCCCACGCGCATCAGCACCGAGAAGTAGCTGTCGACCGAACCGGCAAGGTATTCGCCAATCAGGCTAAAGGAGAAGGCCCACAGGATAGTGGTGATAATGAGTAGCGCCACAATGCTTGTCTCTCAGAAAGAAGGAGAGGCATTGTAGCGAACTCTTTAGTTGACAACTGAGCAATAAACAACCGAATGAAGATTATTCAAGGAACAGTTTGCGCAGATACTTCGGTACCGCGTTGTCAGCGTTAGAACCAATCACTTCCAGCTCAGGGTGCAGATCCTTCAGACGCTGGTGCGCGTTCTGCATGATGCAGCCCTTGCCCGCCATCGAAAGCATCTCGGCGTCATTCATGCCGTCACCAAAGGCGATACAGTCTTTCAGCCCGAAGCCCAGACGTTTCGCAACCGCTTCCAGCGCGTGACCTTTAGAGACGCCGCCCGCCATCACTTCCAGACAGGTCAGGGTTGAGAAGCTCACGTTGACGCGATCGCCCCAGCGGGCGTTGATCGCCTGTTCAAGCGGGAGCAGCTCTTCGTGGCTGTCACAGGTGAAGAACACCTTGCTGATCCCTTCCGGCTCCAGCAGGCCCGGTTCGTAGAGGGAGTAGTTGAATACCGCTTCCTTGAAGAAACGCATTTCATCCGGGCGATGGCGGTTCATAAACCAGTCGTCGTCGCGGTAAACGTTAGTGACGATAGCCGGGTTGTTATGCACCACGCCGAACAGATCGGCGGCGATATCGCGATCCAGGTTGTGGGTAAAGATCAGGTTGCCGTCGGTATCATGCACGCGCGCACCGTTGGAGGTGATCATGTACGATTTGATCTCAAGATTATCGCGGATCTGCCCCACGTCCACGTGGTGGCGGCCGGTGGCGAACACAAAGTTCACGCCACGGGCAGTCAGGAGTTTTAAGGTCTCTTTCGCGTAAGGCGACAGGGTGTGGTCGGGGGAAAGCAGCGTGCCATCTAAATCAGATGCAACAACCTGGTACATAGGGATTTCAACCTCTGGTGGAAAACAAGAATCAATTATGCCTGTTGAAAAATTCAACAATGGCGTTAAGCGCGACTGAGCGCATAGCGTCCTTTTCAAAAAGGATCTCATGGAACGCGCCGTTAATGACCAGCGGTTTACCCCCTTCACAAGGGTGACCGGCTGCAGCGCGCAGTTCACAATAGCGGTCATGCATGCGGTTATCCACCACACGCTCTTCTTCCGCCTGGATCAGAAGCGTCGGCGTGTCATCATCGCCTACGCCCGCCAGCACCTGCTCACCGGCCAGAATACCCTCCCGCACCCAGTGCCAGGTCGGGCCGCCGACGCGCAAGCGCGGTTCATCGGCATAAAAGCGCAGGTTGCGGCGATAACGCTGCCGGCTGTGGGTTAAGACGTTGATGGCGAACGGCAGCGCGCGCCAGCGTCCTGTGCCAATGGCGTAACCTTCACGAATGCGCTGATGGCCCTCAGCCCAGTCAAGAAGATGGCGCACCATCCAGTCAGGAAAACGGATGACGATACCGTACATCGGCGCGGTGAGCGCAATGGCGTCGCACTGGTGCGCGTAACGCTGCAAAAACAGCGTCGAAATGGCGCCGCCCATGGAGTGCGCAAGAATATACCGCTTGCGCCAGGGACCGGGCTGAACGTCCTGCTGCCAGAACGCGGCAAAATCGTCGACGTAATCGCTGAAGCGATCGACGTGCCCACGGTGCGTGTCCGGCAGCATACGTCCGGACAGCCCCTGTCCACGATGGTCGATGATCAGGACATCGAACCCCATATGGACCAGGTCATAGGCCAGCTCGGCGTATTTAACGTAGCTTTCAATACGCCCAGGGCAGACCACAATCACCCGGTCATTTTTTTCATTTCGGAAACGAACGAAACGCACCGGGACGCCCCCGATGCCCGTAAACTCATCTTCCTCACGCTGCCGCCAGAAATCGGTCAGCGGCCCCATAGAGAAAGCAGCAAAAGCGTTTTCTCGTGTTTCCCAGTCCTTTTTCTGCTGAAACATTGGGTTTCCACTCACGTAATCCAGGGAATATCGTTTTTTTCGTCACCGGTCACAAAATGACTCAATAATAGCGTATTGTGGCATAAAAATAGACGGTTCGGGAGTTTCAAATGACCTTCGAATGGTGGTTCGCCTACCTGCTGACATCCATTATCCTCAGCCTTTCTCCGGGTTCGGGTGCTATTAACACCATGACCACCTCCATCAACCACGGCTACCGCGGTGCGGCAGCGTCGATTGCCGGTTTGCAGACCGGGCTGGGCATTCATATTGTGCTGGTCGGGATCGGTCTGGGGACCCTGTTCTCCCGCTCCGTGCTGGCCTTTGAGGTGCTGAAATGGGCCGGGGCAGCGTATCTGATTTGGCTCGGCATCCAGCAGTGGCGCGCGGCAGGCTCCATCAACCTGAATACGCTGGCTCAGACGCAAAACCGCGGCCATCTGTTTAAACGTGCGGTGTTCGTCAACCTGACCAACCCGAAGAGCATCGTTTTCCTCGCCGCGCTGTTCCCGCAGTTTATCGTTCCGCATCAGCCGCAGGTGATGCAGTACGTGGTGCTGGGCGCGACCACCATTATTGTCGATATCATCGTGATGATTGGTTACGCGACGCTGGCGCAGCGAATTGCGGCGTGGATTAAAGGGCCTAAGCAGATGAAGGCCCTGAATAAAGTCTTTGGCTCGCTGTTTATGCTGGTTGGCGCGCTGCTTGCGTCAGCGCGTCATGCTTAGCGAGAAATGATGAGATGAATGCCGAAGCCGGCGAACAGCGCGCCGGCGAAGCCGTCAATCCACTTCGCGATACGCTGGTAGCCGCGGCGCATTGCCGGTAAGGCGAACAGGCTGGCTACGATGGTAAACCAGGCAAAGGTTTCAACGACGATCAGCAGGAAGATGCCCCAGCGTGCGCCCGCGCCGACGCTATCGCCGACAAACAGCGAGAACACCGAGCCGAAATAGATAATCGCTTTTGGGTTCGCCAGATTGGTCAGCAGCCCTTTTACAAAGCTGCGACCGCCCGTAGCCAGCTCGACCTTCGGCTCTTGCGGTTTTTTCTCTTCTTTCTTCAGCGCCCCGCGCAGCATCTGGTAGCCCATCCAGCACAGGTACAGCCCGCCGCCGACCATAATGATGTTATGCAGCCAGGCCATCTTCGCCAGGATAAGGTTCAGACCGAGCAGCGCAACGGCCGCCCAGACCATAACGCCCATGGTGATACCGAGCACGCCCATCATCGCCTCTTTGCGGGAGCGGCTGACGGCCGTTTGTGATACGAAGAAAAAATCCGGGCCGGGGCTCATCAGCGCAACGATGTGCACCAACGCCACGGTGAGAAATAGCATTAACATAATTAGCTCGCGGGGAAATAATTTAGTGAGTCATCATCCTGGCACTTTTTCGCCCGGCTGACTACTCCTCATCATCACCGTCGGCGTGAGAGCGGATGAGCGCCATAAACTCTTTACCGAAGCGCTCCAGCTTGCGCGTTCCCACGCCGTTGACGCTGAGCATTTCGCTGGCGCTGAGCGGCATCTGCTCGGCCATCTCGATCAGCGTCGCGTCGTTGAACACCACGTAAGGCGGGATGTTTTCTTCGTCGGCGATGGCCTTACGCAGCTTGCGCAGTTTGGCGAACAGCTTGCGGTCGTAGTTGCCGCCGTAGGATTTCTGCATCACGCGTGGCTTCAGGGCGATGACGCGCGGCACGGCGAGCTTGAGTTCAACGTCACCGCGCAGGACCGGACGCGCCGCCTCAGTCAGCTGCAGGGCGGAGTGCTGGGCAATGTTCTGCGTGGCGAAGCCGAGGTGGATCAGCTGGCGAATGATACTCACCCAGTGTTCGTGGCTCTGCTCCTTGCCAATACCGTAGACCGGCAGCTTGTCGTGGCCCATTTCGCGGATACGCTGGTTATTGGCGCCGCGCAGCACCTCAACCACGTAGCCCATCCCGAAGCGTTGATTCACACGGTAAATGGTCGAGAGCGCTTTACGCGCGTCCATCAGGCCATCGTACTGTTTCGGCGGATCGAGGCAGATATCGCAGTTGCCGCACGGCTCCTGGCGGCCTTCACCAAAGTAGTTGAGCAGTACCAGACGGCGGCAGGTTTGCGCTTCGGCAAACGCGCCCATCGCGTTGAGCTTGTGGCGCTCGATATCCTGCAGCTGTCCCTGCGGCTTCTCTTCCAGACAGCGGCGCAGCCACGCCATATCGGCCGGATCGTAAAACAGCATCGCTTCCGCAGGCAGACCGTCACGCCCGGCGCGGCCGGTTTCCTGATAGTAGGATTCGATATTGCGCGGGATGTCGAAGTGCACCACAAAGCGCACGTTGGGCTTGTTGATCCCCATCCCAAACGCCACCGTTGCGACCACGATCTGCAGGTCATCGCGCTGGAATTTCTCCTGCACGTCGGCGCGGATGTGGTTCTCTAATCCGGCGTGATAGGCGGCGGCGCTAAAGCCGCGGTTTTGCAGACGCGCGGCGGTGTCTTCCACCTTCGCACGGCTGTTACAGTAGATGATGCCGGACTTGCCGCGCTGCTCCTGGACGTAGCGCAGGAGCTGATCCAGCGGCTTGAATTTTTCCATCAGCATATAGCGGATGTTAGGGCGGTCGAAGCTGCTGACCTGAATATAGGGGTCGTTCAGCCCGAGCAGACGAACGATGTCCAGACGGGTGGTGTCATCCGCCGTGGCGGTAAGCGCCATAAACGGCAGCTCGGGGAAGCGCTGACGCAGCTGGCCGAGAGCGGCGTATTCCGGGCGGAAATCGTGCCCCCACTGGGAAATACAGTGCGCTTCATCCACCGCCAGCAGGACCGGGTTCCAGTGCGCCAGGTGATCGAGGAAGTTATCCAGCATCAGGCGTTCCGGCGCGATATACAGCAGGCGGATCTGCCCGGTACGACAACCGGCCATCACCTCTTGCTGCTGCTCCCGGGTTTGGGTCGAGTTGAGACAGGCCGCCGCCACGCCGTTGGCGAGCAGCTGGTCAACCTGGTCTTTCATCAGAGAAATAAGGGGGGATACCACGACCGTCAGGCCGTTAAGCACCAGCGCGGGCACCTGATAACAGAGGGACTTACCGCCGCCGGTCGGCATCACCACCAGGCAATCACGACCTTCCAGCACCGTTTCAATGATGGTTTCCTGGCCGGGGCGGAACTGCTGGTAGCCAAAGGTTTCATGCAAAACCTGTTTAGCCAGCGACTCCTGATTCAATACTTCCGCCTGCGCCACGTTAACCCCATATGCCAGAAATGAAACAGGCGCTATTTTCAGCGCCTGAGAGAGAAACTTCAACGTTTAACGCAAAAACATTCGAACAGCCTAGAGAATATCGTTCAGCATCACGCCCACGCCGATGCGGGTCTGGTTGAAGTTGTAATCGATAAGCGACTCGCCGTAACCGCTGTACACCTGAGTATAGATGCGGACATGCTTCGTCATTGGATAGCTTAAGCCCACTTCCGCACCGCCGTAGCCGGTGTTCCAGTTGTACTGGCCTTTGGCGCTGAGCACGGCATCACCCAACTGATAGCCGACTTTGAGCTGGTAGTAGCCCATATATTTGGTGATATCCGGGTTGTCATCGGTTTCGCCCACCACATACCACGGCTTCACTTCCACCATCCAGTTACCGTTCTGCGCCATCAGACGCGTATAGGCACGGTTCCAGCTGCGCGAGGTAGGATCAGAGCGACCGTTGGAATCGTGGTTAAAGCCCACTTCGACGTCACGCAGCGTCCAGCCCGCAAACTCATAATCCGTTGCAAAACCGAGGAACAGCTGCGGCTCATAGTTGGTTTCACGGAACGGCGAGGATTCTCCGCTGTTAGAGAGCTGCCACCAGGATTTCTGGGTGTAAGACGCCCCGAGCACCGAGTTCGGCCCCAGAATACCGCGCCAGAACGGGAACGCGAGGCTGAGCTGGAACTTCACCTCATCTTTACGGGCATTATCAGACCAGTTATAGGAGCTTATCGCCTCTTTGTTGAGATCGCTGGTCTGGGTATAAATCACGTAGTTGGTGTCATACGGATAGAGCGTGAACGGATTGTCATGCTCCTGAAGAAGGTTCGCGATAATGCTACCGTGAACGGCAGGTTTATCATGCACCTCTTTGATCGTCGCTTCCTGCGCATATGCTGTGAGGGGCAGCGCAACCGCCGCCAGTAACCAGGCCAGATACGTCCGCATCGGTGGTGTTCTCCTGCAAAAGAGTAAAATTAGCTGAATAGTTATGTGGCGAACATTCTACAGACTTCTGCGACAACTGCTGCATCCTCGTTTCTGAAAGTGGAATTCCTTGTTGCCGAGGCATAAAATCAACATTTCGTTAACAATAAGGATGTGATGCCTCATGTCAGCCATGCTTACCGCCGAAGAAGTGTTAAAACTCGTGGGCGAGATTTTTGTTTACCATATGCCGTTTAATCGCGCGCTGGGACTGGAGCTGGAGCGTTACGAGAAAGATTTTGCCCAGCTGAGCTTTAACAACCAGCCGATGATGGTGGGTAACTGGGCGCAAAGTATTTTGCACGGCGGCGTGATTGCCTCCGCGCTGGACGTGGCGGCAGGTCTGGTCTGCGTGGGCAGCACGCTGACCCGCCATGACACCATCAACGAAGACGAACTCCGCCAGCGTCTGGCGCGCATGGGCACCATTGATTTGCGCGTCGACTATCTTCGCCCGGGGCGCGGAAATCGCTTTACCTGTACCAGCAGCCTACTGCGCGCGGGAAATAAAGTTGCCGTGGCACGCGTTGAATTACACAACGAAGAGCAGGTATATATCGCCAGCGCAACCGCCACTTATATGGTGGGTTGAGGCGGCAAAATCGGGTAAAATTAATTCACTTTTTTGTAACGGATTTTCCCGATGGATGCTAAACAGACGCGGCAGGGCGTTTTACTCGCCCTTGCCGCTTATTTTATTTGGGGTATCGCCCCGGCGTATTTCAAGCTTATCGCCTACGTTCCGGCCGATGAGATCCTGACTCACCGTGTTATCTGGTCATTCTTCTTTATGATTGCACTGATGAGCCTCAGCCGTCAGTGGTCGGGCGTCAAAACGCTACTGCAAACCCCGAAAAAGATTTTCCTGCTGGCGCTCTCCGCGGTGCTGATTGGCGGCAACTGGCTGCTGTTTATCTGGGCGGTGAATAACCATCACATGCTCGAAGCGAGCCTGGGGTACTTCATTAACCCGCTGGTGAATATCGTGCTGGGGATGATTTTCCTCGGTGAGCGCTTCCGCCGGATGCAGTGGGTGGCGGTGATTCTGGCCTTCTGCGGCGTACTGGTGCAGCTCTGGACCTTCGGCTCGCTGCCGATTATTGCCCTCGGCCTGGCGTTCAGCTTTGCGTTCTACGGCCTGGTGCGTAAGAAGATTGCGGTGGAAGCGCAGACGGGGATGCTGTTTGAAACCCTGTGGCTGCTGCCCGTGGCGGCGATTTATCTCTTCGGCATCGCCGACAGCGCCACCAGCCATATGGGCAGCAACCCGTGGTCGCTGAACCTGATGCTGATGGCGGCGGGCGTGGTGACCACCATTCCACTGCTGTGCTTCACCGGTGCCGCGACGCGCCTGCGTCTCTCCACGCTGGGCTTCTTCCAGTACATTGGCCCGACGCTGATGTTCCTGCTGGCGGTGGTGTTCTACGGTGAGGTGCCGGGGGCGGATAAGATGGTGACGTTCGCCTTTATCTGGGTGGCGCTGGCAATCTTTGTTGCGGATGCGATTTATACCCAGCGCAGGGTGCGCAAAGGGTTGTGATGTTGCCCTCACCCTAACCCTCTCCCACTGGGAGAGGGAATTCGATCGTAGGGCGGGTTAGCGAAGCGCCACCCGCCAGATTTTTACAGCCAGTTCCGGCGCTTAAAGTACAGATACGGCGCCAGCCCCGCGAGGATCATGAAGATAATCGCCCCCGGGTAGCCAAAACTCCACTTCAGCTCCGGCATAAACTCAAAGTTCATCCCGTAGCTGGACGCCACCAGCGTCGGCGGCAGGAACACCACGGACACCACCGAGAAGATCTTGATGATGCGGTTCTGCTCGATGTTGATAAAGCCCATCGCCGCCTGCATCAGGAAGTTCACCTTCTGGAACAGAGATTCGTTGTGCGGCAGCAGGGATTCGATATCGCGTAAGATCTCACGCGCCTGCTCCAGCTGACCGCCCGGCAGACGCGCCTTGCGCACCAGGAAGTTCAGCGCGCGCTGGGTATCCATCAGACACAAGCGCACCTTCCAGCCGATATCTTCCAGCTCCGCCAGCGTGGAGAGCGCTTCGTCGTATTCATCGCCCTGATGGCCTTCCATGATCACGCGGCTCAGCTTTTCCAGATCGCTGTAGATGTTTTCAATTTCGTCCGCCAGCTGTTCAATTTTGGTCTCGAACAGATCGAGCAGCAGCTCGTAAGCGTTACCGTCCACCATTGCCTGGCTGCGGGCGCGCATGCGGTAGAGGCGGAATGCCGGCAGCTCGCGCTCGCGCAGGGTAAACAGACGGCCGTCGCGAATGGTAAACGCCACGGTGGAGTTACCCGCGTGGTCTTCCGCATCTTCAAAGAAGAAGAAGGAGTGAATATGCAGACCGTCTTCGTCTTCAAAAAAACGCGCGGATGCTTCGATGTCTTCCAGTTCCGGGCGGGTTGCCAGGCTTTGCCCCAGTTCAGATTGTACGCGAAGGCGTTCATCGTCGTCCGGCTCGACCAGATCCACCCATACGGCATCAATGAGGGGCTGTGACTCTTCGGCTTCAAGCCGAGTCAGTCGGTTATTTTCGAGTTGAAATGCGCTCAACATGACCGGGACTCCCAATGCAAAAAATATCGGACAGTTCGGTGGGCACACAGAAACAAATTGGGTTTCAGACCATTAAACAGCCTGACTCAGCGCGACGGGAATAATGCAGGTCGCTGACAACCACTAAGGCCATCAGCAAGAGGAGATAGCCTTAGGAGTTGTTCCTGGATGACAGGGAATTGAGCCAGTATCTACTGGGTGTGTCCAAGGCGAATGTCCTCTTAGCGTAATCGTGCGCGCATGTTACGCCAGCTATAACTATGGCGTCAACACGCAACGGAACGCTGAAGGGCATTAATTGACCTTCGCTGTATAAGGCTAGCAGATTATTACAAAATAATGATATTTTTCTGAATGTTAGACTGTTTCCAGCTTCGCATAGGCCGCCACCAGCCATTTGATCCCCTGCCCCTGGAACGCCACCTGCAGGCGGCTATGCTCGCCGCTGCCTTCCAGATTCACAATAGTGCCTTCGCCAAACTTCGAATGGCGCACGCGCTGGCCCAGCTTGTAGCCGGTGTCGGTTTCCGCAATCGGCGAGCCCATGCGCTGATGGCTGACCGGACGGCTGATGCTCGCCCGCAGACGCACCTCTTCCACGCACTCTTCCGGCAGTTCGCCGATAAAGCGCGACGGACGGTGATAGACCTCTTTACCGTACAGGCGGCGGGTTTCGGCGTAGGTTAGCGTCAGCTTTTGCATTGCGCGCGTCACGCCCACGTAGGCCAGACGACGCTCCTCTTCCAGACGTCCGCCTTCATCCAGCGACATCTGGCTCGGGAACATCCCCTCTTCCATCCCGACAATAAACACCTGCGGGAACTCCAGGCCTTTGGCGGAGTGCAGGGTCATCAGCTGAACCGCATCCTGCCAGGTGTCCGCCTGCCCTTCACCCGCTTCCAGCGCGGCGTGGGAGAGGAACGCCTGCAGCGGCATCAGGTCTTCGTCTTCTTCGTTGTAGCTGAACTGGCGCGTCGCCGTGACCAGTTCCTCTAAGTTCTCAATACGGGTCTGGCCCTTCTCGCCTTTCTCCTGCTCGTACATGGTTCTCAGGCCGGAGTCTTTAATCACCCGGTCGGTCTGCACGTGCAGCGGCATGTCGGCGGTTTCCTGCGCCAGAGCGTCAATCAGCTCAAGGAAGCGCTGTAATGCGCTGGCGGCACGTCCGGCGAGCGCTTTTTCCTGCAGCAGCTCGCGGCACGCCTGCCACAGCGTCAGCTGGCGATCGCGCGAGGCCTGACGCACAACGTCCAGCGTGCGGTCGCCAATCCCGCGGGTCGGCGTATTGACCACGCGTTCAAACGCCGCGTCGTCGTTACGGTTCGCAATGAGGCGCAGATACGACAGCGCATCTTTGATTTCCTGACGTTCGAAGAAGCGCATACCGCCATAAATGCGGTACGGCATGCTCACCTGCAGCAGCGCCTCTTCCAGCACGCGCGACTGGGCGTTGCTGCGGTAGAGAATGGCGCACTGCTCCAGCGCGCCGCCGTTGTCCTGCCAGGTTTTGATGCGGTTCACCACGAAGCGGGCTTCGTCGAGCTCGTTGAAGGCGCAGTAAATCGAAATCGGTTCGCCGTCGACGCCATCGGTCCACAGCTTTTTACCCAGACGCCCGTTGTTGTTCTCAATGAGGGCGTTGGCCGCGCTCAGGATGTTGCTGGTTGAACGGTAGTTCTGCTCCAGACGGATGGTTTCCGCGCCGGGGAAATCGTTGAGGAAGCGCTGGATATTCTCCACCTGCGCCCCGCGCCAGCCGTAGATCGACTGGTCATCGTCGCCCACGATCATCACCTTGCCGGTATCACCGGCCAGCAGGCGGATCCACGCGTACTGGATGTTGTTGGTATCCTGGAATTCGTCCACCAGGATATTGGTGAAGCGTTCGCGGTAGTGCTGCAGGATGTGCGGCTTGTTGAGCCACAGCTCGTGGGCGCGCAGCAGCAGCTCGGCGAAATCCACCAGGCCGGCGCGATCGCACGCTTCCTGGTAGGCCTTGTAAACGTTCTGCCAGGTCTGCTCGACCGGGTTGCCGAAGCTCTGAATGTGGTGCGGGCGCAGCCCTTCGTCCTTCTGGCCGTTGATGTACCACATCGCCTGACGCGGCGGCCACTGCTTCTCGTCGAGGTTCATCGCCTTGATCAGGCGCTTCAGCAAGCGGAGCTGGTCTTCGCTGTCGAGGATCTGGAAATCCTGCGGCAGGTTGGCGTCCATATGGTGCGCGCGCAGCAGGCGGTGCGCCAGGCCGTGGAAGGTGCCAACCCACATGCCGCCCTGGCTGGTGCCCATCAGCTGAGCGATACGGTGGCGCATCTCTGCTGCCGCCTTGTTGGTAAACGTCACCGCCATGATGGAGTACGGGGAGCAGTTCTCCACGCTCTGCAGCCAGGCGATACGGTGAACCAGCACGCGCGTCTTACCACTGCCCGCCCCAGCCAGCACCAGCATGTTGGTGCGCGAGGCGGCAACCGCGTCACGCTGTTTGTCATTAAGGCTGTCGAGCAGGTAAGAAACGTCCATTGGCACCGTCACATAGTATTCAGGAACACAGCGAAGCGCCCGGTGGCGCTTCGCTTACCGGGCCTACAACTGCAAACCCCTGGTAATTTATACAATATTAATGGTGATTATATCAGCGTCGTGAGGGATGCCAACCGTGAAATTTCCACGTGCGGCAGAAGACGGCTGTCGGTTGCGGTCATTAGTTCCGCATTTTCCGGCTTGATCCAGCAGGCCTGCATCCCGCAGCGAATAGCACCGGCCACGTCCGTGGTCAGGTCATCCCCCACGTGCAGAATGTTACCCAGCGGCAGGTTAAGCTTATCCGCCGCCAGATGGTACATATCATTAAACGGCTTCGCGCGCCCGTGCGGGCCCGCGCGCAGCACAAATTCAAAGTAATCGCTGAGACCAAACAGCTCGGGCTGGGCATTGCCGTTGGTGATGGCCACCAGCGGCCACTTTTCGGCAAGCTTCGCCAGCGTGCCGTGGGTCTCCTGCGGCACGTCGATACGGCTGCGCCATTTAGCAAAGTTTTCCATGGCCGCTTCGGCCCCGATGGCCGCGTCCTGCGCGCTCAGGCCGGCATTAAGCATCGCCTGCTCAACCGCACGACGACGCCATTCGGTCACGTCGTGGTAAATGTCCGGCTCGGTTTCCCGCAGGGACTGACGGAGCTTCTGAAAGTCCTTGTTCTGTATCGCTTTCAGCGCGGGGTGGTAGTTCTGCACAAACGCCAGCGACTCCTGCTCGGTACGCAGGATCACCTCGCGGTTGTCATAAAGGGTGTCATCAAGGTCAAACGTCAGAGCTGAGATCTGACCGAGTGGGCGGTAAAAACGCATTATTTCCCCCGTTTGGCGCGTGGATGCGCCGCGTCATACACCGAGGCAAGGTGTTGGAAGTCTAAGTGGGTATAAATTTGTGTGGTCGACAGGTTCGCGTGGCCAAGCAGTTCCTGCACGCCGCGCAGATCGCCGCTCGACTCAAGCATGTGTGTCGCAAAGGAGTGGCGCAGCTTGTGCGGGTGAACGTGGCTGTTCAGCCCCTGCTTAATGCCCCACTCCGCAAAGCGCTTCTGGACGTTACGCGCCGAGATCCGTTTGCCGAGCTTCGACAGGAACAGCGCATCCTCTTCGCTGCCAAACAGCCCGCGCAGGTCAAGCCAGTGCTCAATCCAGGAAACCGCATTGCGGCCAATCGGCAGGCGGCGCTCTTTGCTGCCCTTACCCATTACCCACACTTCACCGGACTCCAGATCGAGGTGTTTGATATCAAGATTAACCAGCTCGGACAGACGCAGCCCGGCACCGTACATCACCTCCAGCATCGCGCGGTCGCGCACGGCGAGCGGATCGTTAAGGTCGATATCCAGCAGGCGGTTTACGTCGTCAACGTCGATATTTTTAGGCAGATGGCGCGGCGCTTTCGGCGTGGCGATCCCCTTTGCCGGGTTGGCTTTTAAGCCCCCCTGGCTGACCAGCCAGTCGAAGAAACTGCGCAGCGCTGAGAGCCTGAGCGCCAGGCTTGCCGGGCTGAGATTTTTTTTACGGCTACGCACGACGAACCCGCGTACCGTCGCAGCGTCACATTGTTGCCAGCTTTTCAGGCCGATTTCGTCGGCGATCTGCATGATGGCATCAAGCTGACGCTGGTAGTTGAGCAGGGTAATGGGGCTAAGCTGACGCTCCACGCCCAGATAGCGCAGAAAGCGCGAGACGTCAGTGGCGAGCAGTCCGTCCATCATACGCGCTCAATCCAGCGCTCCAGCAGCTCGGGCAGCATCAGGGCGATCTCCTGCAGCAGGTGCGTGGCTTGCCCCTGCTCATAGTGATGCGCATCGCGGCTGGTAAATAACATGACTCCCAGATCGCCATCGCGCCCCATCAGCGACATCGCCACCGAGCCAATCGCTTTGGCTTCCGGTAACACCACCAGCAGCTCAGGCCCGTTCAGCGGCCCCAGATAGTGGTGCTCATGGCCCAGACGCTGAATGCGCAGCGGTTCAAACGCCTGACGGCTGAGCGCCAGATGGGTGAACCCCGACGGTGCGCCAATGCGCCAGCGGTCCGGGAACAGGCGAATCGTCGCGCCCGCCAGCCCAAGCTCACGAGCCCAGCGGTGGAAGCGGCTGAGGAACTCGTCAAGACTGTGCGCCGACGCCAGACGCGCCTGCAGATGCAGCAGACGATAGAACAGGCTTTCGTTGGTGCTGGCCTGCTCCATCAGCAGCGTCATGTTCTCTTCTAGCTGATTGATGTGGTTGCGCGAGCGCGCCATGTGCCATTCGACCAGCGACACGGTCCCGCGAACCGGATGCGGCACGCGCATCTCTTCGACGACGCGTGCATTACGAATAAAAAACTCAGGATTGCGCAGCAGATAATCAACAACAGCTCTGTCGTCCAGTTCCGTCACTGTTTCCTGCAGTTCTTCCCCTGGTTGTTTCATAGATGGATAAACCCGTCATAGACATGTGCCGCCGGGCCAGTCATATACAGTGGATGACCCGGTCCTTTCCAGGCGATATCAAGCCGACCGCCCGGTAATTCCACGCGAACCTCTTCAGCCAGTAACCCCTGGGAGATGCCAACGGCCACCGCTGCACAGGCACCGCTTCCGCAGGCCTGAGTCTCGCCCGCGCCGCGCTCGTAAACCCGCAGGCGAATGTGCTCGCGCTTCACCACCTGCATAAAGCCGATGTTCGCGCGCTCCGGGAAACGTTCGTGGCTTTCCAGCACCGGGCCGAGCGTTTCGACCGCGGCGGTTTCCACATCATCAACCTGAATCACGCAGTGTGGGTTACCCATTGAGACGACGCCGCACAATACTGTCTGCTCGGCCGCACGCATAATATAGGTCTTTTCCGCTTTGTTTGCGCGAAACGGCACGACGGAGGGCTCGAAGTTAGGCTCGCCCATGTTCACGCGCACCAGCTCATCATCGGTGACGCTGAGCACCATGCGGCCATTGGCCGTGCTGACGCGAATATCACGCTTGTTGGTCAGCCCTTTCAGGCGGACAAAGCGGGCAAAACAGCGCGCGCCGTTGCCGCACTGGTTAACTTCGCTGCCGTCCGCGTTAAAAATACGGTAGTGGAAATCGAGGTCGGGATCGTACGGTGGCTCAACCACCAGCAGCTGATCGAACCCCACGCCCAGATGCCGATCCGCCAGGCGACGGATCAGTTCCGGGGAGAAAAACACATTCTGCGTTACCGCGTCGACGACCATAAAATCGTTGCCAAGGCCATGCATTTTAGAGAACTGCATCATTTGCTCCATTGCGCGGGTACAGAACGTTGTCGTCAGAGATTAACCTGAGTCGGGCCACCGTTGTCGCCACGATCGTTAGTATTTGGCGTGGTGGACTCAATGCCGCTTTGCACGGGTTTCGTCGGCGGCGGCGCGGTTTTATCCGCAGGTGGGAAGTACAGTGGTCCCTTCAGTCCGCAGCCAGTCAGGCTAAACAGCGTGATGAGAACGGCAAGCGTTCGGAAAGCGTTTTTCATTATAAAGTTGCCCGTAAGTTCAAATCTGTTTCTATCATCGCAGGAGAAGACACAAAAGCAAGAGTTTGCCGCTTTCCTGCAACGGGAATTATTTAGGGTTATACTGCCGGCATCACGAAAAACAGGAACAAAACCATGAACGACAGTGAATTCCATCGCCTTGCCGACAACCTGTGGATGACCATCGAAGAGCGTCTTGACGACTGGGACGGCGACAGCGATATCGATTGTGAAATCAACGGCGGCATTCTGACCCTGAGCTTCGAAAATGGCAGCAAAATTATTATTAACCGCCAGGAGCCGCTTCACCAGGTGTGGCTGGCCGCGAAACAGGGCGGCTATCATTTCGATCTGAAGGACGGAGAATGGGTTTGCGACCGCAGCGGCGTACCGTTCTGGGATCTGCTGGAACAGGCGGCGACCGCGCAGGCGGGTGAGGCTGTGAGTTTCAGGTAGTTTTGTTGCCGGGTGGCGCTGCGCTTACCCGGCCTACGGGTTCGAGCTGTTGTAGGCCCGGTAAGGCGTAGCCGCCACCGGGCGAGCGAAAAGGCTCAGGAGAAATACTGCTGCAACAGCGGCGCGGTGTCCTGATTGGCAGGCGCGGCAGGCGTTACGGCCTGGGTACGGAACGGGATCACCTGCGTACGTCCGTCGACGTTCACAATCTGGTAGAACTGCGGCAGGTTAAAGTTGATAAAGCTTGAGCCGTAGGTGAAACGGTCATGCGAAGAGGAGTAGAAGCGGCTGACGTCGCGCACCAGCTCCTCTTTACTGCCTTCACAGTGGTGATACACCTCGGCGCGGTTGGTTTCATCCAGAATGTAGATGTTGAACCCGGCATCGTCGCCCGACTCTTCAAAGAAGAACTGAATAATCCCTTCGCTGGCGAATCCGTCCACCACCTGCGGCAGCTTAACGTGGTTGGTTTCCACCTGCACAGACAGGCCATGCAGCTTGTTGTGTGAAATCGCGCCGTAGAACTCGATGGCGTTTTCCAGCTTCTGTACCGACACGTTCAGACGTTCGAAGAACAGGCCCCAGGTCTGACCGGAGACGCGCAGCGCTTTAAAGCGTCCGGTTTCCTGACGGGTGCTGGACAGACGCAGTTCGATACACTCAGAAACCAGCTGCTGCACGCGGGTACGAATTAAACCGCGCAGGTGCTGGCTGTAGCAGAACACCTCAACGCTGTCAGGCGGTGCGGCATCCTGGTGCATCTTGCCGAGAATGGTTTTCAGCGCTTCGATCATCGCCTGCTCGCCGTTGAAATGCAGGGTACGCACTTCGTTCCACGAGTTGCGGTACAGCAGATCCACGCTGCCCACCAGGCAGTTTTGCTGTTCGCCAAAGCTGAAAACGTCCAGCTTGCGGAAGTCAAAGTGAACCACCTGATTGCGGAAGGCCGCCGTCGGGTCATATTCCAGGTTGACGATAATCGCCAGATGGCGAATTTCGCACGGGCTGTAGAGCGCTTTCGGCGTTGGGGCAGGCAGACGCAGCGGGAAGTGGTGCGACACATCCGCGACCATCTCCTGCAGCTTAGCGAGATCAACCACCTCGTTGCCTTTGATAAACAGGCGCGTGCGCGAGGTCAGCAGGCCGTTAAACCAGGCCCAGGCCACCAGCTTGTTCAGGTAGCGGTTATACTCCAGCGGCTGATGGCTGATGATTGAGTCCATGCTTGGCGCACGGTTATACAGATACCACCCGGTGCGGTTTGCGCGGCCCGGCGGCACGTAGATAAAGGTCAGGTTCGGTTCTGACAGGTCTGGCGAAATCTGCGGGTTAACCAGGGTGACTTTGCCCGGCAGCGCTTCAAACGCGGCGTACAGCTTACGGGTCAATACCCCGATGTCCTGCGGGCTGGCGGAAACGCTGAGGTTGTTACGGCGCGCAAAGCGGATCAGGTTACGGTAGCTTTGCATCATCGCATCGAGCAGTTCGTTGTGCGCTTCACGCACCTGATCGATTTTCCAGTTGGCCCGGTTGTCGAGCATCGACAGACGCGCTTCGTCCCATCCCCACTCTTTCACTAACTGACTGACCACTTCACGACGCCAGCCCACGCAGGCGCGCTCGCGGCTCAATTTCTCACAGACTTTGAGATAGAAACATCGACGCACCAGGTCAAGACGCGTGGTGTCATCAATAGCTTTCAGGTATTCGGTCACGCGCTCCAGCATCATGCAGTAGGCGTCCAGCCCGAAGGAGACGATCTCCCCGTCGTGCAGACGCTGCTTGATATCTTTCGCCAGCAGGCGCGGCGTAGGGTATTCCCAGGAATAGGCTTCCAGCAGCAGCGTTTTCAGCACCGCTTTGTACGGTGAGTCGATACTCTTATAGAGCTGCCAGAGGCTTGCGCCAAAGTACTCTTCGGCTGACAGAGAGCTGAGGCCGCCGAGGTCCAGCCATTCGTTTGGCGTCAGTACACCCTGCGCGTAAAGCGACATGACGTAGTCATCGTAATGCTCTTCTTCTTCGCACGGGACCATATTCCACAGAATACGCTTCCCGGCCAGACGCACGGCAGTACGGTAAAATTCATCCAGCAGTAAGATGTGCTGAGTCGAGCCGCAGTCCTCACCACCCAGACTGCCGCTTTCGTTATGGCGGAAACGGTTTTCATCAATCAGGAAGAAGCTTACTTCCACGCCGAGCGAGGCCGCCCAGCTCTCCAGCAGGCTGCACTTGCGTTGCAGCAGCTGACGCTCGTCGTTATCGAGCCAGGACTGATGGCAGACCCAGATGTCCAGGTCCGAAGAACAGCTTTGCCCTACCGATGAGGTGCTCCCCATAGAGTAAACGCCGGTAATCGGCAGTTCACCTTTTGGAGACTCCTGTGGCGGCATGCCGCGGTAGAGTTCCAGCTCGTTCAGGTAATGCTGTTGGGTTTCATCAGGCGTGAAAAGGCAAATGCCCTGGGGAACGTTACCGTCAAGGTAGCCAGGCATCAGCGGATGGTGATAGTGCAATAATGTCGGCAGCAGACTGTATACCTGCTGGAAAGCAGGGCCCATGGCAGCAAGCGCGCGATCCACACGCAGTTGATTAATGGCATCCAGTCTCTGTTTCAGAGTCTCAATATAGAGGTACAAGACGTATCGCCTGATGTTTCCGGGTGTCGCAAGCTATTCAAAACACGAATAACAGCGGACCCGCAGTATTTCAAAAAGATAACCGTTACCCTTTTTCGCCCTTATCATTTTTGGTGGTAGCGACGAAAAAATGGTCTAAAACGTGATCAATTTAACACCTTGCCGGTTGACCGTAAAGAAAGATGCGCTACATACAAGTGTAGCACCGTTCTGTACGTGTAAATTCCTGAATACGGCTATGGCTGACGAATACGCCGCCTTGTCCCTCTCACGCTTCATCAACCGTAAAACTGCCATCCCAGAGTCAACAATGTTAGGATGGTTAGCGATTGATAATGACGGTAACAAGCATGTTAGACAATGTTTTGAGAATTGCCACACGCCAAAGCCCCCTCGCGCTCTGGCAGGCACATTATGTGAAGCAGCGCCTTGAAGCCTGCCACAGTGGATTGCGCGTCGAGCTGGTGCCGATGGTCACGCGCGGTGACGTGATCCTCGACACGCCCCTGGCGAAAGTGGGCGGCAAAGGCCTGTTTGTCAAAGAGCTGGAACTGGCATTGCTTGAGAACCGCGCCGATATCGCCGTACATTCAATGAAAGACGTGCCCGTCGAGTTCCCGGAAGGGCTGGGGCTGGTGACCATCTGCGAGCGCGAAGATCCGCGCGATGCGTTTGTCTCTAACCACTATGACTCGCTCGACGCGCTGCCGGAGGGTAGCGTGGTTGGCACGTCCAGTTTACGCCGTCAGTGTCAGCTGGCAGAGCGCCGTCCTGACCTGATCATTCGCTCGCTGCGCGGTAACGTCGGAACGCGTCTGGGCAAGCTGGATAACGGCGATTACGATGCCATTATCCTCGCCGTTGCCGGCCTCAAGCGTCTGGGGCTGGAGTCGCGCATTCGCGTGGCGTTGCCGCCAGAGCTTTCGCTTCCGGCCGTGGGCCAGGGTGCCGTCGGCATCGAGTGCCGTCTGGACGATGCGCGTACCCGCGAACTGCTCGCACCGCTGAACCATGACGAGACCGCTATCCGCGTAAAAGCCGAGCGTGCGATGAATACCCGCCTCGAAGGAGGATGTCAGGTACCGATTGGCAGCTATGCTGAATTAACAGAAGGTGAACTGTGGCTGCGCGCGCTGGTGGGCGCTCCGGACGGTTCCCAGATGGTACGCGGCGAACGTCGCGGTAAAGCGCAAGATGCCGAGCAGCTTGGCGTGTCGCTGGCGGAAGAGCTGCTGGATAACGGCGCCCGCGAGATTCTGGCTGACGTTTATAATGGAGAGCCCCCTGCATGAGTATTCTTGTCACCCGCCCTTCTCCCGCAGGAGAGCAGTTAGTGAGCCGTCTGCGCACACTGGGGCAGGTGGCCTGGAGTTTTCCGCTCATTGAATTCTCCCCCGGTCGGGAGCTCTCTGCACTCGCCGACCAGATGAATACCCTTCAGGAAGGCGACCTGCTGTTTGCGCTGTCGCAACATGCCGTGGAATTTGCCCACGCGCAGCTGCAACAGCAGGGTTTAGCCTGGCCACTTGCCCCCCGCTATTTCGCGATTGGCCGCACAACGGCACTGGCGCTGCATACCGTAAGCAGCGCGGACGTTCGTTACCCGTTAGATCGGGAAATCAGCGAAGTCTTGCTACAATTACCTGAATTACAAACTATTGCCGGAAAGCGTGCGCTCATTTTGCGCGGCAACGGTGGCCGCGAAATGCTGGGCGAAACGCTGCGTGAACGCGGTGCAGACGTAACGTTCGTTGAGTGCTATCAGCGCTGTGCAAAACACTACGATGGCGCGGAAGAGGCGATGCGATGGCACGCGCGCGGCATTAATACGCTGGTGGTCACCAGCGGTGAAATGTTACAACAGCTTTGGTCGCTGATACCGCTTTGGTATCGCGAAAACTGGTTACTCCGCTGTCGGCTTCTGGTCGTCAGTGAGCGTCTGGCGAACCAGGCCCGGGAACTGGGCTGGCAGGATATTCGGATCGCTGATAACGCCGACAACGATGCGCTGCTGCGCGCATTACAATAACTCTCAAATGGGAAGCCATAATGACGGAACACGACAAATCCTCCGCCGTGGTTGAAGAGACCAGGGAGACTGTGGAGACGACGCCACAGCCAGAGACGACTGAGAAAACCGCTGAGAAGAAAAACGGCAGCAACAAAACGAGCCTCGCGCTGAGCGCGATTGCCATCGCCATTGCGCTGGCAGCAGGGGTTGGCCTGTACGGTCTGGTGAAGCAACAGGGTGCGAATCAGACGTCCACCAGCGATGCGCTGGTGAATCAGCTCACTGCCCTGCAAAAAGCGCAGGAGACGCAGAAAACCGAGCTGGAAACGGTGATTAAGCAGCAGGCCGCCGCGCTTGCCGAGGCGAACAGCAAACAGGAAGAGCTGGCTAAACAGCTGGGCGACGTGCAGCAGAAAGTCGCCACGATTTCCGGTACCGATGCCAAAACCTGGCTGCTCTCGCAGGCTGACTTCCTGGTGAAGCTCGCCGGACGTAAGCTCTGGAGCGATCAGGACGTCACCACTGCCGCCGCGCTGCTGAAAAGCGCCGACGCGAGCCTGGCAGACATGAACGACCCGAGCCTTATCACGGCCCGTCGCGCGATCACCGAGGACATCGCCAGCCTCTCCGCCGTCTCGCAGGTGGATTACGACGGCATTATCCTTAAGGTGAACCAGCTGTCGAATCAGATTGATAACCTGCAGCTGGCGGATAACAACGACGACGATTCCCCGATGGATTCCGACGGTACCGAGCTTTCCAGCTCCCTGAGCGAATGGCGCATAAACCTGCAGAAAAGCTGGCAGAACTTTATGGACAGCTTCATCACTATCCGCCGTCGCGACGAAACCGCCGTGCCGCTGCTGGCGCCGAACCAGGATATCTATCTGCGCGAGAACATTCGTTCCCGCCTGCTGGTGGCGGCTCAGGCCGTGCCGCGTCATCAGGAAGAGACGTACAAACAGGCGCTGGATAATGTCTCAACGTGGGTACGCGCCTACTACAACACCGATGATGCGACCACCACAGCCTTCCTCGAAGACATTGATAAGCTGAGCCAGCAGAACATCACCATGAACGTGCCGGATAAGCTGGCCAGCCAGCCGATTCTGGAGAAACTGATGCAGACGCGCGTACGTAACCTGCTGGCGCAGCCGGGCGTACCGGCAGAGCCGACGGACGGAGCGGCACCTGCCCCGGCTCCGGCGCCTGAAAGCGCACCGCAAGGAGAGTAATGATGCTAAAAGTTCTCTTACTCTTCATCCTGCTGATCGCCGGGATCGTGCTGGGACCTATGCTTGCGGGTCATCAGGGTTACGTCCTGATCCAGACGGATAACTACAACATTGAAACCAGCGTAACCGGCCTGACGATCATTCTGATCCTCGGCGTGGTGGTGCTGTTTGCGATCGAGTGGATCCTGCGCCGCATTTTCCGCACCGGTGCCCACACGCGCGGCTGGTTCGTTGGCCGTAAACGCCGCCGCGCCCGCAAGCAGACCGAACAGGCGCTGCTTAAGCTTGCCGAGGGTGACTATCAGCAGGTTGAAAAGCTGATGTCGAAAAACGCCGACCATGCCGAACAGCCGGTAGTGAATTATCTGCTCGCTGCCGAAGCGGCGCAGCAGCGCGGTGACGAAGCCCGCGCCAATCAGCATCTGGAGCGGGCGGCAGAGCTGGCTCAAGGCGACCCGATTCCTGTAGAGATCACGCGCGTTCGCCTGCAGCTGGCGCGCAATGAAAATCACGCGGCGCGTCACGGTATCGATCGCCTGCTGGAAGTTGCGCCACGTCATCCGGAAGTGCTGCGTCTTGCCGAGCAGGCGTATATTCGTACCGGCGCCTGGGGCTCGCTGCTGGACATCATTCCGTCGATGGCAAAGGCCGAGGTGGGCGACGATGAACATCGTGATGAGCTTCAGCGTCTGGCATGGATTGGCCTCATGGATCAGGCGCGCGCCGACCTGGGCAGCGACGGTCTGAAAACGTGGTGGAAGAATCAGAGCCGTAAGACGCGCCAGCAGGTTCCTCTGCAGGTCGCCATGGCGGAACATCTTATTGAATGTGACGATCATGACACGGCTCAGGAGATCCTCCTCGATGGCCTGAAGCGCCAGTATGACGATCGTCTGGTGATGGTGATCCCGCGCCTGAAAACCAATAATCCTGAGCAAATCGAAAAAGTGCTGCGTCAGCAGATTAAAACCGTCGGTGACCGCCCGCTGCTGTGGAGCACGCTCGGTCAGTCGCTGATGAAGCACGGAGAATGGCAGGAGGCGAGCCTCGCCTTCCGCGCGGCGCTGAAGCAGCGTCCGGACGCGTTTGATTACGCGTGGCTTGCCGATACGCTGGACAAGCAGCACAAGCCGGAAGAGGCAGCCGCCATGCGGCGTGATGGGTTGCTGTTAACGCTGCAAAATAACGGTACGCAGCAGTAAATAAAAAGGAGGCCAGAGGGCCTCCTTTTTTTATCGCCTTTCTCCTGCTACATTCTTTACACCCACATCCGCAAACGAATCCGCCAATGTAACGATGTCTTTTCATTAACCTTTTTTCACACACGCGCACATTTTGCAGCGTGGACTAAATCGTTTTTGAAAGGAAATATCAATGAACTCGCTTTTGTATGCGCTTATCCAGGCGCTGCGCTGCCACCGCTGGCTGCGCCTGCTTGCCTGTGCTTTTATCTTTTCTTCGCTGGGGAATGGCTTAACCCAGGTCGTGGTCTTCGGTTTGCTGCTGGCGTGGTCAGCCCCGCCCGCTCTGCTTACTCTCGCTTTTCTTTTCGCTACGGTACCAGGGTTCATCGGCAGTATCTTCGGCGAAAAGCTGTGCTCGCGCTTTTCGCCGATATCCCTGCTGATACTGACCGAGGGGCTGGGCCTGCTCGCCCTGCTCTTTCCCCTGCTTGGTGTGGGTTACCACAGCGTTGCCGCATTGCTCGCCGTGCAATCCACCGAAGCCCTGCTCAGCGGGATGAGCTGGCCCGCGCTGACATTGCTCTTTAAGCGCGGTCTCAGCGAAGCGGAGCTGCCCGCTGCAACCTGTCTGGAAAATGTGATTTTTGCTTCTCAGGTGTTGTTAGGGACCGGCCTGGGCGTGGTGCTGTTTCAGAAGACATCCGTGTTTACCCTGCTGGCTATTGATGCCGCCAGCTTTCTCGGGTCAGTGGTACTGCTATGGCTGGCTGGGCGCCGGTTTTCTCCGGCACCACATCCCACCGCTATGGAAAGGGGAGTTTCTGCAACATTACGCTGGCAGGCGTTGACCGTTCGGCAAAAACGCAGCCTGCTCATCCTGCCGGCGCTGGCTGCCGTCGGCTCACCGGCGATGGCGCTTCTTCCGGCACTGGCCCAGCAGCTTAGTCCTCAGGATGCGGCGGGCCTTGCTTTGCCTCTGCTTTTCGCGAGGAGTCTGGGGCAGCTTTGTGGCCCCCTGCTGCTAAAAAAAGAGAGCCTGACGCGCTTTGCGGCCCACACGCCGCGAATAATCGTTTGCCTGAGCATCTTTCTGGCCGCTTATGGCATGCTGCCTTTTTTGTCCGGGTGGACAGTATGCGCGCTGGGGATGATCTTTATCGCGCATCTGGCCTCGAATGTTCTCTTCGCAGCGGGCACGTTTGGGGTACTCAGTAGTTTTCATCTCACGCAAACCGCTTCGGCCAGCGGTAAAGCCTGGCGCTGGCAAACGCTCAGCGCCTCTCTTTTCACCGGCATTGCAGCGGCGGTGGCTTCAGGGTTTGGCTCAGTACAGGCGCTCTATGCTGTCTCTGCATCGGCGCTGCTGATGGTTGCCCTGATCATGCGCCTGTATCGGGAATAAGGCATAAAAAAACGCCTGCTATAAAAGCAGGCGTTAAAACAGGTCTGTAAGACAACATATTTGGTGCTTCACTCAACGTTGTGTCCATGGTGTCTGATGAGGCCGAAGCGACATCTGTCAGTGGACGATAAGCACCGTAAATGGCTCTGCGTCATTCCTGAGTTTATGAGGCACTAAGGCGAACATAAGAGATGGAATGAGCATCTACACGCATATTATTGCACGTAACGTGCCAACATGACACCCAGAACTTTTACATGACGCAACATTTTAAGATAAAAGGAAATTATGCTGCCTGGCGCCGTCTTAGGCTCTACAACGTATCGGGAAAAGACGGGAATATGTCTCCAGGAGGAGACAGCAAAACCCATAAATGGTTATTTTTTTAATTTTCAATGAGTTGCATGTCGCTGGATTGCGACAAAGAAAAAGGGCGCTGTCGGGGCATGACTACAGGGATGAGAACTCGCAGAAAACAAAAAACCCCGCCGAAGCGGGGTTCAAAATTGGTCGGCGAGAGAGGATTCGAACCTCCGACCCACTGGTCCCAAACCAGTTGCGCTACCAAGCTGCGCTACTCGCCGATGTACTGCTTTTTGAATTTTTAGTTCAATTCATTTAAAAAGTCGTGGTGCGAGGGGGGGGACTCGAACCCCCACATCCAAAGGACACTAACACCTGAAGCTAGCGCGTCTACCAATTCCGCCACCTTCGCAATTCACAACTCTTTCAAATAATGGGGTGGCTAATGGGATTCGAACCCACGACAACTGGAATCACAATCCAGGGCTCTACCAACTGAGCTATAGCCACCACTGTATTCTTTCACGCGGTACTGACTACTTCTCAGACCACCGCAGCTCTAGCGCCGGGACTAAAATGGCGCGCCCGACAGGATTCGAACCTGAGACCTCTGCCTCCGGAGGGCAGCGCTCTATCCAGCTGAGCTACGGGCGCTTAGCGCCGTTGCGGGGCTGGATATTACGTACCTCCGTCCCCGCTGTCTAGTGCTTTTTTGAAAAAAATGCGCGTTTGGTTATGGTTTGCACATTTTGCCGCTTATTCCTCCACTTTCTGCGTGGTGGCGCGGCGACCCAGACCAAAAAGCTTATATGCAGCCGTTACAGCCGCCAGGAAGATCATCCCGACAAACAGCGACATGCGGGTATCTTCATTAAAGTACATGCCGATTAATACGCAAATCAGGAACGCCATCGTCAAATAGTTCGCATAGGGGAACAGAATTGAGCGGAACGGATGGCTTTCAATCGCTTTTTTATGCGCATGACGGAAACGCAGCTGGCTGATGAGGATAACAAACCACGGCACCATGCCCGGCAGTACGCTGGCGCTGTAGACGTAAACGAACACGCGCTGCGGGTTAGGAATGATGTAATTCAGGCAAGAGCCAATCAGCAGGATTACAATGGAGACCGCCACACCCGCCACCGGTACGCCGGCACGTGAGACTTTACTCATCGCCGCAGGCAGCTGGTTATTCTTCGAAAGCGCATAGAGCATACGCCCGCAGCTGTACATCCCGCTGTTACAGCCTGACAGCGCTGCCGTCAGGACCACAAAGTTGATGATACCCGCCGCCGCCGTGATACCAATTTTGGCGAAGGTTAATACAAACGGGCTACCCGTCGTGCCAATTTCGTTCCACGGGAAGATGGTCACGATGACGAAGATCGCGCCCACATAGAAAATCAGGATACGCCACAGCACTTTGCCCACCGCGCTACGCAGCGTGACCTGCGGGTTTTTCGCTTCACCGGCGGTAATACCGATCAGCTCCACGCCCTGATACGAGGCCACAACGATACACAGCGCCGTCAGGAAGCCCTTCCAGCCGCCGGCGAAGAAGCCGCCGTTTTCGGTCAGGTTGCCAAAGCCGATAGCGTGTCCACCGTTGCCAAAGCCGAAGAAAATCACGCCCAGGCCGACGACAATCATCACGATAATCGTGGTGACTTTGATCATTGCGAACCAGAACTCAATTTCACCGTAAAGGCGCACGGCGGCCAGGTTTGCCAGCGCCACCAGCCCCACGGCAATGAGCGCGGGTATCCACTGGACCATGTCCGGGAACCAGAACTGGACGTAGACCCCTATCGCGGTGATCTCTGAGATGCCCACCGCCATCCACATAAACCAGTATGACCAGGCCGTCAGGTAGCCGAAGAAGGGGCTCATATAGCGATGCGCGTAAACGGCGAAAGAGCCGGTTACCGGCTCCAGGAAGAGCATTTCGCCCATGGAACGCATAATGAAGAAAACAAACAGCCCGGCGATAATATACGCCAGTAATACGGAAGGGCCTGCCCATTTGAGCGTGCTTGCGGAGCCCATAAACAGGCCCACGCCGATAGTGCCGCCCAGCGCTATCAGTTCAATATGACGAGCTTCCAGCCCACGCTGTAGCTCCGGTTGTTTCTCTGCCATAGATCCTCGATTGTGTTTGCTGTTTCCCGGCTTAATACCGGGTATTGTTTTTTAGGGGTACTAAAATACGGAGCGAATGGTTTCCTAAAATCTGCCAAATGGCAAACGATGCATTAAAAAAATGAATGCATTGCACAGATTATCAGCAGTTTTGCAGGCGAGTTGCAGCGCGAATAGCATATCGCGCTACATTTTGATTACATTTTTCCGGTGTAATGCCAGGCGAGGTAGCGAAGCAGACGGATCTGTCGTTTAATGCGCGTCGGTTGCGATAGCAGGCGGTACAGCCACTCCAGCCCCAGATTTTGCCAGACCTTTGGCGCACGCTTAACGTGGCCAGTAAAGACGTCGTACGTGCCGCCGACGCCCATGTAGAGGGCATCAGGACAGACCAGACGGCAGTCACGCATCAGGATCTCCTGGCGCGGGGAGCCCATCGCCACGGTGACAATTTTCGCCCCGCTGTCACGAACGCGCTCAAACAGAGCCTGTCGATCTTCCGGTTTGAAGTAACCATCCTGGCTGCCGACGATATTAACATTCCATTGACGACGCAGTTTCTCCTCCGTCTGGGCCAGTATCTCCGGCTTCCCGCCAATCAGGAACACGGGCGTACCCTGCGCACCTGCGCGGGCCATAAGCTGCTCCCAGAGATCGGCCCCCGCCACGCGGGATACATTAGCGTCAGGATACTTTTTACGGATAGAGCGGACCACGCTGATCCCGTCCGCGTATTTAAATTCAGCCGCTTCAATCAGGCTTTTGACTTCCGCATTATCCTCAACCGCCAGCATTTTTTCCGCGTTGATGGCCACCAGCGTACCGGATTTCATCTGGCCGTCGGCGAACAGAAAGTCCAGCGCGTGCTGCATGTCGCGCCAGCCAATAAGCTGCAGGCCACGTAGCGCGTAGCGCGGTGCAGAAATTTTATCAGTCATTACTATCCTTACTCAGACTTGCGACAGCGTTGTGCTGCCCTGCCGCTCGCGCTTGTGCACAAGACCTGCGCTGTCAAACAGCCAGTACAACAGTTTGGCCAGCAACAGGCAGAGGCCGAAAACAACCATGAAGAACACCACGCGCGAAACGAACGAGTCCAGCCCTTCGCGCGCCAGAACGATCATATTGAAAATGGCACCAAAGCAGAAACTGTGCAAAATGGCGGCTTTATAGCGGTTGGTCTCTTCGTTGCCGCGCAGGTAAAGCCAGTCGAACCACTTGATAATCAGCCCCACGGCAACTGCCCCGGGCAGAATGAACCACGCCCCCCCCATCACCACCAGGGAACCAATCAGCGTTGGCGAGATTGCCAGACCGGAATGGTTGTTCAGCACTTCCCAGGTAAAGTAATTCGCCGTGTTAAGCACCACGCCGGGCCGGTCCGGCCATAGCCAGGAAGGGATAAAGACGTAGAAGTCGCGAACAATCGGCGCCAGCCCCTGGAAATCAATCTTGTCATAGTTTTGCAGCAGCAATGCCAGGTTTTCCCACGGCGAGAAGGTATCGCGCGTCAGGTAGAGGAACGTGTAAAACGCCTCATCGCCCGCCACGTTCATCCCGTAGCGCTTCAGCGCCAGCCAGAACATCCCGACAATGCCAAACACGCCTGCCGCAACCAGCATCCACAGCGAGATCCAGCCGCGGATGATGCCTATAAACAGGAAGATAGCGAAGGCGATAATAATGTTCGCGCGCGTGCCGCCCACAATCATGTAGGTCAGAATGCCAAACGCGACGGTGCTGACCAGAAAGAACAGCCACGCTTTGCTGTCCTGGCGCAGGAAAAAGACCACCAGCATCGCCGGGATGAAGAAGTAGAAGAAACGCTTAAGCGCCACGCCCGAGACTTCGGCCGAAAAAATCTGGCTGTAGGAGTGGAGCTTAAACAGCAGAAAGCCGTTATGCATGAAGAAGATACCGACGCTGACCAGGGCGATGGTCATCAGCATCACCCACGTCAGGTGGGTTTCCACCCGATTCATGGTAAAAAGCGGCCGGCGCGGGGCAGCAGCCTGCGCTGAACGCAGACGCGTTTTATAGGTGACGTAGTAGACGGCATAGAAGCAGGTCGCCGCCAGAAGGGCCTGGAGCAGGATTTCCGGCGGTGCGACGCTCACGTCAAAACGGAAGACCAGAATGCTGGTCAGCGGGAAGCCGAAAAAGAAGGTCAGCAGAAACAGTAACGAGAAGAATACGTTAAAGTTGAACCGCACCCGGCGGAATTCAAACCAGGTAAGCGTGGCGATAAACAGGGCGCTCAGAAGCCAGACAACCAGTAAGCCGCTGAATTGCAACTGACTCATGCTTTGTCTCCTGAAGCGATGCGCAGCGCGCGATGCCACGGCGTGAGGTAATTCGGGCTGAAAAAATCGATGCTATTTTTATCCACCAGCGTGAGCTGGCGTTGGGCTTCCCGTACCACCTCGACATTCAGCGTGTCTGAGGTAAACAGCACCGGAATATGCTGCTCGGCCATGTCCTGCCAGAACGGGTTGTCGCGGTTGAGCACGCACGGTACACCCGCCTGAATCAGCAGACACAGCGTGCCGATTCCCTGCTGTCGGGCAAAGATGAAATAGCCAAGATCGCATTTTCTCAGCAGCGCAAGATACTCATCAAATTCCAGCTTATCGCTGAGGATGTGCAGATTTTCTGCACTAAACAGCGCAAGTCCCTGCTGGCGAACGTCAGCAATATAGGCGTCGTTGTTGGCGGGATAGCCCATCGGCACCACCACGTTTACCGTGTCGCCAAACTGCTGATGCACCGCCCTGAGCGCCGCGACGTGTTCGTTACTGCGATCGCCGGAATTCCCCACCAGGATCGTTAGCTTGCCTTCACGCACCGCGTCATTCGCCATGGCGTTCAGCGCCGGATCCATGCGGGTTGGGAAATAGAGTAGTTCTCCGCGCACGTTCGGGTGCTGTTTAGCAAAATAGTTGAGATCGCCTCGGGTGGCAAACACACAGCCTACGCGCCCCTGCGCCATGCGGCGCAGCGGATAGAAAAGACGGAATTTCCAGCCGCGGGAGACTTCGTAGAGATCGGCTCCCCAGATATGCCAGCTGAACTGGGAGGGTTTAATCCCCCCGTTGAGCAGCGCCAGCCACAGGCCGGTATTGAACTGCCCGTGGAAAAAGAAACGTTGCTTACGATCCGCCTTGGCTCTGGCAACGACCGCCTTCGCCAGCGCGGCCTTATCCGGCCAGAAGCGAATCGTCAGCGCCGGAAACGCCTCGCTCAGGCCCTTATCCTGACCTGCAACCATAAACTCACGCGCATCAGGATTACCCGATGCCAGCTCGTCGTTGAAGAACCGCAAAACGGTCTGGTTATGGTGTGGGATATCCGATCCCAGGATGTGAATCAGTGCAGTCATGCGCGTTTACGCCACAATAAAAATACGCCGCAACAGGCGGCGAAATAAACGATATAGGTTGTCATATAGGCCTGAGCCGCCCCCAGCGCACCGTGCGCGGGTATCAGCCAGTGTGAAAATGCTGTCAGTAACGCAAACTGGCTAATTTCCGCCAGGATATACATCCGCAGGGACGCTTTTGCAATCACCAGATAGCCAAAGACGTAAGCACCCACTTTCAGCACATCACCCACCAGCTGCCAGGCAAAGAGATCGCGCATGGCGGTGAACTTCGCCGAGAACAGCAGCCAGATGGCGACATCGCGCAGTAGCCAGACGGTAAAGCTGGCCGCCGCGACGGCTGGCAGCACAAAGCGCAGCGATCGGAAAATCTCACGGGTAATATCCTGTCTGGACGTCAGACGCGATAAGGTTGGCAGCAGGTAAACGCTAAAGGAAGCCGTAATAAACTGGAGATAGGCGTCGGAAATACTGCTTACGCCCTGCCAGATCCCCACTTCATCCCAGCTATAATGCGCCGCCAGCAAATTTCGCATCATCACGTAGGCTACCGGCAGCGTGACGGAGGTGATGAGCGCCATCAGGGTAAATTTACCCAGCTGGCTGGCAAGCATCGTGTCCCATTGCGGTTTCAGGTAGCTCAGAGGGATGACGCCCCGACGCATCAGCATAAATGCCGCAGGTACAACAACCAGTGCCGGGACCAGCGCCAGCCCCAGCAGTGCGCCTTCATAGCCGCCCAGGCGATAGCAAAAGTAATAGGCAATCACGCCGATGACGCTGCCCAGGATTAAGGCAAGCGCGTTCCCGGCGGCATCACGAAAACCTTTCATCAGCGCCAGCAGCAGGTTAGCCCAGGCAATACCCATCTGAACCAACGCGACCAGACGCACCAGCCCCTGATAATGGGTGTGCCCGAACAATCCCTGGCTGATGGGCGCCGCCGCCAGCAGAAAGACAATCGCCATCAGGGTCGAAAAACCCGTGACCATCGCCGAAGAGGTACCCACCACTCTGCGCAGCTGAGCCGCATCATCGTGATACTGCGCAACGTATTTGGTGACGCCGTTGAAGATACCGGCACCGGCCAGCACGCCAAGGACGGTAACGAGCTGGCGGAAATTACCTGCCAGCCCGACACCAGAGGGGCCAAATGAGACGGCCAACAGCTTGACGACCAGCAGCCCGGCGCCAATTTTTACAAGCGTGGACGCGGCGGTCCACACCGATGCTTTTGCCAGAGACATATCAGCCGAAATAACTCAGAAGGGTATTAATCACCGTACGCTGGTTAACAGGCGCGAGGTTGTAGAACAGTGGCAGGCGAAGCAAACGCTCACTTTCTTTGGTGGTGTAACGATCTTCACCCGCGAACGAGCCAAACGCTTCGCCGGCCGGGCTGGAGTGCAGCGGGATGTAGTGGAACACCGCCATAATTTCGGCCTCTTTCAGCCAGGCGATGAGCTCGCTGCGGTCGTCGTTATCGCGCAGCTTGATGTAGAACATATGCGCGTTGTGGACGCAATCTGACGGGATGGTCGGCAGCTCAATACGCCCGGCTTTGGCCAGAGGCTCAAGCGCATCGTAATACGTTTGCCACAGGGAAAGACGCTGAAGGTTGATACGTTCCGCCGCTTCCAGCTGCGCCCACAGGTACGCCGCCTGCAGATCCGCCATCAGATAGCTGGAGCCGATATCGCGCCAGGTGTATTTATCTACCTGTCCCCGGAAGAACTGGCTGCGGTTGGTGCCTTTTTCGCGGATCACTTCCGCACGCTCCACGAGAGCCCGGTCGTTAATCAGCGTCGCGCCACCTTCTCCACCCGCCGTGTAGTTTTTGGTTTCGTGGAAGCTAAAGCAGCCAATGTGGCCGATCGTGCCCAGCGCGCGTCCCTTGTAGGTGGACATCACGCCCTGCGCGGCATCTTCCACCACGAACAGATTATGTTTTTTGGCGATGGCCATGATGGTGTCCATTTCACAGGCCACGCCCGCGTAGTGAACCGGCACGATCGCGCGTGTTTTGTCAGTGATCGCCGCTTCAATCAGCGTCTCATCAATGTTCATGGTGTCCGGGCGGATATCCACAAAGACGATTTTCGCTCCGCGCAGGACAAAGGCGTTTGCGGTGGAAACGAAGGTATAGCTCGGCATAATCACTTCATCACCGGGCTGGATATCCAGCAGCAGTGCCGCCATTTCCAGCGATGCCGTACAGGACGGGGTCAGCAGCACTTTGGCGCTGCGAAAACGCTGTTCCATCCACTGCTGACAGCGACGGGTAAAACCGCCGTCACCACAGAGTTTGCCGCTGCCCATGGCAGACTGCATATAGTCGAGTTCAGTTCCGACAACGGGTGGTGCGTTAAATGGAATCATCTTGTCACCTGTATAACCAGTAGGCGGTGGCGTCGATGTTGGCACCACTCGCAATATAACGTTTAAGCGCGGCGGTGTTGCCCAGCTGGGTCGCGACCCGCAGCGTCACAAGCTGTTGCTGCTGCGCCCAGTGCAGCGCCGCCTGCATGAGTTTCTCACCCATGCCGCGCCCGGCTAATAAGCCGATACGCGCCTCGCGCTCGTTGAGCTTACGCAGCGAGACGAACCCCTGGATTTGACCGTCCCCTGCACGGAAAACCAGGCAGACGTGGTCAAAGGTGCCTTTGACCGCATTCTCTATCCACTGGGCATAGAAACGTCCGCTATCGTCAGGCGCATACCAGGGCGCACGAAAGCGGCTCTGAGCAAACGCCTGGGCCGCCATCTGACGCAGCACGGGGATGTCCTGCTCTGTTGCAATTTCCGCGCCGGACGCATCGTGCCGGGTAAGGTTAATGGAAAGGTCTACCTCACCTTCAACCAGCTGAAAGCCGTGTTGCTGGAGCGCATCAAGCAGATCGGCTCGCTCCGCCGGGATCTTAGCCTGCACCCGTTGCCAGGCGATAAAATCCGGTTCAGCCAGCACCGACGCATCATCACGCAGACGCACGATGGCCGACGGCAGGCCGAAAAAGGCACTCTCCCACTGCAGGGACTCGAGCACCCCATTCAGGCTGTTCAACGCCAGACACCTTTGGTATCCACAATATACTGCTGACGAACGGCATCGCCGGACGTTGCTTTAAACTCTTTATGATCCACCAGCAGCACCAGCACGTCCGCCGTCGCCAGCGCGTCGTCCAGCGCCGTCAGCGTGCAGTGTTGTCCCGCCAGTTTTGCCGGCAATTGATGGATATTCGGCTCAACCACCAGCGTTTCACCCTTGTGCCATTCGGCAATCATCTCAGCAATTTCCATCGCCGGGCTTTCACGCAGATCGTCAATATTGGGTTTGAATGCCAGACCAAAGCAGGCAATTTTCAGCTCGCTGGCGCGCTTGCCGCTCTCTGCCAGACAATCCGCTACCGTCGCTTTAACCTGATTGAGTACCCAGTGAGGCTTGCTGTCGTTCACTTCACGCGCGGTGCGAATCAGACGCGCCTGCGCCGGATTTTGCGCCACGATAAACCACGGGTCGACGGCGATACAGTGTCCGCCCACGCCCGGACCTGGCTGGAGAATATTCACGCGCGGATGGCGATTCGCCAGACTAATCAGCTCCCAGACGTTAATCCCCTGATCGGCACAGATCAGCGACAGTTCGTTCGCAAAGGCGATATTGACGTCGCGGAAGCTGTTCTCCGTCAGCTTGCACATCTCGGCGGTGCGGGAGTTGGTCACCACGCATTCACCTTCCAGGAAAATCTTGTACAGCGCGCTGGCACGTTCGGAACAGACGGGCGTCATACCGCCAATGACGCGGTCGTTTTTAATCAGTTCGACCATCACCTGACCCGGTAACACGCGCTCCGGACAGTAAGCGATGTTGATATCCGCCTGTTCACCCGCCTGCTGCGGGAAGCTTAAATCAGGGCGCGCGTCGGCCAGCCACTGTGCCATCTGCTCGGTAGCGCCGACCGGAGATGTTGATTCCAGGATCACCAGCGCCCCTTTCTTCAGCACAGGCGCGATGGATTTTGCCGCCGCCTCGACGAACGCCATGTCGGGCTCGTGGTCGCCTTTAAATGGAGTGGGGACGGCAATCAGGTAGGCATCCGCTTCAACTGGCGTCGTGCTGGCACGCAGGAAGCCCCCCTCCACCGCCTCTTTCACCACGCGGTCAAGATCGGGCTCCACAATATGAATCTCGCCACGGTTAATGGTTTCTACCGCCCGTGCGTTGATATCCACACCGACAACCTGTTTCTGACGAGAGGCAAACGCGGCCGCAGTAGGCAAGCCAATGTAGCCAAGACCAATGACCGAGATGGTAGTAAAACTCATAGCGATACCCGATTGTGTTTAAGTGCTTGCAAAATACGGCCACAAGCCTGCCCGTCTCCGTACGGATTATGGGCCCGGCTCATCGCCTGATACGCTTCATCGTCATGCAGCAGGCGCGTGACCTCTTCGACGATGAGCTGCGCGTTGGTGCCGACCAGCCGCACCGTACCGGCTTTGACGGCTTCCGGACGTTCGGTCGTTTCACGCATCACCAGCACCGGTTTGCCGAGGGATGGCGCTTCTTCCTGAATTCCGCCGGAATCGGTGAGGATCAGCCAGGCGTGGTTCATCAGCCAGACAAACGGCATGTAGTCCTGAGGTTCAATCAGAAGGACATTGTCGACATGGCCCAGGATCCGGTTAACCGGCTCGCTGACGTTAGGGTTAAGGTGTACTGGATAGACAATTTGCACATCATCGTTCTGCGCGGCGATTTCAGCCAGCGCGTGACAGATTTGCTCGAAACCCCGGCCAAAGCTTTCGCGACGGTGGCCAGTAACCAGAATGGTTTTTTTACCGTTGTGAAGGAACGGATAGCGGGCAGCGAGTTCTTTCTGAAGCTCGCTATTTGCCAGGACGCGGTCACGTACCCAAATTAACGCGTCAATGACCGTATTGCCGGTCACAAAGATTTTGTTATCGGCGATATTTTCACGCAGCAGGTTCTGACGGGAGTTTTCCGTTGGCGCAAAGTGGTACATCGCCAGATGACCCGTTAACGTGCGGTTGGCCTCCTCCGGCCACGGTGAATAAAGATTGCCGGTACGCAGACCCGCCTCAACATGCCCCACGGGAATTCGCTGGTAAAACGCGGCCAGGCTTGTCGCCACGGTTGTGGTGGTGTCACCGTGAACCAGCACCACGTCAGGCTTGAATGACTCCAGGATCGGCTTAAGCTCTTGCAGAATGCGACAGGTTATCTCCGTTAATCCTTGCCCCGGTTTCATAATATTAAGGTCGTAATCCGGGACGATGGAGAAGAGCGTTAACACCTGATCGAGCATCTCACGGTGTTGAGCAGTGACGCACACTTTCGCTTCAATATCAGGATCGCAGGCCAGCGCATGAACCAGAGGTGCCATCTTAATGGCCTCCGGCCTGGTGCCAAATACGGTTAGTACTTTCACATCGATTCTCTTCGATTAGGCGATGAAGGCCGCAGCCTTCATCGTAGACGGCGTTCTTAGTTTTTGCGACGACGCGTTAACGCCACGCCAGCGCCCGTCAGTGCGCCTACAATCCCCCACATAATCATCAGGAATGCACGACGCGGACTATCGCGTTTTACAGGTTCTTCAGGCGTTCGCAAATAACGATAGGTCTGAAAACGCGGGTCCAGAGATGGACCTACATTAAGCGTATTGAGCATCGCGCGATTTTGATCGTAATCGAGGTCAAAATCAGGACCGACGGCCTGGAGGTTTTCCAGACGCGCCTGCAACATAGGGCGACCAAGGAGGAACATCTCTGAATCAGGCAGCTCATCGGCCGGCACGTCAGTCTCAGTACGGGAAATATTGCGCTGTTCCGCAATTTTCAGCGCCTGCTCAATGTTATGCACGCGGCGACCGAAAATGGTATTCGCCACCTCTTCCTGACGTTTCACCTGGGCTTTCATCTGGATGGTACGAGCCGCCCAGGCACCTTTAAGCTCTTCGTTAAGATGGCTTGCGGCACGCTGGCTGGCAAACGCGACGTACTGACGCAACAGGTTGTTGGCATCCGGCGCGGTTTCTGCAATCAGCTTGACGCTGTCATTCACGTTACGCAGCGCGTCGCCCGGCATAAACTGAATATTGTTAATCAGATCGTCCAGCAGGGCGGCGTCGGCTTTTGTATTATCAACCCGACGCTGCTTGTAGTAATCCGTCTGGGACCAGAAATCGCGTCGGGTATCCCACGAAGCCAGCTGCATCACAAACTCTTTATAGGCTTCATCCATAACGGAAGCCTGGTCTGGCGTAGCAAGACTGGCTTTGATGTCCAGGTTACGCAGGAATTGCTGCTGGGAATAGTATCCCCCGAGCATGTTAACCGTTGGCTTGTCTGTAATTGCCGTGGCGCTCCACTCTTGTTTTGCAAAGAACGTATAGGCCAGCGCTAACAGTGCAAAACCCAGCGCGATCCCCGCAATCCAAAGTTTGCCTGCCCATAACACGCGAAACAAACCCCGAATATCCAGTTCATTCTCAGTTACCACTGATTTCGCTCCCGCCAACGGTTGAGTCATCATAGTCCCGGTTTTACTTAGTTAATGTTGTATTTTTGCCACTGTTACGACGCATCCTGCGTTTAAGACGTTTAATAAATCGCGCCACTTTCCATGCGCGTTTAATGCAGTAGCCGTACAGGAAAAATGCCAGCAAGAATAATGCCAACATAACCCACTCAGGAATAATATGAGAATATTCTGCAGCTACACCAATCGCGGCCAAAATAGCGGCGGCCAGAGTAATCAGCACAAACGCCTGACGAGAAGTAAAACCCGCACGCATGATGAGATGATGAATATGTTGGCGGTCAGGAGAGAAAGGACTCATCCCTTTGCGCAGGCGGCGATACATAATCGCCACCATATCCATTAATGGAATGGCAATAATCCACAGCGCGGTTACGGGACTTATCGGATGGGTTTGACCCTGTGTGGTTTCAAGCAGGATCCAGATAACCGTAAAACCAATCAGCGTACTACCCGCGTCTCCCATAAAGACTTTATAGCGACGGCCCAGCACACCGAGGTTTAGGAGGATATAAGGCAGAATGGCGGCAATCATGGCAAAACACCACATTGCCAGACTGTACTGACCATCAAACCATAAAATAATGCCGATAGCGGCGAACGAGACGGATGACAACCCACCGAGCAGGCCGTCAATGCCATCCACCATGTTGAAAGCATTGATTGCCGCCCAGACGGCAAAGAGTGTCAGGAAGAAGCCAAATGGACCCAGGACTAACTCCCAGGGGCCAAATACATAGCCAAGGCTTCGCAGATACAGTCCGCCCACTACCATCATCACCACGCCAATCGCCGCCTGAACGGTAGCGCGTATTTTCACCGCAATATCGAACCGGTCATCAAGGGCCCCGACTAACACCAGAACACCGGCGCAGGCGATGTAGAGGGCGGCATGCGGGATATAATAATCGGCAATACCAAACGTGAAGCAAATCCCTGCGTAAACAGAAATCCCGCCGACTAAAGGAATAAGTCCCTGATGGCGTTTACGAAAATTTGGCTTATCCACCAACCCTATTCGTTTTGCCACCTTGCGCGCAATGAACAAAAAACAGGTTGTGAATAAAAAAATACTGATCAGTTCAGTAACGGCGGTGAATAGATTCACAATGGATTGCTCTCAACAAATGTTAGTCCCGGAAGTATAACCATGAAGCCACAGCCTCAGAAGTAATAAAGATGGCTTCTGACTACTCCCTTTGTATATTTTTCAATCAATTATTTCTTTAGCTGCACAAACGACCCTATTGTCGCACCGACCGGTCAAAATTGGGAGTAGATGGTACTAGCGTATAGTCCATAAAAGGAAAACGCCACGTAAAAACGTGGCGTTCGCTGGCTTTATTTGCGTTACGAGCGTTTCATCATGTCGAAGAAATCGTCGTTGGTTTTGGTCATCGCCAGTTTGTTAATGAGGAACTCCATCGCGTCAATTTCACCCATTGGATGGATGATTTTGCGCAGGATCCACATTTTCTGCAGCTCTTCCTGCGTGGTGAGCAGCTCTTCTTTACGGGTACCGGAACGGTTGTAGTCGATAGCCGGGAAGACGCGTTTCTCAGCGATTTTACGAGAAAGGTGCAGTTCCATGTTACCTGTACCTTTAAATTCTTCGTAAATTACTTCGTCCATTTTAGAACCGGTATCGATCAGCGCCGTCGCGATGATGGTCAGGCTGCCGCCCTCTTCCACGTTACGTGCGGCACCGAAGAAGCGTTTCGGGCGATGCAGGGCGTTAGCATCCACACCACCGGTCAGCACTTTACCTGACGCAGGAACGACGGTGTTGTAGGCACGCGCCAGACGGGTGATGGAGTCAAGCAGGATGATCACGTCTTTCTTGTGCTCAACCAGGCGTTTCGCCTTCTCGATAACCATTTCCGCAACCTGAACGTGGCGAGATGCCGGTTCGTCGAAGGTAGAAGCAACCACTTCACCTTTAACCAGACGCTGCATCTCGGTCACTTCTTCCGGACGTTCGTCGATCAGCAGCACCATCAGCACGCAGTCTGGGTGGTTATAAGCGATGCTCTGCGCGATGTTCTGCAGCAGCATGGTTTTACCCGCCTTCGGCGGTGCCACAATCAGACCACGCTGGCCGCGACCAATTGGTGATGCCAGATCCAGAACACGCGCGGTTAAGTCTTCAGTTGAACCGTTACCACGCTCCATGCGCAGGCGAGAGTTCGCGTGCAGCGGCGTTAAGTTCTCAAAGAGGATCTTATTACGCGAGTTTTCCGGTTTGTCGAAGTTAACTTCATTGACTTTCAACAGCGCAAAGTAGCGTTCACCCTCTTTAGGAGGACGAATCTTACCTGAAATGGTGTCACCAGTGCGGAGGTTGAAACGGCGGATTTGGCTGGGGGATACATAGATGTCGTCAGGGCCGGCGAGGTAGGAGCTGTCTGCAGAGCGGAGGAAACCAAATCCGTCTTGCAATATCTCCAGCACACCGTCGCCAAAGATATCTTCGCCACTCTTAGCGTGCTGCTTCAGGATGGCGAAAATGATGTCCTGCTTGCGCATACGGGCCTGGTTTTCCAGTCCCATATTTTCGCCGAGAGTGATCAGCTCAGAAACCGGCGTATTCTTTAATTCGGTAAGATTCATAATGGTGTGGGTTCTTAAACTCGGGGTGATTCTCGAACTTAATGTTGTGAATGGTATGGCAGGGTCATCCATGCCTGTTTAGCGGCCATCAACTCATGTCTGTTCGCTGTCTGGTCACAGGGAAAGAACGCAGAACTGAAACGACAAGACGGATTGAGTGACAAGCCCGGAATTTAGCCACTTCACGCACTGTTCATGTTAACAACGGGAAGTATCGGGTAAAACAAGATTCAAACAACAAGATATGTTTAAAACGAAGTCATAGCTAACTTAGCACGACTTCAGCCGGGCGTCCAGAGTTCCACATCATTTAGCCGGGAGCCCTGAACGCACAGCGGAGAAACCTTACGCCAGGTTAGCGTCCAGGAACTCTTTCAGTTGACCTTTGGACAGTGCGCCCACTTTGGTCGCTGCCACTTCGCCGTTTTTGAACAGCAGAAGGGTTGGGATGCCACGGATACCGTATTTTGGTGCGGTGCCCGGGTTCTGGTCGATGTTCAGCTTGGCAACGGTCAGTTTGCCCTGATATTCGTCAGCGATCTCATCCAGAATCGGGGCGATCATTTTGCAAGGACCACACCATTCAGCCCAGAAATCGACGAGGATCAGCCCGTCAGCCTTAAGTACGTCCGTGTCAAAACTGTCGTCAGTCAGGTGAATAATTTTATCGCTCATATATAACTCCACAGGAATAAGCCTGGTACGTTGGTTTTGTCTCCACCAACGACGTGTTGATGTCGCATTAACCAACTAAAGGTTGACTTTATTTCACCGGATACGCTTTCGTAAAGCAATAGTAAGCTGATATTCTACCACACTATGAGCAAAACACATTTAACAGAACAGAAGTTTTCCGACTTCGCGCTGCACCCGAAGGTGATTGAAGCCCTTGAAAATAAAGGGTTTCATAACTGCACGCCCATTCAGGCCCTCGCGCTGCCGCTGACGCTGGCCGGTCGCGATGTTGCCGGGCAGGCGCAAACCGGTACCGGCAAAACGATGGCGTTTTTAACGTCAACGTTTCATTATTTACTTTCTCACCCAGCGATTGCAGACCGCAAAGTTAACCAGCCGCGCGCGCTAATTATGGCCCCGACGCGAGAACTGGCGGTACAGATCCACGCAGACGCTGAACCCCTGGCGCAGTCTACCGGACTGAAGCTTGGCCTGGCCTATGGCGGCGACGGCTACGATAAGCAGCTGAAAGTGCTGGAAAGCGGTGTGGATATCCTGATCGGTACTACCGGCCGTCTTATCGATTACGCCAAACAGAACCACATTAACCTCGGCGCAATCCAGGTTGTGGTGCTCGATGAAGCTGACCGCATGTACGATCTGGGCTTCATTAAAGACATTCGCTGGCTGTTCCGCCGCATGCCGCCGGCCAATCAGCGTCTGAACATGCTGTTCTCCGCTACCCTTTCTTATCGCGTACGCGAGCTGGCGTTCGAACAGATGAACAACGCCGAATATGTAGAAGTGGAACCGGAGCAGAAAACGGGTCACCGCATTAAAGAAGAGCTCTTCTACCCTTCCAATGAAGAGAAAATGCGTCTGCTGCAAACGCTGATTGAAGAAGAGTGGCCAGATCGCGCCATTATCTTCGCGAACACCAAACACCGTTGTGAAGACATCTGGGGCCATCTGGCTGCAGACGGTCACCGTGTTGGCCTGTTGACCGGCGACGTGGCGCAGAAAAAACGCCTGCGTATTCTGGAAGAGTTTACCCGTGGCGATCTCGATATTCTGGTCGCAACCGACGTTGCTGCTCGTGGTCTGCACATTCCGGCCGTGACGCACGTCTTTAACTACGATCTGCCAGACGACTGCGAAGACTACGTACACCGTATCGGTCGTACCGGTCGTGCGGGCGCAAGCGGTCACTCGATTAGCCTTGCGTGTGAAGAGTATGCGCTGAATCTTCCAGCCATTGAGACGTATATCGGTCACTCTATTCCGCAGAGCAAATACAATCCGGAAGCGCTGTTAAGCGAACTGCCGCCGCCTAAGCGTCTAACCCGCCCACGCTCCGGCAATGGTCCGCGTCGTTCAGGTGGCGCGCCGCGTAATCGTCGTCGTTCAGGTTAAGAAAATATGCTCAGCTCCACCTCGCTTTATGCGGCAATTGATCTCGGTTCGAATAGTTTTCATATGCTGGTTGTGCGCGAGGTGGCGGGAAGCATACAAACGCTGACGCGCATCAAGCGCAAGGTCCGCCTCGCGGCGGGCCTGAGCAGCGATAATCACCTCTCCCCTGAAGCCATGGAACGTGGCTGGCAGTGTCTGCGGCTCTTTGCCGAACGTCTGCAGGATATCCCGCACGCCCAAATCACCGTGGTCGCCACTGCGACACTCCGCCTGGCGGTCAACGCCGTGGATTTCATTGCCAGAGCGCAGGAAATTCTGGGTTGTCCGGTACAGGTTATCAGCGGTGAAGAAGAGGCTCGCCTGATTTACCAGGGCGTTGCGCACACCACGGGAGGTGACGATCGCCGTCTGGTGGTGGATATCGGCGGTGCCAGTACCGAGCTTGTGACCGGCACCGGCGCGCAGGCAACGTCGCTGTTCAGCCTGTCGATGGGCTGCGTGACCTGGCTTGAGCGCTACTTTACCGATCGGAACCTGGCGAAAGAGAACTTCGACGAGGCAGAAAACGCCGCGCGCGAGGTATTACGCCCGGTGATGGACGAGCTGCGCTATCACGGCTGGAAAGTCTGCGTGGGTGCCTCGGGTACCGTGCAGGCTCTGCAGGAAATCATGATGGCGCAGGGAATGGACGAGCGGATTACGCTTGCCAAACTTCAGCAGCTGAAACAGCGCGCCATTCAGTGCGGACGCCTGGAAGAGCTGGAAATTGAAGGCCTGACGCTGGAACGCGCGCTGGTCTTCCCGAGCGGACTGGCTATTCTTATCGCCATTTTCACCGAGCTGAACATCCAGTGTATGACCCTGGCCGGCGGCGCGCTGCGCGAAGGTCTGGTCTACGGGATGTTACATCTGTCGGTCGATCAGGATATCCGCAGCCGTACCCTGCGCAACGTTCAGCGTCGTTTTCTGGTTGATATCGATCAGGCAGGACGCGTATCGCAGCTGGCGTCACGCTTCGCCGATCAGGTTGCTAACGTCTGGGATCTTGACCATCTGAGCCGGGATTTACTGCTGAGCGCCTGTGCGCTACATGAAGTGGGGCTGAGCATTGATTTTAAGCAGGCACCGGCTCATGCAGCGTATCTGGTGCGAAACCTGGATTTACCGGGCTATACGCCTGCGCAGAAAAAATTGCTGGCCACGCTGCTGCTGAACCAGACCAACGCCGTCGATCTCTCCTCTTTGCATCAGCAAAACGCCGTACCGCCTCGCGTGGCCGAGCATCTGTGCCGCCTGCTGCGTCTGGCGATCCTGTTTGCCAGCCGCCGCCGCGATGATTTGCTGCCTGCCATTAATCTGGTGGCCGATGACGAGAAGCTTTCGCTGGCGCTGCCGGAGAAATGGATTGATCGTCACCCGTTAGGGGCAGAGATGATCGAGCAGGAGTGCCAGTGGCAGAGCTACGTGCACTGGGTGCTTGAGGTAAAGTAATACGCTGAACATTGCCGGGTGGCGGCTTCGCCTTACCCGGCCTACAACCCCTTCGAACTCATCCTTTCTCTTTGGCTTTTGCCAGCATAGCGCGGATGTTCGCCACGTTAGCCTGACCCTTGTGCATCCGCTCTTCTGCGGTAATCACTTTGCGCTCCTGTTCCCAGATCACGTCATCCTGCGGAAGTTCCAGCAGGAAACGACTCGGCTCCGGGCGTACCAGTTCACCGTACTGGCGGCGCTCTTTACACAGCGTGAACGTCAGCTCTTTCTGCGCGCGGGTGATCCCCACGTAGGCCAGACGGCGCTCCTCGTCGACGTTGTCTTCATCAATGCTGCTCTGGTGCGGCAACAATCCCTCTTCCATGCCGACCAGATACACATACGGGAACTCCAGCCCCTTTGACGCATGCAGCGTCATCAGCTGAACCTGATCGGCCTCTTCTTCGCTCTCGCCGCGCTCCATCATGTCGCGCAGGGTAAAGCGGGTGACCACCTGCGTCAGGGTCATCGGCTCGTCGATTTCAGAGCCCTCCAGCATTTCGGTCATCCAGCTGAAGAGCTGGTTAACGTTTTTCATGCGCATCTCAGCCGCCTTCGGGCTGGCTGAGGTTTCATACAGCCAGGACTCATAGTCGATGCCGTGAATGAGATCGCGCACTGCCGCCACCGGCTCCCGCTCCGCGAGACGCTGCACTTCGCCGAGCCAGTGGGTGAAGCGGGTTAACGAGTCATACCCGCGTCCGGTTAACGTCTGGCTCAGCCCCATGTCGAAGCTGGCGGTAAACATACTTTTGTTGCGGGTCATCGCCCACTCGCCGAGCTTTTGCAGCGTCGCCGGACCAATCTCGCGTTTAGGCGTATTCACGATGCGCAGAAACGCGCTGTCATCATCCGGGTTTGTGAGCACGCGAAGATAGGCCAGCAGATCTTTGATTTCTGGCCGCGAGAAGAACGACGTGCCGCCCGAGATTTTGTACGGAATGCGGTTCTGCATCAGCATCTTTTCAAAGACGCGCGACTGGTGATTGCCGCGATAGAGGATCGCGTAATCCTTATATTCGGTTTTGTTGACGAAGTGGTGAGCGATGAGTTCGCCCGTCACACGCTCCGCTTCATGGTCCTCATTGTTGGCGCTGAGCACTTTCAGCTCCGTGCCGTAGCCCAGTTCGGAGAAGAGACGCTTCTCAAACACGTGCGGGTTATTGGCAATCAGGATGTTTGCCGCCTTCAGGATACGCCCGGAGGAGCGGTAGTTCTGCTCCAGCTTAATCACCTGCAGGGCGGGGAAATCTTTGCTCAGCAGCACCAGGTTTTGTGGGCGTGCACCGCGCCAGGAGTAAATTGACTGGTCGTCGTCGCCTACCACGGTGAAACGCGCGCGCTGCCCCACCAGCAGCTTCACCAGCTCGTACTGGCTGGTGTTGGTGTCCTGATATTCATCCACCAGCAGGTAGCGGATTTTATTCTGCCAGCGCTCGCGCACCTCTTCATTGCGCTGCAGCAGCAGCGTGGGCAGCAGGATCAGATCGTCAAAGTCCAGCACGTTGCACGCTTTCATATGCGCATCGTACAGACCGTAGCAGTGGGCGAAAATCCGATCCCGTTCGCCTTTGGCGATCGCCGCGGCCTGGGCCGGCGTCATCAGATCGTTTTTCCAGTTCGAGATCGTCGAGATCAGCTGCTGCAACAGCACTTTATCATCTTCGATCAGCCCCTCGGTGAGCTCTTTGAGCAGCGCCACCTGATCGGTATCGTCAAAAAGCGAGAAGTTGGACTTCATTCCCAGCGCCGCATACTCGCGTTTGATGATATCCAGCCCCAGCGTGTGGAAGGTGGAGATCATCAGGCCGCGCGCCTCTTTACGACCCAGCGTCTGACCGACGCGCTCTTTCATCTCGCGCGCCGCTTTATTGGTAAAGGTGACCGCCGCAATGTGTCGCGCCTGATATCCGCAGTTGTGGATCAAATGGGCGATTTTGTTGGTGATCACGCGGGTTTTACCCGAACCGGCCCCTGCCAGCACCAGGCATGGTCCAGTAACGAATTCGACCGCTTGTTGTTGTCCAGGGTTTAAACGCATGGGAGTGTTGCTCAATCTTCGAACGGGGTGTGGATTGTAGCAGAAAGCCGGGCGCAGATTTACCGGCTAATGATAAAGTGGAGAAATCGCGTTTAACCCGTAGAGCAGAACCATGAAAAAGACCGCAGCAGCCCTGCATATTCTGGTAAAAGAGGAGAAACTGGCTCAGGAGATCCTGGTCAAGCTGGAGCGCGGCATCAGCTTTGATCATCTGGCGAAGCGTTACTCTAAATGCCCGTCCGGGCGCAATGGCGGGGATCTCGGCGAGTTTCAACAAGGTGCGATGGTCGGCCCGTTCGATCGGGCGGTCTTTAGCTGCCCTCTCCTGAAGCCCTACGGCCCGGTAAAAACCAAATTTGGCTACCATATCATTAAGGTGCTTTATCGCCGCTGACGCGTGGTATATTGCGCCCCGATTTATTTCAACCTATTCAAGGCACGATCATGGCAAAAACAGCAGCAGCAGTGCACATCCTCGTTAAAGAAGAGAAACTGGCTTTAGATCTTCTGGAGCAGATTAAAAACGGTGCCGACTTCGGCAAGCTGGCGAAGAAGCACTCCATCTGCCCGTCAGGCAAACGCGGCGGCGATCTGGGTGAGTTCCGCCAGGGCCAGATGGTTCCGGCGTTCGATAAAGTGGTGTTCTCCTGCCCGGTGCTGGAGCCAACCGGCCCGCTGCACACGCAGTTCGGCTACCACATTATTAAAGTACTGTATCGGAAATAAACAGCAAGGCCTTCTCTAAGAGAAGGCCTTGAATGTTTCACCCTCTCCCAGTGGGAGAGGGGCGGGGTGAGGGCATCAGCCCGCACCAGGTGTTAACCCGCTACCGCGATACGCTTCATATCGGTCATGTAGCCACGCAGTTTGTGACCCACTTTCTCGATCTGGTGGCTGCGAATCGCTTCGTTCACATCACGCAGCTGCGCGTTATCCACGGCACCTTCCGCAATCGCTTTACCCAGATCGCCCGTCTGCAGAGTGGTCATAAACTCTTTCAGCAGCGGTACGCAGGCGTAAGAGAACAGGTAGTTACCGTATTCTGCGGTATCAGAGATCACCACGTTCATTTCGTACAGACGCTTACGGGCGATGGTGTTCGCGATCAGCGGCAGCTCGTGCAGAGATTCGTAGTACGCGGACTCTTCGATGATGCCGGAATCCACCATGGTTTCGAACGCCAGCTCAACGCCTGCTTTCACCATCGCGATCATCAATACGCCTTTATCGAAGTACTCCTGCTCGCCGATTTTACCTTCGTACTGTGGCGCGGTTTCGAACGCGGTTTTACCGGTCTCTTCACGCCAGGTCAGCAGGTTTTTATCGTCGTTCGCCCAGTCCGCCATCATGCCGGAAGAGAATTCGCCGGAGATGATGTCGTCCATGTGTTTCTGGAAAAGCGGTGCCATGATGGTTTTCAGCTGTTCAGACAGCGCGTAAGCACGCAGTTTTGCCGGGTTGGACAGACGGTCCATCATCAGCGTAATACCGCCCTGCTTCAGCGCTTCGGTGATGGTTTCCCAGCCGAACTGAATCAGTTTTTCCGCGTAGGCCGGGTCGGTGCCTTCTTCCACCAGCTTGTCGAAGCACAGCAGAGAACCGGCCTGCAGCATACCGCACAGAATGGTCTGCTCACCCATCAGGTCAGATTTCACTTCGGCAACGAAGGACGATTCCAGAACGCCCGCACGGTGGCCGCCGGTCGCCGCTGCCCACGCTTTGGCAATCGCCATGCCTTCGCCTTTCGGATCGTTTTCCGGGTGAACTGCGATAAGCGTCGGCACGCCGAAGCCACGTTTGTACTCTTCGCGCACTTCCGTACCCGGGCACTTCGGTGCCACCATCACCACGGTGATGTCTTTACGGATCTGCTCGCCCACTTCAACGATGTTGAAGCCGTGGGAGTAACCCAGCGCGGCGCCATCTTTCATCAGCGGCTGTACGGAACGCACAACGTCAGAGTGCTGTTTGTCCGGGGTCAGGTTAACCACCAGATCCGCCTGCGGGATCAGCTCTTCGTAGGTGCCCACTTTGAAGCCGTTTTCGGTCGCTTTACGCCAGGAAGCACGCTTCTCGGCAATTGCTTCTTTGCGCAGGGCGTAGGAGATATCCAGACCGGAGTCACGCATGTTCAGGCCCTGGTTCAGACCCTGTGCGCCACAGCCGACGATGACCACTTTTTTACCCTGAAGGTAGCTCGCGCCATCGGCAAATTCGTCGCGCGCCATGAAGCGGCATTTGCCCAGCTGCGCCAGCTGCTGGCGCAAGTTCAGTGTATTAAAGTAGTTAGCCATGGATGATACCTCGTGATGTTGTGTGTCTTATTGTTCGGTTCGCGTTTCAGCGAGAATGTACCCACATTACAACAGGAAATTTATTGCGGAAATTGATATATTCACAACGTCATATTGCAATTTTTGCAATGTAAAAAGAGGGAGTGGAATCGGTGGATTTACGCGATCTGAAAATGTTCCTGCACCTGGCGGAAAGCCGCCATTTTGGCCGCAGCGCCCGGGCGATGCACGTTAGCCCCTCCACGCTTTCACGCCAGATCCAGCGCCTTGAGGAGGACCTCGGCCAGCCGCTGTTCGTGCGCGATAACCGCACCGTCACCCTCACGGAAGCGGGTGAAGAGCTGCGCATTTTTGCCCAGCAGACGCTGCTACAGTACCAGCAGCTGCGACACTCAATTGACCAGCAGGGGCCGTCGCTTTCCGGCGAGCTGCATATTTTCTGCTCCGTGACCGCCGCCTACAGCCATCTGCCGCCCATTCTTGACCGCTTCCGCGCGGCGCATCCGTCGGTTGAAATTAAGCTCACCACCGGCGACGCCTCCGACGCAATGGAAAAAGTGGTGACGGGCGAAGCGGATCTCGCCATTGCCGGGAAACCCGAAACCCTGCCGGGCGCGGTGGCATTCTCAATGCTGGAGAATCTGGCGGTTGTTCTGATTGCCCCGGCGCTGCCCTGCCCGGTGCGTAACCAGGTGTCGGTGGAAAAACCGGACTGGTCGACGGTGCCGTTTATCATGGCCGATCAGGGGCCGGTGCGCCGCCGTATCGAGCTGTGGTTCCGCCGTCAGAAAATCAGCAACCCGTCGATTTACGCCACGGTCAGCGGCCATGAGGCGATGGTGTCGATGGTGGCGCTGGGCTGCGGCGTGGCGCTGCTGCCGGAAGTGGTGCTGGAAAACAGCCCCGAACCGGTGCGCAATCGCGTGATGATTCTGGAGCGCAGCGACGAGAAGACGCCGTTTGAGCTTGGCGTGTGCGCACAAAAAAAGCGGCTGCATGAGCCGCTTATTGATGCGTTCTGGCAGATATTGCCGAACCACTAAAGCCGGGTGGCGCTGCGCTTACCCGGCCTACCCGCAGCTTAGCCCTTAGCCTGCCAGGAAGAAGCGGAAGGCCGGGTTATGGGTTTCGTCGTGACACTCATAGCCCAGCTCGTTCAGCCGCGTTTCGAAATCCGGCTCGTGCTCGCCCAGTTCGAACGCCGCCAGCACGCGGCCATAGTCGGTGCCGTGGCTGCGGTAGTGGAACAGAGAGATGTTCCAGTGCGTGCCCAGCGTGTGCAGGAACTTGAGCAACGCGCCCGGTGATTCCGGGAACTCGAAGCTAAACAGACGTTCCCTGAGCGGCTTTGATGGACGCCCGCCGACCATGTAGCGCACGTGCAGCTTCGCCATCTCATCGTCAGAAAGATCGACCACGCTATAGCCGCCCTCATGCAGCAGGTTGAGGATCTCTTTACGCTCCTCCACGCCGCGGCTCAGACGCACGCCGACAAAAATGCAGGCGTCTTTGGCATCGGCAAAACGGTAGTTAAACTCCGTCACCGAACGACCGCCCAGCAGCTGGCAGAACTTCAGGAAGCTGCCCTTCTCTTCAGGAATCGTCACCGCCAGCAGCGCTTCCCGCTGTTCACCCAGCTCGCAGCGCTCGGAAACGTAGCGCAGACCGTGGAAGTTCACGTTCGCACCAGACAGCACGTGCGCCAGCCGCTCGCCGCGAATGTTGTGCTGCGCGATGTATTTTTTCATCCCCGCCAGCGCCAGCGCGCCTGACGGTTCCGCCACCGCACGCACATCTTCGAACAGATCCTTCATCGCAGCGCAGATGGCGTCGCTATCAACCGTGACGATATCATCGAGATACTCCTGGCACAGGCGGAAGGTTTCATCCCCAATACGCTTCACCGCCACGCCCTCGGCAAACAGCCCGACGCGCGGCAGGTCTACCGGATGACCGGCATCCAGCGCCGCTTTCAGGCAGGCAGAGTCTTCCGCTTCAACGGCAATGACTTTGATCTGCGGCATCAGCTGTTTGATCAGCACCGCCACGCCTGCGGCCAGGCCACCGCCGCCTACCGGGACGAAGACGCGGTCGAGATGGGCATCCTGCTGCAGCAGTTCCAGCGCCAGCGTGCCCTGCCCGGCAATCACCATCGGGTGGTCGAACGGCGGCACCCAGGTGAAACCCTGCTGCTGCGCCAGCTCGATCGCTTTGGCTTTGGCTTCGTCAAAGTTGGCGCCGTGGAGCAGCACTTCGCCGCCGAAACCGCGCACCGCGTCGACTTTGATATCTGCGGTAGCGACCGGCATCACGATCAGCGCTTTCAGCCCCAGACGAGCAGACGAGAACGCCACGCCCTGGGCGTGGTTGCCCGCAGACGCGGTAATCACGCCGCGCGCTTTCTGCTCGTCGGTCAGCCCGGCCATCATCGCGTAGGCGCCGCGCAGCTTAAAGCTGTGCACCGGCTGGCGGTCTTCGCGCTTCACCAGAATGACGTTGTCGAGGCGCGAAGAGAGTTTTTCCATTTTCTGCAGGGGCGTAACCTGCACGGCTTCATAGACCGGCGCGCGTAGCACCGCTCTCAGGTATTCCGCCCCCTCAGGGGCGGCGGATAAGGGTTGTGACTCGGCCATCATTAGCCCCCAAGTTTAGATTTATCGCGCACCGCGCCTTTATCTGCACTGGTGGCAAGGCTCGCGTAGGCGCGCAGGGCGAAGGAGACTTCACGCTGACGGTCTTTCGGCGTCCAGGCTTTGTCGCCGCGGGCTTCCTGCGCTTCACGACGGGCCGCAATTTCCTGGTCGCTCAGCTTCAGCTGAATGCCGCGATTCGGAATGTCGATTTCGATCAGGTCGCCGTCTTCGATGATGGCGATGTTGCCGCCGCTTGCCGCTTCCGGGGAAACGTGGCCGATAGAGAGGCCGGAGGTGCCGCCGGAGAAACGCCCGTCGGTGATCAGCGCACACGCTTTACCGAGTCCCATAGATTTCAGGAAGGTGGTTGGGTAGAGCATCTCCTGCATGCCGGGACCGCCTTTCGGCCCTTCGTAGCGAATGACAACCACGTCGCCTTCCACCACTTTGCCGCCGAGAATCGCCTCTACCGCTTCATCCTGGCTTTCGTATACCTTCGCCGGACCGGTGAATTTCAGGATGCTGTCGTCCACGCCTGCGGTTTTCACGATGCAGCCGTTTTCCGCAAAGTTACCGTACAGCACGGCCAGACCGCCGTCTTTGCTATAGGCATGTTCCAGCGAGCGGATGCAGCCTTCGGCGCGGTCGTCGTCCAGAGTGTCCCAGCGGCAATCCTGCGAGAACGCCTGGGTGGTGCGAATCCCGGCAGGACCGGCGCGGAACATCTTTTTCACCGCGTCGTCTTTGGTCAGCATCACGTCGTACTGGTCCAGCGACTCCGGCAGCGTCAGGCCGAGCACGTTTTTCACTTCACGGTTCAGCAGCCCGGCGCGATCCAGCTCGCCCAAAATGCCCAGCACGCCGCCCGCGCGGTGTACGTCTTCCATATGGTACTTCTGGGTGCTCGGCGCGACCTTACACAGCTGCGGGACTTTGCGGGACAGCTTGTCGATGTCGCTCATGGTGAAGTCGATTTCGGCTTCCTGCGCGGCAGCCAGCAGGTGCAGAACGGTGTTGGTGGAGCCGCCCATGGCGATATCCAGCGTCATCGCGTTTTCGAACGCGGCTTTGCTGGCGATGTTGCGCGGCAGCGCGCTGGCGTCGTCCTGCTCGTAGTAGCGTTTGGTCAGCTCAACGATGCGCTTACCGGCGTTGAGGAACAGCTGCTTACGGTCGGCGTGGGTCGCCAGCAGCGAACCGTTGCCCGGCTGAGACAGGCCCAGCGCTTCGGTCAGGCAGTTCATGGAGTTGGCGGTGAACATACCGGAACAGGAGCCGCAGGTCGGGCACGCGGAGCGTTCCACCTGGTCGCTCTGCTCGTCAGAAACTTTCGGGTCCGCGCCCTGGATCATCGCATCGACCAGGTCGAGCTTGATGATTTTGTCGGAGAGCTTGGTTTTCCCCGCTTCCATCGGGCCGCCGGAGACGAAGATCACCGGAATGTTCAGGCGCAGGGAGGCCATCAGCATCCCCGGGGTGATTTTGTCGCAGTTGGAGATGCAGACCATCGCATCGGCGCAGTGGGCGTTAACCATATACTCTACGGAGTCGGCGATCAGCTCGCGCGACGGCAGTGAATAGAGCATGCCCCCGTGCCCCATCGCGATACCGTCATCCACCGCAATGGTGTTGAACTCTTTTGCCACGCCGCCAGAGGCTTCGATTTGCTCGGCAACCAGCTTACCGAGATCGCGCAGGTGCACGTGGCCCGGTACAAACTGGGTGAAGGAGTTCACCACGGCGATAATCGGCTTGCCGAAATCGGCGTCGGTCATTCCGGTGGCGCGCCACAGCGCGCGGGCTCCCGCCATATTACGGCCGTGGGTGGTGGTGGCTGAACGATACTTAGGCATGCTTTATTGACTCCCGTCTGACTATTTAATGGGACGGTGCGTGCCGTCCCAAATTTATGCTTAGTGATTAACCTGATCCAACCAGCCGTATTTATCTTCTGTCTCGCCGGTGAAGAGGCCGAAGAACGCTTGCTGAATACGTTTGGTGACCGGGCCACAGCGGCCTTCGCCCACCTGGATACCGTCCACGCTGCGTACCGGCGTGATTTCAGCCGCCGTACCGGACATGAACACTTCATCCGCCAGATACAGGGATTCGCGGGACAGCACCTGCTCGCGCACTTCGATACCCAGATCTTTCGCCAGCTTGATGATGGCGTCACGGGTGATGCCCGGCAGTGCGGACGAGGTGAACGGCGGCGTGAACAGAATGCCGTCTTTTACTTCAAACAGGTTTTCGCCCGCACCTTCAGAGATGTAGCCATTTACGTCGAGGGCGATACCTTCCTGATAGCCGTGGCGGCGCGCTTCGCTACCGACCAGCAATGAGGAGAGATAGTTACCGCCTGCTTTCGCGGCGGTCGGGATGGTGTTTGGCGCCACGCGGTTCCAGGAAGAGACCATTGCGTCGATCCCCTGCTCCAGGGCTTCTGCACCCAGGTAGGCACCCCATGGGAACGCGGCAATGATCACATCTGTGGTATAGCCGGCTGGCGGGTTCACGCCCATACCGACATCGCCCACAAACACCAGCGGACGAATATAGGCGCTGGTCAGGTTGTTTTTACGGATAACGTCGCGGCAGGCTTCCATCAGCTCATCGACGCTTTGAGAAACCGGGAAACGATAAATTTTGGCTGAGTCATGCAGACGCTGCATGTGTTCGCGATGGCGGAACACCACTGGCCCTTTGTGAGAATCGTAGCAGCGGATGCCTTCAAATACGGAGGTACCGTAGTGCAGCGCGTGGGACATCACGTGGACCTTCGCGTCCTCCCAGCGAACCATCTCACCGTTGAACCAAATGTAATCAGCTTTTTTTGTCGTCATTTTTTCGTCCTGTCACGCTTAAGCGCGGATTTGTTGTGATGTGGTTGTGCTCTGGCAGATGGCAACATGGGCAACGTCTACCAGCTTTGATAACTGACTAAACAGTAAGTCGACCGACCGCGGGCTGGCAACGGTTAATTCGATACTGATATTCCGGGCGTCAGTGGCCGTCTCCATATTCATAGAGCAAATCTGAAAACCACGATGACGCACCACACGCAAAACGCGTTCTAAGGTTTCCGGGTTGAAGCGAGCCTGTACGGCGACCTGATGCTGCATCATGATAATTTCTCCATCATTTGTGAGTTGCTGGCACCAGGCGGTACCAACGGCCAGACGTTCTCGAGTTCGTCGATTGAGACATGAAGCAGGTAAGGCCCATCGCTGTTCAGCATGGTGTCGAGCGCCGCTTCAACCTGATCTTTACGGGTGATGTGCTGACCAGGGATGCCGAAGGCGCTGGCCAGGGTGAGGAAATCGGGGTTATCGGTGAGAGTCGTTTCGCTGTAGCGCTCCTGGAAGAACAGCTGTTGCCACTGGCGAACCATTCCTAAACGCTGGTTGTCGAGCAACACGATCTTCAGCGGCAACTGCTTGCGCTTAACGGTGCCGAGCTCCTGAACGTTCATCATGAAGGAGCCGTCACCGGAGATACAGATAACGGTGTCGTTCGGGCGGGCAACCTGCGCGCCAACGGCTGCCGGCAGACCGAAGCCCATCGTCCCTAACCCGCTGGAGGTGATGAAGTTTTCCGGACGGGTGTAGGTCATGTGCTGCGCGGACCACATCTGGTGCTGGCCTACGTCGGTGGTGACGACGCTGTCAGCCGGTTTACGGTCGGACAACTGCTTCAACAGCAGCGGCGCGTAGATGGCCTCGCCGGGGTGGTCGTAACGCCAGGCGTGCTCGGCGCGCATATCAGCGGTGTGCTGACGCCATGCGTTGATATCCAGCGGCTGCTGCAATGCCGGTAAGAGCGCGTTGAGATCGCCCTGCAAGGCGACATGCGCCTGACGCAGCTTGTTCATCTCCGCCGGGTCGATATCCATATGGATGACTTTGGCGTTCGGCGCAAAGGTATTCAGCTTGCCGGTAACGCGGTCGTCAAAACGGGCCCCTACAGCGATGAGCAGATCGCACTCCTGCACCGCCAGGTTTGCCGCTTTGGTGCCGTGCATCCCCAGCATGCCCAGATAGTAGGGGTAATCCGCGTCGACTGCACCGAGACCTTTCAGCGTGCAGGTCGCTGGCATCTGCGTTGTTGCGATAAATTCGCGCAGGGCAGGAACGGCCTGCGCCATGCCTACGCCACCGCCGACGTACAGCATCGGCTGTTTCGCCTGGGCCAGCATCTGACGGGCCTCTTCAACTTCCGCTTCCGGAAACGCATCGTCGCTTTCAACGGTAGAGAAGTGAGGTTCCAGATCGCCGAGAGCCACCTGGATATCTTTCGGGATATCAACCAGAACCGGACCGGGACGACCGGAGTTTGCCACGTCGAACGCTTCTGCCATTACGCGCGGCAGCTCTTCCAGAGACTGGACGAGGAAGCTGTGTTTGGTGCAGGCCAGCGATAAACCGAGGACGTCAACTTCCTGGAAAGCATCGGTACCGATGAACGGCGACGCCACCTGCCCGGTGATGGCGACAACGGGAACGGAATCCAGCAGCGCGTCAGCCAGGCCGGTGATCAGGTTCGTTGCGCCCGGGCCTGAAGTCGCCATACACACGCCGGTTTTACCGGTCGCGCGGGCGTAGCCAATGGCTGCCATCGCTGCGCCCTGCTCGTGTCGGCACAAGAGATGTTCCACGCCGCCGTCATACAGTGCATCGTAAATCGGCATAATTGCGCCACCCGGATAACCGAATACGGTTTCGACTCCCTGCGCGCGCAACGCATGTACTACCCACTGTGCCCCATTCATAGTTAGTTCCCCGTCATAAATCGGGAGAAACAGAATTTTGTGCTAGTCGTCATTCTCTGCTCCTCATTTACATTTTTTAGTCATAAAAAAACCCCCGGACCTTTCGGTGCGGGGGTCTTAGTTCGTTAAGGCTTGATTTCTAAGCCTTTCCTCGTCCAAGTGCAGCCCCGCACGGTGGGATAATAATCACCACCACGCTAATCACGACCAGGCTAATCACTCGTAGAAGGGCTGTCATTTTCAGTTCTTTTTGCATCTTGTTCGAAGGAATACCTAAAGAGTTATCACAGTTTTTAAATCAAACACAAGATTTATTTATGACGGATTTGATTAGGCCGCGAATCATATTTCTTAAAACCGTTGTTTTATATACGGAAATTAGAAAATGAATATTTTTCATTTTTTCACTGCGGTTCTTAGCGTCAAAACGGGGCTTTTTACATTCTGCGAGGAGGCTTCCACGGTTATGCAAGGGTTTCAGTGTGCGCTTAAAATCCCTGAACAGGCGGCGTAAATTCGCAAAATGACGCTAAACAGACAAAGCAGGTGCTGGCATAGTCACGCCAGGAGGTAGTGCAAATGTCACTGTCAGTTGTTTATACGCGTGCGGCTCTCGGGGTAAAGGCACCGCTTATTTCCGTCGAGGTTCATTTGAGCAATGGGCTACCCGGACTCACGCTTGTCGGGTTACCTGAAACGACGGTTAAAGAGGCCAGGGATCGCGTTCGCAGCGCAATAATAAATAGCGGTTATACCTTCCCCGCGAAGAAGATCACCATCAACCTTGCCCCCGCCGATTTGCCTAAAGAGGGGGGACGATACGATTTACCTATCGCAATTGCCCTTCTCGCGGCTTCTGAGCAGCTTAATACGACACGGCTAGGCTCGTATGAGTTCGTTGGCGAACTCGCGCTCACAGGCGCGTTAAGAGGCGTTCCCGGTGCGATATCGGGAGCGCTGGAAGCCATACGAGCAGGGCGGCAAATCATTGTCGCCAATGAAAACGCATCAGAAGTGAGTCTTATCGCCGAGAAGGGGTGTCTCATCGCCGGGCATTTACAGGAAGTTTGTGCCTGGCTGGAAGGGCGACATGAACTGTCCGAGCCGGAGGAGTGTGATGATGTTATAGCGGATGCACCAGAGGATCTCAGCGAGATTATGGGACAGGAGCAAGGGAAACGGGCGCTGGAGATTACGGCTGCAGGTGGACACAATCTTCTGTTAATTGGGCCGCCAGGTACGGGTAAAACCATGCTGGCAAGCAGGTTGAGTGGGTTACTTCCACCGCTCAATAATCATGAAGCGCTGGAAAGCGCCGCCATATCTAGCCTTATCAGTTCGACATCGTTGCAAAAACAGTGGCGCCGCCGTCCTTTTCGTTCGCCGCATCATAGCGCTTCACTGACGGCAATGGTCGGCGGCGGGGCGATTCCGGGGCCGGGAGAGATCTCGCTGGCACACAATGGCATTCTGTTTCTTGATGAACTACCTGAATTTGAGCGCCGCGTGCTGGATGCACTGAGGGAGCCCATTGAATCCGGTGAGATATATATCTCACGCACCAGAGCCAAAATAAGCTATCCCGCACAGTTTCAGCTGGTCGCGGCGATGAATCCCAGCCCGACGGGTCACTACCAGGGCAACCATAACCGCTGTACACCAGAGCAAACGTTGCGCTATCTGGGTAAGTTATCCGGCCCGTTCCTCGACCGTTTCGATTTATCCCTCGAAATTCCCCTTCCCCCGCCGGGTCTGCTCAGGCAAACGGGCATAACGGGTGAAAGCTCAGCGGAGGTACGCGAACGGGTGATTGCAGCCCAGACACGGCAGTACGCTCGTCAGAACAGGCTGAATGCGCGGCTGGATAATGCCGGGATCCGGCAGTTTTGTTCACTTAATGTTGAGGATGCGGGATGGCTGGAGGAGACGTTAACGCGGTTCGGGCTGTCCATACGTGCGTGGCAGCGTTTGCTGAAGGTGGCCAGAACCATTGCTGACGTAGAGGGGTGCAATGACATTGAGAGGAAACATTTGCAGGAGGCGCTGAGCTACCGCGCTATCGATCGTTTGCTGCTGCATTTGCAGAAATTGCTGGCATAAAAAAAGGGGCCGTAGCCCCTTCTCTTCTCTTTAGTCATCAGACTCGGTGTAGTCTTCTGCACCTTCCATCTGCGGCTTGCCGCCAGACAGCGTATGGAAGCGCTTAGGACGCTTAATGCGCGCCATGTACTTGATCCATACGCGTTCCGCTTCAGACTCCGGCTCACGCTCACCACGGCAAACAGAAACAAACTGTTTTTCGTCTTCGGTTGCAGGTTCACGCTTACCCAGATCCAGCTCGTTAAAGGCATAACCATGGCGCTCAAGCAGTTGAGCTTCTTTGATGGTGAAATCGCCGTGACGAGAGAACCCGCGCGGATAATGTTTATTGTCGAAAAAACGATTAGTCGTCGTAAAGCTTTCCGCCATCCTACACGCTCCTAATTCTTTGGCCGAGCTATTTATGGCGCGGAGTATTAGTTACGCTTGACAGAGTGTAAAACAAAACATTTAAATCATAACGACAAATAATTTTGCGGAGAAAGATGTGGATACGGAATTGCTTAAAACTTTCCTTGAAGTGAGCAGAACACGTCACTTTGGGCGAGCAGCTGAAGCCCTTTACCTGACGCAGTCAGCAGTCAGTTTTCGTATTCGACAGCTGGAAAATCAACTGGGTGTGAATCTTTTTACCCGCCATCGCAACAATATTCGCTTAACGCCTGCCGGTGAGAAACTGCTGCCGTACGCAGAAACGCTCATGAATACCTGGCAGGCGGCACGTAAAGAGGTGGCACATACTTCGAGGCATAATGAGTTCTCGATAGGAGCCAGCGCTTCTCTGTGGGAATGCATGCTAAGTCAGTGGCTTACCCGGCTGTATCATTCACATGGCCACCTGCAATTTGAAGCCAGGATTGCGCAACGGCAGTCGCTGGTTAAGCAACTTCATGAACGCCAGCTTGATCTTCTGATCACAACCGAAGCCCCCAAGATGGACGAATTTAGCAGCCAGATTGTGGGCCAGTTTGGCCTGGCACTTTATGCGTCCGAACCTTCGATGATGAAGGCAGACCTGACCTATTTACGCCTGGAATGGGGACCGGATTTTCAGCAGCACGAGACGGGACTGATTGCACCTGATGATGTTCCGCAGTTAACGACCAGCTCGGCAGAGATCGCCTGTCAGCAGCTGCCTCTGCTAAAAGGTTGTACCTGGTTACCTGTTCGCTGGGCAGACACTAAAGCAGGGCTGCACACCGTGATGGATTCCACCACGCTTACCAGGCCGCTGTATGCAATTTGGCTGCAAAACAGTGATAAGCAATCTCAGATAAAAGATCTTTTAAAAATCAATGTAATGGATTGATGCATCAGCCAGCAGGGATGCTGGCTGAAATTAAGAAGAGAATTATCTGCCGTGTTTCAGGCAAAAAAAATCCTTTGCCGAAGCAAAGGATTCTATATGGCAGGGGCGGAGAGACTCGAACTCGCGACACCCGGTTTTGGAGACCGGTGCTCTACCAACTGAGCTACGCCCCTAAAGTTTTTTGCCATTAAGCCTGCCAACAAGGCAGGCTTAATGTCTTAATAAGTGGCGGAACGGACGGGACTCGAACCCGCGACCCCCTGCGTGACAGGCAGGTATTCTAACCGACTGAACTACCGCTCCACCGAAGACTGCTGTAACCACCGGAT
>NZ_JAWNDF010000012.1:0-100923 GCF_034106865.1 Enterobacter sp. 237C8 | reverse complement strand
ATTACGTATGTTCACTCAGAGACTTGGTATTCATTTTTCGTCTTGCGACGTTAAGAATCCATGTCACTTTGAGTGCCCACACAGATTGTCTGATAAATTGTTAAAGAGCAGCGCCGCTTCGCTTTTCGCAGCGGCGCGGGGTGTGCATATTACGCTTTCCCGCTTCAGAGTCAAGTGATTAATTTCGCTTTTCTCTGCTGACCCGGCGGCGTGTGTGCCGTTGTTCCGTGTCAGTGGAGGCGCATTATAGGGAGTTATTCCGACGTGACAAGAGGAAATTTAAAAAAAGTTTCCATCCGCGTTTTTTTTCACCAAAAGAGGTGAAATCAAGCTACAAATTGTTCTATTTGATGTATCTGCAACCACAATCACATTCGAGGTGGCATAATTATCAGCATGAATCTTTAAGGAATAAAAGCGATGCCATTAAGCGCACAACAGCTGGCCGCCCAAAAAAACCTGTCGTACGTGCTGGCAGAAAAGCTGGCTCAGCGGATTTTAGCGGGTAAATATCCCCCGGGTAGCATCCTGCCGGGTGAAATGGAGCTGGGTGAGCAGTTTGGGGTGAGCCGTACCGCCGTGCGCGAAGCGGTGAAAACCCTAACGGCAAAAGGTATGGTGCTTCCACGCCCTCGCATTGGCACGCGCGTGATGCCACAGAGTAACTGGAATTTTCTCGATCAGGAGCTGCTCTCCTGGTGGATGACGGAAGATAACTTTCATCAGGTCGTCGATCACTTTCTGGTGATGCGCAGCAGCCTTGAACCTCAGGCATGCCTGCTTGCCGCCACGCTAGGAACAGCAGAGCAGAAAGCGCAGCTTAACGCATTGATGGAAGAGATGGTGTTCCTGAAAAAACACTTCAACCGCGAACGCTGGGTTGAGGTCGATATGGCCTGGCATGAACACATCTATATGATGAGCGCCAATCCGTTCCTCACCTCTTTTGCCTCTTTATTTCATTCGGTGTATCACACCTACTTTACCTCTATTACACAAAACGAAGCGGTAAAACTGGATTTGCACCAGGCGATAGTTGATGCCATCCAGGAAAGCGACGGGCAGCGAGCCCTGAGTGCGTGCCAGGCATTGCTGGCCGCGCCAACCCACCAGCAGGTAAATAAATGACAACGAAAAAAGCGCGCAGCATGGCCGGATTGCCGTGGATTGCAGCCATGGCGTTTTTTATGCAGGCACTGGATGCCACCATCCTCAACACAGCGCTTCCCGCTATAGCGCAAAGCCTTAACCGCTCCCCGCTGGCGATGCAGTCCGCCATCATCAGCTACACCCTGACGGTCGCAATGTTAATTCCGGTCAGCGGCTGGCTGGCCGACCGCTTTGGCACCCGCAGAGTTTTCATGCTGGCCGTAACGCTCTTTACGCTCGGTTCGCTGGCCTGTGCGCTCTCCTCATCCTTAACGGAGCTGGTTATCTTCCGCGTATTGCAGGGCATTGGCGGCGCGATGATGATGCCGGTGGCGCGCCTTGCTTTGCTGCGGGCCTACCCCAGGAGCGAACTGCTTCCCGTACTCAACTTCGTCACCATGCCGGGCCTGGTTGGCCCGATTCTTGGCCCGGTACTCGGTGGCGTGTTTGTCACCTGGGCAAGCTGGCACTGGATCTTCCTGATTAATATTCCAATTGGCGTTGCGGGGCTGCTGTATGCCCGCAAATATATGCCGAACTTCACCACGCCAAGGCGCAGCTTCGATATGGGCGGCTTTTTCCTGTTTGGCCTGAGCCTGGTGTTATTCTCCAGCGGGATGGAGCTGTTTGGCGAGAAGATCGTCGCGACGTGGTTAGCACTCTCCGTTATCCTCGGCGGTATTCTGTTATTCCTTCTTTATATACGTCACGCGCGCCGTCACCCGACGCCGTTAATCTCCCTGGGGCTCTTTAACACCCGAACGTTTTCCGTAGGGATTGCTGGGAACATTGCGTCTCGTCTGGGGACGGGTTGCGTACCGTTCCTGATGCCATTGATGCTGCAAGTGGGTTTCGGCTACCCGGCCCTGATTGCTGGCTGCATGATGGCGCCCACGGCAATGGGCTCGATTCTGGCAAAATCAACCGTGACACAGGTGCTGCGCTGGTTTGGCTATCGTAAGACGCTGGTCGGCGTGACGGTCTTTATCGGTCTGATGATTGCGCAGTTCTCGCTACAATCCGCCGCGTTACCCGTCTGGATGCTGATCCTGCCGCTGTTTGTGTTGGGCATGGCGATGTCGACGCAGTTCACGTCGATGAACACCATCACCCTCGCCGACCTGACTGACGAGAACGCCAGCAGCGGCAACAGCGTGCTGGCGGTAACGCAACAGCTGTCGATCAGTTTAGGGGTTGCCGTGAGTGCAGCGGTGCTGAGGTTTTATGAGGGTTTTGACAGCGCGAATACCGTTGAGCAGTTCCACTATACCTTTATCACCATGGGCGCACTTACCGTGGTATCGGCGCTGGTCTTTATGCTGTTAAAACCAAAAGACGGCCGAAACCTGATTAAAGAGCGTCACAAAGAGAAAGCTAAACCGAACCGCGTTCCATCAGAACAGGAGTAAGCTGCAGCCGTTGCTGTTGCAGCGTGGGCTGCGCCATACGGTGGATCAACACATCGATGGCCAGCTCGCCCAGTTCATCCTTCGGCTGATGAATAGTGGTCAGCGGCGGCGTCATGTAGCTGGCCAGTTCGATATCGTCATAGCCAATCACCGCCATATCGTCCGGCACGCGTAGCCCCGCCTGATACAACGCCTGATAGGCACCAAACGCCATCGCGTCGTTACCAATAAAGACCGCCTGCGGACGCGGCTTTTGCGTTAGCAGTTTCTGCATTGCCTCGAAACCGCCGTTAAACTCAAAGTCGCCTGTGATCCGGTAGCCATCAGGAATGGCAAGCCCCGCTCGTTCCATGGCGGAGAGATACCCTTCCAGACGCAAACGCGCCGGAGTTTTATCCAGCGGCCCCGTAATACAGGCAATGCGAGTGTGTCCTTTATCAATCAGGTACTGAGTCGCCATATCGCCGCCCAGCAGGGAGTTATCCTGAATGAGATCGCTGGTTCCGTCGAACGGCGCCCAGTCCATCATCACGGTGGGAATCGAAGGATAACGCTGGATGATCTCTTTCGAGGGCTGGTGCGTTTCGGTGCAGAGCAGTAATAGCCCGTCGACGCGTTTTTGCATCAGCGTTTCCAGGTTACGATTCATGCGCTGCTCGTCACCCTCGGTATTGCACAGCACCAGGCTGTAGCCACGCTCGAAGCAGCTGCGCTCCACGCCGCGGACCAGTTCTGAATAAAAGGGGTTGGTACTGGCGGTGATCAGCATACCGATGGTGCGCGTCTGGTTGAGCTTAAGGCTGCGCGCCAGCGCAGACGGCGCATAGTTGAGTTCTTTTACCGCAGCTTCGACTTTCTCACGAATCGCCTCGCTGACGAAGCGATCGTTGTTTATAACGTGGGAGACCGTCGAGGTAGAAACGCCCGCCATGCGGGCGACATCTTTCATTGTGGCCAAGCGTTACCCCTGCTGACTTAAGAATTCATCGATCTCTTTACGCCACGGAACGGAAGGCTGGGCGCCTTTGCGCGTCACCGCAATCGCGGCAGCAGCGTGTGCGAAGCGAATAGCCTCATCCATTCTCTTGCCTTCCAGCAGCGCGGTGACCAGTGCACCGTTGAAGGTATCTCCCGCTGCGATGGTATCAATCGCTTTGACCTTAAAGCCCGGCACGCGACGGCCTTCGCCATTGACGCTTGCCCACACCCCACGGCTACCAAGGGTGATAATCACGGTACCGATGCCCTTATCATGCAGTGCACGGGCGGCTCGCGCGGCATCGTCATCATTTTCTACGCGGATGCCCGTCAGCTTTTCGGCTTCGGTTTCGTTCGGCGTAATGATGTCCACCAGCGCCAGCAGCTCGTCTGATAATACACGGGCCGGGGCCGGGTTAAGTACGACAGTGGTATGATTTTCATGCGCAATTTTCGCGGCAGCCAGCACGCTTTCAACCGGTGACTCCAGTTGCATGAGCAGGGCTTCCGCTCCGGCGATGATGGCACGTTGCGCTTCTACGCGCTCCGTCGTCAGCGCAGCGTTAGCACCCGCATGAATACCGATGACATTCTCACCTTCAGCGTTGACGAAAATCAGCGCCACGCCGGTCGATTCCCCTGCAACAACGCTGACCGGTGCGACGTTAATGTTGTCGCTCGCCAGCTGTTTGCGTACGCGCTCACCGGTATCGTCATCCCCCGTGCAGGCGATAAACGCAATATTCGCCCCGCTGCGACCGGCAGCGACGGCCTGGTTGGCACCTTTACCGCCAAATGCCACCTGATACTGGTTACCCGTGACGGTTTCGCCCGGTGCAGGGAACGATTCAAGGTTAAGAATGTGATCGGCATTGATACTGCCAAGGACGACGAGGTTGCCTGCGGTTTTCATGGTTGGGTTGTCCATCTGAGAGCGCCACCGGTGTTACCCGGTGGCGTATGCCACACTTTTCTTTATTGGTGTCCCTCAGGCAGCCAGCGACTGCCTGATTCGCCTTTTACTGCTTGATGACCAGCTTCAGGTCAACTGGGTATTTAGCCTGAACTTTTTCGCCCTTCAGCACTTTGTCGGCAGTTTCAACGCCAGTGGCGCCAATCTGCTCAGGCAGCTGAGCGATGGTCGCAGCCAGTTTGCCATCGTTTACTGCTTTTTCACCATCCGGCGTGCCGTCAAATCCGACAACCATCACATCAGATTTACCTGCGGTCTGCAGGGCACGCAGCGCGCCCAGCGCCATTTCGTCGTTCTGCGCGAATACCGCCTGCACGTCAGGGTGCGCTGTCAGCAGGTTCTGCATAACGTTCAGACCTTTAGTACGGTCAAAGTCGGCTGGCTGGCTCGCCAGCACGTTAAATTTGTGCGCAGCCACAGCCTGCTGGAAGCCTTCACCACGCTCGCGGGCTGCGGACGTACCGGCAATCCCCTGCAGTTCGATAACTTTCGCGCCTTCGCCGGCTTTCTTCGCGATGTAATCACCCGCGATTTTGCCGCCCAGCACGTTATCAGACGCAATGTGGCTAACAACTTCGCCTTTCGTTGCCTGGCGGTCCAGAGTAATCACCGGAATTTTCGCCTGGTTTGCCATTTTAACGGCGTTACCGACGGCGTCAGAATCGGTTGGGTTGATCAGCAGAATTTTGGTGCCGCGAACGGTTAAGTCCTGAACGTTAGCCAGCTCTTTCGCCGGGTTGTTCTGTGAATCCAGCACCACCAGGTTGTAGCCCAGTTTGTCCGCTTCTTTCTGCGCACCGTCCTTCAGGGAGACGAAGAACGGGTTGTTCAGGGTAGAGACAACCAGCGCGATGGTATCTTTCGCCATGGCGTTAGCACTTACGGTTGCGCTCAGCGCGACAGCAGAAACCAGGGTAGCCAGTTTTTTCATGTTCATATCTAAGATGTCCTGTAGTGTCGTCAGTTACTGTTTTTTGTTGTCTACCAGTACCGCCAGCAAAATTACCACTGCCTTAACGATCATCTGGTAATAGGAGGAAACACCTAACAAATTCAAACCATTATTCAGGAAACCGAGAATCAGTGCGCCGATCAATGTCCCAACAATGCGACCTTTACCGCCCGCAAGACTCGTACCGCCCAGAACCACTGCTGCGATAGCATCCAGCTCATACCCCGTACCCGCCGTCGGCTGCGCAGAAGAGAGGCGCGCCACTTCGATGATACCTGCCAGCGATGCCAGCAGACCGCACAGGGAGTAAACGATAATTTTGACTTTATTAACGCTGATACCGGACAGGCGCGTTGCCGCTTCGTTACCGCCCAGCGCGTAAATATAACGGCCCAGACGGGTGTGGTGCAGCATGTACCACGCCGCCAGGAAGACGATAGCCATGATCCAGACCGGGGTCGGAACACCCAGCGGGCGACCGATACCGAACCAGCCAAACAGATCCGCGTTATCGGTAAAGCCGGTATTAACCGGGCTACCGTTGGTGTATACCATGGTCACACCGCGCAGCAGCAGCATCATCACCAGCGTGGCGATAAACGCCTGAACGCGGCCCTTTGCCACAATCACGCCGGTTACGGCACCAATCGCCGCGCCTGCCGCCAGGGCAGCGGCCACGGCCACCAGCGCGTTGACTTCAATGCCGACAATCGAAGCGGCGATCGCGCCGGTGAGCGCCAGCAGGGAACCGACGGACAGATCGATACCTGAGGTCAAAATCACCAGCGTCATGCCGACCGCCATAATGGCGTTCACCGATGTTTGCTGCAGAATGTTGAACAGGTTATTAACGGTGAAAAAGTTCGGGCTCATGGTCGACACAATCGCGATCAGCACCAGCAGGGCAATCAGCGATTTTTGTTCCATCAGCCATGCCTTTGTGAAATAGCGGCGACCAGAAACAGCCTGGGTAGTCATCTTCTTACTCCTGATTCACGCGATTAAGCTTGCCCACAGCGGCAGCCATCAGAACTTCCTGGGTGGCCTGCTCGCGAGTGAATTCACCGCCGAGATGCCCTTCATGCATGACGATAATGCGATCGCTCATGCCTAATACTTCTGGCATCTCGGAAGAGACCAGAATGATGCTCAGACCGTCGGCCTTGAACTGGTTAATCAGCTGGTAGATCTCTTTCTTCGCGCCCACGTCTACGCCGCGGGTTGGCTCATCGAGGATCAGCACTTTCGGGCGCGTCATCAGCCCGCGCGCAATCGCCACTTTCTGCTGATTACCGCCGGACAACAGGCCAATCGCCTGCTCCATCGACGGGGTTTTGACGTTAAAGAGGCGGATAAAATCGCTGACCGCCTGCTGCTCATCTTTATGCTTCAGGCTACCGCCGCTATGGCTGAAATAGCGCAGCGCGGTCAGGGACATGTTCTCTTTAACCGACATCCCCAGCACCAGGCCGTCGCGCTTGCGGTCTTCGGAGATATAAACGATGCCGTTCGCCAGACCATCCTGCGGAGAACGGGTGACCACTTCATGACCGTCGAGGGTGACATAACCGCTGGTGCGCGGCAGTGCGCCGTACAACACTTTCATCAGCTCGGTACGTCCGGCACCCATCAGTCCCGCCACGCCCAGGATCTCGCCCTGGCGCAGGGTAAAGGTCACGTCGTTCACACCCGGACCGCAGAGGTTGTCCACCTTCAGGCGGATCTCACCCGGCGCTTTCTCCAGATGCGGATACTGATCTTCGAGCTTGCGTCCCACCATCATTTCGATGAGCGTATCTTCGGTCAGCGTGGCGACTTCGCGCTCGGCAATAAACTGCCCGTCGCGGAAGACGGTAACGTCATCGCAGATTTCGAAGATCTCTTTCATGCGGTGAGAGATATAGACAATCCCGCGTCCCTGCGATTTCAGCTCGCGGATCACGCGGAACAGGGATTCGGTTTCGGTATCGGTCAGGGCGTCGGTAGGTTCATCCATAATGATGACCTTCGACTCAAAGCTCAGCACCTTCGCGATTTCCACCATCTGCTGATCGCCAATGGACAGATCGCCGACCAGGCGGTCGCTCTTAAAGCGCAGGTTCAGCTTCGCCAGCAGCTTGTCCGCTTCGGCGTACATCGTTTTCCAGTCGATTTTGCCGAACCGGTTAACAAACTCGCGGCCGAGGAAGATGTTTTCCGCAATGGTGAGCTGCGGTATCAGGTTCAGCTCCTGGTGAATAATACCGATACCCGCTTCCTGAGAAGATTTTGGGCCATTGAAGGTAGTCTCTTTACCCAGCCAGACGAGTGAACCGGCATCGCGTTGATAGATACCGGTCAGCACTTTCATCATGGTGGATTTGCCGGCACCGTTTTCGCCCACCAGCGCCATCACGCGCCCGGGGTAGACGTTCAGCGCCGCGCCGGAGAGGGCTTTTACGCCCGGGAACGACTTATCGATCCCTTTGAGTTGCAGTAATGCGTCCATGATGGCCTCAGAATGTGACGCCAGCACAGAGAATGATATTCGCATACGGGGAACACTCCCCGCTGCGAATCACCGCCTGACTGTCTGCGGTTTGTTGTTTGAACTGTTCGTGCGTCGTGTAACGAATTTCTATGGTGTTTCCCTGGTGTTGTTGCAGTTGCTCAATATGGCTGAGCAACATTTCGTGGAGTTGCGGATTATGTTGTTTGATTTCCGCCGCGAGAATGGCTGCCTCAACCTGCATCTCCGCGGTCACCACATCCAGTACCTGCATAAACGAGGGTACACCCTGCGTTAACGCCATATCGATACGGGTTGTGCTGCGCGGAACCGGTAAGCCTGCATCGCAAACCACCAGCGTATCGGTATGCCCAAGACGGGAAATAACCGATGAGATTTCTGAGTTGAGTACCGTGCCTTTCTTCATTTTCTTGCTCCACTAGCGAAACGTTTCGCTGACATCAGTTTAATCTCAAGAATGTTCAGAAAACCATCATGACGTAACAGATTTGTGATCGACGTCGAAACGTTTCGCTAAGTGAAATGCAGAGACAATTATTGTGGGTTGGCGGGGGGTTTGGTAGGCCGGGTAAGCGAAGCGCCACCCGGCATTTTCAGAAGGGATTAGATCTCGACCTGCGTCCCCAGCTCAATCACGCGGTTAGGCGGGATCTCAAACTGGTCAGGCGCGCGCAGGGCGTTACGCTGCAGGATGAGGTACAGCTTGCCGCGCAGGCGCAGATACCACGGGCGCTTGCCGATGATCAGCGACTCGTGCGACATAAAGAACGACGTCTCCATCATCCGGCAGCTCAGCCCTTCCAGGCCGCAGCGGTGGAACACCTCTTCCACGTTTGGCGTTTCACGCCAGCCGTAGCTTGCCACCACGCGCCAGAAGGTCGGCGACAGCTGCTCGATCTGCACGCGACGCACGTTGTGAACATACGGCGCATCTTCGGTGCGCAGCGTCAGCAGGATCACCCGCTCGTGCAGCACCTTGTTGTGCTTGAGGTTATGCATCAGCGCGAACGGAATGACGTTCAGCGCGCGTGACATATATACCGCAGTACCCGGCACGCGGACCGGCGGGGATTTCTCCAGAGAAGCGATCATCGCCTCCAGAGAATTGCCGTGCTCGTGCATGCGGCGCAGCAGGCGGAAACGCTCGCTTTTCCATGTGGTCATGACGATGAACATCACCAGACCCAGCGTCAGCGGCAGCCAGCCACCGGAGACAATTTTATCGAGGTTCGCTGAGAACAGCGGTACGTCGATACACAGGAAGCCCACCAGAATCATCGCCACGAGGAATTTATTCCAGTGCCAGTTTCGGTACGCCACCGTGGTGGAGAGAAGCGATGTCAGCACCATCGTACCGGTTACCGCAATACCGTACGCCGCCGCCAGGTTACTGGAGTGCTCGAAGCTGACGATAACAATAACAACAGCGAAATAGAGGAGCCAGTTAACGAACGGGATGTAGATCTGGCCCGACTCCATCTCTGAAGTATGAATGATGCGCATTGGCGAGAGATACCCCAGACGCACGGCCTGGCGCGTCAGAGAAAACACGCCGGAAATCACCGCCTGGGAGGCAATGACGGTCGCCAGCGTCGCCAGGATCAGCATCGGCACCAGCGCCCAGTCGGGCGCCAGCAGGAAGAACGGGTTCTTGATCGCTTCCGGGTTTTTAAGCAACAGCGCGCCCTGACCGAAATAGTTCAGCACCAGCGACGGCAGCACCACAATAAACCATGCCACGCGGATAGGCAGTTTCCCGAAGTGGCCCATGTCAGCATACAACGCTTCCACACCGGTGATGGAGAGCACGACGGCCCCCAGCGCCACGAAGGAAACCACTTTGTATTCGAGGAAGAAATGCACCGCCCAGTAAGGGTTCAGCGCATGCAGCACTTCAGGGTTCGCAATAATGCTGCGCAAGCCAAGCGCCGCCAGGATCAGGAACCAGGCCAGCATAATCGGCGCGAACAGTTTGCCCACCAGCCCTGTACCGTGCTTCTGGATCATGAATAGCAGCGTCAGGACAATAATGGCCAGCGGAACCACCCATGAATCGAGCTGCGGAGCGATAATCTCCAGCCCCTCAATCGCCGACAGCACCGAGATAGCCGGCGTTATCACCACTTCCCCGTAGAAGAAACTGCCGCCAATCAGGCCGATAATGACCAGCACAGAGGTCATCCTGGCCGAGGTATTACGCCCGGCAAGAGACATCAGGGTCAGGATCCCACCTTCACCTGCGTTATCAGCACGCATAACGAAGGAGAGATATTTAACGGAAACCACCAGGATCAGCAGCCAGAAAATGAGGGACAGGAAGCCAAACACGGCATCGCGTTCAACACCAAAACCAAACTGGCCGGACAGACATTCACGAAGCGTATAAAGCGGGCTGGTGCCGATATCACCGTAGACAACCCCGATCGCCGCAAGCGTTATTGCGGGTAATGATTGCTTATTATCAGTGCTCATAGACTAGTCTTTTCGTTTAAATAACAAATGTGTTCCCGGTCCCTTGGCCCACAAAAAGCGCACAGTATGCACGATTCATTGCAAAATCGTACCCCTAAATGCAACCGCATTAATGTAGCGCAAAGAAAATTGCGCCGCACTTCAGTCTATTACCAGCCCTGACTGAAACGTCTATACTCGCTTCAATTGGCCGCCACGACGGCGAAAGGATGCAAAACTATTATGGCTCACTCACATTTATTAGCAGAAAGAATTTCCCGCCTCAGCAGCGCGCTGGAAAAAGGCCTTTTCGAGCGTAGCCACGCCATCCGCCTCTGCTTACTGGCGGCGTTGAGCGGTGAAAGCGTGTTTTTGCTGGGACCGCCGGGCATTGCCAAAAGCCTGATTGCCCGCAGGCTGAAATTTGCTTTTCAGAATGCCCGCGCCTTCGAATATCTCATGACCCGGTTTTCCACCCCAGAAGAAGTTTTTGGTCCGCTCTCCATTCAGGCATTGAAAGATGAGGGGCGCTATCAGCGTCTGACAGAAGGGTATCTTCCGGAGGCTGAGATTGTTTTTCTCGATGAGATCTGGAAAGCGGGGCCGGCTATTCTGAACACCCTGCTCACGGCGATAAACGAACGTCGGTTCCGTAACGGCGCCAGTGAAGAGAAAATCCCGATGCGCCTGCTGGTGGCCGCCTCTAACGAACTGCCTGAAGCCGATAGCAGTCTGGAAGCGCTATATGACCGTATGCTTATCCGCCTGTGGCTGGACAAAGTGCAGGATAAATCCAACTTCCGCTCCATGCTGGTCAGCCAGCAGGATGAAAGTGAAAACCCGGTATCCGCTTCGCTGCAGGTGACGGATGAGGAGTATCACCAGTGGCAGCAGGATATCGGCAAAATCAAACTGCCAGACGCCGTCTTCGAGCTGATCTATCTCCTGCGCCAGCAGCTTGATCTCATCCCTTCAGCGCCCTATGTCTCCGATCGCCGGTGGAAAAAAGCGATCCGCCTGCTGCAGGCCAGCGCCCTGTTCAGCGGGCGTGATGCCGTTGCGCCAATCGATCTGATCCTGCTGAAAGACTGCCTCTGGCACGATGCAGAGGGCATGAACCTGATGCAGCAGCAGCTTGACGTTTTGATGACCGGACACGCCTGGGGACAGCAGGCAATGCTCAACCAGCTGGGGGCGATTGCCCAGCGGCGCATCCAGCTCCAGCAGCAGCAAAGCGATAAAACCGCGCTGAAAGTGAATCGCCTTGGGGGCATGTTCGCCCGCAAACCGCACTACGAGCTTCCCGCGGATCTGACCGGCGCAACGCTAACGCTGCTGCTCCAGCAGCCGCTTAAACTGCATGATATGCAGGTGGTGCACATTACGATTGAGCGCGAGGCGCTGGCGCAGTGGCTGGATAAGGGCGGAGAGATCCGAGGAAAACTCAACGGCATTGGTTTCGCGCAGCCGCTGAATATGGAAGTGGACAGCAGCCAGCACCTGGTGATCCGCGACGTCAGCCTCCAGGGATCGCGTCTTGCGCTGCCGGGAACCGCCTCTGACAGCGTCCCCGAAGAGATTAAGCAGCAGCTGGAAGCGCTGGATACCGAATGGCATCAGCAGCACACCCGCTTTAGCGAGCAGCAAAAATGCCTCTTTATTCATAGCGACTGGTTAGGCCGCATCGAAGCCAGCCTGCAGGACGTCAGCGCGCAGATCAAACAGGCGCGTCAATGCTAACGCTGGATACGCTTAACGTCATGCTGGCCGTCAGCGAGGAGGGGTTGATCGAAGAAGTGGTCATTACCCTTCTGGCGTCGCCGCAGCTGGCGGCGTTTTTTGAAAAATTTCCAAAGCTTAAAAAGGCGATGACGGACGATCTTCCGCGCTGGCGGGAAAATTTGCGTCAGCGGTTCAGGGAGACCGAAGTTCCCCCTGAGTTAACGGAAGAGGTGTCCTGCTATCAGCAGTGCCAGCGGCTCTCCACGTCGCAGTTTATCGTCCAGCTCCCGCAAACCCTGACGTTGCTCGATAACGTCCACTCTCCGTTTGCCAGCCAGGCCCGGGCGCTGGTCACGGATAACGCCACCTTTACCCCCGCACTACATACCCTTTTCTTACAGCGCTGGCGCCTCAGCCTGGTGGTTCAGGCCACAACGCTGAACCAGCAGCTGCTGGACGAAGAGCGTGAACAGCTGCTCAGTGAAGTTCAGGAACGGATGACGCTGAGCGGCCAGCTAGAACAGGTGCTGGTGGAGAATGAAAACGCCGCAGGGCGTCTGTGGGATATGAGCGCCGGCCAGCTCCGGCGCGGGGATTATCAGCTGATCGTCAAATACGGCGATTTTCTGGCGCAGCAGCCCGAGCTGATGAAGCTTGCAGAACAGCTGGGTCGCTCAAGGGAGGCAAAGTCGGTCCCAAAGAAAGATGCCCCGATGGAAACCTTCCGCACCCTGGTGCGCGAACCGGCTACCGTGCCGGAGCAGGTCGACGGGCTCCAGCAGAGCGATGACATTTTACGCCTGCTGCCCACGGAACTGAGCACGCTGGGGATGACCGAGCTGGAGCATGAGTTCTATCGTCGGCTGGTGGAAAAACAGCTTCTCACCTACCGACTGCACGGCGAAGCCTGGCGCGAGAAAGTCAGCCAACGGCCGGTCGTCCATCAGGATTTTGATGAACAGCCGCGCGGGCCATTCATTGTTTGCGTGGATACGTCCGGTTCGATGGGCGGGTTTAACGAGCAGTGCGCGAAGGCGTTCTGTCTGGCACTGATGCGCGTGGCGCTGGCCGATCGTCGTCGCTGCTTCATCATGCTCTTCTCCAGCGAGGTGGTGGGCTATGAGCTGACGAATCAGCAGGGTATCGAGCAGGCAATCCGCTTCCTGAGCCAGCGCTTTCGCGGCGGCACGGATCTGGCCAGCTGCTTTCGCAGCATTGTGGAGCGTATGCAGGGAGGCGACTGGTACGACGCTGACGCGGTGGTGATTTCCGATTTTATTGCCCAGCGGCTGCCGGATGACGTAGTGAATAAGGTAAAGGAGTTACAGCGGGTACACCAGCACCGATTTCATGCGGTGGCGATGTCAGCCCATGGAAAACCCGGCATCATGCGCATCTTCGATCATATCTGGCGCTTTGATACCGGGCTGCGTAGCCGCCTGCTCAGACGCTGGCAGCGTTAATTACAGAAGAGAACCGACGCTTTCACGTACCTGCTGCGGCCAGACGCCACACTGAACCTGACCGATATGGGGTAATTGCAGCAGCAGCATGGTCAGACGGGACTGGCCGATACCGCCGCCGATCGTCTGAGGCATTTCACCGCGCAGCAGCGCCTGGTGCCACTCGAGTTTGAGACGATCTTCATCGCCGGTGACCGCCAGCTGGCGCTTCAGCGCGTCAGCATCCACGCGGATCCCCATAGAAGAGAGCTCGAATGCGTCTTCCAGTACCGGGTTCCACACCAGAATATCGCCGTTCAGCCCGGCAAATTCGCCCTCACCCGCAGTGCTCCAGTCATCATAATCCGGCGCGCGAACGTCGTGGCGTTTGCCATCAGACAGCTTGCCGCCGATACCGATCAGGAATACTGCACCTAATTCTTTTGCGATCGCACGCTCCCGGCCTTTAGCATCGAGATCCGGAAAGCGGCTCAGCAATTCCTGACTGTGAACAAAGTGGATCGTATCCGGCAGGAACGGTGCCAGACCAAACTCTTTGCTCACGGCCGCTTCGGTCGCTTTGATCCCTGCGTAGATCGCTTCAACGGTAGATTTCAGCGTGCCGACGTGACGTTCACCATCACCCATTACGCGCTCCCAGTCCCACTGGTCAACGTAAACGGAATGAATCGGTGAAAGGCGGTCTTCATCGGGACGAAGGGCTTTCATGTGCGTGTAAAGCCCTTCGCCCGCGCTGAAGTCGTGCTGTCCCAGGGTTTGACGCTTCCACTTCGCCAGTGAATGAACCACTTCGAACTGAGCGTCTGGCAGTGTTTTCACTTTTACCTGTACCGCTTTTTCGCATCCAGAGAGGTTATCCTGCGTCCCGTCACCCACGCGGCTCAGAATCGGCGCCTGAACTTCAATAAGGCCAAGCTTCTCTTCCAGCTGGCGGGAAAAATGGGATTTTACGAAACTGATCTGGCGTTGTTTTGCGATGTAAGCGGTTTTCATTATTTATACTCCTGCGTCCTGTTGATATTGATTAAGCAACAGAAATGGCATCATATTCAATAACTCATCAACAAAAAGCCACCTTCACTTTTGATTCGATAAATTTAAACGCTAGAATAGAGTGATTCATTAATCTTCATAAGAAAAAGCTATGGAAAATTATCAGATCGACAATCTCGACCGCGGCATTCTGGAGGCGTTAATGGCCAATTCCCGTACCGCCTACGCCGAGCTGGCGAAACAGTTTGGCGTCAGCCCCGGGACCATTCACGTTCGCGTAGAGAAGATGAAACAGGCGGGGATCATTACCGGCGCACGCATTGACGTCAGTCCTAAACATCTGGGTTACGACGTATGCTGCTTCATCGGCATCATTCTTAAAAGCGCCAAAGACTACCCTTCCGCCCTGGCGAAGCTGAACGCGCTGGATGAAGTCACCGAGGCGTATTACACCACCGGACATTACAGCATCTTTATTAAAGTCATGTGCCGATCCATCGACGCCCTCCAGCAGGTACTTATCAACAAGATCCAAACAATCGATGAAATTCAGTCCACCGAGACGCTGATCTCCCTGCAAAACCCGATCATGCGTACCATCCGCCCGTGATCGGGCAAATTCATTCCCACATTTTCCACAGGTAGATCCCAGCTCGTTCACAGCGTACAATGGCCGTCTCTTTATCTGGGCGAGCGATCAATGGCGGACATTACCCTTATCAGCGGCAGCACCCTTGGTGGTGCGGAATACGTAGCGGAACACCTGGCTGAAAAGCTGGAAGATGCGGGCTTTTCTACGGAAACCCTGCACGGTCCGTTGCTTGAAGATCTCCCGACTGACGGGGTCTGGCTGCTGATCACCTCCACGCACGGCGCGGGCGATCTGCCGGATAACCTGCAACCTTTATATGACGAACTGCTGGAACAGCAGCCCGACCTGTCAAACGTCCGTTTTGGCGCGGTGGGGATCGGCAGTCGTGAATATGACACCTTTTGCGGGGCAATAGAGAAAGTTGAAGCCGCTGTTACCTCCTGTGGAGCAAAACAGCTGGGTGAAACGCTCAAGATCAACATCCTCGATCATGACATTCCGGAGGATCCAGCCGAGATCTGGCTCGCGGAATGGAAAAATTTACTCAAAAACGATTAAAGATCGCGCGAACAGATGTGGATAACTCTGGTTAAAAGCTCGTATTAACCCGTAGTTATCCAAAGAACAACTGTTGTGTTGTTTTTGACCTGTGCATAAAGTCGCGATCTGATCCCAGCTTATACTGCCCAGGATCACCGATCATTCACAGCAAACGATCCTTTCTAACTGCATGATCTTCTTTGTGAGATCGGACTTATCCACACAGGTTCGCGATCCTAATAAGAGATCACAATAGAACAGATCTCTAAATAAAAAGATCTTCTTTTTAATAGCCCAGGATCCCAATGCTTTCTCGAAAGACTAAAGTTGAGTAGAATCCACGGCCCGGGCTTCAATCCATTTTCATACCGCTTTACGCGAGGCAGACCACCATGTTTTATCAGGATCCTTTTGACGTCATCATCATTGGCGGGGGTCATGCAGGCACTGAGGCCGCAATGGCCGCAGCGCGTATGGGTCAGCAGACCCTGCTTTTGACACACAATATCGACACGCTGGGACAAATGTCCTGTAATCCGGCGATTGGCGGCATTGGGAAAGGACACCTGGTAAAAGAAGTGGATGCACTTGGCGGCCTGATGGCGAAAGCGATCGATCATGCTGGCATCCAGTTTAGGATACTAAACGCGAGTAAAGGTCCCGCTGTGCGTGCGACCCGTGCCCAGGCAGACCGCGTGCTTTACCGTCAGGCTGTGCGTACCGCCCTGGAGAACCAGCCGAACCTGATGATCTTCCAGCAGGCGGTTGAAGATCTTATCGTTGAGAACGATCGCGTCGTGGGCGCCGTGACCCAGATGGGCCTCAAGTTCCGCGCGAAAGCCGTGGTGCTGACCGTGGGCACCTTCCTGGACGGTAAAATTCATATCGGTCTGGATAACTACAGCGGTGGCCGTGCTGGCGATCCGCCGTCTATTCCACTGTCTCGCCGTCTGCGTGAACTGCCGCTGCGCGTCAGCCGCCTGAAAACCGGTACTCCGCCGCGTATTGATGCGCGCACCATTGATTTCAGCGTGCTGGCGCAACAGCACGGTGATAACCCCATGCCGGTTTTCTCGTTCATGGGCAATGCGGCACAGCATCCTCAGCAGGTACCGTGCTACATCACGCATACCAACGAGAAAACCCATGACGTGATCCGTAATAACCTCGATCGCAGCCCCATGTATGCTGGCGTGATCGAAGGGATCGGCCCACGCTACTGCCCGTCGATCGAAGACAAAGTGATGCGCTTTGCCGATCGTAATCAGCACCAGATCTTCCTGGAGCCGGAAGGGCTGACCTCAAACGAAATTTACCCGAACGGCATCTCCACCAGCCTGCCGTTCGATGTGCAGATGCAAATTGTTCGCTCAATGCAGGGGATGGAGAATGCGAAAATCGTTCGTCCCGGCTACGCTATTGAGTACGATTTCTTCGATCCGCGCGACCTGAAGCCAACCCTGGAAAGCAAATTCATCCACGGTCTGTTCTTCGCGGGGCAGATTAACGGCACTACCGGCTACGAAGAAGCGGCTGCACAGGGCCTGCTTGCCGGTCTGAACGCCGCGCGCTTCTCTGCTGAGAAAGAGGGCTGGGCACCAGGCCGTTCTCAGGCGTATCTGGGCGTGCTGGTTGACGATCTCTGCACGCTGGGTACCAAAGAGCCGTACCGTATGTTTACCTCTCGCGCGGAATATCGCCTGATGCTCCGCGAAGATAACGCCGACCTGCGTCTGACCGAAATGGGCCGCGAGCTGGGTCTTGTCGATGACGAGCGCTGGGCGCGCTTCAACGAAAAGCTGGAGCGCATTGAACAGGAACGTCAGCGCCTGAAAACTACCTGGGTGAATCCGCAGGCGGAAACCGCTGCCGAAGTAAACGCTCACTTAACAGCGCCGCTGTCGCGCGAAGCCAGCGGGGAAGATCTGCTGCGCCGTCCTGAAGTCACCTACGAGAACCTGGTCAAACTGACCGCGTTCGCGCCGGGCCTGGAAGACGCTGAAGCGGCAGAGCAGGTTGAGATCCAGGTGAAGTACGAAGGTTACATCGCGCGTCAGCAGGATGAGATCGAAAAACAACAGCGTAACGAAAACACGCTGCTGCCAGAAATGCTGGACTACCGCCAGGTGACGGGCCTTTCCAACGAAGTGATCGCCAAGCTGAACGATCACAAACCGGTATCGATCGGCCAGGCATCCCGTATCTCCGGCGTCACGCCTGCGGCGATTTCCATTCTCCTGGTCTGGCTGAAAAAGCAGGGCATGCTGCGCCGCAGCGCGTAATGCCCAGAACATTGCCCGGTGGCGCTGCGCTTACCGGGCCTGATGAACCCGTAGGGCGGGTAAGCGAAGCGCCAACCGCCATCTAAGTTTTCCAACAGGTATTCACCGTGCTCAACAAACTCTCTCGTCTGCTGGATCAGGCAGGTATTTCGCTCACCGATCACCAGAAAAATCAGCTGGTGGCCTATGTCGATATGCTGAACAAATGGAACAAAGCGTACAACCTGACCTCAGTACGTGACCCCAACGAGATGCTGGTACGCCATATTCTCGATAGCATCGTGGTTGCCCCCTGGCTGAAAGGTGAGCGTTTTATCGACGTGGGGACGGGGCCAGGTTTACCGGGCGTTCCGCTGTCGATTGTTCGCCCTGAGAGCCACTTCACGCTACTGGACAGCCTCGGCAAGCGCGTGCGCTTTTTACGTCAGGTACAGCATGAGCTGAAGCTTGAGAACATCACGCCCGTGCAGAGCAGGGTAGAGGAGTTCCCGGCAGAGCCGCCGTTTGACGGGGTTATCAGCCGCGCGTTTGCTTCACTCAATGACATGGTGAGCTGGTGTAAGCACTTGCCTGCAGAGAATGGCCGCTTTTATGCGCTGAAAGGGCAGTTGCCAGGCGATGAAATTGAACAGCTCCCGGACGGTTTTGCTGTTGAATCCATCGAGAAATTACACATTCCTCAGCTCGATGGGGAGCGTCATCTGGTGATAATTAAGCCAAACAATTTTTAAAAAATTAATAAAAAATGTGGAATTTGTGCTGTTCTTCGCATGTTAAAAAACAGCACAAAGACAGAGGATTTACCGTCGGGCTTTTAACCTCTTTTTCACTAAGGTTTTTCTTATGGTTAACCTGGCGACTTTTATTCACCGAGAAGATAGTCATCTGTGAAAATATAAGTCTGCTAAAAGTGGAAGGCAGTAACCAGAACGCAATGTTAATTATTTATTAAGAATGTCAATAAAACGTTTTTATTGTGTACTGGGCTGTTTTGAAAATAGTTACGACATTTTGCGTTTAATTTCATAAAGATAAATTTGCGCGATTTGCGCCTTTGATAAATACAACCTTATCGCAAATGTGTGTTTTGTGATCTCGTGCACGCTTTATCGCCAACGTTTTCGCGCTGTTTGCAGTTTTGGTCGAAGGTTGACGCTTTCAGCGAAAGTTAAAAAATAGCGGTGGGGAAAAATATTTAAACATTTATTCACCTTTTCGCTACTTAATGTTTGAAATCACGGGTGCGCACCGTATAATTTGACCGCTTTTTGATGCTTGACTCTGAGCCTTAAAGGACGTTTTATACGACACGCGGCATACCTCGAAGGGAGCAGGAGTAAAAACGTGATGTCTGTGTCGCTCTTGAGTAGAAACGTTGCTCGTAAGCTTCTGTTCATTCAGTTTCTGGCTGTGATAGCAAGTGGACTGCTGTTTAGCCTCAAAGACCCCTTCTGGGGCATCTCCGCCGTGTGCGGGGGTTTGGCGGTTGTGCTGCCAAACGTGTTGTTTATGATTTTTGCCTGGCGTCATCAGGCGCATACACCTGCCAAAGGCCGCGTGGCCTGGTCCTTCGCCCTCGGCGAAGTGTGTAAGGTGTTGCTGACCTTTGCTCTACTGGTGATGGCGCTGGCGGTTTTGAAAGTGGTCTTCATGCCGCTGATAGCAACGTGGGTTTTGGTGCTGGTGGTACAAGTTCTGGCTCCAGCTGTAATCAATAACAAAGGGTAAAAGGCATCATGGCTTCAGAAAATATGACGCCGCAGGATTACATAGGTCACCATCTGAATAACCTTCAGCTGGACCTGCGTACATTCTCGCTGGTGGATCCACATAACCCCCCGGCCACCTTCTGGACGATCAACATCGACTCCATGTTCTTCTCGGTGGTTTTGGGTCTTCTGTTCCTGGCCATGTTCCGCGGTGTTGCTAAACGAGCGACCAGCGGTGTACCAGGGAAATTCCAGACATTCATCGAAATGATCATCGGCTTCGTCCATGGCAGCGTCAAAGACATGTACCATGGTAAGAGCAAGCTGATTGCTCCGCTGGCCCTGACCGTGTTCGTTTGGGTCTTCCTGATGAACCTGATGGACCTGCTGCCAATCGACCTGCTGCCGTTCATCGGCGAGCACATCTTCGGCCTGCCTGCGCTGCGTGTTGTACCGTCTGCGGACGTGAACATCACCCTGTCGATGGCGCTGGGCGTATTTATCCTGATTCTTTTCTACAGCATCAAAATGAAAGGCGTAAGCGGCTTTGTGAAAGAGCTTACCTTGCAGCCGTTCAACCACTGGGCGTTTATTCCGGTCAACCTGATCCTGGAAGGCGTTAGCCTGCTGTCCAAACCTGTTTCACTGGGTCTGCGACTGTTCGGCAACATGTATGCGGGTGAGCTGATTTTCATTCTGATCGCGGGTCTTCTGCCGTGGTGGTCACAGTGGATTCTTAATGTGCCATGGGCCATTTTCCACATCCTGATCATTACGCTGCAAGCCTTTATCTTCATGGTTCTGACGATCGTCTATCTGTCGATGGCGTCTGAAGAGCACTGATTTTTTACCAACACTACTACGTTTTAATTGAAACAAACTGGAGACTGTCATGGAAAACCTGAATATGGATCTGCTGTACATGGCTGCCGCTGTGATGATGGGTCTGGCGGCTATCGGTGCTGCGATCGGTATCGGCATCCTCGGGGGCAAATTCCTGGAAGGCGCAGCGCGTCAACCTGATCTGATTCCTCTGCTGCGTACTCAGTTCTTTATCGTTATGGGTCTGGTGGATGCTATCCCAATGATCGCTGTAGGTCTGGGTCTGTACGTGATGTTTGCTGTCGCGTAGTAGTAGTTTTAAAACCCTAAGCCACAGAAATTAAAGAGGTATTGTGCTGTGAACATGAACGCAACAATCCTCGGCCAGGCCATCGCGTTTATTCTCTTTGTCTGGTTCTGCATGAAGTATGTATGGCCGCCTTTAATGGCTGCCATCGAAAAACGTCAGAAAGAAATTGCTGACGGTCTGGCTTCCGCAGAACGCGCTAAGAAAGATTTGGACCTTGCACAGGCCAACGCGACAGACCAGCTGAAAAAAGCGAAAGCTGAAGCTCAGGTAATCATTGAACAGGCTAACAAACGCCGTTCTCAGATCCTGGACGAAGCCAAAGCTGAAGCAGAACAGGAACGTACTAAGATCGTGACACAGGCTCAGGCAGAAATTGATGCTGAGCGTAAACGTGCTCGTGAAGAACTGCGTAAGCAGGTTGCGATTCTGGCTGTTGCTGGCGCCGAGAAGATCATCGAACGTTCCGTGGATGAAGCTGCTAACAGCGACATCGTGGACAAACTTGTCGCTGAACTGTAAGGAGGGAGGGGCTGATGTCTGAATTTGTTACGGTAGCTCGCCCCTACGCCAAAGCAGCTTTTGACTTTGCTGTCGAACACCAAAATGTCGATCGCTGGCAGGATATGCTGGCGTTTGCCGCTGAGGTGACGAAAAACGAACAAATGGCTGAGTTGCTTTCCGGTGCGTTAGCACCTGAAACTCTCGCCGCGTCGTTTATCGCCGTGTGCGGAGAGCAACTGGATGCCAACGGCCAGAACCTGATTAAGGTGATGGCAGAAAATGGTCGTCTCCGTGTGCTCCCGGATGTTCTCGAGCAGTTTGAGCACTTACGTGCCCTTAGTGAAGCAACCGCTGAAGTCGAAGTGACTTCTGCGACTGAACTGAGTAATGAACAGCTTGCGAAAATCACCGCCGCGATGGAAAAACGTCTGTCACGCAAAGTTAAGCTGAATTGCAAAATCGATAAGTCTGTAATGGCAGGCGTAATCATCCGTTCGGGTGATATGGTCATTGATGGCAGCGTACGCGGCCGTCTTGAACGCCTTGCAGACGTCTTGCAGTCTTAAGGGGACTGGAGCATGCAACTGAATTCCACCGAAATCAGCGAACTGATCAAGCAGCGCATTGCTCAGTTCAGTGTTGTGAGTGAAGCTCACAACGAAGGTACTATTGTTTCTGTAAGTGACGGTGTTATCCGCATCCACGGCCTGGCCGATTGTATGCAGGGTGAGATGATTTCCCTGCCGGGTAACCGTTACGCTATCGCACTGAACCTGGAGCGCGACTCCGTAGGTGCAGTTGTGATGGGTCCATACGCTGACCTCGCCGAAGGCATGAAGGTTAAGTGTACTGGCCGTATTCTGGAAGTGCCGGTTGGCCGTGGCCTGCTGGGTCGCGTTGTTAACACCCTGGGTGCGCCAATCGACGGTAAAGGTCCGGTTGAGCACGATGGCTTCTCCCCAATCGAAGTTATCGCACCAGGCGTTATCGACCGTCAGTCCGTAGATCAGCCTGTTCAGACAGGTTATAAGTCCGTTGATGCCATGATCCCAATCGGTCGTGGTCAGCGTGAACTGATCATCGGTGACCGTCAGACCGGTAAAACCGCGATGGCTATCGACGCCATCATCAACCAGCGTGACTCCGGCATCAAATGTGTGTACGTGGCTATCGGCCAGAAAGCGTCCACCATTTCTAACGTGGTTCGTAAACTGGAAGAGCACGGCGCACTGTCTAACACCATCGTTGTGGTAGCAACTGCGTCTGAATCTGCTGCACTGCAATACCTGGCGCCATATGCCGGTTGCGCAATGGGCGAATACTTCCGTGACCGCGGTGAAGATGCACTGATCGTATACGATGACCTGTCTAAACAGGCTGTTGCTTATCGTCAGGTTTCCCTGCTGCTCCGTCGTCCACCTGGACGTGAAGCGTTCCCTGGCGACGTATTTTACCTCCACTCTCGTCTGCTGGAGCGTGCTTCCCGCGTTAACGCGGAATACGTCGAGAACTTCACCAAAGGTGAAGTGAAGGGTAAAACGGGCTCTCTGACCGCTCTGCCGATCATTGAAACCCAGGCGGGTGACGTTTCTGCGTTCGTTCCGACTAACGTAATCTCCATTACCGATGGTCAGATCTTCCTGGAAACCAACCTGTTTAACTCCGGTATTCGTCCGGCGGTTAACCCGGGTATCTCCGTATCCCGTGTTGGTGGTGCTGCTCAGACCAAGATCATCAAGAAACTGTCCGGTGGTATCCGTACCGCGCTGGCACAGTATCGTGAACTGGCTGCGTTCTCTCAGTTCGCATCCGATCTGGACGAAGCAACCCGTAAACAGCTGAGCCACGGTCAGAAAGTGACCGAGCTGCTGAAGCAGAAACAGTACGCACCAATGTCTGTTGCTCAGCAGGGCCTGGTACTGTTCGCGGCTGAACGCGGTTACCTCGAAGATGTGGAACTGGCGAAAATCGGTAGCTTCGAAGCCGCTCTGCTGGCTTACGTCGACCGTGATCACGCTCCGCTGATGCAAGAGATCAACCAGACCGGTGGCTATAACGACGAAATCGAAGGCAAGCTGAAAGCTATCCTCGATTCCTTCAAAGCAACCCAATCCTGGTAATCGTCCGGCGGCTTGTCTCAGGACAAGCCGCCTGGCATTGAGGAGAAGCTCATGGCCGGCGCAAAAGAGATACGTAGTAAGATCGCAAGCGTCCAGAACACGCAAAAGATCACTAAAGCGATGGAGATGGTCGCCGCTTCCAAAATGCGTAAATCGCAGGATCGCATGGCGGCCAGCCGTCCTTATGCAGAAACCATGCGCAAAGTGATTGGTCACCTTGCGAACGGTAATCTGGAATATAAGCACCCTTACCTGGAAGAACGCGACGTTAAGCGCGTGGGCTACCTGGTGGTGTCGACCGACCGTGGTCTGTGTGGCGGCTTGAACATTAACCTGTTCAAAAAACTGCTGGCGGATATGAAAGCATGGTCTGAAAAAGGCGTTCAGTGCGATATCGCAATGATCGGCTCTAAAGGCGTCTCTTTCTTTAACTCCGTTGGTGGCAATATTGTCGCTCAGGTGACAGGTATGGGTGATAACCCGTCCCTGTCCGAACTGATCGGCCCGGTTAAAGTGATGTTGCAGGCCTATGATGAAGGCCGTCTGGACAGACTGTACGTTGTCAGCAACAAATTCATTAACACCATGTCTCAGGTTCCAACGCTCACTCAGATGCTGCCATTACCGGCATCAGAAGATGACGAGCTGAAGCAAAAAGCCTGGGATTACCTGTATGAACCCGATCCGAAACCGCTGCTGGATACCCTGCTGCGTCGTTACGTTGAATCTCAGGTTTATCAGGGCGTTGTAGAAAACCTGGCCAGCGAGCAGGCCGCACGAATGGTGGCGATGAAAGCCGCGACCGATAATGGCGGCAGCCTGATTAAAGAGCTGCAGTTGGTTTACAACAAAGCTCGTCAGGCCAGCATTACTCAGGAACTCACCGAGATCGTCTCGGGGGCCGCCGCGGTTTAACCAGGTTTACGAATTACGTAGAGGATTCAAGATGGCTACTGGAAAGATTGTCCAGGTAATCGGCGCCGTGGTGGACGTCGAGTTCCCTCAGGACGCCGTACCACGCGTGTACGACGCGCTTGAGGTACAGAATGGTAACGAGAGCCTGGTGCTGGAAGTTCAGCAGCAGCTCGGCGGCGGTATCGTGCGTACCATCGCTATGGGTTCTTCCGACGGTCTGCGTCGTGGTCTGGAAGTAAAAGACCTTGAGCACCCGATCGAAGTCCCGGTAGGTAAAGCAACACTGGGTCGTATCATGAACGTATTGGGTCAGCCAATCGACATGAAAGGCGACATCGGTGAAGAAGAGCGTTGGGCTATCCACCGCGCAGCACCTTCCTACGAAGAGCTGTCAAGCTCTCAGGAACTGCTGGAAACCGGTATCAAAGTTATCGACCTGATGTGTCCGTTCGCGAAGGGCGGTAAAGTCGGTCTGTTCGGTGGTGCGGGTGTTGGTAAAACCGTAAACATGATGGAGCTGATCCGTAACATCGCGATCGAGCACTCCGGTTACTCCGTGTTTGCGGGCGTAGGTGAACGTACTCGTGAGGGTAACGACTTCTACCACGAAATGACCGACTCCAACGTTCTGGACAAAGTATCCCTGGTTTACGGCCAGATGAACGAGCCACCTGGAAACCGTCTGCGCGTTGCGCTGACCGGTCTGACGATGGCTGAGAAGTTCCGTGATGAAGGCCGTGACGTTCTGCTGTTCGTTGATAACATCTATCGTTACACCCTGGCCGGTACGGAAGTATCTGCACTGCTGGGTCGTATGCCTTCAGCGGTAGGTTATCAGCCTACGCTGGCGGAAGAGATGGGTGTTCTTCAGGAACGTATCACCTCTACCAAAACCGGTTCTATCACCTCCGTTCAGGCGGTATACGTACCTGCGGATGACTTGACTGACCCATCTCCAGCAACCACCTTTGCGCACTTAGATGCAACCGTGGTACTGAGCCGTCAGATCGCGTCTCTGGGTATCTACCCGGCCGTTGACCCGCTGGACTCCACCAGCCGTCAGCTGGATCCACTGGTTGTTGGTCAGGAACACTACGACACCGCGCGTGGCGTACAGTCCCTGCTGCAGCGTTACCAGGAACTGAAAGACATCATCGCCATCCTGGGTATGGATGAACTGTCTGAAGAAGACAAACTGGTGGTAGCACGTGCGCGTAAGATCCAGCGCTTCCTGTCCCAGCCGTTCTTCGTTGCGGAAGTATTCACCGGTTCTCCGGGTAAATACGTTTCCCTGAAAGACACCATCCGTGGCTTTAAAGGCATCATGGAAGGCGAATACGATCACCTGCCGGAGCAGGCGTTCTACATGGTTGGTTCCATCGACGAAGCCGTGGAAAAAGCCAAAAAACTTTAACGCCTTAATCGGAGGGTGATATGGCAATGACTTACCACCTGGACGTCGTCAGCGCAGAGCAACAAATGTTCTCTGGTCTGGTCGAGAAAATCCAGGTAACGGGTAGTGAAGGTGAACTGGGTATTTTCCCGGGTCACGCACCGCTGCTCACCGCCATTAAGCCTGGTATGATCCGCATCGTTAAACAGTTCGGTCACGAAGAGTTTATCTATCTCTCCGGCGGCATTCTTGAAGTGCAGCCTGGCAGTGTGACCGTTCTGGCCGATACCGCTATCCGTGGACAGGATCTCGACGAAGCGCGAGCCCTGGAATCGAAGCGTAAGGCTGAAGAGCACATTAGCAGCTCTCATGGTGACGTGGATTACGCTCAGGCGTCTGCGGAGCTGGCCAAAGCGATCGCGAAACTGCGCGTTATCGAGTTGACCAAAAAAGCGATGTAACACCGGCTTGAAAAGCACAAAAGCCAGTCTGGATACCAGGCTGGCTTTTTTTTTCGGCCTTAATTCATGATGAAAAAGATGTAGAATTTTAAGCATCAAACGTTTTTACTTCACACTCAAACTACCGTCAGGATGCGTATGTCAAACAGTGCGATGAGCGTGGTGATCCTTGCCGCTGGCAAAGGGACCCGCATGTATTCCGATCTGCCTAAGGTGCTCCACACGCTTGCAGGAAAGCCAATGGTGCAGCATGTCATTGATGCAGCGAACGAACTGGGTGCCGGTCAGGTCCACCTGGTCTACGGCCACGGCGGCGATCTGCTTAAAAAGACGCTGAGCGATGACAAGCTCAACTGGGTGCTTCAGGCCGAACAGCTGGGCACAGGCCATGCGATGCAGCAGGCTGCGCCTTTCTTTGCGGATGACGAAGACATTTTGATGCTCTACGGCGATGTCCCGCTGATCTCCGTTGAAACCCTGACTCGCCTGCGTGAAGCCAAACCGCAGGGCGGTATCGGTTTGTTGACCGTCGTGCTGGACGATCCAAGCGGTTATGGCCGCATCACCCGTGAAAACGGCAACGTCACGGGTATTGTTGAGCATAAAGATGCCAGCGACGAACAGCGCCAGATTCAGGAGATCAACACCGGTATTCTGATTGCCAATGGCGCGGACATGAAGCGCTGGCTGTCTCAGCTCAACAACAACAACGCGCAGGGTGAATTCTACATCACCGACATCATTGCGATGGCGTACCAGGAAGGACGTGAGATTGCGGCGGTTCATCCGGCGCGCATCAGTGAAACCGAAGGGGTGAATAACCGTCTTCAGCTTTCCCGCCTGGAGCGCGTTTATCAGTCCGAGCAGGCCGAAAAACTGCTGCTGGCGGGCGTGATGCTGCGCGATCCGGCGCGTTTCGATCTGCGTGGTTCGTTATCTCACGGTCGTGACGTTGAAATTGATACGAACGTTATCCTCGAAGGTCACGTCACGCTGGGCAATCGCGTCAAAATTGGCGCCGGCTGCGTAATTAAAAACAGCGTCATCGGCGACGACTGCGAAATCAGCCCGTACAGCGTGGTGGAAGATGCCCGTCTGGATGCGGCCTGTACCATCGGCCCGTTTGCGCGTCTGCGCCCGGGCGCTGAGCTGCTGGAAGGCGCTCACGTGGGTAACTTCGTGGAAATGAAAAAAGCGCGTCTGGGTAAAGGCTCGAAAGCCGGTCATCTGACCTATCTGGGCGACGCGGAAATTGGCAATAACGTGAATATTGGTGCAGGGACTATTACCTGTAACTATGACGGCGCGAATAAGTATAAAACCATCATCGGTGACGACGTGTTCGTTGGCTCCGATACGCAGCTTGTGGCGCCTGTTACCGTGGGTAACGGGGTGACTATCGCCGCCGGAACAACCGTTACGCGCGATGTGGCCGAGAACGAGCTGGTGTTAAGCCGCGTGCCGCAGGTCAGCAAGCAGGGCTGGAAACGCCCGGTGAAGAAAAAGTAACGGATTTACCCCTCACCCTAACCCTCTCCCCATAGGGGAGAGGGGATCGTTCGGTGCGGTGTTTTTCTCCCTCGCCCCTTTGGGGAGAGGGCCGGGGTGAGGGGATAATATAATCCTCCCCCCACAAGCAGTACCCATAAAAATAACCCCACTCTCTACAAGGCTCGGGGTGCCCGGAAAGGGCGTTACCCAAAGGATTTCGCGTTGTGGCAAGGCGGCAAGCGTATGAGTCCATGGGAGCTTATTTAAGTAAGTGACCGTGGCGAGTACGAGAAGCCAACGCAGCCGCAGCGTGAAAGACGCAGGGAAAATACAGGTCAGCGACAACGCAGGCATAATGCCTAAATTCGGAATCTAAAATTATGTGTGGAATTGTTGGCGCAGTTGCGCAGCGTGATATTGCTGAAATCCTTCTCGAAGGTTTACGTCGTCTGGAATACCGTGGTTACGACTCTGCCGGTCTGGCTGTCGTCGATGCAGAAGGTCATATGACCCGTCTGCGTCGTCTCGGTAAAGTGCAGATGCTGGCCCAGGCCGCGGAAGAACATCCGCTGCACGGTGGTACCGGTATTGCGCACACCCGCTGGGCGACGCACGGCGAACCGTCTGAAGGTAACGCGCACCCGCATGTGTCTGAACACATCGTGGTCGTGCACAACGGCATTATCGAAAACCACGAACCGCTGCGCGAAGAACTGAAAGCGCGCGGCTACACCTTCGTCTCTGAAACTGACACCGAAGTGATTGCTCACCTGGTGCACTGGGAGCTGGAGCAGGGCGGTACACTGCGTGATGCGGTGCTGCGTGCTATCCCTCAGCTGCGCGGTGCGTACGGTACGGTGATCATGGATTCCCGCGATCCGTCCACATTGCTGGCAGCGCGTTCCGGTAGCCCGATGGTTATCGGTCTGGGCATGGGAGAAAACTTCATCGCTTCTGACCAGCTGGCGCTCCTGCCGGTTACCCGTCGCTTTATCTTCCTCGAAGAGGGTGATATCGCGGAAGTGACCCGTCGCAGCGTGACTGTCTTTGATACCAAAGGCGAGCAGGTGAAACGTCAGGAGATTGAATCAAATCTGCAGTACGACGCGGGCGACAAAGGCGCTTACCGTCACTACATGCAGAAAGAGATTTACGAGCAGCCAAACGCCATCAAAAATACGCTGACCGGGCGCATCAGCCACGGTGAAGTGGATCTGAGCGAGCTGGGCGCAAACGCGAACGAACTGCTCGGCAAGGTCGAGCATATTCAGATCGTGGCCTGCGGCACCTCCTACAACTCCGGTATGGTTTCTCGCTACTGGTTTGAATCCCTGGCGGGCGTGCCGTGCGATGTGGAAATCGCGTCTGAATTCCGCTATCGCAAATCCGCGGTGCGTCGTAACAGCCTGATGATCACCCTTTCCCAGTCCGGCGAAACGGCGGATACGCTGGCAGCTCTGCGTCTGTCTAAAGAGCTGGGTTACCTGGGCTCTCTGGCTATCTGTAACGTTCCTGGCTCATCGCTGGTGCGTGAGTCCGATCTGGCGCTGATGACCAAAGCGGGCACAGAAATCGGTGTGGCCTCCACCAAAGCGTTTACCACTCAGCTGACCGTTCTGCTGATGCTGGTGGCGAAGCTTGCGCGTCTGAAAGGTGAAGATGCGTCCGTTGAGCACGACATCGTTCACGGCCTGCAGGCGCTGCCGAGCCGTATTGAGCAGATGCTGTCTCAGGACAAACGCATTGAAGCGCTGGCGGAAGATTTCTCTGACAAACATCACGCCCTGTTCCTGGGTCGTGGCGATCAGTATCCGATTGCGCTGGAAGGCGCGCTGAAGCTGAAAGAGATCTCCTACATTCACGCTGAAGCCTATGCGGCTGGCGAGCTGAAGCACGGCCCGCTGGCGCTGATTGACGCGGATATGCCGGTCATCGTTGTGGCACCAAACAACGAACTGCTGGAAAAACTGAAGTCTAATATCGAAGAAGTGCGCGCCCGCGGCGGTGTTCTGTACGTCTTCGCCGACAAAGATGCCGGTTTTGTCAGCAACGACAACATGCATATCATCGAGATGCCGCATGTGGAAGAGGTGATTGCACCAATCTTCTACACCGTTCCGCTGCAGCTTCTGGCCTATCACGTTGCGCTGATCAAAGGCACCGACGTTGACCAGCCGCGTAACCTGGCGAAATCGGTTACCGTAGAATAATCCCTTCAGGCTCCACCTTCGGGTGGAGCTTTTTTTATCCTGCCCGGCTTGTTTTTAATCAATCCTTTCTCGTTTTTAATAATGACAATTTGTCATCTTCAGCTACTTTTTTCAGTGTCACATAAAGAAAATATTTCAGAAAACGTCTTGTCATAAAAGCGGCTAACGCGATGAAAAATATGCTTTCTTTTGCTGATTTTTAAGTGAAATTTACGCTGTCATAAAACTGTCATAATTCGTACATTTATCTGTCACCTGTTTGTCCTATTTTGCTCATCGTAGCCACTAAACAACGATTTACGAAAATCTTGCAGGAGACATTATGAAAGTTATGCGTACCACTGTCGCAACTGTTGTCGCCGCGACCTTATCTCTGAGCGCGTTCTCTGTATTTGCAGAAGCAAGCCTGACTGGCGCTGGTGCAACCTTCCCTGCGCCGGTGTATGCCAAATGGGCGGATACCTACCAGAAAGAAACCGGTAACAAGGTTAACTATCAGGGTATCGGCTCCTCCGGTGGCGTTAAACAAATTACCGCGAACACTGTTGATTTCGGCGCATCAGACGCTCCGCTGTCTGATGACAAGCTGGCTCAGGAAGGCCTGTTCCAGTTCCCTACCGTGATCGGCGGTGTGGTTCTGGCCATCAACCTGCCGGGCGTGAAGTCGGGTGAGCTGGTGCTGGACGGCAAAACGCTGGGTGACATCTACCTGGGCAAAATCAAAAAATGGGATGACGAAGCGATCGCTAAACTCAACCCAGGCCTGAAGCTGCCTTCTCAGAACATCGCCGTGGTTCGCCGCGCGGATGGTTCCGGTACCTCTTTCGTGTTCACCAGCTACCTGGCAAAAGTGAACGAAGAGTGGAAATCTAAAGTCGGCTCCGGCTCTACCGTTAACTGGCCAACCGGTCTGGGCGGTAAGGGTAACGACGGTATCGCCGCGTTCGTACAGCGTCTGCCTGGCTCAATTGGTTACGTAGAGTATGCGTACGCTAAGCAGAACAACCTGTCCTACACCAAACTGGTTTCAGCCGACGGCAAACCGGTTAGCCCAACCGAAGAGAACTTTGCTAACGCGGCGAAAGGCGCTGACTGGAGCAAATCCTTCGCGCAGGATCTGACTAACCAGAAAGGCGAAGGTGCATGGCCAATCACCTCTACCACCTTCATCCTGGTTCACAAAGAGCAGAAGAAACCTGAGCAGGGCGCCGAAGTGCTGAAGTTCTTCGACTGGGCGTACAAAAACGGCGGCAAACAGGCTAACGCCCTGGATTACGCCACCCTGCCGGACAACGTGGTTGAGCAGATTCGCGCTGCATGGAAAACCAACGTGAAAGACAGCAGCGGTAAAGCGCTGTACTAACAGGATATATTTAACGAAGATGGCGGGTGGCGCTGCGCTTACCCGCCCTACGGTTTAAGCTGTAGGCCCGGTAAGCGTCAGCGCCACCGGGCATATTCGTAAAAACGTCTCAAACAGAAGAGTAATTTATGGCTGCAACCAAGCCTGCATTTAACCCTCCGGGTAAAAAAGGTGACATGATTTTCAGCGCGCTGGTGAAACTGGCTGCGCTGATTGTGCTATTGCTGCTGGGCGGCATTATCGTGTCTCTGATTTTCTCCTCATGGCCGAGCATCCAGAAATTCGGTTTTTCCTTCCTGTGGACCAAAGAGTGGGACGCGCCGAACGATATCTACGGTGCCCTGGTACCGATTTACGGCACGCTGGTGACCTCGTTCATCGCCCTGCTGATTGCGGTTCCGGTGAGCTTTGGTATTGCCCTGTTCCTGACGGAGCTGGCACCGGGCTGGCTGCGACGCCCGCTGGGTATTGCCATCGAACTGCTGGCGGCTATTCCAAGTATCGTTTACGGCATGTGGGGCCTGTTCATCTTTGCTCCGCTGTTCGCAACGTATTTCCAGGAACCGGTCGGTAACGTGCTTTCCGCCATTCCGTTTGTGGGGGCCCTGTTCTCTGGCCCGGCTTTCGGTATCGGCATTCTGGCGGCAGGTGTGATCCTCGCCATCATGATTATTCCGTACATTGCGGCGGTTATGCGCGATGTCTTCGAACAAACGCCGGTGATGATGAAAGAGTCGGCCTACGGCATCGGCTGCACCACCTGGGAAGTTATCTGGCGCATTGTCCTTCCGTTCACCAAAAATGGGGTGATCGGGGGCGTGATGCTGGGCCTGGGTCGTGCGCTGGGTGAAACCATGGCGGTCACCTTTATCATCGGTAACACCTACCAGCTCGACAGCGCGTCGCTCTACATGCCGGGTAACAGTATTACCTCGGCGCTGGCGAATGAATTTGCGGAAGCGGAATCGGGGCTGCACGTGGCGGCGCTGATGGAGCTGGGTCTGATTCTGTTTGTTATCACCTTTATTGTTCTGGCGATTTCCAAGCTGATGATTATGCGCCTCGCTAAAAATGAGGGGGCACGCTAATGGCAACTCTCGAAATGCAAGCTACCGCTGAACTGGCGGAATCCCGCCGCAAAATGCAGGCCAGACGCCGCATGAAAAACCGTATTGCCCTGTCGCTCTCTATGGCGACAATGGCGTTCGGCCTGTTCTGGCTGGTCTGGATCCTCTTCTCGACTGTCGTTCGCGGGATTGACGGGATGTCACTGTCGCTTTTCACCGAAATGACGCCACCGCCGAACACGGCGGGTGGTGGCCTGGCGAATGCCCTGGCGGGCAGCGGCTTGCTGATCCTCTGGGCGACGGTCTTCGGCACGCCGCTGGGCATCATGGCGGGTATCTACCTGGCTGAATACGGTCGTAAATCCTGGCTGGCCGAAGTCATTCGCTTCATCAACGACATTCTGCTGTCTGCACCTTCTATCGTCGTGGGTCTGTTTGTTTACACCGTGGTGGTGGCGCAGATGGAACACTTCTCGGGCTGGGCGGGTGTGATTGCCCTGGCGCTGCTGCAGGTGCCGATTGTTATTCGTACCACCGAGAACATGCTGAAACTGGTGCCGGACAGCCTGCGCGAAGCGGCTTATGCGCTGGGTACGCCGAAATGGAAGATGATCTCTGCAATTACGCTGAAGGCGTCTGTTTCCGGGATCATGACCGGTATCCTGCTGGCGGTTGCGCGTATCGCGGGTGAAACGGCGCCGCTGCTGTTTACGTCTCTCTCCAACCAGTTCTGGAGCACGGACATGATGCAGCCGATCGCCAACCTGCCGGTGACGATCTTTAAATTTGCGATGAGCCCATTCGCGGAATGGCAGCAGCTGGCCTGGGCCGGAGTGCTGATCATTACCCTTTGCGTACTGTTGCTGAACATTCTGGCGCGCGTCATTTTCGCGAAGAAGAAACACGGTTAATTTTTTACGGCGCGGCAGCTCGCGGCGCCGAATGAGGAAATGAGTCAATGAGTATGGTTGATACTGCCCCGGGTAAGATTCAGGTTCGTGATTTGAACTTCTACTACGGCAAATTCCATGCCCTGAAGAACATCAACCTGGATATCGCGAAGAACCAGGTCACGGCATTTATTGGTCCGTCCGGCTGTGGGAAATCCACGCTGCTGCGCACCTTTAACAAAATGTATTCGCTCTATCCGGAGCAGCGCGCTGAGGGTGAAATCATCCTGGACGGTGAAAACATTCTGACCCAGGCGCAGGATATCGCCCTGCTGCGCGCCAAAGTGGGGATGGTGTTCCAGAAACCAACGCCTTTCCCGATGTCCATTTACGACAACATCGCGTTTGGCGTGCGTCTGTTTGAAAAACTCTCCCGTGCCGATATGGACGAGCGCGTGCAGTGGGCTTTGACCAAGGCCGCATTATGGAACGAAACCAAAGATAAGTTACACCAGAGCGGTTACTCTCTCTCCGGTGGTCAGCAGCAGCGTCTGTGCATTGCGCGCGGTATTGCTATTCGCCCGGAAGTGTTGCTGCTGGATGAGCCGTGTTCAGCGCTGGACCCGATCTCAACCGGCCGTATTGAAGAGCTGATCACCGAGCTGAAGCAGGATTACACCGTGGTTATCGTGACCCATAACATGCAGCAGGCTGCACGTTGTTCCGATCACACGGCGTTTATGTACCTGGGCGAGTTGATTGAGTTCAGCGATACGGACGCGCTGTTCACCAGGCCCGCGAAGAAACAAACCGAAGATTATATTACTGGCCGCTACGGTTGATTTGCCTTAGTGCATGTGGAGAAACCATGGACAACCTCAATCTTAATAAACACATTTCCGGCCAGTTCAACGCAGAGCTGGAAAGCATTCGCACCCAGGTAATGACCATGGGCGGCATGGTCGAGCAGCAGCTTTCTGATGCGATTACGGCAATGCACAACCAGGACAGCGAGCTGGCGAAGCGCGTCATTGAAGGCGACAAAAACGTCAACATGATGGAAGTCGCTATCGACGAGGCCTGCGTGCGCATTATCGCGAAACGTCAGCCGACGGCGAGCGACCTGCGTCTGGTGATGGCGATCATCAAAACCATCGCCGAGCTGGAGCGTATTGGTGACGTTGCGGATAAAATCTGCCGCACCGCGCTGGAGAAGTTCTCTCAACAGCACCAGCCGCTGCTGGTGAGCCTGGAGTCGCTGGGCCGCCACACCGTGCAGATGCTGCACGATGTGCTGGATGCCTTTGCGCGTATGGACCTGGACGAAGCGGTGCGTATCTACCGTGAAGACAAGAAGGTCGACCAGGAGTATGAAGGCATCGTGCGTCAGCTGATGACCTACATGATGGAAGATTCACGTACGATCCCAAGCGTACTGACCGCCCTGTTCTGCGCGCGCTCTATTGAGCGTATCGGCGACCGCTGCCAGAACATTTGCGAATACATCTTCTACTTCGTGAAAGGTCAGGACTTCCGTCACGTGGGCGGCGACGAGCTGGACAAGCTGCTGGCGGGTAAAGATCCGAAAGAGTGATTTTACCCTCACCCTAACCCTCTCCCACAGGGAGAGGGGACAATTCGGTTTTCTCCCTCTCCCCAGGGGAGAGGGTCGGGGTGAGGGGAAAACTCAGCGAGTAATATCCCACCCGCGCGCCTTCCACAGCGCTGGCAGCTGCGCCAGATCGGTAAAGGTCGTGACATTGGGATGATCGATCGGCTTGTTGTGCGGGTCGGCGCAGAAGTAAAACACCTCCATCCCCGCATCAATCCCCGACTGCGCGCCCGCAGACGAGTCATCCACCAGAATACAGTTCTCTACGTTGACGTTCATCGCTTTTGCCGCATGGAACATCAGCGCCGGGTCTGGCTTCCAGCGCTGGATATCGTAGCCGCTGAACAGTTTTTCCGGGAAATGGTGCAACATCTCAAGCTTGCCCAGCGAGTGCTGCATTTTGCTGACCGGGCCGTTAGAGACGACGCAGACCGGCACCGTCATCGCATCCAGCAACGCGTTAGCCCCGGAGATAACCTCCAGCTCGGAGTCGAACAGGCGTGCGACCTCGGCGCGGTACACCGGTTCCAGATCGGCTTTCGCCAGATCCACACCGTGTTCTTCGTTAATGATGTCGATGATCTCGTAGAGCTTTACGCCCTTAAAGCGTTTAAACACCTCTTCGAGTTCCAGCGTAATGCCAAATTCCTGGAACATGGTGACATACGCGCGGGAACAAATGACCTCACTGTCGACCAGCGTACCGTCGCAGTCGAAAAATACCGCTTCAATTCCGGACATGCCTTTCCCTTTTAACAAGTTTAACGTTTACGTACGGCAGTTCGCCGGCACGCAATCGTTGCCGTATAAGCAAAATCAATGAAAAAAGTATCACGTAACCGCCACTATTGTCGCATTTTGGTATAGGATAGCGACGAATTTTCCCTCCTTGTTCGGAATTGATGATGAGTCAACAACACACTACCCAGACATCTGGTCAGGGTCTGCTTGAGCGCGTTTTTAAACTGCGCGAGCACGGCACAACGGCACGCACCGAAGTGATCGCTGGTTTCACCACCTTCCTGACGATGGTCTATATCGTTTTTGTGAACCCTCAAATTCTGGGCGTCGCTGGCATGGATACCAGCGCCGTCTTCGTGACAACCTGTCTGATCGCGGCTCTTGGCAGCATCCTGATGGGTGTGTTCGCTAACCTGCCTGTTGCGCTGGCACCGGCAATGGGCCTGAATGCGTTCTTCGCGTTCGTGGTGGTTCAGGCTATGGGTCTGCCGTGGCAGGTTGGCATGGGCGCCATCTTCTGGGGCGCGGTTGGCCTGCTGCTGCTGACCATTTTCCGCGTGCGTTACTGGATGATTGCGAACATTCCTGTGAGCCTGCGCGTGGGCATCACCAGCGGTATCGGTCTGTTCATCGGTATGATGGGGCTGAAAAACGCCGGCGTTATCGTGGCGAACCCGGATACGCTGGTGAGCATCGGTCACCTGACCTCTCATAACGTGCTGCTGGGCGTGCTGGGCTTCTTTATCATCGCGATCCTGGCTTCCCGTAATATTCACGCGGCGGTGCTGGTGTCCATCGTTGTCACCACCCTGCTGGGCTGGATGCTGGGCGACGTTCACTATAACGGTATCGTCTCCGCGCCACCGAGCGTCTCTACCGTGATTGGTCACGTCGATCTGGCGGGTTCCCTGAACCTGGGCCTGGCTGGCGTGATTTTCTCCTTCATGCTGGTCAACCTGTTTGACTCCTCCGGCACGCTGATTGGCGTGACCGACAAAGCGGGTCTGGCGGATGAGAAAGGCAAATTCCCGCGCATGAAGCAAGCGCTGTTTGTGGACAGCGTCTCCTCTGTGACCGGTGCTTTTATCGGAACCTCGTCCGTTACCGCGTACATTGAATCGTCTTCCGGCGTGTCCGTGGGCGGCCGTACCGGCCTGACGGCGGTGGTTGTGGGTATTCTGTTCCTGCTGGTGATCTTCCTCTCTCCGCTGGCGGGTATGGTTCCTCCGTATGCGGCAGCCGGCGCGCTGATCTATGTGGGTGTGCTGATGACCTCCAGCCTGTCACGCGTGAAGTGGGATGATTTAACCGAAGCGGTGCCGGCGTTTATTACCGCCGTGATGATGCCGTTCAGCTTCTCGATTACCGAAGGTATCGCGCTGGGCTTTATCTCTTACTGCGTAATGAAGATCGGTACCGGCCGCTTCCGCGACCTCAGCCCGTGCGTCATCGTTGTGGCGCTGCTGTTTGTGCTGAAGATTGTGTTTATTGACGCCAAATAAACAGCAAGCCCTTTTCTTCGAAAAGGGCTTTAATGTTTGTTCCCTCTCCCCGTGGGAGAGGGCCAGGGTGAGGGCATCAGGCTGCAATAAGCTTACGCCTTCACCCGCTTAATATAATCCCCAAACGCCGTCAGCTGGCCAGACAGATGATCGCGCGTGCTCTGATCCACCACTTCACCCGTTTGTGGGTCGACCTTGTTCTGAATCACACCACCCATAAATTCCGGCTTGTTCATGACCATCGCATCCAGGAACACCAGGATCTGGCGCAGATGATACTGGCAGCGCGCGCCGCCAATCGCGCCCATTGAGCTGGTCTGGATCAGCACCGGCTTGCCTGCCAGCGGCTGCTCAGGTAAGCGGGACAGCCAGTCGATGGCATTCTTCAGACCACCCGGAACCGAATAGTTGTACTCTGGCGTCACGATGACCACGCCGTCGGCCTGGCGGATCTGCTCTGCCAGCGCCTCAACGCTTTGCGGGAAACCCTCTTCCTGCTGTACGTCAGCGTCATAGAGCGGAATATCGCCAATAGACGGCAGGGCGCTAATTTCCATTCCTGCCGGTGCCAGCTGTGGCAGCGTGCGGGCAACCATCCCGTTAAATGAACCTTTGCGCAGGCTTCCCAGTAACGTAACTACTTTCAACGTATCAGACATGATTACTCCTGTTTCATCATGATGACCCTGATTGGATCAGCTAAGGGTGAATGCTTTTTCTGCCGGTAAACTGGTTAAACGCATCAGGCGTGCGGCGGGCTCGTTGGCACGCTCGGGCACATCAGGAAGGCTACGCCATCCCTGTTGGCTGTCAAATTCCCAGATTTTCATGCGTTCGATGGCGGGGGTAACCGCAATGGACCAAATGAGCACATCCTCTGCGTCACTGAGCGCCTCTACCAGCGTGGCCTGGGCGGCACGCAGACGTCCGGAGCCTGGCAGCAGCTGCAGCAGGCTGGCGTCGTCTGAGGCGCATCCACAGAGCTTGCGGATGCTCTGGCGCAGGGTAATGAGCTGGGCTCGGGCTTCGACAGGATCGTTCTGGTTGCGTACCCACAGCCTCTCATTGCTGGAGAGCGGATAGTCTTCATGCGCATTACCGCCATGGAAGCTGCGCGTCGCGCGCTGAAGTTCCATATCCAGCCCACAATCCCCTTCGGTGGCCAGCGCGACGCCAATGATATTGCCCGCGTAGGCAATCGAAAAACGAGGGAGATCCGGGTCGGCAAAGACCGGGCGACCTTCGGGTTGGGTAATGATGTCCGGCAGCTCGCTGGTGCCGTACAGCATAAACAGCAGTTCTGCGAGAAGCGCCCGGGAAGCTAAAAACCGCGTTCTGCGGTGTTCCGGGAGAGTGAGTGCTTCACTGTGACAGGCTGAAGAAATTCTTGCCGATACGAGACGTCCTTCCGTAAGTATCCCTCTTGCAAAGTGCGTAGCCATTTTTCGCTCCTTGATAATGGTCGTAATCGGTTAAACGGTTACATGATTATCGCTTAACTTGACTCCTGTTTTAATCAGTAAATGGGAGTAAGAGAAGCCTCAGGACCGAACTTTACATTTTCTTAGGCAAAAATTGGATCGCTGGCACCGTACAGCGCCTTGATGGTTTCCCGCAGCCAGAGGATTTTCGGATTATGGCTGTTTCGTTTATGCCAGATCAGCGTGAAGGGAACGGTAAGCTTTTCAGCCTGCGCTTCGTCAATGGGAATGGGCAGCGCGATCAGCTTCCGCTGGTGGAGTTGATTGTAGTGATGGCAGTAGTGCGGAGCCGTGGCGATATAGTTATGGCCGGGCTGCGCCGCCATAAACATCGACTGCTCAAAACCCGGCACGCTCATGGCAATGTTTCTCTCCCGACCCATCTCCTTTAGCACTTCGTCCAGTGCCCAGGTTTCGCTGCGTTCCCAGAAGATGCTGATGTGCGGGTAGCGCAGGAAGGTCTCGAGGTTCCATTCGTCCTGTAGCGCGGGGTGATCCTCACGCAGATACACGCACGGACGGTCGCTGAACAGGATCTCATAGTCGATGAACCACGGCATTAGCTTCAGCAATTCACGCGAGCGCGGGTGCGTTTCGCGTCCGGTGAATCCCAGATCCACCTCTCCACGCGTAATGGCGTCCAGCGAGTCGTAATCCCAGTGACGCATCTTCACCGTAGCCTGCGGATAGCGCTGGTTCACCTGCTCCAGCAGGGCGTTAAAGCGGATCAGCATCAACGGCGTTTCGGCGGCCAGCACGAACGTTAGCCCGCCCGGGGAATCATGGTGGAATTTATCGAGGATCTGGTTGCCGATTTGCATCCAGTCAGCCAAATCCTGCTCGAGGCTTACCGTCAGCGGGGTCGGCAGCAGCCCCAACGGCGTTTTGACAAACAGCGGGTCGTCAAACCAGTCACGCAGCTTGGCCAGCGATTTACTCACCGCAGACGGCGTCACGTTCATCCGCTTCGCCGCTTTGGTGACGCTGCGCTCCTGCAGCAAAAGCTGCAGGCAAAGCAGGAGATTAAGATCGAGACTGCTGATGGGCTTCTTCATAATGCGCCGCGGGCTGGATGACCATAAGTAAGGTGATGCACAGTATGCTACAGCCAATCAGAACCCCGATCAGCATATTCAGCGCGTTAAGCCCAATGACCGCCGCCAGCCAAATCCACAGCGACGAGCCGCAGACCTGAGCAATCCCCAGCACCGAGCTTGCCACGCCTGCCCGCAGCGAGAAGGGGCCAAGCGCCTGACTCATCGCCACGCCAAAGCCAACCGAGAACCCGGCGCAAATGAGGGTAATGCCGGCCAGCATCACCGCATGCGAGCTGGTGGTTGCCAGGATCGCGCCAGCCGTGAGGAATAAAACCTGTGAGGTCAGCATCAACGTGCGCTGGCTGAAAACATTTAGCGCAAAGGGAGTCGAGAACGAGACTGCCATACTGACCATGGCGGTTAATGCCATCACCGTTGAATACTCACCCCGATCGAAGCCCATGGTTTCCATCAGTAAAACCGGGGAAACGTTTACATAGGTCAGGATCACCGCCACGCTTAACGTGGTCACGGCCAGACGACTGAGAAAAAAGCGGTTAAGCAGCTTCTCGGCTGGGTGAATGGCTGCGGTATGACTGGTATTCTGCGAGCCCGGGTGGGTCTCTTTCAGCACGGCGATGGACAGGACAAACACCAGCGCGCCCATCGCCGCCATGGTCCAGAACAGGCTCTGCCACGGGAATTTCAGCATGATCAGATATCCCACGACCGGGGCCAGCACCGGGATGATGCAGGTAATACCGTTCAGCATCGAAAGCACTTTGGCGCGACGCTGGGCGCTTAAGGTGTCGCGCAAAATGGCAAACGCGACGACGTAGCAGCCACCGGCTCCAATGCCCTGAATAAACCGTCCGGCCAGGAACAAGGTGCTGTTTTGCGCCTGTGAGCAGAGAAGAGAGGCCAGGGCAAAAATGATGGCGCCGGTTATCGCGACGGGCTGACGGCCTGCCTTATCCGCGATCTTCCCGGCGAAGACCATCGACGACGCCATCCCCGCAAGATAGGCCGAAAACGCGATGTGCAGCTGCGCTTCGCTGGCGCCCAGATCGCTGGCGATGTGCGGCAATCCCACCAGATACATATCAATGCCGGACGGATAAAGCAGAACTAATGCGAAACTACAAAACAGAAAACGCGCCATAAACCCCCCATAGATGCAAGCATGCAGGATAGGGGGTGAAAAGAGATTAGGCGAGTTGCCATTTGGACAATGGTGATTTCCCAGGAGGAAATCACCATCAATGAGCGGGCCTTACTTACCGATACAGAAGCTCGAGAAAATTCGTCCCAGCAGATCGTCCGACGTAAACTCCCCGGTGATCTCACTCAGATTCTGCTGCGCCAGACGCAGCTCTTCCGCCAGCAGTTCGCCCGCCCACGCGCCGATCAGCTGCGCTTTACCCTGAACAAGGTGGTTTGCCGCCTCTTCCAGCGCCTGCAGGTGACGACGACGCGCGAGGAAGCCGCCTTCCATGCTGGTATCAAAGCCCATGCTCTGCTTGAGATGGTTGCGCAGGTCGTCAACGCCTTCACCGGTACGCGCCGACAGGCGAATCAGTGAGTGACCGTTCACATCGCTGATGCCCAGCGTTTCGCCGGTGACGTCCGCTTTGTTACGCACCACGGTGATGGGCAGTTTCGCCGGCAGACGGGCGATAAAGTCTGGCCAGATCTCTGCCGGGTCAACGGCGTCGGTCGTGGTGCCGTCCACCATAAACAGCACGCGGTCAGCCTGTTCGATCTCCTGCCAGGCGCGTTCGATACCGATGCGCTCAACTTCATCGCTGGCATCGCGCAGGCCGGCGGTATCAATGATATGCAGCGGCATCCCGTCGATGTGGATATGCTCGCGGAGCACGTCGCGGGTGGTGCCGGCAATGTCGGTGACGATCGCCGCTTCACGGCCCGCCAGGGCGTTCAGCAGGCTCGATTTCCCGGCGTTAGGACGTCCGGCAATAACGACCTTCATCCCTTCACGCAGCAGACTGCCCTGACGCGCTTCGGCGCGAACGGCGTCGAGATCGTTCATTACCTGATTGAGCTGCGCTTCGATTTTACCGTCAGAGAGGAAGTCGATCTCCTCATCCGGGAAGTCGATAGCCGCTTCCACGTAGATCCGCAGGTGAGTAAGTGCTTCCACAAGGTGATTTACGCGGGCGGAGAATGCCCCCTGCAGCGAGTTCAGGGCGGAGCGGGCCGCCTGTTCAGAACTGGCGTCGATCAGGTCTGCAATCGCTTCTGCCTGCGCCAGGTCGAGCTTGTCGTTGAGGAAGGCACGCTCGGAGAACTCGCCCGGCTTCGCAATGCGCAGGCCAGGCAGGGTCAGGATACGTTTTAACAGCAGGTCGAGGATAACCGGGCCGCCGTGGCCCTGCAGCTCCAGCACGTCTTCGCCGGTAAAGGAGTTCGGGCCAGGGAACCACAGCGCAATGCCCTGGTCCAGCGGCGTGCCGTCGGTATCTTTGAACGGCAGGTAATCAGCGTAGCGCGGCTTTGGCAGTTTACCCAGCACCGCTTCGGCCACCTCGCGCGCCTTCAGGCCGGAGATACGCAGAATGCCTACACCACCGCGTCCCGGTGGGGTTGCCTGGGCGACGATAGTGTCGTTATGGCTCATGGTTGGTCTCGTTCAATACAAATAAAAAAGGCGGTCAATCGACCGCCCTTATTTTAGCGTTAACTTACCGAATCAGGACTTTTTCTTTTCGCGGCTATGCAGGCCACGTTTTTCCAGACCACGGTAAATCAGCTGCTGCTGGATGATGGTCACCAGGTTGCTGACGATATAGTACAGCACCAGACCTGACGGGAACCACAGGAAGAACACGGTGAAGATGACCGGCATAAAGGTCATGATCTTCTGCTGCATCGGGTCGGTCACGGTGGTCGGCGACATCTTCTGGATGAAGAACATCGTCACGCCCATCAGGATCGGCAGGATGTAGTACGGGTCCTGTGCGGACAGGTCATGGATCCACAGTGCGAACGGCGCGTGGCGCAGCTCAACGGAACCCATCAGCATGTAGTACAGCGCAAGGAAGATTGGCATCTGAATCAGCAGCGGGAAGCAACCACCCAGTGGGTTTACTTTCTCTGCTTTATACAGGGCCATCATTTCCTGGCTCTGACGCTGTTTGTCATCGCCCAGACGCTCACGCATCGCCGCAATCTTCGGCTGCAGCATACGCATCTTCGCCATGGAGGTGTACTGCGCTTTAGTCAGCGGGTACATGATGCCACGAACGATGAAGGTGATAACGATGATGGAGAAGCCCCAGTTACCCAGGAAGCTGTGGATGAACTTCAGCAGCTTAAACAGCGGCTGAGAGATGAACCACAACCAGCCGTAATCAACGGTCAGATCCAGGTGCGGCGCAACAGCGGCCATTTTGTCCTGAATTTCCGGGCCGACCCACAGGGTGCTTGCCATCTTACCGGTTTGACCCGGCTGAACCAGAACCGGCTGAGATTTGTAGCCGATGGCAGCAAGACCGTTACCCAGGTTCGCGGTATAGAAGTTATTCGTACCGTCGTTGTTTGGGATCCAGGCCGTTGCGAAATACTGTTGCAGCATCGCCACCCAACCGCCTTTGGAACTAACGTTCAGGTTTTCGTTATCCGCAATGGTGTCGAATTTGTATTTCTCATACTTCGCGTCTGGCGTGGAGTACGCCGCGCCACGGAAGGTATGCAGCGCAAAGTTGCTGCTTCCGGTGTCACGGTGAGACGGCAGATTGATGGACTGCTTCAGCTGGCCAAAGGTCGACAGCTCCAGCGGTTTCGCACTGGCGTTCTGTACGCTGTAGCCCACGTTCACCGCATATTCACCGCGTTTCAGGGTGAAGGTTTTGGTGAAGGTGTTGCCTGCGGCGTCGGTGTACGTCATCGGGATCGCGAGTTCGTTCTGACCATCAGCCAGTACAAAGGTGTCGCTCTCGACGTTATACAGTGGACGCGCACCGTTAGCCGGGTTATCCGGGCCATCACGACCGGTCAGGCCGCTCTGCGCCTGGTAGATAAACTCAGGCGTGGTTTCCAGTAACTGGAACGGTTCGTTAGACTTCAGCTCTTTCGGGTAGGTCAACAGCAGCGCCTGCTCAACATCACCACCACGGGTGTTGATTGTCAGCTCAAGCACATCGGTCTTAACCGTAATCTGTTTCCCCTGGCCACTGGCCGGTACGCCCTGGTCGGCGGCGCTACCCGCTGCGGTGGTCGTAGTCTGCGTGGTCTGCTGCTGGGGTTGAGGATTTTTATCCTGCTCCCATGCCTGCCAGATCATGAAAGACACGAACAACAAAGCGATGATAAGAAGATTGCGTTGCGAATCCATCGTTAGTGTTCTCTGGTATCAAAGGGTCCTGGGGGGACGGGGTCGTCTCCACCGGGGTGTAAAGGGTGGCATTTTAATACGCGTTTCACCGTCAACCAACTGCCTTTTATCACTCCAAACCTGCGCAATGCCTCAATTCCGTAGCTTGAGCATGTTGGTGTGAAACGGCAGTGCGGCCCGAGTAGCGGACTAATCAGGCGTTGATAGACCCGAATGAGGGCTATCAGGACCCGTGAGCCAGGCGACAGTGGCGGCGCCATAATTTTTCCAACGCTTCCGAGAGAGCACGGTTATCGAGGTCGGCAACCCCTTTCTTCGCCACCACCACGAAATCCATTGAAGGCAGTTCGTGCTGACGTAAACGGAAGCTTTCACGCGTCAGACGTTTAATCCGATTGCGTTCATGCGCACGCTTAACATTTTTCTTGGCGACTGTGAGACCGATGCGGGGATGCCCCAGCGAATTTTGGCGGCCGAGGATGGTGATTTGCGGCGTGCCAGCCCGTAGTGGCTGCTGGAAGACGAAAGTGAAATGAGCGGGAGTTAACAAACGTAACTCCCTGGGAAATGCTAGCTTAACCACTCAGGGGTTAGCTTTATTACTTGGAAACGGTCAGACGAGCGCGGCCTTTAGCACGACGACGTGCCAGAACCTGACGACCATTTTTAGTAGCCATACGAGCACGGAAGCCGTGAGAACGGTTGCGCTTCAGTACAGACGGTTGAAAAGTGCGTTTCATGGCGATTTCTACCTAAACTTGAATAAATTCACTGACTTTTGCGTATACCCGAACGAGTTTCGAACGACTAACGCCTCAGCGTGGGTGATTAAAGAGGCCGGATTGTAATAATTGTACACTCCGGAGTCAATTCTCTTTCCTTATTTCCCGCGTATTTCCGCACGTTTTCGCGTGGAAAATGAGCAACGGACGACGCAGGAAGATGAGCATCACGCGCCGGGTCGAGGATTATACGGCCTCGCCAACAAAGCGCAAGGATCGTCCCGGATCTTCGTTAGATCATTTAAGCAATAAATTGTCTGTGCTCATTAATTTTTCCAATATGCGGACTAAATCGTGGGGCACTGGCGCCAGGATCGTTTACACTTATCCGGTTCCGGATCTTCCTGTGGATAAATCGGGAAGAATCTGTGAGAAACAGAAGATCTCTGGCTCAGTTTAGGCTATGATCCGCGGTCCCGATCGGGATCCAGCGATCCTGGCCGGGTATAACCGCAGATAGCGGTTCGCACATCACCCTCATTGGGTCATGTCGATGTGCGCCAACAATCATGAATATTCAATAGTTTTCTTTTATTGTTCGAGTGGAGTCCGCCGTGTCACTTTCGCTTTGGCAGCAGTGTCTTGCCCGATTGCAGGATGAGTTACCAGCCACAGAATTCAGTATGTGGATCCGCCCGTTGCAGGCGGAACTGAGCGATAACACGCTGGCTTTGTATGCGCCAAACCGTTTTGTGCTCGATTGGGTAAGGGACAAGTACCTTAATAACATCAATGGACTGCTGAACGATTTCTGCGGGTCAGATGCCCCGCAGCTGCGCTTTGAAGTGGGCACAAAGCCGGTCACCCAAACCGTCCGTGAAACCGTGAACGTAGCAGCGCCTGCTCAGGCCGCGCCTGCTCCGGCCCCTCGCGTCGCACCCGCTCGTCAGGGCTGGGATAATGTCCCTGCACCGGCTGAGCCAACCTACCGCTCTAACGTTAACGTGAAACACACGTTCGATAACTTCGTTGAAGGTAAGTCGAACCAGCTGGCGCGCGCGGCGGCTCGTCAGGTTGCTGATAACCCCGGTGGGGCCTACAACCCGCTGTTCCTTTATGGCGGCACGGGTCTGGGTAAAACGCACCTGCTGCATGCGGTGGGTAACGGCATTATGGCGCGCAAGCCCAATGCCAAAGTGGTGTATATGCACTCCGAACGCTTCGTTCAGGACATGGTAAAAGCCCTGCAAAACAATGCGATCGAAGAGTTTAAACGCTACTATCGTTCTGTTGACGCGCTGCTCATCGATGACATCCAGTTCTTTGCCAATAAAGAACGATCGCAGGAAGAGTTTTTCCACACCTTTAATGCCCTGCTGGAAGGCAATCAGCAGATCATTTTGACCTCGGATCGTTATCCAAAAGAGATCAACGGTGTTGAAGATCGTCTGAAATCCCGCTTCGGCTGGGGCCTGACCGTGGCGATCGAGCCACCGGAGCTGGAAACCCGCGTCGCGATCCTGATGAAGAAAGCCGATGAAAACGACATTCGCCTGCCGGGCGAAGTGGCGTTCTTCATTGCCAAGCGTCTGCGCTCCAACGTGCGTGAGCTGGAAGGAGCGCTGAACCGCGTTATCGCCAATGCCAACTTCACCGGTCGTGCGATCACCATCGATTTTGTGCGTGAAGCGCTGCGCGATTTGCTGGCATTGCAGGAAAAACTGGTCACTATCGACAATATTCAAAAGACGGTGGCTGAGTACTACAAGATCAAAGTGGCAGATTTACTGTCTAAACGTCGTTCCCGCTCGGTGGCGCGTCCGCGTCAGATGGCGATGGCGCTGGCAAAGGAGTTAACCAACCACAGTCTGCCGGAAATCGGAGATGCGTTTGGTGGCCGTGACCATACGACCGTGCTGCACGCTTGTCGTAAGATTGAGCAGTTACGCGAAGAAAGCCACGACATAAAAGAAGATTTTTCCAATTTAATCAGAACATTATCATCGTGACGCTATGAAATTTACCGTTGAACGTGAACATTTATTAAAACCGCTGCAACAGGTGAGTGGCCCATTAGGTGGCCGCCCAACGCTGCCTATTCTCGGAAACCTGCTGCTTCAGGTCGCGGACGGTACGCTGTCGCTGACCGGTACAGATCTGGAAATGGAAATGATCGCGCGCGTTACGCTGACGCAGCCGCACGACGCGGGCGCGACCACGGTTCCGGCACGTAAATTCTTTGATATCTGCCGCGGGCTGCCGGAAGGCGCTGAAATCGCCGTGCAGCTGGAAGGCGACCGTATGCTGGTGCGCTCTGGCCGCAGCCGTTTCTCGCTCTCCACGCTGCCTGCTGCGGACTTCCCGAACCTGGACGACTGGCAGAGCGAAGTTGAATTCACCCTGCCGCAGGCGACGATGAAGCGTCTGATTGAAGCCACGCAGTTCTCCATGGCGCATCAGGACGTCCGTTACTACTTAAACGGCATGCTGTTCGAAACCGAAGGTGAAGAGCTGCGTACCGTAGCCACCGACGGCCACCGTCTGGCGGTCTGTTCTATGCCGATTGGCGACGCGCTGCCAAACCATTCGGTGATCGTGCCGCGTAAAGGGGTGATTGAGCTGATGCGTATGCTCGACGGCGGCGACACGCCGCTGCGCGTGCAGATCGGCAGCAACAACATCCGCGCACACGTGGGCGATTTTGTCTTCACGTCTAAGCTGGTTGACGGTCGTTTCCCGGATTATCGCCGCGTATTGCCGAAGAACCCGGACAAAACGCTGGAAGCGGGCTGCGATAGCCTCAAGCAGGCCTTTGCCCGTGCAGCCATTCTCTCCAACGAGAAATTCCGCGGCGTGCGCCTGTACGTGAGTGAAAACCAGATCAAAATCACCGCTAACAACCCGGAGCAGGAAGAGGCAGAAGAGATTCTGGACGTCACCTACGCCGGAACCGAGATGGAAATCGGCTTTAACGTCAGCTACGTACTGGATGTGCTGAATGCGCTGAAATGCGAAAACGTGCGCATTCTGCTGACCGACTCCGTTTCAAGCGTACAGATTGAAGATGCCGCATCACAGTCGGCTGCCTATGTTGTTATGCCAATGAGACTGTAATGTCGCTCACCCGTCTGTTGATCCGCGACTTTCGCAATATTGAAAGCGCGGATCTCGCTTTATCCCCTGGCTTTAACTTCCTGGTTGGCGCAAACGGCAGCGGCAAAACCAGCGTGCTTGAGGCCATCTATACGCTCGGCCACGGTCGGGCGTTTCGCAGTTTGCAGATTGGTCGCGTCATTCGCCACGAGCAGGAATCCTTTGTTCTGCACGGGCGTTTGCAGGGGGCGGAGCGGGAAACCGCGATCGGCCTGACCAAAGACAAGCAGGGCGACAGCAAGGTGCGCATCGACGGCACCGACGGCCATAAAGTGGCGGAGCTGGCGCTGCTGATGCCAATGCAGCTGATTACGCCGGAGGGGTTTACTTTACTCAACGGCGGCCCCAAATACAGAAGAGCATTCCTCGACTGGGGATGCTTTCACAACGAAGCCGGTTTCTTTAACGCCTGGAGCAACCTGAAGCGTCTGCTCAAGCAGCGTAACGCTGCCCTGCGCCAGGTTACCCGTTACGCCCAGCTGCGTCCGTGGGACATGGAGTTAATCCCTCTCGCGGAACAAATCAGCAACTGGCGTGCCGAATACAGCGCAGGTATCGCCGAAGACATGGCCGACACCTGCAAACAGTTTTTACCCGAATTCTCTCTCACCTTCTCTTTCCAGCGCGGCTGGGAGAAAGAGACGGATTATGCCGAGGTGTTAGAGAGAAGCTTCGAGCGTGACCGCATGTTGACCTACACCGCGCACGGCCCGCACAAGGCGGATTTCCGCATTCGTGCCGACGGTGCACCGGTGGAAGACACGCTGTCGCGCGGGCAGCTCAAGCTCCTGATGTGTGCGCTGCGCCTGGCACAGGGAGAGTTTCTCACACGCGAGAGCGGAAGACGCTGCCTGTACCTGATAGATGATTTTGCCTCGGAACTTGACGACGCGCGGCGCGGGCTGCTTGCCAGCCGCTTAAAAGCCACTCAGTCGCAGGTTTTCGTCAGCGCCATTAGCGCTGAACACGTTATAGACATGTCGGACGAAAATTCGAAGATGTTTACCGTGGAAAAGGGTAAAATAACGGATTAACCCAAGTTGAAATGAGCGAGAAACGTTGATGTCGAATTCTTATGACTCCTCCAGTATCAAAGTCCTGAAAGGGCTGGATGCGGTGCGTAAGCGCCCGGGTATGTATATCGGCGACACGGATGACGGCACCGGTCTGCACCACATGGTATTCGAGGTGGTAGATAACGCTATCGACGAAGCGCTCGCGGGTCACTGTAAAGACATCGTGGTCACCATCCATGCGGACAACTCCGTCTCCGTCACCGATGATGGTCGTGGCATCCCAACCGGTATTCACCCGGAAGAGGGCGTCTCTGCCGCGGAAGTGATCATGACCGTGCTGCACGCAGGCGGTAAGTTTGACGATAACTCCTATAAAGTTTCCGGCGGCCTGCACGGCGTAGGCGTCTCCGTGGTTAACGCCCTGTCGCAGAAGCTGGAGCTGGTTATCCAGCGAGAAGGCAAAATTCACCGTCAGCTCTATACGCACGGCGTGCCGCAGGCACCGCTGGCCGTTACCGGCGATACCGACAAAACCGGTACCATGGTGCGTTTCTGGCCGAGCCATGAAACCTTCACCAACGTCACCGAATTCGAGTACGACATCCTGGCGAAACGCCTGCGTGAACTGTCGTTCCTGAACTCCGGCGTCTCTATTCGCCTGCGCGACAAGCGTGACGGCAAAGAAGACCACTTCCACTACGAAGGCGGTATCAAGGCGTTCGTTGAGTATCTGAACAAGAACAAAACGCCTATTCACCCGAATATCTTCTACTTCTCCACCGAAAAAGACGGTATCGGTGTGGAAGTGGCGCTGCAGTGGAACGACGGTTTCCAGGAAAACATCTACTGCTTCACCAATAATATTCCACAGCGTGACGGCGGTACGCACCTTGCAGGCTTCCGTGCGGCGATGACCCGTACCCTGAACGCCTACATGGACAAAGAAGGCTACAGCAAGAAAGCAAAAGTCAGCGCCACCGGTGATGACGCCCGTGAAGGCCTGATTGCCGTTGTCTCCGTGAAGGTGCCGGATCCGAAGTTCTCCTCACAGACCAAAGACAAGCTGGTCTCTTCCGAGGTGAAATCGGCGGTTGAACAGCAGATGAACGAACTGCTGAGCGAATACCTGCTGGAAAACCCGTCCGACGCGAAAATCGTGGTGGGTAAAATTATTGATGCGGCGCGTGCCCGTGAAGCGGCGCGTAAAGCCCGTGAAATGACCCGTCGTAAAGGCGCGCTGGACTTAGCAGGCCTGCCGGGCAAACTGGCTGACTGCCAGGAACGTGACCCGGCGCTGTCCGAACTGTACCTCGTGGAAGGGGACTCCGCGGGCGGTTCTGCGAAGCAGGGCCGTAACCGTAAGAACCAGGCTATCCTGCCGCTGAAGGGTAAAATCCTCAACGTTGAGAAAGCCCGTTTCGACAAGATGCTCTCTTCTCAGGAAGTGGCGACGCTCATTACCGCGCTGGGCTGCGGCATCGGCCGTGATGAGTACAACCCGGACAAACTGCGCTACCACAGCATCATCATCATGACCGATGCGGACGTCGACGGCTCGCACATTCGTACGCTGCTGTTGACCTTCTTCTATCGTCAGATGCCTGAAATCGTTGAGCGTGGTCACGTCTACATTGCACAGCCGCCGCTGTACAAGGTGAAGAAAGGCAAGCAGGAACAGTACATTAAAGACGACGAAGCGATGGATCAGTACCAAATCGCGATCGCCCTTGATGGCGCGACCCTGCACGCGAACTCGCACGCCCCTGCACTGGCCGGTGAGCCGCTGGAGCGTCTGGTGTCCGAGTTCAACGCCACGCAGAAAATGATTACGCGTATGGAACGCCGTTATCCGAAAACGCTGCTGAAGGAGCTGGTTTATCAGCCAACCCTGACCGAAGCCGATCTGAGCGACGAGCAGACCGTGACCCGCTGGGTGAATGCCCTGGTGACCGATCTCAACGAGAAAGAGCAGCACGGCAGCATGTGGAAATGCGATATCCAGCAGAACGCCGATAAGCAGTTCGAGCCTATTATTCGCGTGCGTACCCACGGCGTTGACACCGACTATCCGCTGGAGCACGAGTTTGTGACCGGTCCGGAATACCGTCGTATCTGCACGCTCGGCGAGACGCTGCGTGGCCTGATCGAAGACGATGCGTTCATCGAACGTGGCGAACGTCGTCAGCCGGTAACCAGCTTCGAGCAGGCGCTGGACTGGCTGGTGAAAGAGTCCCGTCGTGGCCTCGCGATCCAGCGCTATAAAGGTCTGGGCGAAATGAACCCGGACCAGCTGTGGGAAACCACCATGGATCCGGAAAGCCGCCGCATGCTGCGCGTGACCGTTAAGGACGCGATTGCTGCGGACCAGCTGTTCACGACCCTGATGGGCGATGCGGTTGAACCACGTCGTGCCTTCATCGAAGAGAACGCCCTGAAAGCGGCAAATATCGATATTTAATTGTCGTTATACCGCACGATAACTGGCCGCGCTTTTAGCGCGGCTTTTTTATGGACGCTGGAAGGTCCAGTGACATCGCTGCCGGTAAACGGCTCGCCAGCGTATCTATCGCTATTCTTACCCTCAGCGGCAGATGCGGCGTCTGCTGCCATACGGCATGAACGTTGAAATGCACATCCGGTGCCTGCTTCAGGAGCGGGACGAGTTTACCCTGGTGAATATCTTTGACGACCATCCAGCAGGGCAGCCATGCAATGCCGTGTCCGGCCAGCGCGGCGTCGCAGATCGCCTGCAAATCATCCATATTGAGCGACGATCGGGGTGTAAAGGTGTGCGACATTCCTTCGTTATCCATCAGCTGCCAGGACAACACTCTGCCTGCGCTCAAATAGTTGATGGCCGTATGCTGGGATAAATCATTAACGCTTTGTGGCTGGCCTTTCTTCAGCAGATACTCCGGCGCGGCGCACAGCACCATGCGGTGTTCTCCCAGCTTTCTGGCGACCAGCACGCTGCTGTCCTGAAGCGTGCCGTTACGCACCGCCATATCAAACCCTTCCTCGACGAGATCCACCACGCGGTCGCTGAATGACATTTCCAGTTCAAGCCCGGGGTGTTCCTGCGCCAGCGCTATCAGCAAGGGGGCGACGCACTGGCGACCAAACAGCACCGGCATGGCAACGCGCAGGCGACCACTGACCTGCTGTTTCCCCGTTTCAAGCAGCGATTCCGCACCCCGAATCTCCTCCAGCGCGCGCAGACAGCGTTCATAAAAAAGGGCGCCGTTATCGGTCAGACTCTGGCTGCGGGTGGTGCGCTGAAAAAGACGTACCCCCAGCCGCTGTTCGAGGCGAGCGATGCTTTTTCCGACCGCCGAACGTGACAAATGCAGGCGAATCGCGGCCTGCGCGAAACTTCCCGCCTCAACGGCGGCCACGAAAACAGGAATATCCTTCAGCGTATCGGTCATGGATTGTATCTATTCTGGCGTCAATAAAGAGAAAACTTATCGCCACTGGCGACCTTTAGTCAACGGTAGACTGTCAGGACTAAAGCTCATCTGATGGCAGGAGAAATAAAATGACAGAGACAATGCAACGCTGGTCCATGGATACCCTCGGGCGCGAGAACCTCAAGCTGACTCAGGCGCCCGTCCTACAGCCAGGCCCGGGTGAAGTGCGCGTAAGGGTAAATGCCGTTGCGCTTAACTATCGCGATAAAATGGTTGTTGAAGGCACAATGCCGATCCCGCTTTCCTTCCCGTTTACCCCGGCGTCTGACATGGCGGGCGTGGTGGACAGCATTGGTGAAGGCGTCACGCGTTTCCAGCCCGGTGCCCGCGTCATCTCAACCTTCTTCCCGGAGTGGATCGACGGTAAGCCGCAGGCGGACGCGCGCAATCTGCCCTATAAAACGTCCGGTGGATACTTCCAGGGCATGCTGTCCGAGTATGTGATTTTGAAGGAAGACGCGCTGGTGGCCTCTCCGGAGACCCTGGATGACGCCGAGGCCAGCACCTTACCCTGCGCAGGGCTTACCGCCTGGTTTGCGCTGGTGGAGCGCGGCCAGCTGCGCGCCGGGCAATCGGTGCTGGTGCAGGGCACGGGCGGCGTGGCGATCTTCGCCCTTCAGATTGCAAAAGCGCACGGCGCGGAGGTGTTTGTCACCTCGGGGAGCGATGAGAAACTGGCGCTGGCCAAAACGCTGGGGGCCAGCCACGGCATCAACCGCCTGAAAAGCGACTGGGCTGAAAATACGCTGGCGCTCACGCAGGATCGCGGTATCGACCATATTATCGAAACCGTCGGTGGAGAGAACCTGAAGCATTCCCTGCGCGCCGTTGCCGTTCACGGACGTATCTCCGTCATTGGCGTGCTCGCCGGGACGGAGATTACCCTCTCTGCTGGCGAACTGCTGCTGAAATCCCCCGTCATTCAGGGGATTGGCGTGGGGCACCGCCGGGCGCTGGAAGATTTTGTCCGCGCTGTTGACGTCACGGGGCTGAAGCCGGTGATTGAGCATCGCTACCGTTTTAACGAGCTTGAACAGGCGCTTGAACATCTGGATCGCGGCGCGTTCGGTAAAATTGTGCTCACCCGCGAGTAAGCCTTCGTTCCCCGGAATAAGCGTAAAAGGGGCATTCCTGTTGCGCAATATAGCTCTATTTTTGTGTGCTTAATCGCGTTAGCATGAGGCAGCACTCATTTATTCCGGGGAACTCATGGCTATCAAACTCATTGCAATCGACATGGACGGCACGCTGCTGCTGCCAGACCACACCATCTCTCCAGCCGTTAAAAACGCGATCGCCGCGGCGCGCGCTAAGGGCGTGAATGTGGTCCTGACCACGGGGCGTCCGTATGCGGGTGTACACAGCTACCTGAAAGAGCTGCACATGAATCAGCCGGGCGACTACTGCATCACCTATAACGGCGCGCTGGTGCAGAAAGCCGCAGATGGCAGTACGGTTGCGCAAACCGCGCTGAGCTACGATGACTATCTGTTCCTGGAAAAACTGTCCCGTGAAGTGGGTTCCCACTTCCACGCGCTCGATCGCAATACGCTCTATACCGCCAACCGCGATATTAGCTACTACACGGTACATGAATCCTACGTTGCGACCATTCCGCTGGTGTTCTGTGAAGCGGAGAAAATGGACCCGGCGACGCAGTTCCTGAAAGTGATGATGATCGACGAGCCGGAGATCCTGGATAAAGCGATTGCGCGCATTCCGGCGGAGGTAAAAGAGAAGTACACCGTGCTGAAAAGTGCACCGTACTTCCTCGAAATCCTCGATAAACGCGTCAATAAAGGCACCGGTGTCAAATCACTGGCCGATGCGCTGGGCATTAAACAGGACGAGATCATGGCGCTGGGCGACCAGGAAAATGACATCGCGATGATTGAATTCGCCGGTATGGGCGTGGCGATGGATAACGCGATCCCATCGGTGAAAGAAGTGGCTAACTTCGTGACCAAATCCAACCTCGAAGACGGCGTGGCTTATGCCATCGAGAAGTTTGTGCTGAACTAAAAACCCGCTTGCGATACCCTGATGCGATAACTGCGCATCAGGGTATCCTCATGAAACAAATCACCTTCGCTTCCCGCAACCACCAGCTGACCAACATCAATACCTGGACGCCGGACAGCCAGTGGCTGGTCTACGACGTGCGCCCGTCCGGTGCGTCGTTCACCGGTGAAACCATCGAGCGGGTCAATGTCGCGACGGGTGAGGTAGAGGTGGTATATCGCGCCACTGACGGCGCGCATGTCGGCGTGGTGACCGTTCATCCTGCAGAAGATAAATATGTCTTTATCCACGGCCCGAAAAACCCGGATGCCGACTGGCGCTACGATTTTCATCATCGCCAGGGAGTGATTGCGCAAAACGGTCAGGTGAGCAACCTGGACGCGATGGATATCACCGCGCCTTACACCGCAGGCGCGCTGCGCGGGGGTAGCCACGTCCATGTCTTCAGCCCGAACGGGCAGCTCGTCAGCTTTACCTATAACGACCATGTCCTGCACGAGCGCGATCCTAAACTCGATTTACGCAACGTCGGCGTGGCTGCGCCTTACGGCCCGGTGAACCCGCAGGGGAACCACCCCCGTGAATATTCGGGAACCTTCTGGAGCGTACTGGTTAGCCGCACCACGCCCAACCCACGGCCGGGCAGCGATGAAATCAACCGCGCTTACGAAGAGGGCTGGGTGGGCAACGGCAGGCTGGCGTTTATCGGCGATACCCTCTCCGCGCAGGGCGAAAAAGTACCCGAACTGTTTATTGCAAATTTGCCGGAAGACGAGCAGGGCTGGAAGCGTGCGGGCGATGCGCCGCTACAGGGCACGACGGAGACCCTGCCTGCGCCGCCTGCGGGTGTGAACCAGCGTCGTTTGACCTTTACGCATCAGAGGGCGTACCCGGGCCTGGTGAACGTGCCGCGTCACTGGGTTCGCAGTAACCCGCAGGGGACGCAGATTGCGTTTCTGATGCGGGATGATAACGGCATTGTGCAGCTGTGGCTGATCTCTCCTGAAGGCGGCGAGCCGCGCCAGTTGACGCGTACCGGGAGCGATATTCAGTCAGCATTTAACTGGCATCCTGCGGGCGACAGTCTGGGGTTTGTGCTCGAAAATCGGATCGCCTGCTGCGACGCCCTGACTGGAGAGGTGACGTTTTTGACGTCCGATCATGGCAACCCACCGTATGCTGATGCGGTCGTGTTTTCCCCGGACGGGCGCGTTATTGCGTGGATGGAGGAGACAGCCGGTTTCCGTCAGCTTTGGGTAACGGAAACCGCGCAGTACTAGCGTGGAGGCATTTCAGCGGGCGGGATGACGGCGTTTGTCGCCAGATTTTCCTGCTCGCTTTTCTCTACCCGCGAGCGTACGGAGTTGTCCTTACGAAACATATCCCACGGCAGCAGAAGCGTATCCGCCACGGCCGTAAACGGCATATCGAGGATAACCAGGGATTTGGTGCCCCAGTTTGTATCGTCATCGGAGAGCATCGCCGCGCTGGCGCGCGTCCCCGGATATGTTCCTTCTTTACCGCCGGTGTGAGACATCACGCTCGAACACCCGCAAAGTAAAACTACCCCGCTGAACGTCGTCAGCTTTATCAGAACATTTTTCATCATCACTCAGTCATCGTTAATGGCACTGCATAGACCTGCAACTCAGGGTTATAGCGAGCCTTATCCAAAATGGATAGCCCTATAACCCCGCACTGTGGCAGCCATCGCAATTTAACCCTTTGTGCTGTTGTCCCAGTCTATGCGAGATGCAGGAAAGTGCAAAAAAAAGTGCAGCTGTCGTTCTTGAAAAGCCCGATTGCAGACCCATTTTAAGAATGTGGCCCGATAACGAACTCGCCTGATGGGTGTTCGGGGGCGCAAAGGCCTGTCCATGGTGGAAGGCTACAATTTCTCGCTGATTTCAGGAGTTTTATTTATGCGTAACTTCGATCTTTCTCCGCTATACCGTTCTGCAATTGGTTTTGACCGCCTGTTTAATCATTTAGAAAATAACCAAAGCCAGAGCAACGGCTACCCTCCATACAATGTTGAGCTGGTTGACGAAAATCACTACCGCATCGCTATTGCCGTCGCCGGTTTTGCAGAAAACGAACTGGAGATCACCGCGCAGGACAACCTGCTGGTGGTGAAAGGTTCCCATACGGCCGAGCAGAAAGAACGTACCTATCTTTATCAGGGCATCGCCGAGCGCAACTTTGAACGCAAGTTCCAGTTAGCCGAGAACATTCATGTTAAAGGCGCGAACCTGGTTAACGGCCTGCTGTTTATCGAACTGGAACGTGTGATTCCGGAAGAGAAAAAACCGCGTCGTATCGAAATTAACTAATTACGCGGGTCGCGTAAGCGGCCCATCCAGACGTGCTTGCCGTAACGGGAGCATATGCGAATCCATCAGGATTTGCAGGAACAACTGCGCACAAAATTAGACTGTGCCGAACTCGCTTCTCAGAAGGAGATTTAGTATGCGTAACTATGATTTATCCCCTCTGCTGCGTCAGTGGATTGGTTTTGACAAACTGGCTAACGCCCTGCAAAGCACCACCGAGCAACAGACGTTTCCGCCGTACAACATCGAAAAAAGCGACGATAACCACTATCGCATCACCCTTGCGCTTGCCGGTTTCCGCCAGGACGATCTGGACATCCAGCTTGAAGGCACTCGCCTGACCGTGAAAGGTACGCCGGAAAAACAAGAGACCGAGACCAAATGGCTGCATCAGGGGCTGGTTAATCAGCCGTTTAGCCTGAGCTTTACCCTGGCAGACCATATGGAAGTGTCCGGCGCAACGTTTACCAACGGTCTGCTGCATATCGACCTGATCCGCAACGTGCCGGAAGCCATCGCGCCGCAGCGTATCGCCATTAGCGAGCGGCCTGCGTTGAATAGCTAATAGCGTGCGGGCTGATGCCATCACCCCGGCCCTCTCCTGTAGGGAGAGGGTGAAAAGATAAAGCCCTGCCCCGGCAGGGCTTTTTTGTGCGCCATCGCCCATACAATCGCATCCGGCTCTGAGAGAATCCTTAGCATAACTAAGGTTATGCACAGGAAGTGGATCATGAGTGATATCGCGTTAACCGTAAGCGTGTTGGCCCTGGTCGCTGTTGTTGGCCTGTGGATAGGGAATATCAAAATCCGTGGCGTCGGGTTTGGGATAGGCGGGGTGCTGTTTGGCGGCATTTTTGTCGGGCACTTCGCCGACAAGCTCGGGCTGGTCCTCAGCGCCGAAATGCTCCACTTCACTCAGGAGTTCGGCCTGATCCTCTTCGTTTATACCATCGGTATTCAGGTGGGACCGGGCTTTTTCGCCTCACTTCGGGTCTCCGGATTACGGCTCAACCTGTTTGCCCTCGGCATAGTGGTGATGGGCGGGCTGGTCACCGCAATTCTGCACAAAATCTTCGATATCCCGCTTCCCGTGGTGCTGGGCATTTTCTCCGGGGCGGTTACCAACACGCCTGCGCTCGGCGCCGGGCAGCAAATCCTGCGCGATTTGGGTATCGAACCCGGCATCGTCGACCAGATGGGGATGAGCTACGCCATGGCCTACCCGTTTGGGATTTGCGGCATTCTGCTTTCCATGTGGCTGGTACGCGTCCTGTTTCGCATTAACGTCGACAAAGAGGCAAAGGACCACGAAACCACGCTCACCAACGGCCATATGCCGATCAAAACCATCAACATTCGGGTCGATAACCCCAACCTGAACAATATGGCGATTCAGGACGTGCCGATCCTCAACAGCGCCAATATCATCTGCTCCCGCCTCAAGCGTGACGATATGCTGATGGTGCCCGCGCCCGGCACCGTCATTCGGCAGGGCGATCTGCTGCACCTGGTCGGGCAGCCCGGGGATTTAAACAACGCGCGGCTGGTGATTGGCCAGGAAGTGGATACTTCACTCTCAACCCGCGGCACCGATATGCGCGTGGAACGCGTTGTGGTGACTAACGAACACGTTCTTGGCAAGAAAATACGCGATCTGCAGGTAAAAGAGCGCTATGACGTGGTGATCTCTCGCCTTAACCGTGCGGGTGTTGAACTGGTCGCCAGCCCGGAGGCCAGCCTGCAGTTCGGGGATATCCTCAACCTGGTCGGGCGCCCGTCGTCCATCGACGCCGTGGCGGATATGGTGGGTAACGCCCAGCAAAAACTGCAGCAGGTGCAGATGCTGCCGGTGTTTATCGGTATCGGGCTCGGCGTGCTGCTCGGTTCTATTCCTGTGTACGTGCCGGGCTTCCCGGTGGCGCTCAAGCTGGGCCTGGCGGGCGGGCCGCTGATTATGGCGCTGATCCTCGGGCGTATCGGCTGTATCGGGAAGCTCTACTGGTTTATGCCGCCGAGCGCCAACCTGGCGCTGCGCGAGCTGGGTATCGTGCTGTTCCTGGCGGTGGTCGGCCTGAAATCCGGCGGTGATTTTGTCGATACCCTGGTCAAGGGCGAAGGGATGAGCTGGGTCGGATACGGCATCTTTATCACGGCGATCCCGTTGTTGACGGTGGGAATACTGGCGCGGATGTTCGCCAAAATGAACTACCTGACGCTGTGCGGGATGCTGGCGGGCTCCATGACCGATCCGCCCGCGCTGGCTTTTGCCAACAACCTGCACGCCACCAGCGGTGCGGCCGCGCTCTCCTATGCCACCGTCTATCCGCTGGTGATGTTCCTGCGCATCATCACCCCGCAGCTACTGGCGGTGCTGTTCTGGGGGATGAGCTAGCAGGTCATCCGGGTGGATGCGCCGCAGATGGTAGTCCACCTGGTAATCACTGGTATTTCGGAACATCACGGAATAATTGAGGAACTCGCCGCTGTCGCTGTAGGAGAGAGAGGTAATTCGCAGCAGCGGCGTCTGTTCCGGCAGGTTCATATAACCGGCCAGCGTTTTATCTGCCAGCACCGGCGTCAGGCTCTCGTAGTTGCCGCTGATGGTGATCCCGCACTCCTTCTCGATGTAATCAAACTTAGACCCCTCAAGATGCGCCAGCGACAGATTGCGGAACAGCTTCACCGGCATAAAGCTGTCCTCCAGCATCAGCGGCTTCCCGTCCACGTAGCGCACCCGTCGGGAAAAGTAGATCCGCTCATCCACCTGAATCCGCAGCTGGCTTGCGATGGCGGGCGGGGCGGGCATCACTTCAAACTGTAAGACCTTACTCTGCACCTCTTTTCCCTGCTGACGCAGCACCTCCACCAGCCCGGTCAGGTTGGTGGTTTCGTGGTGAACGTCTTTGCGTGAGACAAAGGTTCCGCTGCCGTGCCGACGCTCAACCAGCCCCCAGCTCACCAGCAGATCCAGCGCCTTGCGGATGGTCATTCGCGCCACGCCGAACTCCTGCGCCAGCGCTTTTTCGCCGGGCAGCGGGCTGCCGACGTTGTAGTCCGACGAATTCAGCCGCAGCCGCAATCTGTCAGCAATGGATTTGTAGATCACCAGTAGACCTCTCTGCCGTTATCAGGGCGTGGATTGCGTTCTGACATGTCCATATTTACGTCAAAAAGTAGACCTGATTGGTCAAAATAAAACCATGAATGCGATCACGAATCGCAGCGGCACGCCATGTTCGCGCATCAGTAACTTCTTATGCTCACCTCAGGCCAGCAAAAAACCATAAAGGCCTCTACCCCTACAGGTTGTTTCATGAGGATTTAAAAATGCTCAGTCAAATACAACGTTTTGGCGGTGCCATGTTTACCCCGGTGTTGCTGTTTCCGTTCGCCGGGATCGTGGTGGGAATCGCCATCATGCTTCGCAACCCGCTGTTTGTCGGCGAAGCCTTAACGGCCCCCGATCATCTTTTCGCGCAGATTGTCCACATCATTGAAGAGGGCGGCTGGGCGGTGTTTCGCAATATGCCGCTGATTTTTGCCGTTGGCTTACCGATTGGCCTGGCGAAGCAGGCGCAGGGCCGCGCCTGTCTTGCGGTGCTGATTAGCTTCCTGACCTGGAACTACTTCATCAACGCGATGGGGATGACCTGGGGCCACTTCTTCGGCGTCGACTTCTCCGCCGAACCGACGGCCGGAAGCGGGCTGGCGATGATTGCCGGGATCAAAACGCTCGATACCAGCATCATCGGTGCCATTGTGATTTCAGGCATCGTCACCGCCATCCACAACCGCTATTTCGACAAGCCGCTGCCGGTGTTTCTGGGGATTTTCCAGGGCAGCTCGTTTGTCGTTATCCTCGCGTTCTTCGTCATGATCCCCTGCGCCTGGCTGACGCTGCTGGGCTGGCCGAAAGTGCAGATGGGCATCGAGTCCCTGCAGGCGTTCCTGCGCTCCGCCGGTGCGCTGGGCGTGTGGGTGTATACCTTCCTGGAACGCATTCTGATCCCAACCGGATTGCACCACTTCGTCTACGGTCCGTTCATCTTCGGCCCGGCGGCGGTGGAAGGCGGCATTCAGGTCTACTGGGCACAGCACCTGCAGGAATTCAGCCAGAGCACCCTGCCGCTGAAAACCCTCTTCCCGGAAGGCGGATTCGCGCTGCACGGCAACTCAAAAGTGTTTGGCTCGGTCGGGATTGCGCTGGCGATCTGGTACACCGCGTCGCCGGAAAACCGCGTCAAGGTGGCGGGGCTGCTGGTCCCGGCCACGCTCACCGCCGTGCTGGTGGGCATCACTGAACCGCTTGAGTTCACCTTCCTGTTTATCTCGCCGCTGCTGTTTGCCGTGCACGCCGTGCTGGCGGCCACCATGGCAACGGTGATGTACGCCTTTGGCGTGGTCGGGAACATGGGCGGCGGCCTGCTGGACCAGTTCCTGCCGCAAAACTGGATCCCAATGTTCCACAACCACGCCTCGACGGTATTCACCCAGATCGGAATCGGCGTCTGCTTCACCGGGGTTTACTTCGTGGTCTTCAAAACGCTGATCGAACGTCTGAACCTGAAAACGCCGGGCCGGGAAGAGAGCGAAATCAAACTCTACAGCAAGGCCGACTATAAGGCGGCGCGCGGGCAAACCACCGCCCCGGCGGCGGCCAGCCAGCAGGTAGGGCAGGCCGCCGGATTCCTGCAGGCGCTCGGCGGCGCGGCCAACATCGAAAGCATCAACAACTGCGCCACCCGCTTGCGCATTGCGCTGGTGGATATGGCGAAAACCCAAAGCGATGACGTCTTCAAAGCCCTCGGCGCCCACGGCGTGGTGCGACGCGGCAACGGCATTCAGGTGATTGTCGGCCTGCACGTTCCTCAGGTGCGCGACCAGCTGGAATCGCTGATGAAAACCCCTTTAACGAATGAACAAACCACCCTGACAGAGGCTATATCATGAAAAAATTCTCAGTTGTTATTGCAGGCGGCGGCAGTACCTTTACGCCTGGTATCGTCCTGATGCTGTTAGCCAACCGCGACCGTTTCCCGCTGCGCGCGCTGAAGTTCTATGACAACGACGGCGCGCGTCAGGAAACCATCGCCGAAGCGTGCAAAATCATCCTCAGGGAGCAGGCGCCGGAGATTGAATTCAGCTACACCACCGACCCTAAAGCGGCGTTTACCGATGTGGATTTTGTGATGGCGCATATCCGCGTGGGCAAATACCCGATGCGTGAAAAAGATGAAAAAATTCCGCTGCGCCATGGCGTGCTGGGCCAGGAAACCTGCGGACCGGGCGGCATCTCCTACGGCATGCGCTCTATCGGCGGCGTGCTGGAGCTGGTGGATTATATGCAGCAGTACTCCCCGAACGCGTGGATGCTGAACTATTCCAACCCGGCGGCGATTGTCGCGGAAGCCACGCGCCGCCTGCGTCCGAACGCCAAAATCCTCAACATCTGCGATATGCCGATCGGCATTGAAGGGCGCATGGCGCAGATTGTCGGCCTGAAAAACCGCAAAGAGATGCGCGTGCGCTACTACGGCCTGAACCACTTCGGCTGGTGGACGTCGATTGAAGATCTCAACGGCAACGATCTGATGCCGAAACTGCGCGAATACGTGGCGAAAAACGGTTATGTGCCGCCTTCGGAAGATGCGCATACCGAAGCGAGCTGGAACGATACCTTTGCCAAAGCCAGAGACGTACAGGCGCTTGATCCGGATACCATGCCAAACACCTACCTGAAGTATTACCTGTTCCCGGACTACGTGGTCGCCCACTCCAACCCGGAACGCACCCGCGCCAATGAGGTCATGGATCACCGTGAAAAGCACGTGTTCAGCGCCTGCCGGGCGATTATTGAAGCCGGTCACTCCGCCGCCGGTGAGCTGGAAATCGACGAACATGCGTCGTACATCGTCGATCTGGCGACGGCGATTGCCTTCAACACCCAGGAGCGGATGCTGCTGATTGTGCCAAACAACGGGGCCATCCATAACTTTGATGCCGACGCGATGGTGGAGATCCCTTGCCTGGTAGGCCATAACGGCCCAGAGCCGCTTACGGTGGGCGATATTCCACACTTCCAGAAAGGGCTGATGAGCCAGCAGGTGGCGGTGGAAAAACTGGTGGTGGATGCCTGGGAGCAGCGCTCGTACCAGAAACTCTGGCAGGCGATCACCCTGTCGAAAACCGTGCCGAGCGCGTCCGTCGCGAAAGCGATTCTGGATGACCTGATCGAGGCCAATAAGGACTTCTGGCCAGCGCTGCACTAATCGTCCTGACCGGCATCGCCCGATGCCGGTCTCCTTGTCCTTGTCGATTTACGCTATGCTGAAGCCTGCCTGGAGCACGACAAGGAACCCTCATGAAAATTTCCCGCCTCGGCGAAGCGCCGGACTACCGCTTCTCTCTGGCCAATGAGCGCACTTTTTTAGCGTGGATCCGTACCGCGCTGGGCTTTCTTGCCGCCGGCGTCGGCCTCGACCAGCTCGCGCCAGATTTCGCCACGCCGCTGATTCGCGAAGTGCTGGCGCTGCTGCTGTGCCTGTGCGCGGGCGTGCTGGCGATTTACGGCTACCTGCGCTGGCTGCGCAATGAGAAGGCGATGCGCCTGAAGCAGGATTTGCCCTATACGCGCGGGCTGCTGATCGTCAGCACGATTCTGCTGACGGTGGCGGGCGTGGTGATGGTGCTGGTGTTCTATGGCGGATAGCCGCAAAGCGCGGCGCGAAGCGGACCCCGGCCTGCAGCCGGAGCGGACGTCGCTGGCCTGGCTGCGCACGCTGCTGGGGTATGGCGCTTTGATTGCCCTGGCGATCAAGCACAACTGGCACCGCACCGGGGTGCCCTTCTGGATTTCTATTGTCGTGCTGGCGCTGGTGGCCATTATTTTATGGCGCTATACCCGCAGCCGTAACCTGATGGACGTGGCGCAGAACGATTTTGTACAGCCGAAAGCGGTGCGGGATAAGTTCCTGATCGCGCTCGCTGTTCTCTCGCTGTCGCTGCTGTTTGCGGTAACCCATATTCAGCAAATTTTGAGCCTGTAAGCCCGGTGGCGGCTACGCCTTACCGGGCCTACGATTAACGGCCTTTTGCTAAATACTTCGCCATCTCGTCTTCCGGCACCATTCCGCCGCCGGTTGCCCACACCAGGTGGGTAACGTTGGTATGCGAATGAACGCGCACCGGCCCGGCCATGCCCGCCAGCGCCGACGGCTCCAGGCGGATCCCTTCCTCCTGCGCGAGCCAGCCGAGCATGTCATACATGCTCTGGTCGGAAAGGGTGTAGAACCCGTCGAGCAGGCGCTCCATCGCGCGGCCCACGAAGCCGGAGGCGCGTCCTACCGCCAGCCCGTCCGCCGCCGTGACGTTATCAATGCCCAGGTCCTGCACCGCGATCTCATCGTGCAGGCCGGTGTAGACGCCCAGCAGCATGCACGGGGAGTGCGTTGGCTCCGCGAAGAAGCAGTGGACGTTATCGCCAAAGGCCAGCTTCAGGCCAAATGCCACGCCGCCGGGGCCGCCGCCGACACCGCACGGCAGGTAAACGTACAGAGGATGGTCCGCATCCACCACGCGGCCCTGTTCGGCAAACTGCGCCTTCAGCCGCTCGCCCGCCACCGCATAGCCCAGGAAAAGGGTGCGGGAGTTTTCATCGTCAATGAAGAAGCAGTTCGGATCGCTTTCCGCCGCTTTTCGTCCCTGCTCCACCGCCACGCCGTAATCCTGCTCATATTCCACGACGATGACGCCGTGGCTGCGCAGTTTGGCTTTCTTCCACTCTCGGGCGTCGGCGGACATATGCACCGTCACCTTAAAGCCGATGCGTGCGCTCATAATGCCGATGGACATCCCGAGGTTGCCGGTTGAGCCTACCGCAATGCTGTACTGGCTGAAGAAGTCCTTAAAGCGCGGCTCCAGCAGAATGCTGTAGTCGTCGTCGATGCTCAGCAACCCGGCTTCCAGCGCCAGTTTTTCCGCATGGGTCAGCACCTCATAGATGCCGCCGCGCGCTTTAATCGAGCCGGAAATCGGCAGATGGCTGTCTTTTTTCAGCAGCAGCGTGCCGGGAATAGGCTTACCAGATTCTCTCTCCAGCCGCTTTTGCATCGCCGGGATCGCGACCAGCTCGGATTCGATAATCCCGCCCGTTACCGCCGTTTCCGGGAAGGCTTTCGCCAGATACGGCGCGAAGCGGTTGAGGCGCGCGTGCGCGTCGTCCACGTCGGCTTTGGTCAGCCCGACATAGGGCAACCCTTCTGCAAGCGTCGTGGTGCGCGGGTTAAGCCAGGTAGTTTCTTTCAGGGCGATCAGATCCTCAACCAGAGGAAACTGTGCGGTTAAAGTAGTGATAGTTGCGTTTTCCATAATACGTCTCTTCGCGCTCAGATAATGAAGGAAAGCAGGAATGTGCCGCCAAGTGCAAGCACCGAGGCGATAAACGTCGCCGTCGTATAGTATTTGAAGGTCTCATTCAGGGTCGCGCCGCAGTATTGCTTCACCAGCCAGAAGAGGGAATCGGTCACGATCGTGCAGCCAATGGCGCCGGAACCGATGGCAATGGTGATGATTTCCGGGCTCACGTTTGGATAGAGCGGCAGCATCGGCGCGACGATCGCCGTGGCGCCCATCATCGCCACCGTCGCGGAGCCTACGGCGGCATGCAGCACCAGCGCCACCAGCCAGGCGAGCAGGATAGGGTGCATGTGCAGGTTCGAGAGAATATGCGCCAGCGAATCCGCCAGCCCGCTGGTTTTCAGGATGGCGTTAAACGCGCCGCCCGCGCCGATAATCAGCAAAATGTTGGCAATAGAGCCGAAGCCGTGCTCGGTATGCGTCAGCATCGTGCCCATGCCCATATGCTGGCGTATCCCCAGCAGGTAGTAGGCGACAAACACGGCGATAAACATCGCGGTGATCGGGTTGCCGATAAACTCCAGCAGCGTATACAGCGTGCCTTCTTTTGCCATATTCAGCTCGGCAATGGTTTTCACCAGCATCAGGGCAATCGGCAGCAGCACCGTGAACAGCGTGGCGCCCAGCGACGGCAGGGTGTGCTCTTCCCGCACCTTCAGGTCTGAAAATTCCGCCGGAACCGGTTTAAACGGCAGACGGTTGCCGAGCAGTTTCAGGAACAGCGGGCCGCCGACCAGCGAGGCCATCAGGCCCACCATCAAACCGTAGACAATGACCGTTCCGACGTCCGCGCCTAATTTATTGGTCACAAACAGCGCGGCCGGATGCGGCGGCACCACGCAGTGCACCGCCATCAGCGCGGTACAGAGCGGAATGGCCAGCTTGAGCAGCGACGTGTTGGTCTTTTTGGCGATGGAAAACGCCAGCGGGATCAGCAGTACCACACCCACTTCCACGAACAGCGTGATCCCGCAGATAAGACCCACCAGCACCATAATCACGTCCGCCGACAGCCAGCGGCAGCGCTGCAACGCGATCCCGATGCGCTCTGCCGCGCCGGAGACTTCCATCATCTTGCCGAGAATGGTGCCCAGACCAATCACCGCCGCCAGGAAGCCCAGCGTACCGCCAATTCCGCTCTCAATGGCATTCACCATATCCAGCGGGCTCATCCCCATCATCGCGCCGACGAAAAAGCTCGCCAGCAGCAGCGCGAGGAACGGGTGAAACTTCAGCTTAACGATGGTTAAAACAATTAACACAATGCTGACCAGCAGCGTTGCCACAACCCAGACCTGAGATCCCATATCTCACCTCACCCTTATGTCATCTGTGGGTATTGGACGAAAAAACGGCGTGGGCTGACAAACGATATAAATTGGCGTTCAGGTGAGCCAGATTGGATCAACTGAGTGACTGCGGTCTAAAAAGCGCACTTAATTCGTATTAGGTTCACATAAATTCACCCTTGAGCGGTATGCTGAGCGCAGAAAACTCGCGTGAGAATTGTGATGACCGATGCGAATGAAGCCAGAAACCGCCTGTTAAACGGCTGGCAGCTGTCGAAAATGTACACCTTTGAAGTGGCCGCCCGGCATGAGTCTTTCGCCCTGGCGGCGGAGGAGCTGTCGCTCAGCCCAAGCGCGGTGAGCCACCGCATCAACCTGCTGGAAGAGGAGCTGGGTATTCAGCTGTTTGTCCGCTCGCACCGTAAAGTTGAGCTGACGCAGGAGGGAAAGCGCGTTTACTGGACGCTTAAGTCGTCCCTCGACACCCTGAATCAGGAGATCCTGGACATCAAAAACCAGGCGCTGTCCGGCACGCTGACGGTCTACTCCCGGCCGTCGATCGCTCAGTGCTGGCTGGTGCCCATGCTGGGGGACTTTACCCGCCGCTATCCGTCGATTTCACTCACCATCCTGACCGGCAATGATTACGTTAATATGCAGCGAACGGGCGTCGATCTGGCGCTCTATTTCGACGATACGCCGCCAAACCACCTCTCTCATCACTTCCTGATGGACGAGGAGATTTTGCCCGTCTGCTCGCCGCAGTATGCCCGCGAGCATGAGCTGCTGAAAAACCCCGATAACCTCAGCCACTGCACGCTGCTGCACGACCGTCAGGCCTGGAGCAACGATTCCGGCACGGATGAGTGGCTGAGCTGGGCGCAACATTTTGCGGTGAATATGCCGCCATCGTCGGGCATTGGTTTCGATCGCTCAGATTTAGCGATTATTGCGGCCATCAACCACGTCGGCGTCGCGATGGGCAGAAAGCGGCTGGTGCAGAAACGGCTCGAACGGGGCGAGCTTATCGCCCCGTTTGGTGAAAAGACCCTGAAATGCCATCAGCACTACTATATCTCGACGCTCTCTGGCCGACAGTGGCCGAAAATAGACGCCTTTATCGGCTGGCTGAGAGAACTGGCAGGTTGAAGAATTATTACGCTTTCGCTCTACACGAAATGTGAAAAAGCGTGCTAAATACAGGTAATGCTTTCGATTTATCCAGGGTAAACCGTGTTAAAGCCTTTTATTGCCTGTGCATTACTGATCTCTTCCGGCTGGGCGATTGCCGCTGAGCCGCCGCTGACGGCTGCCCGTTATGCGCAGCAGCTGGGCGTCGGGATGGATGTGGACTGGGCGCGCACCGAGCGCGGCATACGCGAATTCGACCCGCTGGTGGTGCGCGATTTTCGTGCAAAAGGCATTACCCACGTGCGCATTCGCGTCGCCGATGAGCCGACGGAAGCGCGGCTAATTCACCTGCGCAAGCTGGTAGAAGCCTGCGAGCAGTATGGCGTGATCCCGATTATCGCTTATCAGGCTGATGAGTATAAAAACGACCCGAAAGCCGATAACGAGAAAGAGACGATCAACTGGTGGATTGCCGTGGCGCACTATTTCGGTCAGAGCTATCCGCTGCTGGGTTTTGATCTCATCTATGAGCCGGCCGACAAGCTTAACCACAACCTCGCGTCGCTAAACCGCGTGTATGAAAAAACCATTAAAGCGATCCACGACATGGACCCGCAGCGCATGATCTTTGTTGCGCCACGCCTGCGCGCCGCGCCGGAGGATTTATCCAGCCTGAAGCTGCCCGCGCACAGTCAAAACTACCTGCTGGCGGAGTGGCATATTTTCCCGTGGGGGCCGCTGAAAAATAGCGGTAAATACCCGTGGACGTCCGGCACGGCGGCGGAGAAAGCGGCTATCCATAATCGTATCAATACCGCGCTGCGCTGGCAGCAAAAAACCGGGCACGTGAGCTGGGTCGGGGGCTGGGGCGTGGGAGAGTCAAACCACCTTACGCCAACCGCTTCGCAAATGGCGTTCTCCACCTTTATGGCCTGCGAGCTGCAAAAGGCGAAAATCCCGTATGCGCTGAACGCGGATTTCCAGTTTTACGACGGGGAAGAGGGGGCCTGGCGGCCCGCGCCGGAGCCGTTGTTGCAGGCGATGATTGCGCCCGTTTGTGAAAAGCCCGGCGAGAAGCCGGGCCATCATGCGGTTAAACCGGCTGCTCGTGATGCGGAACACGCGACGCCAGCGGCAGCCAGCACAGTAAAATCAGCAGCCCCATCAGCGTCATCAGCAGGCCCAAACTAGCCTGCCCGGTCTGCGGCATCATCGCCGAGAGCCAGGCCAGCGCGCCGGAGCCGATATTCTGCAAACCGCCTACCAGCGCGCCAGCCGTGCCTGCGAGAAACGGGAACGGCTCCATCGCGCCGCTGGTCGCTAGCGGGAACAGCATCCCCGCGCCGAAGAAGAACAGCGCTGCCGGGATGAGCAGCGTCCAGACCGTCATCACGCCAAACAGCCCCGGTATCCACATCATCAGACCCGCCAGCAGACAGCTGATCACCGACTGCCACATCAGGGTGGAGAAGCGTTTATTTGGGCGTCCGGCAAACCACGCGCCGAAGAACGCCGCCGGGATCGGCAGAATAAACAGAATACTCACCACCATGCTGCTCAGGCCCAGCCCCGCGCCCAGCAGCACGCCGGAACAGGCTTCAAACACCGCAATGCCCGCCAGGCCGCCGATCAGCATCAGCAGGTAGCAGGTAAACGCCCCGTTGCCGAACAGCGTTTTATAGCTGGTGATAAGCTTCGTGCGCGGCGCGTCCTGCGGGCGCGTTTCCGGCATCCAGCGCGCCATGCTGAAGGTGACAATGACGCACAGCACCAGCAGGAAGGCGTAGCAGGCGCGCCAGGACCACATCGTGTCCAGCAGGCCGCCAATCAGCGGGGCGAGAAGCGGGCTGACCAGAATACCCATATTCAACAAGCTGTTGGCATGACGGAGCTGGGTGCCCTGATACATATCGCGCGGTAAGGTTCGCGCCATCACCCCACCGACGCCGGTCCCGACGCCCTGCAGGGCGCTGGCGGCAATCAGTACGGTCAGGCTGTGCGTGGTAATGGCAATCACCGTCGCCACCATGAAAATGCTCATGCCCACCAGGATCACCGGGCGACGCCCGACGCGGTCAGACAGCGGGCCGTAGAAGAGCTGCGAAACGCCATAGGTCAGCAGGTAGGCTGCCATCACGCTCTGCACCGCGCCCTCGCGGACGTTCAATTCCTTTGCCATGTCGGCAATCGCTGGAATGTAGATGGTTTGCGCCATCTGACCGACGGCCACCAGTAACACCAGCATCAACAATAAGTTAACGTTCCTTTGTTTTTTCATGTCGCTGAATACTTTTGCCAAAAGAGAAAAAGGAAGAATAAGTGACTGCGCATTCCCATAAATGCGCGAGGAATCTACCACAGAGAGATGACAATTTAAGCATTGTCGTGGTGAATGAAAAAACCGGGAAAGGCAGGATTTGTAAACAAGAACGGCAACTAATGTTGCCAGTGATTTACGCCAGGCGCAGCAGAATGGCGCCGCCAGCAATACCCAGCGCCGCCGCGATGCGCAGGCCCGCAACCTTCTCTTTTAAAAGGACAAACGCGATCAGCGCCCCGAAAAGAATCGAGGTTTCACGCAGCGCCGCGACCACCGCCAGCGGTGCCTGCGTCATGGCCCAAAGCGCCAGACCGTAAGAGCCCATGGTGCCCACCCCGCCGAGTAACCCCTTTTTCCAGTGCAGGCGCAGGTAGCCGGACGCCTCGCGCCGACGCGCCACCATCGCCCAGCTCAGCAGGCAGAAGCCATTCATAAAGAAGGTCCACAGCGTGTAGCCCAGCGCGGTGTCCGACAGCCGCACGCCGGTGCCGTCCACCAGCGTATACCCGGCAATGAAGCAGGCGTTCAGCAGCGCCAGCCAGATCCCTTTGCGTGACTGCATGCGGCCATGCATCGCCATCGCCAGAATCGAAAGGCAAATTACCCCGATGCCGGACCAGGCGAGCCAGGAGAGACGATCGCCGAGCGCCAGCACGCCGATCAGCGCCACCAGCAGCGGGGCGGTGCCGCGCATCAGGGGATAGGTCTGGCTCATATCGGAGACCTGATAGGTCTTCGCTACCAGCACGGTGTACACCACCTGTAAGGCGCAGGAGACGATCAAAAACGGCCAGCTTGCAGCAGATGGCTGTGGGGAAAACGGCAGTAAGACCAGAGCGATAAGCGTGGCGGATCCGCTGACGCTTATCGCGGAATAGAGCTTGTCCGTTCCGGCCTTAACGATGGCGTTCCAGCTGGCATGCAGCAGCGCGGCGAAGAGCAAAATGCAGAAAACGGTGGTGGTCATGGCGTATCGGGTGATGAATTGTCACTCAACTGTAACATTCACACCCTGATGCTGCCAGCCGGTTACAGGGCACAAAAAAGACGGTGCGTCACCCGCGGCTCGTCCGAGACCAGCGTAAAACCCGCCTGGCGATAGAAGCCATACGCGGTGTCCGGCGCGTGGGTATTCAGAAAATCAAACCAGATGCTGGCATCGGCCATCACCACGGTTAAAAGCTGTTTGCCAATGCCCAGCCCGCGGCACTTCTCGCTGACGTAGAGATGGCGAATACGTCCGGCGCGCGGCTGCTGGCTGAACGGATCGCGGTTGAGGCCGCACACGCCGACCAGCCTGCCGTTGAGAAACGCGCCCAGCAGCTTTTCTCCTGGCGCGTTAAAGCGGTTCTCGCCGCGCTGCCAGTTCTCTTCGAGCCTGCGGAGCATGTTGAAATTCAGTGCGATACTTTCAGCCTTCAGGGCGATATACCCCGGTTCATCCGGTGTGACGGGCTCAATTAACAGACGCGACATAGCATTCCCTCGTTATTAAAGAGGGGCGGTTTCCCGCCCCTCTCAGGTGCGACTTGAACCTGAATTACCGAAGGAATTTCAGGACAGCATCAAGCAGTTGCAGTACAGCAACAATGAGTTTGAGGATAAGTATCACCATATCCACTACGCTCATACGCGTCTCCTTTTGGTTAAAAGGAGCACGATGCTGGCGTACCTTTCCGCCGCCTGTTGCCAGCACCTGGATTGACGTAACACAGTGTGCTCACTTCAGGGGTTAAGGCACTGACGGCACCACCCGTTTCAGCCAGGACTTCTTTGCGCCGGTAAAACTGCGGCCCCCTCGCTCACTGCGAACACCCTCAGTATAGATAAATACTGTATGTATGAACAGTATTTTTTGGACAAAATCCGGAAGGCGATCCATACTCAAAAACGTCAAAATCCGTGCCGGAATTGCGCGTTCGTCTTCGATCGCGTATACTTTTTGCGTTGACGTAACACAGTGTGTTCTGCGGCGACCAACCGCAAAACCCTGATAAAAACCTCGCTCCGGCGGGGTTTTTTGTTTTCTGATGTGCCTCATAAAAAACTGCTGGATGAGCGAGGGTTCTGCTGTTTGGCTTCGATGTGGGCTAGCCGGATCGCTTAAGCCGCTCTGTTTAATGGAGAGGTATTAGATTCATTTTGTAAGATAACACCACTTAATATGTAAACTAATATAACTTACTAATACCTCTCAAGTAATTTAATTACTTCGCGTATAACACTAATAAATAAAAGTGAGCCAACTTATTTTTTACGTGAATGTTTAGTTGAAATAATTTCACTTGTTTGAAACTCAGCGCTTTTCAATGTATATTCCAGGAGTCGCAAATATTGTATGGATACATTATGCAAGCATCTGATTATTTAAAGATGAAGTTCCAGAGTGACAGGCAGTTGGCTATTTATGGACAGCAAGGCGTTGCAGGGACATGGAGAGCATTAAAGGGGATCGGTTCTGATATTTACTCAGGAATCGAGCGTGTAAGCTGGTACTCATCATGCTTAATCCCCAGCTATCACGATGTGTGTGATGAGCTTCTCTCAGAAGAAAAGAGGATGTATCTCTCAATTCTCTCGCTTTACCGTTATCGCGATGTAATAGAACACATGCTCTATCTTTATTTTGAACGTGTTATTACCGATTCTGAAAATGGAAATGAACAAAATCGCGTTCGTAAGATGGATTCAAAAGTCACCGGGCTTGTTAAAAACATACCAACAAACAAGGCCGCGCGTTTAGCGATAGCATTGGGGCTGGCCAAATCCCTTTCCGAATCTGGCCTGCTCTCTGAAATCGTCGTCGAACGGCTTGCACGCCGCGTACCTAACGTTGTCATGGCGCTTCAATTAATTGGAACGGAACAGAAGTGCGCTTTTGCTGCCCGTCGCCTGAAAACGTTGGACTCCAGGTATTACGCGACCCTGTATGCCGCACAACTGGAGATGCTTTACTACTTTTTTGAGCCTTTCCTGTCTGAACTCATTAAGAAGGTGCAAATGGGATTCTATAAGGATTTCGATGCAATTTATGACGACTTAAAGGACAAGGAGCATGTTTAAGAGTCTGCTATCAATTCTGTTTTCGGATGTTTTATTCCCCGTTTATATTTTTGCGTGCGCCTCTTTGTTCCTGTGGTTGATGCCTGACCACTGGGTATTACTAACATTCATTTCTATTGTTGTATTTATTATTGTGCATCCGATAATTTTCGGCCGCTTTGATAAGTACGATTAAATTTTATAAAAAGGATTTTATATGTCAAACCCAGCTTATTTGTTTCTAACAGATGAACAAGGTTCTCCCATGGTTGGACCTTGCCTTGTGTCAGGGCGTGAAGGTGCAATTGAACTCAAATCGTTCACTCATAATGTTAACATTCCAGTCGACGGGAATACCGGAAAATTGACGGGGACGCGCATACACATGCCCGTCATGTTTCAGAAGGAATTTGATCGGGTAACCCCGATTTTATTTCGGGCGCTGAGTACAGGAAGAACGCTCCAGTCAGCCACCATTAAGATGTACCAGATTAATGAGGCGGGTTTTGAACAGGAATATTTTAATATCCTCCTCGAGAATGTGAAAATCACCTCAATCACACCAGACCTGTACCCAGGCGCAAACACCGGAACACACCTTGAGACGGTTCTCATCCGCTACGAGAAAATCACCTGGAAGCATTGCGACGGCAATGTCATCTATAGTGACTCCTGGAATGAGCGAGCAACTTACTGAAACGTGATCCCTGGCGCATTTTTGCGCAGATGAAAATATTTCCATTGTCACGCCCGAAAACCTGTGTTTGTATAAATTCCATCAATGATTCCAAACACAGGTCCCCAATGACTTCATCCATCTTCACTTCGACCCTACTAAAAACTGCGCAACCAGCCGCAGTGGTCGTCGTGCGTGTGGTGGTGGTCGTCGGCAATGCGCCGTAGGGACTGGATCAACACACGAATCCAAAACCCCGCCGGCGCAAACCGGGCGGGGTTTTTCGTTTAGGACCCTCCCCGGAACGTCGGCCCAGAAGAAAAGGACTGGAGCATGGCAAGTTCGGGCACAACATCCACCACGACGCGTTTTACTGGCGCGCAGCTGATCGTTCATCTGCTGGAACGGCAGGGCATCACCACGGTTGCGGGTATCCCTGGCGGCACGGTACTGCCGCTGTACGATGCGTTAAGCCAAAGCACGCAGATCCGCCACGTGCTGGCGCGCCACGAGCAGGGGGCAGGCTTTATTGCTCAGGGCATGGCGCGTACGCAGGGTAAACCCGCGGTCTGTATGGCCTGCAGCGGCCCGGGCGCAACCAACCTGGTCACCGCCATCGCCGACGCGCGCCTCGACTCCATTCCGCTGATCTGCATTACCGGCCAGGTACCGTCCTCGATGATCGGCACCGATGCGTTCCAGGAAGTGGACACCTACGGCATCTCTATCCCCATCACCAAACATAACTATTTAGTTCGCGACATCAGCGAGCTGCCTCAGGTTATCAGCGATGCGTTCCGCATTGCGCAGTCTGGCCGTCCGGGCCCGGTGTGGATAGACATTCCTAAGGATGTCCAGACCGCTGAGATCGAGATCGACGTCCTGCCGGAGCCGGGCGAGCGTGCCCCCGCGCCGGAATTCAGCGCTGAGAGCGTGCGCGATGCCGCCGACATGATTAACGCCGCCAAACGCCCGGTGCTCTATCTGGGCGGCGGAGCGATTAACGCTGCGGATGAAATCCGCCAGTTTGCAGAGAAAGCCAACCTGCCGACCACCATGACCCTGATGGCGCTGGGCATGCTGCCTAAAGCGCACCCGCTCTCTCTCGGCATGCTGGGTATGCACGGCGCGCGCAGCACCAACTACATCCTGCAAGAGGCTGATTTGCTGATTGTTATGGGCGCGCGTTTTGATGACCGGGCGATCGGCAAAACCGAGCAGTTCTGCCCGAACGCCAAAATCATTCACGTGGATATCGACCGCGCCGAGCTGGGTAAAATCAAGCAGCCGCACGTGGCGATTCAGGGCGACGTGGCCGAGGTTCTGGCGCAGCTGATCCCGCAGACGGACGCAGCCGACCGCGCCGACTGGCGCCAGCTGGTGGCCGATCTGCAGCGCGAGTTCCCGGGCGCCATCCCAACCGAAGGCGACCCGCTGAGCCACTACGGACTGATCAACGCCGTGGCAGCCTGCGTGGACGACAGCGCAATCATCACCACCGACGTGGGCCAGCATCAGATGTGGACCGCCCAGGCCTATCCGCTGAACCGTCCGCGCCAGTGGCTGACCTCCGGCGGTCTGGGAACCATGGGCTTCGGCCTGCCCGCAGCCGTGGGTGCGGCGCTCGCCAACCCGGACCGCAAGGTCATCTGCTTCTCCGGCGACGGCAGCCTGATGATGAACATTCAGGAAATGGCCACCGCGGCCGAAAACCAGTTAGACGTGAAAATCATCCTGATGAACAACGAGGCGCTGGGGCTGGTGCACCAGCAGCAGAGCCTGTTCTACAAGCAGGGCGTGTTTGCCGCGACCTACCCGGGGATGATTAACTTCATGCAGATTGCCGCCGGCTTTGGCCTGCACACCTGCGATCTGAACGCCGAAGAGGATGCCCACGCGGCGCTGCAGGACGCGATTTCTCGCCCCGGCCCGGCGCTGATCCACGTGCGTATCGACCCTGAACAAAAAGTGTATCCGATGGTGCCGCCGGGAGCGGCAAATACCGAGATGGTGGGAGAATAAGCCATGCAGAAACAACATGATAACGTCATTCTGGAACTCACCGTCCGCAACCACCCTGGCGTCATGACCCACGTCTGCGGGCTCTTTGCCCGCCGGGCGTTTAACGTGGAAGGCATTCTCTGTCTGCCGATTCAGGGCAGCGAGCACAGCCGCATCTGGCTGCTGGTCAACGACGACCAGCGTCTGGAGCAGATGATGGCGCAGATCGACAAGCTGGAAGACGTCACCAGAGTGGCGCGCAACCAGTCCGATCCCACCATGTTTAACAAAATTGCGGTGTTTTTCGAATAAATCGCTTAAGGTAAGCGCCTTGGTCGGCCTGCAGGCGTCGCGCTTGCAGGCCGGATAAGCGCAGCGCCATCCGGCGTTTTCAGACCGCAGGAAGACACATGACCACCATCGCTCTCATCGACGACCACCTTATCGTCCGCTCCGGCTTTGCCCAGCTTTTAAACCTCGAACCGGATTTTCAGGTTGTGGCCGAGTTTGGCTCCGGTCGCGAGGCGCTGGCGGGCCTGCCGGGGCGCGGGGTGCAGGTCTGTATCTGCGACATCTCGATGCCGGATCTCTCCGGGCTGGAGCTGCTAAGCCAGCTGCCGAAAGGGATGGCGACGATCATGCTGTCGGTCCACGACAGCCCGGCGCTGGTCGAGCAGGCCCTCAACGCGGGCGCGCGCGGCTTTCTCTCCAAGCGCTGTAGCCCCGACGAACTGATCGCCGCCGTGCGCACCGTCTCCACCGGCGGCTGCTATTTAACGCCGGATATCGCCATCAAGCTGGCGGCCGGACGTCAGGATCCGCTCACCCGGCGCGAGCGCCAGGTGGCTGAGAAGCTCGCGCAGGGGATGTCGGTAAAAGAGATTGCCGCCGAGCTGGATCTGTCCCCGAAAACCGTGCATGTCCACCGCGCCAACCTGATGGAAAAACTCAACGTCAGCAACGACGTCGAGCTGGCGCGCCGCATGTTTGACAGCTGGCAATGAGTTCCGCTTTTTCACGGCTGATCGCCGTCGTCGCCAGCTTTTTTATCTTCTCCGCCGCCTGGTTTTGCCTGTGGAGCATCAGCCTGCACCTGGTGGAACGCCCGGAGCTGGCGGTGCTGCTGTTTCCCTTCGCCTGCGTCTGGGGTTAATGCTCCAGTGTCCGCGTGCCTACTGGCCCGTTTTGCTCGGTGCTGAATGGCTGATGCTGGTCTGGCTGGCGCAGGAGGTTGCCCTCGCGCACCTGCCCTTATTGATGACCGGAAGCCTGCTGACGCTTCTCCCGGTTGCCCTCATTTCCCGCTACCGCCACCAGCGCGACTGGCGCACGCTGCTGCGTCAGGGGGCGGCGCTGATGGCCGCCGCGCTGCTGCAGTCGCTTCCGTGGATCGGCGAGAAGGAGATGCTCAACGCCCTGCTGCTGACCCTGACCGGCGGCCTGACGCTCGCGCCAACCTGTCTGGTGATCTGGCACTACCTCACCAGCACCGTCTGGCAGCCGCTCGGCCCGGCGCTGGTTTCCCAGCCGGTGAACTGGCGCGCCCGGCACCTCATCTGGTATCTGCTGCTGTTTGTGGTGAGCCTGTGGCTCCAGCTTGGCCTGCCCGCCGAGCTTTCTCGCTTCACGCCGTTTTGTCTGGCGCTGCCGATTATCGCCCTGGCCTGGCACTACGGCTGGCAGGGGGCGCTGATCGCCACGCTGATGAACGCCATCGCGCTGATCGCCAGCCAGACCTGGCACGATCATCCTGTTGATTTACTGCTTTCTCTGCTGGCTCAGAGCCTGACCGGGCTGCTGCTCGGCGCGGGCATTCAGCGCCTGCGCGAGCTGAACCAGTCCCTGCAAACCGAGCTGGCGCGCAACCGCCGCCTGGCGGAGCGTCTGCTGGAGACGGAAGAGAGCGTGCGGCAGGAGGTCGCCCGCGAGCTGCACGACGATATCGGCCAGACCATCACCGCTATCCGCACCCAGGCGGGCATTGTCCAGCGCCTGGCGGCAGAAAACGCAGGCGTGAAGCAGGGCGGGGCGCATATCGAACAGCTTTCTCTGGGCGTCTATGATTCCGTTCGACGCCTGTTAGGACGGCTGCGCCCGCGCCAGCTTGACGACCTTACGCTGGAGCAGGCGGTGCGTTCCCTGATGCGCGAGATGGAGCTGGAAAGCCGCGGAATAGTCAGCCATCTCGACTGGCGCATTAACGAATCTACGCTCAGCGAAGGCCAGCGCGTGACGCTGTTCCGCGTCTGTCAGGAGGGGCTGAACAACATCGTCAAGCACGCCAGCGCCAGCGCGGTCACGATCCAGGGCTGGCAGCAGGACGACAGCCTGAAGCTGATAATTGAAGACGACGGCTGCGGCCTGCCGCCGGGTTCCGGCCAGCAGGGCTTTGGCCTGGCGGGCATGCGCGAGCGCGTGAAGGCGCTGGGCGGCACGCTGAACCTCTCCTGCACCCACGGGACGCGCGTCAGCGTCAGCCTGCCGCTACGGAGTTACCATGTTTAAAACCCCTGCCAGCGCCGCGCCGATTGGCGATAAAGCGGAAATCGACGCCCGCTACCGCTACTGGCGTCGCCATATCCTGATGACCATCTGGCTCGGCTACGCGCTGTTCTACTTCACCCGCAAAAGCTTCAACGCCGCCGCGCCGGAAATCCTCGCCAGCGGCGTGATGACGCGCACCGATATCGGCCTGCTGGCGACGCTGTTTTACATCACCTACGGCCTGTCGAAGTTCGTCTCCGGCATCGTCAGCGACCGCTCCAACGCGCGCTATTTCATGGGCGTTGGGCTGATCGCCACCGGGGTGGTGAATATCCTGTTTGGCTTCTCGACGTCGCTTTGGGCCTTTGCCCTGCTGTGGGCGCTGAACGCCTTTTTCCAGGGCTGGGGCGCGCCGGTCTGCGCCCGCCTGCTCACCGCCTGGTATTCGCGCAACGAGCGCGGCGGCTGGTGGGCAATCTGGAACACCGCGCATAACGTCGGCGGGGCGCTGATTCCGATGGTGGTGGGGGCGGCGGCGCTGCACTACGGCTGGCGCGCGGGGATGATGATTGCCGGTGGCCTGGCGATAATTGCCGGGCTGTTTCTCTGCTGGCGCCTGCGCGACCGGCCGCAAACCGTCGGCCTGCCTGCGGTGGGCGACTGGCGGCACGACGAAATGGAGATTGCCCAGCAGCAGGAGGGCGCGGGGCTGACCCGCAGGGAGATCCTCACCAAGTACGTGCTGAAAAACCCTTACATCTGGCTGCTGTCGCTCTGCTACGTGCTGGTCTACGTGGTGCGCGCGGCGATCAACGACTGGGGCAACCTGTACATGTCCGAGACGCTCGGCGTGGATCTGGTGACCGCCAACTCGGCGGTGACGATGTTCGAGCTGGGCGGGTTTATCGGCGCGCTGGTGGCGGGCTGGGGATCGGACAAGCTGTTCAACGGCAATCGTGGACCGATGAACCTGATTTTCGCCGCCGGGATTTTGCTCTCCGTCGGCTCGCTGTGGCTGATGCCGTTCGCCAGCTACGTGATGCAGGCGGCGTGCTTCTTCACCACCGGATTCTTCGTGTTTGGCCCGCAGATGCTGATCGGCATGGCGGCGGCGGAGTGTTCCCACAAAGAGGCGGCAGGCGCGGCGACGGGCTTTGTCGGGCTGTTTGCCTACCTCGGCGCATCGCTCTCCGGCTGGCCGCTGGCGCGGGTGATCGACGTCTGGCACTGGAGCGGATTCTTTGCGGTGATCGCCATCGCGGCGGGGATTTCCGCGCTGCTGCTGCTGCCCTTCCTGCATGCGCAGGCGCCGCGCGAGGTGAGCGAAGCGTGATGCGTCTCACCTTTTCGCCCCGAGTGGCGCAAAACCAGGAAATTTTCTCGGTTTTACCTGGACGCTGTCTCAGGCATCTCTCCCGGCTGATTTTTACAATGCCTGCCATTCGCAGGTAAAAATCAGCTCAGGAGCAAACCATGCTGGCCTTCCTCAACCAGGTGCGCAAGCCGACCCTGGATCTGCCGCTCGACGTGCGGCGCAAGATGTGGTTCAAACCGTTCATGCAGTCCTATCTGGTGGTCTTCATCGGCTACCTGACCATGTACCTGATCCGCAAAAACTTTAACATCGCGCAGAACGACATGATCTCAACCTACGGGCTGAGCATGACGCAGCTGGGGATGATTGGCCTGGGCTTCTCCATCACCTACGGCGTGGGTAAAACCGTCGTTTCCTACTACGCGGACGGCAAAAACACCAAGCAGTTCCTGCCGTTTATGCTGATCCTCTCCGCCATCTGTATGCTCGGCTTCAGCGCCAGCATGGGCGCGGGCTCCGTCAGCCTGTTCATGATGATCGCCTTCTACGCCCTGAGCGGCTTCTTCCAGAGTACCGGCGGGTCGTGCAGCTATTCCACCATCACCAAATGGACCCCGCGCCGCAAGCGTGGTTCGTACCTCGGCATGTGGAACATCTCCCACAACCTAGGCGGGGCGGGTGCGGCAGGCGTGGCGCTGTTTGGCGCAAACTACCTGTTCGACGGCCACGTGATCGGCATGTTTATCTTCCCGTCGATTATTGCCCTGATTGTCGGCTTTATCGGCCTGCGCTACGGCAGCGACTCCCCGGAATCTTACGGCCTCGGCAAAGCCGAAGAGCTGTTCGGCGAGGAGATCAGCGAAGAGGACAAAGAGACCGAAGAAAACGAGATGTCCAAATGGCAGATCTTTGTTGAGTACGTGCTGAAAAACAAAGTGATCTGGCTGCTGTGCTTCTCAAACATCTTCCTCTACGTGGTGCGTATCGGTATTGACCAGTGGTCGACCGTGTATGCCTTCCAGGAGCTGAAGCTCTCTAAAGAAGTGGCGATTCAGGGCTTTACCCTGTTCGAAGTGGGCGCCCTGGTCGGCACCCTGCTGTGGGGCTGGCTCTCGGATCTCGCCAACGGCCGTCGTGCGCTGGTGGCCTGCGTCGCGCTGGCGCTGATTATCGCCACGCTCGGCGTCTACCAGCATGCCAGCAACCAGTACGTTTACCTGGCGTCCCTGTTCGCGCTCGGCTTCCTGGTGTTTGGTCCACAGCTGCTGATCGGCGTGGCGGCAGTCGGCTTCGTACCGAAAAAAGCGATCGGCGCCGCCGATGGGATTAAAGGCACCTTCGCCTACCTGATCGGCGACAGCTTCGCCAAGCTGGGTCTGGGGATGATCGCCGACGGCACGCCAATTTTCGGCCTCACCGGCTGGGCGGGCACCTTCGCGGCGCTGGATGCGGCGGCCATCGGCTGTATCGTCCTGATGGCGATGGTCGCGGTGCTGGAAGAACGTAAGATTCGCCGTGAAAATCGCGCGCAGAAATTAAAAACAGCCTGAGTGTGCAGGTAACTTCTTTGCCCGGTGTGTGATGCCGGGCTTTTTTATGCCTGTCGCTGTCGACGTCCTGCGTTTCCCGCTATGATGAGCGGCAATTCATAGGAGAACGCATGGTCTGGATAATGCTGGCAACGCTTGCCGTGGTGTTTGTGGTGGGATTTCGCGTCCTGACCTCAGATTCCCGCCGCGCCATCAAACGTTTGAGCGAGCGTCTGGGGATCACCCCGATGCCGGTCGAGTCGATGATCGACCAGTTCGGTAAAACGCCCGGCAATGAGTTTATCCGCTACCTTGAGCGACCCGACGAGGCGCATCTGCAAAACGCTGCGCAGATGCTGCTGATCTGGCAGGTTTGCATTGTCGACGGCAGCGAGGAGAACCTGCACGCCTGGCACCGCATTCTGCGTAAAGCCCGCCTTGCCGCACCCATTACCGATGCGCAAATTCGTCTGGCGCTTGGCTTCATGCGCGAGATGGTGCCCGATCCGCAGGAGCTAAACGCTTTCCAGCTTCGCTATAACCAGCTCTTCCTGCCGGAAGAGGGCGTGTTTTACCTGCACTGATCCCCTGTAAAAACGACAAAAGTTGTCAAATCGTTAAATCCGTCACACTTTTGATGATAAACTGCGCGACTTTTCCGCACGTTTTTATCTTCAGGTGACGCCATGACAGAACATATCCAGCCCACGACCAGACCGCAGACCAAAGAGGTTTCTCGCCCCAACTGGTCGGCCGTTTTCGCCGTGGCGTTCTGCGTCGCCTGCCTGATTACCGTTGAGTTTCTGCCGGTGAGCCTGCTGACGCCGATGGCGCAGGATTTGGGCATTTCCGAGGGCGTGGCGGGGCAGTCCGTCACCGTTACCGCCTTCGTGGCGATGTTCGCCAGCCTGTTTATCACCCAGGTGATTGGCACCATCGACCGCCGCAAGGTGGTCATTCTGTTCAGCGTGCTGCTGACGCTCTCCTGCCTGCTGGTCTCCTTCGCGGAAAGCTTCACCCTGCTGCTGCTGGGGCGCGCCTGCCTGGGGCTGGGATTAGGCGGTTTCTGGGCGATGTCGGCCTCGCTCACGATGCGACTGGTGCCCGCGCGGACGGTGCCAAAAGCGCTTTCCGTTATCTTCGGTGCGGTCTCTATCGCGCTGGTGATTGCCGCGCCGCTCGGCAGCTTCCTCGGCGGGATTATCGGCTGGCGTAACGTCTTCAACGCCGCGGCGGTGATGGGCCTGCTCTGCATCATTTGGGTGTGGAAAGCGCTGCCGTCCCTGCCGGGCGAAGCGGCGCACCACAAACAGAACATGTTCGCGCTGCTGAAGCGCCCCGGCGTGCTGGCGGGGATGACCGCCATCTTTATGTCCTTTGCCGGGCAGTTTGCCTTCTTTACCTATATCCGCCCGGTGTTTATGACCATGGCGGGCTTTGACGTGGACGGCCTGACGCTGGTGCTGCTGAGCTTTGGTATCGCCAGCTTTGTCGGCACCTCGCTGTCTTCCCAGTTCCTGAAACGCTCCCTGAAGGTGGCGCTGGCGGGTGCGCCGCTGGTGCTGGCAGCGAGCGCAGCGGTGCTGGTGCTGTGGGGCAGCGATAAGTGGGTGGCGTCTGCCATCGCGATTATCTGGGGGTTGGCCTTTGCCCTGGTGCCGGTGGGCTGGTCGACGTGGATCACCCGCACGCTTGCCGATCAGGCGGAAAAAGCCGGGTCGATTCAGGTGGCGGTGATCCAGCTGGCAAATACCTGCGGCGCTGCCATTGGCGGCGTGGCGCTCGACCATTTGGGGCTGACGTCACCGCTGGTGATCTCCGGCACGCTGATGCTGCTGACCGCGCTGCTGGTGGCGGGGAAGGTTAAGGCGAAGTAAGTCAATTTCCCCCCTCACCCCGGCCCTCTCCCCAAAGGGGCGAGGGTGAAAAGACAGCACCGAGCCGTCCCCTCTCCCCTGTGGGGAGAGGGTTAGGGTGAGGGCATCAGGCTACGCCGATGTCTGAACCCGTCTTCTCGAATCCATTGAAATCAACACCACCGACGACACGATCAATAGCGTTCCCAGCCAGTCCGGCAGGGTGAACGCCACCCCCAGCAAAATCACCGACAGCAGCGCGCTGCTTAGCGGCTCGGCGCAGCTCAGAATGCTCGCCTTCGGCCCGCCGATCATCTGTGCGCCTTTCAGATACAGGCTGAACGTCAGCGCCGTGCCAATCACCACCAGGTAGAAAAACGCCAGCAGCAGGCTGCCGTCAATCACAAAGGTGGTCCCGCGTCCGGCGTAGAACGGCGTCAGCATTAGCCCGGCGATCAGCATGCTCCAGCCGACAATCGGCAGCGTGCCGTAGCGGGCGATCAGCGTTGACGGATAGGTGGTGTAAAACGCGGCGGCAAACGCCGAGGCGATGCCGAAGAACAGCGCGGCAGGCGAGATGGAGAGCGATGTCGGGTCGCCGTGAGTGACCAGCAGGAAGGTGCCGACAAGCGACGTCATGATGGCCGACAGTACAAACAGGCCGGGACGCTTTTTCCGCGCCAGGGCGAACCACGCCACAATGATGGTCGGTGACAGAAACTGCAGCACGGTAGCGGTAGCTGCGTTGGATTTTTCAATCGTCAGCAGGAAGGTGAGCTGCACGGTGAGCGCGCCGACCAGCGAGAAAATCAGCAGGCTGAGGGCGTCTTTGCGATGCTTGATTACCGAGAAAATCTTGTCGCCGTGAACGAAAGAAAGCGTCAGCAGGATCACGCCGGTAAACAGCAGGCGAACCATGGTCAGGTAAGGCGAAGAAATGTGGCTTTTCTCCATGATGTACTGCGCGCAAACGCCGGAACTGCCCCATAAAACGGCGGCGATCAGGACGTTTAGCATCCCTTTACGTGTGGAACCCATGTTCTCCCCTGCGATGTTGTCGTTAATTCGGTCAACAGCATAGCATGGTTGTGTGCGGCCTGATGCCCTCACCCCGGCCCTCTCCCACGTGGAGAGGGAGCAAACACTAAAAACGGCAACTCTCGTTGCCGTTTTGCTTCTACCTTGCCTAGAACCACGCCTCCCACATCGCGCCGACGTTGAAGTCGTCGAGCGTTTCGTCTTTGGTATTGTTCACGCGCGCGGTGCGTTCGTTATCCACTTTGCCGCCGGTCACGTAGAAGCGCAGCATCGGGCGGAACTCCGGCCCCATGGCGATAGACATGTTCTGGGACAGGGTCAGCTTCCAGCCCTTGTTGTCGCCGCCGTTGTCGTAATCCACATGCTGCCAGCCTGCTTCCAGCCAGGTGGAGTGAACGTCGTTCCACCAGTGCATCGGTCGCACGATGGCGTTGTAGTTCTTACGGTTGTCGGTCTTATCGCGGCTGTTGTCGTAGTCGTGGAAGGCGAGGATGTACTCCACCTGCGTCGCCTGGGTGAATTTGTACAGCCCTTCGAAGCTGGCGTAGACCGTGGTCAGATCCTCGGTTTTGTTGAACACGCTGTTGTCCGCGTTATCGGAGTAGCGGGCGATCACCTTGTTCACGCCGCTGTCGTTGGTGTGGCTCAGCACCACGCCGCCCTGCCACGCGTTCAGACGCTCGTCGCTCTCCACCGCCTTGGAGTCAAAGCCGTAGTTGGCGTACAGCTCCATGTCGATCGGGCCGAGCTTCATGCCGTGGATTTTTGAGGTCGCGGCGTAGTTGCCTTTGTCGCCCGTGCCGGAACCGCCGGTACAGGTGATGCGCGACGGGTTGGCTTCATCTTCCATCACTTCCGGGCTACAGGATTCCACCGCCGCCACGGCGGCGACGTCAAACTGCACGCCGCCGATGTCGAAGTTCTTCACCCCGGCGCCCTGGCCGTCGTGGTTCATCCAGAAGTAGTCGTTGATGCCCTGCTGCGGACGCTGGTGGAAGTCACGGCCTGCCCAGAAATAGGCGTTCGGGTTGGAGGCCATAATGTTGGTCACCCCCGCGTAGGCTTTTTTCAGGTTAACTTCGTCGCCCCAGTGGTCGATCATCACGTTAACGTCCCAGATGGCGCCGTTTTCACCCTTGAAGGCCTTGGAGAGCTGGAATTCCCCGCCGTTGCCTTCGTTGCCCAGACGACCAATGGCGGACGCGCCGTTGTATGAACCGTCCACCGCGACGTATTTCTGATCGGCGGCCTGGAAGTGCGCGCCGTAGCGGGCGTAGCCGGTAAATTTAATTCCGAACGGGATCGCCATATCCGGAGATTGCGCCGCGCTTTGCGGCTCGGTCACCACGTCCGCTTTTTTCGCGACCGCCGCATCCATTTTAGCCTGACGTTCGGCCAGGGCTTTATCCACCGCTTTCGCCACAATGGCGTCGATTTGCTCCTGCGTGAATTCCTGCGCGAGCACGGAAATTGGGCAAAGCGCGGCGATAACCGCCATGGTTAATGGAAGTTTTTTAATCGTATTCATGGTTATCTCAATATAGTTTAATTTTATTCAGACAATAACCATCCCGCTCCGATCTGACAGAGTATGTCGCTATCATCAGAACAAGTGGATCTCTATTTAGGGTACAGAGGTATTACAATAATTATTTCGCCATAGACTATCTCTGATATAAATGAATAATTTCTTCGGACAGTTCACGCGCTAATAAGGAGTTCATTAAATGATCCTGCGCGTGCACCATAATTAACGTCATCGGCTGGCGGCCTTCGCCCGCATCCTGCTCGATCAGTTTGGTCTGCATCTTGTGCGCCTGGCGCGCGTAGCCGTCGGCTTCGCGCAGCAGGCTTTTGGCTTCGTCAATGTTGCCCTGACGCGCCGCGTGCAGCGCTTCAAAGCACAGGCTGCGGGACTGTCCGGCATTGACGATAATTTCCATTACGGCTTCTTCTAATGCGATCATCATCATTACTCTTTTTCAAAACTATTATTTAACGCGGTAGCGGCAAACCACTCTCCGCTTTTCTTAATGGTGCGTTTCTGCGTCTCTAAATCGAGCTGGATAAATCCGTAGCGATTTTTATACGCGTTGCACCACGACCAGTTATCAATAAACGTCCACATATGGTAGCCGAGACAATTGCACCCTTCGCTAATACCCTTATGCAGCCAGGCTAAATGTTCGGAAATAAACTCGATGCGGTATTGATCGTTAATCTGGCCATTTTCAATAAAACGCTGCTCGTTTTCGACGCCCATGCCGTTTTCAGAAATAAAGCAGCGTGGGTTGCCGTAATTGTCGCGCAGGTTGACCAGAATATCGTAAATACCCGGCTCGTAGATTTCCCAGCCGCGGTACGGGTTCATCTTGCGGCCCGGCATCTCGTAATTATCGAAGAACCACTCCGGCATAAACGGCGCCTGCGGGTTCACCGCGCTGTCGCGACACTTCACGCGACGCGGCTGATAGTAGTTCACGCCGAGCAGGTCGATTTTCCCTTCCGCTATCAGGAAACCGTCTTCCGGTTTACAGGCGGGTAATTGATCGCAGGATTTCAGCAGCGCTACGAGATCTGCCGGGTATTCGCCGCGCAGGACTGGGTCAAGGAAGCTGCGGTTAAACATCAGATCCGCGATGTGCGCCGCCTTCACGTCTGCCGGGTTCTGCGAACGCGGGTACGACGGCGTCAGGTTCAGCACGATGCCAATCTCCCCCGCGTAATGCCCGGCGCGGTAGGCCTGAACCGCCTTCGCATGGGCCAGCACGGTGTGATACGCCACGGTGGCTGCCCGACGAAAATCCACCACGTTCGGGTAGTGGAAATCGTACAGATAACCGCCTTCCACCGGCACGATCGGCTCGTTGAAGGTAAACCAGTGCAGCACGCGATCGCCGAACAGCTCAAAGCAAATCTGCGCATAGCGGGCGTAGGCCTCCACCACGTCGCGGTTTTCCCAGCCGCCGATCTCCTGCATCGCCATCGGCATGTCGAAATGGAACAGGGTCATAAACGGCGTGATGCCCTGTTCATTCAGCTCATCAATGACCTGATTGTAAAAATCGACCGCTTCCGGGTTCACTTCACCGATACCGTCGGGGATCAGGCGCGCCCAGCTAATCGAGGTGCGAAAGCTGTTGTGGTTCAGCTGCTTTAACAGCTGAATGTCCGTCTTCCAGTGCTGATAAAACGTGGAGGTCTGCTGCGGCCCCACGCCGCTGTGAAAACGGTTCGGCTCGCGGGCAAACCAGTAATCCCACGTGGTTTCCCCCTCTCTTGCCCCTTCGGTCTGGAGAGCGGAGCTTGCGCTGCCCCACCAGAAATTATCGGGAAATGCGTATTTCATGACTCTTCCTCTTTGACTTAATTGCTGGCGGTCTCGGCGGCGCCGACGGTTGCCTGGGCTTTCTGCTCTTCGTTTTTGATGAGCGTACGCTCATAGGCGCGCAGGAACGGCAGGTACATCAGCGCGGACATCACCATACAGACCAGGCACATCACCACCGGGCTGAGCGCCCAGTTTGCCGCCCACGAGGCGCCAATCGGTGCAGGGGTGGTCCACGGGGTTAACGAGACGACCTGCGCCAGCCAGCCGAGTTTGGTTGCCGCGTACGCCAGGCAGGCGTTGACCAGCGGAACGAACACGAACGGGATAAACAGCATCGGGTTCATGATGATCGGCGCGCCGAACAGGATCGGTTCGTTGATGTTGAAGAAGCTTGGCACCACGCCCATTTTGCCGATGGTGCGCAGGTGGGTAACGCGGCTGCGCAGCAGCAGGAACGCCAGCGGCAGGGTAGAGCCTACGCCGCCAATCAGCAGGTAGTGATCCCAGAAGCCCTGGAGGTAAACGTGCGGCAGCGCCGCGCCGGCCGCCAGCGCCGCCTGGTTTGCCGAGAGGTTCGCCATCCAGAACGGGTTCATGATGCCGGTGACGATCAGCGAGCCGTGAATACCGGCGAACCAGAAGATCTGACACAGCAGCACGGAGAGCAGAATGGCGGGCAGGGAGTCAGACGCGGACACCAGCGGCTCCAGCAGGTGCATGATCGCCTGCGGGATAATCATCCCGGTCTGCGCTTCGATGAACAGGTTCAGCGGATGCAGCGTGCCGATCACCACCATCACCGGGATCAGGATCTCAAACGAGCGCGCCACGCCGGTTGGCACTTCCTTCGGCAGGCGAATGGTCACGTTGTTCTGCTTCAGCCACGCGTAGACGCGGGTGGCGTAAATGGCGGTGATCAGCGCGGTGAAGATGCCCTGACCGGAGAGATACTGGGTCGAGATCTTGCCGTCGGCATACGGCGCGGCGACCAGCAGGAAGGCCATAAAGGCCAGCAGGCCGGACATCACCGGGTCGAGGTTAAACTGACGCCCCAGGCTTGCCCCAATTCCCACCGAAATGAAGAAGGTCATCACGCCCATGCTGAGGTTAAACGGCAGCATCAGCTGTTCGCGATAGGTCTGGGAGAAATCCAGCCAGCCGCGGGCAAAGCTGTTGGTGGTATCCCCCGAGAAAGGCGGGAAGATGAACACCAGCATAAACGAGCCGATGATCATAAACGGCAGCGCGGCGGTAAAGCCGTCGCGGATGGCAATCACATACTTTTGCTGGCCCAGCTTGGCGGCCAGCGGGGTAATTGACTGCTCAATCACCGCGACCATGGATTGATATAACGAACTCATGTGAACACCTTTTAGTGTGCCGCTTCGATGAGCGACAGAGCATAGTCCAGTACTTTATCGCCACGCTGCATGCCGTAGTCCATCATATCGATGGGCTGCACCGGAATGCCTTTCGTAGCCGCCTTGTCTGAGAGTGTCTTTAACATGTATTTCACTTGCGGTCCGAGAAGGACAACCTGGTATTGCGGAAACTGCGTATCAAATTCGGAAACACCGTACGCATCAATCTTCACCGGCAAACCACGCTCTTTCGCGACATCGACCATTTTGCTGACCAACAGGCTGGTGGACATCCCGGCAGAGCAGCACAGCATAATCTTGAACATCGACAACCATCCTCTAAATGTAAAAAGTTATTGCGAGGATGATTGGACATTATACGGAAACCGGTTTCCATTCATAAAAGACAGAAGTGTGACAACCATCAAGATCCCTTACTTATGAGGCTAATTAACCGGATGTGGGTCACATAATTTGGCTGTTTTTACATCATTTTGAGTGGAAGCGGAAAATCGGTTTCCATGGAAAACGGAAACGGATATACTCCGTTCTGGCTATAATGTGAGCCGAAGCGGTGATGGAATTTGCAGGCGCGAGGTAAGCCTGCCAGGGGAAAGAGATGTCGACAATCAATGATGTATCACGTCTTGCCGGGGTGTCTAAAGCCACGGTATCGCGAGTGTTGAGCGGGTCGCGTGGCGTTAAGGAAGCCAGCCGTCAGGCCGTTCTGAAGGCCGTGGATGAGCTGAACTATCGTCCCAACGTGATTGCCCAGTCGCTGCTGAGCCAGTCGACGGGCTGCATTGGAGTCATTTGCGCGCAGGAAAATATTAACCAGACCACCGGATATCTCTACGCGCTGGAAAAACAGCTCAGCCAGCATCAAAAACACCTCCTGCTGCGCTTCGCGCACAGCAAAGCGGAAGTGATGCACGCCCTTGAAGAACTCTCCTGCGGACTCTGCGATGATATCCTGGTGATTGGCGCCCGTTTCCCGCTGGACGTGGATATGGACAACGTCATTCTGGTGGACTGCATGGAATCTGATAATTCCAACAGCATCCAGTTCGATCACGCCTTTGCCGCCGAAACCGCCTGTAACTACCTCACCAGCCAGGGGCGTCGCCAGATTGCGCTGATCCACCCCCACGGCAGCGGTTTTGCCGACCAGGTGCTGCTCGGCTACAAGCACGCGCTGGAGAAAAATTTCCTGCCTTTTAATCGCAACCTGGTCTTTATGGACGCGACTTCTTCATCCGTTGCGCTGCAGGAGCTGCTTAACAACGCCAGCACCCTGAACTTCAACGCGCTGCTGGTGGCGGACGAGCAGGAAGCCCAGCGGGTGATCCCGCAGCTGCAGGCGTTTAATAAATCGGTGCCGGACGACATTATGGTCTTCAGCCTTGCCGGATCGCTGCACCTGCCGGGTATTCCGGTGATCCCGGCGATTGAATATTCCATGGACGCGATGGCGGCGCGCATTGTGAGCTGGCTGACGGAGAAAACGCAGATGCTCGGGTCCTATGTTTTGCGCGGGGATTTGATCATTCCAGACGTGCGTAAGCGTTAAAAATGTTGTGTAGGCCGGGTAAGGCGCAGCCGCCACCCGGCGAGAAGCACGTTTCCAGCTCTCAATAATCTTCCATACAATCCACCTGACCAATCGCCCCCCAGTAGGCATCCAGGTTGTCGCGCTTCACGGCGGTGATGGCATTTTTAATCAGCAGCTGATTGGCCTCGGACGACAAAATCATCTCCTGCCAGGCTTTATCGCTCTGCTTTTTCTGTGGCGTACAGGTTTTCTTAATATCTTTAAGGACCTGCTGCTTTATTTGCGCCTCTTTCGCGGGGTCATCCTTTTCCTGAGCATGGACAAACGCGGCGAAGAGCAGACAAACCAGCAGGCAGACCAGGTGCGCAGCTTTCATCAACAACCCCCTTTAGAAGTCACATGCTTCCCATGAAATATATCGTTACATTCAGTGTAGCGACGCCAGCCGAAAGTATGAATTTTCTCTTCACCGCCTGTCATGAACTTCCCGGCAAGCGCTACTGAATACCGCCCCCCAGCGACTGCCACAGCGTGATGCGGTTTTCCAGGTCGGTTTGCTGCAGCGCGATCAGCGATTCCTGCGCCGACCACAGCGACCGCTGCGCGGTCAGTACCGTCAGATAATCCCCCGCGCCCGCCTTATAGCTGCGCGTTGCCACGTCCAGCGTTTTTTGCTCCGCCGCGACGTATTCGCGCTGGGCGTCGAGCTGTTCGCTCAGGGTTTCTCGTCGCGCCAGCGCGTCGGCCACGTCCTTAAACGCGCTCTGGATGGCTTTCTCATAGGTGGCGATCAGCCCTTTCTTCTCCGCTTCCGCGTAGCGCAGCTGCGCCAGGTTGTTCCCGCCGCTGAACAGCGGCAGGGTGATGGACGGCGCGAACGACCAGACCTTCATCCCGTGGCTGAACAGGGAGGAGAGCGAATCGCTGCCGACGCCCGCGCTGGCGGTCAGCGAAATCGTCGGGAAGAAGTTGGCCCGCGCCGCGCCGATGTTGGCGTTGGCGCTCAGCAGATTATGCTCGGCCTCCTGAATATCCGGGCGACGCAGCAGGGTGCTGGAGCTGACGCCCGCCGGGATCAGCGTGATGGCGTTGTCGCTCAGGCTCTCCAGCGTGCCGGGGAGTAGGTTGTCCGGCACCGTATCGCCCGCCAGCAGATTAAGGGCATTTTTGTCCTGCATCACCAGCGTCCGGTAGCTCGCGACGCTGGCGCGCGCCTGCTGATACACCGCCATCGCTTCGCTGACGTCCGTGGCGGCCGCCACGCCCACTTCCTGCTGGCGCTTCACAATCTTCAGCGAGTTTGCCGCGCTCTCCATCGTGGATTTTGCCAGCGCCAGGTTGCTGTTATCCGCCGCCAGCGTCACCCAGGCCGTGGTCAGCTCGCTGACCATCGTCAGGCGCGTGTTCTGCGCGGTGAACTCGCTGGCAAGCCAGGTTTCACGCGCGGCGCGGGAGAGGCTCTGGTTGCGGCCAAACAGATCCAGCTCGAAGCTGGAGACCGCGCCGTTGGCTTCATCGCTTGTCGCGACGCCGCTTGCCAGCGTGCGGCTGCGGGTGTGGCTCAGCTCGGCGTCCACCGTCGGGAACAGGGACGAGCGCGTTTCACCGTACTGTGCGCGGGCGGCGTCGATATCGGCAATCGCTTTTTGCACGTCGCGGTTGCTGTTAAGCGCCATCGTCACCACGCTTTTCAGCCGCGCATCGTTCATTACCTGCTGCCACTGGCTCACCATGGCGGTGGCTTCGCCGTGCGCGCCGGGCAAGGTTGCCGGGACGGGCGCGTCCGGGCGTTGATACGTTGGATCTAACGATACACAACCCGCGCTCAGCAGGGCTAGCGCTAAAACAGATACACGAAACATTATGACCTCCGGTTCGCGTGTTTACCGGAGAACAGTCGTTTCACCAGTACAAAGAATAAGGGGACGAAGAAGATCGCCAGCAGCGTCGCGGCCAGCGTCCCGCCGATAATGCCGGTACCAATTGCCACGCGGCTGTTGGCGCCTGCACCGGTTGCCACGGCCAACGGCGTAACCCCTGCGATAAACGCCAGCGAGGTCATGATGATCGGCCGCAGACGCGTCTGGGCGGCACGCAGTGCGGCGCGCGTCAGAGAGTACCCTTCAGCGACTTTGGCTTCGGCAAACTCGACAATCAGGATCGCGTTCTTCGACGACAGGCCGATAGTGGTGAGCAGCGCCACCTGGAAGTAAACGTCGTTGTTCAGGCCGCGCAGCGAGGCGGCCATGGCCGCGCCCAGCACGCCAAGCGGGATCACCAGGATGACCGAAATCGGCACCGACCAGCTCTCATACAGCGCTGCCAGGCACAGGAACACCACCAGGATGGAGAGGGCATACAGGCTCATCGCCTGACCGCTCGCCAGTTTTTCCTGCAACGACAAACCGCTCCACGCCCAGGTGCTGCCGGACGGTAGGCTGTTTGCCAGCTGCTCCATTTTGCCCATCGCCGTGCCGGAGCTGGCGCCGCTGGCGTTTTCACCCTGAATCTCATACGCCGCCGAGCCGTTGTAGCGCACCAGGCTTTCCGGGCCGTACTCCCAGCGGGTGGTGGCAAAGGCGGAGAACGGGGTCATGGTGCTGTCACTGCCGCGCACAAACCATTTGTTGAGATCCGACGGCACGGCGCGGGTGTCGCTGTCGCCCTGGATGTAGACCTTTTTCACGCGGCCGCGGTCGATAAAATCGTTCACGTAGGTCCCGCCCCAGGCGCTGGAGAGGGTGTTGGTAACGTCGCTCAGGGACAGCCCCAGCGACACGGCCTTGTTGTTATCGATATCCACCTGAAGCTGCGGCATCTGCGGCAGATCGTTGGCGCGCACGGCGTGCAGCGAGCTGTCCTGATTGGCCTCGCCAATCAGCTGGTTACGCAGCTTCAGCAGCGCGTCGCGGTCGGTGCCGCCGCTTGCCATCAGCTCAAAGGTAAAGCCGTTGCTCTGGCCCAGACCGTCAACCGCGGGCGGCGTCATGGCAAAGATCGTCGCATCGCGGATGGTGCTCAGCTCCTGCGTGGCGCGCAGGGCGATGGCCTGCGCGGTATTCTCATCGCCTTTACGTTCGGACCAGTTTTTCAGGGAGACAAACGCCATCCCGGCGTTCTGGCCGCTGCCGCTGAAGCTGAAGCCTTCAATGGTGAAGATCACGTTGGTATTGGCTTTTTCTTTCGTGAGGAACCACTCGCGCACCTGGCGGCTGACTTCGGCGGTACGTACCGTCGTTGCGCCCGCTGGCAGGGTGTACTGCACCATGATTTCGCCCTGATCTTCCGTTGGCAGGAAGCTGCCCGGCAGCTTAAGCATGGCGAAGCCCATCGCGCCGCAGAGCAGGGCATAGATAACCAGCATGCCGCCGGAACGGCGCAGGGCGCGCAGCACCTTGTTCTGATAGCCGCGCTCGGTCCTGCTGTAGAAGCGGTTAAACGCGCCGAAGAAGCCCTTTTTGTGCGGCGCCGTGTGGCTCAGAATCGAGCCGCAGAGTGCCGGCGTCAGGGTCAACGCCACCACCACGGAGAGGAACATCGCCGAAATAATGGTGACCGAGAACTGACGGTAAATCACCCCGGTGGAGCCGCCGAAGAAGGCCATCGGCAGGAATACGGCAGAAAGCACCAGCGCAATGGCAACCAGCGCGCCGGAGATTTCGCCCATCGATTTTTCGGTGGCTTCCCGCGCGGGCAGGCCTTCGTCGCGCATAATACGCTCGACGTTTTCCACCACCACGATCGCGTCATCCACCAGGAGCCCGATCGCCAGCACCATCGCAAACAGCGTCAGGGTATTGATGGAGTAGCCGAACAGCGCCAGCACGCCAAACGTGCCCAGCAGAACGACAGGTACCGCCAGCGCCGGGATCAGCGTCGCGCGGATGTTTTGCAGGAACAGGTACATCACCACCACCACGAGGATAATGGCTTCGAACAGGGTCTGAATCACGTCCTCAACGGAGATCTTGATGAACTCGGTGCTGTCTTTCGGGTAGGCCACGTCGTAGCCTTCCGGCATCGACTTTTTGAACTCGGCGATCTTGTCTTTTACCGCCGTCGCAGTGTTGAGCGCGTTCGCACCCGGTGAGAGCATGACCGCCATACCCGCCGCCGGGTGGCCGTTGAGCTTCGCGGTGGCGGTATAATCTTCGCTGCCCATCTCCACGCGGGCGACGTCGCTGATGCGCACGATAGCGCCGCTGGACTGGCTCTTCACGATGATGTTTTTAAACTGATCGACCGTTTGCAGGCGCGACTGGGCGCGGACGGTGGCGGTCAGCTGCTGGGCGTTCGACGAGGGCAGCGCGCCGATTTTACCGGCGGAGACCTGCACGTTCTGGGCTTCAATCGCGCTCTGCACGTCGGAAGGCATTAGCGAGTAGGACGCCAGCTTCGCCGGGTCAAGCCAGATGCGCATCGCGTATTCCGCCCCGAACACCTGCAGGCTGCCGACGCCCTCCACGCGCGCCAGCGGGTCCTGCATATTGCTCACCAGCCAGTCGGCGATATCCGAGCTGCTGGCGGTGTCGGTTTTGTCGTACACGCCCATGATCAGCAGGAAGTTGCTCTGCGATTTCTCGACGGTAATGCCGGACTGCTGCACCTCGGTCGGCAGGCGCGATTCCGCCTGCTGAACTTTGTTCTGCACCTGTACCTGCGCGGTGTCCGGGTCGGTTCCCTGCTCGAAGGTGACGGTAATGCTTACCGACCCGTCCGAGCTGCTGGTGGAGGTGAAGTAGAGCAGGTTATCCAGCCCGGTGAGCTGCTGCTCGATCACCTGCGTCACGCTGTTTTCCAGCGTCTGCGCGGAGGCACCGGTGTAGGTGGCGGAGATTTTGATCGACGGCGGGGCGACGTCCGGGTACTGCGCCACCGGCAGCGTGCGGATCGCCAGCATCCCGGCGAGCATGATAAGAATGGCGATAACCCAGGCAAAGACCGGGCGACGAACGAAGAAGCGGGAAAACATCAGGCTTGTCCTCCCGCAGCTTTCATCTCTTCGGCCTTCACTTCCTGCCCGGCGGTCACTTTGTCGGTGCCTTCCACAATCAGCTTATCGCCCGCCTTGAGGCCGCTCAGTACCAGCCATTTGTCGCCGTAGGTGTCGCCCGTCTCCAGCTGACGCTGCTCGACCTTATTGCTGGCATTCACCACCAGCGCGGTGGCGGTGCCTTTGGCGTCGCGGGTGATGCCCTGCTGCGGCGCGAGGATCGCGTCGTTCATGATGCCTTCATCCACCCTGGCGCGAACGAACATCCCCGGCAGGAGCTGATGCTGCGGGTTCGGGAAGACGGCGCGCAGCGTGACCGAGCCGGTTGATTCATCCACCGCCACTTCGGTTAACGCCAGACGGCCTTTCTCGCTGTAGGTGCTGCCGTCTTCGAGGATTAAGGACACGCTTAGCGTATCGCTATTGGTGGCGAGGGTTTGCCTGCGTAAACGCAGCAGATCGGTGCTGGAACGGGTTAAGTCGACGTACATGCTGTCCAGCCCGCGAACGGTGGCGAGCGCGGTATCCTGCTGGGCGGTCACCAGCGCGCCGGGCGTGACGGAGGAGATGCCGATGCGTCCGGCAATCGGCGCGGTAACGGTGGTCCAGTTGAGGTTAATGCGCGCGCTCTCCTGCGCGGCCTTCTTTGACTCGACGCTGGCCTTGTCCTGCGCGCAGGTGGACTTCGCGTCCTCTGCGTCCTGGCGCGACACGCCGTCGTCTTTCACCAGCTGCGCATAGCGCCGGGCCTTCTGGCAGTCGGCCGCTACCAGCGCCTGAGCCTGCTTCAGCGCAGCGGCGGCTTCATCAAACGCCGCGCGGTAGCTGGAAGGGTCAATTTGATACAGCGCCTGCCCGGCTTTCACGGTATCGCCTTCGGTGAACAGCCGCTTCTGGATAATGCCGCCCACCTGCGGGCGCACTTCGGCGCTCATGGCGGCGGTGGTGCGGCCGGTCAGCTCGCTGACGACGGACACCGGCTGGCTCATGAGGGTGACAATCCCCACATCCGGAAGAGGACGCTGGGGAGCAGATGTTTGCGCATTATCGCACCCGGTCAGGAGAAATAATGCCGCGATGGAGGTTGTTATGTTTTTCATAATCTTTTTCCAGGGTGAACGACACCAGCCCCGTTAATGGCTTAACGGGGAGGAGGGCTATTTAAAGGCACAGCGATACCGCATCTCTGGCTGAGCCAGAAATGTAAAAAAGGGGAATTACTTATTCCCGCTAATTATTCATATGCGATTACTTCGCAGAGAAAAGCATATTTAAAATATCCTGATAAAGGGGTTCTAATTGTTCTGACGGGACTTTTAAGGGGGTTAATCGACGATAAATCGTCCCCTCAATCATCACGGCGGTAATCTCCACGCAGCAGCGAATATGCTCGTCGCTCAGGTGGGGAAACTGCTTTTTCAGGTGCGCGCAGGCGTTGGCGAACATGCGCGATTCGGCTTCGATCAGCATCGTCGCCACCTGCGGATTACGCGTGGCCTCAGCGGACATTTCCAGCATCAGGGCATCATCATCTTCGTTGAGGGTCTGTCGCCAGGCGAGCGCCTGCGGCATCCCTTCCACCAGGGTTTTACCCTGCATCTCCTCAATGCGTGAGTCGATGATTCGGCGGATCATCTCTTCGATAATCGCGTCTTTGTTGCTGAAATAACGGTAAATTTGCCCGACGCTGAGCTTCGCTTCGCTGGCTATCTGCGACATGCTGGCGGCGTGAAATCCGCTGGCGCGAAAGCAGCGACGCGCGGCGGTGATGATCTCGTCCTGACGTTGTTTTTGTCGTTCTTCCAGTTTCGTACTCATCGTCGGCTACCGTGTAAAAGTGAGAATGATCGTTCTCAGTATACGTTTTGGGTGCGTATTGGAAAGGCCTTTTTTATTTAGATATTGAGGGAATGTTTCCGTATTTAAAAAATGGAGGGAATGAGGAGTTTTTGTGGAGGTTAAGCTGTGAGATATTCAGATTGCATAGAAAATAAGGAGAGAAAAATGCACCTGAGCATAACAAATAATGTAACGCCCGCTGAAAAAGAAGAGTTATTTGTGGGGTTAAGAGCCTATAACGGGCAATTTTTGGATATGGCGACCTTTAGCGGCGACATTGGCGTTTACGTACGAGACGATAAAGGTATCATGCTCGGCGGGCTAATTGGGGTGCGTAAAGGCGACTGGCTGAATATCGACTATCTCTGGGTCAGCGAGACCGTGCGCGGATCCGGCGTGGGCAGCCAGCTCATCAAAACGGCCGAAGAGGAAGCCAGACGCAAAGGCTGCAAGCACGCGCTGGTCGATACCGCCAGCTTCCAGGCGCGCCCGTTCTATGAAAAACAGGGGTACCAGCTGCAAATGTCTTTGCAGGATTATCCTTATCCGGGCATGCAGCGGCATTATCTGGCGAAAGCGCTTTAAGCCCCGGATCTGTAGGCCGGGTAAGCGCAGCGCCACCCGGCAAAACCCGCATATAACTTATCCTTCTTATTGATTCTTTTTCGGTTTTTATTTCACCGCCTCGTTGTCGATATAGTCACTACAACATTTAGCAAAAGGAACTGTCTTGTGAAACGTCGATTGGGTGCTCTGGTACTTGCTGGCCTGCTGCTGGCAGGGTGCGATCAAAGTGGCAGCGATGCCAAACACATTAAAGTGGGCGTCATCAACGGCGCTGAACAGGACGTGGCGGAAGTCGCCAAAAAGGTGGCAAAAGAGAAATATGGCCTGGACGTGGAGCTGGTCGGCTTCAGCGGCTCGCTGTTGCCCAACGATGCCACCAACCAGGGAGAACTGGATGCCAACGTCTTCCAGCATCGCCCGTTCCTCGCTGAGGATAACAAGGCGCATGGCTACAAGCTGGTGGCCGTGGCGAACACTTTTGTTTTTCCGATGGCCGGCTATTCCCGCAAAATTAAATCCGTCTCTGACCTGAAGGACGGGGCGACGATTGCCATTCCAAACGACCCGACCAACCTTGGCCGCGCGCTGTTGCTGCTGCAAAAGGAGAAGCTCATTACCCTGAAGCCGGGCACCGGGCTGCTGCCGACGGCGCTGGATATTACCGCCAATCCTAAACAGCTGAAAATTATGGAGCTGGAAGGGGCGCAGCTGCCGCGCGTGCTGGACGACCCGAAAGTGGATGTCGCCATTATCAGCACCACCTATATTCAGCAAACCGGGCTGTCGCCGGTGCATGACAGCGTCTTTATTGAAGACAAAAACTCGCCGTACGTGAACATCGTGGTGACGCGCGAAGACAACAAGGACGCGGAGAACGTGAAGACGTTTATCCAGTCGTATCAGTCGCCTGAAGTGGCAAAAGCGGCTGAGACGATCTTTAACGGCGGGGCAGTGCCGGGCTGGTAAGGGAACCGGCAGAAAACGCGGTGTCTTGAATTGGCCCGATTCCATCGGTAATCGCCCTTTAGCCCACAGCGCCAATAGTGACGGATGGCTATCCTCCTTATCACACCAACCGGAGGATAGCCCATGAACATTACCCATATTCGCAACGCCACCCAGCTGATTTCCTACGCCGGAAAACGTCTTTTAATCGACCCGATGCTGGCCCCGAAGGGGGCTTATCCGGGCTTTCCCGGCACGGCGTATGCCGAACGTCGTAACCCGACGGTCGAACTCCCCGTTGACGTCAACACGCTGCTGGATACCGACGCGGTGATCGTCACCCATACCCATGACGATCACTGGGATCGCACCGCGGCGGAGCTGATCGCCAAAGACAAACCGATCTACGTGCAAAACGATCGTGACGCCGCGCTGCTGCGAAGCCAGGGATTCAGCAACCTGACGGTCATGACCGACGCGACCTTCTTCGGCGATATTCAGATTACGAAAACCCACGGCGGGCAGCACGGCACCGATCGCGCTTACGCCGTGCCGGAGCTGGCGGAGCGGCTGGGCGAGGCCTGCGGCGTGGTGCTGCGTCATCCCGATGAGAAGACGCTCTATCTTGCCGGGGATACCGTCTGGCGTGACGAGGTGGCGGTCGATCTGCAAAAGCACCAGCCGGACGTGGTGGTGCTGAACGCGGGCTATGCCCACGTTATTGGTTTTGGGCCCATTATTATGGGGCAGGAGGACGTGCTCAACGTTCATTTCCTGCTGCCGCAGGCCAGCATTGTGGCGATCCATATGGAGGCGATTAACCACTGCCTGTTGACCCGCAGCGCGCTGCGTGAGTACGTTGAAGCCAATCAGGTGAGTGACGCAGTGAGCATTCCCCAGGATGGCGAAACCGTTATATTCTGAGTGCGTTAAAGGGAAAGGAGGAACTGATGTCGCTAATCAACGTCGCGATTGTCGCGGTAGACGGGTTCAGCCCGTTCCACTACTCCGTTCCCTGCATTCTGTTTGGCGATTCGGTCTCCGGCGAAAAGCGCTTTAGCGTGACGATCTGCGCCGAAATGCCGGGTTTTCTCACCTCAAAAGACGGATTTGCCCTCAACGCCACGCAGGACTACACCGCCATTGGTCAGGCCGATATTGTCGTCGTTCCCTACTGGCAGCACGTCCTTGAACGACCGCCCCAGACGCTGCTCGACAGCCTGGTGCAGGCGAGAGACAACGGCGCGGAAATCGTCGGGCTGTGTCTGGGGTCGTTTGTGCTGGCCTGGGCGGGGCTCCTCGACGGCAAACGTGCGGCCACCCACTGGGAGTTCGAACATCAGTTCCAGTCGCTCTTCCCGCACGTTCAGCTGGATATCAATGCGCTCTACGTGGATGACGGCAATATCATCACCTCCGCCGGAACCGCGGCGGCGCTGGACTGCTGCCTGTATATCATTCGTCAGCGCTTTGGCAGCGTGGTCGCCAACCAGATTGCCCGTCGGATGATTGTTCCGCCCCACCGCGAGGGCGGTCAGGCGCAGTTCATCGCCCAGCCGGTACCCAAAGATACCCGCGACGGACGCATTAACTGCCTGATCGACTATCTGCAGCAGCACATCACCGAACCGCATAGCCTGGACTCGCTGGCGGAGGTGGTTTCGATGAGCCGCCGCACCCTGACCCGTCATTTTATTCAAGCCACGGGGATGAGCGTCGCCGACTGGCTTACCGCCGAACGCCTGCGGCGCAGCCAGCTCCTGCTTGAAGCCGGAAATATGCCGATTGAGCGCGTGGCCGAACTGGTGGGATTTAATTCCGCCGTCACCTGGCGACAGCAGTTTAAGGCGCGTTTTGGGGTGAGCCCTGCGGAATGGAGAAAAACGTTTCGTCTTCACAGCTAGTGTATTACGGCTAACTCAAGATTTAAGGGGTAGTTAAATCACTTCTTATTTTTTCTTAATCCACCTCTCATTTTTCTGAAAAAATATTTTATTTGCTTCGCCTTAACGTAAATTAGATATACTCGCATTAAGAATGCTCTTATATTTCGAAAATATTAATTGCGAATAAATTTTGTGGCATGGATGAATAGCAATAAAATAGAAAGAAGAATAATTTCATTAGCAAATTATATTATTTTTATCTTATCGGGTGCGCTTTTTTCAGCAAGCATTAACGCTGCGCCCTTGTCGCCAGCCGATCGCGATACTATTCAGCAGCAACAGCAGCAGCTTTTATTACAGAACCAGCAACAGCGTGAAGAGCTGGAGCGGAGTATCCCTCGCCCCGCGCCTGCCAGACCTCTGCCTGCAGCCGGCGCCGGGCCCTGCTTCACCATTGATACCATTACCCTTTCCGGCACGACCCTCATTTCCCCGAAAACCCGGCAGGCCCTGGTTGCGCCGTGGCAGGGCCGGTGTCTGGATATGGCGAAAATAACGGAGCTTCTCGCCCGTATTTCTGACTGGTATATCAGCCGGGGATATATCACCAGCCGCGCCTTTCTTACCGAGCAGGATCTCTCCGGC
>NZ_JAWNDF010000011.1:0-102567 GCF_034106865.1 Enterobacter sp. 237C8 | reverse complement strand
CCGCCTGCGTGCGCTTTACGCCCAGTAATTCCGATTAACGCTTGCACCCTCCGTATTACCGCGGCTGCTGGCACGGAGTTAGCCGGTGCTTCTTCTGCGGGTAACGTCAATTGCTGAGGTTATTAACCACAACACCTTCCTCCCCGCTGAAAGTACTTTACAACCCGAAGGCCTTCTTCATACACGCGGCATGGCTGCATCAGGCTTGCGCCCATTGTGCAATATTCCCCACTGCTGCCTCCCGTAGGAGTCTGGACCGTGTCTCAGTTCCAGTGTGGCTGGTCATCCTCTCAGACCAGCTAGGGATCGTCGCCTAGGTGAGCCGTTACCCCACCTACTAGCTAATCCCATCTGGGCACATCTGATGGCAAGAGGCCCGAAGGTCCCCCTCTTTGGTCTTGCGACGTTATGCGGTATTAGCTACCGTTTCCAGTAGTTATCCCCCTCCATCAGGCAGTTTCCCAGACATTACTCACCCGTCCGCCGCTCGTCACCCAGGAGCAAGCTCCCTGTGTTACCGCTCGACTTGCATGTGTTAGGCCTGCCGCCAGCGTTCAATCTGAGCCATGATCAAACTCTTCAATTTAAGTTTGATGCTCGTGAATTAAACTTCGTAATGAATTACGTATGTTCACTCAGAGACTTGGTATTCATTTATTGTCCGAAGACATTAAGAATCCATGTCACTTTGAGTGCCCACACAGATTGTCTGATAAATTGTTAAAGAGCAGTTGCAACGCGGCGTTAAGCTCACCGTTGCGAGGTCCCGTATATTACGTTTTCCTCATTCAGAGTCAAGCGATTATTTTTGCTTTTCTCTGCAGGTGTTCATCTCTGAACCCCGCTAACCCGGCGGCCTGTAAGCCGTTGTTCCGTGTCAGTGGAGGCGCATTATAGGGAGTTCTCAGACGTTGACAACCCCTCTTTTAAAAAAAACTTTCAACCGTCTCTTTTTTGCTCAAAACCGTGCTACAGCGCCAGTTTTTCGAGCGTTTCAAAGCCATAACGGCGTAAAACGGGTAAAAGTTGCTCAGTCTCTTTCGTGATGGTCATACAAAACGCGATATTCGCATCGGTAGATTTCGCATCCGGCGCTTCATGTTCCAGCAGCCAGGCCGTACGACGAGCGATAGCCGCACCGGAATCCACCAGGCGCGTCCCCTCCGGCAATACCTCTAATAGCTCTTCCTGTAATAGCGGGAAGTGGGTGCAGCCCAGCACAACGGTATCCGGGGGTTCAGGCATGCGCAGCCACGGACGAAGAATACGACGCAGCTCGTCGAGTGATACCGCCTTTCCATGCAGCTTCGCTTCAGCCATCTCCACCAGCTCAGCCGAACCCAGCATCGCAATCTGGCATTCGTTGGCAAAACGGTCGATCAGCTCGCGGGTATAAGGACGCTTTACCGTGCCTCGCGTTGCCAGCAAACCCACAATGCCGTTCGCCGTCAGGCGCGCGGCAGGCTTTATCGCAGGAACGACACCCACAACCGGGAACTGGAATTTTTCACGCAGGGCGGGAAGAGAAACGGTGCTCGCCGTATTACAGGCGATGACGGCCAGCGCAAGGGGATAGCGCTTTTGTACCGCGGTGACGATTTCAACCACACGCTCAACAATAAAATCTTCGCTCTTTTCCCCATACGGGAAAGCGACGTTATCGAAGGCGTAGATGTAATGGAGATCCGGCAGGAGATGCCGAATCTCATCATAGACCGAAAGCCCACCGACGCCGGAATCAAACACCAGCACGGTGGGACGCGGATTAGAAGGTGTAGCTGCCAGACAAGGTGTATTCCCGTCCTGCAGTTTGGTAGCCATAAACTGTCTCGTAATCTTTATCGAACAGGTTGGCTATTTTACCACGAACTGTGAGATGTGAGGTGACAGGATACGAAACTGCGACATCCCACAGGCTGACACCGCCCATTTTTACTTTCTCAGACGGATAAGCACCAAAGTCAGTGTCGTAACGCGTACCGAGATAGTGATAAGTCAGGCTCCAGTCGAAATCATAGATCTGCGTGTCGAGCTGATATTTCACCTGCTGTTTAGCACGACGGTCCAGAAGTTCGTTGGTTGCGGCATTGCGGGCATCCACATAATCGTAGCCAACAGTATGCGTCAACGGACCCGTATCAAACGATGCTGTCGCTTCCACACCTTTAATGCGCGCTTTACCGACGTTGTAATATTGCTGAAGGTTATTATCGAAGTCGATGAGATTATCGACGTCATTACGGTAGCCGGAGACGCGCCAGCTCACGCCGGCCGTCAGGCCTTCAAACGCACCTTCCCACTGCTTGCTCTCTTCTGGATCAAGATGGTCATTGCCATAGAAACCATAGAGTTGACCCAGATTCGGTGCTTTATAGGCCGTACCATAAGAAGCAACGAAGCGGTAACCCTCCACGAACTCCCAGGCCGCACTACTTTGCCAGGTGCCATGGCGACCGAACTGAGAGTTGTCATCGCTGCGAACCGCTCCTTCCAGAGTGAAGTCACCAAACTGCTGCAACCCGGTCAGGTAAACGCCGGTGTTACGCAGGTCGTAGCCGTTGGTTACGTAGTTTGTACCCGGCTCGGTGCTCTGCTTCTGCCAGTCAACGCCCGCGCCAATGTTTCCATGGCCAACATCAACGGAGTTCAGCCACTGGACGTTGTACTGTTTGATTTCATCCAGGGTGGCTGTCGAATCGTAGCGGCCCAAATTTGGGTCGTAGTTATAGTCCTTGCTGTGGCTATAGCTGGTGAGCAGCTGTGAATGGAAGATGTCATCATTGAAGCGCAATCCTGCATCCCAGGTCTGACTATAGAGCTGGCGGGTATCGACCAGTACGTCAGGGGTAAATGAACTGTAGTAACCGTCGTAGGCAGTACGGTTGCTGTAGCCAAAGCCGCGAACAAATCCGCTCCACTGCTCCGAGAATGCGTGATCCACTGCACCATAGAGCGTTTTATTCATAAAGCCGTCGCGATCGGTCTGGGCAAGGCCACCATTGTTGCCGTCCGCAACCACATCAAACCCTTTGGTATAGGTGTAATCACCCGCAAGCGTGACGCGCGTGCTGTCGCCCAATGTTTGCTGAGTACTGCCGCCATAATTCTGGTAACCATGCGACCCTACACCTGCATTCAGCGTGGTACCGTCCTTCGCGCGAGTGGTAATAATGTTTACGACTCCGCCAATCGCGTCCGAGCCGTATACCGCCGAACGCGGTCCACGAACATATTCGATACGCTGCACCAGGGAGATCGGGAACTGGCTGAGATCGGACGACCCCGTAATGCCCGCCTGGTTAAGGCGGATCCCATCAACAAGGATCAGGACATGGCTGGAGTTGGTGCCACGTATAAAGAGAGAAGAGAGTTGCCCCATCCCGCCATTTTGCGCCGTATCCACGCCGGGCAGGCGACGCATAACATCAAGGACTGAGGTTGATTGCCAACGGTCAATATCGGCACGCGTAACAACGGAGGTTGCAGCCAGAATAGTTTTTTCAGGTTGTTCAAAACGATTTGCCGTCACCACCAACGAGTCGGCGCTATCCTGCGCCCAGCCCGAAAATGCCGTGACGGACAACGCCGTCAACAGCGATACTTTTTTAATCATTGTTAAAGCATCCACAATATAAGAAGGATGCCGCAGGCCTCATCAATAGCACGCGATGATGAAACCAAATGCGACGTGATCCCGGCAGGTCTTCGGGCTAGGTGGCTATATAAGGATGAAGACTTCCCATTTTCACAGTGTCTACAACACTCATCCCGCCAGACTTTACCGCTGCGCGTCAGCTCCAGATTTACACTGGATTCCCTTTTCACTCTCAGGAGACCGGAAACAGAATGCTACAATTAGACACGTATGGATGTCCAGACAGCTATTGCCCATTAAATCTGGACATCCCCTGAACAATGCCTACAATCCCCGCGTAATTCTTTATCACTCAGGACGCATCATGACCCCAGAACACCTCCCGACAGAACAGTACGACGCGCAGCTGGCAGAGAAAGTCGTCCGCCTGCAAAGTATGATGACGCCTTTCAACGCGCCCGTTCCCGAGGTGTTCCGCTCTCCCGTCAGCCACTACCGCATGCGCGCCGAATTCCGCATCTGGCACGACGGCGACGACCTGTACCACATCATTTTCGATCAGCAGACGAAGTCCCGTATTCGCGTGGACAGCTTTCCGGCAGCGAGCGAGCTCATTAACCAGTTGATGACGCTGATGATGGACGGCGTGCGCAACAATCCGGTACTGCGTAACAAGCTGTTCCAGATTGACTACCTGACCACGCAAAGCAATCAGGCGATTGTCTCCCTGCTGTACCACAAAGCGCTCAATGACGAGTGGCGCGAGCAGGCAGAAGCGCTGCGCGATGCGCTGCGCGCGCAGAACATCAACGTTCACCTGATTGGCCGCGCGACAAAAACCAAAATCATGCTGGATCAGGACTACATCGACGAGCGCCTGCCGGTGGCAGGTAAAGAGATGGTGTATCGTCAGGTCGAGAACAGCTTCACCCAGCCAAACGCTGCGATGAACGTGCAGATGCTGGAGTGGGCGCTGAAGGCGACGGAAGGGTCAACGGGCGATCTGCTTGAGCTCTACTGCGGTAACGGCAACTTCTCGCTGGCGCTGGCGCGTAATTTCGATCGCGTTCTGGCAACGGAAATCGCCAAGCCGTCGGTGGCTGCCGCGCAGTACAACATTGCCGCTAACCATATCGATAACGTGCAGATCGTTCGTATGTCCGCGGAAGAGTTCACGCAGGCCATGAACGGCGTTCGCCAGTTTAACCGCCTGGAAGGGATCGATTTGAAAAGCTACCAGTGTGAGACGATTTTTGTCGACCCGCCGCGCAGTGGCCTGGACAGCGAAACCGAGAAGATGGTGCAGGCGTACCCGCGTATTTTATACATCTCCTGTAACCCGGAGACGCTGTGCAAGAACCTCGAAACACTAGGCCAGACGCACAAGGTTGAACGTCTGGCGCTGTTCGATCAGTTCCCGTATACGCACCATATGGAGTGCGGCGTTTTACTTACCGCACGGTGATCTGTAGGCCGGATAAGCGTAGCGCCATCCGGCGTTTTTGGCAGGTGGCGCTTCGCTTACCTGCCCTACAAATAAATTCATTACTCCGGTAACTGGCTCTTACGGCTACGCATGCGCGAGCCAATCCAGAACACCAGCGCCACAGACAGTACCGCAGGGAAGAAGTTAGAGCCGATATCCGGATACTCCGCGCGAACCACCGTGCTATACAGCAATACGCCCAGAATAAAGCAGGCAGCGGCCAGCCCCGGTAACCCCACCGGCATGGTGCGGTTCAGGTAACGTTGATGCAGGCAGTAAACCGTCAGCACCAGCGCAATAAGCGGGAAAATCGAAAATGGAACAATTGAGCTAAAAATAGCGGCAAACGTACCATTAATGGATAAGCCAGCGATCAATGCCAGCAACAGCGTCCCTTTATCCTGACCTGACTGTTTCATTACTCACCTTCACTCTTCGGTTTGATGTGCCAGTTTCTCTTGTTCACGGCGATACCAGTAGTACGCGCCTTTGGAGATCATCCTGAGCTGCAATACCAGTCGCTCTTCGAGCTGTTTGCGTTGTTCAATGCTGACATCCAGCGCTTCGGCACCCGCGCTGAAAACAATCGTCACCATCGCCTCGGCCTGTGCTTCAGTAAACGCACGCGGCATATGGTTTTCGAGTTCAAGATAGTCGGCAAGTTCCGCGATGAAGTGCTGAATTTCACGCGCGACGGCGGCACGAAACGCCGCCGATGTGCCCGAACGCTCGCGCAGAAGCAGACGAAACGCGTTGGGGTTATTGCCGATAAATTCCATAAAGGTCGATACGGAGGTGCGGATCACGCTGCCCCCTTTGGCGATACGCTGACGCGCCTGGCGCATCAGCTGGCGCAGCATCAGACCGCTCTCGTCGACCATAGTCAGGCCCAGTTCATCCACATCACGGAAATGACGATAGAAGGACGTTGGCGCAATCCCGGCCTCGCGTGCGACTTCGCGCAGGCTCAAACTGGCAAAACTCCGCTCAGCACTCAGTTGACTGAATGCGGCTTCCACCAGCGAACGCCGGGTTTTCTCTTTTTGTTGTGCTCTTACGCCCATCACGATAGTTGAATCCTTCCAAAGGCCTGATGGCACTATACCAGAGAATAAAATTAATCTGTTTGCCTGGCTTTGTGAATGATTGTTTACGTGCGGTTTGTGCTCCACTGCCGGAAAAAAGCACAACGATAATTGGGTTACTCTGCCAATGATGTTATGATTCTGTTGCTTTTATGTATAAGAACAGGTAAGCCTTACCATGCCACATTCCTACGATTACGACGCAATAGTTATTGGTTCCGGCCCCGGCGGCGAAGGTGCTGCTATGGGTCTGGTGAAACAGGGAGCCAGAGTAGCGGTCATCGAGCGCTACCATAATGTCGGCGGCGGTTGCACCCACTGGGGCACCATCCCTTCGAAAGCCCTCCGCCACGCCGTTAGCCGCATTATCGAATTTAACCAGAACCCTCTTTACAGCGACCACTCCCGACTTCTTCGTTCATCCTTTGCTGACATCCTGAATCACGCGGATACCGTTATTAACCAGCAGACACGCATGCGTCAGGGATTTTATGAGCGTAACCACTGTGAAATTTTGCAGGGCAACGCGCATTTTGTGGATGAACACACCCTGGCACTCGAATGCCACGACGGTTCGGTTGAAACCATCACGGCTGAAAAATTTGTGATCGCCTGCGGCTCACGCCCTTACCATCCGGCCGACGTGGACTTCTCGCATCCGCGCGTCTACGACAGCGACTCGATTCTGAGCCTGCACCACGAGCCTCGCCACGTCATTATCTATGGCGCAGGGGTCATTGGTTGCGAATATGCGTCGATCTTCCGCGGAATGGACGTCAAAGTTGACCTGATCAACACTCGTGACCGCCTGCTGGCGTTCCTGGATCAGGAGATGTCGGACTCTCTCTCCTACCACTTCTGGAACAGCGGCGTGGTGATTCGCCACAACGAAGAGTACGAGAAGATCGAAGGCTGCGACGACGGGGTGATCATGCACCTGAAGTCCGGTAAGAAGCTGAAAGCAGACTGTCTGCTGTACGCCAACGGTCGTACCGGCAACACCGATTCACTGCAGCTGGAAAATATCGGGCTTGAAACCGACAGCCGCGGTCAGCTGAAGGTCAACAGCATGTATCAGACCGCCCTGCCGCACGTTTACGCGGTCGGCGACGTGATTGGCTACCCAAGCCTGGCCTCAGCCGCTTACGACCAGGGACGCATCGCCGCACAGGCGCTGGTAAAAGGCGAAGCGACGGCGCACCTGATCGAAGATATTCCGACGGGGATCTATACCATCCCGGAAATCAGTTCAGTCGGGAAAACCGAGCAGCAGCTGACGTCAATGAAGGTGCCTTACGAGGTGGGACGTGCCCAGTTTAAACATCTGGCGCGGGCGCAAATCGTGGGGATGAGCGTGGGAACGCTGAAGATCCTGTTCCACCGCGAGACCAAAGAGATCCTCGGCATTCACTGCTTTGGTGAACGCGCGGCGGAAATCATTCATATCGGCCAGGCGATAATGGAGCAGAAAGGCGGTGGTAACACCATTGAGTACTTCGTTAACACCACCTTTAACTACCCGACCATGGCGGAAGCCTATCGGGTAGCCGCGCTGAACGGCTTAAACCGCCTGTTTTAACGCGCTGTCAAAATGGCCATCCATCGAACCACGGATGGCCTCTGCCAGCTGCTCATAGCGGCTACGCAGCGGTGAACCCGGACGATACACCAGGCCGATAGTGCGACGCGGCTCCGGCTTAATGCACGGCAGATAAACCACGCCATCACGCTTACGCTCGCGCGGCACGGCCAGCGCAGGCAGCAGCGTAATACCGCTTCCCGCCGCGACCATATTACGCAGCGTTTCCAGGCTGGTTGCGCGGAAATGGGTATCCTCATCCGCACCCGCTTCGAAGCAGAAGCCCATCGCCTGATCGCGCAGGCAGTGACCATCTTCCAGCATCAGCAGCTTTTCACCGGCCAGATCGGCCATCGGTACGCGATCGCGGTTCGCCCACGGGTGATCTTCATAGATCGCCAGCATCATCGGCTCATCGAACAGCGGCACTTCAATAAAGGCTTCACTCTCTTTCACCAGCGCCAGAATGGCGCAGTCGAGCTTGCCGCTGTCTAACTGCGCCAGCAGCTGATGGGTTTGCGCTTCATGCAGGTACATTTCGAGTTTCGGGAACGTCTGGTGCAGCATCGGAATGATGTGCGGCAGCAGGTACGGGCCAACGGTTGGGATCAGGCCGATATGCAGCGGGCCGGACATCGCCTCCCCCTGCTGGCTTGCCATTTCCTTGAGCACTTTGACCTCGCGCAGCACGGTGCGCGCCTGATCCACCAGCAGCAGACCTGCCTGTGTGAACAGAACCTTACGACTGGTGCGCTCCAGCAGCATCACGCCCAGCTCGTCTTCCAGCTTGCGGATCTGACCGCTCAGCGTGGGCTGGCTGACGTGGCAGGAATCTGCCGCGCGGCGAAAGTGACGATGCTCGGCTAACGCTACCAGGTATTCAAGATCACGAATATTCATTATTCATCCTCCGTCGCCACGATAGTTCATGGCGATAGATAGCATAGCAACGAACGATTATCCCTATCAAGCATTCTGTTGAATAATACACCACATAGACGAGGCGGCACGTGTTTGACCCTTGACGTCCCCGCACCGTCAGCGAGTTTCTCTCAAAACTCGAACAACTAAAGCCAACGTGAACTTTTGCGGACCCCGTGGTCCGCTTTTTTTTTGCGTAAAAGAGCCCGGGGATAAAAGCAAAATGGCAACCGAAGTTGCCATTTTTAGTGTTTGCTCCCTCTCCCCGTGGGAGAGGGCCGGGGTGAGGGCACCAGCCCGCACTGTTCAAACCAAATCAAACCAACCGGTTTTTCGCATCCGCTATCGCCTGCGCCACCTGCTTCGGCGACACGCCGCCTTTCGCGGCACGTTTATCCAGACAAGACTGCAGCGCAAGGATCGGATACACATCATCCCCGATAACCGCGCTGAACTTCTGCAGGTCTGCCAGCGCCAGATCTTCCAGTGGTTTACCCTGACGAATGGCTTCCACCACCGCTTCACCCACAATGTGGTGCGCTTCACGGAAAGGTACGCCTTTCGCCACCAGATAATCCGCCAGTTCGGTAGAGTTCGCATAGCCCTGCTGCGCCGCTTCCTGGCAGCGCGGACGTTTCACCTGAATGCCGTCCAGCACCAGGGCGCCCATATGCAGACAGTCCAGCCAGGTGTCGAGCGCGTCGAACAGCCCTTCTTTGTCTTCCTGCATGTCTTTGTTATACGCCAGCGGCAGCCCTTTCAGGGTCATCATCATGCCGGTCAGCGCGCCCTGCACGCGGCCACATTTGCCGCGGATCAGCTCCAGCGCGTCCGGGTTTTTCTTCTGCGGCATCAGGGAGGAGCCTGAGGTCACGCGGTCGGAGAGCTCGACGAAGCCCGCTTCGCCAGAGTTAAAGAAGATCAGGTCTTCGGCAAAGCGCGACAGATGCACCATTCCGATAGACGCATTGGAGAGCAGCTCCAGCACGTGGTCGCGGTCGGACACGCTGTCCAGGCTGTTACGGGTGGCGGAAGCAAAGCCCAGCCAGCCTGCCAGCTGCTCACGGTCGATTTCATACGCCGTACCGGCCAGCGCGCCGCTGCCCAGCGGGCTGACGTCCAGACGCTTCAGGGTATCCTGCAGACGGCTTTCGTCACGCGCCAGCATCTCGACGTAGGCCAGACACCAGTGAGCGAAGGTCACCGGTTGGGCGCGCTGCAGGTGGGTATAACCCGGCATCACCGCGTCCTGGTTGTTCTGCGCGGTCTCCACCAGCGCACTCTGCAGCTGGCGGTTAGCCGCCAGCAGTTCGCCAACGGTATCTTTGCACCACAGCTTCAGATCGGTGGCGACCTGGTCGTTACGACTGCGGCCGGTATGCAGCTTTTTACCCAGCTGGCCGACTTTGTCGATAAGTTTGCCTTCCACCCAGCTGTGAATATCTTCAGCATCGCTTTCGAGGATCTGCTGCGGGTTAAGACGCACCTCTTCCAGCAGATTGTTCAGCGCTTCTTCCAGCTGTAATTGTTCGTCGGCGGTCAGTACGCCCACCGTCACCAGCGCCCTGGACCAGGCCACAGAGCCGACAATATCCTGTTCGGCCAGGCGGTAGTCGAAGCGCAAAGAGTCGTTGAACTGTTTGAACCGCTGATCCGCTGCCTGTGTAAAACGCCCACCCCAAAGTGCCATAACATGATTCCTTTATTCGTTAGTTCTGCCGGGTGGCGCTTCGCTTACCCGGCCTACGGTCTTGTAGGCCCGGCAAGCAGAGCGCCGCCGGGCATTAAATCGATTACGCCAGAATACGCGTGCCAATCGGCGTGCCGTTAAACAGCGCCGGCAGTTGTTCCGCGTGACGCCAGGAGGCGATATCCACCGGGCGGCCCAGCGTGCGTGCGGCATCCAGCGCGGCGTTCACTTTGACGATCATGCCGTCGGTAATAATGCCCTGGGCAATCAGCTGCTCGGCTTTCTCAGCCGTCATTTCCGCAATGCGCTGGCCTTTGCCGTCCAGAATGCCGCTCACGTCGGAGAGCAGGATCAGATCTGCACCCAGCGTTGCCGCCAGTGCCGTCGCCGCCTGGTCAGCGTTGACGTTCATCAGCTCGCCCTCTTCGGTCACGCCGATAGAGCTCACCACCGGCAGGAACCCCCCTTCCAGCAGCGTGTTAATCAGCTTAGGTGAACCCGGCTGCGCCAGTCCAACGTGGCCGAGCTCTTCGTCGAGCTGGGTCACTTTTACGCTATCGCCATCGCCCAGACAGAGGCCAACGGATGCGATGTGGTGTTTCTTCGCCCACGCCAGCAGCGTTTTGTTCGCCGTACCCGCCAGCGCACCGGTAATGATGTCAATCTGGTCAGCAGGCGTGACGCGCAGGCCGTTCTTCTTTTTCACCGGCAGGTTGAGCCCTTTCATCAGCTCATCCACCACGCAGCCGCCGCCGTGCACAATCACCAGCGGACGCTGGTGTGATTCGCGATAGTTCACCAGCGCGGTAAACAGACGCTCCAGTGCTTCTTCGCTGTCCAGCAGTACACCACCGAGTTTGATAATTAATGGGTTCATCATCACACCTTAAATAAGAGCCTGCGTTTCCGGGAAACCGAAACGAATATTTGCACACTGCATTGCCTGTGCGGCAGCGCCTTTGAGTAAGTTATCTTCCGCGGCGACAACGATGAGATGCTCGCCCTGCACGGCAAAGCCGATGTCGCAGAACGGCAGGCCGACCACGTTTTTCAGCGCCGGCACGCCTTTATCGTACAGGCGCACCAGCGGTTTATCCGCATACGCCTGCGTGAAGGCCTCGTTAACCTGCTCTTTGGTCACGCCCGTTTTCAGGCGGCAGGTAATGGTTTCGAGGATCCCGCGCGGGAAGCTGCCCAGATGCGGCGTGAAAATGACGTCCGCGCCCAGATGCGTCGTGATTTCAGGGTGATGACGGTGATTAAACACGCCATACGGCTGAAGGCTCACTTCGCAGAAGCTGTTGGAAATAGCGGCCTTGCGTCCTGCACCGCTCACGCCGCTGGTGGCGTTGATCACCGGCCACTGGCTCAGATCCAGCAGGCCTGCGTCGATCAGCGGCTTCAGGGAAAGCTGCGCCGCCGTCGGGTAGCAGCCCGGAACGGCAATCAGGTCCGCTTCTTTCAGTTTATCTGTGCTCCACTCCGCCAGTCCGTACACCGCTTTTTCCAGCAGTTCCGGATGCTGATGGGTGAAGCCGTAATATTTTTCGTAAAACGCACCGTCGTTCACGCGGAACGCGCCGGAAAGGTCGAAGACCACGCAGCCAGCCGCCAGGAACTGCGGCGCCAGGTCGTGGCTGACCTCGTGCGCGGTGGCTAAAAACACCACGTCGACGCCGTCGGTAAACTCGCTGATGTCAGACATGGGCTGCAGCGGCAGATCGACAAGACCCTTAAGCTGCGGATGCAAATCGGAAATTAACTTTCCTGCATCATTGCTTTGCGCTGACACGGTCAAAGCGGTTATGGTCATATGTGGATGGCGATTCACGTAGCTTACAAGCTCTGCGCCCGCATAACCGCTAGCGCCTATAATCAGCGTATTCAACATCGGGTTCCTTTATGCTCAACGTTAATGTATTTTTATTCACATTTATTGCATGAATATTGATACTATCACGACCTAAGGTGTGTCAACAATGAAAATGAACTTACCGCCATTTATCGAGATCTACCGCGCCCTGATTGCCACTCCGTCCATCAGCGCAACGGAAGAAGCGCTGGATCAGAGCAATGAGTCTTTAATCAATCTGCTGGCGGGTTGGTTTAGCGATCTTGGGTTTAACGTTGAGGTTCAGCCCGTTCCCGGAACACGCCACAAATTTAACCTGCTCGCCAGCACCGGAACCGGTGCGGGCGGCCTGCTGCTGGCCGGCCATACCGACACTGTGCCGTTTGACGATGGCCGCTGGACGCGCGATCCGTTCACCCTGACCGAGCACGACAACAAGCTCTATGGCCTGGGCACCGCCGACATGAAAGGCTTCTTCGCCTTTATCCTCGACGCGCTGCGTGACGTGGACGTGACGAAGCTGAAAAAACCGCTCTACATTCTGGCGACCGCCGACGAAGAAACCAGCATGGCGGGCGCGCGCTACTTCTCTGAAAACACGTCGATTCGCCCGGATTGCGCGATCATCGGCGAGCCGACGTCTCTGCAGCCGATTCGCGCGCACAAAGGCCATATCTCTACGGCCGTGCGCGTGCTGGGTCAGTCCGGCCACTCCAGCGACCCGGCGCGCGGCGTGAACGCCATCGAGCTGATGCATGACGCCATCGGCCGCATCATGACCCTGCGCGACGATCTGAAAGAGCGCTACCACTACGACGCGTTCACCGTGCCGTATCCGACGCTGAACCTCGGCAGCCTGCATGGCGGCGATGCCTCCAACCGTATCTGCGCCTGCTGCGAACTGCATATGGACATCCGCCCGCTGCCGGGCATGACGCTGAGCGATCTCGACGGCCTGCTGAATGAAGCGCTGGCTCCGGTGAGCGAGCGCTGGCCGGGCCGCCTGACGGTCTCCGAACTGCATCCGCCGATCCCGGGTTACGAATGTCCGCCGGATCATCAGCTGGTTGAAGTGGTGGAAAAGCTGCTCGGTGAGAAAACCGACGTGGTGAACTACTGCACCGAAGCGCCGTTTATTCAGACGCTTTGCCCTACGCTGGTCCTTGGCCCCGGCTCCATCAACCAGGCCCACCAGCCGGATGAATATCTGGAAACCCGCTTCATCAAGCCAACCCGCGAACTGATTACCCAGGTTGTGCATCACTTCTGCTGGCATTAAAACCGCACCGAATAGTCCCCTCTCCCAGTGGGAGAGGGTTAGGGTGAGGGCAACAAATCGCATGATCTCCGTCACATTCCCATAAGCATCTCTTATCTGACGCAATGCGAATTAAATTTCGTAAATTGCCCGCATTTATTCGTTTGCTGAACCGTTTTCGCAGCAATTGACGACGGGGGTTTTACGTGGCTTTATAAAGGGAGATGACAAAATAATGTCCAGATGATTTTCGCCTGGGCATAAACAAAAATGATGGGGTGACTGGGTTTTTATGAACGAACAATATTCCGCGTTGCGTAGTAATGTCAGTATGCTCGGCAAAGTGCTTGGAGATACCATCAAAGACGCGTTGGGGGAGAACATCCTCGACCGCGTTGAAACCATCCGCAAGCTGTCTAAATCTTCCCGTGCCGGTAACGAGGCCAGTCGTCAGGAGCTGCTCACCACCTTGCAGAACCTCTCTAACGATGAGCTGCTGCCCGTTGCACGCGCATTCAGCCAGTTCCTGAACCTGGCTAACACCGCTGAGCAATACCACAGCATTTCGCCAAACGGCGAAGCGGCAAGCAACCCGGAAGTCATTGCCCGCACCCTGCGTAAACTGAAAGACCAGCCAGACCTCAACGAAGCCACCATCAAAAAAGCGGTGGAATCGCTTTCGCTGGAGCTGGTGCTGACCGCACACCCCACTGAAATTACCCGTCGCACCCTGATCCACAAAATGGTGGAAGTTAACAACTGTCTGAAGCAGTTGGATAACAAAGACATTGCCGACTACGAACGTAACCAGCTGATGCGCCGTCTGCGCCAGCTGATTGCCCAGTCCTGGCACACCGATGAAATTCGTAAGCATCGTCCAAGCCCGGTCGACGAAGCCAAATGGGGCTTTGCGGTGGTGGAAAACAGCCTGTGGGAAGGGGTGCCTAACTACCTGCGCGAGCTGAACGAACAGCTGGAAGAGAACCTCGGCTACCGCCTGCCGGTCGACTTTGTTCCGGTGCGCTTCACCTCCTGGATGGGCGGCGACCGCGACGGTAACCCGAACGTGACCGCGGAAATCACCCGTCACGTCCTGCTGCTGAGCCGCTGGAAAGCGACCGACCTGTTCCTGAAAGACATTCAGGTGCTGATCTCCGAGCTGTCGATGGTTGAAGCGACACCGGAACTGCGCGCGCTGGCCGGAGAAGAAGGCGCCAGCGAGCCGTACCGTTTCCTGATGAAGAAACTGCGTGGTCAGCTGATGGCCACTCAGGCCTGGCTGGAAGCGCGTCTGAAAGGTCAGCGCCTGCCAAAACCAGAGGGTCTGCTCAGCCAGAACGAACAGCTCTGGGAGCCGCTGTATGCCTGTTATAAATCACTGCAGGCCTGCGGGATGGGCATCATCGCTAACGGCGAACTGCTCGACACCCTGCGCCGCGTGAAGTGTTTCGGCGTGCCGCTGGTGCGTATCGACGTACGTCAGGAAAGTACCCGTCATACCGAAGCGCTGGGCGAGCTGACCCGCTATCTCGGCATCGGCGACTATGAAAGCTGGTCCGAAGCCGACAAACAGGCCTTCCTGATCCGCGAGCTGAACTCGAAGCGCCCTCTGCTGCCGCGCAACTGGGAGCCAAGCAACGAAACCCGCGAAGTGCTCAACACCTGTAAAGCGATCGTGGACGCACCGAAAGGATCGGTGGCCGCCTATGTGATCTCCATGGCGAAGACCCCGTCCGACGTGCTGGGCGTTCACCTTCTGCTGAAAGAAGCGGGAATCGACTACGCCCTGCCGGTCGCCCCGCTGTTTGAGACCCTCGACGACCTGAACAACGCCAACGACGTCATGACCCAGCTGCTGAATATCGACTGGTACCGCGGCTTTATTCAGGGCAAACAGATGGTGATGATTGGCTATTCCGACTCCGCGAAAGATGCGGGCGTGATGGCGGCATCCTGGGCGCAGTATCAGGCGCAGGACGCACTGATCAAAACCTGCGAGAAAGCCGGTATTGAGCTGACCCTGTTCCACGGACGCGGTGGCTCGATTGGCCGTGGCGGCGCACCTGCACACGCAGCGCTGCTTTCACAGCCGCCGGGAAGCCTGAAAGGCGGCCTGCGCGTCACCGAGCAGGGCGAGATGATCCGCTTCAAGTACGGTCTGCCGGAAGTGACCATCAGCAGCCTGTCGCTCTACACCAGCGCTATCCTGGAAGCAAACCTGCTGCCACCGCCGGAGCCGAAAGCATCCTGGTGCCATATCATGGACGAGCTGTCTGATATCTCCTGCGATCTGTACCGCGGCTACGTGCGTGAAAACAAAGATTTCGTTCCTTACTTCCGCTCGGCAACGCCTGAGCAGGAGCTGGGTAAACTGCCGCTGGGCTCACGTCCTGCGAAGCGTCGCCCGACCGGTGGCGTAGAGTCTCTGCGCGCGATCCCGTGGATCTTCGCCTGGACGCAGAACCGTTTGATGCTGCCCGCCTGGCTGGGTGCCGGTGCCGCGCTGCAAAAAGTGGTGGAAGACGGTAAACAGAACGAACTGGAAACCATGTGCCGCGACTGGCCGTTCTTCTCTACCCGTCTGGGCATGCTGGAGATGGTCTTCTCGAAAGCTGACCTGTGGCTGGCGGAATACTACGACCAGCGTCTGGTGAAACCAGAGCTGTGGGCGCTGGGTAAAGAGCTGCGCGAACTGCTGGAAGGCGACATCAAAGTGGTACTCGACATCGCCAACGACTCACATCTGATGGCGGACCTGCCGTGGATTGCCGAGTCTATTCAGCTGCGTAACATCTACACCGACCCGCTGAACGTCCTGCAGGCAGAGCTGCTGCACCGTTCGCGTCTGGCGGAAGAAGAAGGTAAAGAGCCGGATCCGCGCGTTGAACAGGCGCTGATGGTGACGATTGCGGGCGTTGCTGCGGGTATGCGTAACACCGGCTAATACTCTATGCCCGGCGGCGCCGCGCTTGCCCGGACCTGTGACTGGTAGGCCGGGTAAGCGTTAGCGCCACCCGGCACATTTCGGTAGTCTTCTCATGCATTCCGATATCACCCGAATTTTGGCAGACCTGGTAAACCGCACGCTACCGCTGGGTCAGATTCATTTCTCAGCGCTGTCTGAACAGCATTCCCGAACATCTCCCTGCCTCGTCATTACCCTTGATGCCCCCTGTGAGGCGATATTTTCATCCTTTGGACACTTAACGCATCCATCGTCTAACGCCCTGAGCATACATTTCGGTAAGCAGCTGCTGACTATCGAGTTACAGCATGACAATACGCTTGTGCAGCAGCTCCAGGTTGCCCGTCGCGGTCCGCGAACGGGTGCTTTTCTTCTGCAGACGCTAGCCGAATTACAGATGCAGCCGGATGAGCAAGAGACCGCGATACTGGTGGTATTAAGCTTGCTCAGCCACTGCCGGGATCTGCTTGGCAGCGATATCCACACCGCCAGCCGCAGCCGCGCCCTGTTTGAGGCCATTCGCCGCTTCATCGAAGAACATCACGCTTCGGCGTTAACCCGTGAATCCGTCGCGCAGGCGTTCTACGTCTCGCCGAACTACCTTTCCCACCTCTTTCAGAAGATTGGCAACGTGGGGTTCAACGAATATCTGACCCAAACGCGACTCGAACACGCGCGCCAGCTGCTCAAAGGCTACGATCTTAAAATCAAAGATATCGCCGCACGCTGTGGGTTTACAGACAGCAATTACTTCTGCCGTCTCTTTCGCAAGCACACCGAACGGTCTCCTTCCGAATATCGTCGCCAGTATCACAGCGAGCTGACCGCCAAAAAATAGCATTGTGATCGCTCTCGCACTTCGCTAAGGACATTACATTTGTCCAGTATTTGGCAAAATTGGCCTGTATCCGCCCTGCCTGCCCGCGTCTTATCCTTTATTCAACCTTTCTGACTTAAGGAAAAATAATGGAACTGTACCTGGATACCGCCAACGTGGCGGAAGTTGAACGCCTGGCGCGGGTCTTCCCCATTGCGGGGGTCACCACCAACCCGAGCATCGTTGCCGCCAGCCGTGAATCCATCTGGGACGTGCTGCCGCGTCTGCAAAAAGCCATCGGGCCGGAAGGCACGCTGTTTGCTCAAACCATGAGCCGCGATGCCGAAGGGATGGTGGCAGAGGCCAAACGTCTGAGTAACGCCGTCCCGGGCATCGTGGTGAAAATCCCGGTGACGGCTCAGGGGCTCATCGCGATTAAAGCGTTGAAAAAAGAGGGGATAGCCACGCTGGGGACCGCCGTTTACAGCGCGGCACAGGGCCTGCTCGCCGCGCTGTCAGGCGCGAAATATGTCGCGCCGTATGTAAACCGCGTAGACGCTCAGGGCGGTGACGGCATTCGCATGGTCCAGGAGCTGCAATCCCTGCTGGAACTGCACGCGCCGGAAAGCAAAGTGCTGGCCGCCAGCTTCAAAACGCCGCGGCAGGCGCTGGACTGCCTGCTGGCGGGATGCGAGGCAATCACGCTTCCCTTAGACGTAGCGCAACAAATGCTCGGCACGCCAGCGGTAGAGTCAGCCATAGAGAAGTTCGAGCAGGACTGGAAAAACGCGTTTGGTAACCTCAACCTCTAAGGGAGAACTGTTATGGACCGTATCATTCAATCGCCGGGAAAATATATCCAGGGCGCTGATGTGCTTACCCGTCTCGGCGACTATCTGAAACCCCTGGCCAATCGCTGGCTGGTTGTCGGCGATAAATTTGTGCTGGGTTTTGCCGAAGAGACCCTGCGCCAGAGTTTTAAAAAAGCCGAACTGCACGCCGAAATCGCGCCGTTTGGCGGCGAATGTTCGCAAAATGAAATCGATCGGCTGAAAAAGCTGGCAGACAGCGCCGACTGCCTGGCGGTGCTGGGTATCGGCGGTGGTAAAACGCTGGATACCGCTAAAGCGCTGGCCCATTTTATGGACGTGCCGGTCGCTATTGCCCCGACAATCGCCTCCACCGATGCGCCATGCAGCGCCCTTTCGGTCATTTACACCGACAGCGGTGAGTTCGATCGCTACCTGATGCTGCCGCACAACCCGAACATGGTAATCGTCGATACCAAAGTGGTCGCGGGCGCGCCGGCACGCCTGCTGGCCGCCGGGATTGGCGATGCGCTGGCAACTTGGTTTGAAGCACGCGCTTGCTCGCGCAGCGGCGCGACCACCATGGCGGGCGGCAAATGTACGCAGGCTGCACTCGCGCTGGCCGAGCTGTGCTACAACACGCTGGTTGAAGAGGGTGAAAAAGCCATGCTGGCCGCGGAACAGCATGTGGTTACACCGGCGCTGGAACGCATTATCGAAGCCAACACCTATCTCAGCGGCGTAGGCTTTGAAAGCGGCGGGCTGGCGGCGGCACACGCTATTCATAACGGAATGACGGCGGTACCGGACGCGCACCACTTCTATCACGGTGAAAAAGTGGCGTTTGGCACGCTCACGCAGCTGGTGCTGGAAAACGCGCCGGTAGAAGAAATAGAGACCGTCGCCGCGCTTTGTCACAGCGTTGGGCTGCCGATCACGCTGGCGCAGCTGAACATCAAAGAGGATATTCCGGCCAAAATGCGTCTGATCGCGGAAGCCTCCTGTGCCGAAGGGGAAACTATCCACAACATGCCCGGCGGCGTAACGCCGGATCAGGTATATGCGGCACTGCTGGTGGCCGACCAGTATGGGCAGCGGTTCCTGCAGGAGTGGGAGTAAATAGCGTGAATAAAAATCCCCGCATCAGCGGGGATTTTTTTGCCCGTAGGCCGGGTAAGCGTTAATGCCACCCGGCACAAGGGTTACTGCAGGTCAAACCGGTCCAGATCCATCACCTTCGCCCATGCGGCAACGAAGTCGCGGACAAACTTCTCGCTGGCATCGCTGCTGGCATAAACCTCTGCCAGCGCGCGCAGGACGGCGTTAGAACCGAAGACCAGATCGGCGCGGGTGGCGGTATATTTCACTTCACCGCTGGCGCGATCGCTTCCGGCAAACAGTTCATTAGATTCGTCGGTTGCCTTCCACTGGGTGTTCATGTCCAGCAGATTCACGAAGAAATCGTTGCTCAGCACGCCCTCGCGGTCGGTAAACACGCCATTCTTGCTGCCATCAAAGTTTGCACCCAGCACGCGCAGGCCACCGATCAGCACCGTCAGCTCAGGCGCGGTCAGCGTCAGCTGCTGGGCTTTGTCGATCAGCAGTGACTCAGTGGTGGACACGTCCACCTGCGCACGGTAGTTGCGGAAGCCGTCGGCAATCGGTTCGAGCAGGTTAAACATCTCGATATCCGTCTGATCCTGACGCGCATCCACGCGCCCTGGCGTAAACGGAACGTTGACGTAAACGCCTGCCGCTTTCGCCGCCTGCTCAACGCCCACGACGCCCGCCAGCACGATGATATCGGCCAGGGAGGCTTTGTTGGTGGTGCGCTGGATAGCTTCCAGAGCCGGCAACGCGCGAACCGCTGCGGCGTTCACATCCCAGTCGCGCTGAGGAGCCAGCGCCAGACGCGCGCCGTTGGCGCCGCCGCGCTTGTCGCCGCCGCGGAAGGTCGACGCTGACGCCCACGCAACGGAAACCAGTTCGCTCACGGAGAGGCCAGAGGCAGCGATTTCCGCCTTCAGGCTTTCAATGTCTTCTTTCGACGGATTGAACACCGCCTGCGGCAGCGGGTCCTGCCAGATCAGATCTTCTTTCGGCACTTCCGGGCCAAGGTAACGCGATTTTGGCCCCATATCGCGGTGGGTCAGCTTGTACCACGCGCGCGCGAAGGCTTCGTTGAAGGCCTGCGGATCGTTCAGGAAGCGGCGGGAAATTTTCTCGAATTCCGGGTCAAAACGCAGCGTCAGGTCGGTGACCAGCATGGTAGGTTTGCGTTTTTTCGACGGGTCGAACGGGTCAGGCATGATTTCCGGCGCATCCACGGCTTCAAACTGAATCGCACCCGCCGGGCTGCGGGTCTGCACCCATTCGTATTTGAACAGGTTCTCGAAGAAGTAGTTGCTCCACTGGGTCGGAGTTTGCGACCAGATAACTTCCAGACCAGAGGTAATGGCATCTGCGCCAATTCCCGTGCCGTGCGTGCTGGCCCAGCCCAGGCCCTGCGCTTCAATCGGCGAGGCTTCCGGGTCGGTGCCGACGTGCGTGGCTTCACCCGCGCCGTGGGTTTTGCCGAGGGTGTGGCCGCCCGCGATCAGCGCAACGGTCTCTTCGTCGTTCATCCCCATGTTGCCGAAGGTGGCACGAATGGCCGCCGCAGCAGACAGAGGTTCACCGCTGGCGTTTGGCCCTTCCGGGTTCACATAAATCAGGCCCATTTCGGTGGCGGCGAGAGGTCGCTTCGCCAGCGCCTCCGGGTCACGGTGGGTTAGCCAGGCTTTTTCATCACCCCAGTTCACGTCCAGGTCTGGTTCCCAGACGTCTTCACGCCCGGCACCGAAACCAAACGTACGGAAGCCGGAGTTCTCCAGCGCCACGTTACCCGCGAGGATAAACAGGTCGGCCCAGGAAATTTTTTGGCCGTATTTTTGCTTGATTGGCCACAGCAGACGGCGCGCCTTATCCAGGCTCACGTTATCCGGCCAGGAGTTCAGCGGCGCAAAGCGCTGTTGACCGCGGCCTGCGCCACCGCGCCCGTCAACGGAGCGATAGGTCCCCGCGCCGTGCCAGGCCATACGGATAAACAGGCCCGCATAGCTGCCCCAGTCGGCAGGCCACCACGGTTGAGAGTCGGTTAAAAGGGCTTTGAGGTCGCCTTTAAGGGCGGAGTAATCAAGTTTGCTGAATTCTTTGCGGTAGTCGAAGTCTTCACCCAGCGGGTTCGAACGATTGGAATGTTGGTTAAGAAGATCGATGCGGAGTTGTTTTGGCCACCAGTCGCGGCTGCCTGTACCTGCCCCCGCGCTGTGATCGACGCCGCCCTGGTGGAACGGGCATTTGCCGACCGATGCCGCTTTATTGGTCTCGTCTGACGTGCTCATCGCTATGCTCCCTTTTACAGTGTTACCGTTACGATATACACCACTAGCAATAAGTTATAGTTGAATTAATCCACAGATTCGATAGCTAATACCTTTTAACTATTCGCGTAACTAAAAAGCCCTCGTAATACGAGGGCTTTGTGCTTATTACGCCGGACGAACGCCCAGCGTATGGCAAATGGCGTAGCTCATCTCCGCGCGGTTCAGCGTATAGAAGTGGAAATCTTTCACCCCTTCACGGCTTAAAATTTTCACCATGTCCATCGCGATATTGGCCCCCACCAGCTTGCGGGTTTCCGGGTCATCGTCCAGCCCTTCGTACATTTTGGACATCCACAGCGGAATGCGGACATTGGTCATATCGGCGAACTTCTTCGCCTGTTTGAAGTTAGAGACCGGCAGAATGCCCGGGATAATTTCAACGTCGATGCCCGCGGAGACGCAGCGGTCACGGAAACGCAGGTAGCTTTCCACATCAAAGAAGAACTGGGTAATGGCGCGGTTCGCGCCGGCGTCCACTTTACGCCTGAGGTTCAGCAGATCGGCCTGGGCGCTTTTCGCTTCCGGATGCACCTCAGGATAAGCGGCAACGGAGATATCAAAATCAGCCACCTCTTTCAGCAGCGCGACCAGATCGGCGGCATACATGTCCGGCTTACCGCTGCCCGGCGGCAGGTCACCGCGCAGAGCGACGATATGACGAATGCCGTTATTCCAGTAATCCTGGGCGATGGCCCGCAGCTCGTCGCGGGTCGCGTCGATACAGGTGAGGTGCGGCGCCGCTTCCAGACCGGTACGATCTTTGATGCCTTTAATGATGCTGTGCGTACGGTCACGCTCGCCGGAGTTAGCACCGTAAGTCACGGAGACGAACTTCGGCTTCAGGCTGCTGAGACGATCGATAGAGCTCCACAGAGTTTGCTCCATTTCACTGGTGCGCGGCGGGAAAAATTCAAAAGAGACGTTAATCTGGCCGTTTACTTCGGCCAGGCTCTGATTCAGTGCTTCCCGCTGGTTGGCGTGAAAAAAGCTCATACCTTACCTCTATCAATCGCATGTCGTTATTTGTTGTGTTGTGAACTTCTATACGTTTAGACGTCCAGATGTAAAAATGACGGAAAAGCGGAGGGACGTCAACATAAATAATCAACAATAACGGTGAGGTTTGCTCAGGGAATATGAGGGAAATTCAGGATGAGGGTGAGTGCGGTCTGAGGCCCTCACCCTAACCCTCTCCCACAGGAAGAGGGAAAATCAGGCTTTACAGCAGCTTAGCCAGACGGTTGATGTCGGACTGAATGGCTCCAGCGGTGACATCGCGTCCCGCGCCAGGGCCGCGGATCACCAGCGGGTTATCGCGATACCAGCGGCTTTCGATGGCGAAGACGTTATCGCACGGCAGCAGCGCCGCCAGCGGATGTTCAGGACGCACCGCCTCGACGCCGACTCGCGCTTTTCCGTTGGCCTCGAAACGCGCCACATAGCGCAGCACCAGCCCCATCTCGTTCGCCGCTTCCAGACGCTGTACCATCTGCTCGTTAAGCTCTTCACCATTTTCAAAGAAATGATCCACAGAACCTTCTTCACAGCCGGCAGGCACCAGCGATTCGACGCGTACGGCGTCCGGTTCGATGTCATAACCGGCTTCACGCGCCAGGATCACCAGCTTACGCATCACGTCTTTGCCGGAAAGGTCAACGCGCGGATCGGGCTCGGTTAAGCCCTGCTGCCACGCCTGATCCACCAGGTCGGTGAACGGTACGGTGCCGTCAAACTGCAGGAACAGCCAGGAGAGCGTGCCGGAGAAGATACCGCTCAGCGCCAGAATGCTGTCGCCGCTTTCAATCAGGTCACGCACGGTGTGGTTAACCGGCAGGCCAGCCCCAACGGTGGCGTTATAGAGCCAGTGGCGCCCTGTTTTTTCAAACGCGTCGTGGATCTGGCGGTATTTATCGGTGCTGCTCGCCCCCGCCAGCTTGTTCGCACTGATGACGTGGAAACCGTGGCTGGCGAAATCCAGATACTGATCCGCAAGCTGTTCGCTTGCGGTAACGTCCAGCACCACCAGATCGTCATACGGGTGCGCACGCATCCAGAGGAACAGCGACTCTTCATCCTGCTCTACGGCTTCATCATTAAAGAAGGCAAGCGCGCGGCTGGCGTCCAGCCCTTCGTAGTTCAGGAGGCTGCGGCGGCTGTCCACCACGCCCGCAAGAATGAATTCAAATCCGGTACGCGCCGAGAGCGTCACCTGTTCGCGGGCAAACAGTTCCAGCCAGCGGGAACCGATGTTGCCTTTCCCGAACAGCACCAGGCCGATGCGCTTTTCCGCGCGGAACAGGGAGGTGTGCAGACCCTGAATCAGGCTCTCGGTTGGGCCTTTACGCAGGACGGCGACCAGGCTGATGCCCTCTTCCGACTGCCAGGTGAATTCCACCGGCTGGCCTTTCAGCTGCTGCCAGAAGCGGTGGCAATGCAGCGGGTTACGGGTGACGCCCGCGCCCACCATCGCCACCAGCGCCAGCCCCTGACGCAGGCGAAGCTCGCCCGGCAGGCCCGCTTCATCCAGAATTTTCAGCGCGCTGTCCGCCACTTCCGCGGTATAGCAGAACTGCAGCAGCTGGCGATCGTTATGCACGCCAACGGCCAGCGGACGCACCTGGGCGCGTTTCAGGATCGTGTCGATATCTTTATGCGCCAGCTTGAAGTCCTGGCCCGCAGGCACCTGGAACTCAATCAGGCAGATGTCGTCGTGGCTGGTGACAATACGCGCCCCGGTACCGGACGCCAGCACGCGCTCAATACGCGTAGAGCCTTGATCCGGGGTGTAACTGCAGCGCAGCTGGAGGTCGATATCGCTGCCGGAAACCGGCTGCAGCGTGCGCGCGTGCAGTACCGGCGCGGCCAGACGCGCCAGCTCGCTGGCTTCGTCGAGACGCAGCAGCGGCAGCAGGCAGGCATCTTTTACTTTGCGCGGGTCCGCGCTGTACACACCGGCCACGTCGCTCCAGATGGTGACGCGGGACACGCCCGCCAGGGCACCAATCTGCGTTGCCGAGTAGTCGGAGCCGTTACGGCCCAGCAGCACGGTTTCGCCCGCGTTGCTGCGGCTGATAAAGCCGGTGACGACAATACGTTTGCCCGGGTGCTGCACCAGCAGCTGTTGCAGCAGCGGGTAGGACAACCCTTCATCCACCTGCGGCTGCGCGGCGCGTTCGGCGCGCAGGAAATCACGCGCGTCGAGCCAGGCCGCTTCCACGCCCAGGTGTTGCAGCACGGCGGCCATCAGGCGCGCGGACCACACTTCACCGTGGCCCACCACTTCGGCATACACCGCGTCGGTAATTCCGCTGTCCAGCAGGGCAGCCAGACGCTCAAGGTCATGCGTAAAGGCGCTGATCAGCCCGTCCGCCACGTCCGCAGGCAGCAGGCCGGCAATCAGCTCGCTCTGGTAACGGCGTAAGGACTGTTGCACCTGATGCGCAGAAAGGCGATCGGTCTGGCTCAGTTTCAGCCAGCTAATCAACTGGTTGGTGGTGCTGCCCGCCGCCGAGACAACCATCATGTCACCCGGCTGTGAATATTCCGTCATGATCCCTGCAACGCGCAGGTAACATTTCACATCAGCAAGACTACTACCACCAAACTTGTGCAGTTGACGACCCTTCGCCCCTGCCTGCGCTATCACACTCATGATTACCCCTTGGCTGCGATCCGGAAGGCATTTTCCAGATCGGCAATTAAATCTTCAGAATCTTCAATGCCGGTTGAGATACGCAGCAGCGTCTCAGAAATTCCGGCGGCGGCACGAGCTTCCGGTGCCATACCTGCGTGCGTCATGGTCGCGGCGTGGGAGATCAAGCTTTCAACCCCACCTAAGGATTCCGCCAGCGTAAACAATGACAGCCCGCCCAGGAAGCGACGCAGCGTTTGCTCGTCACCGTCCAGTTCAAAACTTAACATCGCGCCAAACCCTTTCTGCTGACGCGCGGCAATCTCGTGCCCCTGATTTTCCGGCAGCGACGGGTGATAAAGCTTTTTCACCAGCGGCTGGGTTTTCAGGAAATCGACAATCGCCTGGGCATTGCGCTGCGCCACGTCCATGCGCGGCGACAGCGTGCGGATGCCGCGCAACAGCAGATAGCTGTCGAAGGCCCCCGCGGTGACGCCAATATTATTGGCCCACCATGCCAGTTCGGTGACAACGTCGGAATCTTTAGCAATCACCACGCCCGCCACCACATCAGAATGGCCGTTCAGATATTTAGTGCATGAATGCAATACCAGATCGGCACCCAGTGCGAGTGGGTTCTGAAGGGCCGGACTGAGGAACGTATTATCCACTACACTTATCGCTCCCGCATCCCTTGCGAGCTGACAAATTTTCGCAATATCGACAACGCGCAACAATGGATTGCTTGGACTTTCCACCAGAACCAGCTTCGGTTTCTCTGCCAGGGCCTGTTTCAGCGTCTGTTCGTCGTTTTGATCGACAAACAGGACGCGATAGCAGCCGCGTTTCGCCAGGCTGTCAAACAGGCGATAGCTGCCGCCGTAGCAGTCGTGCGGCGCGACCAGCAGATCGCCGGGTTTCAGGAACACCGTGGTCACCAGGTGAATAGCGGACATCCCCGTATTGGTTAATACTGCACCTGCGCCACCTTCCAGCTCGGCCAGCGCGCGCTGGGTCACGTCACGCGTAGGGTTGCCACGACGCGAATAATCATGCGCGCGGGGTTCATTAAATCCGGTGAAATTATAGGTACTGGAAAGATGAATCGGCGGGACAACGCAGCCGTACTGCTCGTCATCATTTAATCCGCTACGCACTGCAATAGTGGCCTGTTTACGCGTCATGGTGAGGGCTTCCTGGCGAATGAGGTGAAAAGTCAGGCACCAGAGTAAACACTGAAAGTATGGACGTCAATACATCTGGACATCTAAACTTCTTTGCGTATAGATTGAGCAATGCGCAAATAGCCGTTAAAATTATATGCTTTAGTGCACGCTGCAGCGGCAATATCCGTGCCACGGTATCGTCTCTACGGTAAACTAGACAAGATTGCGGTTCAAAACGGGTGGTTACAGGTTTTGCACCTTTAAATAAATGACTGAGAGGATTAAAGGTATCTCATGGCTGAATGGAGCGGCGAATATATCAGCCCATACGCTGAGCACGGTAAGAAGAGTGAGCAAGTAAAGAAAATTACGGTTTCCATTCCTCTGAAGGTGTTGAAGATCCTCACCGATGAACGTACGCGTCGTCAGGTGAATAACCTGCGCCACGCGACCAACAGCGAACTGCTGTGCGAAGCGTTTCTGCATGCGTTTACCGGTCAACCGTTGCCGAACGATGAAGATCTGCGTAAAGAGCGTAGTGATGAAATCCCGGAAGAGGCGAAGGTGATCATGCGTGAACTGGGTATTGACCCGGATACGTGGGAATACTGAGAAGCGGATACAAAAAAGGCACCTTGCGGTGCCTTTTTTTCGGGAAACTTATTTAGCGCCCGGGATGCTGAAACGCTTGTTGAAGCGGTCAACACGGCCACCGGTTGCAACGTCACGCTGCTTACCAGTGTAGAACGGGTGGCATTTGCCGCACACGTCCAGGTTCAGATCGTGACCCACGGTAGAGCGGATCTGGATAGAGTTACCGCAAGAACAGTTTGCAGTAATCATTTCGTATTTCGGGTGAATATCTTTTTTCATGGGAGAACCTCAGTTAAGGCCGCGTCGCTCTTCCAGCCCTAACGCCAGACACCACGCGATGTTGATTGTAAGTTCTTTGGCGTAAAGTACACCAAAGGCGGCGAATCATACAGAATTTGACCAACGTATGCAAACTGATCCGCACGCCGCTTTTACTAATGTGTATACTAACGCGCCACTTTTCAAGTCAGGAAGATTCGATGCCCGTCGCTCACGTTGCCCTGCCCGTTCCGCTTCCCCGCACCTTTGACTACCTGCTGCCCGACAGCATGAGCGCCAAAGCGGGCTGCCGCGTGACCGTGCCGTTTGGCAAACAGCAGCGCGTGGGGATCGTCGTCTCCGTCAGCGATAAAAGCGAATTACCGCTTAACGAGCTGAAGTCGGTCGTTGAGGTGCTGGACAGCGAGCCGGTTTACTCCACCAGCACCTGGCGACTGCTGCTGTGGGCGGCGGATTATTATCATCACCCGATTGGCGACGTGCTGTTCCACGCCCTGCCCATCATGCTGCGCCAGGGCAAAAGCGCCAGCCATGCGCCGATGTGGTACTGGTTTGCCACCGAGCAGGGCCAGGCGGTGGATATCAACAGCCTGAAGCGATCGCAGAAACAGCAGCAGGCGCTGGCGGCGCTGCGTCAGGGAAAAATCTGGCGACATCAGGTCGACGAGCTTGAGGTCAGCGAAACGGCGCTACAGGCCTTAAGAAAGAAAGGGCTGAGCGAACTGGCCAGCGAAGCTCCCGCTCTTTACGACTGGCGGGTGAGTTTCTCCGTTTCAGGGGATCGCCTGCGTCTGAATACCGAGCAGGCCACCGCCGTGGGCGCGATTCATAGCGCCTCCGATCATTTCTCTGCCTGGCTGCTGGCGGGGGTCACCGGTTCCGGCAAGACCGAAGTCTACCTGAGCGTGCTGGAAAACGTGCTGGCTCAGGGCAAACAGGCGCTGGTGATGGTGCCGGAAATTGGCCTGACGCCGCAAACCATCGCCCGATTCCGCGAGCGCTTTAACGCGCCGGTTGAGGTGCTGCACTCCGGCCTGAACGACAGCGAACGCCTCAGCGCCTGGCTGAAAGCCAAAAACGGCGAAGCGGCGATTGTGATCGGCACCCGCTCGTCGCTGTTTACGCCGTTTAAAAATCTTGGCGTTATCGTGATCGACGAAGAGCACGACAGCTCCTATAAACAGCAGGAAGGCTGGCGCTATCACGCCCGCGATCTGGCGGTCTATCGCGCGCACAGTGAGCAGATTCCCATTATTCTCGGCTCCGCCACGCCTGCGCTCGAAACGCTGCACAACGTGCGCCAGCGTAAGTACCACATGCTGCGCCTGACGCGTCGGGCGGGGAATGCCCGTCCGGCCATTCAGCACGTGCTGGATCTGAAAGGTCAGCAGGTTCAGGCCGGGCTAGCGCCTGCATTGATTACCCGCATGCGCCAGCACCTGCAGGCGGGGAACCAGGTCATTCTGTTTCTGAACCGCCGCGGATTCGCCCCCGCCCTGCTGTGCCACGACTGCGGCTGGATTGCCGAGTGTCCGCGCTGCGACCACTACTATACCTTCCACCAGGCCCAGCGGCATTTGCGCTGCCACCACTGCGACAGCCAGCGCCCGGTGCCGCGCCAGTGCCCGTCGTGTGGTTCAACCCATATCGTACCGGTCGGTCTGGGGACGGAACAGCTGGAACAGGCGCTTGGCCCCTTCTTCCCGGACGTGCCTATCTCGCGTATCGACCGGGATACCACCAGCCGCAAGGGCGCGCTGGAACAGCAGCTGGCGGAAGTGCATCGCGGCGGCGCGCGCATCCTGATTGGCACCCAGATGCTGGCCAAAGGCCACCACTTCCCGGACGTCACGCTGGTTGCCCTGCTGGACGTAGACGGCGCGCTGTTTTCTGCAGATTTCCGCTCAGCCGAGCGCTTCGCCCAGCTTTATACCCAGGTGGCAGGGCGTGCCGGTCGCGCCGGTAAACAGGGCGAAGTGGTGTTGCAAACGCACCATCCTGAGCACCCGCTGCTGCAAACTCTGCTGCATAAAGGCTATGACGCCTTTGCCGAGCAGGCGCTGGCCGAACGCCAGACCATGCAGCTGCCGCCGTGGACCAGCCACGTCATCATCCGCGCGGAAGATCACAATAACCAGCAGGCGCCGCTTTTCCTGCAGCAGCTGAGAAACCTCCTGCAGGCCAGCCCGCTGGTGGATAATCAGCTGTGGATCCTGGGCCCGGTGCCAGCGCTCGCGCCAAAGCGCGGCGGACGTTTCCGCTGGCAAATCTTACTTCAGCACCCCTCACGTGTTCGCCTGCAGCATATCGTCAGCGGCACGCTGGCGCTCATCAACACGCTGCCGGAAGCGCGAAAAGTGAAGTGGGTACTGGACGTCGATCCCATCGAAGGCTGAAGACGGATCGAAAAATTTAACGCTCCTCACACTTTTTATGAAAATTCTGTAACCGATTCCATTAACTATCTGTAAAAATGGTGATGTCAGAAGTTCGGTGTTCAGGCGAGGAGAAGACGTTGAAGTCCAGGAAAGAGGTTGCACCGGCGACCATGAAAGACGTTGCCCAGAAAGCACAAGTCTCTACGGCAACGGTATCCCGCGCATTAATGAACCCGGATAAAGTCTCCCAGGCGACCCGAAACCGGGTAGAGCAGGCTGCGCTTGAAGTGGGCTATTTCCCACAGGCGATGGGGCGTAACGTCAAACGCAATGAGTCTCGCACCATTCTGGTGATTGTGCCGGATATCTGCGACCCCTTCTTCAGCGAGATTATCCGCGGTATTGAAGTTACGGCAGCGGAACAGGGTTACCTGGTGCTGATTGGCGACTGCGCTCACCAGAACCAGCAGGAAAAAACCTTCATCGATCTCATTATCACCAAGCAGATCGACGGCATGCTGCTGCTTGGCTCCCGCCTGCCGTTTGATGCCAGCATTGAAGAGCAGCGTAATTTACCGCCGATGGTGATGGCCAACGAGTTTGCGCCGGAGCTGGAGCTGCCGACGGTCCACATTGATAACCTCACCGCCGCGTTCAACGCCGTAAACTATCTTCAGGAACTGGGGCATAAGCGTATTGGCTGTATTGCCGGGCCTGAAGAAATGCCGCTGTGTCACTATCGCTTACAGGGCTACGTTCAGGCGCTGCGCCGTACCGGCGTCACCGTCGATCCGCACTACATTGCGCGCGGTGACTTTACCTTCGCCGCGGGTGGACAAGCGCTTGAGAAACTTCTGGACCTGCCTGAGCCGCCAACCGCCGTATTTTGTCACAGCGACGTGATGGCGCTGGGCGCATTGTCGTACGCCAAACGCCGCGGCCTGCGGATACCAAAAGATTTATCGATCATCGGATTCGACAATATTTCGCTTTCAGAATTTTGCGATCCGCCGCTCTCAACGGTCGCTCAGCCGCGCTACCAAATCGGCCGCGAAGCGATGCTCCTTCTGCTGGATCAGCTTCACGGTCAAACAGTTAGCAGCGGCTCGCGGTTGCTGGACTGCGAACTGATTGTCCGCGGCACTACCCAGGCATTGACTTAAAGTAAACGTCTTTCGGATACCCTTATCTGGTCAAAGCCCCGCCGCTTAAGTAACATGGCGGACTGACGAACGAATAAATACAGCGAAACGATAGTGGCACAACGAGATTATGTACGTCGCGGCCAGCCGGCACCTTCGCGACGCAAAAAGAGTAGCTCAAGGAAAAAGCAACGTAACCTGCCTGCTGTCTCGCCAGCAATGGTCGCTATTGCTGCGGCTGTAGTCGTCGCCTTTATTGGTGGCCTGTACTTCATCACGCACCATAAAAAAGAAGAGTCTGAGGCGCTTCAGGCCAGTAAAGTTGCCGGAAATGGCCTTCCTCCGAAGCCTGAAGAGCGCTGGAGGTATATCAAAGAGCTGGAAAGCCGTCAGCCCGGGGTGCGTGCGCCAACCGAACCTTCTGCGGGTGGTGAAGTGCAGAATGCGAATCAGCTGACGGATGAACAGCGTCAGCTGCTGGCCCAAATGCAGGCCGATATGCGCCAGCAGCCTACGCAGCTGAACGAAGTACCGTGGAATGAGCAGACGCCAGCACAGCGCCAGCAAACGCTGCAGCGACGTCAGGCGCAACAGCAGATCCAGCAACAGCAGCAGTGGGCGCAAACCCAGCCGGTGCAGCAGCCGAAAGCACAGCCGCGGGTAACGGAACAGCCATACCAGCAGCAGACGCGTACGGCGCAGTCTCAGCCTGTCCAGCAGCAGCCGAAAACGCAGCCGCAGAAACAGGCGGCTCAGCCGTATCAGGATCTGCTCCAGACGCCAGCGCATACCACCGCGCAGCAGCCGAAAACGCAGCAGGCCGCGCCGGTGACCAAAGAGACCGAAGCGCCGAAGCAGACGGCTGAGAAAAAAGACGAGCGCCGCTGGATGGTACAGTGCGGTTCGTTCAAAGGCGCAGAGCAGGCGGAAACGGTACGTGCTCAGCTGGCCTTTGAAGGGTTTGATTCGCGTATTACCACCAATAACGGCTGGAATCGCGTGGTGATTGGTCCGGTCAAAGGCAAAGAAAATGCCGATGGCACCATTTCTCGTTTGAAAATCGCCGGCCACACAAACTGCATTCGACTCGCCTCCGGGGGTTGAAACCCCCGAAATCCCCCCCATCTATCATTTAATTCAGCCCTGAGCACAGGCTCAGGGCTTCTGTTTCCCGATTCTGTAACCAGGGGGTCTGCTCGTGACAACAATAGTAAGTGTACGCCGTAACGGCCATGTGGTAATCGCCGGTGATGGCCAGGCCACGCTGGGTAATACCGTCATGAAAGGCAACGTGAAGAAAGTGCGCCGCCTCTACAACGACAAAGTGATCGCCGGTTTTGCAGGCGGCACGGCGGACGCCTTCACGCTGTTTGAACTGTTTGAACGCAAACTGGAAATGCACCAGGGTCATCTGGTGAAAGCTGCCGTTGAGCTGGCGAAAGACTGGCGTACCGACCGCATGCTGCGCAAGCTCGAAGCGCTGCTGGCCGTGGCCGATGAAACCGCCTCGCTGATCATCACCGGTAACGGTGACGTCATTCAGCCGGAAAATGACCTGATTGCCATCGGCTCTGGCGGCCCTTATGCCCAGGCTGCAGCCCGCGCGCTGTTGGAAAATACCGACATGAACGCGCGTGATATCGCGGTGAAGGCGTTGGATATTGCAGGTGATATCTGCATTTATACCAACCACAACCACACCATCGAAGAATTGACCTCCAAAGCGTAAGGATCTCCCATGTCTGAAATGACCCCACGCGAAATTGTCAGCGAACTGAACAAACATATTATTGGCCAGGATAACGCCAAGCGTTCCGTCGCTATCGCCCTGCGTAACCGCTGGCGTCGTATGCAGCTTGATGAAGAGCTGCGCCACGAAGTGACGCCGAAAAACATTCTGATGATCGGCCCGACCGGCGTCGGTAAAACCGAAATCGCCCGTCGTCTGGCGAAGCTGGCTAACGCGCCGTTCATCAAAGTGGAAGCCACCAAGTTCACCGAAGTGGGCTATGTGGGTAAAGAAGTGGACTCCATCATCCGCGATCTGACCGACTCGGCGATCAAGATGGTGCGCGTCCAGGCGATCGAGAAAAACCGCTATCGCGCGGAAGAGATGGCCGAAGAGCGCATTCTCGACGTGCTGATCCCACCGGCAAAAAACAACTGGGGCCAGGCAGAGCAGCAGGCGGAACCTTCCGCGGCGCGCCAGGCATTCCGCAAAAAACTGCGTGAAGGCCAGCTGGACGACAAAGAGATTGAGATCGATCTCGCTGCCGCGCCAATGGGTGTGGAAATCATGGCGCCTCCGGGCATGGAAGAGATGACCAGCCAGCTGCAGTCCATGTTCCAGAACCTGGGCGGCCAGAAGCAGAAAGCGCGTAAGCTGAAAATCAAAGACGCGATGAAGCTGCTGATTGAAGAAGAAGCGGCGAAGCTGGTAAACCCGGAAGAGCTGAAGCAGGACGCTATCGACGCGGTTGAGCAGCACGGTATCGTGTTTATCGACGAAATCGACAAAATTTGTAAGCGCGGCGGCAACAGCTCCGGTCCGGACGTATCCCGCGAAGGCGTTCAGCGCGACCTGCTGCCGCTGGTTGAAGGCTGCACCGTCTCCACCAAGCACGGCATGGTGAAAACGGACCACATCCTGTTTATCGCTTCAGGGGCGTTCCAGGTTGCCAGCCCGTCGGATCTGATCCCCGAACTGCAGGGGCGTCTGCCAATTCGCGTTGAGCTGCAGGCGCTGACCACCGAAGATTTCGAACGTATCCTGACCGAGCCAAACGCCTCTGCTACCGTACAGTACAAAGCGCTGATGGCGACCGAAGGCGTGAACCTCGAGTTCACTGAAGACGGTATCAAGCGTATTGCCCAGGCCGCATGGCAGGTCAACGAAACCACCGAGAACATCGGTGCGCGTCGCCTGCATACCGTGCTGGAACGCCTGGTTGAAGATATCTCTTATGACGCGAGCGACCTTAACGGTCAAACCGTTACCATTGACGCAGAATATGTGAGTAAACATCTGGATGCGTTAGTGGCAGATGAAGATCTGAGCCGTTTTATCCTATAATCGCGGTTACTGGATTCTCATCACGTTTAATGGGGGCTAATGCCCCCATTTTTATTGGCTAAATACTTATGACTGACATCAGCCGTACTCAGGCGTGGCTCGAAAGTCTGCGCCCTAAAACGCTTCCTCTGGCCTTTGCCGCAATTATCGTCGGCACCGCCCTTGCCTGGTGGCAGGGTTATTTTGATCCGCTGGTCGCCGCGCTGGCACTGATTACCGCCGGCCTGCTGCAAATTCTCTCCAATCTCGCCAACGACTACGGCGACGCGGTAAAGGGCAGCGACAAGCCGGACCGCATAGGGCCACTGCGCGGAATGCAGAAAGGGGTGATTACCCAGGCGCAGATGAAACGCGCGCTGATTATCACCGTAGCGCTGATCTGCGTATCCGGCCTGGCGCTGGTGACGGTGGCGTCTAAGACCACCAGCGATTTCATTGGCTTCCTGGTGCTGGGTTTACTGGCCATTATCGCGGCCATCACCTACACCGTCGGCACGCGTCCTTACGGTTATATTGGGCTCGGGGATATCTCCGTACTGGTGTTCTTCGGCTGGCTGAGCGTGATGGGAAGCTGGTACCTGCAGGCGCATACGGTGATCCCTGCCCTGTTCCTGCCCGCGACCGCCTGCGGTCTGCTGGCGACGGCGGTGCTCAACATCAACAACCTGCGCGACATCGACAGCGATCGCGAGAACGGCAAAAATACCCTGGCGGTTCGTCTGGGGCCGGTCAATGCGCGCCGCTATCACGCCTGTCTGCTCATTGGCGCGCTGGTTTGCCTGGCGCTGTTTAACCTGATTTCCTTGCAGAGCTTGTGGGGCTGGCTGTTTGTGCTTGCCGCGCCGGTGCTGATTAAGCAGGCTCGCTTTGTGATGCGTGAACTCAGCCCGTCCGCCATGCCGCCGATGCTGGAACGCACGGTAAAAGGCGCGTTGCTGACTAACCTGTTGTTCGTCATCGGGATTGTTTTAAGCCAGACGCTGCGTTAGCTGACAAATATCAATTAACAATTGATGATTTTGCCAACAACGCATTTCGCACGATATACTGAACACATTCGCAGCAACTGAGCGTTAAACCTATGAAATACGATACCTCCGAGCTTTGTGACATCTACCAGGAAGATGTCAACGTCGTTGAACCGCTGTTCTCCAACTTTGGTGGGAGGTCGTCGTTTGGCGGTCAAATCGTCACGGTGAAATGTTTCGAGGACAACGGGTTGCTGTACGATCTGCTCGAACAGAATGGCCGCGGCCGCGTTCTTGTGGTCGACGGCGGCGGTTCCGTGCGCCGTGCATTAATTGATGCTGAACTGGCCGGCATTGCCGTCCAGAATGAGTGGGAAGGCCTTGTGGTGTACGGTTCCGTACGTCAGGTGGACGATCTGGAAGACTTGGATATCGGGATTCAGGCCATCGCGGCCATACCGGTAGGGGCGGCGGGTGACGGCATCGGCGAAAGCGACGTGCGCGTCAATTTCGGCGGCGTGACCTTCTTCTCCGGGGACCATCTCTACGCCGATAATACCGGCATTATCCTGTCCGAAGACCCGCTGGATATCGAGTAGTAAAAAGTCAGCGAGAACCATAAAAAAACCGCCAACAGCAATGTGGCGGTTTTTTTGTCCCCTCAGGATTCGCGGTCCGTTGGGAAGTTTTGCAGACTAACACCAGGGAGTTTCATCATACTCTCGTCCAAACCTTGGGCAACCCCTCAGAACCTTTATAAAGTCCTAATTGCCTATGAATACCTTAACTCCCCGGTTGATGCTCATTATGATGAAGCGTCCCTTTCCGCCATCTCGCAAATGGGCATCGGTCCAGGGAAAGGTGTATTCACTACCGTAAAGCAGGCTAATACCAGGGCTTGTGTCACCGACTTATCACCGGTGGTGAACGGTGGAGCGGTTAGCTGCAGGGACCGCATAATGAAACGCTATTTATGTATCGCGTTCATTGTCGCCAGCGTACTCGTTGTAAAGAGTGATGAACCCAATGTGTTCGTTGCTTTTGCTATGACAGCGCAGGACAAGTAGCGTTAAGGCCGCCTTTGGCGGCCTTTTTTATGGTGATCGCCGACTGACATCAAACCATAAAAAAAGCCGGGTGGCGGCGACGCCTTACCCGGCTTATTTCATCTGTATTTCCCGAGAGAAATTAGACCTCTTCCATACGTCCCAGCAGCGCCTGCAGGCGATCCTGCCAGCCGTTCTGCTGTTCGCGCAGCTGGTTGTTTTCGCGCTCCAGCTCTTCGCGGCCGTGCTGAGCGTTCTGAACTTCCTGCGCCAGGCTGTTGTTCTTTTCTTTCAGCTCTTCAATTTCCATCTGCAGCAGGGTGATGGTGTCAATCGCCTGCTGTACTTTCGATTCCAGTTTCTCAAACACTTCTAAAGACATGATGCTACCTCTCCTGAATTGCAAGGCGACGCTTTAACATAAACGCGCATGACATATACCGTCGATTGTATGGAGCGCGGCGCTCTGTGTCCAGCGACACACCGCGCAGATCGCGGTTTGCAACACTTTTAGGTCTGGTCCTGGTGTGTTCGCATCATATACCCCTAAATTGTTAACTGATTCGTTAATGAAATGATTCAGCTCACATTCCTGTACTGATGCAAAAATGTGCTTTATGGCGCGAAAACGCTCATTTTATTGACACAGACCACACATTTTGATTTCGATATTTCTCGTTTTTGCTCGTTAACGATAAATTAACACTATGTCTACAGGGCATCGTGGCTGTCACGGGCGGCCATGCTAACAATAAACATCAATTTCTTCAGGATTCCGATTATGAGTCAGACATCAACCTTAAAAGGCCAGTGCATTGCCGAGTTCCTTGGTACCGGGTTGTTGATATTCTTCGGAGTGGGCTGTGTCGCTGCACTGAAAGTGGCGGGTGCCAGTTTTGGTCAGTGGGAAATCAGTATCATCTGGGGTCTGGGCGTGGCGATGGCCATCTACCTGACTGCAGGGGTTTCTGGTGCACATCTTAACCCGGCGGTGACAATCGCACTGTGGCTGTTCGCGTGCTTCGACGGACGCAAAGTTGTTCCTTTCATTCTTTCTCAGTTTGCCGGCGCGTTTTGCGCAGCGGCGTTAGTTTACGGGCTTTATTACAATCTTTTCATCGACTTCGAACAGACGCATCATATGGTACGCGGCAGTGTCGAAAGTCTGGATCTGGCAGGTATCTTCTCAACCTATCCAAACCCGCATATTAATTTTGTGCAGGCGTTCGCAGTTGAAATGGTGATTACCGCTATTCTGATGGGCGTTATCCTGGCGCTGACCGACGACGGAAACGGCATTCCGCGCGGCCCGCTGGCACCCCTGCTGATTGGTTTGCTGATTGCGGTAATTGGCGCATCCATGGGCCCGCTGACCGGATTCGCGATGAACCCGGCACGTGATATCGGACCAAAAGCCTTTGCCTTTATCGCTGGTTGGGGCGACGTCGCCTTCACCGGTGGCAAAGACATTCCTTACTTCCTGGTACCGCTGTTTGCGCCGGTTGTCGGGGCTGCGCTGGGTGCGTTTAGCTACCGCAAATTAATTGGTCGCCACTTACCGTGCGACACCTGTGTGGAAGAAGAGAAGGAAACGACTTCTACCGCACAACAAAAAGCTTCGCTGTAATCTGACTACGGGACACATACCATGACCGAAAAAAAATATATCGTTGCGCTCGACCAGGGCACTACCAGCTCCCGCGCTGTCGTAATGGATCATGACGCGAACATCGTCAGCGTGTCACAGCGCGAATTTGAGCAAATTTATCCTCGTCCAGGCTGGGTAGAACACGACCCGATGGAGATTTGGGCATCACAAAGCTCCACGCTGGTCGAAGTGCTGGCGAAAGCCGATATCAGTTCCGACGAGATTGCCGCGATTGGTATTACCAACCAGCGTGAAACGACGATTGTCTGGGAACGCGAAACCGGTAAGCCCATTTACAACGCTATCGTCTGGCAGTGCCGCCGTACATCCGAGATCTGCGAACAGCTGAAGCGCGACGGTATGGAAGAGTACGTGCGCAGCGCCACCGGTCTGGTGGTTGACCCGTATTTCTCCGGCACCAAAGTGAAATGGATCCTCGACCACGTAGAAGGTTCACGCGAGCGTGCTAAACGCGGCGAGCTGCTGTTCGGTACCGTCGATACCTGGCTTATCTGGAAGATGACCCAGGGACGCGTTCACGTGACCGACTACACCAACGCCTCGCGTACCATGCTGTTCAACATCAACACCCTTGAGTGGGATGACAAGATGCTGGACGCGCTGGACATTCCGCGCGCGATGCTGCCTGAAGTGCGTAAGTCTTCCGAAGTGTACGGCCAGACCAACATCGGCGGTAAAGGCGGCACCCGTATTCCTATCGCCGGTATCGCCGGTGACCAGCAGGCGGCGCTGTTCGGCCAGCTATGCGTCAAGGAAGGGATGGCGAAGAATACCTACGGCACCGGCTGCTTTATGCTGATGAACACCGGCGAGAAAGCGGTGAAATCAGAAAACGGCCTGTTGACCACCATCGCCTGCGGCCCGCGCGGCGAAGTGAACTATGCGCTGGAAGGTGCGGTGTTCATGGCGGGTGCATCCATTCAGTGGCTGCGCGACGAGATGAAGCTGATCAGCGATGCGTTCGACTCCGAGTACTTCGCGACCAAAGTGAAAGACACCAACGGCGTGTACGTGGTGCCTGCGTTCACCGGTCTGGGCGCGCCGTACTGGGACCCGTATGCACGCGGCGCAATTTTCGGCCTGACGCGCGGTGTGAACTCTAACCACATTATTCGCGCTACTCTCGAATCCATCGCCTACCAGACACGCGACGTGCTGGAAGCGATGCAGGCTGACTCCGGCATTCGTCTGCACGCCCTGCGCGTGGACGGCGGTGCGGTAGCGAATAACTTCCTCATGCAGTTCCAGTCCGACATTCTGGGCACCCGCGTTGAACGCCCTGAAGTGCGTGAAGTCACGGCGCTGGGCGCGGCGTACCTTGCCGGTCTGGCGGTAGGCTTCTGGCAGAACCTGGACGAGCTGCAGGAAAAAGCGGTTATCGAACGCGAATTCCGCCCGGGCATCGAAACCACCGAGCGTAACTTCCGCTACAGCGGCTGGAAAAAAGCGGTGAAACGCGCCCTGGCGTGGGAAGAGCACGAAGAGTAATCCCCCTCACCCCGGCCCTCTCCCCAAAGGGGAGAGGGTGTTTTAAGTCCCCTCGCCCCTTTGGGGAGAGGGTTAGGGTGAGGGGAATACAGACCGCACCTTACCCACTCTGTGATAAACTTCGTGCAATTCCTTTTGATTGCACGAGTACCTCATGAAACGTGAACTTGCTATCGAGTTTTCCCGCGTCACCGAAGCGGCCGCTCTTGCAGGCTATAAATGGCTGGGCCGTGGCGACAAAAATACCGCAGACGGCGCAGCCGTCCATGCCATGCGTATTGTACTTAACCAGGTCAACATTGACGGCACCATCGTGATCGGCGAAGGCGAGATCGACGAAGCGCCGATGCTCTACATCGGTGAAAAAGTCGGTACCGGCAAAGGCGATGCCGTGGATATCGCGGTTGACCCGATCGAAGGCACCCGCATGACGGCGATGGGTCAGGCCAATGCGTTAGCGGTGATGGCCGTGGGCGATAAGGGTTGCTTCCTCAACGCGCCGGATATGTACATGGAAAAGCTGATTGTCGGTCCGGGCGCAAAAGGCGCAATCGATCTTAGCCTGCCGCTGGAAGAGAACCTGCACAACATCGCCAAAGCCCTGGGCAAACCCCTTAGCGAACTCACCGTCACCATTCTGGCGAAACCGCGCCACGACGCCACTATCGCGCAAATGCAAAAGCTCGGCGTGCGCGTGTTTGCTATCCCTGACGGTGACGTTGCCGCCTCGATCCTGACCTGCATGCCGGACAGCGAAGTCGACGTGCTGTACGGCATCGGCGGCGCGCCGGAAGGTGTGGTCTCCGCGGCAGTGATCCGCGCGCTGGATGGCGATATGCAGGCCCGTCTGCTGCCCCGCCATGAGGTGAAAGGCGACAGCGAAGAGAACCGCCGTATCGGGGAAAACGAGCTGGCGCGCTGCGAAGCGATGGGCATCGAGGCCAATAAAGTGCTGGCTCTGGACGAGATGGCGCGTAGCGATAACGTTGTCTTCTCGGCGACCGGCATCACCAAAGGCGATCTGCTGGACGGCATCACCCGCAAGGGCAATATGGCCACCACTGAAACGCTGCTGATCCGCGGTAAATCACGCACCATTCGCCGCATCCAGTCTATCCACTATCTCGACCGCAAAGACCCGGACGTGCAGACGCACATTCTGTAAAACCGTTTGATCGATAGAGCTTTCCGGCCCTGACGGGCTGGAAATTACCACCACAAGTACGGAAGATAGAACAGAGAAACAGCACAGGAGAAGATCATGGCGGACTGGGTAACAGGTAAAGTCACAAAGGTACAGTTCTGGACCGATGCGCTATTTAGTCTCACCGTACATGCTCCCGTTCACCCGTTTAAAGCCGGGCAATTTGCGAAGCTGGGACTGGATGTCGACGGCGAGCGCGTGCAGCGCGCCTACTCTTACGTTAACGCGCCTGATAACCCGGATCTCGAGTTCTATCTGGTCACCGTTCCTAAAGGTAAGCTCAGCCCGCGCCTTGCCGCCCTTAAGCCCGGCGACGAGGTGCAAATTGTGAGTGAAGCGGCAGGCTTCTTTGTGCTCGAAGAGATCCCTGACTGCGACACGCTCTGGATGCTGGCAACCGGTACGGCCATCGGCCCTTATCTCTCTATTTTGCAGTACGGCAAAGATCTGGAGCGCTTTAAAAACATCGTGCTGGTTCACGCTGCGCGCTACGCCGCAGACCTGAGCTATTTGCCGCAAATGCAGGCGCTGGAGCAGCAGTACGGCGGGAAGTTAAAGATTCAGACGGTGGTCAGCCGCGAAACCGTAGCAGGAGCGCTTACCGGCCGCGTGCCGGCGTTAATTGAGAGTGGAGCCCTGGAAGACGCGGTGGGTTTGCCGCTGAACGCTGAAACCAGCCACGTCATGCTGTGCGGCAACCCGCAGATGGTGCGTGACACGCAGCAGCTTCTGAAGGATACCCGGCAGATGACGAAACATCTTCGCCGCCGACCGGGCCATATGACCGCCGAACACTACTGGTGATCAGCGGTATTTCACCTCGACGGTGTCTTTACCGTATTTGTTTTCGCTCTGGGTGCCAATAAACGCGCCCAGATCGACAATCATCATCACGAAGATGACCGACGGCAGCAGCCTGCCCACGACCCACGGCAGGATGGACGGCAGCATCGCCCAGTTTCCCGCCACCAGCATCCACGCCAGAATAATCAAAAATGCCCACGCGCCGGAACGTCCGCGATCGTGCAGCCGTTTTACGACAACCGCCGCCGTTGGCCATAGCAGACAGACCAGCGCGAAGGCCGCCGTTTGCGTGCTCAGCCAGGCGTTGTAAGCAACGAAAAACAGAAGCAGCATGGCGACAACCCACGTCACCATCCAGATCCAGAAATCACGGCGTCCAATACGCCCTTTGAATGAAAACAGCCACTGCTGTATGGTCATGTAAGGTTCCTTATTATCGTATAGCGCGCATTTTACCCTGGAGTTGTGACCTTTTGACAAGCCGACCAGATATCGTTTTAATCATGAGCACTTACGGCCAGGGGCAATGTTGATGAAAAGTTCGGCACGTTCTCTTTTCCTGTGTTTAGCGCTGCTCAGCGCGGGTTATCCCCTGCACGCCGCCGAAACCACAGCCCCGACCACAGCACCCTATCTGCTGGCGGGCGCACCGTCGTTCGATCAGTCCATCAGCCAGTTTCGTGAAACCTTCAATCAGACCAACCCCACGCTGCCGCTGGATGAGTTCCGTGCCATTGATGGCTCGCGCGATACCCCCACACTGACCCGTGCGGCAAGCAAGATAAATGAGAATTTGTATGCTTCCACGGCGCTGGAGCGCGGTACGTTAAAAATCAAAAGCATGCAAATCACCTGGCTGCCGATACAGGGGCCAGAGCAGAAAGCCGCTAAGGCGAAAGCGCTGGAGTACATGAGCGCGGTACTGCAGGCCTTTACCCCTGCGCTGACGAAAAAGCAAAGTCAGCAAAAGCTGCAAAAACTCCTTACCGCCGGGAAAAACAAGCGTTACTACGCTGATACCGAAGGCGCGATCCGCTATGTTGTGGCGGACAACGGCGAAAAAGGACTGACCTTCGCTGTTGAACCGATTAAGCTGGCACTATCTGACACCCTCGGCGGGGCGAATTAATGACAAAAAGCAAAGCCTTTCGAGGGAAAATCTCTATACTGATTCACAGACCATGCTGCCCGACAGGGTGGCCATATTCCTTAATTCGCTTATTTAGCGTGGAGAATTGAAATGCGACATCCTTTAGTGATGGGTAACTGGAAACTGAACGGCAGCCGCCACATGGTAAACGAACTGGTTGCGAACCTGCGTAAAGAGCTGGCTGGCGTGACGGGCTGCGCGGTTGCTATCGCTCCGCCGGATATGTACCTGGATCTGGCTAAACACGCCGCTGACGGCAGCCACATCATTCTGGGCGCGCAGAACGTTGACGTTAACCTGTCTGGCGCGTTCACCGGTGAAACCTCCGCTGAAATGCTGAAAGATATCGGCGCGAAATACATCATCATCGGCCACTCCGAGCGTCGCACCTATCACAAAGAATCCGACGAGTTCATCGCGAAGAAATTCGCTGTGCTGAAAGAGCAGGGCCTGATCCCGGTTCTGTGCATCGGTGAAACCGAAGCGGAAAACGAAGCGGGCAAAACCGAAGAAGTGTGCGCACGTCAGATCGACGCAGTGCTGAAAACCCAGGGCGCGGCAGCGTTCGAAGGCGCAGTAATCGCGTACGAGCCAGTCTGGGCGATCGGTACCGGCAAATCTGCAACCCCTGCGCAGGCTCAGGCGGTTCACAAATTCATTCGTGACCACATTGCTAAAGCCGACGCGAAGATCGCTGAGCAAGTGATTATTCAGTACGGCGGTTCCGTAAATGCTTCCAACGCTGCTGAGCTGTTCACCCAGCCAGACATCGATGGCGCGCTGGTTGGCGGTGCATCCCTGAAAGCTGACGCTTTCGCGGTGATCGTTAAGGCAGCTGAAGCGGCTAAACAGGCGTAATTGCCTTTGTGGCGGGTGGCGCTTGCGCTTGCCCGCCGCTCTTCTCCTCCCTCTCCCTTTAGGAGAGGGTTGGGGTGAGGGGAAACCGCTCGCACCGAACTACACTTTCCCCAGCAAACTAAACCACAGATAATCCAGCGGCAGCAGCACCAGATAAGTCGCTATCGCCAGCGCCAGACAGAGCACCATCCCCGCCCTTGCAGGCACCTTTCCTAACCCCATCGCCACGACAATCGGCGACGCCTGATACGGCAGCAGCGGCGTGGAATAGCCCAGCACCTGAATCATGATCACCGACAGCAGCGGAAAACCGGTCGCGTCCGAAAAACTCTGTGCCAGAGTGGTGTACAGCGCCGGGACGCCGTTGGCGGTCATAATGAAGTTGAGCGCCGTGGTAATACCGGTCAGCGCCAGGAAACTGGTGAATGGTCTGTCTGCATCCAGCGGCATAATGCGAAGCAATGCCTCGCCCACGGCCGTTCCGATACCGGTTTGCGTCACCACGATCGCCAGCCCAAGAATGCCCGCGACGTAAATACAGGTACGCATATTCACCCCCGCAGAAAACTCTTCCCCGGTGATAAAGCCAACGCGCGGCAGCATAACGATGACCGACGCCGCCAGCCCCGTCCACGCCGGCCCTACGCCGTGCCAGCTCTCCGTGACCCACATCCCCAGCACCACCGCCAGCAGCCAGGCAAGACGCTTTTCATCCCGCCCCATAGGATCAGACGGCGCCTGTTCCTTCGGCGGTTTTGGGCTGCCGGGAAATAGCCAGCAGATGAGGCCAATCAGAATCAGGCCTTTGAGGATACCGAGCACCGGCGTGTGCAGCAGCAGATACGGGACATAGTTCAGATGGATGCCGTACGAGCCTTCCGCCGCACCGCTCATCACCAGGTTAGGGACGTTAGCAGGCAGGATCGTCGCCGAAAGCTGGAAAGTCCCGAACCCCACCGCCAGCGCCAGCCCGAACCAGGCGCGGGAGCCGTCGGCGATACCGGCGCGTTTTGCCATCGCCGCGACAATCGGCATCAGCAGCGCAATACGTCCCATGTTCGACGGCATCACAAACGCCAGCGCGTAGCTCAGCAGCACCACGCTCGCCACCATCATCACCCAGGAGTCGGTGAGCTTTGCCGACAGCGCCCGGGCGGCCCTGTCCGCCAGTCCGGTTTTACGGATCGCCACGCCAAGCACAAAGCCGCTGAATACCAGCCAGAAAGCCGACGAGGCAAAACCGCCGAAGATGACCTCCGGCGGAGCGATTCTGGCGGTCATCGCCGCCGTGAAGAACAGCAGCGCGGTGATAAATTCCGGCAATAGCGACGTCGCCCACAGCACGATGGTGACGCCAACGATCAGTGAGGGCAGCAGCAAAGGATACGTTAACCAGAGCGACATACCTGTCTCCTGTAGAATTTTTCAGCAAGTCTACGGTGACAGGCAGCCCGAGTAAACGCGATTTATGGTGGGGTTACTTCAGGATAGTGCATTGATGATCCTGCAGTTCCTCCGCGGACGCGCGGTTAAGCGTGAGCAGGTTACGCTCGGTCGCCAGCAAAACAAAAGAGCCATCCGACTGCTGCGCCATTGCCAGCGCGAAACGCCCCATATGGTCGCGCGCTTCCGGCAGCTCTTCCGCCAGCATCATAAACGGGCTGCGCTTGACCAGTTCATTCTCCGTCACGCGGCGAGCAAGATACTCATGTCCTTCCAGCCCCCCAGGAAGAGGCAGCCACTGGGTGCTGATTTCTCCCTGTGCCGCGTTGAGCTTCTCGCGCACGTCCGGGCGCAGGCAGGAGATATGAATATGGAAATGGTTCTGCGTGCGCCCTGTCGGGGAGTTAATCGTCAGCGAAATGGCGCTGTCAGGCACCTCGGATCCGCGCTTCAGGGTCATAAAGCTGCGCGACTGCCACGCCAGCCAGAAAAAGTTCGGCGTATGAGCGTCGGTCAATAGCGGGCTCTCGGTGCCGTTGATGCGATATGTCGGCATCAGCAGGTATTGCAGCGGCCCGTTGCGATCTTTAAATACCACATAGCCTGCATCCGTTTTCACCTGCGCACAGGGTGCAGGGTTACGGTTCTGGATCTGATTCGGCACGCACTGGTCGAGAACGATATGTCGCAACGCATTCGGATTACCCGCCTTCATCCAGTACACACCGCCAGCGGCAAGGGCGATGACAATGAGGAGCAATAAGATAATTTTTTTCACAACGCGTTCCCTGTTTTCAGTAGAGGCAAAAGAGTAACGCAAAATGATGACCAAATAAAAAACCCGGCGGATTTCTCACGCCGGGTCACCGTTTCACAGGCTAATGGTTAGCGCTGGCTAATTTGGTCGAAGGTACCGCCATTGGAGAAGTGCTCTTTCTGCGCTTTGGTCCAGCCGCCGAACACATCGTCAATAGTGAATAGCTTCAGTTTTGGGAACTCCCCTTCGTATTTCTTGGCGACCGCCGCATCGCGTGGACGATAGAAGTTTTTCGCCGCAATTTCCTGGCCTTCTGGCGAGTACAGATACTTCAGGTAGGCTTCCGCCACCGCTTTGGTATCTTTTTTCTCAACCACTTTATCGACTACAGAGACGGTAGGTTCAGCCAGAATCGATTCGCTCGGGGTCACGATCTCGAATTTGTCCTTACCCAGCTCGTGGGTCGCCAGCAAGGCTTCATTTTCCCAGGCAATCAGCACGTCGCCAATCCCGCGCTCGACGAAGGTGTTGGTGGCGCCACGCGCGCCGGAGTCCAGCACCTCAACGTTTTTATACAGCGCCTTCACGAATTCCTGCGCTTTGGCCTGGTCGCCATTGTTGTGATGCAGTGCATAACCCCACGCGCCCAGGTAGTTCCAGCGAGCGCCGCCGGAGCTTTTCGGGTTCGGGGTAATCACAGAAACGCCCGGTTTGATCAGGTCGTTCCAGTCTTTAATTTGTTTCGGGTTTCCTTTACGCACCAGGAAGACGATGGTCGAGGTGTAGGGTGCGGAGTTATCCGGCAGGCGTTTGATCCAGTTTTTGTCGATGCGGCCGCGCTCGGCGATCGCGTCGACATCGTAGGCCAGCGCCAGGGTCACCACGTCGGCTTCAATACCGTTTATCACGGACGTCGCCTGCTTGCCGGAGCCGCCATGCGACTGGCGAACCACCACGTTATCGCCGGTTTCCTGTTTCCAGTGTGCCGCAAACGCTTTGTTGTATTGCTCGTACAGTTCACGCGTCGGGTCGTATGACACGTTCAGTAACTGGATATCCTTAGCCAGAACGCTGGTCGATGCCAGCAATAATGTTAAACCCACGCCCCATTTATTCATCGCCCAGCTCTCTTGTGTAGTGTTTTGATGAATGCAGCGTGCCAGAAAGCGATTCGAGGATTAAAGAATAAAAAAAGATTGGCTATAACGTAGTGGAATAAAAGAAGTGGATGAACGGCCTGATGCCCTCACCCCACCCCTCTCCCACGGGAGAGGGAGCAACCATAAAAAACGGTAACCCAGGGGGTTACCGTTTTGCATTTACCTTGCCGCCACCCGGCACAAAACAAACGCCGATCAGTACAGTTTTTTCGCGCAGTCCAGCCAGTCACCTTTGAACGGACGCTTCATGTTTTCAATCGCGTCGATGATGTCGTGGTGAACCAGTTTTTCGTTCTGAATACCGACGCAGCGGCCGCCGTGACCCTGCAGCAGCAGATCGATAGCGTACGCGCCCATACGGGACGCCAGAATACGGTCGTAAGGGCCTGGGGAACCGCCGCGCTGGATGTGACCCAGAACGGTCGCGCGGGTTTCGCGTTTGGTTTCGGCTTCGATGTACTTCGCCAGCTCGTCAACGTCACAGATGTGCTCGGTGATAGCCACGATCGCGTGTTTTTTACCTTTCGCGATGCCCGCTTTGATTTCAGCCACCAGATCTTCACGGCTAAATTCGACTTCCGGCACGACGATAAATTCGCAACCGCCCGCAATGGCTGCCGCCAGCGTCAGGTCGCCACAGTAACGGCCCATCACTTCAACGATAGAGATACGCTGGTGAGAAGAAGAGGTGTCACGCAGACGGTCAATCGCTTCAACAACGGTACCCAGTGCAGTAAAGAAGCCGATCGTGTAGTCAGTACCTTTGATGTCGTTGTCGATGGTGCCCGGCAGACCGATGCACGGGAAGCCCATTTCGGTCAGACGTTTTGCACCCATGTAGGAGCCGTCACCACCGATAACCACCAGGGCGTCCAGGCCGCGTTTCTTCATGTTTTCGATAGCCACTTCGCGAACGTGTTCATCACGGAATTCCGGGAAGCGCGCGGAACCGAGGAAAGTACCGCCACGGTTGATCATGTCAGACACGCTGTAACGGTCGAGCTGAACCATACGATCTTCATACAGGCCCAGATAACCGTCATAAACGCCAAAAACTTCCAGGCCTTCCGTCAGCGCTGCACGGACAACACCACGAATTGCCGCGTTCATGCCCGGCGCATCACCGCCGCTTGTCAACACACCGATTTTCTTAATCATGACTACCTCTGAACTTAGGAATGCAAAATTGAAATCTGTTGCCGGAAGAAACTTATCGACCAACGAATACTGCAAATAGTATATCAATCCCTTCCAGCTGAATTGATTCAGGTCAGACCAAACGGCGGTAATTTATACACAAAATGCTGGCCTGGCTCACTTTTTTACAACGAATTACGAAAGCCCAACATGACCGGGTACAACCGAGCAGGGATCCTGGTGAATGATGACGTCTGAACCAGGAAAACGCTGCAAAATCGCCTGCTCGACCTGCTCAGCAATAACGTGAGCCTGAACCAGTGGCAGGTTGTCTTCCATTTCAATATGAATCTGAATAAAGCGGGTCGGCCCTGACTGCCGCGTTCGAAGATCGTGTGCACCGCTGACGCCGGGCCAGGAGGTCACGATAGAAAAAATTTCATTACGTTCTGAGTCCGGGAGGGCGCGGTCAAGCAGTGATTGCACCGCTTCATACCCCATCCGCAGGGCGCTATATAAAATATAGATACCAATCCCTAACGCAAATAACGCATCGGCGCGATGCCAGCCATACCAGGCCAGACCGAGCGCAATAAGAATAGCCCCATTCATCATAACATCAGATTGATAATGAAGCATATCCGCCCGTACAGCCTGACTTTGCGTTTTGCGAACAACCCAGCGCTGGAACGTTACCAGAACAAGTGTGCATATAAGCGCAACGATCGTCACAACTACGCCCACGCCGGGATCGTTCATCGGTGTCGGCGAAACGAGATGCTGAATGCCGGTTAAAAACAGGAACAGCGCAGAGCCGGAAATGAACATACTTTGCGCCAGCGCGGCCAGCGACTCCGCTTTACCGTGCCCAAATGTGTGCTCTTCATCCGCTGGCTGCAGCGAGTAACGCACCACCAGCAGGTTGGTCAACGAGGCGGCAATGTCCATCAGCGAGTCCACGAGCGCCGCCAGAATACTGACCGAGCCGGTATACCACCAGGCAAAGATTTTAATCAGTAACAGACTGGAGGCCATGACGGTCGCCGCAATGGCGGCCCGGCTTACCAGTCTTCCATAGGATTGATTCATAAACGCTCCTGTCATGTCATGCCGCTAGTATAACGGAAGCATGGGGAGTCTAAGGATGAATAAACGGTTAACAGGGCGGATGCGGGGCAAAAAAAACCCCCACATCATGTGGGGGAAGACAGGGATGGTGTCTATGGCAAGGAAAACAGGGTTTACTGGTTACTACGGGTACTGCTATTGCTACTGAAAAACGTCGTTTCTGAGCTTCGCTGCATCCGTGCAACCTCACGCAGCTGGTCCATTCGCTGCTGATGTCTGGCATTCAAAACCGCTTGCTGCTCGGGCGTTAGCAGATGGAACATCTGGTTGCGGACCTTCGCCATCTCTACCTGGCGGGCAACCTGTTCCTGTGCCATTTTTTCGGCCTGAGCGCGTACAGCGCTTTCGTCAAAATTTTCTGCGGTGACAAGGCGATGCATTGTCTCCATTTCGCTAACATTAACAGGGGGCTGGTCGTGTCGTGCCCTCTGCATCAGATCTCGCATCTGTTGACGCTGATGTTCGGTTAAACTTATGCCGTCAAACATATGGCTTTGGCTGCTGTTCTGCGTTGCGCCCTCTTGTAAGGGACTGTTATCGCTGATGATAGCTTCAGCAGCCTGGCTAAACGCACTGAACGCCAGCGTTGAGGCCATGACGGCAGCGGTAACTTTGCGCATCACTTGCTCCCAAAATCTTTCGTGTCGCGATTCAACGAGAGACAGTCTACGATTCAGGCTGCAAACATGCGTCAGGGGGTGTAAAACAACGTAAAGTCATGGATTAGACAGCCTTGATGTCGTAATTTCTGCCTCGGAGGTATTTAAACAATGAATAAAATCCTGTTAGTTGATGATGACCGAGAGCTCACATCCCTTTTAAAGGAGTTGCTCGACATGGAAGGTTTCAACGTCCTGGTTGCCCATGATGGCGAGCAGGCGCTGAGTCTCCTTGACGACAGCATCGATTTACTTTTGCTCGACGTGATGATGCCGAAGAAAAACGGTATTGATACGTTGAAAGAGCTTCGCCAGACACACCAGACTCCCGTTATTATGCTGACCGCGCGCGGCAGCGAACTTGACCGCGTACTCGGCCTTGAGCTGGGCGCGGATGACTATTTACCCAAGCCGTTTAACGACCGTGAACTGGTTGCCCGTATTCGCGCTATCCTGCGTCGTTCCCACTGGAGCGAGCAGCAGCAAAATACCGACAACAGCTCGCCTACTCTTGAAGTCGACTCCCTGAGCCTGAACCCGGGCCGTCAGGAAGCAAGCTTTGATGGCCAGACGCTGGAACTGACCGGCACGGAGTTCACCCTGCTGTATCTGCTGGCGCAGCACCTCGGCCAGGTGGTTTCGCGTGAACATCTAAGCCAGGAAGTGCTGGGCAAACGCCTCACCCCGTTTGACCGCGCCATCGACATGCACATCTCTAACCTGCGCCGTAAGCTGCCGGAGCGGAAAGATGGTCACCCATGGTTTAAAACCCTGCGTGGTCGCGGTTATCTGATGGTTTCCGCTTCATGATAGGAAGCTTAACCGCCCGCATCTTCGCCATCTTCTGGCTGACGCTGGCACTGGTTTTAATGCTCGTTTTGATGTTGCCAAAACTCGACTCACGCCAGATGACGGAGCTTCTCGACAGCGAGCAACGTCAGGGCGTGATGATCGAGCAGCACGTGGAAGCCGAGCTGGCAAACGATCCGCCAAACGATTTAATGTGGTGGCGCAGGCTGTTTCGCGCTATCGACAAGTGGGCGCCGCCCGGACAACGCCTGCTGCTGGTGACCAGCGAAGGCCGCGTGATTGGGGCCGATCGCAATGAAATGCAGATTATCCGCAACTTCATTGGCCAGGCGGATAATGCCGATCATCCCCAGAAGAAGAAATATGGCCGCGTAGAGATGGTAGGGCCTTTCTCCGTCAGGGACGGAGAGGATAATTATCAGCTCTATCTGATCCGTCCGGCGAGCAACTCCCAGTCTGATTTTATCAACCTGCTGTTTGACCGCCCTCTCCTGCTGCTGATTGTCACCATGCTGGTCAGCTCACCGCTGCTGTTATGGCTGGCGTGGAGCCTGGCAAAACCGGCGCGTAAGCTGAAGAATGCCGCCGATGAGGTGGCGCAGGGTAACCTGCGACAACACCCTGAACTGGAAGCAGGTCCGCAGGAGTTCCTTGCCGCCGGAACCAGTTTTAACCAGATGGTGAGCGCCCTCGATCGCATGATGACCGCACAGCAACGTCTGCTGTCGGATATCTCGCACGAGCTGCGTACCCCGCTTACGCGCTTGCAGCTTGGCACCGCGCTGCTGCGCCGCCGCAGCGGTGAGAGCAAAGAGCTGGAGCGTATTGAAACGGAAGCGCACCGCCTGGACAGCATGATCAACGACCTGCTGGTCATGTCGCGCAATCAGCAGAAAAACGCGCTGGTCAGCGAAACGGTGAAAGCGAATCACCTCTGGCACGAGGTGCTGGACAACGCAGCGTTCGAAGCGGAACAGATGGGTAAATCCTTTACCGTCAACTTCCCGCCGGGCCCGTGGCCGCTGTACGGTAACCCCAACACGCTGGAAAGCGCGCTGGAGAACATCGTGCGGAACGCTCTTCGCTACTCGCATACGAAGATTGAGGTGGCGTTCTCGGTGGATAAAGACGGGATCACCGTCATTGTCGATGATGACGGCCCAGGCGTGAGCCCGGAAGACCGCGAGCAGATTTTCCGTCCGTTCTATCGTACCGATGAGGCGCGCGACCGGGAATCGGGCGGCACGGGACTGGGTCTGGCGATTGTTGAAACCGCCATGCAGCAGCACCGCGGCTGGGTGAAAGCCGACGACAGCCCGCTGGGTGGGCTACGGTTAACGCTGTGGCTACCGTTGTATAAGCGTTCGTAGCTGTTAGTGCCGGGTGGCGGCTTCGCCTTACCCGGCCTACTTTCTGCGGAGGACTATTTCCCCCACAATCTCCGCGAATTATCCTCGATCTTGCTGCTTAAACGCCGCTTCTGCATCGTTCTTGTCCAGCTGATGGATAATCCCGCCGCCGACAGCAGGCGGTGATACTGTTCGTCGTCAAACGGCATATGCCAGGCAATGGCGCAGGCGTCATAAACAGACACATCGCTCAGGCGCGACGCCAGCTCAAGCGGCGCGTCCGCTGAAACCTGCCCAGCCAGCACCACGCGATACAGCCAGCCGGTTTTACCCGCTTTTTGCAGCTGGGCCGACATATCCTGAATACCGAAGTGGTAGTTGAGCTTGAAGCACGGCGAGCGTGGCTGCGTCACCTGAATCAGGGCATCGCCCCAGCGGTAGATATCACCGATAAACACGTTCTTTTCGGTGAGCCCTTCGGTGGAGAGATTCTCGCCAAACGCGGGGGCAACAAAGAGGTCCGCCTGCTCGGGAAACTCGGTTTTCCAGTGCTGATAGTGTTCACGCGGGTAGTGGCACAGCGCGCGATCGGGCCCGCCGTGGATTTTCTTTTCGGCCTGCTCGTCACCCGCAAGCCCGAGGTCGGTTAACGTCAACTCACCGTCGACCTGAATTTTGGCGATGGCACTTGGGCGGCTGCCGTCGTACTCCCTTACCTTGCCTGTAAACACGTTCACCGGGTAATGCATTGCTGCTCCTTTATATGCCCTAAATAATTCGAGTTGCAGGAAGGCGGCAAGAGAGTGAATCCCCAGGAGCTTACTCAAGTAAGTGACTGGGGTGAGCGAACGCAGCCAACGCACCTGCAACTTGAAGTATGACGGGTATACAGATACAAAAAAAGCGAGTCATAAGACTCGCTTCTCACAGGCGTCAATGCAACCTTATTTTTTAGCGGCGAAACGCGCTGCTGCTTCGTCCCAGTTCACCACGTCCCAGAAGGCTTTGATGTAGTCCGGACGACGGTTCTGGAATTTCAGGTAGTAAGCGTGTTCCCACACGTCCAGACCCAGGATTGGGAAGCCGGATGCGCCAGAAATCGCTTCACCCATCAGCGGGGAGTCCTGGTTAGCAGTAGAAACCACCGCCAGCTTGTCGCCTTTCAGAACCAGCCACGCCCAGCCAGAGCCGAAACGGGTTGCAGCGGCTTTTTCGAATTCCGCTTTGAAGTTGTCAACGGAACCGAAGTCGCGCTCGATGGCCGCTTTCAGGTCGCCCTGCAGGGTGGTACCGGTTTTCAGGCCTTTCCAGAACAGGCTGTGGTTAGCGTGGCCGCCAGCGTTGTTACGCAGAACGGTTTTCTTGTCCGCTGGCAGCTGGTCCAGCTTGGTGATCAGCTCTTCAGCAGACAGGTTAGCGAACTCTGGCAGGCTTTCCAGCGCGGCGTTCGCGTTGTTCACATAGGTCTGGTGGTGTTTAGTGTGATGGATTTCCATCGTCTGCTTGTCGAAATGCGGTTCCAGTGCGTCGTAGGCATACGGCAGGGATGGCAGTGTATAACTCATAATCCTCTCCATTATTGTCGGGCGGCACAGCTGTTAATGCCGCGTAAGCAGTTGGTTCATTATAGTTAATTAAATGATATTGAAAATGATTATCAATGCCGTAGTTTTTATAAGGTTATTCGTTTTTCGATTAATCGCGAAATTGTGAGTCTGCTCACGCGGTTAACGTGCTGATTGCCATCCAGAACACATCTGCGGCAACCTTCTGAAGGTACCCAAACCGCCTAATTTTTACACTCCTCAAGTCGGTGGGAAGCCACTGACGATAAAAACGATGAGGGTGTAAAAATGAATCATGCGATTACGATGGGTATCTTCTGGCATTTGATAGGCGCTGCCAGTGCAGCCTGTTTCTATGCTCCGTTTAAAAAAGTGAGAGGCTGGTCATGGGAAACCATGTGGTCCGTTGGCGGTATCGTGTCCTGGCTGATTTTGCCCTGGACCATTAGCGCCATGCTGCTGCCCGATTTCTGGGGCTACTTCTCCTCCTTCAGCGCCGCCACCCTGCTGCCGGTGTTCCTGTTCGGCGCGATGTGGGGCGTCGGCAACATCAACTATGGCCTCACCATGCGTTATCTCGGCATGTCGATGGGGATTGGTATCGCGATTGGCATCACGCTGATCGTCGGTACCCTGATGACGCCAATTCTCAACGGCAACTTCGACGTGCTTATTAATACTCAGGGTGGGCGGATGACGCTCCTGGGCGTGCTGGTGGCGGTCATTGGCGTAGGAATTGTGACGCGCGCGGGGCAGTTGAAAGAGCGCAAGATGGGCATTAAAGCTGAAGATTTTAACCTGAAGAAAGGTCTGCTGCTGGCGGTGATGTGCGGCATTTTCTCGGCCGGCATGTCGTTCGCGATGAACGCCGCCAAACCGATGCACGAAGCGGCTGCCGCGCTGGGCGTCGATCCGCTGTACGTTGCGCTACCAAGCTATGTCGTGATTATGGGTGGCGGCGCGATGGTTAACCTGGGCTTCTGCTTCATTCGTCTGGCAAAAGTAAAAAACCTGTCGGTAAAAACCGATTTCTCGCTGGCAACATCGCTCATCATCACCAACGTGCTGCTCTCCGCTCTGGGCGGCCTGATGTGGTATTTGCAGTTCTTCTTCTACGCCTGGGGCCACGCCAGCATTCCGGCGCAATACGACTATATAAGCTGGATGCTGCACATGAGTTTCTATGTACTTTGCGGCGGGCTGGTTGGGCTGGTGCTGAAAGAGTGGACGAACGCCGGACGTCGTCCGGTTGGCGTACTGAGCCTCGGCTGCGTGGTGATTATTATCGCTGCCAATATCGTCGGCCTCGGCATGGCAAACTGATTACGCCCCCTTTCGACTGCGATGACGCCACTGTACCGGCGTCATCCCCACCTCGCGGTTAAACACCACTGAAAAGTAGTTACTGTCCTCAAAGCCGCAGCGCATCGCCACATCACTGACCATCCACTCCGTATGCTGGAGGAGATATTGTGCATGGCAGATGCGCAGCTGGCGCAGATAGTGGTTCACCGTCATCCCGGTCAGGGTGCGGAAATGCTGGCGCAACGCGCGCTCGCTGCACTGTTCCTGCTCGCAGAATTTCTCCAGTACAAAGTTTTTATTCAGGCTGCCCGCAAGCCGGGTGATGAGCTTATCCAGCAGCGCTTCCTGCGTTGTGGCGGAGGGGTTATCAGTGGCGTAACGATGGCGCTTCAACGTCATCACCAGCTGGGCGAAAAGCAACTCCGCCAGCTGGTTAGCAACGGGGTCGTTCTTCTGGCTCTCCTGCTCCAGTTGAGAAATAACCTGCCGTACCTGAGCCATGCCGCTACTGCTTAAGCGCCAGTGCGGAGAACCCTTAGCATCAAGAAAGCCCGGGATGCTCGCGGCCCAGTCCACGTTAAGCTTGAGCCTGTCCGGACAGTAAATAACGTTTTGCAGCACCAGGTCGTTAACCGAGGCGTAGGAGTGTTTATCATCCGCGCGAATGTAGAACAGGTCTCCGCGCGTGATGCGGTAGGGACGGTCGTTGAGGATGTGCAGGCCGTTACCGCGCCAAACCAGCACCAGCTCGCAAAACTCGTGGGTATGTTCGGCAAAGACGTCCTGCGGGTAGCGATCGGCCACCGTGACGGCCTGACTCGCGGAGGCAAAAAAATCATCTTTGCGAAGAATTAACTGAGCAGCCACACCACGACCTCTACGCCGAATAACCTGACACTATTAGCTTTTTTGCGGAAATAAAACGGTGACTGCCCTCGCGTTACTGAAGCATCGCGTCTTTTCCCTGGCGAATATCGCGCGGAGACCAGTTAAATTCCCGGCGAAATAGCGTTGAAAAGTGATTGCTGTCGCCAAAACCGCAGCAATAGGCAATATCAGTGACGCTATCGTCGGTATGACGTAAAAGATGACGCGCTTTGATCAGGCGCAGACGGTTAAGGTAGCGTTGCGGCGTCAGTCCGGTGTGCTGTTTAAGCTGGCGATGCAGGGTACGCAACGACAGGGAAAAATCATCCGCAAGCGTTTCCCAGCAGACATCCTCGGCAAAATGATCTTCCAGCCAGGCCATCAGATGGTTCAGGCGCGCGTTGTTATCTTCCAGCCCTTCCACCAGGCTGCTGCGGCGCAGCAGCACCAGAAGCTGCATAAACAGCAGTTCGCGCGTGGCAATGGCGTGCGTCTCCTGCCCGTCCTCGCTCTTCTCCATCTGGCTCACCAGCTGACGCACCTGCTGCAGGATGGACTGATTCACCCGCCAGTGCGACGGATAGTGTCCGTCTTGCTCCTGGGGCAACAGCTGGCTCAGCCCCGAAAGAAACTGGAACGCGTCCGGGGAACGGTAAAGCACATTCGTCAGACACAGGTTGTCGGTATGTTCATACAGGTGCCGGTCGTGGTCGCGCACGAAGCACACCGTACCGCCGCTGATGGTATAGGGCTGGCCATTGAAAACATGAATACCCGTCCCGCGCTCAACAATCACAATTTCGTGAAAATCATGATGATGCTCCGGGAACGCAGCCTGAGGAAGCCGTGGCTCAATCGCGACAGGCGAACCTCCTGAAGGAAAAAAATCCACGCAGTGCAGTACGGTCATAACGGCCCCCACCAATGAAAAATGTTCTCAAAATAGTAATTAAGGCCTCCCACACTCACCTTCAATTTTTGGCAGTAAACCTCGCAAAAGCTGTCCATTTTTCAAGAAACAGGGGGAAAGATCGGGAAATGCGCCCAGCGTCACACTGCCTGAGCATCCCGCCACTGCTGGAAACTGTGAACGCCCTCACATTCACCTTTGCTTTCTTGCCAGCGCGAGATTTGGCCTGTCAGTGGTGAGAAGGTGACTTTTTCTTCCCTTTTTTACACTCACCGCTAATGACTTAAGAAAGGACCCGACCATGACTTTTCGCCATTGTGTGGCTGTCGATTTAGGCGCATCCAGCGGCCGCGTAATGCTCGCGAGCTGGGACCGTGAGCAGCACGCGCTTTCGCTTCGCGAAATGCACCGTTTCGCCAACTGCCTGCAAAAGCAGGACGGTTTTGATACCTGGGATATCGATGCCCTGGAGGCGGAGATCCGTACCGGACTGAACAACGTCTGCAACGACGGCATTCGCATCGACAGCATCGGCATTGATACCTGGGGCGTGGACTACGTGCTGCTTGATAGCCATGGCGAGCGCGTCGGCTTGCCGGTGTCTTATCGCGACAGCCGCACCGACGGCCTGATGGCGCACGCTATCGCCCAGCTTGGCAAGGACAACATCTACGGGCGCAGCGGCATCCAGTTTCTGCCGTTTAACACGCTTTATCAGCTGCGTGCTTTGGTCGAGCAACAGCCGGAGTTGGTCGCGGACGTGGCCCATGCGCTGCTGATCCCGGACTACCTGAGCTATCGCCTGACCGGCAACATGAACTGGGAATATACCAACGCCACCACCACGCAGCTGGTCAATATCAACTCGGATAGCTGGGATGAACATCTGCTGGCCTGGACGGGGGCGTCGCCTTCCTGGTTCGGCACACCCACCCACCCGGGTAACGTGATCGGTCACTGGATTTGCCCCCAGGGGAACGCAATCCCCGTCGTTGCCGTCGCCAGCCACGATACCGCCAGCGCGGTAATAGCGTCCCCACTTGCAAGCAAAGACGCGGCTTACCTCTCGTCCGGCACCTGGTCGCTGATGGGCTTTGAGAGCAAAACCCCGTACGCCAGCGATGCCGCGATGGCGGCAAACATTACCAACGAAGGCGGTGCCGAAGGGCGCTACCGAGTACTGAAAAACATCATGGGGCTGTGGCTGCTCCAGCGGGTGCTGAAAGAGCAGAACATTACCGACCTGCACGCGCTTATCGCCGAAACGGAGAAGCTGAAGGCCTGCACGTTCCTGATCAACCCGAACGATGACCGCTTTATCAACCCGGCGCACATGAGCGCCGAAATTCAGACCGCCTGCGTCGAGGGCGGGCAACCGGTGCCGTCGAGCCCTTCCGAACTGGCGCGCTGCATTTTTGACAGCCTCGCCCTGCTGTATGCCGACATCCTCAGCGAGCTGGCGAGCCTTCGCGGAAAACCGTTCAGCCAGCTGCATATCGTGGGCGGCGGCTGCCAGAACCAGCTGCTGAACCAGCTCTGCGCCGATGCCTGCGGCATCACCGTGGTGGCGGGTCCCGTGGAGGCCTCCACGCTCGGGAATATCGGCATTCAGCTGATGACCCTGGACGAACTTTCCAGCGTTGATGACTTCCGTTCTGTGGTGGCGGCTAACGCCAGCCTGACCACCTTCACCCCCAATCCCTGCCGTGAAATTGCTCGCTTTCGGGCGCAGTTTCAGCAAAACCGACTGACTAAGGAGCTTTGCGCATGACAACTCAATTAGAACAAGCCTGGGGCCTGGCTAAACAGCGTTTCGCCGCCGTCGGCGTGGATGTCGAAGAGGCGCTTCGCCAGCTCGACCGTCTGCCCGTCTCCATGCACTGCTGGCAGGGCGATGACGTCGCCGGTTTCGAGAACCCAGGCGGTTCCCTGACGGGTGGTATTCAGGCCACCGGTAACTACCCGGGCAAAGCGCGTAACGCGACCGAACTGCGCGCCGACCTGGAGATGGCGCTGAGCCTGATCCCGGGGCCAAAACGCCTGAACCTGCATGCGATTTATCTCGAATCCGACGAGCCGGTGGCGCGCAACGAAATCAAACCGGAACACTTTAAGAACTGGGTGGAGTGGGCCAAAGCCAACCGGCTGGGCCTGGACTTTAATCCGTCCTGTTTCTCACATCCGCTGAGCGCGGACGGTTTTACCCTCGCCCACGCGGACGACGACATCCGCCAGTTCTGGATCGACCACGTGAAGGCCAGCCGCCGCGTTTCGGCCTATTTCGGCGAGCAGCTCGGCACGCCGTCGGTGATGAACATCTGGATCCCGGACGGCATGAAGGATATCACCGTCGACCGTCTGGCCCCGCGCCAGCGCCTGCTGGCCGCGCTGGATGAGGCCATCAGCGAGAAGCTGGACCCGGCGCACCACATCGACGCCGTAGAGAGCAAGCTGTTCGGCATTGGCGCCGAGAGCTACACCGTGGGCTCGAACGAGTTCTACATGGGTTACGCCACCAGCCGCCAGACCGCGCTGTGTCTGGATGCCGGCCACTTCCACCCGACCGAGGTGATCTCCGACAAAATCTCCGCCGCCATGCTCTACGTGCCGCGCCTGCTGCTGCACGTCAGCCGTCCGGTACGCTGGGACAGCGATCACGTGGTGCTGCTGGATGACGAAACCCAGGCGATTGCCAGCGAAATCATCCGTCACGACCTCTTTGACCGCGTACACATCGGCCTCGACTTCTTCGATGCTTCCATCAACCGCATCGCAGCGTGGGTTATCGGCACCCGCAACATGAAGAAAGCCCTGCTGCGCGCGCTGCTGGAGCCTGTCGCCGCGCTGAAACAGCTGGAGGCTAACGGCGACTACACCGCCCGTCTGGCGCTGCTGGAAGAGCAGAAATCCCTGCCGTGGCAGGCGGTGTGGGAGATGTACTGTCAGCGTAACGACGCCCCGGCGGGCAGCCAGTGGCTGGACAACGTGCGGGCATACGAGAAAGACGTGTTGAGTCAGCGCGGGTAATTTTGCCCTCACCCTAACCCTCTCCCACAGGGAGAGGGAACTTTTACCCCCTCTCCCTGTGGGAGAGGGCCGGGGTGAGGGTTCAACCTCACCGCGATAACTGGAAAATGAAGACTATGCAGACCATCACCACTTCCTGGTTCGTCCAGGGCATGATCAAAGCCACCTCCGACGCCTGGCTGAAAGGCTGGGACGAGCGCAACGGCGGCAACCTGACGCTGCGCCTGGACGACGCGGATATTGAACCGTTCGCGGCCGATTTCCACCAGAAGCCGCGCTATATCGCGCTGAGCCAGCCGATGCCGCTGCTCGCCAACACGCCGTTTATCGTCACCGGTTCCGGCAAGTTCTTCCGTAACGTCCAGCTCGACCCGGAGGCCAACCTCGGCGTGGTGAAAGTGGACAGCGACGGCGCGGGCTACCACATTCTGTGGGGCCTGACCGACGAGGCGGTGCCCACCTCCGAACTGCCGGCGCACTTCCTCTCCCACTGCGAGCGCATCAGGGCGACGAACGGCAAAGACCGCGTGATCATGCACTGCCACGCCACCAACCTGATCGCCCTGACCTACGTGCTGGAAAACAGCGCCGACTTCATCACCCGCAAGCTGTGGGAAGGCAGTACCGAGTGTCTGGTGGTGTTCCCGGACGGCGTGGGCATTCTGCCGTGGATGGTGCCGGGTACCGACGAAATCGGCCAGGCAACCGCCGTTGATATGCAAAAACATGCTCTGGTGCTGTGGCCGTTCCACGGCGTGTTCGGCAGCGGCCCAACGCTGGATGAAACCTTTGGCCTGATCGACACCGCCGAGAAATCAGCGGAAGTGCTGGTGAAGGTGTTCTCCATGGGCGGCATGAAGCAGACCATTTCCCGGGAAGAACTCATCGCCCTCGGCAAGCGCTTTGGCGTGAGCCCGTTGCAATCCGCGCTGGATTTGTACGCATAACGCCTTCGCAGGACAAACGTTGATCGTTAAGGAGAATTATCATGAGCTTTATGTTGGCACTTCCAAAAATCAGCCTTCACGGCGCGGGCGCAATCGGCGATATGGTCAACCTGGTTGCGAGCAGGCAGTGGGGCAAAGCGCTGATTGTCACCGACGGCCAGCTGGTAAAGCTGGGCCTGCTCGACAGCCTGTTTACCGCGCTGGACGCCCATCAGATGTCGTATCACCTGTTCGACGAGGTGTTCCCGAACCCGACGGAAGCGCTGGTGCAAAAAGGATTTTCGGCTTACCGGGACGCGGAGTGTGATTACGTGATTGCCTTCGGCGGCGGCAGCCCGATTGATACCGCCAAGGCGATCAAAATCCTCACCGCCAACCCCGGCCCGTCAACCGATTATTCCGGCGTCGGCAAGGTGAAAAATGCGGGCGTGCCGCTGGTGGCAATTAACACCACCGCAGGCACGGCGGCGGAGATGACCAGCAATGCGGTGATCGTCGACTCCGCGCGGCAGGTGAAAGAGGTGATTATCGACCCGAACATCATCCCGGACATCGCCGTAGACGATGCCAGCGTGATGCTCGATATTCCCGCCTCCGTGACCGCCGCAACCGGTATGGATGCCCTGACCCACGCCATTGAAGCCTACGTGTCCGTTGGCGCGCACCCGCTCACCGACGCCAACGCGCTGGAAGCCATTCGCCTGATCAACCTGTGGCTGCCGGAAGCGGTCGAAGACGGTCATAACCTTGAGGCGCGCGAGCAGATGGCGTTTGGTCAGTATCTGGCGGGCATGGCGTTTAACAGTGCGGGTCTCGGCCTTGTGCATGCCCTGGCGCACCAGCCGGGCGCGACGCACAACCTGCCGCACGGCGTATGCAACGCCATCCTGCTGCCGATCGTCGAAAGCTTTAACCGCCCGAACGCGGTCGCGCGTTTTGCCCGCGTGGCGCAGGCGATGGGCGTCGATACCCGCGGCATGAGCGATGAAGCCGCCAGCATGTCCGCCATTCAGGCGATCCGCAACCTGAGCGCTCGCGTCGGCATCCCTACGGGCTTTAGCCAGCTCGGCGTGACCAAAGCCGATATTGAAGGCTGGCTGGATAAAGCGCTCGCCGATCCGTGTGCGCCGTGCAATCCGCGCGCCGCCAGCCGCGATGAGGTCCGCGAGCTGTACCTGGAGGCACTATGATCCGCAAAGCCTTTGTGATGCAGGTCAACCCGGACGCGCACGAGGAGTACGCGCGTCGACACAATCCGATCTGGCCGGAGCTGGAAAAGGTGTTGAAAGACCACGGCGCACACCACTACGCCATTTATCTCGATAGGGCCCGCAGCCTGCTGTTCGCGACCGTAGAGATTGAATCAGAAGAGCACTGGAGCGCGGTAGCGAATACCGACGTCTGCCAGCGCTGGTGGAAACATATGGGCGACGTCATGCCGTCGAACCCGGATAACAGCCCGGTGAGTACCGAGCTGAAAGAGGTCTTTTACCTGGACTGATGTGTTAACGCTGCTGCCCCCGCGGCGGCGGCGATCTCCTGCCTGCTGCTCAGCGTAAACGCCGACACCACCGTAATCGCCAGCACGAAACAGCCCAGCATCAGATACGTCTCCTGGAAGCCGATCCGGTCATACATATTCCCGGCAAAAGCGGAGAGGAAAATGGCCGCCGACTGCTTGGCGAACTGGAAGCCGATCAGATAGATAGTCGCTGACAGTCGGGTATCAAACACCCCGGTGATGTACTTAAATGCGCCCACCAGCAGGAACGGGACTTCCAGCGCGTGCAGCATCTTGAGGGCAATCACCTCCACGGCGGTGGTGGCGAACGAGGAGCCGATAATGCGCGTCGCCATAATCACCCCGGCGATCAGCAGCGTGTTCTTCGCGCCGATGCGGTTAATGATCCACGGCGAGCAGAACATAATGACGGCATTACAAATCTCCCCCGCAGTCGTTGCGAAACCAAAGGCGCGGGTTCCTTCCTGCGGCGTGGCGAAGAAGGTTTTAAAGAAGGTGGCAAACTGCTGGTCGAAAACGTCATACACGCAGGCCACGCCAATCACATAGAGGATAAACATCCACATTCTGCGCTGGCGGAACAGGTTGAACACGGTTTTGGCGGTGATTTGCGGCTGGTTCGCGCCCAGGGCATCCATGACCTGCGCCGTCTGGTTGGGCTTTGGCTTCGCCACCACCAGCAGCAGCATCAGCAGCAATGCCGCTCCCGATCCCATCCAGAAAACGTACGATGGATCGATGCCGAACAGGATGCCGCCCGTTGAGGCGCACAAGCCCCAGCCGAGGCAGCCAAACATCCGCGCCTTGCCGTACTCAAAGAAGCTGTTGCGGCTCACGCGCTCAATGTAGGCCTCAATCGCCCCCGATCCGGCCGAGAAGACAAAACCGATATACAGCCCGCCGCTCAGCGCGCCCAGCCAGATATTGGCTTTCAGCAGCGGCGCGAAGACGAACAGGAAGAACGGCGCGAACAGAAACAGCAGCACCGCGATGATCCAAAGAAGGTGTTTTTTCAGCCCCAGCTTGTCCGAAATCACGCCCAGCACTGGCTGGAAGGCGATAGCCGACAGCGAGATGCAGGAGAAGACAATCCCGGTGTGGGTTTTATTCAGGCCGATGATGTCCGACAGCCAAATCGGCAGGAACGGAAAGCAGGTGGCCATGATGAAGAAGTAGAGAAAGAAGAACAGCCCAAAGATCCAGAAGTTAGGGTTGTCTTTGTGGGTACAGGTTGTTGTGTTCATTATTTTTATCCTCAACGGAGGGCCGGCTGCCCGGCCCGTCACCCTTACACGCGTTCGACGCCAATCAGAATGGCGGTTTCCGGATCCAGAATCGGCAGCGCAATGCCCGCCTGCATCAGCCACTCGCCGCTCACCGTTTGCGGCGTTTCCATCCACATCGGCAGCTTGCGCATGGTGTGCCCTCCCTCACCCGTAATCTGAATATTCGGGTGATCGAGCAGCGTGACGCGGTACCGCGCGCTGGCCTCCAGCCCCGCCATGCGCAGCGGCATCATCAGGCTGTAGTCCGGCATCGCGAGCTGGCTGACCATAAACAGCCCCTGAGCCTTATCTTCGCTAACAATACCCTGCGCCAGCGTGGTGGCGTCCGGCATATCAATTCGCCACTGGGTGCCGTGGTGAATGACCTCCCGCCACTGCTTGTGCAGCGCGGCGTAATGGCGATAGCCTTCGCGCTCCTGTGCGTCCACGGTGAGCGGATCCAGCTCCAGTCCCATATGGCCAAACAGAGCCGTCAGCCCGCGAAACTGGATGCTATGCTGGCGGAAGGTGGCGTGGCATTGATGATGACCGATATGCGCGCCTATTATCTCCGGCGGGAAGAAATAGCTCATGCCGCGCTGGATGGTGCTGCGCTCCAGCGCGTCGTTGTTGTCGGACGCCCAGAAGCGGTGGCTGCGGGTCAGTACCTCATAATCAATGCGACCGCCGCCGGAGGAGCAGGATTCAAACTCAATATGCGGGAAGCGCTCGCCCAGCACGTCCAGCAGGCGGTAAAACTGGCGGGTCTGGGCGTCGGCGGCGGCTTTACCGTTGTGTCCAGGCTGCACCAGCTCGCGGTTCATGTCCCACTTCACGTAGTCGACCGCATGCTCGCCCAGCAGCCAGCTCATGCGCTCCACCAGGTAATCAAAGGCCTCCGGGATGCTGAGATTGAGCACCAGCTGGTGTCGTCCGGTCGCCCGGGGATAGCCCGGCAGCGCCAGTACCCAGTCAGGATGCGCGCGGTACAAATCTGAATCCGGGTTGATCATCTCCGGCTCAACCCAGATGCCAAACTCCATGCCGAGCCGTTTGACGTGGTCGATCACCGGCGTCAGGCCGTTCGGGTATTTTTTCTCGTCCAGATACCAGTCGCCCAGCGCGGCATGGTCGTCGTTACGGCCTTTGAACCAGCCGTCATCAATGATGAAGCGCTCCACGCCCAGCGCGGCAGCCTCGTCGGCCATGCGCTTAATGTAGTCCGGATCGTGGTTGAAGTAGATCCCTTCCCAGGTATTGAGGTGCACCGGGCGCGGTTTGTTTTCCGGGAAGCGGATGACGTTGTTGCGCAGGTAGCGATGAAACGGCTGGCTCATGCCGTTCAGGCCCTGCGTGGAGTAGCTGGCATACAGGCGCGGCGTCCAGAGCGTATCGCCCTCCTCAACCGCCATTTCACCCGGCAGGTAGAGCGCTTCGGCCTGAAGATAGCGACGACCGTCGGTTTTCGCTTCCGCGCGCAGGCGGTGATTACCGCTCCAGCCCAGATGCACGCCCCAGACGTCGCCCTGCATTTCGCTGAACGACGGCGTACCGGCAATCAGCGCCGGGAAGTGCTCGTGGGAGGTTTTACCCCGACGGTTTTCAATCACGAAGCTGTCGTGTTCAAGCTTTACGCGGTGCGGCTGAAACTCTCTGATCCAGCGTCCGTGGAAGGCCATCACCTCCTGCGCGCGCTCGGCCACCGGCAGCGTGACGGCGAAACGGTCAACCTGCCAGGGGATCGCTTTCAGGTTCGTTAAACCGTGACGAACCACCAGCACGCCGCTGGCATCCAGCACCAGCTCGCTGGTCAGGCGCAGGCCCGCATGCTCATCTTCGGCGGTAATCGTCAGGGTGTTTACGTCCTGCTGCACCTGCGTGGTTTTGAACACCGGGGAACCGTCCAGCCCCTGGCGATGACCCTCAATGCCAGGCGAACCAAACAGACCATGCCCCAGCTCGGCCATCAGCGTGACCGGGGAGTCGACGTCAAGCCTGCCGTTGGCAACGGGACGTGCGAGCGTAGCAACATCCTGCGGCGAAAAGTGCTGAAGGTGAGGCCCCCAGTAGAGAATTTCGGCGAACGGATGGGTTTTGATCACCACGTCTACCGTCGTGGTTTCGAGTCGTAAAACGGGATCTTGCATCAGACATCTCCTGTCATCGGGATGATCTGAGTGTTGATCCGAAACGTTTCGGATACAAACCAAAACGTTTCGGTTCTGTGATCGGGTTTGGAATTTTAGTGGTTTAGGCCGTCTGGCCCGGAGAGAATTCAGGCTGCCAGAGCACCTGAAGCTGTTCAATATCGTCGCCGTTAATCAGCTGACGCACCATATTGGCAATCTGTTTCCCGACGCCCTGGCGGGTGGACTGGATCACCGACGCCACCTCAATATCAACGATGCTGTCCTGCGGCAGGCCATCATAGACCACCAGCGAGACGGCGTTGTCGCCGGATAAACGCCCCAGCTGCGCCAGCGCCATCGCCGCGCCGTCGCCGTGGGTGTTGCAGTCGGTGATGATGGCCGTTGGCGGCTGCGGCAGGGCAAGCAGTTCTTTGGTGGTGGCATACCCGACGCGGCGCGAAGGCGGCATGGCGCGCAGCCATTCGCTGGAAAGCCCGGCTTCCCGCAGGGCGTCGAGATAACCCTGACGGCGCTGGGTGATAAATGCCTGATTGTTGCTTTCGCCAAGTAGCGCGATACGCTGATGGCCTTTCTCGATCAGCCAGCGGGTAGCCTGATGCGTACCGGCGTAGTTGTCGAAGTCAAACCACGCGTACGGCTGCGGAAGGTGGCTGCGCCCGAGCGCCAGGAAAGGAAAACCGGCGGCCTGCAGCTGCTCAAGACGGGGATCGTGATCCAGCGTGTGCGCCACGATCAGCGCGTCGACGCGGCGGCTTTGCACCATGCGCATATAGCTGTGCTTATCCGCCAGATCGTCGTCGGCGATGAGCAACAGGTCGATCTCATGTCGCGCCAGTTCGTGGCTAATTTCGCCGACCATGTCCATAAATACGCTGTTATTGAGCGGAACAGGGTGTACGGGAAACACCAGCCCGACGGCGTCAATTTTGCCCATCTTCAGGCGACGGGCGAAGGTGTTCGGTCGGTAACCACGGCGCTGAGCCTCCGCTTCCACGCGTGCGCGCGTCTCGGCGGAGACGTCGTCATATCCGTTGAGGGCGCGGCTGACGGTGGTGACTGACAGCCCCAGTTCTTTAGCAATGGCTTTAAGCGACATGAGTTTCCGTATCTCTGTTAGTTTTGTTCCGCCACCAGCAGCGCGTGCGTATCCGGCTCCAGCGCCTTAAAAATATGCGGCAGATCGGCGGGATAACAGATGTAATCTCCCGGGCCGAGTTCTTCCGCCGCGTCGATCAGGCCGACTAACGCGCGCCCCTGCGTCACAATAATGTGTTCAACGGACCCCGGCGGATGCGGCTGGGAAATGCGGTCTGCGCCCGGCTGGGTAAGCAGAAGGTATACGTCGCGTCGCGCGCCCGGCGGACATGCTGCCAGCAGTATCGCCTCGTAGTTGGCCTGTCCGGCAACGACCTTCGTACCTTCACCACGACGGATCACCTGAGTGGTAGGCTGCTGTGGTTCAAGCAGGCGGGCGAAAGGAATATCCAGCGCCACGCAAAGCGACCACAGCGTTTCGAGGCTCGGGTTACCGTTGCCTGATTCAAGCTGAGAAAGCGTGGATTTTGCGATCCCGGCACGGCGAGCGATTTCCGCCAGTGAAAGCCCGGTTCGCAGGCGTTCTCGCACCAGGCTTTTTGCGATTACGCTGATTGGCTGCGTCATAAAACGGCCTCTTTGTTCTTTAAATCGAACGAATCGTTCATCTTGAAAAACACTTCTGTTGCGTTCATTATAATGGATACCCGTTCGATATGGCTAAAAATGTATGAAGCATCATCTCTCTTGCCTGAAAGGCGACACCATAAAAGCAATCATCCTGGTCTGCCTCGCGGTCGGCGTGGTCGGGATGTCATACGGCTCCCTGGCGATGGCCTACGGTTTCCCGGTCTGGGTACCGTTTGTACTCTCCATCACCGTACTCGCGGGCGCGTCAGAGTTTATGTTTATTGGCATCGTGGCAAGCGGCGGTAACCCGCTGGCGGCCGCAGCCGCGGGGTTACTGGTCAACGCGCGGCACGTGCCGTTTGGCGTGACGGTGCGTGAGCTGGTCGGCAAACGCGGCCTGAGCCTGTTGGGCTGCCACATCATGAATGACGAAAGCGTGGTGTTTGGCCTGTCGCAAAAAACGCCCGAACAGCGCAAAGCGGCGTACTGGCTATGTGGTTTAGGCGTGGCGATTGTCTGGCCGCTGGGGGCCCTGCTGGGTGCCATGGTCGGCAAGCTGCTACCGGACCCGGAAACCATTGGCCTGGATGCGGTATTCCCGGCCATATTGCTGGCGCTGGTGGTTCCCGCGTTTAAAAACCGTACCACGCTGATCCGCGCCTGCAGTGGCGCCGCGCTGTCACTGGCCGCCGTGCCGTTTGCCCCGGTGGGATTACCGGTGCTGCTCTCCTTACTGGGTCTCGCTGCGAGGAAAAAATAATGGGAAATATGACGTTTTTTATTCTCGGTATCGCCATTTTGTCTGCGGGAACGTATCTGATGCGTCTTGGCGGGGCGAAACTGGGCAGCAGGCTGGCATTGTCAGAGCGTTCACAGGCGCTGCTGTCAGATGCGGCAACGGTATTGCTGTTTTCCGTGGCGCTGGCGACCACGTTTTATGAAGGTGACCACTTTGCCGGAATGGCGCGCGTGCTGGGCGTGGCGTTTGCGGTATTTCTGGCCTGGCGGAAAATGCCGTTAATTGTGGTGATCGTGGCGGCGGCAGTGGTAACCGCGCTGCTGCGCGTGGCGGGCATAAACTAAAAAAGCGCCCCGGGGGCGCTCTTTCGACGGTGTGACAGCTTATTTAGTCAGTTCAGCAGTCATGTGTACGCGGTTACCTGAGAACGCCTGGGTAATTTTGTAAGATGATGCGCCAGCATCCTGAGCCTGAGCCGCGATTTTAGCTTCTGCGCCATCAATGGTAGAGGCGGTTGCAGTCACGGTCTGTGCAGCGAAAGAACCGAAAGAAGTAGCCAGAGCGATTACAGCGACAAAAGTTTTGATGCTTTTCATTATATAAACCCTTTCATTAAGTTGTTTAGGTAAGGCACCGTGCCTTGATGAGATAAATACTAGACCTCATCACGAACAACTAAAAGCGGAAGGATTTGCTATTATCATTCAAAATTATTGATTAACTATTAATCGCTGCGGATGGGTATAAACGGTCGCCCTTCCCGGCTTGCAGAAGCCCACCAGCGTCAGGTTGCAGCGCTCCGCCACCTCCACCGCCAGCGTGGTCGCCGCCGACACCGCGAAGAGAATTTCCACACCGCACATCGCCGATTTTTGCACCATCTCATAGCTGGCGCGGCTGGAAACGAGTGCCGCCCCCTGCCTCCAGACATCACTTTCACGCGCACGGCGACCGAGCAGCTTGTCCAGCGCCACGTGGCGGCCCACGTCCTCGTGGCCCCCGGCAATATCGCCCGACGGCAACACCCATGCCGCCGCGTGCGTGCAGCCGCTCAGCTGGCCAATGGGCTGTACATCGTTCAGGTGCTCGAGCGCATGGTCGAGGTGAGCCAGATTAAAGGTCTGAGTAAACGGCAGTGGCGCAACGGGTTTGCCAATATCATTAAGTTGCTCAACGCCACACACGCCGCAGCCGGTACGCCCGGCCAGCGCGCGGCGGCGCTCTTTCAGCCCCATAAAGCGGCGGCTGGAGAGTTCGATTTGCACTTCAAGGCCGTTGCAAGCCTGCACCACGTCCATGCCGTAGATCTCCTGCGGATGGTCAATGATGCCTTCCGAGAGGGAAAAACCGATGGCGAACAGCTCGAGATCTTTCGGCGAAGCCATCATCACCACATGGGAGATACCGTTGTAAACGAGCGCAACGGGCACCTCTTCCGCCAGAAAATCCGGCGTGGCATTGGTAATGTGGGGCGGTCTGTGTACCGACAGTTCCACAATGCCCGCAGGCAGGGGTGACGAGTGGGGAGCACGGTTTTGTTTAGACACAGCGGTATTCCTGAACAACCACGGAGGTGAGCCTGCTATTGCATCACAAACAACAGGGCTTACGCATAGTATGGATCAACTTTTCAGCATCAAGTTTACCTACTCACTTGTGAGAGGTACAACAAAACGCATGCTACACCCCTTTAACATGCGGGGTTAATAATGTGATTAATATCACACTTTATAGTCAACAGGGTGATAATACGTTCACTTTGTATTAACGCCATTAGAACAGCTGTACCGACATTGTGGTATTCTGATGATATCCCTCGTGGAATTGAGGGATTAACGCAAATTTTTCTCCTTTGCGGTCAATTCTCAACCGCGAAGTTAAAACTACATATGTAAGCAATGTCGAAACAAGGAGTGACCCATGCAGGTCAGCAGAAGGCAGTTCTTTAAGATCTGCGCTGGCGGTATGGCAGGCACCACGGCAGCGGCACTGGGCTTTGCGCCCGGCGTAGCGCTGGCGGAAACGCGGCAGTATAAACTGCTGCGCACCCGTGAAACCCGTAATACCTGTACGTACTGCTCTGTCGGTTGCGGGCTGTTGATGTATAGCCTCGGCGACGGTGCTAAAAACGCCAAAGCGTCTATTTTCCATATCGAAGGCGACCCGGATCATCCGGTCAACCGCGGCGCATTGTGCCCGAAAGGGGCCGGTCTGGTGGACTTTATCCACTCCGAAAGCCGCCTCAAGTTCCCTGAATATCGCGCGCCTGGCTCCGATAAATGGCAGCAAATCAGCTGGGAAGAGGCGTTTGACCGCATCGCAAAACACATTAAAGAAGACCGCGATGCCAACTTTGTTGAGAAGAACGCCGACGGCGTCACGGTCAACCGCTGGCTCTCCACCGGGATGCTGTGTGCCTCTGCTTCCAGCAACGAAACCGGTTATTTAACCCAGAAATTTACGCGCGCACTCGGTATGCTCGCGGTCGACAACCAGGCGCGTGTCTGACACGGACCAACGGTAGCAAGTCTTGCTCCAACATTTGGTCGCGGTGCGATGACCAACCACTGGGTCGACATCAAGAACGCCAACCTCATTGTGGTGATGGGCGGTAACGCCGCTGAAGCGCACCCTGTCGGGTTCCGCTGGGCGATGGAAGCCAAAATCCACAACGGTGCGAAACTGATTGTGATCGATCCCCGCTTTACGCGTACTGCGTCAGTGGCGGATTTCTACACCCCAATTCGTTCAGGTACTGACATCACTTTCCTGTCAGGCGTATTGCTGTACCTGATGACCAACGAAAAATATAACCGCGAATACACCGAAGCTTATACCAACGCCAGCCTGATCGTGCGTGAGGATTACCACTTCGAAGATGGCCTGTTCAGCGGTTACGACGCCGAAAAACGCAAATACGACAAAACCAGCTGGAACTACGAGCTGGATGAAAAAGGCTTTGCGAAGCGCGACACCACCCTGCAACATCCGCGCTGCGTGTGGAACCTGCTGAAAGAGCACGTTTCCCGCTACACGCCGGAGGTGGTTGAGAATATCTGCGGTACGCCGAAGGCAGACTTCCTTAAGGTATGCGAGCTGATCGCCGAGACCAGCGCGAAAGATAAAACCGCGTCGTTCCTGTACGCCCTCGGCTGGACGCAGCACTCCATCGGCGCGCAGAACATCCGTACCATGGCGATGGTTCAGCTCCTGCTCGGCAACATGGGGATGGCAGGCGGCGGCGTGAACGCCCTGCGCGGTCACTCCAATATTCAGGGTCTGACCGACCTCGGCCTGCTGTCTCAAAGCCTGCCGGGTTACATGAACCTGCCAAGCGAGAAACAGACCGACCTGCAAACCTACCTGACGGCCAGCACGCCTAAACCGCTGCTCGAAGGCCAGGTAAACTACTGGGGCAACTATCCGAAGTTCTTCGTCTCAATGATGAAAGCCTTCTTCGGCGACAAAGCGACGGCTGAAAACAGCTGGGGCTTTGACTGGCTGCCGAAGTGGGACAAAGGTTACGACGTTCTGCAGTATTTCGAGATGATGCACCAGGGCAAAGTGAACGGCTATCTGTGCCAGGGCTTTAACCCGGTTGCCTCGTTCCCGAACAAGAACAAGGTTGTTGAGTCTCTGTCGAAGCTGAAGTTCCTGGTGACGATTGACCCGCTCAATACCGAGACCTCAACCTTCTGGCAGAACCACGGTGAATCGAACGACGTCGATCCGTCGAAGATTCAGACCGAAGTGTTCCGTCTGCCGTCGACCTGCTTCGCGGAAGAGAACGGTTCTATCGTCAACTCCGGACGCTGGCTGCAGTGGCACTGGAAAGGCGCGGACGCCCCGGGCATCGCCATGAACGACGGCGAGATCCTGGCCGGCATCTTCTTACGCCTGCGTAAGATGTATGCGGAAGAAGGCGGCGCGAACCCGGAACCGGTGCTGAACATGACCTGGAACTACTCGACGCCGGAAAACCCTGCGCCGGAAGAAGTGGCGATGGAGAGCAACGGTAAGGCGCTGGCGGACGTTATCGACCCGGCCACCGGTACCGTGCTGGCGAAGAAAGGCGATCAGCTCAGCACCTTCGCACACCTGCGCGATGACGGTACCACGTCAAGCGGCTGCTGGATCTTCGCCGGTAGCTGGACGCCGAAGGGCAACCAGATGGCCAACCGCGATAACGCCGACCCGTCAGGCCTGGGCAATACGCTGGGCTGGGCATGGGCATGGCCGCTCAACCGCCGTATCCTCTATAACCGCGCATCCGCTGACCCGCAGGGCAACCCGTGGGATCCGAAGCGTCAGCTTCTGAAGTGGGACGGCGCGAAATGGGGCGGCGTGGATATTCCGGACTACAGCACTGCCGCACCGGGCAGCGACGTTGGGCCGTTTATCATGCAGCCTGAAGGGATGGGACGTCTGTTTGCTATCGATAAGATGGCGGAAGGTCCGTTCCCGGAACACTACGAGCCGTTTGAGACGCCGCTGGGTACCAACCCGCTGCACCCGAACGTGGTCTCTAACCCGGCAGCCCGTATCTTTAAGGGCGATTTCGAAGCGCTGGGTAAAAAGGACAAGTTCCCGTACGTGGGTACCACCTACCGTCTGACCGAGCACTTCCACTACTGGACCAAGCACGCGCTGCTTAACGCCATCGCGCAGCCGGAACAGTTCGTGGAGATCGGCGAGAAGCTGGCGGGCAAGCTCGGCATTGCCCATGGCGATACCGTGAAGGTCTCCTCTAACCGCGGCTATATCAAGGCCAAGGCGGTGGTGACCAAGCGTATTCGCACGCTGAACGTTCACGGTCAGCAGGTGGATACCATCGGTATTCCGATCCACTGGGGCTATGAGGGCGTGGCGAAAAAAGGGTTCATTGCGAATACCCTGACGCCGTTCGTCGGCGATGCGAACACGCAGACGCCGGAGTTTAAGGCCTTCCTCGTGAATGTGGAAAAGGTGTAACGGAGACGACTTATGGCTTATCAATCTCAAGACATTATCCGTCGTTCCGCGACAAACAGTTTCACGCCCGCGCCTCAGGCGCGGGACCACCAGCAGGAAGTGGCGAAGCTTATCGACGTGACCACCTGTATTGGCTGTAAAGCCTGTCAGGTGGCGTGCTCGGAGTGGAACGATCTGCGTGACGAAGTGGGTCACAACGTCGGGGTGTACGACAACCCGGCGGACCTGACCGCCAAGTCCTGGACGGTGATGCGTTTCTCGGAAGTTGAGCAGAACGACAAACTGGAATGGCTTATCCGCAAAGACGGCTGTATGCACTGTGCGGATCCGGGCTGCCTGAAGGCATGTCCGTCAGAAGGGGCTATCATTCAGTATGCCAACGGTATCGTCGACTTCCAGTCCGAACAGTGCATCGGCTGCGGCTACTGCATCGCGGGCTGCCCGTTCGACGTACCGCGCCTGAACCCGGAAGACAACCGCGTCTACAAATGCACGCTGTGCGTTGACCGCGTCACCGTCGGCCAGGAGCCAGCGTGCGTGAAGACCTGCCCAACCGGCGCAATCCACTTTGGCTCCAAAGGGGATATGAAAACGCTGGCGGCAGAGCGCGTGGGCGAGCTGAAAACCCGCGGTTACGACAACGCGGGCCTGTACGATCCGGCCGGAGTTGGCGGTACGCACGTGATGTACGTGTTGCACCACGCCGACAAGCCGAACCTGTATCACGGCCTGCCGGAGAACCCGGAAATCAGCGCCACCGTGAAGTTCTGGAAAGGCATCTGGAAACCGCTGGCAGCGGTCGGTTTTGCTGCCACCTTCGCAGCGAGCATCTTCCACTACGTCGGCGTTGGTCCGAACCGCGCGGAAGAGGAAGACGACAACCTGCATGAAGAGAAAGACGAGGTGCGCAAATGAGAAAACGTGACACCATCGTGCGCTACACCGCGCCGGAACGCATCAACCACTGGGTCACCGCCTTCTGCTTCATGCTGGCGGCGATAAGCGGGCTGGGGTTCTTCTTCCCGTCCTTCAACTGGCTGATGCAGGTACTGGGTACGCCACAGCTGGCGCGCATCCTTCACCCGTTCGTGGGTGTGGTGATGTTTGCCTCGTTTATCATCATGTTTTTCCGCTACTGGCACCATAACCTAATCAATCGGGATGATATCTTTTGGGCGAAGAATATTCGTAAGATCGTCGTCAACGAGGAAGTGGGTGATACCGGGCGTTATAACTTCGGCCAGAAATGCGTATTCTGGGCGGCGATTATCTTCCTGGTCCTGTTGCTGGTGAGCGGCGTGATCATCTGGCGTCCGTACTTTGCGCCTGCTTTCTCAATCCCGGTGATCCGATTCGCGCTGATGCTGCATTCATTTGCCGCAGTGGCGTTAATTGTGGTTATCATGGTGCATATCTACGCCGCCCTCTGGGTGAAAGGCACCATTACCGCGATGGTGGAAGGATGGGTAACCAGTACGTGGGCGAAGAAACATCACCCGCGCTGGTACCGTGAAGTCCGCCAGAAACAGGAAAAGTCATCTGAATGAGTATTCGCATAATCCCGCAAGATGAGCTGGGGTCGAGCGAGAAACGCACGGCGGATTATATTCCGCCGTTGTTATTCCCCAGACTCAAGAACCTCTACAACCGCCGCGCAGAGCGTCTGCGCGAGCTGGCAGAGAACAACCCGCTGGGTGATTTTCTGCGCTTTGCCGCGCTGGTTGCCCACGCGCAGGAAGTGGTGCTGTACGACCACCCGCTGCAAATGGATCTGACCGCGCGCATCAAAGAAGCCAACGCGCAGGGCAAGCCGCCGCTGGACATTCACGTCCTGCCGCGCGACAAGCACTGGCAAAAGCTGCTGCATTCGCTGATTGCCGAGCTGAAGCCGGAGATGAGCGGCACCGCGCTGGCGGTCATTGAGAATCTGGAAAAAGCCTCTGACCTGGAGCTGGAAGAGATGGCGAGCGCGCTGTTTGCCTCCGACTTCGCTCTGGTGAGCAGCGATAAAGCGCCGTTTATCTGGGCTGCGCTGTCGCTCTACTGGGCGCAAATGGCAAGCCTGATCCCCGGTAAAGCCCGCGCCGAATACGGCGAGGCGCGCCAGTTCTGCCCAGTCTGCGGCTCCATGCCGGTATCGAGCATGGTGCAAATCGGCACCACTCAGGGGCTGCGCTACCTGCACTGCAACCTGTGTGAAACCGAGTGGCACGTGGTGCGCATCAAGTGCAGCAACTGCGAGCAGACCCGCGATCTGAACTACTGGTCGCTGGAAAATGAAGAAGCGGCAGTGAAAGCCGAAAGCTGCGGCGACTGCGGCACTTACCTGAAGATTCTGTATCAGGAAAAAGACCCGAAAGTCGAAGCCGTGGCCGACGATCTCGCCTCGCTGATTCTGGACGCGAAGATGGAGCAGGAGGGCTTTGCCCGCAGCTCGATCAACCCGTTCCTGTTCCCGGGTGAAGGGGAGTAATTCCCTCTGACAGTGCCGGGCGGTGCGAGCTTGCCCGGCCTACAGCTGGTAAGGTGAAACGACCCCGGTGATGCCCGAAAAGTCTTTCGTATTGCGTGAGATTAACGGGCAACTTCTGCTCTGAGCTGTGGCCAGAATGATAGCATCAGGCAGTTTCATTCCATGCTTCTCGCGCAAAATTACACTTCTTTCAGCGATATCTCGGGTGATATCAATAATCTCAAATACGCCCATCACTGTCGCAGTTTTCGCTTCGTGACCATGTTTGCGGGCCCCCACCATGACTTCCATCCATGTGATCAGACTAATGGCTCGATGAGAAGCTGTGCGATCAATTGCATCCGCAGCCTCAACGCGATTATTAAAAAGATCGATGAGTATATTGGTATCGAACACCGCCATGTGCTCCATGATTACCACTCCTCACGCAGCTTGCGTTCATACTCAAGCCCATCTTCCTGCTGGTTTCCCCACAAGCCAAGCGCATCGCGGATAACCGATGAACTCTGCTGGTCGAGATATTGCTCAATGGCTTCCCGAAGCAATTCGGCACGAGGCCGGTTACGCAGCTGCTTCAGATTATCCAGTCGTTGAATTACGTCATCAGACAAATCGATCAGAATTCTGCCCATATCAAGATCCGCGGAAAGAATCATATATCACCTTAGTATATCACTATTGTCTATTTTCAAGGCAACATACGCTTTCATTCAGAAGGGTTAAAGCCCGTAGCTATAGTTTTCCTGCTATTTGCGAAGCGCTTTCCAGATTTATAGTCCTCGACAATTTTCTTATTTTCTTTTGAATCAAACCAGGTTATAAAACTGTATATCCATACAGTTAAAGGGAGTTTTCATGGCACTGGAACAGGGTATTGCGCAGCTGGTTAAGGGATTTATCGCTGCAGGCCGGCCTTCGTCACATCGACAGACCATTGAGGTACGACGAGCAGGGTACATTGCCAGCACGGGGCTTGCCGGGAAGACAGAAACGCGCGTTCAGGTAGAGACGCTAGTGCTTGAGGGCCTTACCATTCGGGTATTTTCACCTCTTAATGCCCCTGAAATATTGCCTGCTGCCATCTACTATCACGGCGGATGCTTTATCAGCGGCGGCTTTGATACCCATGACAACCAACTCCGTCAGTTAGCCTGCTACGGCAATTGCCGGGTGATCGCGGTTCAGTACAGGTTGGCGCCGGAGCATACCTTCCCCGCCGCACATGACGATGCTGAAAGAGGTGCAGATCTGGTCTGGCAATATGCGGACAAATTAGGCGTGGATAAGAACCGGCTCACCCTCTGTGGAGACAGCGCGGGAGGGCATCTGGCGCTGGTGACGTCATTGCGGCTCAACACTAGAGGACAATGGAAACCCGTACAGCTCATTCTTATCTATCCTATGCTCGACGCCACCGCCAGTTTTGAAAGCTATGCCCTCAATGGCACGGATTATATTATCACCCGCGATACCCTGCTCAGCGGGTATGAAATGTATCTTGCAGAGACTGACCGCCAGCATCCGGAAGCCAGCCCGCTGTGGCGCGATGATTTTTACGGGCTTCCGCCAGTGCACATCATTACCGCAGAGTACGATCCGCTTTGCGATGAGGGAGAAATGTTGTATCAGCATCTGACTGAGCAGGGTGTGAAGTGTACCGCTCAGCGCTGGCTGGGCGTCATCCATGGCTTCTTTCAGCTTGGCGGCGTCAGCCAGTCAGCGCGAGACGTTATGCGGGATATCGCCGGGCGGATTAACCACGCCCGAGGAGAGTGAACGGAAGATTACTCCTCCTCGTTCCCACCCTCTTCATACGCGCCGAAGGGCTTCGCTGGAAGAACAATGTAGGTGCCTTCAAACACCGCACCCGGTGTTTTATCGCCAAACAGTTCAACCTGCATTTGTACGCGGGCTTTGCGGCCGCGCGCCAGGCGGTCCAGATCGCCGCCCAGTGACCCCAGATCGGCCACGGCGCTCGGCTTGCCGCTTATCGGTGCGCTATAGCGAATGTGAGCATCAGCAAGAATGATGGTGCCGCCCAGATGGCGCTCGCGAAGCATCAGCCAGATGAGCCCCCAGCCGGTGAGCGTCGCGAGGGAAAACAGACTTCCGGCAAACAGAGTGTGGTGCGGGTTTTGATTGCCGGTTTCCGGCATGGTGGTAATAAATTTTTGTCCGGTGTACTGCTGAATGCGCACACCCATTTTTTCGCTGAGCGGAATGTACTGATACCAGGCCTGCTGCAGCTGTCCACACCAGTCGGCGCGATGAAGAATATCATCCAGCGTGGCGATGGGTTTGATCATCAAAAAATGACGAATCGGCGTGGTTTGAGGGGTCGTGATTTCCCCCTGATTCACAAAGCCGAGCTTGGCGAAAAAATCTACGGCATCTTCGCGGGCGCTACAGGTGACGCGCTTAACGCCTTCCTGACGGGCGACGGACTCAAGGGTCATCGCCATTAGCGTTCCCAGACCTTTGTCCTGAACGGAGGGATGAACCGCCATAAAGCGAATCGACGCTTCGTTATCGGCGTTGATATACAAGCGCCCGACGGCGACGAGGTTACCCTCTTCGTCCATCACCATCTGATGGTGGGCCATCGCATCCCAGGCGTCGCGTTCCGAGCCTTTTGGCTGATGCAGTGGCTTGCGCAGCATTTCCCAGCGGAACTGGTAATAAGCGTCTAACTCTTCTTCCGTTTGCGGTACTCGAAGGTGATACATAGCTGTACTCTCTCTTGTTACCCGCGGCCACGCCGCCAGTTGGCTCATACCTGGAGCCAGAATGTGACGGGGCCATCGTTCACCAGCGAAACCTGCATATCTGCAGCGAATCGTCCGGTTTGCGTATTCATTTCCTGCTGGCGACAACGCTCAACAAAGTACTCGTAAAGTGTTTCTGCACGATCCGGCGCGGCGCCTTTGGAGAAGCTCGGACGCATGCCGCGTTCGGTATCCGCAGCCAGCGTAAACTGGGAAACCACCAGCACGCTGCCGCCCGCCTGCTGGACGTTCAGGTTCATCTTGCCTTCCGCATCGCTGAAAATACGGTAGCCCAGCACGCGCTCACACAAGCGGTTGGCTTTTTGTTCGTCGTCATCCTTTTCGACACCTAACAACACCAAAAGTCCTGGGCCAATTTCACCCGTCACCTCTCCCTCCACGGTGACGCTGGCACGGGTTACGCGCTGTATCAATGCAATCATGGTTGGTCTGCTTCTAATTGTTTTTCAGCTTCTGCTGCTTTTTTAAGTTCGCGGTACACACCGAGAGTGACAGTTATTTCGGCACCAAGCAAGACGATACACCAGGTCCAGTAGACCCAGACAAACAAAATGGGGATCACCGCCAGCACGCCGTAAATCAGCTGATAGGACGGAAACATGGTGATGTAGAGGGCAAATCCTTTTTTACCGAGCTCAAAAAGCAACGCCGCCACCAGCGCGCCCACAACCGCATCGCGGTTAGGTACGCGCGTGGTCGGCACGACGCTATAGAGCAGCCAGAAAGAAAGCCACGACAGGATCAGCGGAAAGATGCGAAGCGCATTATCAATTACGCCGTTTAAATCACTCGCCCAGCGCAAGGAGAGAAGATACGAACTGATCGCCAGGCTCGCCCCGGCCAGCAGCGGCCCCAGCGTAAGAATCATCCAGTACACGGCAAAGGAATAGACCTTTGGCCGCGCTTTTTTACTCCGCCAGATAGTGTTCAGCGCATTATCAATGGCGTACATCAACAGCAGCGCGGTAACGATAAGACCGCACGCCCCCACTGCCGTCATCTTGCTGGAATTGGCAACAAACTGCTCAATGTAGTTCTGGATGACATCCCCGGTTGCAGGAATGAAATTCGCGAAGACAAAATGACGAAGCTGCAGGCTGACGTCCGCAAACATCGGAAAGGCGGAAAACAGGGCAAAGATGACCGCCACCAGCGGCACTAATGAGAGCAACGACACGTAGGCGAGGTTACCCGCCAGCGTGGTCATGTTGTCCTCATCAATACGGTGCCAGAGCAGTTTCAGCCAGGCCCTCAGCGGGCGAGTATGATGCGTGGCTTTTTGATGAACGGTTTTTAGCATAGCTGCTTCGCAAAGTAGTTTGGTATCGTCTCTTTTCCGGTCACCAGAATTGACGTTATACCCAACTGGTTAGCTCCCTCTATATTATCGGCGTTGTCGTCAAAAAAGACCGCATCGGCCGCGGTGAATCCTTCCGACTGGAGAACAGCCTGATAAATGCGTGCTTCAGGTTTACGCATGCCCATCTCCTGCGAGAGATAGATCTTATCGGCCGCCGCCTTAACTTCAGGGTATTCCTCAGGCCAGAACGTGGTGTGCAGACGGTTGGTATTTGACAGCACAACGACCCGATGGCCCTGCTCGCGGAGCTTATGCATGATGTCGATCACTTCAGGCCGGATGGCGACAAATACTGCCTGCCAGCCGTGAGAAAACTGCTCGTAGCTTAACGGTAGGTCCATCTCCTGGCAGAAACGTTCAGCGAATTCTTCATCGTCGATCTCGCCGCGTTCATGCTGATGGAAGGTCTCGCCCATCGCGAAATTCTGCTTCAGTGTCGCCAGCGGAACGCGGCTAAAGTCGCTCCATGCACCCAGCACGCGATTAAAATCGATATCGACGATTACGTTTCCTAAATCAAAGATATAAAGCATGGTTATCTCCTGCTCGCCGTGGAGAGGTAACTGTAGCGGGAATAAAGAGATTTGACTATGCGTGCTGTCTAAGGTGTGCGATCGATTTCTACGGCGCGCTTTTACGACAGTAAAGTGAAGGGACGTTTGACGCGGCAAAAAGCCAGGCCCCCCGATACTCATCGATCATCAGGCTCAGCTCTCTTCCCGGCGTGCGATAAAAACCCGGCAGCGTGGCGTTGATATCAGCCTCATCCGCATTATCGGCGAAGGTTTTAACAATACGATCGTTATTTAATACGCGCGCGTTCTGATGATAGCTGTAGTGAAAATAGATGGTCCGGTTAACCTCAGAAACCGTCTGACCAAATAATTTACCGTTAATGACGGTGGATCCCTCCCGATGCTGCATCCGCCAGGAGACCGTACCCACAAATCGGTTTTTACCAATCGTCCATTCCACATCCCCCGTACAGCGTATCGGCGAACTCGAGAAATGCGAATACGCTAACCAGCCGCTGGTGATAGCGGCCCCCAGAAACGCCGCCAGAAAAATAATACGGTTCCGGAATGTCTTCATTGCTCATGCGCCCAAAAATAATGCGTGGTACATAATGCTGCCGCATCCCGTCGCGCATCGTTATTACAGACAAACGCCGCGATTCGCTCCGTTTTACTATAGCCGATCAGAAAAACGTATCGTTTTTCGGCGCACAGACCGGGATGATTTTTTAACAGGCGCAAGTAATGATCCTGAACAGGTTCATTAGGTGCATAAAAAAGCTGGCAGGCGTTGTTCGTACTGCCCGTTGAAAGTGGCAAGTAGTAGCTAAACGGCATGTTCTGGTGATGCTTATATAATATCACCCCATTCATAAGCGCGATCAGCAAAAACACTGCGGTGGTTATTATCAACCAGACCGGCATCTGCATCGCGGTATCATCAGCTATTTCCGCCTCGTTATTAACCATCACGGGCTGAGCGGTTGGGGTAAATAGTTCAACCTGGGTGGCTTCGGAAAGCGTAAGTCCGCGGCGAGAAATCGTTTTTACCGTATCGCGCGGCAACCCCACCTCAGCAAGCGCATTGCGTAATGTCAAAATGGCCTGGTAAAAGGTATTCGGTGTTGTGACGTCATTGCGCTCCCCCCATCCCACCACCATTAACTTATTTTGCGAAATTATTTTTCCAGGATGGGTGATGAGATAAAGAAAACAGAGATTGGCAGGAAGCTGCAATTGTATCGTTCGCCCGGTAATATGATTTACCAGGGTTTTGTTTTCTGGGTCATACTCGACCAACTTGTTAATGAGATACAATTTTCCTTTCCTCAGAAATAACAATACATAACTCTATACACCAAAAACATATACGTATATTTAACAACAGTATAGGTCAGATGGATTAGGACGCGATACCGCCCCATCTAAGATTAAAAACAACATATTATTTTTCAATTAGTTACAAGGCACTTTTCTTAGGTTTACCTCATCTAAAACGATATAATGAGATTTCATTACACTTCGCCAGCCCAAATAATTATATTGAGCCGCAACCAGAGAAAAGACTGACGTTGCGGCAGACTGAGGAAACGAATCTTTAGCTATTAGTGCTATTTCGTGTACCTCCTTCCTGGATTTTTTTTGCCGAATAATCTTAAAGGAGTGACAAATATTCCTGGAGCATTTCTGCCAGGTGATATTTTTTCGCTATGACGACGGACTGACTGAATAGATAAGCCCAGGAATTTATTTCCCTGATACTCTTTTTCATAAACAAGACAGGATAACTGGATATGTTTCAAGATTGACACATTTGAACGGCAATGAAATATTGACAATGAAAAAAGACAGGAGTGGACTGGATGATAACATCGTCGAAAACAGTTGCCCGCTGTATAAGCTGTGAATTGTCCTGTCAGTTATTTCCAGATAACGCAGTACGATCACAATATTGTGGTAATGCCTCGTTCGCAGTTTGGCCGGTTGGGAATCATTTCCTGCAGATTGCAGTTGTAAATAAAATATTACGCAGGAACAAGAATCACCTGTCACGAGGGTTTATTTTTGTAGACTTTTCGATGTACAACCTGCGCGTACTGGCCGATCCGCAATGGATTGAACGCCTGGCGATAACTAACATGAACATCGTTATAATCTCGGACCGTAAACTAGAGGCATTGGCTAATTACTTACTCACTCACCACAGTGAAATAAAGGGAGTTATTTATTCAGACGATAATGACGTTATATTGCAGGATAAAATCAACCACCTTTTCTCCGGAAGACGGGTAAATAGCAGACGTGGAAGTAAGTTGAATGCTGTCGAATTTACTTTGCTTAACAGGTTTTTATCAGGAGCATGCCTCCAGGAGATTATAAAAACAGACAGCATTGATGTTAAAAAAATTTATGTTCATAAAATACGACTTGAGAGGAAGTTAGGTACCAGCATTCATAAAATTCTCGTTTCTATTTTGTAATTTCAACCTCTTAGCATACCCACGATTAATCGCGTGGAGGATGTTCTACGCCTGAAAGAAAGGGGGCAGTCATGCCATATTTAATGAAACACTCACCTGTCGCAGTTGCGATTTCACTGGCGTTATCGTCAGCGTTATTTACCGCGCATGCAGCGGTAATAGATTTTGCTAATTTACCTGCCTCCGGAGCAGTAACGGATTTGCCTGCAGAAATACAGGCGCTAATTCCTGCAACGGCAAACGCGAACTTTAGCAAAAATACCAGCGATCCTAACTATGTCTACCAGTACAGCCCGGGTAATATCCCAATCTACGGAGATGGGATCACCCTCGAAGGACCGGGGGCGGAAGCCTTTGAGCATTCAGTCACCGTTATTCAGAACTCCACGTCCGGCAGCCCGGGGGTAATATTTGGTGACGATCTGACTATTCGCACCCAGTCAAAAGTGGCTGCCAATAATGGTAAAGACGTCGACGGCATTCGTACCCATGGTATGAACACGCCGGACAACCCGGTGTTTATTATTACCGGAGACCGCACCCACATTTACGTTAATGGCCAAAGCGGTGACGGCATCAATGCCGGGTACAGCTCCTTCAGCCAGGGCTCTCTTGGCTCCGCCAATATTTATGTGGGTGACGATCTCTATATCGAAACCACCGGCAGTACCGGTCGCGGCATTAGCGCCTATGCATTGAATGATGCTTCAAAAGCCAAAAATAACATTATCGTCGGCGATCGTGCACATATTGTGACGCGTGGTACCTACGCAGAGGGGATTCGTACCAACCAGAGCGGCTCTTATGTTCGTCTGGGGAGTGAGGCCACCATCGAAACGTACGGCACATCGGCCTACGGCCTGTATGCAGGCTCTGCATCCAAAATTGAGCTGGGAAAAAACGCGACGATTACCACCGACGCGGCCAGCGCCTCCGGGGTGTATTCTACCGGCTCGTCAACCATCACCCTTGATGAAGGCGCGACCATCACCACCAACGGTGCCAGCGCGCATGGCGTCTATGCGTACACAGGCGCGGTGAATCTTGGTGATAACGTCACCATTGCGGTCAACAGCAGCGAGAAAACCAGCAGCTCCGCGCAAGCGCCGCACGGGATGTATGCCTGGTCACGCGGCGTGATAACGCTCGGGGGTGGCGCAACCATTACCACCGCAGGCCAGCGCGACAGCGGTAGCTACGCCCTGAACGCCAGCAACGGTGGCGTGATTGATGCCTCCGCGGGCGGAAAATTCACCCTCAACGGTGACATCCTCTCCGCTGGCGGCGTCGCGGCCACCAGCACTGCCGCAGCGCAAAACAGCGCGATCGCGCTCACCATGCAGGACAACTCTCTCTGGAACGGGGCGTCTTACATTGAGAGCAACGCCAACGGTACCGGGACTATCGCGCTTACGATGAATGATGCCGTGTGGAATATGCGCGACAGCTCCACGCTGACCAGCCTGACGCTGAATGCGGGCGGTACGATTAATTTCCAGCATGCTGAGGATGCGGCGTGGCAAACCCTGACCATCAGTGACGATTTTATCGGCAACGGCGGCAAGCTGGTTTTCAATACCGTGCTGTTTGACGACACATCGGAAACGGACAAACTGATCGTTGAAGGCAACACCTCCGGTCATACCGGGGTGGAAGTGAACAACATTGGCGGTACTGGCGCACAAACCATTGAAGGGATAGAAATCGTCAGCGTTGGCGGCAACTCTGACGGGACGTTTGAGAAGGCCAGCCGTATCGTGGCGGGGGGTTATGACTATAACGTTGTGCAAAAAGGTAAAAACTGGTTTCTGACCAGCCTGGTTGAGCCCGTTGACCCGCCGGTCGACCCGGTAGACCCACCTGTTGACCCTGTGGACCCGCCCGTCGACCCGGTGATTCCGCCGCAGGAACCGGTCCCCCCTGCTGCACCACCGAAAAGCGAGCATCAGTATCGCCCTGAATTTGGTAGCTATCAGGCGAACAGCTATGCGGCAAATACGCTGTTTATGACCCGCCTGCACGACCGTCTGGGTGAAACGCAGTACACCGACCTGCTCACCGGCGAGCAAAAAGTAACGAGCCTGTGGATGCGTAACGTCGGCGGCCATACGCGTTTCAGAGACGGCAGCGGCCAGTTAAAAACGACCGCCAACCGCTACGTGCTGCAGCTGGGTGGTGATGTCGCCCAGTGGAGCACCGACGGCCTGGATCGCTGGCATCTTGGCCTGATGGCGGGCTACGGCAACAGCCAGAGCCGGAGTGCTTCCAGCCTGACCGGATACCACTCGCGTGGCGAAGTGAATGGCTATAGCGTCGGTCTGTACGGTACCTGGTACGCAAACGACGCGGATAAAAGTGGAACCTACGTTGATAGCTGGATGCTGTATAACTGGTTCGACAATAAGGTGATGGGGCAGGATCAGGCGACTGAGCGTTATCACTCCAGCGGCGTAACCGCCTCTGTAGAAGCTGGCTATAGCATTAAGGTGGGCGAAAGCGGCCGCAACAGCTACTGGATCCAGCCGAAAGCGCAGGCCGTTTGGATGGACGTGCAGGCTGACGACCATCGCGAACGCAACGGCACGCGGGTGAAAGACGAGACTCAGGGGAATCTGATGACACGTCTCGGCGTGAAGGCCTATATCAGCGGACATAACGCGATTGACGACGGTAAATCCCGTACCTTCCAGCCGTTTATCGAGGCGAACTGGATCCACAATACCCAGACCACGCGCATCCGCATGGATGACGTCAGCAATGAAATGCGCGGTGCTCGCAATATCAGCGAGTTAAAGACGGGCGTAGAGGGGCAGATTACGCAGCAGCTTAGCGTATGGGGCAATGTGGCTCAGCAGATAGGCGACAAAGGCTACAGCGATACCCAGGGGATGCTGGGGGTGAAATACAGCTTCAAATAACAATAAAAAAGCCGCTGAGAGATCAGCGGCTTTTTAGTTGCCGGGTGGCGCTCACGCTTACCCGGCCTACGGATTGACCGTATTACTCTTCTTTCGCACCGCGCATAGCACGTTTACGATCGTTCTCGGTCAGGTGACGTTTACGGATACGAATTGACTGTGGAGTCACTTCTACCAGTTCGTCATCATCGATGAATTCCAGAGCCTGCTCCAGAGTCATCTTGATCGGTGGAACCAGAACCGTTGCTTCGTCAGTACCGGACGCACGCATGTTGGTCAGTTTCTTACCGGTCAGGCAGTTTACGGTCAGGTCGTTAGAACGACTGTGAATACCGATGATCTGGCCTTCGTAAACTTCAGCACCGTGACCCAGGAACAGCTTACCGCGATCCTGCAGACCGAACAGCGCAAACGCAACCGCTTTACCCTGACCGTTGGAGATCAGCACGCCGTTATTACGCTGGCCCACTTCGCCCGGACGCACGTCGTCGTAGTGGCTGAAGGTGGAGTACAGCAGACCGGTACCGGAAGTCATGGTCATGAACTCTGAACGGAAGCCGATCAGACCACGGCTTGGGATCACGTAGTCGAGACGTACGCGGCCTTTGCCATCTGGATTCATGTTTTTCAGGTCGCCTTTACGCTCACCCAGAGCCTGCATCACAGAACCCTGGTGCTGCTCTTCAACGTCCAGCGTTACGTTTTCGAACGGCTCTTGTTTACGGCCGTCGATTTCGCGGAAGATTACTTTCGGACGGGAAACCGCCATTTCGAAACCTTCACGACGCATGTTTTCGATCAGTACAGACAGGTGCAGCTCACCACGACCAGAAACGCGGAATGCATCGGCATCCTGGGTTTCTTCAACGCGCAGCGCAACGTTGTGCACCAGCTCTTTGTTCAGGCGGTCAAGGATCTGACGAGAGGTAACGAATTTACCTTCTTTACCACAGAACGGAGAGGTGTTGACGTTGAAGAACATGGATACGGTTGGTTCATCAACGGACAGGGCTGGCAGCGCTTCGACGTTCTGCGGATCGCAGATGGTGTCGGAGATGTTCAGTTCACCCAGACCGGTGATAGCGATGATGTCGCCCGCTTCCGCAACGTCACTCTCGATACGCTCAAGACCCAGGTGAGTCAGTACTTTACCGACTTTACCGTTACGGGTTTTGCCTTCGCTATCGATGATAGTAACCTGCTGGTTAGGCTTCACTTTACCGCGCTTGATACGACCAATGCCGATTACGCCAACGTAGTTGTTGTAGTCGAGCTGAGAGATCTGCATCTGCAGGGTGCCGTCGAGATCGACGTTTGGTGCAGGAACACGGTCAACAATCGCCTGATACAGCGGGGTCATGTCTTCAGCCATGTCTTCGTGGTCCAGACCTGCGATACCGTTCAGCGCAGAGGCGTAAACGATAGGGAAGTCCAGCTGCTCGTCGGTCGCGTCGAGGTTAACGAACAGGTCGAAGACCTGGTCAACAACCCAGTCAGGACGCGCGCCAGGGCGGTCAACTTTGTTGATAACAACGATTGGCTTCAGACCATGGGCAAAAGCTTTTTTGGTCACGAAGCGCGTCTGTGGCATTGGGCCATCCATTGCGTCAACGACTAGCAGAACGGAGTCTACCATGGACATTACACGTTCAACTTCACCACCGAAGTCGGCGTGCCCTGGGGTATCAACGATGTTGATACGGTAGTCATTCCATTTAATCGCGGTGTTTTTCGCGAGGATGGTAATCCCACGCTCTTTCTCCAAATCGTTGGAGTCCATCACGCGTTCTTGGGTTTCGGCACGCGCATCAAACGTACCGGATTGCTGCAGCAGCTTGTCGACCAGGGTAGTTTTACCATGGTCAACGTGCGCGATGATGGCGATGTTACGCAAATTTTCGATCACAACTTTGCCTCAGGCATTTAGAAATAGCGCGTTATTGTACACGGATTAATCGCACTACAAAACAGGATCACAAACATCCCCCGCAAACAAGTATTGCAGAGATGCTTTGTGATCGCTTTCACGGAGCGGTAAAAGGGCACTTTAACGTAAATTGCACCAATATGGTGCTCAATGTTCACATTGAAGCACTATACTGGTGCAACAAATCCATTGTGGTGCAGCCCTTTTGCACTATGGTGCGCATGATAACGCCTTTTTGGGGTGATTTAAAAGTTGGCACAGATTTCGCTTTATAAAAAATACATGGCACCAGCCAGTACAAACAGAAATTGAAGACCTCGTTACCACGACGACAATGACCAATCTGGAGAGTTAAGTATGTCCGCTGAACACGTTTTGACGATGCTGAACGAACATGAAGTGAAGTTTGTTGATCTGCGCTTCACCGATACCAAAGGTAAAGAACAGCACGTCACAATCCCTGCTCATCAGGTGAACGCCGAATTCTTTGAAGAAGGCAAAATGTTTGACGGCTCCTCCATTGGTGGCTGGAAAGGCATTAACGAATCCGACATGGTTCTGATGCCAGACGCGACCACTGCGGTCATTGATCCTTTCTTCGAAGAACCAACCCTGATCATCCGTTGCGACATCCTCGAGCCAGGCACGCTGCAGGGCTACGACCGCGACCCACGTTCTATCGCGAAACGCGCTGAAGAGTACCTGCGTTCTACCGGCATCGCAGACACCGTTCTGTTCGGGCCAGAGCCAGAATTCTTCCTGTTCGATGACATCCGCTTCGGTGCCTCTATTTCTGGCTCCCACGTGGCTATCGACGACATCGAAGGTGCATGGAACTCCTCCACTAAATACGAAGGCGGTAACAAAGGTCACCGTCCTGGTGTGAAAGGCGGTTACTTCCCGGTTCCTCCGGTCGACTCTGCACAGGACATCCGTTCCACCATGTGTCTGGTGATGGAAGAGATGGGCCTGGTTGTTGAAGCTCACCACCACGAAGTGGCGACTGCTGGTCAGAACGAAGTGGCAACCCGCTTCAACACCATGACCAAAAAAGCGGACGAAATTCAGATCTACAAATACGTTGTGCACAACGTTGCGCACCGTTTCGGTAAAACCGCGACCTTCATGCCAAAACCAATGTTTGGCGATAACGGTTCCGGTATGCACTGCCACATGTCTCTGTCCAAGAACGGTACCAACCTGTTCTCTGGCGACAAATATGCCGGTCTGTCCGAGCAGGCGCTGTATTACATCGGTGGTGTTATCAAACACGCTAAAGCGATCAACGCCCTGGCGAACCCAACCACGAACTCCTACAAGCGTCTGGTCCCGGGCTACGAAGCGCCAGTGATGCTGGCCTACTCTGCACGTAACCGTTCTGCTTCTATCCGTATTCCGGTGGTGGCTTCTCCTAAAGCACGTCGTATCGAAGTTCGCTTCCCGGACCCAGCGGCTAACCCATACCTGTGCTTCGCAGCACTGCTGATGGCCGGTCTGGACGGTATCAAGAACAAGATCCACCCGGGCGAAGCGATGGACAAAAACCTGTACGACCTGCCGCCAGAAGAAGCGAAAGAGATCCCACAGGTTGCTGGCTCTCTGGAAGAAGCCCTGCAGGCGCTGGACGCAGACCGCGAGTTCCTGACTGCAGGTGGCGTATTCACTGACGACGCTATCGATGCTTACATCGCCCTGCGTATGGAAGAGAACGACCGCGTGCGTATGACGCCACACCCGGTAGAGTTCGAGCTGTACTACAGCGTTTAATTAAAGTTGTTTTACCCGGCGTGATAAGCGCCGGGGGTAGTTGCCGTGGAAACTTTTAGCCCATCTCCGGATGGGCTTTTTTCTCCACCAACAACCTGATCTCACGCGCTTTTTACGCCGAAAACGCTATACTGCACTAAATTAGTGCAAACGACTCCAGGAGACTGCTGAATGGCAACTGGCACGCTGCCCGATGCTGGGCAGATCCTCAATTCTTTGATTAACAGCATATTGCTGGTCGATGACGAGCTGGCCGTTCATTACGCCAACCCGGCCGCGCAGCAGCTGCTCGCCCAAAGCGCACGTAAACTGTTCGGCACCCCGCTTCCTGAACTCCTGAGCTATTTTTCACTGAATATTGGCCTGATGCAGGAAAGTTTGCAGGCCGGCCAGGGGTTTACCGATAACGAAGTGACGCTGGTGATCGACGGGCGCTCGCACATTCTGTCGCTAACGGCACAACGTCTTCCCGAAGGTCTGATCCTGCTGGAAATGGCGCCGATGGATAATCAGCGTCGACTGAGCCAGGAGCAGCTTCAGCACGCGCAGCAGATTGCCGCCCGTGACCTGGTGCGCGGTCTGGCGCATGAAATCAAAAACCCGCTGGGTGGATTACGCGGCGCGGCGCAGCTTCTGACCAAGGCGCTGCCCGATCCCGCGCTGGCGGAATATACCAACGTCATCATTGAGCAGGCGGATCGTCTGCGGAATCTGGTAGACCGTCTTCTCGGTCCGCAGCAGCCGGGAATGCACGTTACTGAAAGCATCCATAAAGTGGCTGAGCGGGTGGTGAAGCTCGTCTCAATGGAGCTGCCGGAGAACGTCACGCTGGTACGTGATTACGACCCAAGCCTGCCGGAACTGGCCCACGACCCGGACCAGATTGAGCAGGTCCTGTTGAATATTGTGCGTAATGCCCTGCAGGCGCTGGGGCCTGAAGGCGGTGAGATTATTTTACGCACCCGCACCGCCTTCCAGCTCACGTTACACGGCGTGCGCTACCGGCTGGCCGCCCGAATCGACGTTGAGGATAACGGGCCCGGCATTCCATCGCATTTGCAGGACACCCTGTTCTACCCGATGGTAAGCGGTCGCGAAGGCGGAACCGGCCTGGGCTTATCCATTGCCCGCAGTTTGATCGATCAACACTCCGGGAAAATTGAATTTACCAGTTGGCCGGGACATACCGAGTTTTCGGTTTTCCTGCCGATTAAAAAATAAAGGTGACGTTTATGCAACGAGGGATAGTCTGGGTAGTCGATGACGATAGCTCCATCCGTTGGGTGCTTGAACGCGCGCTCACTGGGGCAGGATTAAGCTGCACGACGTTTGAGAGCGGCAGCGAAGTGCTCGACGCACTCACCACCAAAACGCCAGATGTTTTGCTTTCGGATATCCGTATGCCGGGCATGGACGGGCTGGCGCTGTTAAAGCAGATCAAACAACGCCACCCTATGCTTCCGGTCATCATAATGACCGCGCACTCCGATCTGGATGCCGCAGTGAGCGCCTATCAGCAAGGGGCGTTTGATTACCTGCCCAAACCGTTTGATATCGACGAAGCGGTGGCGCTGGTTGAGCGCGCGATTAGCCATTATCAGGAGCAGCAACAGCCGCGCCACGCGCCCGATTTTGGGCCAACGACAGATATCATCGGTGAAGCGCCGGCGATGCAGGACGTGTTTCGCATTATCGGTCGTTTGTCCCGCTCGTCCATCAGCGTATTGATTAACGGTGAGTCGGGAACCGGTAAAGAGCTTGTGGCGCATGCATTGCACCGCCACAGCCCGCGGGCAAAAGCGCCGTTCATCGCCCTGAATATGGCGGCGATCCCGAAGGATTTGATTGAGTCCGAACTGTTCGGCCATGAAAAAGGGGCATTTACCGGCGCCAATACCATTCGCCAGGGGCGGTTCGAACAGGCTGACGGCGGCACGCTGTTCCTGGATGAGATCGGCGATATGCCGCTGGATGTCCAGACCCGCCTGCTGCGCGTGCTGGCCGACGGGCAGTTTTATCGCGTGGGCGGCTATGCGCCGGTGAAGGTGGACGTGCGCATTATCGCCGCGACCCACCAGAACCTGGAGCAACGCGTGCAGGAAGGAAAATTCCGTGAGGATTTATTCCACCGTCTGAACGTTATTCGCGTTCATCTGCCGCCGCTGCGTGAACGTCGGGAAGATATTCCCCGCCTGGCGCGTCATTTCCTGCAGGTAGCCGCCCGCGAGCTGGGCGTGGAAGCCAAGCAGCTTCACCCGGAAACCGATGCCGCTCTGACGCGTCTGGCGTGGCCGGGCAACGTGCGTCAGCTGGAAAACACCTGCCGCTGGTTAACCGTGATGGCCGCCGGGCAGGAAGTGCTGATTCAGGATTTACCGGCCGAGCTGTTTGAAGCGACCGCGCCTGAAAGCAGTACCGGGCACGCGCTGCCGGACAGCTGGGCGACGCTGCTGGCGCAGTGGGCCGACCGCGCGCTGCGTTCCGGTCATCAAAACCTGCTGTCTGAAGCTCAGCCGGAGATGGAGCGTACGCTGTTAACTACCGCGCTTCGTCATACGCAGGGCCATAAGCAGGAAGCCGCTCGCCTGCTGGGATGGGGACGTAATACCCTGACGCGCAAGCTTAAAGAGCTGGGAATGGAGTGATCGTACGCCGCTGTGTAAAGGTTATTCATTGAGCGCAAATTGCCGTTATTTTGCGCTTTACTGTTCCGATGAGTTTTGTATGATCGTGCCCGGAAATTGGGGGTGAACATCATGCTGGAAACAATCGTGAATATGCTCTCTAGCGGAGCCGCTGAAAGCCACACGCCACAGACAGCCGTTGCGGCTATGTTGTGTGCGGCGCTGGTGGGGCTGTTTAGCTAGCGAGTTGAACGTAAAAGCCGGGTGGCGGCTTCGCCTTACCCGGCCTACGTTTTGTGCATTTTGCAATGCGCCTTAAATCACCCGCGAGAACTGCTGTAGTCGCGCTTTCTGACGTAGATACGCGTCAAAGCACATGCAGATATTACGGATCAAAAGACGCCCTTTCGGCGTGACCTCAATTGCGTTCTCCGACACATCCACCAGCCCGTCTTTCGCCAGCGGTGCAATCAGCTTCAGGTCTTCCGCAAAATAATCGCTGAAGTGCAGATCCCACTGCGACTCAACGTCGCTGAAATCGAGACGGAAGTTGCAGATTAGCGCCTTAATCACATCGCGTCGGATGCAGTCGTCGCGCGTTAACGCAATGCCGCGCCACAGCGCGTTGCCCGTTTCATCAACCTGCTGGTAGTAAAGCTTCAGCTCTTTCTGGTTCTGCGCGTAACAGTCGCCAATCATGCTGATAGCGGAGACGCCCATCCCCAGCAAATCGGTATCGCCCTGGGTTGTGTAGCCCTGGAAGTTGCGGTGCAGAACGCCTTCACGCTGCGCAATCGCCAGCTCGTCATCCGGACGGGCAAAGTGATCCATCCCGATAAACTGATAGCCGGTTTCGGTCAGCGAGGTAATGGTTTCCTGCAGGATATCCAGCTTCTGCTGGGCAGAAGGAAGATCGGCATCTTTGATTTTGCGCTGAGCGGCAAAGAGCGTCGGCAGATGCGCATAGTTAAAGACGCTCAGGCGGTCCGGGTTGAGTTCGGCCACGCGCTTCAGGGTGAAGGCGAAGCTTTCCGGCGTCTGCTTTGGCAGGCCGTAAATCAGGTCAATATTGGTCGAGGTGAAACCAATCTCACGCGCGTGATTGAGTAAAGCAAAGATAAATTCTTCGTCCTGCTCGCGGTTCACCAGGCGCTGAACCTCTTTATTGAAATCCTGCACGCCCATGCTCAGACGATTGAAGCCTTCGGCGCGTAAGTGATCCAGTACATCCAGCTCAATTTCACGCGGATCGACTTCGATCGAGATTTCAGCGTCGGCGTTAAAACTGAAATTGCCGCGCAGCAGGGTCATCAGGCGGCTGATTTGCGCTTTATTCAGATAGGTTGGCGTACCGCCGCCCCAGTGCAGCTGGCTGACTTGACGGCCAGCAAACAGCGGCGCGCGATGCACAATTTCTTGTTCGAGCGCATCAAGATATTGGTCGGCTTTGTGCTGCTGACGGGTAACGATTTTATTGCAGCCGCAGAAGTAGCAGAGCTTGTGGCAGAACGGAATATGGACGTAGAGCGACAGCGGACGCTCAGGATAGCGCGCGACAGCCTGCTGGAAATCAGCCTCGCCGAAGGCATCGGAGAACTCCAGCGCGGTGGGGTATGACGTATAACGCGGCCCGGAATAGTTATATTTCTGGATTAGGGCCAAATCCCAGTCGATAGTTGGTGCTGACATGCTCACTCCTTCCGTTGGTGTCGCGTTCGTATACGGCGGCCCGTTCTGGCCCCATCGCGGGCCATCATTCGGGTGCGCAGCCACTTCTGTCGCCGCGACAACCGCCGTAGTTTAACGAATAACCACACCAGATAACATATAACCGGAAGGGTTATAAGCAGGACTATCGTGCCTGCCGGGTGCAAATGTTAGTTTCCACCCTTCAGAAGACGCATCATATCTTCCTGCTTCTCGTCTTCTTCTTCATCTTCGTCATCGTCGTATGACAGGCCCAGCTTCTGCATCAGTTCATCGATACGATCCAGTTTGGCATCCACCCATGACTGCTCTTCAGCGGTCAGGGTTTCACCCTCTTCAAGACGTTCCAGCAGCGCGTCCAGGCGCTCATCGTTCTCCAGCAAATCCAGCTCAGCCTGCGGTGAAAGCATAGGTTTCTCGCTCTTTGGTTTGTGCTGCTTAGTGACCGGGGTGTCTGTCACGCCCAGTGGAATGGGAGTTTTACTGCCGATACGAGGGTCTTTCTGCTGTTTGCCTTTTGCAGAAGCACCCGCTGCACCACCACCGTTGGCACGGCTACCCGCAGCATGACCGCGATGTTTTTTGTCGCGTTTGCGATCGCGCGCTTCCTGGTTCAGTTCTTCGCGCGTTTTGCGGCGTGCTTTTGCGGGGCGTTTCGCGCCCGCAGCGGAGGTTGGTTTTTTCATGATGTTTTATCTTTAAGTCGTTTTCTTCAGTATAGAATTGCGGCGAAATCTAGCAGAAAGCAAGCAAAGAAAAAAGGCGACAGAGCAATCTGTCGCCTTTTTTCCTGACTCACAACCCTTAGCGGGTCAGACTTTCCGTGTTTGCCAACAACAAACCCTGTTTATCCCTTGGCTAATACCGTCCGTGATACGGTTCCATTTCCTTTTAAAACGCCTCCAGGCGTTGGTCATCCTGACAATCCTGCGTCTTCGCCTCCTGGCGCTCCTGACCCTAATCCTTAAGTCGATTTCCTGTTGGCTTCCTCGCCCTGACGCACACTTTACCTTGTTCCGTTAAACTAACAAGCAACGAAACGGTACAAAAAGGATTTTTCAGACAATTACCCGGAAATAAGCTTATGATTTAAAACAGTTTGTCTTTTTTGACGCCTGCGAATTCTCTGAAATCTCCCATAGCATCACTGGCCGCTCTCTCACACCGGTTGGGGCATTCGCCTACAGCTCATAGCAATCAGAAAAGCCTTTTGGCTGCATTCGGGTATAATCCCCTTCAGATTACGATTTTGGAGACGACCACGTGACTACCTGGAACTACCAACAGACGCATTTTGTCACCAGTGCGCCCGATATTCGCCACCTTCCTTCTGATACCGGTATTGAAGTGGCATTTGCTGGCCGCTCCAATGCGGGGAAATCCAGCGCCCTGAATACGCTGACCAATCAGAAGAGCCTGGCGCGTACCTCAAAAACACCTGGCCGTACCCAGCTGATCAACCTGTTTGAAGTCGCAGAGGGCAAACGCCTGGTCGACTTACCGGGCTACGGTTACGCGCAGGTACCGGAAGAGATGAAAATCAAGTGGCAGCGTGCGCTGGGTGAATACCTGGAAAAACGCCTGTGCCTGAAAGGTCTGGTGGTGCTGATGGATATTCGCCATCCCCTGAAAGATCTGGATCAGCAGATGATCGACTGGGCTGTAGCAAGCGATATCGCCGTGCTGGTGCTGCTGACGAAAGCCGATAAGCTGGCGAGCGGCGCGCGTAAAGCGCAGGTGAATATGGTTCGCGAAGCGGTGCTGGCGTTCAACGGTGATGTGCAGGTTGAGCCGTTTTCCTCGCTGAAAAAGCAGGGCGTGGACAAGCTGCGTCAGAAGCTCGATACCTGGTTTAGCGAGCTGGAACCCGCGACGGAAGCGGAAGAAGAGTAATACCGAGCGCGGCGATAGCCGCGTTTTTTTGCCTGAATTTTTCTTTGCCGCAATAAAAAACGCCCCAGTCATTACTGACTGGGGCGGCTAAAATATTCAGCCAAATCCGATTACGTGAAGTAAAAGGTCTGAAAGATAGAACATCTTACCTCTGTACCCTACGCCGACAACTCTACCCCTTTTTGTGCTGCAGAAAAAGCACTTTTTGTAGTTTTTTTTCATTCTTTACATAGGGAATTCTAATGATTGTCACAAAACGCGCGTTGTTATGTTGCAAACTTACATAAAAAGCGCGTTATGCGAAGAACCGTTAGTGAGCCTGATCCCAGTTTTCGCCACTTCCCACTTCCACCAGCAACGGTACGTCAAGCGTCATGCTGCTTTCCATCAGTTCGTGGATCTTCTTCGACACGGCGTCGAGGTCGTCTTTGTGCACTTCAAATACCAGTTCATCGTGTACCTGCATGATCATTTTCACGCGAGGCTTCTCTTTTTCAAGCCAGGCATCAACGGCGATCATTGCACGCTTAATAATGTCCGCCGCAGTACCCTGCATCGGGGCGTTGATCGCCGCACGCTCTGCGCCAGCGCGACGCGCCGCGTTGCTGGATTTGATGTCCGGTAGGTAGAGACGGCGGCCATCCAGGGTTTCGACGTAACCTTTTTCCTTCGCCTGCGCGCGGGTGCGTTCCATGTATTCCAGCACGCCCGGATAACGCTCGAAGTAGAGATCCATATACTTCTGCGACTCTTTGCGCGGAATATTGAGCTGGCGCGAAAGACCAAATGCACTCATGCCGTAAATCAGACCGAAGTTGATCGCCTTAGCACTGCGGCGCTGTTCGTTGGTCACGCTGTCCAGCGGCAAGCCGAAGACTTCCGCCGCGGTTGCCCGGTGGATATCCTTCCCTTCGGCAAACGCGGTCAGCAGGCCTTTGTCGCGGGACAGATGCGCCATAATGCGCAGCTCAATTTGCGAGTAGTCAGCAGAGACAATCAGATAATCCTCTGGTGCGATGAAAGCCTGGCGAATACGGCGGCCTTCTTCGTTACGTACCGGGATGTTCTGCAGGTTGGGATCGGTTGATGAGAGACGACCGGTCGCCGCGACAGCCTGATGGTACGACGTGTGCACACGACCCGTTTTCGGGTTGATCATCAGCGGGAGCTTGTCGGTGTAGGTAGACTTCAGCTTCGCGAGGCCACGGTACTGAAGAATCACTTTTGGCAGCGGGTAATCCAGCGCCAGCTCTTCCAGCACCTCTTCAGAGGTTGACGGCGCGCCGCCAGGAGTTTTCTTCAGCGGCTTGATGCCCTGCTTTTCAAACAGAATGGTTTGCAGCTGCTTCGGCGAAGAGAGGTTAAACGGCTCGCCTGCAAGCTCATGCGCTTTTTGCTCGAGCTCGGTCAGACGCTGCGCCAGCTCCCCGGAGTGGTTATGCAGCACCGTTGGGTCGATTTTCACGCCGTTGCGTTCAATGCGGGACAGCACGGGCACCAGCGGCATCTCGATATGCTGGAACACGTTCAGCGGACCTTCATGCTTCTGCAGTTTTGGCCACATCTTCAGGTGCAGCTGTAGCGTGACATCTGCGTCTTCCGCCGCGTAGCGCCCCGCTTCTTCCAGAGCAATCTGGTTAAAGGTGAGCTGATTTTTCCCTTTACCGGCAATCTCTTCAAAGGTGATCGTTTTGTGCTTGAGCCAGCGGTCAGATAAGGAATCCATATCATGGCGGCCCGCGACGCTGTCCAGAATGTAGGATTCAAGCATGGTGTCGAAGGCAATCCCGCGCAGTTCAATGCCGTAGTTTTGCAGAATGCCGCGGTCGTACTTGAGGTTTTGTCCAACCTTGAGCGCCTTTTCGTCTTCCAGGATCGGCTTCAGCAGCTCAAGCACGCGTTCACGGGAGATCTGCTCCGGCGCATCCAGGTAATCGTGCGCCACAGGGACGTAGGCGGCAATACCAGGCTCTGTCGCAAATGACAGACCAATCATATTGGCAGAGATGTTATCGAGGCTGTCGGTTTCGGTATCAAAGGCAAAGACGGGCGCCTTTTTCAGTTTCTCGATCCAGGCGATTAGCTGTGACTCTTCAAGAATGGTTTCGTAGTTGTCGAAGGAAAGCGCCACGGCTTCTTCTTCCGCCTGCTCTTCTGCGTCAACGACGATCGTCTCCTTCGGCTTTGCAGCAGGTTTGGCCCCTTTCGCCTGCAGCCATTTACCGGCTTCCACGTCAGCCGTCCAGCGCTTGAATTCGTATTTCTTAAACAGGCTCAGCAGATCGTCAGCGGAAGGCTGTTGCACTTCAAGCTGCTCACAGCCCAGCTCCAGTTCGACATCGGTTTTGATTGTGGCCAGCTTATAGGAGAGATAAGCCACCTCTTTGTTCTCTTCCAGTTTTCCGGCCATGGTTTTTGCGCCACGGAAGGAGAGCCCGGCGATTTTGTCTGGCTCCGCGTAGAGCGTATCCAGACCACCCAGCCCCTGGAGCAGCGCCTGCGCGGTTTTTTCACCGACGCCAGGGACACCCGGGATGTTATCCGAGGAGTCGCCCATCAACGCGAGGAAGTCGATAATCAGCTCAGGCGGCACGCCGTACTTTGCGACAACTTCTTCAGGCCCCAGAATGGTGTTGGTCATGGTGTTAATCAGGGTGATACCTGGCGTCACCAGCTGCGCCATATCTTTATCACCGGTGCTGATCAGCACAGGACGACCCATCTTTTCTGCTTCACGCGCCAGCGTGCCGATGACGTCATCGGCTTCAACGCCTGAGACGGCCAGCAGCGGCAGCCCCATCGCTTTTACCATGGTGTGCAGCGGCTCAATCTGCGCGCGCAGATCGTCAGGCATTGGCGGACGGTGAGATTTGTAATGTTCAAACAGCTCGTCGCGGAAAGTTTTACCTTTCGCATCAAAGACCACAGCCGCATGGGTTGGCTGATACTGAAGGATCAGGCTGCGCAGCATGTTCAGCACGCCGTACATTGCGCCGGTGGGTTCCCCTGCGCTATTGGTCAGAGGAGGAAACGCATGATATGCCCGATACAGGTAAGAAGAGCCATCGACGAGAATAAGAGGGTTTTCTGGGATCTGAACCATAATGTCCGTGCCTTTAATCAATTTATGGGTAAAGGATGCCACAGAAGGATGAAAACATCAGGTATTAGCGCCAGATACAGGAAAAGATTTTGCGATCGTGAGGATCGCTCGCAAAAATCAAACTGTGGATAAGTTTGTGTATATTTTCACTTCATCTGAATAACAGACGTAAAAAATACATATGCGTTAATTTTTAGATGTTAATTATCATGCTGTTATAGCATTAGATCTTATCTATATGGTCAACTGATGGCAATTTAGTCTATGTGGATATAAGCCTTGTTAAGCGCGCAATCACAGAGAAATCGTCTGCGACAGAGTAAAAGCGGCCAAATCATCACGTCAAAGCGCCATTAATTTGTCTGTTTTCTGGTAAAATCAGCGCCCGGCGTTGCATAGCCGACCGCTCACTTACAGCTAACTACCTGAAAAAGCTCATCATGCCGAGATTGCTCGCAGCAATAACATTACTGTTAAGCATCATTTTAACTATCCTTGTGACTGTCGCCTGCTCTGTGCCGATCATTATCGCCGGGATCGTTAAACTGCTGCTGCCTGTTCCCATGGTGTGGCGAGCCGTGTCCGCATTTTGTAACTTCATGATGTACTGCTGGTGCGAAGGACTGGCGATCCTGCTGTGCCTGAACCCACATCTGAAGTGGGATATCAAAGGGCTGGAGAGTCTTAACAAGAAGAACTGGTATCTGCTGATCTGCAATCACCACAGCTGGGCGGACATCGTGGTGTTATGCGTACTTTTTCGCAAACACATCCCGATGAACAAATACTTTCTGAAACAGCAGCTCGCCTGGGTGCCTTTTATCGGGCTGGCCTGTTGGGCACTTGATATGCCGTTTATGAAACGCTATTCGCGCAGCTATTTGATTCGTCATCCCGAGCGTCGCGGCAAAGATGTAGAGACCACACGCCGTTCCTGCGAAAAGTTTCGCGCGCATCCTACGACCATCGTGAACTTTGTTGAAGGCTCCCGGTTTACGAAAGAGAAGCATCAACAAACCCGCTCTCCTTACCAGCACTTGCTGCCGCCAAAGGCTGCGGGTATTGCGATGGCGCTTAACGTGCTGGGATCACAGTTCGATAAGCTCCTGAACGTCACGCTCTGCTATCCGGAAAACGATAAGACGCCGTTCTACGATATGCTCAGCGGCAAACTGACGCGCATTGTTGTGCGTGTCGATCTGGTTCCGATAGATGCCGGGCTGCACGGTGATTACGTTAACGATAAGAATTTCAAGCGTCGTTTCCAGCAGTGGCTTAATACGCTCTGGAAAGAGAAAGACGAACAGATAGACAATATCAAATCTTCATACAAAAACGCCGGTCAGTGACCGGCGTTTTTACATCCGCGAAATTACTTCTTCTCAACCAGGTATTTCACGGTATCAGCATACTGCTGTACGAAGATATCCATGCTGCTGGTGTCCATGCCCTGCATGTTCAGCTGGTATTTGCCGTTAACAAACATCGCCGGAACGCCCTGAAGCTGGAGGTCAGCAGCCGCTTTTTCCTGCTGAGCAACCAGAGATTTCACCACAAAGCTGTTCCATGCTGCGTCATACTCTTCCCCTTTCACGCCGGCATCAACGAACACTTTACGGATATCCGCAGTGGTCTGAACGGTCTGGGTTTTCTGTACGGCTTCAAACATTGGCGCAGTAATCTTATCTTCCACGCCCAGTGCCATCGCAACCGCCCACGCCTGGGTCAGGTCTTTACCCAATGGGCCCAGGAACTCGACGTGGTACTTGGTCATTTTGGTGCCTTCTGGCAGCTTTTTCTTCACGTTGTCAGAAACATGCAGAACCTGCTCGAACTGATAGCAGTGTGGGCAATAGAACGAGAAGAACTCCAGAACCTGTGGCTCGCCAGCGACCGGTTTGTCCAGCGTGATGAACTGTTTGCCGTCGGTAAACTGCGCAGCAGAAGCGCTAAATGCCAGAATCATACCTGCCAGCGCCAGCCAAATTTTTTTCATGATTAACTCTCTCCTGGGTGTGTCCAATTAATACATCGGCGTTAATTGCAGAGGGGGTTCCTGAAGAACCTTGACCTGCTTAGTAAATGTAGATATCTGGCTACGCCAGTAATCCTCTCCGGTAAGCCACGGGAAATTCCGGGGAAATGCGGGATCGTCCCAACGCCTGATTAACCATGCGAGATAATAAACAAAACGCATCGCACGTAAAGGCTCAATCAGGGCAATTTCGTCTGAATTAAACGGGCTAAATTCTTCATAAGCTTCAATAATGGTTTCAAGCTGCATGCGTTGCTCGGCTTTGTCGCCATTGAGCAACATCCACAGGTCCTGAACCGCTGGCCCCATACGCGCATCATCGAGATCGACAAAAAGCGGGCCATCACGCCAGAGGATATTTCCGGCATGACAATCGCCATGCAGGCGCAGGACAGAAATATCGTCGCGCCAGCAGGTTTTAACAGCAGCAATGAGCTTATCGGTGGCGTTGAGGAAATCATCCTTTAACGCAGTGGGGATCATGGCAGACGTTTCGAATATTCCGCGTGGCTCAAGAAGGTATTCCTGAATTCCGATAGTCGGGCGGGCAATAAAGGCTTTTTTGCGTCCCGTCTGGTGTATGCGCCCAAGATAGCGGGCAACCCACTCCATCTGATCGATATTATCCGCTTCAAACTGGCGGCCACCCAGGCTCGGGAATACAGCGTAGTAAAACCCTTCGTGCGTGAGGAGCGTTTGGTTATTGAATTTTAGCGGCGCGGCAACGGGAACATCGTCATCCAGCAGATCGTGAGCAAACTGATGCTCTTCCTGAATTTGTTCTGCGGACCAGCGTTCAGGACGATAGAATTTTACGACGAAGCGCTGACGATCCTCATCCTGAAACTGATAGACGCGGTTTTCATAGCTGTTTAACGGTGTTAGCCCGGAATCCACCCGAATACCCTGTTCAAACAGGGCATCCATAATGGTGTCCGGGTGTAATGTCTGGAAAGTAAAAGCCTGGTCGTTCATCCGATCATCCGGAAATTATACGAATGATTCAGGATATCATCTTGTGGCGATTTCGGTGCCGCCGCTTACAAGCTTTTACTCTTTAATTACGCCTCGGGCGCGCAGTAATGCGGTCTTAAAATCTTCCTCATAATCTTTCTGAATACCAGGAATAACAGCATCTTTGGCAGAGTCACGCATTTTAAGGTGATAGATCAGGATGTCGTCAGAAAGGTCTGCCAGATCGCCGTCAAAACCTGACTCTTTCGCCAGTTTCTGTAAAAATTGCATCAGATTTAGCTCTGGCTCTTTTTGCCAGGCGGGCTGGAGGAGTTCAATAACTTCATTCAGACGTTTACATTTCATGGTGGTGCTCCTTTCATTTAGAGTGACACGTTAGCAGGGTCAATCCCACAATAAAAGAGGCGATATTCGTGAATCTTAGCCAGGAAATCATTGGGGTCGTTCTGGCAGGTGGCAGGGCGACGCGAATGGGGGGAAAAGATAAGGGGCTTCAACGCCTGAACGGCAAACCCTTATGGCAATGTGTCGCTGATACGCTCGCAGGCCAGGTGTCGACAATGGTCATCAGTGCTAACCGGCATATCGACACTTACCAGCTCAGCGGGTATGCCGTTTATCAGGATATCCTTGAGGATTACCCGGGACCGCTGGCCGGCATGCTTTCGGTCATGCAACAGTCTCACGGAGAGTGGTTCATCTTCTGTCCCTGCGATACCCCGTTTATTCCGTCCTGTCTTGTCGAACGTTTGTTGCTGATTCGGGGTACGGCTCCTGTGGTTTGGGTACATGACGGCGAGCGTGATCATCCTGCTATCGCATTGATGCACCGATCCCTGGTGCCAGCCCTGCAGTCCTATCTGGCTGCGGGAGAGCGCAGGGTGATGGCTTTTATGCGCGAGTCTGGTGGTCATCCCGTTGATTTTAGCGATTTAAAATCAGCTTTTGTGAATGTGAATACGCCTGACGATTTGCAGATGATGCAGGAGAAAAGATGATACCTGTTGTCGCCATTTCTGCCTGGAGTGGGACCGGAAAAACCACGCTGCTGAAAAAGCTCATTCCTGCGCTTTGTGCCAGAGGTATCCGTCCAGGATTGATTAAACATACCCACCATAATATGGATGTCGATAAACCGGGCAAAGATAGCTATGCGTTGCGTAAAGCGGGTGCAGCGCAAACGATGGTGGCAAGTACTCAACGCTGGGCGCTGATGACAGAAACGCCGGATGAGGCACCGCTGGATCTCGCTTATCTGGTCAGCCGGATGGATCACGCCACGCTGGATCTGGTGCTGGTTGAGGGATTTAAGCATGAGGCCGTGCCTAAGATCCTGCTGTTCAGAAGCGATGCCGGGCATGATTTCAGCGAGTTAACGCTGGATGAGCATGTGATTGCGGTGGCCAGTGATGTTGTATTGCCGCTTGAAGTTCCGATGCTGGATTTAAATGATGTGGATGGGATTGCGGAGTTTATTGTGGAGTGGAGTGCGATCTGACTTGCCGGGTGGCAGCTTTGCCTTATCCGGCCTACAAATTTCTGAATGCTTAAACGCAAAAAGGCCATCCTTGCGGATGGCCTCTTCACTTATTTGATGCCTGGCAGTTCCCTACTCTCACATGGGGAGACCCCACACTACCATCGGCGCTACGGCGTTTCACTTCTGAGTTCGGCATGGGGTCAGGTGGGACCACCG
>NZ_JAWNDF010000010.1:0-130272 GCF_034106865.1 Enterobacter sp. 237C8 | reverse complement strand
GTTATATCTTTGGCCCCAGAATATACATAAGATATAAACCTTGAAACTGTAGGTAACAGACCAAACTCTAAAAGCTGTACCAATCCTGCAAGAGCAACAAAAACATACCATAACCCTATTTCTTCTTGCCATAAATATCTAAGAATAAAGGGCAACAGTAGTAAACTGGATGCAATACTCAAGAATTGAGAGAGGTATCCCCATAAAACATCCTTTTTTCTAACTACATGTTTCATGATTTAATTTGTAGTTCACTTTTGAATAATTGAATCATGTCTGACAAATCAGACAGAACAGAACGAGGTTTATAGTCAGGAATCAATTTTTTTAGTAATGAAATATCTGTAATAGGGAATATCTCTTTTGTCGCATTATTTCCATGCCAATTCACAACGCAATTTGTATTTTGAATAAGCACGCTAGCGATCTGTTCTGATGATGTATTAGTTCCTGAGGCAATGTTAATTATTTCTCCTTCAGCTTCTTTGTTATTACTCAGCTTTATGACACTTTCCGCTACATCAGTAACTGAGACATAATCTTTTTCATAATTTTTATCAACGTACATATCAATGCGTCCGTTGATTATTGCATTACGTGTTATAGAAGGCAAAAACAAGGGACTTTTTAGTGCTACCCCATAAACATTACTTGGGCGCACAATAGTAAATGGCTTACCACTTTTAAAGCATAATTCTTCCGCGACTAATTTTGTTAGATTAAAGAGTCGACGATTATCATCCTGCCTGATTATCAGATCGCTTGTTTCAGAGCTTTCATCCCCATTCATATATAATCTCGTGGAAGAAACATATATTAAGCGGTCAAAGTTAGCATTCTGGAGAAGTTCAGAGAGTAATAAGCAATTAGCAGTCAAGACATCAAATGGTTTTAGTTGGCAATCGCCATTGCCTGCGCAATAAATCAGGGTGCCAAGTTTTTTTGAAAAAATATTTGGATCGTTCCGTTCAGGAATCCACACATCTTTGTGTAAAGAATGTAGATGTCTTACTATTTCACTTCCAATAAAGCCATTCCCGCCGACTACTGTATAAATACTCATTTACTTTCCAAATTTCAATTGCTTACGAACGTCTTCCAATGAAGGAAGCTCCTTATCTTTTAAAGACAAATTTGGCTCAGAAATCGGCCAATTGATATTTATAGAATTATCATTCCAAATAATTCCTCCTTCATCCGTAGGATCATAAAAATCCGTACATTTATACTGAAAATCAGCAATGTCACTCAAAACGCAAAATCCATGGGCAAACCCAGGTGGGATATAAAACTGGAGCCTATTATCACCAGAAAGAATAATAGATTCATACTGACCAAAAGTTGGGGAGTCTTCACGTAGATCTACCGCTACATCGAACACTGTACCAGCGGTGACCGTTACCAATTTACCTTGCGGCTTTCTTTTTTGAAAATGTAAACCACGGAGCACATTACCTGTGGAACGGGAGCGATTGTCCTGAACAAAACTCTCTTTAATTCCAGCGTTTTTATAGCGTTGCTCGTGATATGTCTCATAAAAAAAACCACGTTCATCACCAAACACTTTTGGTTCAATTATTAAAAGACCATCTAATTTAGTTTTTATGATATTCATTTATTCAAAATACTCTTACTTGATAAGGCTTAATAAATAATTCCCGTAACCTGTTTTAGAAAGTGAACTCCCTATCGACTTAATATCTTCTTTACTCAGCCAGCCTTGATTATAAGCAATTTCTTCGAGGCAAGCGATCTTGAATCCCTGTCGCTTCTCGACAGTTTGCACAAATTGCGAAGCTTCAAGAAGAGAATCATGTGTTCCAGTATCAAGCCATGCAAATCCACGTCCTAATTGCTCAACCTTTAAAGCCCCCTGGTTGAGATATTCTTGGTTAATACTTGTTATTTCTAACTCACCCCTATCAGACGGTTTCACTTTTTTTGCTATTTCAACTACCTGATTATCATAAAAGTACAGCCCCGTAACGGCCCAATTTGATTTCGGATGTTTCGGTTTTTCTTCGATGGAAATAGCATTGAAGTTATCATCAAATTCGACTACGCCGAATCTTTCAGGATCCATTACTTTATAACCGAACACCGTGGCGCCGCTCAAATTATCTACTGCATGCCGCAATTGTTTTCCAAATGCCTGTCCAAAAAAGATATTATCCCCCAGGACTAAACATACTTTATCATTCGCAATAAACTCTTCTCCGAGGATAAACGCCTGCGCGAGGCCATCTGGTGAAGGTTGAACTTTATAACTAAGATTAATGCCTAAACGAGCACCATTTCCCAAGAGACGTTTGAAGCTATCACAATCCTCGGGAGTTGTGATAATAAGGATATCCCTAATACCAGCCAACATTAGCACTGAAAGCGGATAATAAATCATTGGCTTGTCATAAATCGGTAATAACTGTTTCGAGGTTCCCAATGTAATTGGATGCAAGCGTGAACCTGAGCCACCGGCTAAAATAATGCCTTTCATTTATTGTTATCTCCATATTGTGTTGAAAGCCATGAAGCATATGCTCCACTTTTAACATTACTCACCCACTGCTCATTCGTTAGATACCATTCCACCGTCTTACGAATCCCGCTTTCGAATGTCTCCTCAGGCTTCCAGCCCAGTTCAACACCTATTTTATGTGCATCAATCGCATAGCGACGGTCATGGCCCGGACGGTCAGCAACATACATAATCTGATCGCGATAAGACCCCTCTTTAGGCACAATCTCATCAAGCAGATCGCAAATCGTATGGACCACGTCCAGGTTCTGCTTCTCGTTATGACCACCAATGTTGTACGTTTCACCCGGTTTACCTTTAGTGACAACGGTGTACAGTGCACGCGCATGATCTTCCACATACAACCAGTCACGGATCTGATCGCCTTTACCGTAAATTGGGAGCGCTTTACCGTCCAGCGCATTCAGAATTACCAGCGGGATCAACTTTTCCGGGAAGTGGTACGGGCCGTAGTTATTCGAACAGTTGGTGACAATAGTTGGGAAACCATAGGTACGCAGCCAGGCACGAACAAGATGGTCGCTTGAGGCTTTTGATGCTGAATACGGGCTGCTAGGCGCATAAGCCGTGGTTTCAGTGAAGAGCGGCAGCTCAGCTGATGCCGGGTGCTCATCAGGATGCGGCAAATCACCATACACTTCGTCGGTAGAGATGTGATGGAAACGGAAGGCTTTCTTCGCTTGCTCATCCAACGTTGACCAGTAAGCACGAGCGGCTTCCAGCAGTACATAAGTGCCGACGATATTGGTTTCGATAAACGCAGCCGGGCCGGTAATAGAACGATCGACGTGACTTTCGGCGGCCAGGTGCATCACCGCATCAGGCTTATGTTTTGCGAAAATGCGATCCATGGCGTTTTTATCGCAAATATCCGCATGCTCAAAAGCATATCGATCGCTGTCGCTGACTTCACTAAGCGACTCAAGGTTGCCGGCATAGGTCAGCTTATCCACGTTGACGACGTCGTCCTGGGTATTTTTAATAATATGTCGTACAACCGCTGAGCCGATAAAGCCGGCCCCGCCCGTCACAAGAATTTTCACGTTATCTGTTCCGTCTAGTATATATGTCTGGATACTGGCGTTCTGAAACCTGAGCATTTATTGACGGTTTCAGAAATTGAGCACGCTACCGCCCCTGGCTTAACAGCTACCAGTGCACTGAGCGATCTCCGATTAAATGATTTTTTTGTCTGGATCCAGACAAAAAACTGGCGTTAATTGTCGTCCTAAACGACCTCAGAAACAAGCACAAATCGCTACAAAGCGATCCAGATTTAAACCCTGTAACTCTATGTAATCATAGGATTAATAATAAAAAACGGCAGTCATCATTTTGGCTATATCTCAATACACCAAAATAATGACTGCCGCTTGTTCAAGACGTTGCAGGAATATCAGTCGTTTGCGAGCAACTTCTCAATACGGGTTCTGAACTTCGCCCCTTCCTTCAGGTTACGCAGTCCATAGTTCACGAACGCCTGCATATATCCCATTTTCTTACCGCAGTCATAGCTGTCGCCGGTCATCAGCATCGCGTCAACGGACTGTTTTTTCGCCAGTTCGGCAATCGCGTCGGTCAGCTGAATACGGTCCCAGGCGCCTGGCTCGGTTTTTTCCAGCTCTGCCCAGATATCGGCGTTCAGAACATAACGGCCAACCGCCATCAGGTCCGAATCCAGCGTCTGTGGTTGATCCGGTTTTTCGATGAACTCAACGATGCGGCTCACCTGCCCTTCCGTTTCCAGCGGTTCTTTAGTCTGGATAACGGAGTACTCGGAGAGATCGCCCTTCATGCGTTTCGCCAGCACCTGGCTACGGCCGGTTTCATTGAAACGCGCCACCATTGCCGCCAGGTTGTAACGCAGCGGATCGGCAGAAGCGGTATCGATGATGATGTCCGGAAGAACAACAATGAATGGGTTATCACCCACAACCGGACGAGCACACAGGATAGAGTGGCCCAGGCCCAGCGGCTGCGCCTGACGCACGTTCATGATGGTCACGCCCGGCGGGCAAATAGACTGCACTTCCGCCAGCAGCTGGCGTTTGACGCGCTGCTCAAGCAACGCTTCGAGTTCGTAAGAGGTGTCGAAGTGGTTTTCTACCGCATTCTTGGAGGAGTGCGTAACCAGGACGATTTCTTTGATCCCTGCAGCAACAATTTCGTCGACAATGTACTGAATCATTGGCTTGTCGACGATCGGCAGCATCTCTTTAGGAATGGCTTTTGTGGCTGGCAGCATATGCATGCCCAGGCCTGCTACCGGAATGACTGCTTTCAAATTAATCATTATTTCTTCCACCTTAAAATGGTTGACGAATTATAGCTCTTAAACCTGTTTTCGCCAGCATGATTTGCCGTAATCCTTGGGCAATGTTACGCCTTAGCATCACAAATTTCTGTAGTTGTAATCTGATTAGATCGCGCTTTTATGCCAGGAATAGTCTCAAAACTGATGATTGTCGATTATCTGTGCGGAAGCGCAAAGTTAAGCCTTTCCACATTCACTACCTGCTGGTCGACCCGGTCAATATCGACCGAGCTTTGCCCCTTCTCATTCACTGCTTTTATGTTCGCCAGCGACAGCAACGTCTCGTCTTTCGCCATGAATTTACCCCGCACATCCTTGCGCAGGTCGAAGTTGATTTTCAGGGCGGGCCCCACAGCGGCTTCCTGCATCACATTGATATTGCGTAAAAAAAGATGTTGCGGCTTGTTGTGCAGCTCCAGCGTCGCCCGCTGCATCTCCACGTTGGTTATCGCCACAAACGAGGTGGCGTTACCGGATGAAATCTGTATTCCGCGCAATTTATACGCAAGCTGACGATTATCGAGATGAATATTGTTGAGCTTGAAGTTCTGCGGGATGGACAAATAATCGCCTTTTATCACCCCATAGCCGATTAACATTCCGGCACTGTTCACCATGTCGACATTATCAATAATGAAATTATCACAGCCATAAATGGCCACCGTGGCGTTGTCTATTCCCGCCTTTTTACTGAAGTCGGGAGTTATATTTTTGGCCTTAATATTGCGGATAACAAAATGCTTACCGTTTTCAACGTGCACCAGCTGGCGACAGTTGCTGCCGGTGATGTTTGCCACCACGAAGTTCTTGACGGTTTGCTTCTCCGGATAGTCGTTATCGTAGGTGCTGCCGGCGAGGCCAATGCCGATGCCCCAGTTGATCTTGCCGTTGGTGCAGTTGATGTTGTCGATGACATGGTCAGAGATCAGGATATTGCGATCGTTGATGGCGACGTTCCACTCGATCGCATCCCCCTGGAGATGGCTAAATTTGCTGTTGGTGATGCGGGCGCCGTCCACCTGGTTATGGAAACCCTGGCGCAGAATGGCGTAGTTGGCCTGGCTCACGCTAATGTTATCAATCAGCAAATTGCGCATTACGCTCGGTTTCTTGCCGCCGATGTAGATCTGCGTCACCGGGCCAAAACCGCTCATGGCCAGCCCTTTGATAACGCAGTCAGAGCCGCGAACGTCGAGCGTGATGTTCTCCGTGCGGCCAGCACCTTCGCCTATCACTTTGCTGCCTTCCTGCAGAACAAAGCGGCCGCGCCCGTTGCCGGCTAACGCCCCGCGGATCAGCAGCGTTTTACCGTCGGGAATGAAAATACCGGTATTGATGTTTTCGCAGGTGAGCCCGGCCGGGACCACGACGGTGTCACCGTCATTGAACGCCTGCTTAAAAGCGGCGATCCAGTCGTTGTTATTGTACTGATTAACAGAGACCGTTCTGCCGCTTGCCGCCCGCGCGATGCGTGACGACAGCAGCGGCGTGGCCGCCAGAACGGAGAGAGAAGAAACAAAGGTGCGTCGGGTAATCTTTTTCAGCATACATCCTCGGCGTTACAACGTTTGCAGCAGGCTCGCTAACTGGCGGTTAATCACCTGCTGGTTAAAATCGGTTTCCACTTTTTGTCGGGCGTTCTGGAGCACGGGCTCCAGTGCCTGCTGGTCAATATCGCTGAAGGCTGCTAATCGGTCCGCAAGGGCCATCGCGTTATTCTCCGGCACCAGCCAGCCGGAATGGTCAGACTTAATCAGCTCCGGGATCCCGCTGTGCAGGGTTGATACCACCGGAATACCTACGGCCATCGCCTCCATCAGCGCCACCGGAATGCCTTCCATATCGCCATCTGCGCCCGTTACGGAAGGCAGCAGAAAGACATCAGCCTCGTCGAGCATGGCCTTGACCTCGTGGCTCGGCTTGAAGCCCGGCATTTCTACGACATCCTCCAGCTGATACTGTTCGATAAGCGTGCGCAGACGACGCTCCCACGGCCCAATGCCGAGAATGCGATAGTGGAAATCCACCCCGCGCGCTTTCAGCTGGCGGCAGGCTTCAATGGCCACATGCAGGCCTTTCTTCTCGGTCAGGCGAGCAACGGAGATGATCTGCAGCGGTTTTCCCGGCACCTTGACAGGACGGCGAGTGAAGCGCGTTAAGTCCACGCCCATACGCGAAACGGCAATTTTCTCTCCCGGGCAGCCCATGTTTTTCAGGCGTCCGGCCCACAGGTCGCTGATAGGCAGCATCATGTCGCCGCGCCTGAACAGCTGCTGATACTCCGGCGTGTAGTGGTTCAGCACTTCGCGGCTGGAGATATCGATACCGTGGAAGATGGTCGCAATTTTGCCGTCAATTACGCCCAGTTCGCGCAGCTTCGCGGCGGTGACGCCCGCCGGGCCAAAGTGGGCGATAAACACGTCGGCACGATACGGCTGCGCGGTTTGCCCGCAGATGGCCGAGAGGATCAGATTGCGGGATTCGGAACCATAGCGGGAAACATTCAGAGCCCGCCACGTCGACGCGCGGTGGATCCCGCGCAAGGTCTGGCTGGCCCGGTGCCGCAGCTTACTCAGTCTCCCGGAAGGCTCATCCTGCAGCCAGCGGGTTTTCGCCTCCAGCCCATACTGGGCATACGCCGCATGGGTATTTTTGGTATCGCCCTTTTGCAGGGCGATAATCTCCACGTCATATCCCATATCGATAAACGCGGTGATTTGGTTCAGGACAAACGTTTCAGACGACAGCGGAAATTTCAGTAAGAAGAAACCAACCTTCATTTCCCCTCCCGTACGCGGTCAAGTACCGATTTCACCATCCCAATGCCCTTCTCGCGCTCGGCTTTCACCGCCACCGCCAGGCGTTCATTGATCGCAGGCAGCTGGCCGAGCGTGTCGCCCACCATCGCACCGAGCGAACCATCGAGCAGATGACGGATATCCACGGCCATTTCCGGCATACCGAGCTGCTGCATGATGCCTGCTGATTTGTGTTCGTAGTTGATGGCAATGGCCGGCGTGCCAAAGTTCATGGAGATAATGGCGGAGTGCAGGCGCGTGCCGACGGTCAGGTCGCAGGCGGAGAGCAGCTTGCCCATCTCCAGATCGTTCAGTTCGTCCATCACCACGTGATAGCGGGACGGATCGTTCACCAGATTGCGCAGGTTCAGCGCCACCATACGGTCGTCTTTGTTGTAGCTGTCGATGCCGGTGCAGGTGGAGAGCGCCAGCACCTGGTACCCGCTGTCCAGCACGCGGTTCACCACGTCGGCGAAGGCTTTCTCATACGCCGCCTGGGTCGTACCTAAACGCTTATCGAAGGGCGCCAGCTCGCGCAGGGTAATCGCGACGGTTTTCTGTTTCGCCGCCACGTCGAGCCAGTGCTGCACCGCGTAGCTCGGCTGGAAGCTGTCGTCCTGGTGATCCACCAGCCACGCGGTGTCCACGCCGTGCTCAACTTTTGAGGTGTCAATTTCGCTGCGCTTCATCATGTCGAGGCTGACCGACTCGCGCAGGATCAGCGCGTCGCAGTGGCCGAACACGTAGTTTGCGAGCTGGTTAAACTGCGGATCCTGGAATGGCCCGACGCTGTGGCCAATCATAAACAGCGGCTTTTTCGCCATAAAGGTGCAGAGCGCATGCTCAAACTGCGGCACGCCGTAGAGATCGACGAAGAACGAACCGCCGACCTGGATAATGGCGTCGTAGCCGGACAGCAGACGGACAAAATCGGTAAAGCCCTGCGCGATAGCAATATTGCGCAGCTTGCCGGTATCGGTCACGCGGGAAAGCAGCACCTGGTGCTGGTAGCGACGACGCAGCACTTTCTTCACCCGCCCCATCACGCCCGCGGCGTTGTTATGCTGTTTCATCTGGCTGTAGAGCGGGTCGCCCATCACCGGGCGGTTCAGTAACCAGGATGAGCTGACCGGATAACGGCTCATCACGTCCACTTCGGTCTCAGGCTTAAGGGTGTTAATTGCATCCAGTAAACCGCGCAGGATGGCGCTGTCGCCACGGTTGCCGCAGGTATGGTTGCCAAGAATTAATAATTTCATAATGGCCTCTTAAATAACTAGCCTGCGCGAAGCAGCGTTTTCATTTTTTCGTTACGGCAAAACTGGCGCTTCATCTCCACCACCAGCGCATTGCGTGACAGCACAATCATCACGCCAAATGCCAGCGCGCCCGCGGCAACCTGTACCGCCAGCAGCGCGGCCAGCGGCAGGTGACCGCTGAGGATGATGCCCAGGCCGTAGCTCACCGCCAGGGTCGGCAACGAGAGATAGAACGGCAGCCACAGGCTCAGGATGTACTGACGGTAGCTGGAGCCCAGCACCGGCTTGATCATGATGAAGTAGCTCAGAACGGTATTGATTATCTGCACCAGCAGGAAGCCCAGCGTGACGCCGATGGCGCCCGCCATATGCCCGCCGACGATAATCGCCGGAATAAACAGGAAAGTTTTGAACACGTTGAACTTAAAGCTAATGTCGACGCGCGCTTTTGCCATCAGCAGGGAACCAATCGGATTCCCCACGGAGCGCAGCAGCCCCACCACGCACAGCAGCTGCAGGATCGGGATGATACCGTTCCACTTCTCGCCAAACACCAGCGGCACGAAGTTGCTGGAAACCACCATCAGCCCCAGCAGCACCGGGAAGTTGATGATCCCCACCACGGAAAGCAGCTTGTAGAAGTTAACGCGCAGCTTCTCGGTGTCGTCCTGAATCTTGGCGAACGCCGGGAACAGGACGCGGGTGATGATAGGGTTTAGCTTCATCGGCGGCACCACCGCGACGTTGTAGGCCAGGTTGTAGCCCCCCGCCACGCTCGCGCCAAGAATGCGCGCCAGCACCAGCGTCGACAGGTTGGTATTCACATAGTTGATGATGCTGTCCGCCGTCAGCCACGCGCCAAAGCGCAGGTTGGACGAGACGGACGCGAGAGAGAAATGCAGCCCGGGACGGTAAATCTTGCGGCCAAAGTAGCCGAACAGCAGCGTACGCACGGCAGAGTTAACCAGGTATCCGAGAATAGCGGTCATCGCCAGCGGCCAGAAATGGGCGCTCACCACGGTGAAGGTAAAGCCCGCCAGCACCGCGCTGGTCTCGATCATGCCGATCTTGTTGAACTCCAGCTCTTTCTGCATCAGCGCGCGGAACTGCTGCCCGTGCGGGATCACCACGAAAGCAAACGACAGCGTGCGCATCAGCGGAGCCAGATCCGGGTTATGCAGCACGCTGGCGATGGTGTCGCTCAGCAGGAACACCAGCACGAACACGAAAATCCCCAGCCCCACGTTCAGCCAGTAGAGCGTGGTCAGCTCAAGATGGCTGATCTCTTTGCGCTGGATAATCGAGTTGGCGATACCAAAATCAGACAGCGTATCGGCCAGCGCGATAATCACCAGCGAGACGGTCAGCAGACCGAACTGGTGATTATCAATAATGCGCGCCAGCACGGTCATCTGCACCAGACCGAGGCCAATGATGACGATGGTCGCCATCGCTGACCACTTCGCCCCGCTGATGGTTTTTTCACGTAAGCTCATCTTAGTACGCCGCTTTGTTCACGAAACCTTTGAAGATGGTCAGAAAAACAATCTTGATATCGAACCAGATACTCCATTCACGGATGTACTCCAGATCGAATTCGATACGTTTTTCCATTTTTTCCAGCGTGTCGGTTTCGCCGCGCCAGCCGTTGATCTGCGCCCAGCCGGTAATGCCCGGCTTCACCTTATGGCGCAGCATGTAGCCTTCAATCAGCGAGCGGTACTGCTCGTTGTGCGCCACCGCGTGCGGACGCGGGCCAACAATCGACATGCCGCCGGTGAAGACGTTGATAAACTGCGGGAGTTCATCCAGCGAGGTGCGGCGCAGGAAGTTCCCCACGCGGGTGACGCGCGGATCGTTCTGCGTTGCCTGGGTCACCACCTTGTCGTTTTCCATCACCTTCATGGAGCGGAATTTCCACACCATAATCGGCTTACCGTCCATACCGTAGCGGGTCTGGCGGAAGATAACCGGGCCGGGAGAGCTCAGCTTCACCGCGAGGGCAATGCAGCACAGCACCGGGGAGATGAGCAGTAAAATCAGCGAAGAGAGCACAATATCTTCCGCGCGCTTCAGCACGCGGTTAATGCCCGACAGCGGGGTGTCGTACAGCGGTACCACCGGCACGCCGTTCACTTCTTCAATGCGTGAATGGAGGATGTTAAAGGTAAAGACGTCCGGGATCAGGATCACCGAACAGGTGGTGTCCGCCAGCTCGCGCATCAGTTGCTTAATGCGGGATTCGTCTCTCATCTGCATGGCGATGTAGACGTTGTGAATTTTACCGGCTTTCGCGTCTTCAATAAGCTGTTCGTAATTGCCCGCCCAGTCCGACGGCACGCCGCCCGGCTTCGCGTCGTGGTAAATCCCGACTACTTCAAACCCTAACCACGGCTCTTTGCGGAAGCTGTCGAGCAGAACCTTACCAACCGGCAGATCGCCCGCTACCGCAACGAAGCGACGGTTATAACCGCGGTTACGCAGCCAGCCCGCACCGAAACGGATCAGGGAACGGCACACCACCATGCCGACGCTGGTGATCAAATACCAGCAGAGATAGGTGACGAGGCGATTATCAAAATCATGGCTGAAGGCCACCAGGCCTGCGCTGAAGATCAGGCTCAGGGTCCAGTTCTGCAGCAACAGCATCAGTTCGGTGGTCATTTTCACGCCGCGCCACGAGCGGTAGAAATCGGTCATCCCGCCGATCATCTGAAACACGACCAGCGCAATGAGTGCCATCAGCAGATGCATATATAAGAACGGCAGCCCGCCGATCCGACACACCGCCCACAATCCACCGACCATGATGGTGATATCAGAAAAACGCTGCACCATAGAGATTAACGATGCATTCGTTCTCGCTCGTTCGCGTTTTTTTAGATTCGTCATCGTTGTTCCTGTATTCGGTTCCCCCTCCCGCCGGGAGGGGCAATTGTTACTGATTCAACAGCGCCAGAATGTCCTTCGTTCGGGCTTCCATCAGCGCCGTGTCAGCACGGGACTCCACGTTCAGGCGCACCACCGGCTCGGTGTTGGACGAGCGCAGGTTAAAGCGCCACTGCGGGAACGCCATGCTGATCCCGTCCGTACGGTCAATTTCCAGCGCGTGAATCGCAAAGTGCTGCTCCACGCGGGCAATGGCCTCGGCCGGCTGCGCCAGCTTGCTGTTGATCTCCCCGCTCGCCGGGAACGCCGCCATGCGGTCGCGCACCAGTTCGCCCAGCGTCTGCCCCTTCAGGCACAGCAGCTCGGTCACCAGCAGCCACGGGATCATCCCGCTGTCGCAGTAGGCAAAATCACGGAAGTAGTGGTGGGCACTCATCTCGCCGCCGTAGATGGCGTCTTCTTCGCGCATACGCTCTTTGATGAAGGCGTGGCCGGTTTTGGACATCACCGGCGTGCCGCCCGCCGCGGAGACCACGTCGACGGTGTTCCAGGAAAGGCGCGGGTCATGAATGATTTTCGCGCCCGGGTTTTTCTCAAGGAACGCTTCCGCCAGCAGGCCGACAATGTAGTAGCCCTCGATGAACTGCCCTTTCTCGTCGAACAGGAAGCAGCGGTCGAAGTCACCGTCAAAGGCGATGCCCATGTCCGCACCGTGCTCAATCACCGCGTTGCGGGTGTCGTCGCGGCACTCCGGCAGCAGCGGGTTAGGAATACCGTTCGGGAAGTTGCCGTCCGGGGTGTTGTGCACCTTGACGAAGGTCACCGGCACGTTCAGCGCCTTAAAGCGCGCTTCCAGCGCATCGACAACCGGGCCGGCCGCGCCGTTACCGGAGTTGATGACCAGCTTCAGCGGCTTGAGGTTCGCCACGTTGATGTAGCCCAGCAGGTGGTCGATGTACTCTTTCTGCAGGTTGATTTTTTTGTAGCTGCCGCGCTTCGCGTTGTTCACCGGCGGGAAGTCGTTGGCTTCCGCCAGGCGCTGCACGTCGCGCAGGCCGGTGTCGCCGCTGATCGGACGCGCGCCCTTGCGCACCAGCTTCATCCCGTTGTAGTCCATCGGGTTGTGGCTGGCGGTCACTTCGATACCGCCGTCTACGCCCAGGTGGAAGGTGGCAAAGTAAATCTCCTCGGTCCCGGAAAGGCCGATATCCAGCACGTCCACGCCCGCGTCCTGCAGCCCTTTCGCCAGGGCCAGCTTGAGGGATTCACTGGTCAGACGCACGTCGCCGCCCAGCACGATGGTCTGCGGTTTTAAATATTCGCCGTACGCGCGGCCAATGCACCACGCGATGTCTTCATTCAGCTCTTCGCCCAGCTTGCCGCGAATATCGTAGGCTTTAAAACAGGTTAATTTTTCCATGATGACCCCTTTTTCAGGCAACAGTCGGCCCTGACCACGTAATGGCCAAATTGATTTTTTTGTCATTCGCAGGCCCGGTAAGCGCAGCGCCACCGGGCATAATGCAGAGTGCTACACCCGCCCGTAGCGGTCCTGGAAGCGCACGATATCGTCCTCTTCCAGATACGACCCGGAGCGCACCTCAATTAAGTCGAGAGGAATTTTCCCCGGGTTCTCCAGACAGTGCGTCGCCCCCAGCGGAATATAAATGGACTCGTTTTCACCCAGCAGTTTGACTTCACCGTCGATAGTGACTTTAGCGGTACCCGCAACCACCACCCAGTGCTCGGCGCGGTGATGGTGCATCTGCACCGACAGCCCCTCGCCCGGCTTCACGGTGATGCGTTTCACCTGATAGCGGTCACCGGAGTCAATGGAGTCATATTTCCCCCACGGACGGTAGACTTCACGGTGAATATGGTGCTCGTGACGGCCATCGGCCTTGATCTGCTCCACCACTTTTTTAACGTCCTGCACGGCGTTACGGTCGGCAATCAGCACGGCGTCCTTGGTCTGGACAACCACCAGATCCTTCACCCCGACCGTGGTCACCAGGCCGGATTCGGCGTAGACGTAGCTGTTTTCCGTTTTGTGGCTAATAACATCGCCGTGGTGGACGTTACCCTCCGGGGTATGGGCGCTGATCTCCCACAGGGAGGACCAGGAGCCGACATCGCTCCAGCCCGCATCCATCGGTACCACGACGGCATCCGCCGTACGTTCCATCACCGCATAGTCAATGGACTCTTCCGGGCAGGCGAGGAACGCCTCTTCATCCACGCGGATGAAGTCGAGATCCGGGTCCACCACCGCCATCGCTTTCTCGCAGGCGTCCAGAATATCCGGGCGGTATTTGCGCAGCTCTTCCAGATAGCGTCCGGCGCGGAACAGGAACATCCCGCTGTTCCAGTAATACTCACCGCTGGCGACATACGCCTGCGCGGTTTCCAGATTCGGTTTTTCAACAAACTGCGCCACGTCAAACGCCACGCTGTCGCCTTCACCCGGCGTCACGCTGCCGCGACGAATATAGCCATAGCCGGTTTCCGGCAGATCCGGCACGATGCCGAAGGTCACCAGCTTGCCGCTCTCGGCGTAAGGGATCGCCGCACGCACCGCGTCGCGGAACGCGTCTTCCTGCTGGATAACGTGGTCTGCCGCCAGGACCAGCATCAGCGGGTCACAGTCCGGGCTGCTGCGTTTTGCCGCCAGCGCCGCCAGGGCGATCGCGGGCGCGGTGTTGCGTCCGGCAGGCTCCAGGATGATATTTTCGGTGAGCTTATTCAGCTGGCGCAGCTGCTCGGCAACAATAAAGCGGTGCTGTTCGTTACAAATCACCACCGGGCTTTCACACTCCACGCCGTGCAGACGGTTTACCGTCGTCTGCAGCATGGTGAGATCCCCTTTCAGGCAGAGGAACTGTTTTGGATAGAGCACGCGGGACAGCGGCCACAACCGGCTACCAGAGCCACCAGCCATCACAACCGGATACAAAGTGGTTTGACTCATGATTTATCCCCGTATATCTGCAATAAATTGGCTCAGCACGTTCTCTTTCTCGAGCGTGCGTTCGGCATATTCACGTGCCACCGTGTTCACTTTTGGCATGGCAAGTGCCTTCTCAATTCCGGTTACCAGCGCCGGGACCGATTCCGGCTCCACGCACACGGCAATACCCGGATAGCTGTCGCACAGCTGGCCTAATTCTGTTTCGGCTTCTGCCGTGATCACCGCGTTACCGCCCACTGCCAGAATGTTGGTCAGCTTGGACGGCAGCACCGCGTCCGCGGCGCCGCGTTTTTGGACCACCAGATGGCAGTCGCCCATCTTCAGCAGCGCAGGCAATGCCTCGTAAGACTGAAGCGGGAAAAATTTCACGTTGGTCAGGCCGCGTTCCCCGGCCATTTTTTCCAGCCGCGCCTTTCCACCGCCCTGCCCGACAATCACAAACGTCCACGGATGTTCACTCAGCAGCTGGGCCGCTTCAATCACGCTCTCCAGCCCCTGTTTTTCGCCGATGTTGCCTGAGTAAAGAATGATTTTTTGATCTTCAGGCAAACCGAGCTGCGCGCGCAGGGCCTGAGCGTCCTGCTCAGTCACATCGCGAAAACGCGCCACTTCGGACCAGTTCGGGAAGAAGATCACCTTCTCTGCCGGAACGCCCTTCTCCTGCGCCTTGTTCATCATCGAGCGCGAGATAGTCGAGACGTAATCCACGTTATGCAGGCCGCTGCGCTCAAACGCGCTGGCGAGCTTCGCCACCTTGCCGCCTTTGCTTTTGCCTGCCATCCCCAGGCCCAGCATGGCGTCAACTTCGTAATCCTGAATGTGCAGCAGGGTGCGCGCGCCGGAGAGTTTGCCCAGCAGGCGCATGCCCGGCGTGCAAAACAGCGTTGGCACCACGCCGATGATGCGATCCGGCTTCCAGCGACGCTGCGCCATCAGCGGGAAGAAACTGCTCAGGGCAAAGCTGCCCAGATGAAGTAACCGCTTCAGCGTCGAGGGCTGCTTAGGCACATACAGCGGGCAACGCCAGACGGTCGCTGCGCCCTCTTCGCGACGGTAGCGCCAGCTTGAGTAGCGCTCCCCGACTTTCCACTCCGGGTAGTACGGCGGCGCGGTAATGACCCGCACGTCATGTCCCTGGCTCGCCATCCACTCGACCATCTCGCCGGTGTATTTCCCGATGCCGGTTAATTCCGGCGAGTAGTTGATTCCGTATACGAGGATCTTCATATGCCCGGCACCTCGGCCTGACGTTCAGCCAGGAAATAGGCACGACTGTTGTCATGCACATTGTCGCTGGCAAGCAGCGCCTCTGGCGTCTGCCAGCGGTAGTCGTCATGCTGAGAATCAGGCAGACGCAGGTCTGCCTCACTCACCTTCAGGCGGAACCCCAGCACGATGTAGTGCGTGGTGAACCCGGTGCCTGAAAAGTTATCGTCATAGAAGTGCTGCCAGACCCCGTAAAACTGGCCCGCTGCCATCGGCAGCTGCAGGCCCAGTTCCGCCAGAGTGAGACGCTCAAACGCATCGCTGAGCCGCTCATCCTTCTGCACGCGCCCGCCGGGCACGAACCAGAAGCCCTGTGCAGGACGGTTGGTTCGTTTCCCCAGCAAGAACTCGCCGCGTTCGTTCTCCACGATCAAATCAATTGAGATGAGCGGAGTGGAACGCACTACCGTGGCAAAATCTTCCTGACTTAAAAACATCGTTACCCCCGGAAGCGGTGCTGGTTTTCCAGGAACCACTGGTAGGTACTGGCCAGCCCCTGCTCCAGTGACACCTCGTGATACCAGCCCAGCTGATGCAGACGGGTCACGTCCAGCAGCTTGCGCGGCGTGCCGTCCGGTTTCGTCGCGTCAAACACCACGCGGCCTTTGTAGCCCACTACCTGCGCGATGGTTTGCGCCAGCTCGCGAATGGTGCAGTCCACGCCGGTACCGACGTTGATGTGCGACAGCATCGGCTCGGTGTTCTCCTGCCACACCTCGCGATCCAGCTCCATCACGTGAATGCTGGCGGCAGCCATGTCGTCCACGTGCAGGAATTCACGCATCGGCGTACCGCTGCCCCACACCACCACGTCCGGCGCGTTCTCGGCGGTCGCCTCGTGGAAGCGGCGCAGCAGCGCCGGGATCACGTGCGAGTTGCTCGGGTGGAAGTTGTCGTGCGGTCCGTACAGGTTGGTCGGCATCACCGAGCGATAGTCGCGGTTGTACTGACGGTTGTAGGACTCGCACAGCTTGATCCCGGCAATCTTGGCAATCGCGTACGGCTCGTTGGTCGCTTCAAGCGTGCCCTGCAGCAGTTCGCTCTCGGCGATCGGCTGTTTCGCCATTTTCGGGTAAATACAGGACGATCCGAGGAACAGCAGCTTATTCACGTTGTGCAGATGCGCCGCGTGAATGATGTTGCTCTCGATCATCATGTTTTCGTAGATGAAATCCGCCGGGTAGGTGTTGTTAGCGACAATGCCGCCCACCTTCGCCGCCGCCAGATACACCTGGTCAATGCGTTCGTTAGCAAAGAAGTCCTGTACCGCACGGCTGTCGAGCAGGTTCAGCTCGTCACGCGTGCGGACAACCACTTCCACGTCACCGCGCTGCTCCAGCTGGCGAACAATCGCGGAACCCACCATTCCGCGATGACCGGCGACAAAAATACGTTGTTTTGTCATTCTCAGGACTCCAGCGCGATGGCAACCTCGTAGCCATGAGACTTGAGCAGGGAGTGTTTTTTCGCTGCTTCAAGATCTTTGGCTACCATCTCGGAAACCATTTCCTGCAGAGTGATTTCTGGTTTCCAGCCCAGCTTCTCGTGCGCTTTGGTTGGGTCGCCCAGCAGGGTTTCCACTTCAGCAGGACGGAAGTAGCGCGGGTCAACCTGGACAATCACGTCACCTGGCTTCACGCCCGGTGCGTCATGGCCGGTCACGGAAACCACGATACCTTTCTCTTCCACGCCGGTACCTTCGAAGCGCAGCTTGATGCCCAGCTGTGCCGCGGCCATTTCTACGAACTGACGAACGGAGTACTGCACGCCGGTCGCGATGACGAAGTCTTCTGGCTGTTCCTGCTGCAGCATCATCCACTGCATTTTCACGTAGTCTTTGGCATGGCCCCAGTCACGCAGGGAATCCATGTTGCCGAGGTGCAGGCAAGACTCCAGACCCTGCGCGATGTTGGCGATAGCGCGGGTGATTTTGCGGGTCACGAAGGTTTCGCCGCGACGCGGAGATTCGTGGTTGAACAGGATGCCGTTACAGGCGTACATGCCGTAGGATTCACGGTAGTTCACGGTGATCCAGTAGGCGTACAGTTTTGCTACCGCATACGGAGAGCGCGGGTAGAACGGCGTGGTCTCTTTCTGTGGGATTTCCTGCACCAGGCCGTACAGCTCGGAGGTGGATGCCTGGTAGAAGCGAGTTTTCTTCTCAAGGCCGAGGAAGCGGATTGCTTCCAGCAGACGCAGCGTACCCATGGCATCAACGTCAGCGGTGTATTCCGGGGATTCGAAGGAGACCGCTACGTGGCTCATCGCGCCCAGGTTGTAGACTTCATCCGGCTGTACTTCCTGCAGGATACGGGTCAGGTTGGAGGTATCGGTCAGGTCGCCGTAGTGCAGATGGAATTTCGGGTTCGCCGCGTGAGGATCCTGATAAATATGATCCACACGTTCGGTGTTGAATGAAGACGCACGACGTTTAATACCGTGTACTTCATACCCTTTTTCCAGCAGGAACTCTGCCAGGTAAGAACCATCCTGCCCGGTAACGCCGGTGATGAGAGCGACTTTAGACATGTTTTATTCCTCTACTTATGAATTTAATCAGAGCCGTTAAGTAGGCTATCTTTTTTGTCATTTTGAACGTGGGCTGTGCTCGAAATCCTCACGTACCTAAGTACGTTCCGGTTTCTCCGCGCAGTCCGCGTTCAAACTGCCTGCAACGATTACGCCTACTTAACAAGGCTCTTCGTTTCAACGCGTTCGCGTATCACCACTGCGGGGTTGCCACGGCAAATTTTATTTGCCGGTAGCGATTTAAAAACGCTGCTGCGGGCACCGACTACCGTGCCATCGCCAACAGAAACACCCGGTGCAACAAAAACATCCGTTGCCAGCCAGCATTTTTCGCCAATCACAACAGGCGAAGCGGTAATATCAAAATGCTGACTCATAAAATCGTGGCTGCCGGTGCACAAATAACATTTCTGTGAAACCACCGAATTTGCGCCAATCGTAATTTCGCCCAGGGTATATAACACCGCGTCATCCCCAACCCATGCGTAATCTCCCAGCGTTAATTTCCACGGATAGGTAATTTTCACAGAAGGTCGGATGACTACGTTTTTTCCGATTTTTGCGCCAAACAGGCGCAATAAAAAAGCTCGCCAGCGGTACATTATTTGCGGCGACCAGGCAAACAATGTTGCCTGAACGGCCCACCACAGCTGTACCTTAATACCGTTCCCGCCCCGAAAACCTTTCGGCACGGAGAAACCTTTTAAATCCTGCATTGCGTTTCCTTATATTCAGGCTTTGTTATATAAGGTTTTCGTTTTGCCTGTGGTACGCAGGCGTAATAAATAAGACAATTCCGCCCAGAACCCCGGCACGCGTAATATTTTACGCTGCACGTTTTTGGCATCCTGGCACAATTCCAGATTATTAGACGTTGACACGCCGCCCATTGAGAATTCAGACACCAGCCCTTTAATTCGACGGAACGGGTAACCTGATTTATACAGGCTGGCTGCCAGCGCATAATCGGAAGACACTTTATACTGCAAATCGTAAGGCTGTTTTTTCAGACCTTTTACCGGGAAGAAAATGGCCTGATGGCTGGCCGGCAGGCTGTGATAGATATACCAGCCTGGCTTCGCGCTGCGGCACACTTTATGCCCGTCGCCAAAATCGAGCAGCGCGTCGCCAATATACATGGCGTCCTCTTTCTGGCGAGCCAGCTGACGGGCAAACAGCGCCACGTCTTCATGGAAAATATCGCCCGAGTTCAGGAAGATGGCATAACGGCCTTGCGCCATGTTGATGCCTTTATTCATCGCATCGTAGATGCCTTTATCTTTCTCGCTGATGTAGCGTAAGTTGAACTCACCGTTGAGTTTTTCCAGAAACTCCGCCGTGCCATCGTTCGAGCCGCCGTCGACCACAATCCACTCAAAGGTGAGGCTTGGATCGCGCGCCAGGTTGCGCAGCGAGCGCCAGGTTTTTACCACCCCTTCGTAATTACGAAAAGCGACAGTAATGACGCTAAGAAACATAAATCACCTCATTTCGTCATACGTTCGTAATATTAAGCGCCTTGCGCAGAATAAACGGACAGACAATCAAGAAAGCATATTCCGGGCTAAATATTGACCCGGTAAAAAAGAGCGACACCGGAGTAAACAGATAAAGCTGAACGCGAAAGTTCTGGTTATCACCAAACGCGTTAATCATCATTTTGAAAACTTTAAACAGATACCACAGGGTCAACAGTACGGCGAACCACGAAAAATAAATAATTAACAGATACAGACCATTGTCTATGGTTTTACCGACATCCGCACCGTTAAAGATTCCGAATGATGCAACATATTCGTAAAGTGAGCCGAATCTTACTACCCCATCAATATGGGTTAAGGAATAACCCACCATCACCAGTGGCCCAATGATGCGATAATAGGATGAAGACCCTTCCGTTCCCAAATCTCCCAGACGTTCTGAGATGTACGGGAAGGCAAATATCACGCCTACCATAAATACCGTCAGGGAGATAATCGCCAGCGGCAGTTTTTTCTTAATCGCATCTTTGTTCAGGTACTGGAACACCCACTCCAGCAGGTAAAACAGGATAAATGTCATTACCCCTGAGAACGATCCAGACAGAACAATTCCTGCAAGAATCATAGCATCGGTCTTAGGCGTTTTGATACCAAACTGTTTGATGCTGAGCCAAATTGAGATTAACGCCAGAGCGAAAAACGCCGGTTCAAAATAGAGGGCTGTAGTACGCTTCCCGCCAAACTTGATGAAGTTCAATACATAGCTGTTACTGTAAATGAGATATTTCGAAATTATCTCCATCAGGCTGCTGCCGCCGGTGAGAATAATTTGCGCCATCTCCAGTGCGGCAAGCATAACAATTAACGCAACGGCAATATAAAAGAACCTAAGGATTTTCCGATAATTGTGCGGAGAAATAGTTTTAAACCGAATACTCCAGACCATACCGATAATAATGACAATATAAACAAACAGCATGGTCGACGTGACGTATTTACTCGCATCCAGCGACTGGCCAAAGATGTAGTTAAACAGCGTCAGGCCCGTGCCCAGCCCTAGGGCAATCATCAGCTTCTTGAGGTTGATTTTATCGACATACAGCAGAAGCAGAACGGGCAGGAAGGTTACGATGGTTATCGGGAAGCTTTCGCCGAGCTGGGCAATTTTGACGTTGACCAGCAGGTAGATCAGCGGCAGCAGCAGATAACTACAGATTCTGATAGAACGAGACATATTCCTCCAGCATCTGTTGTCCACTGTAGGCCTTGCGGCTGCGGTTGCGGAACGATTCCAGGTCAGTGCCAAAAACGGTCTCAGCAATCTGCGCCTTCGGCAGCTGTACCAGCGGCAGGACCTCCTGCTCCGTGAAGGTTTTCCCGCCGGACTTTTCCAGCACTTCGCGCGCCGCATCGCTGTGGGTGGCAATCACCGGCACGCCGATAGAGAGCGCCTCGCAGAGGATCAGCGGGTAGTTATCCACGCGGGAGCTGAACACCAGCGCGTCCATTTCATTCAGCGCGCTCATCAGCTTGCGCTTGTCGGTTTCAAACCCGTGGTTCACCACGTTGGCCCCTTCGAACGGCGAAAACTTGCCGAAGGTGTGAAGTTCTATCTTGTCACCCAGCGCCATCATGTCGCGCACCAGCTGCTGGTTGGTTTTACCGTCGTAACGCAGGTCATGCGCAACGATAGCGATTTTCGGTTTGCCCGCGGTTTCCGCCACCGGGGTTAGCTCGGCAAGAATGGCTTCCGTCGCCACGTCGATGCCGTTGTTGATAATCTGACAGCGCCCTGCCCCGTACAGGCTGTTGAAGGCATCGGCCACGTGCTGGCTCGGAGAGATAAACGTACAGCCGAGCGAGAGCATGTCGCGGAACAGCTGACGCTTTCCGGCCACCAGCTGATGCGCGCGATCCACCTTCACCGGCGGGTAGTTGCTTAACGTCGGGCACTTCTGGCAGTTATCTTTCCAGCCTTCACAGCCGTCGGTAAACGCGCAGCGTCCGGTCACGCTCCAGTGATCGTGCAGCGTCCAGACAAAGCGGGTGTCGGGCTTGTGGGCCTGCACCTTCTGGCAAAACGCCACCACCTCTTCCAGATTCAGCCAGTAGCTGTGCAGAACGTGAAAATGCAGCACAACCGGGCCCGCGGTGCGGGTAACCGTGCGGTAAAGATTGTTCAGGTTGCCAAACAGATCGCGGTTAAACAGACGGAAAAGCGCAATGTTGGCCATCGAGGTCAGACGCGGCGTGTGCTTGTGCACCTGCGGGAAATTATCGTGGCTGACGCTTTTCTTGCCGCCTTTGCCGTAGCCGTAAATAAACCGAGACTGAAGTCCTTTTTGCAGCGCGCGCTGGTGCAGATCCAGGGCCACGCCTGCCGCTCCGCCTTCTGCGAGGCGTACGTTAAATTGCAGAATGTTCATTTAATCACCTTCACGCGGGCTTTTTCCCCCACCACCAGCGCGTTATCCGGAATGCTGTCCAGCACCACGCTGCCAGCACCTATCGTGACGTTATTACCAATCGTAATGTCACCGACGATCACCACGTTCGCGCCCAGCTCGACGTTATTGCCGATGACCGGGCAGGCCAGGCTGTCAGGCCCGCGGTTGCCAATGGTGACCGCATGACGAATAGTGAAATCATCGCCGGCGACCACAAACTTATTGATCACCACCGCATAGCCGTGATGGATGGTAAAGCGGCGGCCAATGGTGGCAGCGGCCTGAATTTCATAGCCAAAAAAGCATTCGGTGATGATGCGGTACAGCACCAGCACGGGCGCCGCCCAGATATTGTTCAGCACGTTTTTCTTACGCCACACCGAGCAAAAATGCGCGATGCGGTACGCCAGAACCATGCAGCACGGACGCAGGCTCCAGCTGTTAGCGCGGCAATCTTCCAGAAACATTATTTCCCCCGAAGTCCATCAGCCAGGCGCTTGCCGTTACGCACGGAAAGCAGCGTCAGCAGCGTGCGCCAGTTCATGCGCTTATTGCGGATCTGATAGAGGGTAAAGAGCTGATATTTACGGCTGGCACGGTCAAACTTGTCCTTGTGCTTGCGGTAAAAATGGAAGTAGCCGGAGAACTTCTTCGGCGAGGAGGTGATTTGCATCTCCCCGTGGTTGATGTGCAGGATCTGGGTGGCCTCTTCCACTTTCCACGGCTCGCCGTATTCCACCACCATGCGCAGGAAGATATCGTAATCCTGCGCGGCCTTGAGTTCGGTATCGAACAGGCACTCTTTGAAGCGCCACGCCCAGGTGAAGACCTGGTTACCAATAATGTTGCGCTTGTAGAACAGGCGGCGAGAATACGGCGATTTCGGGTACAGCGGCAGACTCGCGGGCTGCGAGTAAACCTCGCCCTGACAGACATAGTCGTTGGCATACAGGAAAGCGTGCGTGACCAGCTGTTCTTTATGCGACAGGAAGATAGACAGGCGGTTCGGCGTCCATTCGTCATCGTCGTCGATCCCGGTCAGATACTGCCCTTTGGCCTGCATAATCGCCTGATTACGCACCGCGCACGCGCCGGAGTTAATGGCGTTATGCGTATAGACCACCCGCGGGTCGTTGAGGTCAGTCACAAACTTTTGCAGCTGTTCATACGAGGAAGAGCAGTCATCAACGATGATCAGCTCCCAGTTATCGTAATCCTGTCGCAGGACGGATTTGATTGCGCGGATCGCCAGCTGCTGACGATTCCATGTCGGCATATAGATTGAAACTAAAGGGCGTTGTGTGGTCATCTTTTCCCCTCACCCCGGCCCTCTCCCCAAAGGGGAGAGGGTGAAAGGCAGCCAGTGGTTATCATTACGTTCGTCCCCCACATCCAGCACCGAACAGTCCCCTCTCCCCTTTGGGGAGAGGGTTAGGGTGAGGGGTGTGGGGTATGTTTTGTTATTTACTGTCAGACTTATATTCGTACTCGTAATAGCCGTAATCCTGGTACCCGGTCGCGCGGCGGAAGATGGAGTTCAGGATCACCCCTTTCACCTCAATCCCGTTCTGCTCGAAGCGGCTCAGGCTGGTTTCCACCTCTTTCAGGGTGTTGACCGCGTAACGCGCCACCATCAGCGTGGTGCCAGCGTGGCGGCCAACAACCGCTGCGTCGGTCACGGCCAGAATTGGCGGCGTATCGATCAGCACCAGGTCGTAATTTTTGCTCGCCCACTCCACCAGCTCGGTAAAGCGCTCGCTCATCAGCAGCTCGGACGGGTTAGGCGGCACCTGACCGCGTGGGATCAGGTCAAATTTCGGCACCGTTGTGGGTTTCGCGCTCTGGCTGATTTCACCTTTGCCGAGCAGGATTTCCGACAGACCGTTCACGTTGTTGGTGCCCAGCAGCTCGTGGGTGTAGCCCTTACGCATATCGCAGTCGATCAGCAGCACGCGCTTGTTGGTCTGGCTGACCACCGCCGCCAGGTTGGCGCAGACGAAGGTTTTACCGATTGACGGGCTGACGCCGGTTAACATCAGGACGTTGTTTTTGGCCTGCATCATGGCGAAGTGCAGACTGGTACGCAGGCTACGGATCGCTTCGATGGCGAGGTCGGTCGGGTTACCCACCGCCAGAAGCTGGCTCTGTTTGTAACGCTTGACGCCCTTGATGGTTTTGACGCTGTCACGGGATTTTTGCCACTCGGACAGCGGAATGCTGGCATAGACGTTGATACCGCTCTCTTCCAGCACCTGCGGGCTTTCGATACCGCGGTTGAACAGGGAACGCAGCAGCACGCCCACGATGGAGAGCATCAGGCCGAGAATAATGCTGCCGAGAATAATCAGCGCTTTCTTCGGTTTCAGCACGCCAGGCTGGGTAATGGCCGGGTCGACGATGCGCACGTCACCGACGGTACTGGCTTCGGTGATTTTCAGCTCCTGCTGCTTGTTCAGCAGCTGCATGTAAACCTGCTGTCCTGACTCCACGTCGCGGGTCAGACGCACGATCTCCTGCTGCGTTTTCGGCATCGCGGTCACGCGGTCATTGAGCTTCGCCTTCTCCTCTTCCAGGGTACGGCGTTTCTCCAGCAGCGTGCGGTAGGCCGGGTGACGTTTGGTATAAAGCTTGGAAATCTCCGCCTCTTTGAAGGTCAGCTCGTTGAGCTGCGCATCAATGTTGACCATCGAATCGAGGACCGATTTCGCCTCCAGCGGCAGGTCAACGGAGTCTTTATCCTGACGATAGGCGTTCAGCTTGTTCTCGGCATCATCCAGATGAGCGCGCACTTCCGGGAGCTGTTTCGCGAGGAAGGCCAGGCTTTTCGCCGCTTCCGCCGACTTACGCTCAACGTTCTGCTCAAGATAGTTGCGTGTAATGCTGTTCAGGATGTCTCGGATTTGATCCTTATCTTCACCGGTAAAGGTCATGCTCAGCACGCCGGTGTCCTTACCGTTTTCGGTGACGGTCAGGTTGTTTTGCAGATTGTTGATCATCCCCAGGGTGGAGAATTTGGTGACGGTGAATTCGCCGCCCTCCTGAGCGTTGATGGCGCTAACCATCATGCTGACGCCGTCTTTGGTCAGCATCTGCCCCACTTCACCGCGGGCGCTAAAGCCTGCGTCACTGGTTAGCTGATACTGTTTCGGGCCAAGCACCGTCAGGGTAAACGTCTGATCGGCCGCCCCTTTCGGCAGCACGAAGTCAGTGACTTTCACCGTGTCGTTGTTGCGCCCCATCAGCCGATCCCAGCCGGCACCAAAGATTGGGAAGGTATTTTTGGTGACGGAGATATCGAGCCCGAGGTCGTGAACCGTTTTACCCAGCACCAGGCGTGACTGGATGAGCTGAATTTCGGCGTCGGATGCCGGCGGCTTGTTCGCCAGCGCGGAACCAATGTCCTGCACCAGCGAGTTGCCGGTGTTCTGCTCGATCTGCACCAGCGCATCGGCGCTGTAGATAGGGGTGGCGAATAGCGTATAGACGACGGCCGCCGCGGCGAACACGGCGGTAATGCCCAGCACCCACCACTTTGCCTCTACAACAGTGCCGACCAGGCGCCCAATATCAATTTCATCACTGCCCGAAGTCGGGGCGGCAGAAGGTCTTGTTTTTTCTGTCATTGTTATCCCTGCTGAACTTTCAGTGCCTGCGCCCACTGTTGGGCAGACTGGTCAAGTAAGGTGTAAACCGCCTCAAAGGCCTCATGGCTTTTGCGATACGGATCGGGGATTTCACGTTCATTGTCCCAGTGACCAAACAGCATCACCTTGCCGCGCATCTCCGGAGCGATATCGCACAGCGCATGAATATGGCGTTTTTCCATCGTCAGGATCAGGTCATACTCCCGGCACATGCGGCCAGTGACCTGGCGGGCCACGTGGCCGTCGAGAGAGAGGTGATGATCCCGCGCCACGCTCGTTGCGCGTTCATCGGCACCTTTACCGACCAGTGCACCCAGCCCTGCCGAATCAACGGTCAGTTCGGGCTGGTAGTGTTTCAACAACCGTTCAGCCGTAGGGGAACGGCAAATGTTCCCCACGCATACCACCAGAATTTTGTTAAACATCGCGGATTACCAGGTATGAATGTCGCGCGCCGTATCCGTCATGTAGCGAACGCCACTGATGGTTGGCAGCAACTGGTTGATCAGACGGTTCCAGCGGGCAACCGGCGCGGTAGTGACATACACCACATCGTATGGCTGGAGACGGAACTCCGTTGCCATCACCAGAGAGGTCGCATCGGACATATCCAGCTGGTAGATGTTGGCAATCTTGCCTTTCGCACTGCCCTCACCTTTCAGCGGACGGATAACGAAGATACCGGTCGCGTTAGAGGTCGTCAGATCGATACCCTCAGCATTGCCCAGCGCTTCGGTCAGCGTCATACCGCTGAAGTCCATTTTGAGGGTGCTCTGTTTCTTCACTTCACCCATCACGAAGACTTTCAGATCGTCATTGCGCGGCACGTAGAGGATGTCGCCCGGATAGAGCAGGCGGTTCTGGGTCAGATCGCCGTTTTGCATCAGCGCCTGCAGCGAAATACGCTGCTCCTTCCCGTTGTGGGTGAGCACCACGTTGCGCCAGTCGGCACCGTCGGTTAACCCGCCCGCGGCGTTGATGGCATCCAGGACGGTCAGAGGAACGTTGGTGATGGCCTGCTGGCCGGATTTGTTCACCTGGCCGGAGATATAGGCTTTTTGCGAGCGGAATGCGGCGATATTAACGTCCACCTGCGGATCGGCGATGTACTGCGCTAAGCGGCCGGTAATATCACTACGGATCTCGGCAAGCGTTTTCCCTGCAACATGGACTTTACCAATGTAGGGATAGAACATAGTGCCATCTGACTGCACCCAGTTACCGGTGTCGCTTGAGCTACGGTACTGGCCCGCTGGCGTGGTCAGTTCAGGGTGGTCCCAGACGGTCACGTTGATCACGTCACCCGGCCCCACGCGGTACTGGTAGGACGCAATTTCCTGGTCCAGCGACATATTCGGCTGGGCAACATTCGGACGTGGACGTAATTGTTCGACCAGACGAGGCGTAAGTGGATAAACATTCACCATTTTGTCGAGATCAAAATCGGCATCCTGTTGCTTGATCACATCCTTACCCATTGTTGACATATTGCTGCCGGGAAAGACCGTGCAACCACTCATCAAGGTCACAGACACCAATAATGGCATCAATTTCATTTTGGATTTCATCATTGATTATTTATCACTTTGGCAGAGTAATTATCCTGTGCAATTTAAATAAGCTCGAGTCGTATTGGGTTTCAGCATGCAGTTAATCAAATAGAAATATAACTGGCATCAGTCCTAAAAAAAGCTTATTCATCCATTGGCTATTGACAGAATAATCGAGGCTGATTCACACGCTTTCAGGCACGCTACCGCCCTTGGCTTTCAGTTACCAATCCACTGACTAAACAATGTGTTATGGATAGACACCCTCTTGAGCAAGGTCTTCTGGAAATATATCAGTCGCTTGAGAAACCCGACGGATAATGAATAACCACCCCTGAAGACCGAACATTAATAGCAACACCGAGATTTAACATTTGATGCTGGGAGAATTGTTGCAGCTAACCTAATAGCAGGCAAGGAGACAACCGTCCTAATATCGGTTTTTAAGATTAATATTAAGAGCAAATTTTTGACCTTTTAGGAATTTCTTTATATTGACAAAATGACAGTAAAAATCATCACCTGCGATATATCCTAAAATGCATTCCTTGTAATTAAATATACGTATTTCGCTTATTTACACCCTATTGAGAATGCTCTCTTTTTTACCCCTCGTATTAAGAGAAATCTCAGCCCGGCATTGCAATTTCCCCCAGCTTTATCCATGATCGAAGTGTGACATTCGTCATATAACAGAAGGTATTGCTATTACTATGGAATGGATTGCCGATCCCTCAATCTGGGCCGGGCTGGTTACGCTGGTCGTCATCGAGCTGGTGCTCGGGATTGATAATCTGGTCTTTATCGCCATCCTCGCTGAAAAACTTCCCCCTTCCCAGCGCGACCGCGCGCGCGTGACGGGTCTGCTGCTGGCGATGGTGATGCGTTTACTGCTGCTGGCCTCTATCTCCTGGCTGGTAACGCTCACTCAGCCGCTGTTCTCCATTCACGGCCTGAGTTTCAGCGCCCGCGATCTGATCATGCTCTTCGGCGGGTTGTTCCTGCTGTTCAAAGCCACGGTGGAGCTCAACGAGCGGCTGGAGGGCAAAGACAGCGAGAATCCAACCCAGCGCCGCGGGGCGAAATTCTGGCCGGTGGTGGCGCAAATCGTGGTGCTGGATGCGGTCTTCTCCCTCGACTCGGTGATCACCGCCGTCGGGATGGTCGACCACCTTGCGGTGATGATGGCCGCGGTGATCATTGCCATCACGCTGATGGTCATGGCCAGCAAGGCACTGACCCGCTTTGTGAACAGTCACCCGACTATCGTGATCCTCTGCCTGAGCTTCCTGCTGATGATTGGCTTTAGCCTGGTGGCCGACGGTTTTGGCTTCCATATTCCGAAAGGCTACCTGTACGCCGCCATCGGCTTCTCCGTCATGATTGAAGCGCTCAACCAGCTGGCGATATTTAACCGCCGCCGCTTCCTGTCCGCGAATCAGACCCTGCGTCAGCGCACGGCCGACACGGTTATGCGCCTGCTAAGCGGTAAGAAAGAGGATGCGGAGCTGGATGCCGAATCCTCCGCCATGCTGGCCGATCACAGCGACGGGCTGATCTTCGACCCGCAGGAACGACGTATGATCGAGCGGGTGCTTAATCTGAATCAGCGGACGGTCAGCAGCATCATGACCTCGCGGCACGACATTGAGCATATCGACCTGACGGCACCGGAAGAGCACATTCGCGCCCTGCTGGATAAAAACCAGCACACTCGCGTGGTGGTGACCGGCGGTGAAGAGGAAGAGGAATTGCTGGGCGTGGTGCACGTTATTGACCTGCTCCAGCAGCAGCTTCACGGCGAGGCGCTCAACCTGCGCGTTCTGGTGCGCCAGCCGCTGGTCTTCCCTGAGGGGCTACCGCTGCTTTCCGCCCTTGAGCAATTCCGTAACGCGCGCACGCACTTTGCCTTTGTGGTGGATGAGTTTGGTTCGGTGGAAGGACTGGTCACGCTCAGCGACGTCATGGAAACCATTGCCGGTAATCTGCCTAACGAGGTGGATGAGATTGACGCCCGCCATGACATTCAGAAAAATGCAGACGGGTCGTGGACGGCTAACGGCCACATGCCGCTGGAAGACCTGGTGCAATACGTGCCGCTGCCGCTGGATGAAAAACGGGAATATCACACGATTGCCGGCCTGCTGATGGAGTATTTACAGCGTATCCCGCAGCCGGGAGAAGAGGTTCAGGTGGGCGACTATCTGCTCAAAACGCTGCAGATTGAAAACCATCGCGTGCAGAAGGTTCAGCTCATTCCGCTGCGGGATGAGGAAGAGCTGGATTTTGAGGTTTAGGTAAAACAAAACGGCAACCCGGTTGCCGTTTTTAGTGTTTGCGCCCTCTCCCGTGGGAGAGGGCCGGGGTGAGGGCATCAGGCCGCAACGCCACCCGGCGCAACGGACATCAAAGCTTATCCAGCAGCTTCTTCACGTCCTTACCGTCCTGTGAATCTTTATTACGATCCGCCCAGCCGCTAAGCCGACGTTTCGCTTCATCCTGCAGATGCTTGCGCAGGATCTGATCCACCTGCAGGCTGTAATTCAGGGCCTGCCATTTGCCGTATACGGTCAGCGGGACCGGCGTCTCTTTCAGGAAGTCGATGAGCTTGCTTTCACCCTGCCAGCCGGAAAGTACCCGCACGTTAAAGCGCGTATCCGCCGTCTCTTTCACCAGATCCAGCTTACCTTCACCGGTCATTGATAAAAGTGAAGAGGCGCCCTGCATTCCGTCGAGAGTAAGTTGTCCGTTGTCCAGCGTCAGGTCCGCGGTGAAGCTGTCGAGGCGCGTGGCGCTGTCGTAGTTATCCTGGGCCTTCACATCGCTGCTGCGCTCAACCGCCTGCTGCACCAGCTGCTGGAAGTTAAGCCCTTCCATACGGGAATTCTTCAGTTCAAGATGCGCCTGCCCCTGCCACTCGCGGCGGAAAGCATCGGCATCAATTTTCGTGCCTGAGAAGTCACCCGCGAGCGTCAACTGCCCCGTCAGGGATATCGGATAGTTGAACGCGTTCAGGATGGTGCCTATCTCAACGTTGTCGAGACGCGGCTGGAATTCGGCGCTGGCAACGTCTTTACGGACATCCAGCGTGCCGGGCAGCGAGAGGTTTCCTGCGCCCATCTTCCCGCTCAGTTCGGAGATCACCAGCAAACCGTTATGGTTAAACATCTGGCTGCTCACGTCGGTAAAATCAATGCCGCGCCAGCGCAGGCTATTGGCTTTCAGCAGAATATCCGCCGTGAATCCGCGCAGCGCGTTATAGTCAGGCTGATCGAGATTAGACGAGATAACCGGACGTGATGCCGGTGCCTGGCTTTGCCCCGTCTGGGTGGCATCGTTGTCCGTGGCGCTGGCCGGCAGAGGCGGCAGCAGATTTTCCAGATTGAGCTTGTCAAACTGCAGATTCAGCACCCACTTCGGCTTCTCTTCGAGCGTGACGCTCGCCTGCCCCTTCAGGCTACTGTCATTTGCCTGCAGGTTGAGATTATCCAGCTCGAGCTGCTTTTGCTCTTCGCGCCACACGGCCTGCAGCGTTCCCTGCCCGGTTATCCCCTGGGTGGGGAGATCGGCACCCGTCAGCTGCCAGTTCAGCTGCTGGATGTCGGCCGTGAGCTGATGCGGGTAGTCCGAGGCGTTCACATTAGCATTCAGCGACAGGGTCAAATCGCGCTGATCGCGGTTCACGCGCCCGCTAAATTCCAGCGACGCAAGATGGTGAGCATCCTGTTCCATCTGCAGGTTAATGTTGCGAATGGTCACCTGCTCCTGGTGCTCATGCTGGAAAACCAACACGCTGTCGGCAACTTTCAGCTTGCCGATATCAAAGGACCAGCCGGTATCGGACGGTTCATCGGGCAGAGTATTTTCGCGCGGCGCAACCGGCGCACTGGCATCACGCACGGCTTCGGTTTGCGGGGTGAGCTGAATCACCGCGCCTTTCAGCATCACCTGCTTAACCTGCAGCTGATGGGAAATGAGCGGGATCAGCGCCACATCGAGGCGCATGTTGTCTGCGGACACCAGCGGCTGGGACGCCCCCGGTGCCGTGAGCGACATGCGGCCAGAGAGAATGCTGAGCTGCGGCCAGACGTGCCAGCGCAGCGGCCCGTCAAGCTTCAGTTGATAACCACTGCGCGCCTCGACCTGCCGCACCATGTAAGCGCGGAAATCGTTGGGGTTAACCAGCAGAACCAACGCCGAAAGGCCAGCCACCAGCACCACCAGCAAAATCATCAGCGTCGTCAGAACTCTTCTCATGGCATCCTCAATGGACTAACGATCAGTCTTTATCAATACGGCTGGCAACCGCGCCCTGCTGGTCGCGATATTTTGCGTCCTGCCGACGGTTATAAGGACGATCTGCCGGGCCTGACAGCGGTTCAAAGCTTAACGCGCCGATCATCATGCCCGGACGCAGCGCCAGCGGCAATTTACCGGCATTGAAGAATTCCAGCACGATACGCCCCGACCAGCCTGGATCGATACGGTGCGCGGTCACGTGAACCATCAGCCCCAGTCGCGCCAGCGAAGAACGACCATCAAGCCAGCCGACCAGGTCCGGAGGCAGAGTGACGGATTCAAACGTCACCGCCAGGGCCAGTTCACCCGGATGCAGATAAAAAGCTTCGCCTTCATCGATTACGATTTCGTCACTCATCACGCGATCGAGCGCGGCGCTGACTTCGTCCTTCGGCCCGCTGAGGTCAATGAACGGCGCAGTGTGGCCACTAAAGGTGCGGAATTTATTCCCCAGGCGGACATCAACGGTCACGCCATTGATACGCTCAACGGGCGGGCGCGGGGTAATAGACAAACGGCCTTCATCCAGCCAGGCTTCAATATCGCGATCGCAAAGACGCATGCCACTTTCTCCTTTCATGCATCGTACCCTGAGGCGGTAAGCGCTTAGGGTAAAACCAGGTTATCTCTGAACGGTACACAATTCACGCGGGTTATTCAAAAAACTGGCTGATTTTCGCTTTTAAGATATCAATAGCAATGCGGTTTTTACCCCCGCGCGGCACGATGATATCGGCGTATTGTTTGGATGGCTCAATAAACTGCAGGAACATCGGGCGGACCGTTTTCTGGTATTGCGCCATGACGGAGTCCATCGAACGGCCACGTTCATTCACGTCACGCTTGATGCGGCGCATCAGGCAGATATCCAGCGGGGTATCGACGAAAATCGAGAAGTTCATGGATTCACGCAGGCGGGCGTCGGTCAGCAACAGGATGCCTTCAAGGATAATGACCTTTTTCGGCTCGATGCGGATGGTTTCCTGCGTGCGGGTGTGTTCTACGTAACTGTAAACGGGCAGTTCAATGGCCTGGCCGCTCTTAAGCGCTTCTAAATGCTGGAACAGCAAGCTGTGATCCATTGCATTTGGATGGTCATAGTTGGTTTTGACGCGTTCTTCCATCGACAGATGGGATTGATCTTTGTAATAGCTGTCTTCGGGAATGACGCCGATATGCTCATCACCTACTTGTTCACGCAGTTCGCGATAAAGCGTACTGGCAATTAGACTTTTACCTGAAGCCGATGCGCCGGCGATGCCTATAATGACGCATTGATGAGACTTATCAGTCATAAATTTAGCGACCTGATTAACCTGGATGTTAAGAAAGGACGACGCCGGAGCGTCAAACGCGGCAATTATAGGGATTTCACGGGCGTGATACCAGTCGAAAGCACAGGTTCTGCGAGACTGGCCGAAAAGTGACGTCTTATTCCCTGAGTGAAATTTAAATGAGCGTTTTTTCAGCGTTTAACCGTTTTTTTTCACGGAGCCTCTATTTAATAAGTCTGTGGTGTCAAATTCTGAGCGGTCACCATATGAATTGTAAATTGTTTGTACTAGCATAAACCAAATTATCAAATTCACGCGTTCGGACATCTTCCCTGACGGCATGGCGTCTCTGGATAAAGCGGTAATGAATAAACAATACCAGCGGGTTTTGGTTACCACCCCACATCCTTTAATACGACTTGTCTGTCTGGGCCTGGTCACCTTTATCTTTACCTTATTTTCCCTGGAGCTTACCCGGTTCGGCACCCTGCTGGCCCCGCTCTGGTTCCCCACCGCCATTATGATGGTGGCGTTTTATCGCCATGCAGGAAAAATGTGGCCGGGAATTGCCCTGGCCTGTTCGTTCGGCAATATTCTGGCCACCTGGATGCTCTTTTCGTGGGGATCGATAAGCCTCACCTATACCTCGATTAACGTGGTTGAAGCCTTTACCGGTGCGCTATTGCTGCGCAAATTGCTCCCATGGTACAACCCGCTGCAGAATCTGAATGACTGGATCCGCGTGGCCATCGGCAGCGCGGTGATCCCGCCGCTGGTGGGCGGCTTGCTGGTGTCCCTGCTGGCTCCCGGCCCTGAACCCCTGCGTAATTTCTTCGTCTGGGTGCTGTCCGAAGCCATCGGCGCGCTGGCGGTGGTACCGTTGGGGCTGTTGTTTAAACCGCATTATCTGCTGCGCCACCGTGACCCGAGACTGCTGCTGGAAACCCTGACCACGCTGGCCGTAACGCTGGCCCTCAGCTGGGCAGCCATCACCTGGCTGCCGTGGCCTTTCACCTGCGTTATCGTTTTGCTTATGTGGAGCGCCGTGCGCTTGCCGCGAATGGAAGCGTTCCTGGTGTTTCTGGTCACCGTGATGGTTGTGTCGCTGATGATTGCCCGAAATCCTGTGGCGCTGACAACCCAGCACGTCGGGGCGATGCTGAACGCCCCCTGGCTGCCGTTCCTGATGCTGCTCCTGCCTGCCAACGTGATGACCATGGTGATGTATGCCTTCCGCGCCGAGCGCAAACACATCACCGAAAGCGAGGAGCGTTTCCGCAATGCGATGGAGTATTCCGCCATCGGTATGGCGCTGGTCAGCATTGAGGGCAAATGGCTGCAGGCTAACAAGGCGCTGTGCAATTTCCTCGGTTACAGCCAGACGGAGCTCCAGTCTCTGACCTTCCAGCAGCTCACCTGGCCGGAAGATCTGCACACCGACCTGGAACAGCTCGAACAGCTGGTCAACGGCGACATCAATACCTATACCCTTGAGAAGCGCTATTACACTCGCGACGGGGAAGTGGTCTGGGCGCTCCTTGCCGTCTCCGTCGTGCGCCATGCCGACGGCTCGCCGCTCTATTTTATCGCCCAGATTGAAGACATTAACGATCTAAAGCAGACCGAGTGGGTCAACAAACGCCTGATGGAGCGCATTACGCTGGCTAACGAAGCGGGCGGCATCGGCATCTGGGAGTGGGATCTGGAGCCAGACATTATCAGCTGGGACAAGCGGATGTTTGAGCTGTATGAAATCCCGCCGCACATCAAGCCTACCTGGCAGCTCTGGCATGACACGATGCTGCCGGAAGATCGTGCCCACGCTGAGCAGGTGCTGCGGGACTCGCTGATTTCCCGTCTGCCGTTTAAGCTGGAATTCCGCATCCGCGTGAAGGAAGGCGTGCGCCACATTCGCTCCCTGGCGAACCGGGTGCTCAATAAGCAGGGTGAAGTCGAACGGCTGCTCGGGATCAACATGGACATGACCGAGGTGAAGCAGCTCAACGAGGCCCTCTTCCAGGAAAAAGAGCGTCTGCACATCACCCTCGATTCTATCGGTGAAGCGGTGCTGTGCACCGATATCAACATGAACGTCACCTTCATGAACCCGGTAGCCGAGAAAATGAGCGGCTGGCTGCAGACCGAGGCTATCGGCCAGCCGATCCTCAAGGTGTTGCACATCACCTTTGGTGAAAAAGGGCCGCTGATGGAGAATATTCACAGCGGCGATATGTCCCGTTCCGATATCGATCAGGACGTGGTGCTGAACTGCCGGACCGGCGGGAATTTTGATATTCACTACAGCATTACGCCGCTCAGCACGCTGGATGGGCAGAATATTGGCTCGGTTATCGTGATTCAGGACGTGACCGAGTCGCGCAAAATGCTGCGTCAGCTGAGCTACAGCGCCTCCCACGATGCCCTGACCCATCTGGCAAACCGGGTCAGCTTCGAAAATCATCTTAAACGCCTCCTGCAGACCGTTCGCGAAACGCGCCAGCGTCATGCTCTGGTCTTTATCGATCTCGATCGCTTTAAAGCCGTCAACGATACGGCAGGCCATGCGGCGGGGGATGCCCTGCTGCGGGAGCTCTCCTCCCTGATGTTGACCATGCTCCGCTCCAGCGACGTGCTGGCGCGTCTGGGCGGAGATGAGTTCGGGTTACTGCTGCCGGACTGCAATATTGAAAGCGCGCGCTATATCGCCGGGCGCCTGATCCACACGATCAATGACTATCACTTTATGTGGGAAGGCCGCCTGCACCGGATCGGCGCCAGCGCAGGCATCACGCTGATTGATGAAAATAACCATCAGGCGTCGGAGGTGATGTCGCAGGCGGATATAGCCTGTTATGCCTCGAAAAACAGCGGGCGCGGCATGGTGACGGTTTACGAACCCCAGCAGGAGCGGGATCACAACACGCGCAGCATGATGTCGCTTGATGAACAGTGGCACATGATTAAAGACAATCACCTGATGATGATTGCCCGCAGCGTCGCCTCCCCGCGCATCCCGGAAAGCAGTAATTTCTGGCTGCTCTCGTTACGCCTGTGGACCAGCCAGGGCGAAGTCCAGGAAGAGCATGCCTTCCGCTCGGGTCTGGCCGAGCCTGAGCTTTTGCACGCCCTCGACAGGCGTATTTTTAATGAGTTTTTCCGCGCCTCTGCCGCACAGGTCGCCAGTAAAGGCATGGGGGTGGCGCTGCCGCTTTCTGAGGCCGGTTTAGCCAGCGTAACGCTGGTCGATGAGCTTCTCGACCTGCTGGATAAAAGCCCGATGCCGGGTCGTCTCCTGCATCTGGTTATCTCTGCCGACGTGGTGTGTAGCCAGGATAAAAACCTGCAGCGGAGTCTGCAAAAGCTTCGCCAGGCGGGTTGCCGCGTGATCTTCAGCCAGGTGGGCCGCGACATGAACGTCTTCACCCACCTGACCGCCAATATGGCCGACTATCTGATGCTGGACGCAGAGGTGGTAAGCAACGTGTATGGCAACCTGATGGATGAGATGATGGTGACCATTGTTCAGGGCCACGCCCAGCGTCTGGGGATGAAAACCATCGCGGGCCCGTGCAATCAGCCCATCATGATGGATACGCTCTCCGGCATCGGCATTGATTTCATCTATGGCGACACCATCGCCGAGCCGCAGCCGCTGGATCTACTGCTCAACACCAGCTATTTCGCCATCAACTGACGGCGTCCAGCCGTCGGTATACCAGATGTGCAGCAGCGCGTAAGAGCGCCACGGCTGCCAGCGTTCGGCATAACGCCGAATCTGCGCGGGCGTCATCCCGGCAAAGCGTTGCTTAATCAGATAATCATCAGGCAGAAAGACATCTTTCGCCTGCCAGCCGCGCAGGGCCAGGTAGTTTGCCGTCCAGCGCCCTATTCCCGGCCGCTGCTGTAGCGCCTTCATCCCGGCCTCAATATTCTCGGGTGGGAAAAGCGGAAACGTCCCGTCGATGACCGACTGCGCCAGATGAATTAACGACTCCGCGCGTTTTACCGGCATGCCCAACGCTTTCAGCGCCAGCGGGTCCGCTGCCGCCAGCGCGTCCGGCGTGGGGAAACAGAGATACCCCGGACACTCCGCGATCGGCTCACCGCACAGCGCCACCACGCGCGACGTCAGTTTCGCCGCCATCGCCACGCTCACCAGCTGCCCGAGGATCGCCCGCACGCCCTGCTCGTACGCGTCCATCGCCCCCGGTAAACGCAAGCCCGGCCGGGCAGCACCGAGATCGCCCAGCGTATCCGCGATGTGCTGCGGGTTGCAGGCGAGATCGAACAGGCGCTCGATGCGTTCAAGGCACGTCTGCGCAACCGGAACTAATCCCGGACTGAGCGTCACGGTCAGCGTATGGGTGGCGATATCCGGCGTTACGCGAAATATCCCCTGATGCCCTTCGCAGGCAAAACTGCGCTCGTAGTAGTCGTGGGTGACGGTTTCGATGCCCGTCACCGCACGCGCGCCGAGAAAGCCAAACATCCACTGCCAGTCGTAAGGGGGTTGCCAGTTCAGGGTGTACATCGTTGCTCCTTTTTCATTCTTATACCCTAAATAATTCGAGTTGCAGGAAGGCGGCAAGAGAGCGAATCCCCAGGAGCATAGATAACTATGTGACTGGGGTGAGCGAGCGCAGCCAACACACCTGCAACTTGAAGTATGACGGGTATATCAGCATAAACGGAAAGACCTTGTATTGCCTTGCTTTCATATTCCTGTTGTCGCCATGCGGACATTTCGTTAAAGTCTCGCCCCTTCTCACTGGCATGGGGATTAATCGTGTTTATTGGATTCGACTACGGTACGGCAAACTGCTCGGTTGCGATTATGCAAAACGGGCAGCCACAGCTTCTGAAAATGGAAAAAGAGAGCACGCTGCTGCCGTCAATGCTCTGCGCACCGACGCGTGAAGCGGTAAGCGAATGGCTGTTCCGCCACCATCAGGTTCCGGCCACGGCGGCGGAGACCCAGGCGCTGCTGCGCCGGGCGGTCAGCTTTAACCGCGAGGAAGACATCGACGTTACGCCGTCCAGCGTGCAGTTCGGCCTCTCTTCGCTCGGGCACTACATTGAAGATCCTGAAGAAGTTTACTTCGTTAAGTCGCCAAAATCCTTCCTCGGCGCCAGCGGCCTGAAGCCGCAGCAGGTGGCGATGTTCGAAGACCTGGTGTGCGCGATGATGCTGCATATTCGCACTCAGGCGCAGACACAGGTCTCCGATGCGATTACCCAGGCGGTCATTGGCCGCCCGATCAACTTCCAGGGGCTGGGCGGCGATGAGGCCAACCAGCAGGCGCAGGGGATCCTTGAACGCGCGGCGCACCGGGCAGGCTTCCGCGACGTGGTGTTCCAGTACGAGCCGGTTGCCGCGGGGCTGGATTTTGAAGCCACGCTGACGGAAGAGAAGCGCGTATTAGTCGTGGATATCGGCGGCGGCACAACGGACTGCTCGCTGCTGCTGATGGGACCGCAGTGGCATAACCGTCGCGATCGCGAAAATAGCCTGCTCGGGCACAGCGGCTGCCGCGTAGGCGGTAACGATCTCGATATCGCGCTGGCATTCAAGAGCCTGATGCCGCTGCTCGGCATGGGCGGTCAGACGGAAAAAGGCATCGCCCTGCCGATCCTGCCGTGGTGGAACGCGATTGCCATTAACGACGTACCTGCGCAGAGTGATTTTTACAGCACCGCGAATGGCCGCTTCCTGAACGATCTGGTGCGCGACGCGCAGGACGCCGAAAAAGTTGCCCTGCTGTATAAAGTGTGGCGTCAGCGCCTGAGCTACCGCGTGGTGCGTACTGCCGAAGAGAGCAAAATTGCCCTTTCCGATCGTACCGAGCATGCGGTCTCCCTGCCGTTTATCAGCGACAATCTGGCCACCGCGATTTCGCAAGACGGGCTGGAGACGGCCCTCGCGCAGCCGCTACAGCGTATTCTGGAGCAGGTGCAGCTGGCGCTGGAGAACGGTAAAGAGAAGCCGGACGTTATCTACCTGACCGGGGGTAGCGCCCGTTCGCCGCTGATCAAGAAAGCACTGGCGGAACAGCTGCCGGGCATTCCGATTGCCGGTGGCGATGACTTTGGCTCCGTTACCGCTGGTCTGGCGCGCTGGGCGCAGGTGATGTTTAGCTAGCGTTGTTGCGGTGCGGTCTGGTGCCCTCTCCCACAGGGAGAGGGAGAAAACACCAAAAACGGCAACGGATGTTGCCGTTTTGCGTTTACCTCCATTCAGACCATTCCTGACAGTCTTCCATATTTCCTCCATTTTTCCGCTGTGTTAGCTGACTAAACTAGTATCATTCCCCGAAGTCTTCAGGATGAGAACGTACAACGATGAAAGGCAGTAACAAATCCCGCTGGGCAATCGCCGCTGGCATCATTGTGGTGGTCCTTGCCGCCGCCTGGTACTGGCACAGTCAATCCGCGAACACCGCAGCCCCCGCCGGTGCCAATAGTCAGGCACAGCGCCCGGCAGGCGGAGGGCGTCACGGCATGCGCGGCGGCGCGCTGGCGCCGGTACAGGCGGCGACGGCAGTGAATAAAGCCGTTCCTCGCTATCTAACGGGCCTTGGGACCATTACTGCCGCCAACACCGTGACGGTACGCAGCCGCGTCGACGGTCAGCTTCAGGCCATTCACTTCCAGGAAGGTCAGCAGGTCAAAGCGGGCGATCTGCTGGCGGAAATCGACCCGAGCCAGTTTAAGGTCGCCCTCGCCCAGGCGCAGGGGCAGCTCGCGAAGGACAAAGCCACGCTCGCCAACGCCCGTCGCGATTTGGCCCGCTACCAGCAGCTGGTGAAAACCAACCTCGTGTCTCGTCAGGAGCTGGACACCCAGCAGTCGCTGGTCAGCGAAACGCAGGGTACCATCAAAGCCGACGAGGCCGCCGTCGCCAGCGCACAGCTGCAGCTGGACTGGAGCCGCATCACCGCGCCGATTGACGGACGCGTGGGCCTGAAGCAGGTCGATATCGGCAACCAGATCTCCAGCGGCGACACCACGGGCATCGTGGTGATCACCCAGACTCACCCGATTGATTTAGTCTTTACCCTGCCGGAAAGCGAAATCGCGACCGTGGTGCAGGCGCAAAAAGCCGGTAAAGGTCTGGTGGTGGAAGCCTGGGACCGCAGCAACAGGCAGAAGCTGAGCGAAGGTTCCCTGCTCAGTCTGGATAACCAGATCGACACCACCACCGGCACCATCAAGCTGAAGGCGCGCTTTAACAATCAGGACGATGCCCTCTTCCCGAACCAGTTCGTCAACGCGCGCATGCTGGTCGCCACCGAAGAGAACGCGGTGGTGATCCCAACGGCTGCCCTGCAGATGGGTAACGAAGGTAACTTCGTCTGGGTACTTAACAGCGACAATAAGGTCAGCAAGCACCTGGTGAAAACCGGTATCCAGGACAGCCAGACGGTGGTCATCGCCGCCGGCCTTTCCGCAGGCGACCGCGTGGTCACCGACGGCATTGACCGTCTGACCGAAGGGGCTAAAGTGGAAGTGGTTGAACCTGCGAAACAGGGAGAGAAATCCTGATGCAGGTTATGCCCCCAGGCTCTACAGGCGGGCCGTCACGCCTGTTTATCCTCCGTCCTGTCGCCACCACGCTGCTGATGGTGGCGATCCTGCTCGCCGGGATTATCGGCTATCGCTTCCTGCCCGTGTCGGCGCTACCGGAGGTGGATTACCCAACGATTCAGGTTGTCACACTCTATCCCGGCGCCAGCCCGGACGTGGTGACGTCCGCCATTACCGCGCCGCTGGAGCGCCAGTTCGGCCAGATGTCCGGACTAAAACAGATGTCCTCCCAGAGTTCCGGCGGGGCATCCGTCGTGACGCTGCAGTTCCAGCTGACGCTGTCGCTGGACGTCGCCGAGCAGGAAGTACAGGCCGCCATCAACGCCGCCACCAACCTGCTGCCGTCCGACCTGCCCAACCCGCCGGTCTACAGCAAGGTGAACCCGGCTGATCCGCCGATCATGACGCTGGCCGTCACCTCCTCCGCCATGCCGATGACCCAGGTCGAAGACATGGTCGAAACGCGCGTGGCGCAGAAAATTTCTCAGGTCTCCGGCGTCGGCCTCGTCACCCTGGCGGGCGGCCAGCGCCCCGCCGTACGCGTGAAGCTTAACGCGCAGGCGATTGCCGCGCTGGGGCTGACCAGCGAAACCATCCGCACCGCCATCAGCAGCGCCAACGTTAACTCGGCAAAAGGCTCGCTGGACGGCCCTACCCGCGCCGTGACGCTCTCTGCCAACGATCAGATGCAGTCCGCCGATGAATACCGCCAGCTGATAATTGCTTACCAGAACGGCGCGCCGGTGCGTCTGGGCGACGTGGCGACCGTGGAACAAGGTGCTGAAAACAGCTGGCTCGGCGCCTGGGCCAACAGGCAGCAGGCGATCGTGATGAACGTGCAGCGCCAGCCGGGCGCTAACATCATCGAAACCGCCGACAGCATCCGCACCATGCTGCCGCAGCTGATCGAAAGCCTGCCGAAATCGGTCAGCGTGAAGGTGCTTTCCGACCGCACCACGAACATTCGCGCGTCGGTCACCGACACCCAGTTTGAGCTGATGCTGGCGATTGCGCTGGTCGTCATGATCATCTATCTGTTCCTGCGCAACGTTCCGGCCACCATTATTCCCGCCGTCGCCGTGCCGCTCTCGCTGGTCGGGACCTTTGCGGTGATGGTGTTCCTCGATTTTTCGATTAACAACCTGACGCTGATGGCGCTCACCATCGCCACCGGGTTCGTGGTGGACGACGCCATCGTCGTTATTGAGAACATTTCGCGCTATATCGAGAAAGGTGAAAAACCGCTGGCGGCCGCGCTGAAGGGCGCGGGCGAAATCGGCTTTACCATTATCTCGCTGACCTTCTCGCTGATTGCGGTGCTGATCCCGCTGCTGTTTATGGGCGATATCGTCGGGCGGCTGTTCCGCGAGTTTGCCGTGACGCTGGCGGTCGCCATTTTGATCTCCGCCGTGGTGTCGCTGACCCTGACGCCGATGATGTGCGCCCGCATGCTGAGCCACGAGTCCCTGCGCAAGCAAAACCGCTTCTCGCGCGCCTCCGAGCGCATGTTCGAGCGGATTATTGCCGCCTACGGTCGCCTGCTGGCGAAAGTCCTTAACCATCCGTGGGCCACGCTCGGCGTGGCGCTGGGAACCCTGGCGCTCAGCGTGATGCTGTGGATTTTCATTCCGAAAGGCTTCTTCCCGATTCAGGACAACGGCATTATTCAGGGCACGCTGCAGGCCCCGCAGTCGGTCTCCTTCGCCAGTATGGCCCAGCGCCAGCAGCAGGTGTCTGAAATCATCATGAAGGATCCGGCGGTTGAGAGCCTGACCTCCTACGTGGGCGTCGACGGCACCAACCCGTCGCTCAACAGCGCGCGTCTGCAGATCAACCTTAAGCCGCTGGATGAACGTGACGATCGCGTCAACGCCGTCATTGAGCGTCTGCAAAACGCCGTCGCGCGCGTGCCGGGCGTTGAGCTTTACCTGCAGCCGATTCAGGATTTGACCATTGATACCCAGGTCAGCCGCACGCAGTACCAGTTCACGCTGCAGGCCACCTCGCTGGACGCGCTCAGCACCTGGGTGCCGCAGCTGGTGAATAAGCTTAACACCCTGCCGCAGCTCGCCGACGTCAGCAGCGACTGGCAGGACAAAGGGCTGGCGGCATACGTGAACGTCAACCGCGATACCGCCAGCCGCCTGGGCATTACCATGTCGGATGTGGACAACGCCCTGTACAACGCCTTCGGTCAGCGCCTGATCTCCACCATCTACACCCAGGCGAACCAGTATCGCGTGGTGCTGGAGCACAACACGGAGAATACGCCCGGCCTGGCGGGGCTGGACTCGGTGCGCCTGACCAGCAAAGACGGCGGCATTGTGCCGCTGAGCGCTATCGCCACGGTGGAAGAACGCTATACCCCGCTGTCGATTAACCATCTGGATCAGTTCCCGTCCACCACCATTTCCTTCAACGTGCCGGACAATTATTCTCTCGGCGAAGCGGTGGAGGCCATTCAGGCTGCTGAAAAAGAGCTCAGCTTCCCGTCCGATATTCAGACCCAGTTCCAGGGCAGCACGCTGGCGTTTCAGGCCGCGCTGGGTAACACCATCTGGCTTATCGTCGCGGCGGTCGTGGCGATGTACATCGTGCTCGGCGTGCTATACGAAAGCTTTATCCACCCGATCACCATCCTCTCTACCCTGCCGACGGCGGGCGTGGGGGCGCTGCTGGCACTGATGCTGGCGGGCAGCGAGCTGGACGTCATTGCCATCATCGGCATTATCCTGCTTATCGGGATCGTGAAGAAAAACGCCATCATGATGATCGACTTTGCCCTGGCCGCCGAGCGCGAGCAGGGCATGTCGCCGCGCAACGCCATCTTCCAGGCCTGTCTGCTGCGTTTTCGTCCAATCCTGATGACCACGCTGGCCGCCCTGCTGGGCGCGCTGCCGCTGATGCTCAGCACCGGCGTCGGCGCGGAGCTGCGCCGTCCGCTGGGTATCGGCATGGTCGGCGGTCTGCTGGTAAGCCAGGTGCTAACGCTCTTCACTACGCCGGTTATCTACCTGCTGTTTGACCGCCTGGCGCTGTGGACCAAAAGCCGCTTCCCGAAACGTGAAGAGGAGGCATAAGTGAAGTTTTTCGCCCTCTTCATTTATCGCCCGGTGGCGACGATTTTAATCTCGCTCGCCATTACCCTCTGCGGCGTGCTGGGCTTCCGGCTGCTGCCGGTAGCGCCCCTGCCGCAGGTGGATTTCCCGGTGATCATGGTCAGCGCCTCGCTGCCGGGCGCGTCACCGGAAACCATGGCCTCGTCGGTTGCCACGCCGCTGGAGCGTTCCCTTGGGCGAATTGCCGGGGTCAACGAGATGACCTCCAGCAGCTCGCTGGGCAGCACGCGCATCATTCTGGAGTTCAGCTTCGACCGGGATATTAACGGTGCAGCGCGCGACGTGCAGGCGGCCATCAACGCCGCACAAAGCCTGCTGCCGAGCGGGATGCCGAGCCGCCCAACCTACCGCAAGGCCAACCCGTCCGATGCGCCGATCATGATCCTGACGCTGACCTCGGATACGTACTCGCAGGGGCAGCTTTACGACTTTGCGTCTACCCAGCTGGCGCAGACCATCTCACAAATTAACGGCGTCGGTGACGTGAGCGTCGGCGGGAGCTCCCTGCCCGCCGTGCGCGTGGGCCTAAACCCGCAGGCGCTGTTCAACCAGGGCGTGTCGCTGGATGACGTGCGCTCCGCCATCAGCACGGCCAACGTCCGCAAGCCGCAGGGGGCGATTGAGGACGGTAGCCACCGCTGGCAGATCCACACTAACGACGAGCTGAAAACCGCCGCGGAATATCAGCCGCTCATTATTCACTACAACAACGGCGCGGCGGTGCGCTTAAGCGACGTTGCCAGCGTCACCGACTCGGTGCAGGACGTGCGCAACGCCGGGATGACCAATGCAAAACCGGCCATTCTGCTGATGATCCGCAAGCTGCCGGAAGCGAATATTATTGAGACGGTGAACAGCATTCGCGCCCGTCTTCCGGACCTGCAGGAGACCATCCCGGCAGCAATCGATCTGCAAATTGCCCAGGATCGCTCCCCGACCATTCGCGCCTCGCTTGAAGAGGTGGAGCAAACGCTGATTATCTCCGTCGCGCTGGTGATCCTGGTGGTCTTCCTGTTCCTGCGATCCGGCCGCGCGACGCTTATTCCGGCGGTGGCCGTGCCGGTCTCGCTGATCGGTACCTTTGCCGCCATGTACCTGTGCGGGTTTAGCCTCAACAACCTGTCGCTGATGGCCCTGACGATAGCGACGGGCTTCGTGGTGGATGACGCCATCGTGGTGCTGGAAAACATTTCCCGCCACCTGGAAGCGGGCGTGAAGCCGCTGCAGGCCGCGCTGCAGGGCACACGCGAGGTGGGCTTTACGGTGCTCTCCATGAGCCTGTCGCTGGTGGCGGTATTCCTGCCGCTGCTGCTGATGGGCGGGCTGCCGGGCCGGCTGCTGCGCGAGTTTGCCGTCACCCTCTCCGTCGCCATCGGGATTTCGCTGGCGATCTCCTTAACGCTGACGCCGATGATGTGCGGCTGGATGCTCAAGCGCAGCAAACCCCATTCGCAGCCGCGCCGTAAAGGCTTTGGTCGCTTCCTGATGGCCATGCAGGAAGGCTACGGCAAATCGCTGAAGTGGGTGCTGAACCATACCCGGCTAGTCGGCCTGGTGCTTATCGCCACCATTGGGCTGAACGTCTGGATGTACATCACCATCCCGAAAACCTTCTTCCCGGAGCAGGACACCGGCGTGCTGATGGGGGGGATTCAGGCGGACCAGAGCATTTCGTTCCAGGCGATGCGCGGCAAGCTGCAGGACTTTATGAAGATCATTCGTGAAGACAAAGCCGTGGATAACGTCACCGGCTTTACCGGCGGGTCACGCGTTAACAGCGGGATGATGTTTATTACCCTGAAACCGCGCGGCGAACGCAACGAAACCGCCCAGCAGGTGATTGACCGCCTGCGGGTGAAGCTCGCCAAAGAGCCGGGGGCAAACCTGTTTTTGATGGCCGTTCAGGATATCCGCGTCGGCGGCCGTCAGGCGAACGCCAGCTATCAGTACACGTTGCTCTCGGACGATTTAGCCGCCCTGCGCGAGTGGGAGCCGAAGATCCGCAAGGCGCTGGCCGCCCTGCCGCAGCTGGCGGACGTCAACTCCGATCAGCAGGACAACGGCGCCGAGATGGCCCTGACCTACGACCGCGAAACCATGTCGCGTCTGGGCATTAACGTTGAAGCCGCCAACAGCCTGCTGAACAACGCCTTCGGCCAGCGCGAGATCTCCACCATCTACCAGCCGATGAACCAGTATAAGGTGGTGATGGAGGTTGACCCGCGCTACACCCAGGACATCAGCGCTCTGGACAAAATGTTTGTGATTAACAACGACGGCAAGGCGATTCCGCTCTCCTACTTTGCCAGCTGGCAGCCTGCCAACGCGCCGCTGTCGGTGAACCATCAGGGGCTGTCGGCGGCGTCGACCATCTCCTTTAACCTGCCCGCCGGTTCGTCGCTTTCTGAAGCCAGCGACGCAATCAACCGCGCGATGACGCAGCTTGGCGTGCCGTCCACCGTGCGCGGCAGCTTTGCCGGCACCGCGCAGGTGTTCCAGGAGACGATGAACTCGCAGGTGATTTTGATTCTGGCCGCCATCGCCACGGTTTATATTGTGCTGGGCGTGCTGTACGAGAGCTACGTTCACCCGCTGACCATTCTCTCGACGCTGCCGTCGGCGGGCGTGGGGGCGCTGCTTGCGCTGGAGCTGTTCGGCGCGCCGTTCAGCCTGATCGCGCTCATCGGGATCATGCTGTTGATCGGCATCGTGAAGAAAAACGCGATCATGATGGTGGATTTCGCCCTGGACGCCCAGCGCAACGGCAATCTGTCGCCGGAAGAGGCCATCTTCCAGGCCTGCCTGCTGCGTTTTCGTCCGATCATGATGACCACTCTGGCGGCGCTGTTTGGCGCGCTGCCGCTGGTTATTTCGGGCGGCGACGGCTCGGAGCTGCGCCAGCCGCTGGGGATCACCATCGTCGGCGGCCTGGTCATGAGTCAGCTGCTGACGCTGTACACCACGCCGGTGGTCTATCTGTTCTTCGACCGCCTGCGGCTGCGCTTTTCGCGTAAAAACAGAACCACGGTGACCGAGTAAATGACCGATCTCCCCGCTAACGTTCGCTGGCAGCTATGGATAGTCGCTTTCGGCTTCTTTATGCAGTCGCTGGATACGACCATCGTCAACACCGCCCTCCCCTCCATGGCGAAAAGCCTGGGGGAGAGCCCGCTGCATATGCATATGGTGATTGTCTCCTACGTGCTGACGGTGGCCGTCATGCTGCCAGCCAGCGGCTGGCTGGCGGACAAAGTGGGCGTGCGGAATATCTTCTTTACCGCCATCGTGCTGTTTACCACCGGCTCGCTGTTTTGCGCCCAGGCCAACACCCTCGACCAGCTGGTGATGGCACGCGTGCTGCAGGGCGTCGGCGGGGCGATGATGGTGCCCGTCGGGCGGCTAACGGTGATGAAGATCGTGCCGCGCGAGCAGTACATGGCGGCGATGACCTTTGTGACGTTGCCCGGTCAGGTGGGGCCGCTGCTGGGCCCGGCGCTCGGCGGCATTCTGGTGGAGTACGCCTCCTGGCACTGGATCTTCTTAATCAATCTTCCTGTTGGCATCATCGGCGCCATCGCCACCCTGACGCTGATGCCGAACTACAAAATGCAGACGCGGCGCTTTGATTTCTTCGGCTTTATCCTGCTGGCGGCGGGCATGGCCACGCTTACCCTGGCGCTCGACGGGCAAAAAGGGCTGGGGATTTCGCCCCTGACGCTGGGGATGCTGGTCGTTATCGGCGTTACCGCCATACTGTGGTATCTGCGGCATGCCAGAGGCAACGATAAGGCGCTGTTCAGCCTGAGCTTGTTTAAAAACCCCACCTATCGCCTTGGCCTGTTTGGCAGCTTCGCCGGGCGCGTCGGCAGCGGCATGCTACCGTTTATGACGCCCGTTTTCCTGCAAATCGGAATGGGATTTTCGCCGTTCCACGCGGGCCTGATGATGATCCCGATGGTGCTCGGCAGCATGGGAATGAAGCGCATCGTGGTGCAGGTGGTGAACCGCTTTGGCTATCGTCACGTGCTGGTAACCGCCACGCTGGGGCTGGCGCTGGTCAGTCTGCTGTTTATGGCCGTGGCGCTGATGGGCTGGTACTACGTTCTGCCGCTGGTGCTGTTCTGCCAGGGGATCGTCAACTCCATGCGCTTTTCGTCGATGAATACCCTGACGCTGAAGGACCTGCCGGACGATCTGGCAAGCAGCGGCAATAGCCTGCTGTCGATGATCATGCAGCTCTCGATGAGCGTCGGGGTGACCATCGCGGGTTTACTGCTCGGCATGTACGGCCAGCACCATCTCAGCGTCGACACGCCGGTGGCGCATCAGGTCTTTTTGTATACCTATCTCAGCATGGCGGTCATCATCGCCCTGCCCGCTTTCATCTTCGCCAGAGTGCCGGATGATACCAGCAAGAACGTCGTGATTAGGCGCGGCAAAAGGAGTGGCTCATGAAATTCTGGCGTCCGGGCATTACCGGCAAGCTCTTCGTGGCGATATTTGCCACCTGTATCGTCCTGCTGATCACCATGCACTGGGCGGTGCGGATCAGCTTTGAGCGCGGTTTTATTGATTACATCAAGCATGGCAATGAACAGCGTTTACAGGGCTTAAGCGATGCGCTGAGTGAACAGTACGCCCAGCACGGCAACTGGCGTTTTCTGCGCAATAACGACCGCTTTATTTTCCAGATCCTGCGCTCGCTGGAGCACGATACCGGTGACGATCGCCCGGGGCCGGGCATGCCGCCGCACGGCTGGCGCACCCAGTTCTGGGTGATTGACCAGGACATGCGCACGCTGGTGGGTCCGCGTGCGCCGATCCCGCCGGACGGCACCCGTCGTGCGATTAAAGTCAACAATGCGACTGTCGGCTGGGTTATCGCCTCTCCGGTGGAGCGCCTGACGCGCAATACCGACATCAACTTTGACCGCCAGCAGCGTCGGACAAGCTGGCTGATTGTCGCCCTCTCCACCCTGCTCGCCGCGCTCGCCACCTTCCCGCTGGCGCGCGGTCTGCTCGCCCCGGTGAAAAGACTGGTGGAAGGCACGCACAAGCTGGCCGCCGGGGATTTTACCACCCGCGTCGATACCCGCAGCCAGGACGAACTGGGCAAGCTGGCGCAGGATTTTAACCAGCTTGCCAGCACGCTGGAGAAGAACCAGCAGATGCGCCGCGACTTTATGGCCGATATCTCCCACGAGCTGCGCACGCCGCTGGCGGTGCTGCGCGGCGAGCTGGAGGCCATCCAGGACGGCGTGCGCCAGTTTACGCCTGAATCGGTGGCCTCTCTGCAGGCGGAGGTGGGCACGCTCACCAAGCTGGTGGACGATCTCCACCAGCTCTCCATGTCCGATGAAGGCGCGCTGGCCTACCAGAAGGCGCCGGTGGACGTGATTAACATTCTGGAAGTGATCAGCGGCGCCTTCCGCGAGCGGTTTGCCAGCCGCAACCTGAAAATCGATCTCTCCCTGCCGGACAGCGCGGTGGTGTTTGGCGACAAAGACCGGCTGATGCAGCTGTTCAATAACCTGCTGGAAAACAGCCTGCGCTACACCGACAGCGGCGGCGGGCTGCATATCTCCGGCAGGCAGGAAAACGGGCGCTTTGCCCTCACCTTCGCGGACTCCGCCCCCGGCGTGCAGGACGCGCAGCTGGAAAAACTGTTTGAACGTTTCTACCGTACCGAAGGCTCCCGTAACCGCGCCAGCGGCGGTTCCGGACTGGGGTTGGCGATTTGCGTTAACATCGTCGAGGCGCATAATGGCACGATCCGCGCCGCCCATTCGCCTTTTGGCGGGGTTAGCATTACAGTAGAGTTACCTCTGGAACGGGATTTATCGAGAGAAGTATGACCGAGTTACCGATTGACGAAAACACGCCGCGCATTTTGATTGTGGAAGACGAGCCGAAGCTTGGGCAGCTGCTGATCGACTATTTACGTGCGGCCAGCTACGCTCCATCGCTGATAAGCCACGGCGACCAGGTGCTGCCATACGTGCGCCAGACCCCGCCGGATCTGATCCTGCTGGATTTGATGCTGCCGGGCGTTGACGGTCTGACCCTGTGCCGGGAAATTCGTCGCTTCTCCGACGTGCCGATCGTCATGGTCACCGCCAAAATTGAAGAGATTGACCGCCTGCTGGGGCTCGAAATTGGTGCGGACGATTACATCTGCAAACCCTACAGCCCGCGTGAAGTGGTCGCCCGCGTGAAAACCATTCTTCGCCGCTGCAGGCCGCAGCGCGAGCTTCAGGTGCTCGATGCCGAAAGCCCGCTGATTGTCGACGAAAGCCGCTTCCAGGCGAGCTGGCGCAGCAAGCTGCTGGACCTGACGCCTGCGGAGTTCCGCCTGCTGAAAACCCTCTCCCACGAGCCGGGAAAAGTGTTCTCCCGCGAGCAGCTGCTGAACCACCTGTATGACGATTACCGCGTCGTGACCGACCGCACCATCGACAGCCACATCAAAAACCTGCGCCGCAAGCTGGAGGCGCTGGACGCCGAGCAGTCGTTTATCCGCGCGGTGTATGGCGTAGGGTATCGCTGGGAAGCGGATGCGTGCAGGATAATGTGAGAATATTGCCCCGCAGCACTGCGGGGCAGAGACTCCAGACATTAAAACTGTGGCCTTACCAGGAACGAAAAGGTGTAGCATAAGCAAAAAGTCGCGCTAATACATCGCGACGCTCGGTGCCAGTTATCATCGCCAGGAAAGCGAAGCTAATAACGTTCAAATCTTGCTGAGAAGGATGTTTATGCATTTTCTTCAAAATAGCATTAACCTTTTTATCATCAAAAAAACTCCAGATAGCCAAAAGTGCCCATCGTTTCCCGGCGGATAAATTTATTATATCGTCTGAAGTATCCCAGTCCGGTGGTAATTCATTAATATTGCTTACACTGTTAATACCGGCAGCAGGGATAATGAAATAATCTGAAAACATATGGACGGCATCTTTCCATGCCTGCAAGAACATAGGTTCATGGATATCATTCATCGCCTTCTCATTTGCATACTGTGCAGCTAAATTAGCATTACAGGCGTAGACCCGTGGCTCGTAGTCACTATAAACATCCGGGACTATCCAACCTGAAGAATGACGCACTGCGTCACAGGATGTGAAGGTGGGCAGTAGAGCAATAAATTGTGGTAATATATTTTGTACTGAACGAGGAAAAAAACGCTTTGCTAACTGAAAGCCCGCATGATTTTCCAGTAATAAGGTTTCAATATCCTCTGAATTATAAATCTGGTACAAAATCCCTTTTTTAGCTTTCAGTCGCTCCAGTTTTTGCTCAAGTCCGGACGATGCAATGGTGGAATAAAATCCAACAAACTCATCACATTCAAATTCAGCAAGTCTGTCCTGAATGTCCTCTTCATCACTGCGACCAACGGACTTTTTAGAAGGAGCGTAGTGTTTGCAGCTAACAAGTTTGGCAATTCGACATCCGGCAATATCAAACTCAACCCGTATATCTATGCCACCATCCGCCCCCCGGCTTGGGCCTTTAGTTACAATCCCTCCCAAAATTTTTTCCATGAATATTTTTGCGAACTTCTCAAATTGGTCGCTATCTGCAGTATCTGCGCTTGCAGAAGCAAGTTCACAGAAATCCAGCCTCGCCATACTCTTCCCCTGACAAATGGTAACGGTTCATAAACAGATTCCGTCTTTTTCTCTTCATTAATCAAGCTACGTATTCAGATAGGTTCCTGAACAGACGACTTGATGACGCTCAAAAGTTATACACGATCTCAATATCAGTTAGTTTTCCTGTATCTGGTTGATTCGAATTAAGCAAAAGCAATGACGTTCAGTCCACGCTTGTACTGAAAGCGGGAAACGGCATTGCCTCGGTCTTTCAAGCCAGATGGTAAAGACAATACCTAAAAATATGCGTAAACGCCGGATGGGCGGTGATACGACTCGACGCTTTACCTCCCTGCCCCGCGGCGCTACAATGCCCGCCCTTAAAGTGGGGGATCTCCCCTTACCGCTGCACCTGGTGCACGCGGATCTGACCTGTCATCAGAACGAGAACAAACATGTTTAAACCGGAACTCCTTTCCCCGGCGGGAACGCTGCAAAATATGCGTTACGCTTTCGCCTATGGTGCCGACGCCGTTTATGCGGGCCAGCCGCGCTACTCGCTGCGCGTGCGCAACAACGAATTCAACCACGAGAACCTGCAGCTCGGCATCAACGAAGCGCATGCCCTGGGCAAAAAATTCTACGTGGTCGTGAACATCGCGCCGCACAACGCCAAGCTGAAAACGTTCATCCGTGACCTGAAGCCGGTGGTGGATATGGGGCCGGACGCGCTGATCATGTCGGACCCGGGTTTAATCATGCTGGTTCGGGAGAACTTCCCGGAGATGGATATTCACCTCTCCGTACAGGCTAACGCCGTCAACTGGGCAACGGTGAAATTCTGGAAGCAGATGGGGCTGACCCGCGTCATCCTGTCCCGCGAGCTTTCGCTAGAAGAGATCGAAGAGATCCGCACCCAGGTGCCGGATATGGAAATCGAAATCTTCGTTCACGGCGCGCTGTGCATGGCCTACTCCGGCCGCTGCCTGCTCTCCGGCTATATCAACAAGCGCGACCCGAATCAGGGCACCTGCACCAACGCCTGCCGCTGGGAATATAACGTCCAGGAAGGCAAAGAGGATGACGTCGGTAATATCGTGCACAAGCACGAGCCTATTCCGGTAACCAACGTTGAGCCGACGCTGGGCATCGGCGCGCCAACCGACAGCGTGTTTATGATTGAAGAAGCCAAACGTCCGGGCGAGTACATGACCGCCTTTGAAGACGAGCACGGCACCTACATCATGAACTCGAAAGATCTGCGCGCCATCGCCCACGTCGAGCGTCTGACGCAGATGGGCGTGCACTCCCTGAAGATCGAAGGCCGCACCAAATCCTATTACTACTGCGCGCGTACCGCACAGGTGTACCGCAAAGCCATCGACGATGCGGCGGCCGGTAAACCGTTCGATACCAGCCTGCTGGAAACCCTGGAAGGCCTGGCGCACCGCGGCTATACCGAGGGCTTCCTGCGTCGTCATACTCACGATGACTACCAGAACTACGAGCACGGCTACTCCGTTTCCGAGCGCCAGCAGTTTGTCGGCGACTTCACCGGCGAGCGCAAAGGCGCGCTGGCGGCCGTCGCGGTGAAAAACAAGTTCACCAAAGGCGACAGCCTGGAGCTGATGACCCCGCAGGGCAACATGAACTTTACGCTGGAACATCTGGAAAACGGCAAAGGCGAAGCGATTGACGTGGCGCCGGGTGATGGTCATACCGTCTGGCTGCCGGTTCCGGAAGAGGTGGAGCTGAAGTTTGCGCTATTGATGCGTAACTTCAACGGTGAAAGCACCCGAAACCCACACGGCAAATAGTTAATCAGGGAAATTTTTTCGCGCTGGGATAATTCTTAGAATCGGATCACATACCGCTTCGTTCAATACGGGTATTATCCCCCCGCTGAAAAACATAACCCATAAATGCTAGCTGTACCAGGAACCACCTCCTTAGCCTGCGTAATCTCCCTTACGCGGGCTTATTTTTTGCCTTCTCTCTCCTCAATCCAGGCAATAAGCTCGTCGATTTGCCCCTCAGAGAACACGGTTATCCCATGCTCTGCGAGCAACGATGCAGCCACACCCCTCCCCGCTTTATGGATCCCGCGAAAAGATCCGTCATAAATAAACTGACTGCCGCACGTGGGGCTGCCATCGGTTAATAGCGCTGCGCTACACCCCGACTCCTGAGCAGCGCGTAGCGCGAGCCAGGCTGCAAGCTGATACTGCTCAGTCACATCCTGCCCTGTATTTTCACTAATTCTGGCTTGCCCGTGCATTACGTCTTTGCCATCAGCGGACATAATCTCTGCCGGAGGACGAGGGACAGGCATCCCGGCCGCAAGTTCAGGGCAGTGGATCACCAGACGCTTTTCCTGCTGCCAGCGAGCGAGCAGCTCGTTCATTCGCGCTTTTTCACTTCCGTTATAACGAACCTTAAAGCCCATCAGGCACGCGCTTACCAAAATTTTATTCATCATCACTTTCCTGTGATTACGTTACTATCATCGCTGGAGTGTAACGCGCTTTCGGGCATATTTTGTTCCTTTCATCCTGTTCTTACCCGCTTTTTTCCTCTCTGCTATACACTCTTACTAACGCTAAAAAAGGGAGCAGCGCGGATGGCAACCTATCCAGACAGTTTATTGATTCTCAATGGCAAAAGCGCGGGCAACGATCTGTTGCGTCAGGCAATTCAGGGTTTGCGCGATGACGGCGCGCGCATTCACGTCAGGGTGACGTGGGAAAAAGGCGACGCGGCACGCTATATCAATGAAGCCCTCGGGCTTGGCGTCAGCACCATCATTTCCGGCGGCGGCGATGGCACCATCAATGAGATTGCGTCAGCGCTTATCGACCTGCCCCCGGCAAACCGGCCGGTGATGGGTATTTTACCGCTCGGCACCGCCAATGATTTTGCCACCAGCGCCGGGATCCCGGAAGAGCTGGAGAAAGCGCTCCAGCTGGCGATCCTCGGCAAGGCCACCGCTGTGGATATTGCGCAGGTGAATGATAAAACCTGCTTTATCAATATGGCGACGGGCGGGTTTGGCACGCGCATCACCAGCGAAACGCCGGAAAAGCTGAAGGCGGCGCTGGGCGGCGTGTCATACCTGATCCACGGCCTGATGCGCATGGACACCCTCAAGCCTGACCGCTGCGAAATTCGCGGCGAGGATTTTCAGTGGCAGGGTGATGCGCTGGTGATTGGGATTGGCAACGGGCGTCAGGCGGGCGGCGGACAGCAGCTCTGCCCGGAGGCGCTGATCAATGACGGTCAGCTCCAGCTGCGTATTTTCACGGGCGACGGCCTGCTGCCCGCGCTGTTTACCACGCTGACGCAGCCGGAAGAGAGTCCAAATATCATCGCCGGGAAATCGGCGTGGTTTGAAGTGAATGCGCCGCACGGGATGACCTTTAACCTCGACGGAGAGCCGCTGAGCGGAACGCAGTTCCGCATTGAGGTGTTGCCCGGCGCGCTGCAGTGCCGGCTACCGCCGGACTGCGTGCTTTTGCGCTGATGTATCACACGGTGAGCAATGATGCCCTCACCCAACCCTCTCTTACCGGGGAGAGGGAGATGGAGCCGTCAGGCAATCGTGACTTTGCTGTCCAGATAGACGTCCTGAACCGCATTGATCAGCTTCACGCCGTCGGCCATCGATTTCTTAAACGCCTTACGGCCAAGGATCAGCCCCATGCCGCCCGCGCGTTTGTTGATCACCGCCGTACGCACCGCGTCTGACAGGTCGGTATCACCGCCCGCCGCGCCGCCGGAGTTGATCAGCCCCGCGCGGCCCATGTAGCAGTTCGCCAGCTGGTAGCGCACCAGGTCGATCGGGTTATCGCTGGTCAGCTTGCTGTAAACGCGGTCATCGGTGTAGCCAAAGTTCACCGCTTTGTAGCCGCCATTATTCTCGGCCATTTTCTGCTTCACGATATCCGCGCCGATGGTCGCCGCCAGGTGGTTCGCCTGCCCGGTCAGGTCGGCGGATACATGGTAATCCACGCCGTCTTTCTTGAACGCGTTGTTGCGCAGATATGCCCACAGCACGGTGACCATGCCCAGCTCGTGCGCGCGCTCAAACGCCGCGGAGATCTCTTCAATCTGACGACGGGACTGTTCGGAGCCGAAGTAAATCGTCGCCCCTACCGCCACCGCGCCCATGTTGAACGCCTGCTCGACGCTGGCGTAGAGGGTCTGGTCATATTCGGTTGGGTAGCTAAGGGTTTCGTTATGGTTCAGCTTCACAAGGAACGGAATGCGGTGGGCATAGCGACGCGAAACCGAGGCCAGCACGCCGTAGGTGGACGCCACGCAGTTACAGCCCGCTTCAATCGCCAGCTCAACAATGTTCTTCGGATCGAAGTAGAGCGGGTTCGCCGCAAAAGAGGCGCCCGCAGAGTGTTCCACGCCCTGGTCCACCGGCAGAATAGAGAGATACCCGGTGCCGCCGAGCCGCCCGGTGTTGTAAAGCGTCTGCATATTTCGCAGGACCGCAGGCGGACGGTTGTTATCGATCATCACGCGGTCAACGTAGTCGTGACCAGGCAGATACAGCTGGTCGGCTGGAATGGTCATACAACGATGCTGTAAAAGGCTGTCGGCGTCTTTGCCAAGCAACTGCGCAATATCAGTCATGTGATACTCCCGTAAGTCCGACGTCGTGTCGGTGTGTGTTTATCCAGTCCCATCTTTTATGGGCAGACTAAGCCTGGTACCGACTTAACAGATTTTCCACTCTTTGCTTTTTTTTTCAGCACAATCTGCTGGCTCGATTCGTGTACAACAAAACTGTTACATTGATCAAACAATCGCCACAAAGGTATTTAAAAGGTATTATTGAGTGGTATGTTAAAGGCGTACCCTCTCTGACATGCAGGATTAAAAAATGAAAACGAAAGTCCAACTGTCATTCATGATGTTTGTTGAATGGTTTATCTGGGGCGCGTGGTTTGTGCCGCTGTGGCTGTGGCTGAGCAAAAGCGGTTTTACCGCCGGGGAAATCGGCTGGTCTTACGCCTGTACCGCCATTGCCGCGATCCTCTCCCCGATTCTGGTCGGCTCGCTGACGGACCGCTTCTTCGCCGCGCAGAAAGTGCTGTCAGTGCTGATGTTCGCCGGAGCCATTCTGATGTACTTCGCCGCGCAGCAAACCCAGTTCAGCACCTTCTTCCCGCTGCTGCTGGTTTACTCCCTGACCTATATGCCGACCATCGCGCTGACCAACAGTATCGCCTTTGCCAACGTGGACGACGTTGAGGCCGATTTCCCGCGCATCCGCGTGATGGGTACCATCGGCTGGATCGCCTCCGGGCTGGCGTGCGGATTCCTGCCGCAGATGCTGGGCTACAGCGATATTTCCGATACCAATATCCCGCTGCTGATGACGGCAGCCAGCTCCGCCCTGCTCGGCGTGTTTGCCCTGTTCCTGCCGAATACGCCGCCGAAAAGTACCGGCAAGCTGGATTTCAAAGTGATGCTCGGGCTGGACGCGCTGATCCTGCTGCGCGACAGAAACTTCCTGGTATTCTTCTTCTGCTCGTTCCTGTTCGCCATGCCGCTGGCCTTCTATTACATCTTCGCCAACGGCTATCTCACCGAAGTGGGGATGAAAAACGCCACCGGCTGGATGACGCTCGGCCAGTTCTCCGAAATCTTCTTTATGCTCGCCCTGCCGTTCTTTACCAAACGCTTTGGTATTAAGAAGGTCTTACTGCTGGGCCTGATTACCGCCGCCATCCGCTACGGGTTCTTTGTTTACGGCGGAGCGGAACAGTACTTTACCTACGCCCTGCTGTTCCTCGGCATTCTGCTGCACGGCGTGAGCTACGACTTCTATTACGTCACCGCGTACATCTACGTGGACAAAAAAGCGCCGGTGCACATGCGCACCGCCGCGCAGGGCCTGATTACGCTGTGCTGTCAGGGCTTTGGTAGCCTGCTGGGTTACCGCCTGGGCGGCGTGATGATGGAAAAAATGTTCGCATACAAAGAGCCGGTGAATGGGCTGACCTTCAACTGGGCCGGAATGTGGACGTTTGGTGCAATCATGATTGCCGTGATTGCCGTGCTGTTTATGCTGTTTTTCCGCGAATCGGATAAAGAGATCGCCGCCATTGCGGTGGTTGATGGCGATGCCGCGCTGACACAAGGGGAAGTTAAATGAAACAAGAACGTGTTCTCGGTGCCCTTTACGGGCAGGCGTTAGGGGATGCGATGGGCATGCCGTCGGAGCTGTGGCCGAGAAAGCGCGTCAAGGCGCACTTCGGCTGGATCGACCGCTTTTTACCCGGCCCGGCAGAGAATAATGCGGCCTGCTATTTCAAACAGGCAGAGTTCACCGACGATACCTCAATGGCGCTGTGCCTGGCGGACGCGCTCATCGAGTGCGACGGGGAGATTAACGCAGACGTTATCGGCAAGCATATTCTGCGCTGGGCGCTCGATTTCGACGCGTTTAATAAGAACGTGCTCGGCCCGACCTCCAAAATCGCGCTTAACGCGATTCGCGACGGCAAGCCGGTTAGCGAACTGGACAACAACGGCGTGACTAACGGGGCAGCGATGCGCGCCTCCCCGCTGGGCTGCCTGCTCCCGGCCACGCGTCTGGAACACTTTGTTGAGCAGGTGGCGCTGGCCTCCAGCCCGACCCATAAATCCGACCTCGCCATTGCCGGCGCGGTGGTGATTGCCTGGGCGGTTTCCCGCGCTATCGACGGCGAAAGCTGGCAGAACATCGTCGATGCGCTGCCGGGTATCGCCCGCTATGCGCAGGAGGCGAAAACCACCACCTTCAGCGCATCGCTGGCGGCACGTATTGAGCTGGCGCTTAAGACCGTGCGGGAAGCCAACGGGGTTGAGTCCGCCAGCGAGCAGGTGTACCAGCTCGTGGGGGCCGGAACCAGCACCATTGAGTCCGTTCCGGCGGCCATTGCGATGGTCGAACTGGCGGGAACCGACCCGAACCGCTGCGCGGTTTTATGCGCCAATCTGGGCGGCGACACCGACACCATTGGCGCGATGGCGACGGCCATCTGCGGCGCGCTCCACGGCGTCCAGGCCATTGACCCGGCGCTGAAGGCCGAGCTCGACGCCGTTAACCGGCTCGATTTCGGCCACTATTGCGCGAAACTGCTGCACTACCGGGAGCAAAGGGAGGGCGTATGAATTCGTTTGCCCAACGTCTCGACACTCTGCACGCCGCGCGGCCGGTGACGGTGCTGGGCGCGGCGGTGATTGACGTCATCGCCGACGCCTACGCCCTGCCCTGGCGCGGGTGCGATATCGAACTCAAACAGCAGGGCGTGAATATCGGCGGCTGCGCGCTGAACATTGCCATCGCTCTGAAACGGCTCGGCATTGCGTCGCAAAACGCCCTGCCCGTCGGCCACGGCGTCTGGGCGGATATTATCCGCAACGCGATGGCGAAGCAGGATCTGCACAGCGCCATTGAGGCCGAAACCGGCGACAACGGCTGGTGCCTGGCGCTGGTGGAGCCAGACGGCGAGCGCACCTTTATGTCCTTTAGCGGCGTGGAGAACCAGTGGCAGCAGCGCTGGCTTGATGTGCTTAACATCCCGTCGAACAGCCTGGTCTATTTATCCGGCTATCAGCTCGCCTCGCCGTGCGGCGAACTGCTGACACGCTGGCTGGAGGGATTACAGGACGTGACGGCCTTTATCGATTTCGGCCCCCGCATCGCGGATATTCCCGACGCTCTGATGGCGCGGATTATGGCCTGCAGGCCGATCGTGTCGCTTAATCGTCAGGAAGCAGAGATCGCAGCCGAACGACTGGGCGTAGCGGCTGACAACCTGGGTGCGGAGTGGCAGCAGCGCTTCGGCGCCGCGCTGATTGTGCGTCATGATAAAGACGGTGCCGCGTGGTATGACGGCGACGATGCGGGCGTTGTTCCGGCGTTCCCGGCGACGGTTGTGGACACCATTGGCGCTGGCGACAGCCACGCGGGCGGCACGCTTGCCGGGCTGGCGGCGGGATGGTCGCTGGCAGACGCCGTTCTGCTGGGGAATGCCGTGGCGTCCTGGGTAGTCAGCCACCGCGGCGGGGACTGCGCCCCGACTCGCGACGAATTATTCCTCGCACACAAAGACGTATAGATCGCTGCGACAGTAGCTGATGCTGTACTCAATCGGCCGGTGCTGTTGGTCAAGCGCGACCTGCTTGATCACCAGCACCGGTATTTTTTCGTCCATCTTAATGTGCGCCTGAAACTCGCTGTCCGGCATGCGGGCGCTAACCCGTGAACGGGTGCGCTGCGGGAAAATATTCTGACTACGGAAGTAATCGTACAGCGAAATGCCAATCGCATCCGGATCGGGAATGAGGCCAACCGGCACCCAGGACTCTTCAATCGACACCGCATCGTCATCCACATAGCGAATGCGCTTGAGCAAAAAGACCTCGCTGTCCGGAGGGACCGACAGATGGTTTGCGACCTCTTCCGGGCACTTCACCACCCGCTTGTTGACCCACAGCGTATTAGGCTTTTGGCCGCGCAGCACTACCTGCTGGGAAAAACCGCGCGCCTCTTTCAGCGAATATTCAAAGATATTGTTGATTTGCGTGCCGTAGCCACGAGAGCGCGTAACTACGCCCTCTTCCTCCAGCGCCTGCATCGCCTTTCGTACGGTGATGCGCGACACACCGGTTAACTGGCTCAGATCGCGCTCGCCGGGCAAAATATTCCCGTGCTCCAGCACCCCGCTGCGCACCGCGTTTTTTACCGTTTCGGCAAATTTCAGGTACAGCGGCGTGTTGTCAGGCGCGGCGATCCGTTCATTCAGTTGAGCGATTAACCGGGTATGCGCTTGTTCCATCTCTGTTTTCTCAGGCGTGGTGTTTCCTGCCAGTATACTGGGTTACCACCATGCATGAAAATGATGAACCGGTCCAATACCGTGACCCACTTCCAGAGTATCGGCTTTTGCCAGCGCCGCCGAGAGCCAGGTTTTCGCTTCGCGCACCGTATCGGCCCAGCCGTCATGCCGCGGGCGCAGCGCCGCCAGCGCGGCGGAGAGCGTACAGCCCGTGCCGTGGGTGTTTTTGGTCTGCACGCGCGGAGCGGTAAAACGTACTTCGCCGTCGCGGGTAAAGAGCCAGTCCGGGCTTTCAGCATCATCCAGATGACCGCCCTTCATCAGCACCGCCCCGCAGCCCATCGCCAGCAGCGCGTTTCCCTGCGCTTTCATCTCGCGTTCAGTTTGCGCATGCGATGTGCCTAACAGCGCGGCGGCTTCCGGCAGATTGGGCGTGATAAGCGCCACCTGCGGCAGTAACTTTGTACGCAGCGTCTCCACGGCGGAGGTGGAGAGCAGCGGGTCGCCGCTTTTTGCCAGCATGACGGTATCCAGCACCACGTTTTGCACCTGATAGCGTTTAAGCCGCTCGGCCACCGCCTCCACAATATCCGTCTCCGCCAGCATGCCGATCTTGGTGGTATCGATGCGCACATCGCTGAACACTGAATCCAGCTGCGCGGCAACAAAATCCGGCTCGATACGGTAGACCGACTGAACGCCGCGCGTGTTTTGTGCCACCAGCGCGGTAATGACCGAGCAGCCGTACGCGCCAAGGGCCGAGAAGGTTTTGAGATCGGCCTGGATACCCGCGCCGCCGCTGGGATCGGTGCCGGCAATGGTCAGGGCGTTAATCCGCTTCATGCCTGCTCCTCCAGCGTATAGAGCGCATCCAGAAACGCGCTGGCAAAACTGCCAGGCCCACGTGACTGCGCAACGGCCACCGTTCCGGCCCGCTTCATCCATCCGCAGGCGGCAGCGACGTTATCCATCCGGTCGCCCGGCAGCGAGCAGCTCGCCGCCACAACGGCAGAAAGCGCGCATCCCGTTCCCACTACGCGCGTCATCAACGGATCGCCGCCCGTTACCGTGCGGGTGCGTTGCCCGTCAGTGATGTAATCCACCTCACCGGTGACGACCACAACGGCATTGGTCTGGCGCGCCAGCGCCTGCGCAGCAGGCACCGCGCTGGCTGCGGTATCGGTTGTATCGACGCCGCGCCCGCCCGCGCTCATTCCGGCAAGGGCCAGAATCTCGGAGGCATTGCCGCGAATAGCAGCCGGTTTCAGGGCAAGGATTTGATGGCAAAAACGGGTGCGGAACGTCAGGGCGCCCGCGGCAACCGGGTCCAGCGTCCAGGGCTTGCCTGCCGCCACCGCGCTTTCTATTGCCCGACGCATCGACTGGGCGCGCGGCGAGGTCAGCGTGCCAACATTAATCAGCAGCGCATCGGCAATCGCGGCAAACTGTTCAGCCTCTTCGGCCTCAATCACCATCGCGGGTGAGGCGCCAAGCGCCAGCAAAACGTTGGCCGTAAAAGTCTGTACGACATCGTTGGTCATACAGTGGGTCAGCGGAGAACGGGTTCGGAAGTGGTGTAAAACGTGTAAATCGAGCAGGTCAGGCTGCATGGTTTCGCTCCTGCCTTGCGTGAAGAAGCGATGACCTGGAAGGCATCTGACTTCCCTACGCTGGCATTATCCAGATCAGGTAATACGGGTATTTCTCAGCCTTCACAAGGAAGGGCACCCCGAGTCAAAATACTTTTAAAACAGTGAGTTATGAAACTCATTAACGTTATGTAGTGTAACCGCGGCCCCAGGCCAGGCGCAAGGAGTTTCGATTTATCACGCCGTTGTCACCGCGGAAATCTCCAGGCGCTCTTTCCCGTTATTTGCCAACATTTATTACGCTTTAGTTAATTCTGGTTCAGTAATTGTTAATACGTTATTGAAAAACTTTATTACGTACTTTTACTGAGACTATTATTTTTATTTTTTATTACGTGCTCATTACGCTTTTATAAGATAGGGAAACTTCTTTCGCATGAAAGAATAAGACAGTATTAATTTATTTAACTCTATTAAACATTTGTACTTTGATCAATAGCTTAACGCTCCCCTGGATTTATCGCATAATCCATAAGTTAATGTATACATTAAATAAACCTCCTCGATACCGCACCCTGCCCTTTCATTTATTCATATCATTTATGATTTAGATCAAAATCATCAATTTGGGTTTAATCGATAGTTTATTCACGCTACTAAAAAAGGTCCGGGCATTGAATATCCTGTATTGAGATATGGAAATACAGATATCCACATGCCACTAAAGCCAAAACTGTTCTGCTTAATTTTGTTTTTTAATACGTTAATGATGTGAGTCCTTCGAATGAAAATTTTCAATAAATCTGTTATTCCTGTTTTTGTATTTGGGGTGGTCGCCGGTAGCGCCGTGAATATTACCAACGCTGCTGCTGCCGTTTGGGATGACGCATCAATCACAGATATTGTGAATGACCATCAAGACCAAATTACGCAAAACAGGGTCGATAGCATTGCTCGCGATCTCTCAACTGAAAATCGCTTAACGCAGGTGGATAGCGACCTTCAATCCACTAAATTAGGTGTTTTGGTTATTGAGCAAGCCACAAATGACGCTTATCAAAAAGCCTTGCTTGCTGGTGCGCTTGCAGATACCGCCAATCAAAAAAGCGATGCGGCTTTACAGGGCGTCATGACGAACGGCACAGAAATTATCAATATGGAAAACGTTAACAAAGTGCAAGATAACCGTCTTGATAGCCTGGAAAGTGCTCCTAAACCCACTAACGGCGTAGATGGCAAAGATGGCGTGACGACCACCGTGACGCACATGCAGGTAGACGCAGCAACACAAACTAAAGTGGCTAATAATACCCAGGCAGTTACCGCCACCGCACAGGATCTGCTGGCAACGAAACAGACGTTACAGGCAATGAATAACAATACCAACCAGCAATTTAAATCACTGCACGATGAAGTAGATAATAATAAGAAGCAAGCTAATGCCGGTATTTCAGGTGCCATGGCGATGGCTGGATTACCGCAGGTACAAACGAATCAGCATGTTATGTTCTCTGCTGGCGGAGCCACATACAATAGTGAAAGCGCCCTTGCCGTTGGGGCATCCGTTAACTTTAGTTCACATGTGATCGCGAAAGTGAGCTTCTCTGATGATACCGCCAATAATATGGGAGCGTCAGTTGGCGTCGGAATGGGCTTTTAACGATATAGAACTTAAGCATTATTAACTGGCGCCATTACGTTAATAACCCCCTTGCCTCCGGCAAGAATAGCGATGACAGAAAAAACATGCTCAGACATATCATTATTTCAGCGACCCTGTATCTGATGCTCATTGGCGTCGGTATTTGGATCGGCATGATGTACGTCTCCTATTATCTGTGCGTTTTATAAGGTGAACAAAAGTTTAGCCATGAAAACTCAATTAATATGGATTGCACTGATGTTAACGGTAGCGACAACACCGGCTCATGCGATTAACGCGCATTATCGTGCTCAATTAGAACGTTCAGGATGTACTGAGATGAACGCGAATGACGGCTCTTGTGATATTCACAAAACAAAAGCCCAAAATACGGCACAGCACACAACTGCTGCGGTCCACGACCCTTTGCGTGAAGCCACTTTCACATCGGATGCGGTTAACGCCACGATTTCAAACGGCTTTTTTAACGCCACCATTAACGGCAAAAAGGCCATCGTGAAATGTCTGAATGCTCATTTCTATGAGATTCACGGTAATGGTTTTGTTATATCGCTAAGCCTTAATGAGAACGGCATTACGGCGGCGTCCTGGAATAAGACGACGGGGCGTAACCACGGCATTTTGCAGGTGTCGCAGAAATAAAGCGAACAAGGAGGCCGTCTGCCTCCTTTTCGGTCAGCGAATGGCACGATTTGTCACACTCTTTTTTATGAATTTACAGTCAGGACAGAACACACGTAACAGTCTGTTTTTGTTTACCATAAAGTGCAATTTTCTTTCTTAAAAAGGGGATATACCCTCCCCTGAGCGCCATGTCACAAAACAGTAAACAAATTAACCATTGAGCCCCGTGGCAAAAGGCTCTATATTGGCGGCGTTTTTTTCAGGCCCCCATCTGTTTTTTAACTTTTTATTCAATCGTGGCTCATAACGAAGCGGCGGTTGTAGGAGTGATATGATGACGGATAAAGTCCGTATTGACACCGTAGATGCCCACAAAAGCAACGAAACCTATCTGGCCCGTCAGGCCGAGTTTGAATCTAACGTCAGGAGTTATCCGCGCAAACTGCCTTTAGCCATAACTAAAGCAGAAGGCGTGTGGATCACCGATGCAGATAATAAAGAATACCTTGACTGTTTAGCAGGCGCGGGGACCCTTGCGCTTGGCCATAACCATCCTGATGTGCTGAAAAGCATCCAAAATGTCATTACCAGCGGCTTGCCGTTACATACCCTGGATCTGACTACGCCTCTGAAAGACGCGTTTTCTGAATACCTGCTCTCTCTGCTGCCTGGTCAGGGCAAAGAGTACTGCCTGCAGTTCACCGGTCCATCCGGTGCTGACGCCGTTGAAGCGGCGCTGAAGCTGGCGAAAAAAGTGACCGGTCGTAGCGGTATCATCAGCTTCTCTGGTGGTTACCACGGTATGACCCACGGCGCGCTGTCCGTGACCGGCAACCTGTCTCCGAAAGAAGCGGTTGACGGTATGATGCCAGAAGTGCAGTTCATGCCTTACCCGCACGAGTACCGTTGCCCGCTGGGTATCGGTGGTGAAGCGGGCGTGAAAGCGCTGACGTACTACTTCGATAACCTGATCAACGACGTTGAAAGCGGCGTGCGTAAACCTGCTGCGGTGATTCTGGAAGCCGTTCAGGGCGAAGGCGGCGTGAACCCGGCTCCGGCTGAGTGGCTGCAGCGCATCCGTAAAGTGACTCAGGAACACGGCATTCTGCTGATCCTCGACGAAGTTCAGGCTGGCTTTGCCCGTACCGGTAAATTCTTCGCCTTCGAACACGCGGGCATTGAGCCAGACATTATTGTGATGTCTAAAGCCGTAGGTGGCGGTCTGCCGCTGGCCGTGCTCGGTATCAAAAAGCAGTTCGACGCATGGGCGCCAGGCCACCACACCGGTACCTTCCGCGGCAATCAGCTGGCGATGGCAACCGGTCTGACGACGCTGAAAATCCTGAAAGATCAGAACATCGCGGGCAAAGTTGCCGCTCAGGGCGAATGGCTGAAAGGCCAGCTGAAAGAGATGGCGAAACGCTATCCTGTTATCGGCCACGTGCGCGGTCTGGGCATGATGATCGGTATTGAGATCGTTAAGCCACACGAAGCCGCTGACCACATGGGCTGCTTCCCGGGCGACGGCGAGCTGTCTGCACTGATTCAGAAGAAGTGCTTCGAAGCCGGTCTGATTCTGGAGCGCGGTGGCCGTAACGGTATCGTTCTGCGTCTGCTGCCGTCTCTGCTGATCAGCGACGAAGAGCTGAAAATCTTCCTGGATAAATTTGAGCAGGCACTGCTTGCTGCGGGCGTTCGCCCGGCGTAACCGGAGTTATTGATTACGATGTCTGATTCAAACCCAATTTTGTTCTCCTCTGCGCAGAGCATTGAAGCTTACCAGCAGGCGATCGAACAAAGCACTCAGGCTGTGATGCAGTGGCTGAAACAGCCTGAGATGTACCAGGGCAAAACGGTCGCGGAATTGCGCGAGCGTATTAAGCTGGATTTCAACCCGAAAGGGCTGGGCAACGAAGCGGCGATTGAACGCGCCGTGGAGTTCTTTCTGAAAGACAGCTTGTCCGTTCATCACCCGCAGTGCGTGGCGCACCTGCACTGCCCAAGCCTGGTCGTAAGCCAGGCGGCGGAAGTGCTGATCAACGCCACTAACCAGAGTATGGACTCCTGGGATCAAAGCCCGTCCGCAACCATTATCGAGATCAAGCTGATCGAGTGGCTGCGTACCCGCGTGGGTTATCAGGCCGGCGACGCCGGTGTCTTCACCAGCGGCGGCACCCAGAGCAACCTGATGGGCCTGATGCTGGCTCGCGATGCGTTCTTTGCGCGTCAGGGTCACTCCGTTCAGCAGGACGGCCTGGTCGGCGATTTGCGCAAAATTCGCGTACTGTGCTCTGAAAACGCACACTTCTCCGTGCAGAAAAACATGGCGCTGATGGGTCTCGGCTACCAGTCCGTCGTGCAGGTGAAAACGGACGAATTCTCCCGCATGGCTCTGACCGATCTGGCGGTGAAAATCGAACAGTGCAACGCGAACGGCGAGCAGATTCTGGCGATCGTCGCAACGGCAGGCACCACCGATGCCGGTGCTATCGACCCGCTGCGTGCGATTGCAGAGCTGGCCGCGAAGCAGAACATCTGGGTACACGTTGATGCGGCCTGGGGCGGCGCGCTGCTGATGTCTGAGCAGTATCGTCACTACCTGGACGGCATCGAGCTGGTGGATTCCGTCACCCTGGACTTCCACAAGCAGTTCTTCCAGACCATCAGCTGCGGCGCGTTCCTGCTGAAAGAAGCACGTCACTATGAGCTGATGCGCTATCAGGCGGCCTACCTGAACTCCGAATTCGACGAAGAAGCCGGCGTGCCTAACCTGGTGTCCAAATCTCTGCAGACCACCCGTCGTTTTGACGCGCTGAAGCTGTGGATGAGCCTGGAAGCGCTGGGTCAGGAGCAATACGCGGCGATCATCGACCACGGCGTGACCCTGGCGCAGCAGGTTGCAGCCTACGTGAAAGAGCAGCCTGCTCTGGAACTGGTTATGCAGCCACAGCTGGCAAGCGTTCTGTTCCGCTTCCGCGGAAAGGTGCAGATGGATGACGCGGGCATCGCCCTGCTGAACCAGAAAATTGGTGATGCGCTGCTGGAATCCGGCCGTGCGAACGTTGGTGTGACCGAGCACAACGGCGTCACCTGCCTGAAGCTGACGCTGCTGAACCCAACCGTGACGCTGGAAGATATTAAAATCCTGCTGTCTCTGGTTGAGCGCACCGCGCAGGAAGTTCTGGCTAAGTAATACAACACCCCTCTTCCGCCGGGAGAGGGGTTATTTTTATACGCCTGCCCACCACATCCTTAATTTTAATCCCCAGTAACTCGTCCAGCCCGTCGTGGTGCTGACCACATTACCCTTCGACACAATGACCAGCGTCGGCGTTACGCTCACCTGCCACTGCTGCGACAACGCACCGTTTTCATCGTTGATCACCGGCATTTTCAGCTGTTTCTTTTCAACCCAGCGCGCAAGCTTTGCGTTATCGCCGGAACGCATGGCAATGCTTACGACGTTGCCCCCCTCTTTCGCCAGTTTATTGACCGAAGGCGTCGTGTAACGGCATATACTGCACCAGGTGGCCCAGACGTAAATCAGCAGCGGGCGTTCCTGGCTCAGCGCCGCGATATCGTGAATATTGCCGTCGATGCTCTGCATCGGTGTTGCACTAAAACTGGCGGGGAGTGTCGGTTTTCGGTACCGATCAACACCCCACACTACGGCCAGCGTCAGCAGAACGAATATGATCCCTTCCCGCACCCAGCGGCGCAGTCGACTGATTTTGCGGTTATCCATTGTGACCTCATGTTTTAACGAAGGTCATCTTAACGGGCAATACGCCATCACGCTGTAAAGAAATGTCGCGTCAGGTTTATTCCTGGGTATAACCGTAGTCGTAATGGCTATATCCCGAGTTGTAATAGAGCGCAGCCGATTTCACGATATCATTGAGGATCGCGCCATTCACCTGCACACCCATCTGCTGCAGACGTTTCAGGCAGTTCTCGATCTCCTTGACGCTGGTTTTACCAAAGCGGGCGACCAGAAGCGTGGTAGCCGCTGCTCTGGCTATCAGCAAGGCATCCGTTACGGCAAGCACGGGTGGGGTGTCGACAATCACGATGTCATACAGTTTGTCTATCTGCGACATTACGGCCTGGAAGCGTTCACTCATGAGCAGCTCCACGGGATGTGAAGGTTGGGGTCCGCAGGTCAATACATCAAAACCGCCTTTTTCAACGCGTTGAACCGCCTCCTGCCACTCAGCGGCTCCTCCGAGCACGCAGGATAATCCCCGATGATTGCGCAGTTGGAAAACATTGTGGACATATCCCTTGCGCATATCAGCGTCAATAAACAGCACTCGCTGTCCGGCCTGAGCGGCAATCGACGCCAGTGAAGTACTGACCAGCGTCTTTCCGCAGTCCTGCGTGGGGCCAGACACCACGACGATCCGGTTTGTGGCATCCATCATGGTAAAATGCAGACTGGTGCGCAGCCCGCGCACTGCCTCGACAAACATATCTGCCGGGCGGTCAACGGGCAAAAAAGGAACATTCGACGTCCTGTGCTTCCATCGGGAAGCAAACAGGGTTTTCCTGCGCAGGTGCGTTTTTTTCCAGAGCCATACCGAGCGCGGAAGCGTCGCCAGAAGCGGTATCCCCTGCGCTTCCAGTTGTTCAGACGAGGTAATGCCCTGCCTAAAGGCTGAGCGCACTAAAACCGTTCCGGCAGAAAGCATCAACCCGATCAGCATGCCCAGTACGATAATGAGTGCTTTGCGCGGTTTGATCGGCTCTGGCTGCGTCATGGCGGGGTCAATGATCCGCACGTTCCCGATAGCGCTGGAGCGCGATATACTCAGCTCTTGCTGACGCGTCAGCAGCTGCAGATATATGGTACGCCCGGATTCAACGTCACGACTCAGGCGCAAGATTTCCTGCTGCGTGGAAGGCATGGATGAGACGCGGTTATTCAGGCGCGCACGCTCCCGCTCAAGCGTTTGTTTCTTCTCCCGCAAGGCACGGTAGGTGGGATGGTCCTTTTTGAAAAGCTGGGAAACCTCTGCTTCGCGAAACGTCAGTTCGTTAAGCTGGTTTTCCACGTTAACCACCTGATCAAGCACTGACTTTGCCTCCAGAGATAAGTCGACAGAATCGCGTTGCTCTCTGTAGGCATTCAGTCTCGCTTCGGATTCATCCAGCTCCCGGCTGATCTTAGGTAATTGCTCCTGTAAGAACGTGAGGCTGCGGGAATCTTTCGCTTCCTGGCGCGCAATATTCTGGCTGAGAAAATTTTCAGTAATGGTATTAAGTACCGTGGCGATCCTGGCGGGGTCTTCACCCATTAACGTTAATGCGATCATACCGCTTTGTTTCGCCGACTCAACAACCGTAAGCCTGTTCTGAATGGCGTTGATGGCGTCAAGCCTTGAGACGGTTTCGAGGGTAAATTGGGTGCCTGGTTCCGCGCTGAGGGATGTCACCAGAAGCGATAATCCATTTTTAACCAGCGTTTTCCCCACGATGCCGTCTGCTTCAAGCGTTTTTCCCTCAAGACGATATCGCCCTTTTTCCCGTACGGTGAGTAAAAGCGTTTGTGGCTTACCTTCCAGAAGGGGAATAGTCAGCGCGCCGATCGTTATTTCAGCGGATTTACGTCCCTGCACGTATTCTAACAAAGGCCCGATGACGGGAAACACGCGCCGCCTGACGTAGTACGTCAACCCTAATTGATCGATGGTTTCTCCCAGGATCATCCGTGATTTAAGGAGTAAAAGTTCCGGCGCGACGTCAGGTGAGAGATCGGGCCCGAACGGAGTCAGGTTCTTGAGCAGTGAGTTATTCTGCTTCGCTTCAACCTGTATCAGGGCATCAGCCTGATAAACTGGCGTGGCGCTGAACGCATATATCCCCGCACATACCGTGAGCAGGAGCGTGACACACGCGATCGTCATCCGGTGATCAAACATCTCAGCAAGCAACTGAAGAAGATCGATCTCATTATTCTGCGGTGTCGCAGCCTTATATTTCTCTGATTTAGAAGACGACATAACGGCATCATTCCTTATTGACTCAAACGACGAGCCCATTCCTGACTGGCTTTTCCCAATTGCTCGAAAACATATTCATAGGCTTCACGACTTTTGTTGTAAGGGTCGGGAATGTCCCTGATGTCCAGCCATTGTCCAAAGAGCAGCGATTTTCCCCGGTTCTCCGGGGCCATTGTGGCAATGAAACGGAGGTGTTCCGGCCCCATCACCAGGATCAAATCGGCTTGTTGCAACAGGTTACGCGTCACCTTGCGGGCAATATGCCCCTCCAGCGAAACGCCATGACGCCGGGCCACAGCCTGCGCAGCCGCATCCGCCGGATGCCCCTCAAGCCCCAAAATACCTGCCGAGTTCACCTGCTTGCCGGGTAATTGCTGTCGCAACAGCCGCTCACCAATCGGTGAACGGCAAATATTGCCGGTGCAGACCACTAAGATTGACTGGAACATTACTGCGGCCACGATCTGATGTAACGAACGGTTTCGGTCAGGTCATGGACGCCGCTGATGGTAGGCACCAGCTGGGAGATCACGCGATTCCAGCGTGATAACGGTGCCGTGGTGACGTAGACAATGTCATACGGTTCCAGCTGGAATTCCGTACCCAGCACCATGGCTGAGGCATCTTCCGCATTGAGTTGATAGATGTTGGCAATTTTGCCCGTGTCGCCTTTTTCCGTTACCTGCCTGATAACAAAAATGCCGGTTGCATCAGCCATATTTTGGTTAAGCCCACCGGCATTGCCCAGGGCTTCGGCCAGCGTCATGCCGCTACGATCCATCTTAAGCGTGCTCTGTTTAACCACCTCGCCCATCACGAACACTTTCAGCGCGTCGTTTCGGGGAATAAACAGGATATCGCCTGAATAAAGCAGCTTATTTTGCATCAAATCGCCATGCTGCATCAGTGCATAGAGCGAAAGGCGGGAGTCCTTGCCATCATGCGTCAGCACGACGTTACGCCAGTCGGCATCCGCAGAAAGACCGCCAGCGGCGTTAACCGCATCCATCACCGTCAGCGGAATATTGGTTATGGGTTGCTGGCCTGATTTTTCGACCTCTCCGGTGACATAGGCTTTTTGGGAACGGAAGGCGGCAACGCTGACGTCCACCTGCGGGCTCTCAATGACTTTATCCAGTCGAGATGTAATCTCTTCACGTACCTGTGAAACCGTTTTTCCCGCCACCCGCAGCTTACCGACGTAGGGATAAAAGAGCGTACCATCGGCGTTGACCCAGTTGCCGGCATCGCTCGCACTACGATATTGTCCCGCGGGCGTCGTTAATTCAGGGTGATCCCAGACGGTGACCGTCAGGATGTCGCCTGTGCCAATACGGTATTCCCAGTTTTTGATCTGCTCATCCAGATTAGGATTTGCCTGAGATTTCGACACGGTCGGAAGTAGTTTTTCAATTAATCCCGGCGTCAGTGGAAAAATCTCCACGCGCTTATCAAGCTGATAATTGTTCTCTTCCACAGAAATGACTTTTTTCCCGGATACGCTTAAGTTCTGACCTGAGGAAAAAACACACCCTGCCAACTGACTAACAGTGAGAAATAACAGAGAAAACGCAGTTATATTTTTCATTTATATAAATATTAGTTTTTTAACGTTATGTTTATTGTTAAACCCGCAAAGAGATTCGAGCTAACACCATGAAATTTAATTATTTATTTTTCTTAACATGAGTTTATGGCATAATTAACCGCAACCCATCAGCTCTCTAGTAAAAACAATGAGAATACTCAGCCTTCTAAAAAGTAAGTGAGTACGTTTCACCCGACGACGATATTAAATCTTGTTGAGTGAGAAAGCATTCGTATAGAAGTCCAATTTTGACTTAGAAAGTTATTTTCAGAATTAATGAATGAAATAATAAATATTAAAAATACATAACACAGAAAATATTCACCACAATGATAAACATCATCCAGTTTGACTACACAACACCGTCCACTTTTGTTACATTTTTTTTCAAACATACCCTGCGTTGATACTTAAAATGGACTGTCTGCTCCGCTTTGCACGACCTGCAGACGAAAAGTATCTGTAACGATATCACTGGAGAAAAAATGGCTAAGCGTAAATTGCTGCTTCTGGGTGTATTACTGTCTCTGGCGGGATCCGCATTCGCTGCCCCGCAAACGGCCGCTGCGCCATCGGGCATCAAGGCCTATGAAGAACAAGAGTTCATCGCTGACTTTACGAAATTCAAGATTGGCGACACGGCGCCGGCGCAGTATCAAACGCCGGAATACACCATCAAACAGTACCAGCTGCGTAACCTGCCGGCTCCGGATGCCGGAACCCACTGGACCTACATGGGTGAGAACTACGTACTGATCGGCGATGCTGATGGCAAGATCTACAAAGCCTACAATGGAGATATTTTCTATCACCGCTAACGCAATTCTGATTCGCCCCTGGCAGGAAAGCGACCGCCCTTTCCTGCGCACGCTCTACCTCCACGCCCGGCGTGAAGCCTGGCCATGGCTGGACAACGCGGACTGGCAGCTTGAAGACTTTGACGCGGCAACCTGCGACGAAGTGATTTGGGTTGCTGTTCAGAACGGTCATCGCCTGGGTTTTGCCTCCGTCTGGACGAACGATAATTTCCTGCACAACCTGTTTGTCGATCCGCAGTATCAGAGCCTGGGCGTCGGGCATGAGTTGCTTGAACACGTACAGAAGACGTTTACCAGTACGGGTTCACTTAAGTGCCTGGTGAAGAATGCGCGGGCTATTGCGTTTTACCAGCGACACGGCTGGCACATAGAGGCGACGGGTAATTCTCCGGACGGAGAGTATTATTTGATGCACTATCGGTTGAGTTAAAGTCGGGTGGCGGCTTCGCCTTACCCGACCTACGTGATGGTGCCATTTGTAGGCCGGGTAAGCGAAGCGCCACCCGGCAATTAGGAGCTGAGGAATTACACCGCGCGGAACGCGATTTCCCCCGGGATGATTTCGCCCTGCCAGTAGAGCTGCGCCGCAACGCGTCCCGCCAGCTGGCGATACATTTCCGCAAATTCGCTGTCCGGACGGCTGACAACCGTGGGCTTTCCGCTGTCCAGATCTTCACGCAGGGTAATGTGCAGCGGCATCTGCCCCAGCAGCTGGGTGTGATACTTCGCGGCCAGTTTTTCTGCACCACCCGTACCGAAGATAGGTTCGTGGTGACCGCAGTTGCTGCAGATGTGCATACTCATGTTCTCGACGATACCGAGCACCGGCACTTCCACCTTCTCGAACATCACGATGCCTTTTTTGGCGTCAATCAGCGCGATATCCTGCGGCGTAGTCACGACGACCGCCCCCGTGACCGGAATGTTCTGCGCCAGCGTCAGCTGAATGTCACCGGTGCCCGGCGGCATGTCCAGCACCAGATAATCCAGATCAGGCCACATCGTCTCCTGCAGCATCTGCAGCAGCGCTTTGCTGGCCATCGGGCCGCGCCAGACCATGGCGTTGTCGTCAGTCACCAGGTAACCTATGGAGTTGGTCGCCAGACCGTGCGCCATAATTGGCGCCATGTGGGTCCCGTCCGGCGAGGTGGGGCGCTGGTTTTCCGCGCCCAGCATGTTCGGAATAGACGGACCGTAGATATCCGCATCCAGAATACCGACCTTTGCCCCTTCCGCTGCCAGCGCGAGCGCCAGGTTAACGGCGGTAGAAGATTTCCCTACCCCGCCCTTGCCCGAGCTGACGGCAATGATATTTTTCACGCCGTTCACGCCAGGCTGGTTTTTCACGCGCTTCAGCGTGGCGATGCTGTGGCTCAGCTTCCAGTCGATCGCCTTCGCACCGGTAATACGCAGCAGCTCAGAGCTGGTCTGCTCTTTCAGCGCGTCAAAGGCGCTGGTCCAGACGAACGGCATCTGCAGCTCAATGTGCAGTGTATCGTCCAGCCAGGCAACGTGGTGTAACGCTTTCAGCGTAGTGAGATTGTGCTTCAGGGTTGGATGCTGAAAGTTAGCCAGCGTCCCGGCGACCATTGCTCGTAAGGCTTCCGGTGATTTGGCCTGGGATTGAGAACTCATCCCGACTCCTTTGTAGTTGTTCTGAAAAAAGACGTGTAATTACCAAGTTTACCCCAGAGGTAACAATTATTCATTTATGGATTAATGCCCTTATCACTTGGCGTAGTTATTACCTTTCGGGTAACATCAAAAACCCTTTTCACAGTTAAAAGAAGTAATGCCTACTATGACTCAAGTCGCGAAGAAAATTCTGGTAACGTGCGCACTGCCGTACGCCAACGGCTCAATCCACCTCGGCCACATGCTGGAGCATATCCAGGCTGATGTCTGGGTCCGTTACCAGCGAATGCGCGGCCACGAGGTTAACTTCATCTGTGCGGACGATGCTCACGGCACGCCGATCATGCTGAAAGCGCAGCAGCTGGGGATCTCCCCGGAGCAGATGATTGCCGAAATGAGTCAGGAGCATCAGACTGATTTTGCTGGCTTTGACATCAGCTATGACAACTATCACTCCACGCACAGCGACGAAAACCGCGAGCTGTCGGAGCTGATCTACACCCGTCTGAAAGAGAACGGTTTTATCAAAAACCGCACCATCTCTCAGCTGTACGATCCGGAAAAAGGCATGTTCCTGCCGGACCGTTTCGTCAAAGGCACCTGCCCGAAATGTAAATCCCCGGACCAGTACGGCGATAACTGCGAAGTGTGCGGCGCGACCTACAGCCCGACCGAGCTTATCGAGCCGAAATCCGTGGTTTCCGGCGCAACGCCCGTCATGCGTGACTCCGAGCACTTCTTCTTCGACCTGCCGTCCTTCAGCGAAATGCTGCAGGCGTGGACCCGCAGCGGCGCGCTGCAGGAACAGGTGGCGAATAAAATGCAGGAGTGGTTCGAATCCGGCCTGCAGCAGTGGGATATCTCCCGCGATGCGCCGTACTTCGGCTTTGAAATCCCGAACGCGCCGGGCAAATACTTCTACGTCTGGCTAGACGCGCCAATCGGCTACATGGGCTCCTTCAAGAACCTGTGCGACAAGCGCGGTGACACCGTCAGCTTCGACGAATACTGGAAGAAAGATTCCACGGCCGAGCTGTATCACTTCATCGGTAAAGACATCGTTTATTTCCACAGCCTGTTCTGGCCGGCGATGCTGGAAGGCAGCAACTTCCGCAAGCCAACCAACCTGTTCGTTCACGGCTACGTGACGGTGAACGGCGCGAAGATGTCCAAGTCTCGCGGAACGTTCATTAAGGCCAGCACCTGGCTGAACCACTTCGACGCGGACAGCCTGCGCTACTACTACACCGCGAAGCTCTCTTCCCGCATCGACGATATCGACCTGAACCTGGAAGATTTCGTGCAGCGCGTGAACGCGGACATCGTCAACAAGGTGGTGAACCTGGCCTCCCGTAACGCGGGCTTTATCGCCAAGCGTTTTGACGGCGTGATGGCGGCTGAACTGGCTGACCCTGCCCTGTACAAAACCTTTACCGACGCGGCAGCCACCATTGGCGAAGCCTGGGAAACCCGTGAGTTCGGTAAAGCCGTGCGCGAAATCATGGCGCTGGCCGACCTGGCAAACCGCTATGTGGACGAACAGGCACCGTGGGTTGTCGCCAAACAGGAAGGTCGCGATGCCGATCTGCAGGCCATCTGCTCCATGGGCATCAACCTGTTCCGCGTGCTGATGACGTACCTGAAGCCGGTTCTGCCGCAGCTGGCATCCCGCGCTGAAGCGTTCCTGAACACCGAACTGACCTGGGATGCCATGGCGCAGCCGCTGCTCGGCCACAAGGTGAACACCTTCAAGGCGCTGTACAACCGCATCGAGATGAAGCAGGTTGAAGCCCTGGTTGAAGCGTCTAAAGAAGAGGTTAAAGCGGCTGCGGCACCGGTGACCGGCCCGCTGGCAGACGATCCGATTCAGGAGACCATTACCTTTGACGATTTCGCCAAAGTTGACCTGCGCGTGGCGCTGATCGAAAACGCGGAATTCGTGGAAGGGTCTGACAAGCTGCTGCGCCTGACGCTGGATCTGGGCGGCGAGAAGCGTAACGTCTTCTCCGGCATTCGTTCTGCGTACCCGGACCCGCAGGTGCTGATCGGTCGTCAGACCGTGATGGTGGCGAACCTGGCGCCGCGCAAAATGCGCTTCGGCATCTCTGAAGGGATGGTGATGGCCGCAGGCCCTGGCGGGAAAGATATCTTCCTGTTAAGCCCTGATGAAGGCGCGAAGCCTGGCCAGCAGGTGAAATAACAAAAAAGCCGGAGATAATCTCCGGCTTTTTTTATGGTTTAGGGTGATGCACCCGGTGGGTCAGCCCGCGCAGGAAATTACGCAGAAACTGGTCGCCGCACTCGCGGTAGTTTTTATGATCCGGCGCGCGCATCATGGCGGTCACTTCCGGTACGGATACGCGGTATTTTTGCTCCGTCATGATCGCCACGATATCGTCCGTTTTCAGCGAGAACGCGATGCGCAGCTTTTTCAGCACCGTATTGTTGTTCACGCGACGCTCCAGCGCCAGCTCCGGCGCGGCCGGATCCTTGCCACGCTTATCGTAAATCAGACCGTTGAGGAAACCCGACAGAATGATGTCCGGGCAGCGAACGAAGCCCTCTTCATCTTCTTTGGTCATCCAGGTATCGAAACCGGCAGACGTGGATTCCATGTCCGACAGCGCAAGAATGCGCACCATGTCGTTATTGTTTGCTTTCAGGGTGTAGCGCAGGCTACGAAGAATATCGTTACTTAGCATAGAGCCTTCGAATGTCGATGATGCAATGGCACGCAGTGTACCAGTTTTACAGGCCAATCGCCTCTTTCAAACTCTTGAGATAGCGACGGCTGACGGGTACCGTTTGCCCGGCACGCAGCACCAGCTCGGCCTGGCCGTTATCTTCCAGGCGGATCTCCTTCAGGTGCGCCATGTTCACCAGATACTGGCGGTGGCAGCGGATCAGCGGCGTGCGGCTCTCCAGCGTGCGCAGGGTCAGCTCGGTAAACCCTTCGTTCCCTTCCGCGCTGGTGACAAACACCCCGCTCAGGCGGCTGCTGACAAACGCCACATCATCCATCTGCAGAAGATAAATTCGGCTGTGCCCGGTGCAGGGGATAAACTTCAGCGGCTGCTGGTTTTCCGGCAGCAGCGTGACGTCCTGTACGGTTCGCTCCTGGCGTAAACGGGTGAGCGTTTTTTCCAGACGCTTCTCTTCAATCGGCTTGAGTAAATAGTCAAACGCGTGCTCCTCAAAAGCCTTAACGGCATATTCGTCGAACGCCGTCAGAAACACGATATAGGGGCGATGCGCCGGGTCGAGCATGCCGACCATCTCCAGCCCGCTGATGCGGGGCATCTGAATATCGAGAAACAGCACGTCCGGGCGCAGCTTGTGCACCGCGCCGATGGCCTCAATGGCGTTCGCGCACTCCCCCACAATCTCAATATCGGGCTGCTCCTGCAGCAGAACGCGCAGATTTTCTCGTGCCAGCGGCTCGTCATCCACAATCAGCACTCTTAACATGCGTTTTCCTCCAGCGGCAGTCGTACGGTAATACGGGTAAATCGGTCTGGCTCACAGGCGACGGTAATGCCGCAGTCGTCGCCAAAATGGGCGCGCAGGCGTTTATCCACCAGGCTCATCCCTAAACCGCCGGAGGCGGAAGGCTGGTAAAGCCCGGCATTATCTTCAATATCCAGCACCAGATGGTGGTTGAAACGGCTGGCGGCAATGGTGATCTCCCCCGTTCCCAGAAGCTGTGACGTGCCGTGTTTAATGGCGTTTTCGACAATAGGCTGCAGGGTAAAGGCCGGGAGATGCTGATACGCCAGCTCGTCCGGAACGGAGAGCGACACCTGCAGGCGCGACTGGAAACGCGCCTGCTCGATCTGCAGATAGGCATTCACGTGCTCAATCTCATCGGCGAGGGTCACGATCTCAGACGGCCGTTTCAGGTTCTTACGGAAAAAGGTCGACAGAAACTGCACCAGCTGCGCGGCCTGATCGCTGTCGCGGCGGATCACCGCTTTGAGCGTGTTGAGGGCATTAAACAGGAAATGCGGGTTGACCTGAGCATGCAGCAGCTTAATTTCGGACTGCGTCAGCAGGGCTTTCTGCCGCTCATACTGCCCGGCGAGGATTTGCGCGGACAGCAGCTGGGCTATCCCCTCCCCCAGCGTGCGGTTGATGGAGCTGAACAGACGGTTTTTGGCCTCATACAGCTTGATAGTCCCCATCACCCGCTGATTTTCCCCGCGCAGCGGAATCACCAGCGTGGAGCCCAGCTTGCACTGCGGATGCAGCGAACAGCGGTAAGGCAATTCGTTACCGTCGGCATACACCACCTCACCGGTTTCAATGGCGCGCAGCGTATAGGCTGAGGAGATCGGTTTACCCGGCAGATGATGATCGTCCCCGGTGCCGGTAAAGGCCAGCAGCCGCTCGCGATCGGTTATGGCCACCGCGCCGATATCCAGCTCCTTGTAGAGCACCTGCGCGACCTTCATGCTGTTCTCTTCGTTAAACCCCTGCCGCAGGATCCCTTCGGTTGAGGCGGCGACCTTCAGCGCCGTGGCGGAAAACGCCGAGGTGTACTTCTCAAACATGGCGCGCTTGTCGAGCAGAATGCGCATAAACAGCGCCGCGCCCACGGTGTTGGTGACCATCATCGGAGCGGCAATGCTGCTGACCAGGTGCAGCGCATCTTCAAACGGACGGGCAATGAGCAGAATGATCGCCATCTGCGCCACTTCGGCCACAAAGGTAATGGCACCGGCGGTAAGCGGGCTAAAGACTTTATCCGGGCGGCCGCGTTTGATCATGTAGCTGTGCACCAGGCCGCCGAGCAGCCCTTCCACGATCGTTGAGATCATACAGCTGAGCGCCGTCATTCCGCCCATGGAATAGCGATGCAGCCCCCCGGTTAAGCCAACAAGACCACCGACGACGGGACCGCCCAGCAGCCCGCCCATCACCGCGCCGATAGCGCGCGTGTTGGCAATAGAGTCTTCGATATGGAGGCCAAAATAGGTCCCCATAATGCAGAAAATAGAGAAGGTAACGTAGCAGAGCAGCTTGTGCGGCAGACGTACGGTAACCTGCATCAGCGGGATAAACAGGCGCGTTTTGCTCATCAGCCAGGCAATGACAAGAAACACGCACATCTGCTGAAGCAACAGCAGCACCAGATTAAACTCGTACATACTCAAAACCGCACACGCTAAAAACGCGTAACATACACTGATGCGGGTTTACTTTCTTTGAAGCATCCCAAAAAAGCGCAAAATCGTGTCCGTTATCACACCTTTTTCTGAATATCGCGCATGCTTCGCATTGTTTGTTCAAAAATCAATCAATCCTTCCTGGTTCGCCAAAGTGGGTCTACAGTTAAGCTGGGAACGCGTAAGCCAGGGGGCGAATATGGCGCTTTACACGATAGGTGAAGTGGCACTCCTTTGTGATATCAATCCCGTTACCCTACGGGCGTGGCAGCGACGGTATGGATTGCTTAAACCGCAGAGGACCGACGGTGGGCATCGCCTTTTCAATGAGGCCGATATCGACCGCATCCGCGAAATTAAAAGCTGGATCGACAACGGAGTGCAGGTCGGCAAAGTGAAGTCCCTGCTGAGCCATGATGACCCGGACACGCAACACCTCTGGCGCGAACAACAGGAAACCCTGCTGCGGCTTCTGCAGGCGGGGAATCTTCAGCGCCTGCGCACATGGATAAAAGAGCAGGGCCGCGACTATCCGGCACAGACGCTGATCTCTCATCTTTTCATTCCGCTTCGCCGCCGTCTGCAGTGTCAGCAGTCCACCCTGCAGGCGCTGCTCAGCATACTCGACGGGGTGCTGATCAACTACATTGCCGTCTGCCTTGCCTCAGCGAAGAACAAGGCCGGAAAAGATGCGCTTGTGGTCGGCTGGAACGTGCACGATACCACCCGCCTGTGGCTGGAAGCGTGGATTGCGACCCAGAAGGGCTGGCGCGTGGATGTCCTGGCGCACTCGCTGGCGCAGCTTAAGCCCGAGTTTTTCGACGGTCAGACCCTGCTGGTCTGGTGTGGAGAAGTGCCGTCCGCCACGCAGCAACAGCTGCTGACGGAATGGCGAGAGAATGGTTACCCGGTTTATTCCCTTGGCCCGGATGAGCCATAACGGCATTTAATGGTTCATTAACAGCTGCGCTTCACCGTATAATTGTTCCGTTAACAACAGGAGCACATGATGAAGGCAACCAAACTGGCCATTATTACCCTTTTTGTCCTGATGGCCGTGAGCGGTATCGGCGGTGTGATGCTGGCAGGATACTCGTTTATTGTTCGCGGCGGTGTCGGCTGAGGTACAGCGCCAGCCGCTCAAAAAGGCGATCGACGACGATTGCCGCCAGCGCGACCAGCACCGCCCCCTGCACAATGTAAGCCGTATTAAACCCGCTCAGGCCGATAATAATCGGCGTTCCCAGCGTATTGGCACCGACCGTAGACGCAATGGTCGCCGTCCCGATGTTAATAATCACCGACGTGCGGATCCCGGCAATGATAACCGGCGCCGCAAGCGGCAGTTCAACCTTGCGCAGCCGCTGGCCGCGACTCATCCCCATCCCTTCTGCCACGCTCAGCACCGACGCCGGTACCGCCGCGAGGCCCGCCAGCGTGCCCTGCAGCACCGGCAATACGCCGTATAAAATCAGCGCGATAATGGCGGGCTGCTGACCAAAGCCCATCACCGGAACCGCTATCGCCAGCACCGCCACCGGGGGAAACGTCTGGCCAATCGCCGCTATCGTCTCCACCAGCGGACGAAACTCCTTGCCCGCAGGCCGCGTGACCGCGATGCCTGCCCCTACCCCCAACACAACCGCGATGGCGCTTGAGAGCGCCACCAGCCAGAGATGCGCCAGAGCGAGATTAATGAAGCTCTCCTGCTGATAGACCGGCCGCGGCAGCCCCGGGAAAAGAGCATTAAACAGCGCCGCGCTGTGGGGCATCAGAAACAGTAAGGCGACAAAGAGCGCTACCAGCCAGAGGAGCGGATCACGCAGTGCCTTCACGCGTCACCTCCCCGGCCAGCAGATCGCGAAAATGTAAGGTTCCGCACGGCGTACCGCGGGAGTCCGAGACGGGCAATACCTCGCACTGGCGCGCGACAAACGCCGAGAGGGCATCCCGCAGGCTCATCTGCGCCTGCAGCGGTTCGCCGCTCACCGGTACCTCCTCCCGACGCATATAGTCGCTGACCGTCCGCAGGGAGAGCAGCCTCACGCCCAGCTCGCTGCGGCCAAAAAACTCGCGCACAAAGTCGTTCTTCGGCCATGTTAATAGCTCAAGCGGCGAGCCCTGCTGCACCACTTCGCCATGATCCATCAGCACCAGATGGTCGGCCAGGCGCAGAGCTTCATCAATATCGTGCGTCACGAGAACGATCGTGCGTCCGAGAATGCGGTGAATGCGGGTCATCTCCGCCTGCAGCGCCCCGCGCGTGACCGGATCCAGCGCGCCGAAGGGTTCATCCATCAGCAGTACCTGCGGGTTAGCCGCCAGCGCGCGCGCCACGCCCACGCGCTGCTGCTGGCCTCCGGAAAGCTGGTGCGGATAGCGATCGCGCAGCGCGGGCTCCAGCCCCAGGAGCGACATGAGTTCATCCACCCGGTCGGCGATTTTCACCCGCGACCATTTCTCCAGCTGCAGCACGGTGGCGATGTTCTGCGCCACCGTCCAGTGCGGAAACAGGCCGATAGACTGAATGGCATAGCCCATCCGGCGGCGCAGCTCCAGCACCGGCAGACTGCGGATCTCTTCCCCGGCAAAGCGGATCAGCCCGCTGTCGTGCTCAACCAGGCGGTTGATCATCTTCAGGGTGGTGGATTTTCCCGAGCCCGAGGTGCCAATCAGCACGGAAAACGCTCCCTCGGCAAAGTTCAGATTCAGGTGGCTCGCCGCCGGGCGACCGGCAAAGGTTTTACTGACATCATGAAATTCAATCATTGGCTCTTCTCCTGAGCAGCGCGAGCCATAAGGCAAACAGCGCGTCGACGACAACCGCCAGCGCAATCGTGGGCACCACGCCCAGTAACACCAGATCGAGGGCACTGCTGAGCAGCCCCTGAAACACCAGCGCGCCAAAGCCGCCCGCACCAATCAGCGCCGCTATCACCGCCATGCCGACGGTTTGTACCGCCACCACCCGCAGGCTGCGCAGCAGCAGGGGCAGCGCCAGCGGCAGCTGAATTTTCCAGAAACACTGCCGCGCGCTCATCCCCATCGCATGGGCGCTTTCAAGCACATCCGGCGCGACCTGACCCAGCCCCGCGACCACGCCGCGCACCAGCGGCAGCAGCGCATACAGCACCAGCGCGATAAGCGCGGGCGTTAACCCCGTTCCGGCTATGCCGAGCGTACCCAGCACCGGAAATGACTTCACCAGCCCCGCCAGCGGGGCAATCAGCAGGCCAAACAGCGCGACGGAAGGTATGGTCTGGATCACGTTGAGCACGGCAAACACCCCACCCTGGCGTGAAGGATGACGATAGCACCACATGCCGAGCAGTATCCCGATCAGCAGAGCCGGGATCAGCGTGCCAAAAAGGATCGTCAGGTGTTGCGCCAGGGCATCATCAAACACCTCCTGACGGTTGGCGTACTCTTTCAGCAGCGAGAGATTGTTCAGCTCACCGCTGAACAGCAGGAACAAGGGAATGCACCATATCTGCGCGTTGAGCACCCAGCGCCAGACGCCGCTGGTGATGAGTCGACGAATGGCGTCGCTGCTGGCCAGCAGACACAGTGCCAGCCACAGCCAGAGGCCGCTGCCCACCGTGGTTCTCGCCAGCGGGCTTTCCGCCGACGCCATATGCGTCGCCGCCTGCCCGGCCCCCCAGAACAGGATGATAAACAGCCCTTCAGCGAGGAGCAGCGTCAGCCACTGCGCCGTGCGGCCTTGCCAGAGCGATAGCGTAACCCACGCGCCCAGCGCCGCCGCCAGCCACCACGGCGTGAACGCCCACACTTCCCAGAGATAGCGCCCCTCCCCTGACATCAGGCGGTTAGGGGCGACATTCACAAACGGCAGCGCGACTGCCGCGATGGCCACGCAGGCCAACAGCAGCAGTACGCGGTTATGACATTTTATTGGCACAGCCCTTTCCCGTTACTTCACAAGCCCTTGTTGTTTCAGGAAGTCGGCGGCCACTTTTTTGGCATCCAGCCCCTCGACGGCAATGCTGGCATTCAGCTGTTGCAGCGTTTTTTCATCCAGCTTTTCGAAGACCGGTTTGAGCCATTCTGCAATATCCGGATAGGCTTTCAGCACCGCCTCACGCACGACCGGGGTCGGGGCGTAAATCGGCTGTACGCCTTTAGGATCGGTCAGGGTTTGCAGGCCGAGCGCCGCCACCGGGCCGTCGGTGCCGTAGGCCATTGCCGCGTTAACGCCGGAAGTTTGCTGCGCCGCCGCCTTAATGGTTACCGCCGTATCCCCGCCCGCCAGCGAGAGCAGCTGCGCCTGGTCGAGCTTGAAGTTGTAGGCTTTTTCGAAAGCAGGGAGCGCGTCAGGACGCTCAATAAACTCCGCGGACGCTGCCAGCTTAAAGTCGCCCTTCTCTTTCAGATAGCGACTGAGATCCGTAAGCGTAGTCAGCTTGCCTTTCTCCGCCACGTCCTTGCGCACGGCGATAGTCCAGGTGTTGTTGGCCGGAGCAGGCGTCAGCCAGACCAGCTTGTTCTGTTCCGCGTCGAGTTTTTTGACTTTCTCATACCCGGCTTTGGCGTTTTTCCATGCCGGATCGTTTTCATCTTTGAAGAAGAATGCCCCGTTGCCGGTGTATTCCGGATAGATATCCAGCTCGCCGGAGGTGATCGCCCCGCGCACGACGGGCGTGGTGCCCAGCTGAACTTTATTGACGGTTTTCACGCCGTGGCTTTCCAGCACCTGCAAAATAATATTGCCGAGCAGCGCGCCTTCGGTATCGATCTTTGAGCCCACTTTTACCGGCTCCGCCGCCTGTAACGGCAGGCTTAGCGCCGCCAGCAGCACCGCAGATCCCAACATCCCCTTTGCAATCGTCATTCCGCTATCCTCATTTTTTTATCGCCTTTTTCAGAGGCTTGAGAGAAAAGCGTAGCTTAAAACAGCGGATTTACCCGGCAAAATGCCTTTTTAGCATAACGTAAGACGCATCCCCCGGAAGCCGGGGGATGCAAAGGAAGGAAGGTTACAGCAGCTCGAACTCGCCTTTATTCACGCGGGCAGAATCCACCCCGATAAAGACGTTAAACTTGCCCGGTTCCGCATCGTATTTCATCTGCTGGTTCCAGAACTTCAGCGCATCCACGTCAATCGGGAAGCTGATGGTTTGGGTTTCGCCAGGCTTCAGGTTGACCTTCTCGAAGCCGCGCAGCTGTTTCACCGGACGGCTCATCGAGGCGGTGACATCCTGAACGTACATCTGAATCACCGTTGCCCCTTCGCGCTTGCCGGTGTTGGTCACCTCGACGCTGGCGGTAACTTTGCCGTCACGCTTCAGGGTCGGCGCCGACATTTTCACGTCAGAAACCTTGAAGCTGGTGTAGCTCAGACCGTAACCAAACGGATACAGCGGGCCGTTAGCTTCGTCGAAGTAACGGGACGTGTACTTGTTCGGCTTGTCGGCGTTATACGGGCGACCGGTGTTCAGGTGGCTGTAGTAGACCGGGATCTGCCCAACGGAGCGCGGGAAGGACATCGGCAGCTTGCCCGACGGGTTGTAATCACCAAACAGCACGTCGGCGATGGCGTTACCGCCTTCGGTACCAGCGAACCAGGTTTCCAGAATGGCGTCAGCCTGCTGGTCCTCTTTCACCAGCGCCAGCGGACGACCGTTCATCAGCACCAGCACCAGCGGCTTGCCGGTGGCTTTCAGGGCGGCGATCAGATCGCGCTGGCTCTGCGGGATGGTGATGTCGGTACGGCTGGAGGCCTCGTGCGCCATACCCTGCGCTTCGCCCACGACCGCGACAACCACGTCAGACTGTTTCGCTGTGTTTACCGCCTCGTCAATCATCTCCTTCGGCGTGCGCGGATCGACCTTCACCGCTTCCTCGTACTGGTTGAGGAAGGTGACGATGTCTTTATCGTTGGTGACGTTCGCCCCTTTGGCGTACACCACTTTCGCGTTATCACCCACGGCACTCTTAATCCCGGTCAGCACGGTCACGGACTGGTCGGCTACGCCTGCGGCAGACCAGCTGCCCATCACGTCGCGCTTGCTGTCGGCCAGCGGGCCCACCACGGCAATGGTGCCGGATTTTTTCAGCGGCAGCGTGTCGAGGCGGTTTTTCAGCAGCACCAGGCTTTCGCGCGCCACGTCACGCGCTTCTTTGCGGTGCAGGCGGCTTTCGGCGTTGGTATCTGCCGGGTCAGAATCCTTCGGCCCAAGATGACTGTACGGATCGTTAAACAGACCCATGTCGTATTTCACGTTCAGCACGTGGCGCGCGGCATCGTCCAGCTCCGCCATCGTGACCTTGCCGCTCTTCACCAGCCCCGGCAGGTATTTGCTGTAGTACTCGTCGCTCATGCTCATGTTGATGCCCGACTTGAGCGCCACGCGCACCGCGTCTTCCGGATCGGAGGCGGTACCGTGTTTAATCAGCTCTTTAATCGCGCCGTGGTCGGAAACGGTGATGCCCTTAAAGCCCCACTGATCGCGCAGCACGTCTTTCAGCAGCCAGGAGTCAGAGGTCGCAGGCGTGCCGTTCAGCGAGTTCAGCGCCACCATCACCGCGCCGCTGCCCGCATCCAGCCCTGCCTTGTACGGCGGCATGTAGTCGTTGAACAGGCGCTGCGGGCTCATGTCGACGGTGTTGTACTCTTTCCCGCCCTCCACTGCGCCATAGGCCGCGAAGTGTTTGACGCTGGTCATCACCGAGTAGCGATCCGCCGGGCTTTTGCCCTGCATCGCTTCCACCATGGTTTTCCCCATCGTGGAGGTTAAATAGGTGTCTTCACCAAAGCCTTCCGAACCGCGGCCCCAGCGCGGATCGCGCGAGACGTCCACCATTGGCGCCCAGGTCATGTTCAGGCCGTCGTCCGCCGCTTCATAAGCCGACACGCGCCCGACGGTTTTCACCGCGTCGAGGTTAAAGGAAGAGGCTAAACCGAGGCTAATCGGGAAAACGGTACGCTGACCGTGCACCACGTCATAGGCAAAGAACAGCGGAATTTTCAGGCGGCTGAGATCCATCACCTGATCCTGCATCTTGCGGATATCCTGGCGGGTGACGGTATTAAAGATGGCTCCAACCTGCCCGTCTTTGATCATCTCGCGGATGGCCTCTTTCGGGTTATCCGGACCGACGCTGATAAGACGCAGCTGGCCGATTTTCTCATCAACCGTCATTTTCTTGAGCAATTCCGTGACAAACGCGTCCCGTGCTTCAGGCGTGAGCGGGTGATTACCAAACAAATCCTCTGCCAGCGCAGGTTGCAGCGCCAGGCTGACGGCGACACCTACAGAACATAGCCATTTCATGTCGTTTTACTCTCTCATCAATAACCGCCGGACGATCTCGGCCATACCGTGCGAAAAGCGCAGTGTGCCACAAACCCTCGAAACGTTGCAGGGTTATTCTCTGATTTTTCTCGTGAATACTCGACCGCTTAACAGTTAATCGCGCTATGCTTTACAGCGAGAAATTTGCCCCACCACAAGGAGTGGAAGATGACTTCTGTTCGAACAAACGATAACACGACTTTTATTAACGAACTGTCGCGCCTGGTTGGCTCCTCTCACCTGCTTACCGACCCGGCCAAAACCGCCCGCTACCGCAAAGGTTTCCGCTCCGGTCAGGGCGAAGCGCTGGCGGTGGTCTTCCCCGGCACGCTGCTGGAGCTGTGGCGCGTGCTGAGCGCCTGCGTCGCCGCCGACAAGATTATTTTAATGCAGGCCGCCAATACCGGCCTGACCGAAGGCTCCACGCCGAACGGCAACGATTACGATCGCGACATCGTGATTATCAGCACCCTGCGCCTCGACAAGCTGCACATGCTGGATAAAGGCGAGCAGGTGCTCGCGTTCCCCGGCACGACGCTCTACTCCCTGGAAAAAGCGCTTAAGCCGCTGGGCCGTGAGCCGCACTCGGTGATTGGCTCGTCCTGCATTGGCGCCTCGGTGGTCGGTGGGATCTGCAACAACTCCGGCGGTTCGCTGGTGCAGCGCGGCCCGGCCTACACCGAGATGTCGCTGTTTGCCCGTATTGACGAAAACGGCAAGCTGACGCTGGTGAACCATCTGGGTATCGATCTCGGCGTAACGCCGGAACAGATCCTCAGCAAGCTCGACGACGATCGCGTGAAGGACGAAGACGTTCAGCACGACGGTCGTCATGCGCACGATCACGACTACGTCACCCGCGTGCGGGATATCGACGCCGATACGCCGGCGCGCTACAACGCCGACCCGGACCGCCTGTTTGAATCCTCCGGCTGCGCCGGGAAGCTGGCCGTGTTTGCCGTACGTCTGGATACCTTCCCGGCGGAGAAAAAGCAGCAGGTGTTTTACATTGGTACCAATCAGCCTGAGGTTCTGACCGAAATTCGTCGTCATATTCTGGGCGAATTCACCCATCTGCCGGTGGCGGGCGAGTACATGCACCGGGACATTTACGACATCGCCGAGCGTTACGGCAAAGATACGTTCCTGATGATCGACAAGCTCGGCACCGACAAAATGCCGTTCTTCTTCACCATGAAGGGACGCACCGACGCGATGCTGGAGAAAGTGTCGCTGTTCAAACCCCACTTCACCGACCGCTTTATGCAGAAGCTGGGCAACGTTTTCCCGGCGCATCTGCCGGAGCGAATGAAAACCTGGCGCGATAAGTACGAGCACCACCTGCTGCTGAAAATGGCCGGAGACGGAATTGCCGAAGCGCAGTCCTGGCTGACCGAATTCTTCAAAAACGCCGAAGGGGATTTCTTTGCCTGTACGCCTGAAGAGGGCAGCAAAGCGTTCCTGCACCGTTTTGCCGCCGCAGGCGCCGCCATCCGTTATCAGGCGGTGCATTCCGAAGAGGTGGAAGATATTCTGGCGCTGGATATCGCCCTGCGACGTAACGACACCGAGTGGTTTGAGCACCTCCCGCCGGAAATCGACAGCAAGCTGGTGCATAAGCTCTATTACGGCCACTTTATGTGTTATGTCTTCCATCAGGATTACATCGTCAAAAAAGGGGTCGATGCGCACGAACTGAAGGAGCAGATGCTCGCCCTGCTGCGTGAACGCGGCGCACAATATCCTGCGGAACATAACGTCGGGCATCTTTATAAAGCCCCTGACGCACTTAAGCAGTTTTATCGCGAGAATGACCCTACAAACAGCATGAATCCCGGCATTGGTAAAACAACGCGGAAGAAATACTGGAAAGAGAGCGCGGACGCGGAGCAGCGCGTAACGCAAGCGTCTGATTAATTCCTATAGCCAAATTTGAGAGATTGTTTAGCGCGCCTTAATCGTAATAGAGTAACCGTCTGACGCCGGAGGAACGTTTCTCCGGCTTTCTATAACGAGGAGCAGGCACATCATGTCGGCTGTTGATGTTTTATCCGAGACCGAACTGGAAGTGCGCGATGCCCTTCCCGATGATGTGCATGCCATCGCCGCCATCTATGCATGGCATGTGCTGCACGGGCGCGCGTCATTTGAAGAAGTCCCCCCTACCATCGACGAAATGCGTCAGCGTATGAAAAGCGTGGCTGAGAGCGGTTTGCCGTGGCTTATCGCGCTGTATCGCGGCATCGTGGTGGGCTACTGCTACGCCACGCCTTACCGCCCGCGACACGCCTACCGCTATACCCTGGAAGAGTCGATTTACGTGGATGCCAGCATTACCGGGCGCGGTTTTGGTTCGGCATTAATGGATGCGCTGATCGCCCGCTGCGAGCAAGGCCCGTGGCGGCAGATGATTGCCGTTGTGGGCGATGGCAACAATAATGCCGGCTCGCTGCGGCTGCATAAAAAGCACGGCTTCGAGATTGTCGGTCAGCTGCGCAGCGTGGGGTATAAGAAAGGCGACTGGCGGGATACGGTGATTATGCAGCGCTCGCTCAACGATGGGGACTGGACGCTGCCGGAATAAACGCAAAACGGTAACCTGGGTTACCGTTTTTAGTGTTTTCTCCCTCTCCCTGTGGGAGAGGGTCGGGGTGAGGGCATCAGCGCGCACAAACGACTCAGTCGTTCTGCGCCGTCGCCATCTGTTCCGCTTTCTGCTTTTTATACGTCAATGCTGCGGCCGGAACGGGCTGCACTTTCCCGGTTTCAATCCAGGTACGCAGGCGGCTCGCGTCCGCGAAGTGGGTATATTTGCCGAAGGCATCCATCACCACCAGCGCCACCGGCTTACCGTTAAACACGGTGCGCATCACCAGACAGTGTCCTGCCGCGTTGGTAAAGCCGGTTTTGGTTAACTGAATATTCCAGTTATCGCGGTATACCAGATGGTTAGTGTTGCGGAACGGCAGCGTATAGGCCGGGTTCGCAAAGGTCGCCATCTCTTCACGGGTAGTGCTGAGCTGACCAATCAGCGGATATTGTTTGCTGGCAATCAGCAGTTTCGTCAGGTCGCGGGCCGTGGAGACGTTGTTGATCGACAGACCCGTCGGTTCAACATAATGCGTATTGGTCATTCCCAGCGCTTTGGCTTTCGCGTTCATCGCGCGGATAAAGGCGTCATAGCCACCCGGATAGTGGTGCGCCAGGCTCGCCGCCGCACGGTTTTCAGACGACATCAGCGCCAGCAGCAGCATATTTTTACGGCTGATTTCACTGTTCAGACGCACGCGAGAGTAGATCCCTTTCATCTCAGGCGTGTGGCTGATATCCACTTTCAATTTTTCGTCCAGCGGCAGATGTGCATCAAGCACCACCATCGCGGTCATTAATTTGGTTATTGAGGCAATCGGGCGCACCAGGTCCGGATGGCTGGCGTAGATCACCTTATTGGTGTTGAGATCGACAATCATCGCGCTGCCGGACGCAATTTGCGGCTGAGCAGCAGCGGCGGTCACCGCGGGCGTTTTAGCGACGGCCGGCACGGCAGCGGACGCACCCAGCAGCAGCGCCAGGCTAAGTAAAGAGACTCGGAATTTCAGCATGGTGAGACTTCTGATAATTATTCACGCACGTCATGACGTACACCGCCTGTATCAACGGATAAACACAGGCTGGCTTCGGCATCATAGCGGTCACCGGGCGTTGTCGCCAGCGGATAATCGTGAACAGATGCTGCATTGCTGGCATTTACGCCAGCAATGCAGTGAACTCAGAAGAGACGGTATCCGTAACCCCAAAGAATAACCGTCAGCGCCAGTAGCGCCTCCAGCACCAGCACCCCGATGGCGAGTGTTGAACTGGAAAAACTCAGGCCTTCTTCTTTATTGATATTCAGGAAGGTTGGAACCCCCAGATACAGCAGATACCCGGTGTAAAAGAGGGCAATGGTACCGATCAGCGCGCACAGCCAGACCAGTGGATAGAGCGCAACAATACCGCTTAAGAACAGCGGGGTCGCGACATATCCGGCAAAGACCATACAGTGCGCCAGCGATGGACGTTGCGGGTAGTTACGCGCCATCCAGTGAATGACGCGCCCCATTATCGCCACACCCGCCAGCATCAGGCCATAAAAAACGATGGCCAGATAGAGCCCGGTAAACCAGGAAAGCTGAACCACGGTGCCGTCACCGAAGTTCCAGCCGATTTGTGTTGTTCCGATAAAAGCGCATATTACCGGCACCGCAGCCATCAGCAGCACGTGGTGCGTGTAATGATGCGAGACCGTTTCGTTCTCACTTTTAATGACATGCATCTCACGATCGGGATGGGAGAAAAGTCCCCAGACATGGTTCATAGCGCCCCCTTGTTGTCGGCCCGTCAGCGATACCTTAAGTATAATGCAGGCTTTAGATTATTTTCTGTACAGTGGGAAATTTCCGTTGATTTCCCCGCTGTTGATTCATGGGGTATATGATTAAACGAGGTAAGCAGAGGGAGATAACATTCACGTAATGGATATTAACGCACTCATTGAACAATATGGATATGCTGCGCTGGTCGTCGGTAGCGTGGCAGAAGGTGAAACCATCACGCTGCTAGGCGGCGTCGCCGCGCATCAGGGATTGCTGAAATTCCCGCTGGTCGTCGCAGCGGTCGCGCTCGGCGGAATGATTGGCGATCAGCTGCTCTACTTTCTCGGGCTGCGCTTCGGGCCAACGCTGCTTAAGCGTTTCGCAAAGCATCAGAAGAAAATCCGCCGCGCTCAACGGCTCATTCAACGTCATCCCTATCTGTTCGTCATCGGCACGCGCTTTATGTACGGCTTTCGTATTATCGGGCCGATACTGATTGGCGCCAGCCATCTGCCGCCAAAAATTTTCCTGCCGCTCAATGTTCTTGGTGCGATAGCCTGGGCGCTGATCTTTACGACGCTCGGCTACGTCGGGGGCGAAGTGATTGGCCCGTGGCTGCATAATCTCGACCAGCACCTGAAGCACTGGGCGTGGCTGATTCTGGTGGTTGCGGCGGTGATTGGGGTCAGGCTGTGGCTGAAGCACCGGGATAAGACGCGGGATGAGGAGTGAGTGCGGTCTCCTCCCCTCACCCCGGCCCTCTCCCAAAGGGAGAGGGTGTTTTTAGTTCCCTCTCCCTTTGGGGGAGGGTTAGGGTGAGGGAAAACTACCCCTCCGGCTTAAACTGCGGGTTCGCCAGCATAAAGCCCCCGTCGACAATAAACGATTGTCCCGTCGTGTAGCTGGCGTCGCTGTCGCACAGCCATGCCACCAGGCTGGCAATCTCTCTGGTGTGGCCCGGTCTTGCCAGCGGGATTTCCGGCATTGAGCCTTCCTTCACTTCGCTGTCGTCCATGTCGTTCATCGGTGTGGCAATGGCGCCCGGCGCGACGGCGTTCACCAGAATGTTGTGCTTAACCAGTTCCATCGCCATGGATTTGGTTAACCCGCCGAGCGCGTGTTTTGCCGCCGTGTAGGCGCTGGCCTCCGGCAGCGGCGTGTGCTCGTGCACCGAGGTGATATTCACAATCCGCCCTCCTTTCCCCTGCTTCACCATCTGCCGGGCGGCAATCTGCGAACAGAGAAACGCGCCGTCCACGTCGACGGTGAAAATGTTCCGCCAGTCGTCAAACGGCATCTCAAGGAACGGCGCTTTGGTCATCGCTCCGGCATTGTTAACCAGCACGTCCAGCCGACCAAAACGCGCAATCAGCGTTTCAATAGCCTTTGCGCCTTCCGGCAGCGTGCTTAAATCAAGATGGATAGCCTCTGCGCGCTGCCCCTGCGCTTCAACTTCGCGGCAGGTTTCCAGCGCCCCTTTTTCATCCGAGTGCCAGGTGACGCCAATATCAAACCCGCGCTCTGCGAGCATCAGCGCCGTGGTTTTACCAATCCCGGAATCCGATGCGGTCACTATCGCTACTCTGGTCATACTCACCTCCTGAAAAACTGCAAAGAGGTAAGTATAGATAATGACCATTTTTAGCCATGATGATAGCCGCCGCCCAGCGCCGACGTCAGCTGCAGCGTGGCGTCGACATACTGGCCTTTCAGCAACAATCCGGCGAGGTCTTCCCTGAGGGCCGGGATCCTGGCTTCACTGACCCGCGAGCCCGCAACGATCCCCGCGCTGAAGCGCGCCTGCGCCAGCGCCACAACCCGCGCCGCATCTTTTTCAACCTGCTGCTGATGGTGGTTCTTCGCCGTCAGCGTTTCGACTTCACTGGCCGTGCGCGCCACCTGATTGACCGCTTCGACCACCGCTTTGTTGTAGTTCGCGACCGAGAGATTGTTCTGCGCCTGGGCGATATCCAGGCTGGCGTTCAGCCTGCCGCTGTCGAAGATCGGCAGCGTAAGCCCGGCGGTCACGCCCATCTGCTGCGCTGAAGCGCGAAACAGATCGCTCAGATGGAGGGCATCCTGCTGTAAGAACGCCATCAGATTCACGTCAGGATAGAAGGCCGCTCTGGCGGCCTCCACCTCGCTCATGGAGGCTTCGATATACCAGTGCGCCTCCTGGAGATCCGGACGGCGGGCCAGCAGCTCATAACCGAGCGTCGGCGGTAGCGCGGCGTCGACCGTCGGCAGCGCATGCCGCGTAAGCGTTACGGAGGAAGAATTCGTCAGCGCGACCAGACGCGCCTCTACGGCTTTCATCTTCCCGTTGACTTCAGCCAGCTGCTCTTCGGTTTTGTTGGCGTCGATATCGGTTTCCACCCCTTCCACGGAGGAGGTGATCCCTTGCTGATACAGCTCGCGGTCGGCGCCGATAATATTGTCCTGCTCATGTTTGATCTGCGCGAGAAGCTCCCCCGCTGCGGCCTGAGTTTGCCACTCCCAGTAGAGCCGCGCCACGCTGCTGGTCAGCAGCTGGCGGGTCTGCTCCAGCTCCGCTTTTTGCGCATTCACTTTGCCAATCCGGGCCTCGACCCGGGCGCGATTTTTTCCCCACAGATCGAGATCCCAGACTGCGGTCAGCCCAAAGGTGCCGTTGGTGTACCACGGCCCGGTGGTGCCTGCAGCCGGGTCGGTAAGGGCGAAAGGCCCCATCAGCCCTTCGGCGGACATTTTCTGGCGTTCCGCATCGGCGGAAAAATCAATCTGCGGACCGTCAGCGGCCATTGCGGCTTTGGCCTGGGCTTCGGCAAGCGTAATGCGCTGACGGGCAATCTGCATATCCGGCGCATCGCTCAACGCTTTCGCAATCAGCCCGTTAAGCTGGGGATCGTTATACGCTTTCCACCACTCATTCTTCGGCCAGTCCTGATGATTCAGAACCGTATTCACCGACGCCGCAGCGGTTTGCGTTTTAATGGGAGACACCGTGGCATGTTCAGGCGCACAGGCTGCCAGAATAAAAGCGAAGGGTGCGCTCAGAGATAAAATAAGAGAACGTTTCATGACGCCATACACTCAAAAAATAAAGGCGCACGTTACGCTCGATATCGTTCATTTTTTTAGTAACGCGTGGCAATCCGCAAATTGTCATACATTTTAATACCCGGAAATTTATTCCCGAAGAGAATGATTAAATTCAATGCATTCACGTCAAATATAAATACGCTGCTACACTTATTCAGGACATACATGAGCGGGAGAAAGGAATGAAAATATTACTGTGGGCTATTTTAATTATATTTCTGATAGGGCTCTTAGTGGTTACCGGCGTATTCAAGATGATTTTGTAATCTATTTGCCCGGCTCAGAGCCGGGCAACGTCATTAATATCAGGCTTTCAGCGAAGCCCCTTTCGTGGCAATCACCTCTTTATACCAGTAGAAACTTTTCTTACGGCTGCGCGCCAGCGTGCCGTTACCGCCGTCATCGCGATCGACGTAAATAAAGCCGTAGCGCTTGGAGAGTTCAGCTTTAGACGCGCTCACCAGGTCGATTGGCCCCCAGCTGGTATACCCCATCACCTCAACGCCGTCGTCAATGGCTTCACGCACCTGCACCAGGTGGTCGTTAAGGTAGCTGATGCGATAATCATCCTGCACTACGCCGTCCGCATCCGGTTTATCCTTCGCCCCGAGGCCATTTTCCACGATAAACAACGGCTTCTGATAGCGATCCCAGAGCACGTTTAGCAGGGTACGCAGGCCGATGGGGTCAATCTGCCAGCCCCATTCGGAACTTGCCAGATGCGGGTTTGGCACCATGCTCAGGATATTGCCGCGCGCCTGCTGGTTGAGGGCCTCATCCGCGGTGACGCAGCCCGTCATGTAGTAGCTGAACGAGATAAAATCGACGGTCGATTTCAGCGCCTCGCGGTCGTCATCCGTGACCTCAAGCTGAATACCATTGTCGCGGAAGAAGCGCTGCATATAGCCCGGGTAGGCGCCACGGCACTGCACGTCGCCAAAGAATTGCCACGCGCGGTTTTCCTGCAGCGTCTCCAGAACATCTTCCGGCTTGCAGGTCAGCGGATACATCAGGCCGCCCAGCAGCATGTTGCCGATTCTGGCATCCGGGATAATCTCGTGGCAGGCCTTCACGGCCAGCGCGCTGGCCACCAGCTGGTGGTGGATCGCCTGGTACACCTCCCCTTTGCTGCTGGTTTCCGGCAGGCCCACGCCGGTCATCGGCGCGTGCAGAGACATATTGATCTCGTTGAAGGTCAGCCAGAGCTTCACCTTCTCCTTGTAGCGCGCAAACACGGTACGGGCGTAGCGCTCGAAGAACCCAATGGTCTGGCGGCTGCCCCACCCGCCGTACTGCTTCACCAGCCCCCACGGCATTTCGTAATGCGAGAGCGTTACCAGCGGGGTAATGCTGTGCGCGGCCAGCTCGTCAAACAGCCGGTCGTAAAACGCCAGCCCCGCTTCGTTAGGCTGCAGCTCGTCGCCGTTCGGGAAGATACGCGTCCAGGCAATGGAGACGCGCAGGCAGCTAAAGCCCATCTCAGCGAACAGTTTGATGTCTTCCGGGTAGCGGTGATAGAAGTCGATGGCGACGTCCTTGATGCCGCTGTCGCCCGCCACGCGCTCAACCACCGGGCCGAAGACACCCTGCGGCTGAACGTCCGAGGTGGACAGCCCTTTCCCCTCCTCCAGATACGCGCCTTCTACCTGATTCGCGGCAACCGCGCCGCCCCATAAAAAATCGTCCGGGAAAGTTTTCATCACGTTCTCCTGTTATTGATGGCTTACGCTGAGTAACGGCGCACCGGCATTGACGGACGTTGCCGCCACGGTCACCACATCGCGATACTCATCGCTGTTACTGATAATGATCGGGGTCACCAGGTCGTATCCGGCATCGATAATCGCCTGTCGGTCAAACTCCAGCAGCAGATCGCCGGGCTCTACCCTGTCGCCCACCTTCACGTGGGCGGTAAACGGCCTGCCGTCGAGCTTCACGGTGTCGATCCCCACGTGAATCAACACTTCAATTCCGCTGTTGCTGAGCAGGCCGATGGCGTGTTTGGTCTGAAACAGCGAGGCCACCACGCCGGCAAACGGGGCCACCACTTTGTTATCCGAGGGAATAATCGCGGCACCGCTGCCCAGCAGGCCGCTGGCAAACGTGGTATCCGGCACCTGGTCGAGCGCCAGAACGGTCCCGGTCATCGGGGATAAGACATCGTTTTCCCCTGCCGTAACCGCAGCTTCCGCCGCTGCGCGTCCCGGCATGCCCGCCACCAGCGTCATGCCGCAGCTCAGCACCAGCGCTACCGCGGTGCCGATCACGCCGCCCCACAGCGTGGCGTTTACCCCACCCGGCGGAATCATCTGGGCGATGGTAAAGATATTGGCGAAGCCGAAGGAGTAAACGTGGGTATCGCTGAAGCCGACAATCGCCCCGCCGATAGCTCCCGCCACGCAGCCAAAGATAAACGGGCGGCGCAGCGGCAGGTTTACCCCATAAACGGCCGGCTCGGTAATACCAAATATCCCTGCCGTCACCGATGAACCCGCCAGCATTTTCTGACGGGCATCGCGGGTACGCAGGAAGATCCCCAGCGCTGCCCCCACCTGGCCAAACACCGCGGGCAATAGCATTGGCAGCATGGAGTCATGCCCCAGCACCGCCAGGTTGTTAATCATCAGCGGCACCAGCCCCCAGTGCAGGCCAAAAATAACGCAGACCTGCCACAGCGCGCCCATCGCCGCGCCCGCCAGCCACGGTGCCAGAACGTAAATACTCTGATAGCTGTTCGCCAGCATCTGGCTCAGCCAGGTCGCCAGCGGCCCGATAACGAGGAAAGTCAGCGGCACTGTCACGCCCAGACAGATCAGCGGCGCGAAGAAGTTTTTCATTGAGGAAGGCAGCAGCCTGGTGCTCTGTTTTTCCAGCCAGCAGCTCACCCACGAGGCGAGAATAATCGGGATCACCGACGAGCTGTAGTTAAACCAGGTGACAGGAATGCCCAAAAAGGCGTCCGATACCGCGCCCGGCTGCTGGCTGGCGTTAAACGCCGCAATCATCATCGGATGGGTGAGCGCCCCGCCGATCACCATGGTAATAAACGGGTTGCCGCCGAATTTTTTCCCGGCGGTATAGCCCAGCACCAGCGGGAAGAAGAAGAACAGCGCGTCGCTGGCGGCGAACCAGATTTTATAGGTGCCGCTTTCGGTGGTGAGCCAGCCGCAGACAATCGCCAGCGCCAACAGCCCTTTCAGAATACCGGACGCGGCCAGAATGCCGATAAACGGGGTGAAGATCCCGGAGACGATGTCAATCAGGCGGCCCAGCAGGTTGCCCTTTTCCCCCCTCTCTTCCACGACGGGCGCGTCATCGGTAAGGCCTGCCTCATTGCGCACCGCCTGCCAGACGTCGTGGACGTGGTTGCCAATCACTACCTGAAACTGGCCGCCGCTTTCGACCACCATGATGACGCCCGGGTTTTTCTTGAGCCCTTCCGCATCCGCCCGTTGATTCTCTTTCAGTTTGAAGCGAAGCCGGGTCGCGCAGTGTACAAGACTGACGATGTTCTCTTTTCCGCCAACGTGGCCGAGAATATCCTTCGCTAAAGCCTGGTATTCCATCTCGATTTCCTTACATCCGATGCCTGCAGGCACCTGTTGACTGAGTACAAAAAATAAAAAAACCCGAGAACGACCTTCTGACTAAGGCCGCGCTCAGGTTTTGCCTGCGTGATGCAGTAACAATCCTGTTTTGAGGCTTAACGCCCCTCTTTTCTCACCCGTTCAATATGAATGGCGAGGAACATAATTTCTTCGGTTGTCAGCTCACGCTGATAGCTTTTGTTCAGGTGCTGGGCGATTTTCTCGGCGCATTTCCACGCTTTCGCGTAGTTGTCTTTTACTGCCGTATGCAGCGAGACATCGTCATCTTCCACCACGGTGCGGGTCAGCATCCGCTGGGCAAAAAACTTCAGGTGAGTGACGAAACGCTGATAGCTGAGCGACTCTTCATCGTACTCAAGCTGCAGCTGATACTTCACCAGCTGCAGGATCTCCTGCATCACCCGCGTCACGTGCATCACTTCCGGCATTTCGCTGTTCAGTTGCGCGGTGACCAGATGCAGCGCGATAAACCCGGCCTCATCCTCCTCCAGCTCGACGTTCAGGCGTCTGGCGATAATGGCCCGCGCCTCCTGCCCTAATTCGAACTCCTTCGGATACAGCCGTTTAATATCCCACAGCAGCACGTTTTTGATGGCCAGCCCGTTCTTCTGCCGCTCAATCGCAAAGTAGCAGTGGTCGGTGAGGGTGATATACAAACTCTCCTGCAGCTTGCCCAGCCGCTGCGCCGCCAGCCCGATGATGCGGTCGCAGGTGGTCATCACCTCCAGCGGAATTTGACTCAGCAACTCCCCGAGTCGACGCACCAGCTCATCGCTTTGTAACGCAAACACCTTTTCAACCAACGCGGTATCGAGCGCTTCGCCGACGCGCTTCTGAAAGGCCAGCCCACGGCCCATCACCACCTGTTCGCGCCCGCGCTCATCCTGAACAACCACCACGTTATTATTGAGTATCTTGGCGATTTTCATCTGAACCCCAGAAACAAAAAAACCTGACCTCCGGCAGATGCCAGAAAATCAGGTTTTGCCTGCCTAAGCAGTAACAATCCAGTTCTGGCACTCTATCAGTTTCATTCATAGCCTCAATGCATCACGCGTCAGAAACGTGACGCGGATCGAACTTGCTACGGTGATATCAGAAGCTCACCACCGTTTTCAGCTCGGTAACCCAGGCATCCTGGGTGCGACTGACCCCGCCGGGATGGTGCCAGTACTGAATGCCCGGCTGCAGCTCCAGCCACGACACCGGACGGAAGCGATAATAAAACTCACCGTTCAGGGAGTGGCCTGGCTCCGGGTGATACGCCGGATCGTTATAGTCCGACACGCCGCTCAGGCTGTTCATATAGCGCTGGTTGCGGGCGTACTGGCTGCTCATATCAATCCAGGTTAGCCCGAAGCCAATCCAGTCTTCCGGCCGCGCGTCAAAAAGCCCGCGGTAGCGCAGCGAGGCGGCGTAAACCTGATGCATGTAGTTGGTACTCTGATCCGCAAGGCTCATGCTGAAAGAGGTGCTCAACCCGCGATTCGGATCGTCCTGATGCTGCGTAAGCTGCTGGTTTAGCCCGGCGTACATAAACCAGGTCCGGCTGTGCGTTTCGAACCCGTTCGGGTCCGTCGCGCCCGCCCCGCCGGATTTGCCGCGATAGAGATCGGTTTGCGGCGCGTTGGTAAACACCACGCCCAGGTTATACGCCCCCGGCAGGCCGTTAATCAGCGGACGCGCTTCAATTTCAACCGGCAGTAAAACCCCTTTGCTGCCCTTCGTCGACCAGCTCCACGCGTGGCTGCGGCTGGAGGCCTCGGGATTTTGCTCCATCACGCCACCTTTTAAGGTCAGCGTCGGCGTTAATTTATAGGCAAGCGTGGTGCCCCAGGTGTGAACGTTCCAGTTGTTCCACGTCAGCGAGTTGGCTGACTTCCCGCCGCACTGCGACAGGAGCTGGAAATCACAGGGGATGATTTGATCGAAGGTCTGCACCTTGTTCATCATCCCGATGCGCCAGGTCAGACGCCGGTCGTCAAAGCTGCGGGCAAAGGTCAGCCAGCCCAGACGGGTAATCGACTGCCCGCCCCAGCTCTCCTGGGTCAGATCGTTAAAGTTAACGCGCGGGTCCTGTACGCGTTTAGTGGTGAGGTCGTCATTGTGGTTACGGTTGACGATATTCCCCTCGATACGCGCGTCCGGGATACCGGTCCAGCGCTCCAGGTCCTGGTTGAAGGTCAGCGCAAACTGGTCAATATAGGCCACGTGGGAGTCGTGGTTATATCCGCCACCGCCGTTCCAGCCAATTTCATTCAGGTATCCGAGGTTATAGGTAAAACCGTTATCGTTGAGGATTTTACGTATGCCGAGCATTTCGCCCAGAACAGGCTCCGGCGGAGCTTCAAAACCTAATACCGTTCCGTTCCAGTCCTGCGCCACCGACAGCGGGGATATCGCTAATAAGACGAGTGCAAAGAATTTATTTTTATATGCCATAATAACAACCTGTGATTGAGTATTTTGTGCGTAACCGGCCGCAGGAAATTTTTCTATTTCCTGTCGATATTTCATTTTTTTAAATCAGTAAAAAGCGCTAAGCCAAATTTCTCTCCTGCGTAAACGAGAGGCAAAAAAAAACCTAAGCGCTCCACAGCGAAAATGCTGTGAAACGCTTAGGTTTTGCCTGTTAACCAGTAACAATCCTGTGTTGAAAACAGTGGCACCTTAACACCGTCGCGCCACGTTGAAAACCAGAACGGTTTTCTGGTTTAAAAAAGTGTGAGCAATTTAACGCTTATTATTTTGACTGAATCACCCGGGCAATTTCAGACGAAGTCTGCAATGTCCGAATCTCCTGAAATAATCCCAGCGCTTCATCGTACTCTTTGCGTAAATAACTCAGCCACTGTTTAATTCGCGCGACGTGATACAAGCCGGTGTCGCCCTGCTTTTCCAGTCGGCTGTATTTTTGCAGCAGCGTGACGACGTCTTCCCACGGCATTCGCGGCTCGTTATATTTCACCACCCGGCTGAGGTTCGGCACATTCAGGGCGCCGCGACCGATCATCACCGCATCGCAGCCGGTGGCCTTCAGACAGGCCTGCGCGCTCTCATAATCCCAGATTTCACCGTTGGCGATCACCGGAATGGTGAGGCGCTTGCGGATCTCACCGATCGCCTGCCAGTTAATGCGCTCGGCCTTGTAGCCATCTTCTTTGGTGCGGCCATGCACCACCAGCTCGGTGGCCCCGGCCTGCTGCACCGCATCGGCGATTTCAAACTGCCGCGCGTCGCTGTCCCATCCCAGGCGCACCTTCACCGTCACCGGCAAATGCGAAGGCACGGCCTCACGCATGGCCTTCGCGCCGCGGTAAATCAGCTCAGGATCTTTCAGCAACGTCGCCCCGCCGCCGCTGCCGTTCACCAGCTTCGACGGGCAGCCGCAGTTGAGATCCACCCCGTAAGAGCCCAGCTCAACCGCGCGGGCGGCGTTTTCCGCCAGCCATTCGGGATACTGGCCGAGCAGCTGAATACGCACCAGCGTGCCGGAAGAGGTCCGGCTCTGGTTGTGCAGCTCGGGGCACAGGCGGAAGAAGGATTTTACCGGCAACAGCATATCGACCACGCGCAGAAATTCCGTCACGCAGAGATCGTAATCGTTCACCTCGGTCAGAAGCTCGCGCACGAGGGAGTCGAGCACGCCTTCCATTGGGGCCAGTAAAACACGCATAGCAGTACCTGTGAAAAAAGACGCGCTATAGTAGCCGCTCTCTATATCGCTGGGAAGCGCTTCTGTTCAGGGAGAAAGTCAGCCGGCGTTGCCCCCACAATGGCGCGAAACGCCGCCGCAAATGCCGCCGGGCCAGAAAACCCCAGCATCCAGGCCACCTGCTTAACCGGGTATCCGTTGGCGAGCAGATCCAGCGAGGCACAAATCCTTGCGCGCTGTCGCCAGGCCCGGAAGCTAAAGCCGGTATCTTTGATAAAGGCGCGTGAGAATGTGCGTTCAGACATCGCGGCCTGTTCCGCCAGCCTTTCCATCGAAACATCCCAGAGATTGCTGGCAATGATGTCACAGGCAACGCGATGTAACCGCTCATCCACGGGCATCGGTAATTCGGCCGAAATCTGCTGCGCCTCGCTGAGGATTTCGAGCAGCAAAACGGCCATGCTGCGCTGACTGGCTGGCCGGTATTGCGCACTGAACAGCCCGGCAATCAGCTCTTTGAACAACGCCGTCGCCATAATCACGTGAACCTCTTCTTTCCGTTTAAAAGATCGGCATTGCGATATCAGCGCGGGGCTAAACCAGACCGCGCGGAGCTCCGTTGCGGATAACACGCTGTAGGTGTGTTCCTGAAAGGGAGGGATCCAGAGCGCGCGCTGTGGTGGTATGACCCAACGCTTATTGCCGGTTTCGACCAGCATCACCCCTTTGATGGCAAACAAAAGCTGCCCCTGTGGATGCCGGTGAGGGGGATCCACTTCGCCGCGCGTATAGCTAATTGCCCCTCTGGACCATCCGATAGCATCGTCATGAATTGGCGTTTTATCGATAACGGTTGGCATTTCACATTCCTCCCTTCCTCTTATGATGCTGCTTGTACACGTAACCGGAGAGAGACGCAATGCACATTCATTTTATCATTCATGAACATTTCGAAGCGCCAGGCGCATATGAAATCTGGGGGAAAAATCGCGGCTGTAGTATGAGCTACTCCAGAGTTTATCAGGGCGATCCGTTACCCGAGGATCTGCAGAGCACAGACTTGCTTATCATCATGGGAGGCCCGCAGTCGCCTGCCACCACGCTTCAGGAGTGCCCCTGGTTTGACGCGCAGGCGGAAATACGGCTCATCGGCCGCGCAATAGAGGCAGGTAAAACGGTGATTGGCGTTTGTCTGGGCTCGCAGCTTATCGGTGAAGCGCTGGGCGCCGCGTTTTGCCATAGCCCGGAAAAAGAGATCGGCAAATTTCCCGTCAGGCTCACAGATGCAGGCAAGGCGAACCCGCTGTTTGAGGATTTTGGCCACGAGCTGAACGTCGGTCACTGGCATAACGACATGCCAGGGTTGACGCCGCAGGCTAAAGTGCTGGCTTACAGCGAGGGCTGCCCCCGTCAGATCGTGCAATATGGCGAACGGATTTACGGTTTTCAGTGTCATATGGAACTGACGCCGGAGGTGGTTGAGCTGCTGATTGAACATTCGCAGAACGATCTCCGCCGCGCGGCTGAATTTCGTTTTGTCGAAACGGCGGAAAAATTACGCTCGCATGATTATCGCGAAATGAATCAGGTGCTGTTTTCATTTCTGGATAAACTCGCCGCCCAACGCGAGGCCTGACTCAGAGGCATTTCTCTGGCTCGTCACTTCGCCACCGCACGCCCTTTCCTCTAAACTGTAGCCTGCCCCTGTGCGGTGATACCAGACGTTCCATTCTGGAATGTCTGGTATGCTCAAATTTCATGATGTGATCCGTGGCACATTTTTGGGTTTAATTGTATGATGAATGCGTTTCAGCAAGGACTATCACCATGAGCAAATCATTGAACATTATCTGGCAATATCTGCGCGCATTCGTCCTGATTTACGCCTGCCTGTACGCCGGGATTTTCATCGCGTCGCTGCTGCCGATTGTTATTCCCGGCAGCATTATCGGTATGCTGATCCTCTTCGTTTTGCTGGCGCTGCAAATCCTGCCCGTAAAATGGGTCAACCCCGGCTGCTTCGTTCTCATTCGCTATATGGCGCTGCTTTTCGTGCCCATCGGTGTCGGGGTCATGCAGTATTTTGATTTGCTCAAGGCCCAGTTCGGCCCGATTGTGGTCTCCTGCGCGGTCAGTACGCTGGTGGTTTTCCTTGTGGTGAGCTGGAGTTCGCATCTGGTGCATGGCGAACGTAACGTGGTCGGGGAGAAAACAAAAAAATGATGGCCAATATCTGGTGGTCGCTGCCGTTAACCCTGGCGGTGTTCTTCGCCGCGCGCAAGCTTGCCGCACGCTTCAAAATGCCATTGCTGAACCCGCTGCTGGTGGCGATGGTGGTGATTATTCCGTTCCTGCTGCTCACCGGCATTCCCTACGAACGCTACTTTGCCGGCAGCAAAATTTTAAACGACCTGCTGCAGCCTGCCGTTGTGGCGCTCGCCTTTCCTTTATACGAGCAGCTCCATCAGATCCGCGCCCGCTGGAAATCCATCATTACCATCTGTTTTGTGGGCAGCCTGGTGGCGATGATCACCGGCACGTCGGTGGCGCTGTTGATGGGGGCCTCCCCGCAAATTGCCGCCTCTATCCTGCCTAAATCGGTGACCACGCCTATCGCGATGGCGGTCGGCGGCAGCCTCGGCGGGATCCCGGCCATCAGCGCGATGTGCGTCATTTTCGTCGGTATTCTGGGTGCGGTGTTTGGTCACACCCTGCTGAACGGGATGCGTATTCACACTAAAGCGGCACGGGGGCTGTCGATGGGAACAGCTTCCCACGCCCTGGGCACCGCCCGCTGCGCGGAGCTGGATTATCAGGAAGGGGCGTTTAGCTCCCTGGCGCTGGTGATCTGCGGGATTATCACCTCCCTGCTGGCCCCGTTCATTTTCCCGCTGATTCTGGCGGTGATGGGCTAAAATTTGCGATGCGTCGCGCAAATTTCATTTTGATTTCATAAGTTGCATACATAATGAGAAGTGGATCACATATAAAGCCCTGACGGCTCCGTAAACTACCGATCCATTAACCTTTATGAGGCAAACGCCATGCACCCACGTTTTCAAGCTGCTTTCGCCCAGCTTGCAGAGAATTTGCAGTCAGCCCTGGCTCCCGTTCTGGCAGATGCACACTTCCCCGCCCTGCTGACCGCGGAGCAGGTCACGATGCTGAAACAAGCAACGGGACTGGACGAAGACGCGCTGGCTTTCGCACTGCTTCCTCTGGCTGCCGCCTGCGCGCGGGCCGATCTCTCCCACTTTAACGTCGGGGCCATTGCGCGCGGCGTCAGCGGAACCTGGTACTTCGGCGGCAACATGGAGTTCCTGGGCGCGACCATGCAGCAAACGGTTCACGCCGAGCAGAGCGCCATCAGCCACGCCTGGCTGCGCGGTGAAAAAGCCCTGAGCGCCATTACCGTTAACTACACCCCCTGCGGCCACTGCCGTCAGTTTATGAACGAGCTGAACAGCGGGCTGCAGCTGCGCATCAACCTGCCGGGCCGCGCGCCGCATACGCTGGGGGATTATCTGCCGGACGCCTTTGGTCCGAAAGATCTGGAGATCAAAACGCTGCTGATGGACGATCAGGACCACGGTTACGCCCTGTCCGGCGATGACCTGAGCCAGGCGGCCATTTGCGCGGCGAACAAAAGCCACACGCCGTACAGCAAATCCCCGAGCGGCGTGGCGCTGCAGTGCCGCGATGGCCGGATCTTTAGCGGCAGCTACGCGGAAAACGCCGCGTTTAACCCAACCCTGCCACCGCTGCAGGGCGCGCTTAACCTGCTGAGCCTGAACGGCTATGACTATCCGGACATTCAGCGCGCTATTCTGGCAGAAATTGCCGATGCGCCGCTGATTCAGTGGGATGCGACCGCCGCGACGCTTAAAGCGCTGGGCTGCACGACGATTGACCGCGTACTGCTTGCGTAATCCTTCCGGCGGGCAGAAATGCCCGCCAGTTTGCTGAAAAACCCCTCAGTTGAGTCGCTGTTTCTTGCGCTAACCAGGCGGGTAAAGTAGCCTGAGTTAAATTTCATCCACGAACGAGCCATCTCCATGTTAAAGCGCGTTTTTTACAGCCTGTCTGTCCTGGTCGGCATACTGCTGTTGATCGTGCTGGGTCTCGACCGCTGGATGAGCTGGAAAACCGCCCCCTACATCTTTGATGACCTGCAGGACCTGCCCTATCGTCAGGTTGGCGTGGTGCTCGGCACCGCCAAGTATTACCGCACCGGCGTGATCAACCAGTATTACCGTTACCGCATTCAGGGCGCGCTGAACGCCTACAACAGCGGCAAGGTGAACTACCTGCTGTTAAGCGGGGATAACGCCCTGCAAAGCTACAATGAACCGGTGACGATGCGTAAGGACCTGATTGCCGCGGGCGTGGATCCTGCCGATATCGTGCTCGACTACGCCGGATTCCGCACCCTGGACTCCATCGTGCGCACGCGTAAAGTCTTCGACACCAACGACTTCATCATCATCACCCAGCGCTTCCACTGCGAGCGCGCGCTGTTTATCGCGCTGCATATGGGCATTCAGGCGCAGTGTTACGCGGTGCCGTCGCCAAAAGATATGCTGAGCGTGCGCGTGCGCGAGTTCGGCGCGCGTTTTGGCGCCCTGGCCGATCTGTATATCTTCAAACGCGAACCGCGCTTTTTAGGCCCGCTGGTTCCGATTCCGGCGATGCACGAAGTGCCGGAAGACGCGCAGGGTTACCCGGCCGTCACGCCCGAGCAGCTGCTGGATATGCAGAAAAAGGAAAAATAACAGGACCGCCTTTATACTTTCTTTACGCCGGGCCTGACGCTTTTTATCCCCCCTTTACGTCGGCTCTTTTAAGCTGAGTTCACTGCCGCTACGGCTTCATTGAAGAATGACTATGAACTCAATAATGAATGCGTTTTTCCTCAAAAGTCTCCGTCCGTATTTTAACTTTCCCGGTTTATCACTTCCTGGCACACTTAATTCCGGTCTCTGGCTTGATGAAAAAATTGACGCCCTGCAGCACAACATTTCAGTGGAAGTGGCAGATTATCTGGAACGTTACCCGCAGACGAAACATGTAGACGTTTACCTGAACGATATCAACGGCACGATGCGCGGCAAGCGTCTGTCGGTGGAGAGCATGCTGAGCCTGGAAAAAGGCTGTTATTTTCCCCTTTCGGTCTACTCGATGGATCAGAAAGGAAAAATCGCCGCCCCGCTGCATGATGAGCCGGACCGACTCTGCGTTCCTGTCGCCGGCTCCCTGCGCCCCTGCCTGCAAGATCCGCAGCACAACGCGCAGATCCTGCTGACGATGAAGGACAGCGACGACACCCCCTGCCCGCTTGAGCCGCGCGTGATACTGCAGAACGTGCTGGCCCGCTTCCACCAGCACGGCCTCTTCCCGGTGATTGCCCCGGAAATCGAGTTCTATCTGACGGGACATGACAATCGGGATCCGCAAAATCAGGGCTGTTTTCATATGGATACTACGACGGCCCAAGCGGCACTGTTTGACGAGCTGGAACAGCTGGCGCACCTGCAGCGCATCCCGCTGTCCGGGATCGTGGCGGAAGCCGAGTCCGGTCAGTACGAATTAAACCTGAAGCACAGCCATCGCGTCGTTGAGGTCTGCGATAACGTGCTGGCGCTTCGTCGCCTGACCCGTTACGTTGCCGAAAAGCACGGCCTGCAGGCCAACTTTATGGCGAAGCCTTTCAGCCAGCTGTCCGGCAGCGGTTTGCACTTCCATTTCAGCCTGAACAATCGTCACGGCGAAAACGTCTTTGCTTCCCCGGTGAACGCGCTTAACAGCATGATGCGTTTGTGCATCGCGGGGCAGCTGGCGCTGATGCCCGCCTCCGTCGCCATTCTTGCGCCGGGCGTCAACGCGTTTCGTCGCCTGCGTAAAAACCTGACGGAGCCCGTATTTAACTCCTGGGGCTATAACACCCGCTCCGCCGCCCTGCGTATTCCCTGCTCGGATGACCACAACCGTCGTATCGAGTACCGGCTGGCCGGGGCCGATGCCAATCCCTATCTGGTGGCAGCCACTATCCTGACCGGCATGCTGTACGGGCTGGAAAACATCGACGACGAGGATTTGCCCGAACCGCAGCATGATGAACCCGCGCTGCCGCTGTTTCAGCAGGAGGCGATTGAGACCTTTGCCCGCTGTCAGTACCTCACCGACAGCCTGGGCGACGCTTTTTCCGAACAGTGGGTCGCCAGCAAGCTCTCTGAACTCGACTGGTTTGAGCGCATCGTGACCCGAGAGGAGTCACAGCTGGCATAAGGCATAAAAAAGCCCGCTCGATGAGCGGGCCGGATAACGCGAGGAGCAATTACTTCTTACGCGCGTACTTCAGTGAATCCAGCGCAACCGCGAAGATAATGATGGCGCCTTTGATGATGTACTGCCAGTACGGGTTCACGCCGATATAGGTCAAGCCGTAGTTGATGACGGTGAAAATGATCACACCGGTCACCACGCCCAGTACCGTACCCACGCCGCCGCTGAAGGAGACGCCGCCCACCACGCAGGCTGCGATCGCATCCAGCTCGTACATGAAGCCGAGGTTGTTGGTTGCAGAGCCGATACGGCCCGCTTCCAGCATCCCGCCGAAGGCGTAGAACACGCCGGACAGGGCATAAATGATGAGCAGGTTCAGGGCAACGTTCACGCCGGACACTTTCGCCGCTTCCGGGTTACCGCCGATAGCGAAGATGTTTTTACCAAAGCGCGTTTTGTTCCACAGGATCCAGACGAAGGCCACCGCAATCAGCGCATAGAAGGTGATATACGACAGGCGGAAGCTGCCCAGCGCGATGAACCCTTGCGTAAAGGTCGAGAAGCCGCTGTCAAAACCCGAGATGGGGGAAGCACCGACAAAGTCGTAGTACAGGGAGTTGATACCGTAAACGATGATCATCGTACCCAGCGTGGTGATAAACGGCGTCACGTTCAGGTAGGCGATAATAATACCGTTGATCAGACCAATCACCGCACCGATGGCGCAGACAATCAGGATCACCACGAAAATCGGCATGGTGGCCATTTCCGGGAAGACCTTGTTGGCATTTTCCATCGACTGCAGCAGGGTTGCCGCGATAACCGCCGCCAGACCCACCTGACGACCGGCAGAAAGGTCCGTCCCCTGGGTCACGATCAGGCCCGCCACGCCCAGCGCAATGATAATACGCACGGAGGACTGGGTCAGAATGTTACTCAGGTTCAGCAGGCTTAAGAACGTAGGGTCCTGGAAAATGATGATAGCCAGCAGTACTAAAAGAACAACGTAAATACCGCCTTCTTTCAGGTAAGTGAGAAAACTTTTTTTATTTAACGCACTCATGAGGAGCCCCTGATCTTAAAGGTGCAAAGACGCAAGACGCAAAATTTCGTTTTGCGTTGTCGTTTTGGTGTCAACAATACCGGCAACGAGACCATTGCTCATAACCAGAATACGATCCGTGATCCCTAACAATTCCGGCATTTCGGAAGAAATAATAATGATCCCTTTATTCTTTTTCGCCAGCTCGGCAATCAGCTGATAAATTTCAAACTTCGCGCCGACGTCAATACCGCGGGTCGGTTCATCCAGCATCAGAATTTCTGGCTGGGTTAATAACCAACGTCCGATAATGACTTTCTGCTGGTTACCGCCTGACAGCGAACCAATTTGGGTGCGGTGTCCTGGCGTTTTCACGCGCATGGAGTCAATAACCCATTGGGTATCACTCTTCATGCGGGAGTTATCCAGCAGCCCGACTTTGTTTTTGTAATTGCGAATGTTAGAAATTAACGAGTTAAAGTTAATATCCAGATAGGCATAAATACCGGTCGAACGACGCTCTTCCGTCACCAGCGCAAAACCATTATTAATGGCTTCGTTGGCGTTGTGGTTGTTAATTTTCTTACCGTGCAGCGTAATAGTGCCTTCGGCTTTCTCACGGATACCGAACAGAGTTTCCACGATATCGGTACGTTTTGCCCCGACCAGACCGGCAATCCCCAGGATTTCGCCCTGGTGCAGGTCGAAGGAGACATCGCGAATAGACGGCTGACGTAACGAGGTCAGATTACGTACTTCCAGGATCACTTCGCCCGGCTTGTTTTCTTTGTCCGGGAAGCGCTGGTTAAGGGAACGGCCGACCATCATGGCGATGATCTTGTCCATGTCCAGCCCTTCCAGCGGCTGCGTGGCAATCCACTGACCGTCGCGCAGAATGGTAATCTCATCGCACAGCTGGAAGATCTCTTCCATTTTGTGGGAGATATACACAATGCCGCAGCCGCGATCTTTTAGCTTACGAATAATGGTAAAAAGGTGATTAACCTCTTTTTCCGTTAATGACGATGTCGGTTCGTCCATGATGACGATTTTCGCATCATAGGAGAACGCTTTGGCGATTTCGATCATCTGCATCTGGGAGACGGATAATGTTCCCACGCGGGCGCGCGGATCGATATCAATATCCAGCTCATCAAAAATCGCTTTGGTGTCGCGATACATTTTGTCCTGATCGACAAAGACACCCTTGGTTGGATAACGCCCCAACCACATGTTATCCATGACTGAACGCTGCAGCACCAGGTTTAATTCCTGGTGAACCATCGAGATACCGTTTTCCAGTGCTTCTTTCGCTGAATGGAAATCGATCTCTTTCCCCTGAAAAAGAATGCTGCCAGAATCTTTTTGATAGATCCCAAAAAGACATTTTAATAATGTTGATTTACCCGCACCGTTCTCCCCCATCAGGGCATGAATAGAGTGAGGACGAACTTTTAAATTAACATTATCGAGTGCCTTAACGCCGGGAAATGACTTGTTGATACCGCTCATTTCCAACAGGTATTCACCGGATGACTGAGTATTTGTGCTGACCATAATTATACCTTGTTGGCCTCGCATATCGCGTTATAAAAGGGCGCAACGAATTGCGCCCAGTGGAGACAGTACCGCTAACTTATTTACCGATAAACTCAGCCAGGTTGGACTGGTCTACGCCCACGTAAGGTACGCGAACGATTTTGTTTTCAATTTTCCAGCTGGTGCCATCGGCCGCGCCTTTGCCATCGGCCAGGTTTTTCGCCAGATCGAAGGTCGCTTTCGCCTGGTTGTTGGCATCGTTCAGAACGGTACCGGCCATCGCACCGGATTTAACCAGCGCCAGCGCTTCTGGCAGTGCATCTACGCCGAACACAGGAATGGAGGATTTGTTGTGTGCTTTCAGCGCTTCTACCGCACCCATTGCCATCGCATCGTTGTTCGCGATAACCACTTCGATTTTGTTTGCGTTAGGGCCGGACAGCCACGCGTCCATTTTATCTTTCGCCTGAGCGGTATCCCACATCGCGGTATCTAACGCCAGCTGCTGGGTTTTCAGACCCTTGTCGTTCAGCTCTTTGATAACGTAGGTGGTACGGGCTTCAGCATCCGGGTGGCCGGGTTCGCCTTTCAGCAGCACGAACTGAATCTGACCGTCTTTGTTCAGGTCCCAGTTCGGGTTCGCCGCCCAGTGTTTCGCGATCAGATCGCCCTGAATAATACCGGACTCTTTGGAGTCGGTACCGACGTAATACGCTTTGTCGTAGCTATCCAGCGCTTTACGGGAAGGTTCTTTGTTGAAGAAGACGATTGGCACGTTCTGGCCGCGCGCTTTTTCAATAACCGTGCCTGCTGCAGCCGGGTCAACCAGGTTGATGGCCAGGGCTTTCACGCCTTTCGCCAGCAGAACGTCGATCTGGTCGTTCTGTTTGGACTGGTCGTTCTGGGAGTCGTTCATCAGCAGCTGAACGTCTGGCGCTGCTTTCGCATCTTTCTCAATCGCTTTACGTACAACAGACATGAAGTTGTCGTCGTATTTATAGATGGTCACACCAATACGGGTATCCGCAGCGTGCGCTGCTGCACCAAAAAGCATGCTTGCCATTACGGCAGACAGGGTCAACACCTTCTTATTCATGGTATCTCCGGTTTTTTTATGCAGGGTAGTTCTTGTGAATAACGATCGGCGGGCAGGTGTTAATAAAACGTTACTGACAGCCGAAGTTCACTTATAAAATTTCTATCTTCCGTGTTCGGTAACGCTCCAGAAATGCGTTTTATTCGTTGTTTGCGGCACATTGGCTATAGTGAAAGTGAATAATCACCGTTACATAGCGTTTCAGCCTCTAAAACGCTGACATCATAGTCAGCGCCTTGTTAAGATACTGTGAATTTACTCACAGATTGAAAACGGTTACATCACCTCAAGTAATCAGTTAGTGATCGGAACCACAATTTGCCGGGCCGCGACGGAGTGCCGACGCACCAAAGTCGGCATGAAACAGTGCGTTGCGCCCGGATCCAGCAGCCCTGCAGCCCCCTGTAACGCCAGCTCAGTCGCCAGTTTCGCCATAGAGGCAATGGGGTAACGCACCGTTGTCAGCTGCGGGTCGGTGTAACGGGCAATCGGGATATCATCAAAACCAATGAGTGATAAATGCTGTGGCACCGCAATGCCGTTATCCTTCAGCGCCGTCAGGGCGCCTGCCGCCATGCTGTCGTTATAGGCAAACACCGCAGTAAGCTGCAGGTTGCGGCCCAGCAGCTCCACCATCGCCGCCTCACCGCCCTGCATGTCCGGTGTACCTGTGCCTGTCCAGCTTTCTGACGGCGTAATGCCGTGCTCTTTCAGGGCGTTTTGCCACCCCTCGCGCCGCAGGTCGTCATCTTCAATATGATGGCTGGAGGCCAGATAACCGATCCGCTGATGCCCGTTGTTGATGAGCATTTTCGTCGCCATCATGGCGCCGCTGACGTTATCCAGCCCGACGCAGCGATGGGCATAGCCGGGAACGATGCGGTTGATCAGTACCATGCCCGGGATCTGATCCATAAAGCCGGTTAGCTCTTCATCGCTCAAGGCTTTTGAATGGACAATCAAGGCGTTACAGCGCTGGCGGATCAGCACTTCGATGGCATGGCGCTCCTTTTCCGCCTCATGATAGCTATTGCCGATCAGGACATATTTTTGATGCTGCTGGGCGACCACGTCGACCGCTTTGACCAGCGCGCCGAAAAAGGCATCCGATACATCCATCACCACCACGCCGATGGTGTCGCTGACCTGCGTCGCAAGCGCCTGGGCATTGGCATTTGGCCGGTACCCGAGCTGGGTCACGGCTTTCATTACGGTTTCACGGGTTTCAGGGCTGACCAGCGCGCTATTGTTCAGCACGCGTGAGACGGTAGCCACAGAAACGCCCGCCTGACGGGCGACGTCACGAATGGTGATCATATTCACCATCCTTCAAAGGATTGCAGCAACTCACAGACACCCCCTGTGTTTAGCAAGGTGGCTATTTTGGCAGCGAGAGAAAGGGGACTACGTGAAGAAGCTCACACTCATGAAAACGCTTACATCCGTTTTGTTAATGATTGTGATCCAGATCGTTATCTGGATGTGTTCCTCAATGATACCCCTGAAGCATGTGCGGTTAACTGACGCCACACCCACTCCAGCGGTCCCTGGCGGAAATAGCGTAGCCAGAGAACAGAAAACGCCAGGTTAATCACCCAGACCGGAATAACAAACGCCAGCAGCATGAGGCGGTCGAATTTCATAAACAGGCCAAGATGATAGAAAAGCGTGGTGCAGAGAAGCGTTTGCAGGAGGTAATTGCTCAACGCCATGCGGCCTACGCAGGCGATAGCGCTGACGATCCACAGGCGGGAAAGCGTTGGCCAGAAGCCATAGATCAACGCCGCGTATCCGATGGTCTGGAACGGCGCGCTCAGTTCGCGCGGCACCTGGAGCAGGAACGCGCACCAGCGGTAATCCCAGTGGATGTGCCACTGCGTGATTATCGCCGGGAGGTTAATCAGCACGCCGATCAGCACCAGCCCGACACCTGTTCGCCGATAGTGACGCAGGCTGAACTCCCCTTTCAGCCAGCCGGTGCGCATCAGTGACGCCCCCATCAGCATCATGCCCGCCAGCTGCCAGCCGTATTGCGCGCCCAGCGCAAGGAGGTTATCCCCCAGCATATCCGCGCGGTTGCTTATCGCTTCCGTACCGCCTTTCAGCTTCCAGTACTGTTCGTACTGCAGGTTAGCGGCATCCGGGATCCAGGAACGGTTCGTCGCCTCGCCGGAGATCATCCCCAGCAGCAGCAGGACCCCAAGCCCCATGACATAGAGCATCACGCCGGTGTTAAACAGGCTTTTTACGCTGTGCGCATCGCGAATCAGACGCCAGCAGATGAGCCCGACTAACCCATACGCGAGAAGAATATCGCCGTCCCAGAAGAAAAGGCCGTGGATAAAGCCGAGGAGAACCAGCAGCGTCAGGCGCGACTGGATCCAGCGCGTACCGCGTTTGAGGAGGAGTTGCAGACCTGCACCAAACAGCAGGGCAAACAGCGTGAGGAATTTAACCTGCGCGAAGAGATCGAGGACAGCCCAGGTCCAGGCATCACTGCGCGTGATGTCGCCATACCAGGCAGGATTGAGATAAGCCGCCTTCGGCAGGCCGAAGGCGCTGATATTAAGCAGCAGGATACCGAGAATGGCGACGCCGCGAACAAAATCGAGCGTGACGTTTCGCTCCATGGTTCCTGCCCTGTAAGACTTAGTTGTGGTGACGTACGGCGCGCAGGAACTCCTGGCGGGTATTCTGGCTCGATTTAAACAGGCCGCCCAGCGACGTGGTGGTCGTTGCACTGGTCGCATCACGCACGCCGCGCGCCTTCACGCAGTAGTGAACCGCGTCGATAGAGACGGCCACGTTATTGGTGCCCAGCAGCGTTTGCAGCGCGGTCAGGATCTGCTGCGTCAGACGCTCCTGCACCTGCGGACGCTGAGCAAAGAACTGCACGATGCGGTTGATTTTCGACAGGCCAATCACCGTATCTTTTGGGATATACGCCACGGTCGCTTTACCGTCGATGGTCACGAAGTGGTGTTCGCAGGTGCTGGTCAGCGTGATATCGCGTACCGTCACCATTTCATCCACTTTCATCTTGTTTTCAATGACGGTGATTTTCGGGAAATTGGCGTAATCCAGCCCGGAGAAAATTTCGTCGACGTACATTTTCGCGATGCGGTGCGGCGTCTCCATCAGACTGTCGTCACTCAGATCGAGATTCAGCAGCTCCATGATCTCGGTCATATGACCGGCAATCAGACGCTTGCGGGTTTCATTGTCCAAATCCTGTACGGGCGGACGCAGTGGCGTTTCAAGACCGCGCGCAACCAGGGCTTCGTGGACCAGGGCAGCTTCTTTACTGAGTGATGACATTTTGTTCTCCTGCAGGTGTGGCGTCTTTTGCCCTCGTTGTGGCAAAAGTATGCGCTCATTGTGCGTGAGGCGGCGCACATAATCCAGTATTCACGACGATAATTATTGCAATTGCTGTTGCCTTTCAGCGTGACGATTCCAGACCAGCGCTCCGCCGACGAACAGCGCAACGCCCGCCAGCCCCAGCGCGGACTCCAGCCGGTGGGTAAGCCAGGTTGATAACGCCGAGGTCATCGGGCCAATCAATTGACCAATCGCATACCCGGTGGTGAGCAGGCCTGCCATATAGCGCGTATGGTTTGGCGCCAGCTCGCGGCCGTATAAAAGAGAGAGCTGCACGGCACACAAAAAACCGCCGCCCACCAGCAGCCCGCCCGTCAGCAAACCGCCAATCCCCGGCAGCAGCCAGGCCGCCAGCACGCCAGCCCCCTGTAACCACAGCACGATAGCCAGCCTGCGGTTCGCCGTTGAGGTATGGCGTAAAAGAATACTGAGCGCAATGCCCACCACGGCGGCGATACCAAAAATCGGCCAGACAAACTGGGCGAACAGGCTGCCGGGAAAACGCACCGCAGCCATTTGCGACAGAAATGTCGCCGGGAGGATATAGCCAAACCCGGCCAGGCTGTAGCTCCAGACCAGGCGCTTTAAATCCGCCGTCAGCACCAGCGGCTCCGGCGCGGTGCCGGGGCGATGGAGCTGCCCGGATCGCGGCAGGTAGCGCGCCACCAGCGCAATCAGCACCAGAGCCAGCACGCCGTAGATTTGCCATGCCGCCCCGGCCGAAAGGGATTTCGCCTGGATATAGACGGCGAGCAGCCCGCTCAGGGCAATACCCGCCCCTGGCCCGGCAAACACGGCGGCGCTCAGGCCCGGTTTACCCAGCTGCCCCAGCCGTTCGTTGGTCCAGGCGGCAATGAGTACCATCGACCAGCCGCTCATGCAGCCAATCACGAAGCGCAGCAGGCCGTGCACGACGGCGTTATCCGCCGCCGCGGAGAGCAGCGTCAGCGCAACCGCGCCGGTGATGCCAAGCCAGAGGCGCGTTTCCACAAAGCGGTGCGCGCGCATGGCATCCCATGCGCCCACCAGATAGCCCAGATAGTTCATCGCCGCCACCAGACCCGCGCTGGTCAGCGTAAGCTGCCCGGCAGCAATCATGAGCGGCACCTGAGGCGTAAAGGCAAAGCGCCCTATTCCCATCGCCACCACCAGAACGACAAATCCACTGAGCGCAATACGCAGCGCCATGACCGCTCCAATTGTTAAAGAAAAGTAAATTTATGATGCAGCATCTCGCCGTCTGGCGAAAGTGAAAGTTACTCACAGGTCAATGAAAAGGCTGTATTATGGTTTTTATGAATACGCATTCTCATTAAGGAGCCCTGCATGGAACTGCTCGAAGAGCACCGTTGTTTTGAAGGTCGACAGCAGCGCTGGCGGCATGACTCCACCGTCCTGAACTGTGCGATGACGTTCAGCATTTTCCTGCCGCCGACGGAAAATCCGCCGGTTCTGTTCTGGCTTTCAGGCCTGACCTGCAACGACGAAAACTTCACCACCAAAGCGGGCGCGCAGCGACTTGCCGCCGAGCTGGGTATTGCGCTGGTGATGCCTGATACCAGCCCGCGTGGTGATGATGTAGCCGACGATGCAGGATACGACCTGGGTAAAGGCGCCGGGTTTTATCTCAATGCGACCGAGCAGCCGTGGGCAGGCCACTACCGCATGTATGACTACATTCGCGACGAGCTGCCCGCGCTGATTCAGTCCGGGTTTGCGGTAAGCGACCGCTGCGCCATCAGCGGACACTCTATGGGCGGTCACGGGGCGCTGATCATGGCGTTAAAAAATCCGGGAAAATACGTCAGCGTGTCGGCATTTGCGCCAATTGTGAACCCAACGCAGGTGCCATGGGGGCAAAAAGCTTTCACAAATTATCTGGGTGAAGATGAAGCAAAATGGCAGGAATGGGACAGCTGTGCGCTAATGCTGGACAGCAGCTCGGCAAATGCGATCCCGATGCTTGTCGATCAGGGCGATGCGGATCAGTTCCTCGCCGGGCAGCTACAGCCTGCGGTGCTCGCAGAAGCGGCACGCCAGAAGGACTGGCCGCTGACGCTGCGCATTCAGCCGGGGTATGACCACAGCTATTACTTCATCGCGTCATTTATTGAGGATCATCTCCGCTTCCATGCGGAGCATTTGTTTGGGTAAGTGCGAGTGTGTGCGCTCTGATGCCCTCACCCTGGCCCTCTCCCACAGGGAGAGGGAACAAATACTAAAAACGGCAACTTACGTTGCCGTTTTGCTTTTACCCTGGCCGCATCAGAACTTGTAATCCACACCGACAAAGTAGCGACGGCCATCTTCCGTATAGCTGTAATCGTCGCGGCTCAGATCTTTATCCAGCAGGTTCTGCACGCCCGCGCGCAGCTTCACGCTTTTCGTCGCCTGCCACGCGGCGCCGGTATTCCAGATGACATAGCCACCCGGCGTTGCTGCACTGCTGGTCAGCGCGCGTTTCTCACCGGTGTAGTTGCCCTGAACGTAGAACGACCAGTCCTGCGTTGCCTTCCAGTCAACGGTACCGTTGGCGGTGTGGAACGGCAAATCGGACAACGGCTTGTTGCCGCCGTTGCTGATATCACGTCCGTCGTTGTAGGTGTAGTTAAGGGTCACTTTCCAGTCGTCCGCCAGCGGGAATTTCAGCTCGGTTTCCACCCCGCGGATGCGCGCCTTGTTAACGTTGTAGTAGCGGAAAATCGGCTCACCGTCCGCATTCAGTCCAACATAGTTAGGGTAGCCCTGGGCCTGTTTTGCATTGGCCGTACGGCTGATGCTGATGCGGTCATCCACGTTATTCTGGAAGGTGGTGACGCTGGCCTGCACGCCCTCTAACCAGCCTTCTTCCCCGCTGTAGTACAGACCGAATTCGAAGCTCTCGCTGGTTTCTGGTTTCAGATCCGGGTTACCGACAATCTCACAGGCACCGCGACACGAGCCGGTGACCCAGTCCGGGCTAAGCTGCAGCAGCGACGGCGCTTTAAACGCGGTGGCCCAGCCCCCTTTCACCGTTACGGTATCGGTCGCGTTGTAAACCAGATAGGCTCGCGGGCTCCAGTGGTCACCGTAGGTATCATGGTCATCCATACGGATGCCGGTGGTCAGCGCCAGAGGTTCAAAGATACGCCACTCATCTTCAAGGAACAGGGCATACTGGCTTGTCGAGGTACTGCTGCTGGAACCGCCCGTCAGGTTGACCGGATCCTTCAGCTTATCGTGACGCCATTCCCCGCCGAAGGTCAGCAGCTGGTTGATTTCGCCCAGAGGCAGCACGTATTTCCCGTCCACCGCGTTGCTCTCGGAGGTAATCGGATTGCTGTTGCCCGGGTTTTTGTTATCCACCTTTTCGCCGTAAACCTTCAGCTCGCTGTTGCCGACGCCCCAACGGCCGTTGTGGCTGAGAGAGTAGTTCTGACGCTCAAGGCGGTTTTTATCGAGGGAATCCGAGTCGCGATCCTGACGGTCGAAGCCGTAGCCCGCCGTAAAGTCGTGGTTTTCAGACGGTGTCCAGGCGAACTCCACATTCGCATCGCGGCTGGTGAAGCCCTCAATGCGCGGCGTTTCACCACTCGCCGTGGTAGAGGACTTCTGCTGACCGTCTTTCTCACGCTTCGCGAGGCTACCGTAGGCTTTCAGCCCCAGCAGGCCGTCCACCAGCGGACCGCTGGTATAGAACTGCCCGTTGTAGGTGTCTCCACGGTCCCGGTGCTCCTGAATCGTGGAATCGGCGCTCAGGGTGCCCGTCCATTTCTGGCCGATTTTTTTGGTGATAATGTTCACCACGCCGCCCAGCGCATCGGAACCGTAAAGAGAAGACATCGGTCCGCGTACCACTTCGATTCGTTCGATGGCGTCAACCGGCACCCAGTTGAGGTCGAAATCATTATGGCGGAATACCGCGTTACGCGAGTTGACGCGCTTGCCGTCGATCAGGATCAGCGTATAGCTGCTGTCCAGTCCACGAATACTTACCCCTTTACGGTTGTCCCCTTCGCTCGTGAGCTGAACGCCCGGCACCTCCCGTAACACATCTTTCAGATTCTGAACGGGTTTGCGCTGCAAATCTTCCTGGCTAATCACGCTGATGCTTGCCGGGGCGTCTTTCAGGTTTTGCTCGGTCGCGGAGGCCGTTACAACCATTGTGTCGCCGGATTCCGCTGCGATAACAGGCAGGGCCAGGGACATTGCGGACGCACAAAGTCCTCCCCTGACGAAGGGATTCAACCTAAACATTCCATATCTCCATGAGGTAAATACAACTAAATCAAATCATCATTGCTCACAGCGTCTTCCTTGCCGCCCACATCTGCGGTGGGTCGGTGACACGCTTATTTTTGATAACGATAAAGCAAACGATAATTATTATCAATTAAATTGTTAAGAAATATATCTTTGTATCAGAATGCGGGAATAAAAAAACCCGCTCGAATGAGCGGGTTAAAAGAGAGGAAGTGCGGTTATTGTTTAAATCGTTCCGGGAATTCCATTTCACTGTAGCGAACGAATTTTGTTCCTTTCGTCAGCTTGTAGCCAAACCAGATGACGAGGAACAGCGGAATACCAATGTAGGTCGCCGTGACGGCGCCCCAGTCAATGGTGTCCGCCAGGAACGCTTCATAGTTCTGTCCCAGCGTAATGATCAGGCACAGAATGAAGGCGAAAATAGGACCCAGCGGGAAGAAGCCGGAGCGATACGGCAGCGAGTTAATATCGTGCCCCTGCTTGACGAAACCGCGGCGGAAACGGTAGTGGCTAATAGCTATCCCCAGCCAGGCAATAAAGCCCGTCATCCCGGACGTGTTAAGCAGCCACAGGTACACCGTCTGGTTGCCAAACATGGAGGTCAGGAAGCACAGACCGGCAATCACCGTTGTGGCGTACAGCGCGTTACGCGGCACACCGCCACGGGACAGTTTCGCAAAGATACGCGGCGCCTTACCGTCGCATGCCAGCGTGTAGAGCATACGGGTGGACGCGTACATCCCGGAGTTACCGGCTGAAAGCACTGCGGTCAGGATAACGGCGTTCATCACCGCCGCGGCCGAAAGCAGACCGGCGTGCTGGAAGACCAGCGTGAACGGGCTGACGCTAATGTCTTTTACGTCATTACGCAGCAGGCTTGGATCGGTGTACGGGATGATCAGGCTGATAATCAGGATCGCGAACACATAGAACAGCAGGATACGCCAGAATACCTGACGGACCGCACGCGGAATATTTTTCTCCGGATTCTCTGACTCACCGGCGGCGATACCAATCAGCTCGGTCCCCTGGAAGGAGAAGCCGACAATCATCGCCACGCCAATCATCGCCGAAAGGCCACCGGCAAACGGCGCATCGCCTATCGCCCAGTTACTCCAGCCCGCAGGTTCTGCGCCTTTGAAAATACCAACGATCATCGCCACACCGACGACGATAAAGATGATGACGGTTGCCACTTTGATCAAAGAGAACCAGTATTCCGCTTCGCCGAAACCGCGCACGGAGATGTAGTTCAGCAGGAAGATGACGGCCAGGAACAGGGCGCTCCAGATCCAGCCCGGCGTATCCGGGAACCACCAGTTCATCACCAGCTGTGCGGCGACAAGGTCAACGGCGATAGTGACCGCCCAGTTGTACCAGTAGTTCCAGCCCAGCGCGAAGCCGAAGCCTTCTTCAACGTATTTTTGACCGTAGGTCGAGAACGAACCGGATACCGGCATGTACGCGGCCAGTTCGCCGAGACTGGTCATCAGGAAGTACACCATCAGGCCAATCAGGATATAAGAGAAGAGCGCCCCACCCGGGCCTGCTGCCGAAATCGTTGCGCCAGAGGCAACGAAAAGACCTGTACCGATTGAGCCGCCAATGGCGATCATCGTCAGGTGACGCGCCTTGAGTTCACGACGTAGCGTGGGCGCTTCTGTGGTTTTAATTTCTGAAACCATATGAAAATGCTGTCCATTTAATAAATGAGGCGCGATTGTAGCAGACGATCCGCGTTCCTTCCGGCAGAAATACTCAGTTATAAGAGAGCTTCATGACTCGGCCAGGATTATAAGTAAAGCATAAAAACGTGGGGTGACAGGCGCGCGTAGCCCCGGTAAGCGAAGCGCCACCGGGAAACGTTAAATGGCGCAGTAGCGCAGAAAACGCTGCAGAGAGCTGGAAAGGTGTTTCTGACGATGATGGATGCACCATAGCGTGCGCACCAGTTTCGGCAACGGAACCGGGATTTCAACCAGCGACCCCGTCTCAAGCTGTTCGGCAATGACGCGCCGGGAAAGACAGCTGATCCCCAGGCCATGACGCACCGCGTGCTTGATAGCCTCAGAGTTCCCAAGCTCCATCCCTAACTGGAAATGCGGCAGATGGGAAAGCAGCAGATAATCGACAATTTCACGCGTGCCGGAGCCCTGCTCGCGCAGGATCCACTGCGCCTGTGCCAGGCGCTCCAGCGTCACCTCGCCCTGCAATAACGACGAGGCCGGGGACGCAAACACCACCAGTTCATCTTCCAGCCAGGGCTCGGCAATGATATCGACGTTATGGCAGGGCCCTTCGATGAGGCCGATATCCACGCGGAAATCGATCACCGCGTTGATAACGTCCTGGCTATTGCCCACGCTCATCTCCAGCGGCAGGGTCGGGAAATCCCGGCGGTAGCGGGCAATCACTTCCGGCAGGATGTAGTTCCCAATGGTGCTGCTGGCGTAGACGCGGATCGCACCGTTGTCTTCGCGGAACAGCTGTTCGATTTCGATAGCCTGCTCCAGCAGCGCCAGCGCGCGTGGATAAAGAAGACGACCGTGCTCGTTGACTACCAGTCGCTTCCCTACCCGGTCGAACAGCTGCACGCCCAGCTGTCCTTCAAGATCGGTCAACGCCGCGCTTACCGCAGACTGCGAGAGCGCCAGCATTTGTGACGCCTGGGTCGTCGAGCCGCTTTTCAGCACCTCGGCAAACACTTCCAGCTGACGCAATGTAATGTGCATGGTTGCTTACCACTTATATAGATTGATTATAAGTATATAATCAATTTTATTTTTAAGCCAGAGCGCCGTAACCTTTAGCCAGACAAAGGAGAAGGTTATGTCAGAAATCACCTTACAACATCATCGTACAGTTTGGCACTTCGTGCCGGGCCTCGCGCTTAGCGCAGCAGTGACCGCAGTAGCATTATGGGGCGGCAGCATCCCGGCTATCGCAGGCGCAGGTTTCAGCGCGTTGACGCTGGCCATTTTGCTGGGCATGGTCGTGGGAAATACCGTTTACCCACATATCTGGAAATCCTGCGACGGCGGCGTGATCTTTGCCAAACAGCACCTGCTGCGTCTCGGGATCATCCTTTATGGCTTCCGTCTCACCTTTTCGCAGATTGCGGACGTGGGCGTGAGCGGAATTGCCATCGACGTCCTGACCCTGACCAGCACCTTTTTGCTGGCCTGCTTTATCGGCCAGAAAGTCTTTGGCCTGGATAAGCAAACCAGCTGGCTGATCGGTGCCGGGAGCAGTATCTGCGGGGCCGCGGCGGTGCTGGCAACAGAGCCCGTCGTTAAAGCCGAAGCCAGCAAGGTGACCGTGGCGGTGGCGACGGTGGTGATCTTCGGTACGCTGGCGATCTTCCTCTACCCGGCGATGTATCCGCTGGTTGCCCACTGGTTTAGCCCGGAAACCTACGGCATCTATATCGGTTCGACCATGCACGAAGTGGCTCAGGTGGTGGCGGCAGGACATGCCATTAACCCGGAAGCCGAAAACGCGGCGGTGATTGCCAAAATGCTGCGCGTAATGATGCTGGCGCCGTTCCTGATTTTCCTCGCGGCGCGGGTTAAGCAGCTGGCACCGGCAGGCGGCAGCGAGAAAAGCAAAATCACCATTCCGTGGTTTGCGATCCTGTTCATCGTGGTGGCGATTTTCAACTCCTTCCACCTGCTGCCGAAAGCGGTGGTGGATATGCTGGTGACGCTGGATACCGTGCTGCTGGCGATGGCCATGGCGGCGCTGGGGGTGACCACACACGTCAGCGCGCTGAAAAAAGCCGGTGCCAAACCGCTGCTGATGGCACTGGTGCTCTTCATCTGGCTAATTGTCGGGGGCGGTGCGATTAACCTCGCGGTCCATAGCCTGATGGCATAAACCATCTCGTCCTTCTCCTGCTAACCCGTTATCATAAGCGTTTCGGGTTAGCAGGAGTTTTTTTATGAAATATGTTGGAGCGCACGTCAGCGCTGCAGGTGGCCTTGCGAATGCCGCCATTCGCGCCGCCGAAATCGAGGCGACCGCTTTCGCCCTGTTCACCAAAAACCAGCGCCAGTGGCGCGCCGCGCCGCTCACCGCTGACGTGATTGATGATTTCAAAGCCGCCTGTGAAAAGTATCACTACGGGCCAGGCCAGATCCTTCCCCACGACAGCTACCTGATCAACCTCGGTCACCCGGTTGAAGAGGCGCTGGAAAAATCCCGCGAGGCGTTTCTTGATGAAGTTCAGCGCTGCGAACAGCTTGGGCTGACGCTGCTGAACTTCCATCCGGGAAGCCATCTGATGCAAATCGATGAAGATGCCTGCCTGGCGCGCATTGCCGAATCCATCAACATCACGCTGGACAAGACCAAAGGCGTCACCGCGGTAATAGAGAATACCGCCGGTCAGGGCAGCAACCTCGGCTTTAAGTTTGAACATCTGGCGGCGATCATCCACGGCGTGGAGGATAAATCCCGCGTTGGCGTGTGCATTGATACCTGCCACGCGTTTGCCGCCGGCTATGACCTGCGTACCACCGAGGCAACGAAAAACACGTTCGATGAGTTCGAGCGCATTGTTGGCTTTAAGTACCTGCGCGGAATGCACTTAAACGATGCGAAAAGCGCCTTTGGCAGCCGCGTTGACCGCCACCACAGCCTGGGTGAAGGCAACATTGGCCACGATGCGTTCCGCTTCATTATGCAGGACGCCCGCTTCGACGGTATTCCGATGGTGCTGGAAACCATTAATCCGGACATCTGGGCTGAAGAGATTGCCTGGCTGAAGGCACAGCAAACCGCTGAACAGGCGGCATAAAAAAAGCCGGGTGCATAATGCAACCCGGCTTTTTTGTGGTTTATCGCTTACGCTGCTTTCGCCACGACTTCCGCTTCAGGACGTTTCAGCACCGCGTATGACAGACCCGCCACCAGCGTACCGGCAACGATGGCCAGCAGGTAGCCCAGCACCGGCGTGATGGCGCCAGGGATAAGCAGCACGAACAGACCGCCGTGTGGTGCCATCAGTTTTGCGCCAATCGCCATGGAGATCGCCCCGGTCACTGCACCACCCGCGATACAGCACGGCAGTACACGCATTGGGTCACGGGCCGCGAACGGAATCGCACCTTCGGTGATGAAGCACAGACCCAGCACCAGCGCGGCTTTACCGCCTTCCTGCTGCGCTTTATCGAACTTACGACGGGCAATAATCGTCGCCAGGCCGAGCGCCAGAGGAGGCACCATACCTGCCGCCATGATCGCTGCCATCGGTGCGTAGGTCTGGGTACTCAGCAGGCCAACACCAAAGGCGTACGCCGCTTTGTTCACCGGACCACCCATGTCGGTACACATCATGCCGCCGAGAATTGCGCCCAGCAGAACCGCATTCGCGGTGCCCATGGTTTGCAGCCAGTGGGTCAGACCCGCCAGGATACCCGCAACCGGCTTACCAATCAGGTAAATCATCGCCAGACCGACCGCCAGGCTGGAAATCAGCGGGATGATCAGAATCGGCTTCAGCGCTTCCATACTCTGCGGCAGCTTGAGCTTCGAGCTGATGAGCTTCGCGACGTAACCGGCCAGGAAGCCCGCGATGATACCGCCGATAAAGCCGGAACCGGTGCTCACGGCCAGCATACCGCCGATAAGCCCCGGCGTCAGGCCTGGACGGTCAGCGATGGAGAAGGCAATAAAGCCTGCCAGAACGGGAACCATCAGTGCGAACGCGGAACCGCCGCCAATCTGCATTAACGCAGCGGCCAGCGTGCCTTGCTCTTTAAACGCGGTAATACCAAATGCGAACGAGAGGGCGATACACAGACCACCTGCAACTACCATCGGCAGCATGTAAGACACACCGGTCAACAGATGGCGATAGGCGCCTGCAGACTCTTTCTTACCTTCCGTCGCGGTTTGACGCGCGCCGGTTGCCTGATACGGCTTCGCTTCCACCAGCGCTTTATCAAACTCCTGCGCGGTCTTTTTCAGCGCCAGGCCGGTAGACGTGCGGTACATTGGCTTACCGGCAAATTTCGCCAGGTCCACTTCGATATCCGCCGCCACAATCACCAGATCGGCCTCAGCCACTTCTTCAGGGGTGATAGCGTTGCCGGCACCGACGGAGCCGCGCGTTTCAACTTTAACCCACCAGCCGCGTTTTTTCGCTTCGGTTTCAATGGCCTCAGCCGCCATGAAGGTGTGAGCTACGCCCGTCGGGCAGGCCGTCACCGCAACAACGCGTTTCGGACCCGTGGCCGCAGCCGGTGCCGTCGCGACAGGCGCGCTGTAGACAGACGCGTGCCCTTTCGCTTCGCTCAGGAACAGTTCCGGATGTGCCACCGCGCGATTAATATCGCCCAGCCACACTTTTTTGCCGTTCAGCGCACTGTCAGCCGGGATGTTGTCGCCCAGGACAATGACCAGTTCGGCATCGCCCGGGTTATCAATGATCTCGAGATGTGCTTTGTTCGCCGCCGCTCCCAGCAAGGTCTTCGCCATATAGGCGCGAGCCTGTCCGAGACCGGAGTCAATGATCAGCAGCGTTTTCATTATTCCTCTCCTGCTGTTAGTTAAAAGGTTTTAAGTCAACGCGCGCCATCATCGCGGCTAACTGGGTACGATCGGTAATACCGACATTGCTCTGGCTTACGGCCAGGGCAGCAACGGCAGTGGCAAGACGTAAAGTATGTTCACTGGATTCACGCATCAGCAGACCATAAATCAGGCCGCCAACCATCGAATCCCCTGCGCCAACGGTGCTGACAACGTCAACCGACGGCGGTTTGGCGATCCATTCGCCAGAAGCGTTAACCCACAACGCTCCTTCTGCACCAAGCGAGATAACCACGTGAGCGATACCCTGCTCGCGCAGCGCATGGGCAGCGTCAATCACATCTTTTAATTCCGGCAGCTTACGACCCGCCCAGATCTCCAGCTCGCGGCGATTCGGCTTCACCAGCCACGGCGAGGCTTTCAGACCGGCAACCAGCGCGTCGCGGCTGCTGTCAAAAATAATGCACGGGCACTGGCTGCGCAGGCGCGTCATCCAGTCGGTAAACGCTTCCGGGCTCACGCCGGACGGCAGGCTGCCGCTGACGCAGACCATGTCAAACTGACCAAGCCAGGTCAGAGAGTCGTTAACAAAACGCTCCCAGTCAGACGGCGTCACTTCGAAGCCAGAGAAGTTCAGATCGGTCACTTCACCATCTTTCTCCGTCAGCTTGACGTTGATTCGGGTGCGGCCCTGAACAACCTGAAAACGGTTGGCAATGCCCAGCTCGCTGAACAGCTGCTGGAAACCATCCTGGTTATCTTTACCGAGGAATCCACCCACGGTGACATCGATACCGAGATCCTTGAGCACTTTCGCGACGTTAATCCCTTTGCCCGCAGCATGGAGGCCAGTGGTACGCACGAGGTTGACTTCGCCGCGCTCAATTTCCGGGCAAAATCCTACCAGGTCATAAGCCGGGTTCAGCGTAATAGTCGCAACACGTCTGCTCATTATGCGCCCTCCCCAAGACCTGCCGCGATGGCGTCGCCAATCGCTTTCAGCGCCTGTTCAGCATCAGCACCCTGCGCGGTGAAACGCAGACGGTGGCCTTTCTTCACGCCCAGCGCGACAACTTTCATCAGACTACGGCCGTTAGCCGGTTTGCCCGTGCCATCAAGATTCGCCACGGTGATCTCACTCTCGAATTGTTTAATGGTATTCACCAGCATGGTGCCCGGACGGGCATGCAGGCCGTGCTCGTTGCGTACCACGAACTCCGCGGTCTGCACGTCTTCGGTCTGCACATCATCGCTGGTCAGCAGTGCCAGCACGGTAGAGGCATCAGCGTTCAGCAGTTTTTCAGCTTGGTTGTTCAGCAGCAGATCGCCAAGACGCTTGAGCACGGAAACCGGCTGCTCATCGTTCATTGCCACGGTCACCAGCATGGCCGCGCGCTCGCCTTCTACGTCAAACGCATTAGCCGCGCGGCTCACGGCGATAGCGCTGCGCAGGTTGCCTTCAGCACTGTCATTCAGCCAGATACCCTGACCCAGATTCAACGGCTTATCGTTAATCACGCGCGTCACAAACGTGGCATCCGCCGCGCCGGCTTCTTTCAGACGACCCGCGTTCAGCGCCTGCAGCGTTACCAGATCGGAGGCAACCACGTCCAGCGTCAGCGTTTCGTTATCCAGCTTCAGCGCTTCGCTCTGTTTTTCGCCCATCAGCAAGGCGCGCAGCTCTTCAGCTGTGGTCGCGGACTTCAGCTGTTCAGCCACATCGTCATCGCTCAGGACATGCGTCAGCTGACGCAGCAGACCTAAGTGTTCGTCGCTGCTGGCCGCGATACCGATAGCCACATACGCCACCTGACCGTCGCCCCAGAGCACGCCCTGCGGGAACTGATAAACCTGAACGCCGGTTTTCAGCACCTGATCGCGGGTGTCGGTTGTGCCGTGCGGAATGGCAATGCCATTGCCGAGGAAGGTTGAGGTCTGCTGCTCGCGGGCCAGCATGCCGTTTACATAGCCGTCCGCGACGTTACCCGCCTGCACAAGCGCAGCGGCAACCTGGCGAATAGCCTCTTCTTTATCCCCGGCCTGAGCGCCCGGGTGGATATCCTGAACAGATAACTGGAACATGGTTCTCCACTCCTGCTGAACTTGAATCGTTTCAGCTTTAATGAGAAAAAATGCGCTAGCCTGCTCCGTTTGTTAAAACAAGATAGCGCTGAAACGTTTCAAAAAGTCTTGCGCTTTCTGCAATGTCTTGCAAGTAAACTCGTATTTGCGATATCAGAATTTAGAGATACAGCACATTTCTTCTTCGTTCAGCTGAATTTTGCTGAAGTTCAGCAAGAAAGTTTCAGCTAAGGTCAGCCGGGTGGGACGGAAGTTGAAATGCCATTTTGATTTTTCGTGGCATCATTGACCGCACCCACTGTTTATTTTTTAGCTGACGGCGTAAACTCCGCCCCTCTCTGCTACTCGCTAATTATAAAACATGCATAACCCCCCTGCGGCCGTCTCGCCGAAGCCCTTTGATTTGACCTCAGCGGCATTCCTGGTTGTTGCCTTCTTCACGGGCATTGCCGGTGCGTTACAGACGCCAACATTGAGCCTATTTCTGACAAATGAGGTTCACGTCCGTCCGGCAATGGTCGGCTTCTTTTTTACCGGAAGCGCCATCATCGGCATCCTGGTCAGCCAGTTTCTGGCGGGACGATCCGACAGAAAAGGCGATCGCAAAAGCCTGATCGTTTTCTGCTGTCTGCTCGGGGTCATGGCCTGCGTTCTGTTTGCCTGGAACCGCAACTATTTCATTCTGCTCTTCGTCGGGGTATTCCTGAGCAGCTTTGGCTCAACGGCGAACCCTCAGATGTTCGCCCTTGCCCGCGAACACGCCGACCATACCGGACGTGAAGCGGTGATGTTCAGCTCTTTCCTGCGTGCTCAGGTGTCGCTGGCATGGGTGATTGGCCCGCCGCTGGCCTACGCGCTGGCGATGGGTTTTGGCTTTACGGTGATGTACCTGAGCGCGGCCGTCGCGTTTGTGGTGTGCGGCGCGCTGGTGTGGTTCTTCCTGCCGTCCATGCGCAAAGAGACCAAAGTGGCAACGGGCGTGCTGGAAGCGCCGCGCCGCAACCGCCGCGATGCCCTGCTCCTGTTTGCTATCTGCACGCTGATGTGGGGCACCAACAGCCTGTATATCATCAATATGCCGCTGTTTATTATTGATGAACTGCACCTGTCGGAGAAGCTGGCGGGCATCATGATGGGCACCGCGGCCGGGCTTGAGATCCCGACGATGCTCATTGCGGGCTATTACGCAAAGCGCTTCGGAAAGCGTTTTTTAATGCGCATCGCCGCCATCGCCGGTCTGCTGTTTTATATCGGTATGCTGACGGTACATACGCCGGGGCTGTTGCTGGCTTTACAGCTGCTGAACGCCATTTATATAGGCATTCTCGCCGGGATAGGCATGCTCTATTTCCAGGATCTGATGCCGGGCCAGGCAGGCTCTGCCACCACCCTTTATACTAATACCACCCGCGTGGGCTGGATTATCGCGGGCTCAATGGCAGGTGTCGTTGCAGAAATCTGGAACTATCACACGGTGTTTTGGATTGCGCTGGTGATGTGCACGCTGACGATCGGCTGTCTGGCGAGGATTAAAGACGTTTAGGGCGCGGTGAGCGCTTCCAGTTCAAGAAGGTACGTCATCGCCTGCCCTCGCGTGCTGCCACACATTTCTGCCGTGGGCTGAAGCCCGGAGCAGACTTTCGGGCGCAGCGGTGAGCCAAAGATCATGCACAGGTTCGTTTCCGAGAGCTGAACGCAGCGGGTATTGGCAGGCTTGCCTAATGAACCATTATTCATAGTTTATGATTAACATTGCTGCAGTTCATATCTGGTTTAATTAATCTATTCTATGCCACGCTAAGTTGATCGTATTATATGTTTCCCAGCCTTTATTCGGCTGTAACTTACTAATTTATCGAAATATATAAAGTCAACCTAATCGAACATCAACACCGTTTCAATCTTAAATTCCAAAACAACATAAACTTCATACAACCATGTACCACATTCTTAGTATTTTCAGCATACTCAGGAAAAACAGTTTGATTGGAAGCAACAATTTAAGAACTAAAAAAAATAACAAAAACAACAAGAATCATCTAATCATTTGACAAACAAATAGAAAGCACAAATAAAATACAAACATGCACACAATGCCGCACGCCACGAAAAAAAATATAAAATTGGAATTGGTTAATTCATTTTTTAAGACTATCAATGAAGGTGGCAAAAACAATCGCCACCTTCTAAGGCATCACTTGTAGATGTCAGCGTTAATAGTCTTATGCTCTTCTTTTCCTTCCTTCGAAGTAATAACGTAGTACTTTCCTCCCTTTTCATCAACCTTTTGCGAAAGATCATCGTCAGACATTGTAAAACCATCTTCAGTCACTGATAACGTTCCAATTTTGGTATATTTACTTGCATTTTCCGCATCAATTTCCTCAGCAGCAAATACAGTAGTATTAAACATTACCATAAAACAGCAGAAATATTTTGCGAGTTTCATTCGATTACTCCAAGTATTGTAGTAGTAGGTAATAATTTCATAGAAGAAAAATCGGTACTTTAAACTTTACGCGTAACGGGTTAGAGCAAACTATTTTTTAATCGACAGAAAATAACACTTGCACAGTATTAGAT
>NZ_JAWNDF010000009.1:0-139395 GCF_034106865.1 Enterobacter sp. 237C8 | reverse complement strand
CTTTAGCGCGGTGGTCCCACCTGACCCCATGCCGAACTCAGAAGTGAAACGCCGTAGCGCCGATGGTAGTGTGGGGTCTCCCCATGTGAGAGTAGGGAACTGCCAGGCATCGATTAGAAGAACCCCGTACCGTAAGGTGCGGGGTTTTTTGCTTTTGTTTTTCCCTCTCCCCCCTCCTTGAAACTTTCTCACCTTCCGCTTGCAGGCTCGACATTATGCCCGTTTCTGGGTATCGTTAGCTATCTGGATGTCTAAACGTTTATACGTATGCTGTGAGGATATAAAGCTATGCCGATTCGGGTGCAGGACGAGCTACCAGCCGTCAATTTCTTGCGTGAAGAAAACGTCTTCGTCATGACGGCTTCGCGTGCGACAGGTCAGGAAATTCGCCCGCTGAAGGTGCTTATTCTCAATCTGATGCCAAAAAAGATCGAAACAGAAAACCAGTTCCTGCGTCTTCTGTCGAACTCCCCGCTGCAGGTGGATATCCAGTTGCTGCGAATCGATGCCCGTGAATCACGTAACACGCCATCTGAGCATTTGAACAACTTCTACTGTAACTTCGATGACATTCAGGGGGAAAACTTCGACGGACTGATCGTGACCGGCGCGCCGCTCGGCCTGGTTGAATTTAACGATGTCGCCTACTGGCCGCAGATCAAACAGGTTCTGGAGTGGGCAAAAGATCACGTCACGTCTACCTTGTTTGTCTGTTGGGCGGTACAAGCCGCACTGAATATTCTTTATGGCATCCCCAAGCAAACCCGCACTGAAAAGCTCTCCGGCGTATACGAACACCATATTCTTCATCCACATGCGTTGCTGACGCGCGGTTTCGATGACTCTTTCCTGGCCCCGCATTCTCGCTACGCCGATTTCCCGGCCCAGCTGATTCGTGATTACACCGATCTGGAGATCCTGGCCGAAACGGAAGACGGAGATGCTTACCTGTTTGCCAGCAAGGATAAACGCATTGCTTTTGTGACCGGACATCCTGAGTACGATCCGCATACCCTCGCATCAGAGTATTTCCGTGATGTCGAAGCGGGTCTTAATCCGGATGTACCGTACAACTATTTCCCGAAAGACGATCCGCAAAACAAACCGAGAGCAACCTGGCGCAGCCACGGAAATTTGCTTTTCACTAACTGGCTCAACTATTACGTCTACCAGATAACGCCATACGATCTGCGTCACATGAATCCGACGCTGGAGTAATCTTCTGCACTAAACGATCCTAAAGCGTTTCAGCTATTCAAATCAGGCACCTTCGGGTGCCTTTTTTATTTCCGAAATGTCGCCCACCCTCCAGTTAAACTTTAATTTCAATAAAATCAAATAATTAAATTCAATATTAAATTAAAATGGAAATTGTTTTTGATTTTAGAAAAAATATAGATAGTCTTAATTCTGCTGAGCGAAAACTACCCAACGATCTTTCGTTCGCATCGGGGGTGTGATTTTGGATCTTTGATGAGGAGCAGAGTAATGACTCAACAGGCAACGACGGTCGATGAACTGGCCTTTACCCAGCCGTATGGCGAGCAAGAACAGCAGGTTTTGACGGCGGAAGCGGTAGAATTTCTGACTGAACTGGTGACCCGCTTTACGCCGCAGCGTAATAAGCTGCTGGCGGCACGCATTCATCAGCAGCAGGAAATTGACGATGGCAAGTTGCCTGGCTTCATTTCGGAAACCGCTTCCATTCGTCGCGGCGAATGGAAAATCCGCGGCATCCCTGAAGATTTACAGGATCGTCGCGTTGAGATCACCGGTCCGGTAGAACGCAAAATGGTGATCAACGCCATGAACGCCAACGTTAAAGTCTTCATGGCCGATTTTGAAGACTCTCTGGCGCCGGACTGGCGTAAGGTCATCGAGGGGCAGATCAACCTGCGCGACGCCGTGAACGGCACCATCAGCTATACCAACGAAGCCGGCAAAATTTACCAGCTCAAACCGAACCCGGCGGTGCTGATCTGTCGCGTACGCGGCCTGCATCTGCCTGAAAAACATGTCACCTGGCGTGGGGAAGCCATTCCGGGCAGCCTGTTTGATTTCGCGCTCTATTTCTTCCACAACTACAAGAACCTGCTGGCAAAAGGCAGCGGCCCTTATTTCTATTTGCCAAAAACGCAGGCCTGGCAGGAAGCGGCCTGGTGGAGCGAAGTGTTCAGCTACGCGGAAGATCGTTTCAACCTGCCGCGCGGCACCATCAAAGCCACGCTGCTGATTGAAACGCTGCCTGCCGTGTTCCAGATGAATGAAATTCTGCACGCCCTGCGCGACCACATCGTCGGCCTGAACTGCGGGCGCTGGGACTATATTTTCAGCTACATCAAAACCCTGAAAAACTATCCCGACCGCGTACTGCCGGATCGCCAGGTCGTGACCATGGATAAACCGTTCCTGAGCGCCTACTCGCGCCTGCTGATCAAAACCTGCCACAAGCGCGGCGCCTTTGCGATGGGCGGCATGGCGGCATTTATCCCGAGCAAAGACGCAGAGCGCAACAATCAGGTGCTCAACAAGGTGAAGGCCGACAAAGAGCTTGAAGCGCGTAACGGTCACGACGGCACGTGGATTGCCCATCCCGGCCTTGCCGATACGGCGATGGAGGTCTTTAACCGCGTTCTCGGCGACAACAAAAACCAGCTGTTTGTCACGCGTGAAGACGATGCCCCAACGGCTGAAGAACAGCTGCTGGCACCGTGCGCGGGCGAGCGTACGGAAGAGGGCATGCGTGCCAATATCCGCGTCGCGGTCCAGTACATCGAAGCGTGGATCTCCGGCAACGGCTGCGTACCTATCTACGGCCTGATGGAAGATGCCGCGACGGCGGAGATTTCACGTACCTCCATCTGGCAGTGGATCCACCATCAAAAAACGCTCAGCAACGGCAAGCCGGTGACCAAATCTCTGTTCCGCCAGATGCTGGCCGAAGAGATGCGGGTGATCCAGGACGAGCTGGGCGAACACCGCTTCAGCAGCGGACGTTTTGACGACGCCGCGCGCCTGATGGAGCAAATCACCACATCAGATGACTTAATCGACTTCCTGACCCTGCCGGGCTACCGCTTCCTGGCGTAACTCACCACATAACAATATGGAGCATCTGCACATGAAAACCCGTACCCAACAAATCGAAGAGTTAAAGAAAGAGTGGACGCAACCTCGCTGGGAAGGCATCCGCCGTCCTTACAGCGCGGAGGAAGTGGTGAAATTACGCGGCTCGGTCAATCCGGAATGCACGCTGGCACAGAACGGTGCGGCGAAAATGTGGAAGCTGCTGCACGGTGGCTCTAAAAAGGGCTACATCAACAGCCTCGGCGCGCTGACCGGCGGTCAGGCGCTGCAGCAGGCGAAGGCCGGTATTGAGGCGATTTACCTCTCCGGCTGGCAGGTCGCGGCGGATGCCAACCTGGCGTCCAGCATGTACCCGGATCAGTCGCTCTATCCGGCTAACTCCGTGCCGTCGGTGGTGGATCGGATCAACAACACCTTCCGCCGTGCGGATCAGATCCAGTGGGCCGCAGGTATCGAACCTGGCGATCCGCGCTTTACTGACTACTTCCTGCCGATCGTCGCGGATGCGGAAGCGGGCTTCGGCGGCGTGCTGAACGCCTTCGAGCTGATGAAATCGATGATTGAGGCCGGTGCAGCGGCCGTTCACTTCGAAGACCAGCTGGCGTCAGTGAAAAAATGCGGACACATGGGCGGTAAGGTGCTGGTTCCTACACAGGAAGCCGTACAGAAGCTGGTTGCCGCGCGTCTGGCCGCGGACGTGCTCGGCGTGCCGACGCTGGTGATTGCCCGTACTGATGCCGACGCGGCGGACCTGATCACCTCTGACTGCGACCCGTATGACAGCGAGTTCATCACCGGCGAGCGTACCAGTGAAGGCTTCTACCGCACCCATGCCGGCATTGAACAGGCGATCAGCCGCGGCCTGGCGTACGCGCCTTATGCGGACCTGGTCTGGTGTGAAACCTCCACGCCGGATCTGGCGCTGGCAAAACGCTTTGCCGACGCCATCCACGCGAAGTATCCGGGCAAACTGCTGGCCTATAACTGCTCGCCGTCCTTCAACTGGCAGAAAAAGCTGGATGACAAAACCATCGCCAGCTTCCAGCAGCAGCTGTCCGACATGGGCTACAAATACCAGTTCATTACCCTGGCCGGTATCCACAGCATGTGGTTCAACATGTTCGACCTGGCGCACGCCTATGCGCAGGGTGAGGGCATGAAGCACTACGTTGAGAAGGTGCAGCAGCCGGAGTTTGCGGCGGGCAAAGACGGTTACACCTTCGTGTCTCACCAGCAGGAGGTGGGAACCGGCTACTTTGACAATGTGACCACGATTATCCAGGGCGGAACCTCCTCCGTCACCGCCTTAACGGGTTCAACGGAAGAAGCACAGTTCTAATCTTTTCCCCCTCTCCCCTCTCGGGGAGAGGGTTGGGGTGAGGGGGAATATATGTCGCGTGGCCTGGAATTGCTGATTGCCCAAACTATTTTGCAGGGCTTCGATGCCCAGTATGGTCGTTTTCTTGAAGTGACATCCGGCGCGCAGCAGCGCTTCGAACATGCAGACTGGCATGCGGTTCAGCAGGCCATGAAGCAGCGTATCCATCTCTATGACCACCACGTGGGTCTGGTGGTGGAGCAGCTGCGCTGTATTACCGACGGTAAAAGCCCGGACGCGGAATTTTTACTGCGCGTGAAAGAGCACTACACCCATTTGTTACCCGATTACCCGCGCTTCGAGATTGCGGAGAGCTTTTTCAACTCCGTCTATTGTCGGTTATTTGACCACCGCTCACTATCTCCTGAGCGGTTATTTATCTTCAGCTCCCAGCCCGAGCGACGCTTTCGAACCATTCCCCGTCCGCTGGCGAAAGATTTCTTTCCCGATCGCGGATGGGAAAAGCTCCTGCACCGCGTGCTAACGGATCTGCCGCTGCGCCTGCCCTGGGAGAATAAAACCCGGGATATCGGCTATGTCCACGCCCATCTCAACGAAACCTTCGGCGCTGAGGTGCTCAGCCACAGCCATTTGCAGGTTGCCAACGAGCTTTTCTACCGCAATAAAGCCGCCTGGCTGGTGGGCAAACTGGTTACGCCGACCGCCATTGTGCCGTTTCTGCTGCCCATTCACCGTACCGACGACGGGGAACTGTTTGTCGATACCTGCCTGACTACCAGCGCCGAGGCCAGCATCGTGTTTGGCTTCGCTCGCTCCTATTTCATGGTGTACGCCCCGCTGCCTGCCGCGCTGGTGGAGTGGCTGCGCGAAATCCTGCCGGGCAAAACCACCGCCGAGCTGTATATGGCGATTGGCTGCCAGAAGCACGCCAAAACGGAAAGCTACCGGGAGTACCTGCGCTATGTCACCGCGGCCGATGAGCAGTTTATCGAAGCGCCCGGCATTCGCGGTATGGTGATGCTGGTGTTTACGCTGCCGGGTTTCGACCGGGTCTTTAAGGTGATTAAAGACAGATTCGCGCCGCAGAAAGAGATGACCGCCGCGCACGTTCGCGCCTGCTATCAGCTGGTTAAAGAGCACGACCGCGTCGGGCGCATGGCGGATACCCAGGAGTTCGAAAACTTTGTGCTGGATAAACAGCAGATCGACCCGGCGCTCATGGCGCTGTTAATGCAGGAAGCGCCCGCGAAAATCACCGATCTGGGTGATAAAATCGTGATTAGCCATCTCTACATCGAACGCCGTATGGTGCCGCTGAATATCTGGCTGGAGCAGTCCGAAGGTCAGGCGCTGCGGGATGCCATTGAAGAATACGGCAACGCGATTCGCCAGCTTGCCGCCGCCAATATTTTCCCGGGCGACATGCTGTTTAAAAACTTCGGCGTCACCCGTCACGGGCGCGTGGTGTTCTACGATTACGACGAAATTTGCTACATGACCGAAGTGAATTTCCGCGATATACCACAGCCCCGCTACCCGGAAGACGAGCTTTCCGGTGAGCCGTGGTACAGCGTCTCGCCGGGCGATGTGTTTCCGGAGGAGTTTCGCCACTGGCTGTGCGCCGACCCGCGCATCGGGCCGTTATTTGAAGAAATGCATGAGGATCTGTTCCGCGCCAGCTACTGGCGCGGGCTGCAAACGCGGATCAAAAATGGGCATGTCGAAGATGTGTACGCTTACCGCCGCAAGCAGAGGTTTTGCATTAGGTTTGCACCCTCTCTAGCAGGGTGAGGGCATCAGATTTTCTCCCTCTCCCTGCGGGAGAGGGCCGGGGTGAGGGCATCAGGCCGCACTCAATCTCAACGAATCCCACCATACGCCAGCGTCACCTCTTTCGCCGCCTTAATCACCAGCGCGCCCAGCTCGGTCACGCGGTCGTCGGTCATCCGCGAAATCGGCCCGGAGATGGAGATAGCGGCAAACGGCTCGCGGTGCTCGTCAAAAATACAGGCCGCGAGGCAGCGCAGGCCCAGGGCATGTTCTTCATCATCAAACGAATAGCCGCGCTTGCGGGTCAGGGCCAGATCTTCTTTCAGGTGCACGGGCGATACCAGAGTGGCGTGGGTATAGGCGTGCAGACCTTTACGGTGCAGCAGTCCCGTCACCTGCTCCTCGCTCAGCTGCGAGAGAAACGCTTTCCCCGCCCCGGAGGCATGCATCGGCAGCTTGCCGCCAATTGGTGCGGACATGCGCATCAGCTGCGTGCACTGAACCTGGTCGATGATAATCGCCTGGTGGTCGCTCTGGTCCAGCACCGCCAGGTTGACCGTCTCGCCGGACTCCTCCATCAGCTTGCGCAGAATCGGGTGCACAATCGCCAGCAGGTTGCGGCTCTGCAGGAAGCTGCTGCCGACGATAAACGCATGCGCGCCCACCGCCCAGTGCCCCAGCTCGCCGACCTGGCGGACAAAGCCCAGCTGCTGCATGGTGGTCAGCAGGCGATGCGTCGTGGAGTTCGGCAGGCCAGCCTGCTGGGCCAGCTCCGTCAGGGCCACGCTGCCGTGCGACTCGGCTATCCACTCCAGCAGCTTCAAACCGCGCGTGAGCGATTGAACCTGTCCGCCCTGTTGTGCGGCGGCGGCGGTGGCAGCAGGTTTTCTGCCGCGTTTAGCGGGAACGGTCGCGACCATGACGATCTCCTTTTTCTGTATCGTGGAAATCATTTTCGTTTTATTTGGTGGATTTGCAACCGTTATCCTGACTGATCGGAGGAGTGATGGTGAACATGTCTCATGTTACCGCTGTGCGGCTTTTCCACCCTGCGAGATTATGCCAGTATGGAACGCAGCCTTTTGGCCTTGTTGAGCGTTGTCGGGAGCAAGTGTGAGCAGCAAAGTAGAGCAACTGCGTGCGCAGTTAAATGAACGAATTCTGGTGCTGGACGGCGGCATGGGCACCATGATCCAGGGGTATCGTCTGAGTGAAGACGATTTCCGCGGCGAACGCTTTGCCGACTGGCCCTGCGACCTGAAAGGGAACAACGACCTGCTGGTGCTCAGCAAGCCGTCCGTCATTAAGGATATCCACAACGCCTACTTCGAAGCGGGTGCGGATATCGTTGAAACCAACACATTCAACTCGACAACCATCGCCATGGCGGATTACCAGATGGAATCCCTGTCGGCGGAAATCAACCTGGAAGCCGCGAAGCTGGCGCGCGCCTGCGCCGACGAGTGGACGGCCCGCACGCCGGACAAGCCTCGCTACGTTGCCGGGGTGCTTGGCCCGACGAACCGCACCGCGTCGATTTCACCGGACGTCAACGACCCGGCGTTTCGTAATATCACCTTCGATCAGCTGGTCGCGGCCTACCGTGAATCGACCAAAGCGCTGGTGGAAGGCGGTTCCGATCTGATCCTGATTGAAACCGTATTCGACACCCTCAACGCCAAAGCCGCGATTTACGCGGTGAAAGAGGAGTTTGAAGCGCTCGGCGTTGACCTGCCGATCATGATTTCCGGCACCATCACCGACGCCTCCGGCCGTACCCTGTCCGGCCAGACAACCGAAGCGTTTTATAACTCCCTGCGCCACGCCGAAGCGCTCTCCTTTGGCCTGAACTGCGCGCTGGGGCCGGATGAACTGCGCCAGTACGTGCAGGAGCTTTCCCGTATCGCGGAATGCTATGTCACCGCCCACCCGAACGCCGGTCTGCCAAACGCGTTTGGTGAATACGATCTCGATGCCGACACCATGGCGGCGCAAATCCGCGAGTGGGCCGAGTCTGGCTTCCTGAACATCGTCGGCGGCTGCTGCGGCACCACGCCGGAGCATATCGCGGCTATGAGCAACGCCGTGGCCGGTCTGCCGCCGCGCAAGCTGCCCGAGCTTCCGGTTGCCTGTCGTCTGTCCGGCCTGGAGCCGTTGACCATCGGCGACGACAGCCTGTTTGTGAACGTGGGTGAGCGTACTAACGTCACCGGTTCCGCAAAGTTCAAACGCCTGATTAAAGAAGAGAAGTACAGCGAAGCGCTGGACGTTGCCCGTCAGCAGGTGGAAAGCGGCGCGCAGATCATCGATATCAACATGGATGAGGGGATGCTCGACGCCGAAGCGGCGATGGTGCGTTTCCTCAACCTGATTGCCGGTGAGCCGGACATTGCCCGCGTGCCGATCATGATTGACTCCTCCAAGTGGGAGGTCATCGAAAAAGGGCTGAAGTGCATCCAGGGTAAAGGCATCGTCAACTCTATCTCGATGAAAGAAGGCGTTGATATCTTTATCCACCACGCGAAGATGGTCCGCCGCTACGGTGCCGCCGTGGTGGTCATGGCCTTTGACGAAGTGGGCCAGGCCGATACCCGCGAGCGCAAAATTGAGATATGCCGCCGCGCGTACAAGATTTTGACCGAAGAGGTGGGCTTCCCGCCGGAAGACATTATCTTTGACCCAAATATCTTCGCCGTAGCGACCGGGATTGAAGAGCACAACAACTACGCCCAGGACTTTATCGGCGCATGTGAAGACATCAAGCGCGAGCTGCCGCATGCGCTGATCTCCGGCGGCGTATCGAACGTGTCGTTCTCGTTCCGCGGCAACGACCCGGTGCGCGAAGCGATCCACGCCGTGTTCCTCTACTACGCCATCCGCAACGGCATGGACATGGGGATCGTTAACGCCGGCCAGCTGGCGATTTACGACGACCTTCCCGCCGAGCTGCGCGATGCCGTAGAGGACGTGATCCTTAACCGCCGCGACGACGCCACCGAGCGCATGCTGGACCTGGCGGAGAAATACCGCGGCAGCAAATCGGATGAGGCGGCAAACGTTCAGCAGGCCGAGTGGCGTTCGTGGGACGTGAAAAAGCGTCTGGAATACTCGCTGGTCAAAGGTATCACCGAATTTATCGAGCTCGATACCGAAGAGGCGCGCCAGCAGGCAGCCCGCCCGATTGAGGTGATCGAAGGCCCGCTGATGGACGGCATGAACGTAGTCGGCGATCTGTTCGGTGAGGGCAAAATGTTCCTGCCGCAGGTGGTGAAATCCGCCCGCGTGATGAAGCAGGCAGTGGCCTATCTGGAGCCCTACATCGAAGCCAGCAAAGAGAAAGGCTCCAGCAACGGCAAGATGGTTATCGCCACCGTGAAGGGCGACGTGCACGACATCGGCAAGAACATCGTTGGCGTAGTGCTGCAGTGTAATAACTACGAGATTATCGACCTCGGCGTGATGGTCCCGGCGGACAAAATCCTCAAGACCGCGCGCGAAGTGAACGCCGACCTGATTGGCCTCTCCGGGCTGATTACGCCGTCGCTCGACGAAATGGTCAACGTGGCAAAAGAGATGGAGCGACAGGGCTTCACCATTCCGTTATTGATTGGCGGGGCGACCACCTCGAAAGCGCACACGGCGGTGAAAATCGAGCAGAACTACAGCGGCCCGACGGTCTACGTGCAGAACGCCTCGCGTACGGTGGGCGTGGTCTCCGCGCTGCTCTCCGACACCCAGCGCGACGATTTTGTGGCACGCACCCGCAAAGAGTACGAAACCGTTCGCATCCAGCACGGCCGTAAGAAGCCGCGCACCCCGCCTGTTTCGCTGCAGGCGGCGCGCGACAACGATCTGGCCTTCGACTGGTCCAGCTACACGCCGCCGGTCGCACACCGTCTGGGCGTGCAGGACGTGACGGCCAGCATCGAGACGCTGCGCAACTACATCGACTGGACGCCGTTCTTTATGACCTGGTCGCTGGCGGGCAAATATCCGCGCATCCTGGAAGACGAGGTGGTTGGCGAGGAGGCGAAGCGCCTGTTTAAAGATGCCAACGATATGCTCGACACGCTGAGCGCAGAGAAAAGCCTCAACCCGCGCGGCGTGGTGGGCCTGTTCCCGGCGAACCGCGTGGGCGACGACATCGAAATCTATCGCGATGAAACCCGCACCCACGTGCTAGCGGTCAGCCGCCATCTGCGCCAGCAAACCGAGAAAGTGGGCTTTGCCAACTACTGCCTGGCCGATTTCGTCGCGCCGAAGCTGAGTGGTAAAGCCGACTATATCGGCGCCTTTGCGGTGACCGGCGGTCTGGAGGAAGACGCGCTGGCGGACGCGTTCGAAGCGCAGCACGATGATTACAATAAAATCATGGTGAAAGCGATTGCCGACCGCCTGGCGGAAGCCTTCGCCGAGTACCTCCACGAGCGCGTGCGTAAGGTGCACTGGGGCTACGCGGCGAATGAAAACCTCAGCAATGAGGATCTGATCCGCGAAAACTACCAGGGGATTCGCCCGGCGCCGGGATACCCGGCCTGTCCGGAACACACCGAAAAAGGCACCATCTGGAAGCTGCTGGACGTGGAAGCCCATACCGGCATGAAGCTCACCGAGTCGTTCGCCATGTGGCCAGGCGCGTCCGTTTCCGGCTGGTACTTCAGCCATCCGGACAGCAAGTACTTTGCCGTGGCGCAGCTGCAGCGGGATCAGATTGAAGATTACGCCCTGCGCAAAGGCATGAGCGTGTCTGAAGTGGAGCGCTGGCTGGCGCCTAATCTCGGCTACGACGCCGACTAAAATCACTTTTCCTTACAACAAACAGGGCGCTCATTGGGCGCCCTGTCTCTTTCTTACGTTTAAACCCTTATACTGAACCTATGGAAAACGAATAACGATAAGGAGGAAAACCTTCCGTGCTGACCCTGTTACACCTGCTCTCTGCAGTCGCACTGCTCGTATGGGGCACCCATATCGTCCGTACCGGCGTGATGCGCGTATTTGGCGCGCGCTTGCGTACCGTTCTCAGCAGCAGCGTTGAGAAGAAGCCGCTCGCCTTCTGCGCGGGCATTGGCGTAACGGCACTGGTGCAGAGCAGTAACGCCACGACCCTGCTTGTCACCTCCTTTGTGGCGCAGGATCTGGTGGCGCTGGCCCCGGCGCTGGTGATTGTGCTGGGTGCGGATGTAGGTACCGCGCTGATGGCGCGTGTTCTGACCTTCGATCTCTCCTGGCTGTCGCCGCTGCTGATTTTTCTCGGCGTCATCTTCTTCCTCGGCCGCAAACAGACGCGCGCCGGGCAGCTCGGGCGCGTAGGAATTGGCCTCGGGCTGATCCTGCTGGCGCTGGAGCTGATTGTGCAGGCGGTCACGCCAATCACCGAGGCCAATGGCGTTCAGGTCATCTTCGCCTCCCTGACCGGGGACATCATGCTGGACGCGCTCATTGGCGCGGTGTTTGCTATCGTCAGCTACTCCAGCCTGGCGGCGGTCCTGCTGACGGCCACGCTTACCGCCGCAGGGGCGATCTCTTTCCCGGTAGCGCTGTGTCTGGTGATCGGGGCCAACCTCGGCTCCGGCCTGCTGGCGATGCTTAACAACAGCGCGGCCAATGCCGCCGCCCGCCGCGTGGCGCTGGGCAGCCTGCTGTTTAAGCTGGTGGGCAGCCTGATTATCCTGCCCTTTATCCACCCGCTGGCGAACCTGATGGACAATCTCCCGCTGCCGAAGGCGGAGCTGGTGATCTACTTCCACGTGTTCTACAACCTGGTGCGCTGCCTGGCGATGGTGCCTTTTGCCGGGCCGATGGCCCGCTTCTGCGAGCGTCTCATTCAGGACGAACCGGAGCTGGATGCGCGCCTGAAGCCGAAGCACCTGGATACGTCCGCTCTGGATACCCCGGCGCTGGCGCTGGCGAATGCCGCGCGCGAGACGCTGCGCATGGGCGACGCAATGGAAACCATGCTCGAAGGCCTGCAAAAGGTGATGCACGGCGAGCCGCGTGAAGAGAAAGAACTGCGCAGACTGGCGGACGATATCAACGTGCTCTATACCGCCATTAAGCTTTACCTGGCGCGTATGCCGCAGGACGAGCTGGCGGAAGAGGAGTCCCGCCGCTGGGCGGAAATCATCGAGATGTCGCTTAACCTTGAGCAGGCCTCGGATATCGTGGAGCGTATGGGCAGCGAGATCGCCGACAAATCCCTTGCCGCGCGTCGTGCGTTTTCAGGTGAAGGCCTGAAGGAGCTGGAAGCGCTGCACGAACAGCTGGTCAGCAACCTCAAGCTGGCGATGCTGGTCTTCTTCTCCAGCGACGTGCCGAGCGCGCGCCGCCTGCGCCGCAACAAGCATCGTTTCCGCATTCTGAACCGCCGCTATTCGCACGCCCACGTTGAGCGTCTGCACCAGCAGAACGTGCAGAGTATCGAGACCAGTTCGCTGCACTTGGGGCTGCTGGGGGATATGAAGCGTCTCAACTCGTTGTTCTGCGCGGTGGCTTACAGCGTGATGGAACAGCCGGATGAAGACGACGAGCGGGATGAGTATTAATCTCCAGCGTGTTTGATTGTTAGCCCAAGACCCAATGCTTTCATGACCGCCAGAGTGGTTTTAAGCGTTGGGTTTCCTTTATCACTGAACGATCGATACAGTTGCTCTCGTGATAGGCCAGTTTGCTGTGAAATGGTCGACATTCCTTTCGCTCGCGCGATGACGCCCAGAGCTTTAGCAATATACGCTGAATCGCCCGTTTCTAAGGCATCAGCCATAAACACGGCGATTTCCTCGTCATCCACCAGCGCATTGGCTGGATCGTAGGGTGTTAATTTATGCATGCTCATTCACTCCTGCCATTGGGATTGCTCAGCATTTTTGCCATAAGTATGTCTCTGGCCTGGCTGCTTTTGTCACCACCACACAACAGCACGATGATGCAATTGCCCTGGTCTTTAAAATAGATTCTGTAGCCCGGACCATAGTGGATCCTCAGCTCACTTATACCTTCGCCCACGGGTTTAATGTCGCCCGCTAAACCATTTGCCAACCGAAAGAGGCGGGAAGCGATAATGGTTTTCGCTCGCCGATCTTTTAAGTTTTGCTCCCAGCGTTGGAAGGATTCTGTCTGAACGATCTCCTTCATATTACTCCATGTGATTTATAAACTACAAATAATTGTCTCTGGAGAGTAAAGCTAAAAGGAGTTAGCTCAAGGATAAATGGCCTGACGCTAAATCCTGAAAGCGTCTCGCAAAATAAAAAACCCGTCTCAGTAACCGTCGGCTAATCTTTTTTTCCAGCCCATACCTAAGGTATATTTCGCCCTTCACAGGAGAAACTATGCTGCCAACTCAATCAACCCGATTAAACAAATACATTAGCGAGAGCGGGATCTGCTCACGTCGCGAGGCTGACCGTTACATTGAACAGGGTAACGTGTTTCTTAACGGCAAACGCGCCACCATCGGCGACCAGGTGGTCCCTGGCGATGTGGTTAAAGTGAATGGTCAGGTCATCGAACCGCGTGATGCTGAAGACCTGGTGTTTATCGCGTTGAACAAACCGGTTGGGATTGTCAGCACCACGGAAGACGGTGAGCGGGACAACATCGTTGATTTCGTGAACCACAGCAGCCGTATCTTCCCGATTGGCCGTCTGGATAAAGACTCTCAGGGGCTGATTTTCCTCACCAACCACGGCGATCTGGTCAACAAAATTCTGCGTGCCGGTAATGACCACGAGAAAGAGTATGTCGTTACGGTGAACAAGCCGGTTACGGACGAATTTATTCGTGGCATGGGCGCGGGCGTGCCGATCCTCGGTACCGTCACGAAAAAGTGTAAGGTGAAGAAAGAAGCGCCGTTCGCGTTCCGCATTACGCTGGTGCAGGGCTTAAACCGCCAGATCCGCCGTATGTGCGAGCACTTCGGTTATGAAGTGACGAAGCTGGAACGCACGCGCATCATGAACGTCAGCCTGTCCGGTATCCCGCTGGGCGAGTGGCGCGATTTAACGGATGACGAGCTGATTGAGCTCTTCAAGCTTATCGAGAACTCCTCGTCCGAAGCGAAGCCGAAGGCCAAAGCAAAACCGAAAACCCAGGCGATTAAGCGCCCGGTGGTGAAGGCGCCGCAGGCGGAAGATAAGGGGCGAGGCAAGCCGGGTAATGGAAAACGCTTTACCCAGCCGGGGCGCAAAAAGAAAGGGCGCTGATTAGCGCCTTCCACGGGTAGACGTTGTGGCGGACCAGGAAAAGGTCGCCTCTGCATCGGGTTTATAAGCCTGCTCTTTTTTAAGCTTGCGGGCTTTTTTCGCCGCGGCGTCACGCTGCGCCATCAGCTTATCGATGTACTCTTTTTTCACCTGATTGGTTTCGGCGTTCGTCAGCGTGCGGCCATGTGCAATACGGGCACGGTCGAGAAGCGTTTTCAGTTCGCGCTGCTCGGCTTCCGTCATGTCTTTCTGAGTCAAACGTGGTGTAGCCATTGCTGAAGCCTCCTGATAGAGAGGCTTCAGTGTAAAGCAAGCTGCGTAAATTAACCCTGCTTCACCGCATCTTTTTTCGTTTGTTCATCAATCGGTTTGCCGGACCAGTAGCCCGCCAGCAGCGAGCCGGAGAGGTTATGCCAGACGGAGAACAGCGCGCCGGGCAGGGCCGCCAGCGGGGAGAAGTACATTTTACCGAGCGCCGCCGCCAGGCCGGAGTTCTGCATGCCTACCTCGATTGCCAGCGTGCGGCAGGTAGATTCGTCAAAACCAAAAAGCTTGCCGCCCCAGTAGCCGCCCAGCAGGCCAATAGTGTTATGCAGCACCACGGCGATAATCACGACAAAGCCCACGGAAGCAATGTGCGATGCGGAACCCGCCACCACGGCGCTGATGATTGCCAGAATGCAGACCATCGAAAACGCGGGCAGGTACGGCTCAACGGCCTTCACCACGCGCGGGAAAAGATGGTGAATGACCAGCCCCAGCGCAATCGGGATCACCACAATCTGCAGAATGCTGAGCAGCATGCCCGTCACGTCCACCTGAATATGCGCGTCCACGTACAGGCGGGTTAACAGCGGTGTGGCAATCACGCCCACCAGCGTGGAAACGGAGGAGATGGTGACGGAGAGCGCCACATCTCCTTTCGCCAGGTAGATCATGACGTTGGACGCCGTGCCGCTGGCCACGCTGCCCACCAGCACCATCCCGGCGGAGAGATCGGGCGGCATCTTAAAGGCCATCGCCAGCAGCCACGCCGCAAGCGGCATCACCAGATAGTGCAGGAAGATCCCTGCCGCGACGGGCGCAGGGCGAGACAGCACGCGTTTAAAGTCGTCGATTTTCAGATGCACGCCCATACCGAACATGATCAGCATCAGCAGCGTGGCGACCCACGGACCAATGCCCGTGAACGTGGCGGGGGTGTAATACGCGAGTACGGAGAGCAGCAGCGCCCATAACGGGAACAGCCGCGTAACGGCGGATAACATAGTGGATTCCTTGCAGTATTGTCGTGTTGTTTAGTTATGAAAAAGCCGGGTCTGTGCCCGGCTTATAGGTATTGTTTATCCTGCTAACGAATTTTATTCAAACAAATTCTGATGAAGTTTCTGCACGACCTGCTCGGCCTGATCGGCAGGCACCAGGAAGCAGAGGTTGTAGCTGGATGCGCCGTAGCAGATCATGCGGATGCTGAACGGGTCGAGCACGCCGAACACCTCTTTACCCACGCCGCAGGCGCGCGACAGCTTGTTGCCGATGATGGCAACCAGCGCCAGGTCTTCTTCTACTTCCACGCGGCACAGCTCAGACAGCTCAATCAGCAGCGACTGCGTCAGCAGCGTGTCGCCGGTGGAGGTCGAGCCGGTGGTGTCCAGCGTTAGCGCAATGCTCACTTCAGAGGTGGTGATCAGATCCACCGAAATATTATGGCGCGCCAGAATGCCAAACACTTCCGCCAGGAAACCGCGTGAATGCAGCATATTGTGGCTGTGGAGCGTCACCAGCGTCTGGCGACGGCGCAGGGCCAGGGCGCGGAACAGCGGTGGGTTTTCCGTTTTTTTGCAGACCAGCGTCCCGCCCGCTTTCGGATCTTTACTGGAGCCGACGAAGACCGGAATATCGCTGCGCACTGCCGGCAGCAGCGTTGCCGGGTGCAGCACTTTCGCACCGAAGGTGGCCATTTCAGCCGCTTCTTCAAAGGCGATCACATCAATACGTTTAGCCGCAGAAACGACGCGCGGGTCGGTGGTGTAAATGCCCGGAACGTCCGTCCAGATATCCACGCGCGTTGCATGCAGGGCTTCGCCCAGCAGCGCGGCGGTGTAGTCGCTGCCGCCGCGGCCAAGCGTGGTGGTGCGACCTTTCGCTTCACTGCCGATAAAGCCCTGGGTGATCACAATACCGTCTGCAAGGCGTGGTGCCAGCTGCTGATTGGTCAGCTCCGCCAGCGCCTCAACGTCCGGCTCGGCGCGGCCAAAGCGATCGCTGGTGCGCATCACTTTACGCACGTCAAACCACTGCGCCTGAACGTTACGCTCGCGCATGATTTCAACAAACAGCAGGGTGGACATCAGCTCGCCGTGGCTGACCAGCTCGTCGGTCAGGGCGGTGGAGGTAGCCAGAGACGCCGCTTCTGCCAGAGTGGTGATATTTTCCAGCAGACGTTCCACTTCCTCGCGGATGACGTTCGGGTTCTGCAGACGTTCAAGGATGTCGAACTGAATTTTGCGCAGTGCATCCAGCTTCACGAAACGTTCTGTCGCTTCCAGTCCTTCAGACAGAGAAACCAGCAGGTTCGTCACGCCGGCGGAGGCAGACAGCACCACCAGGCGGGTATTCGGATCGGCCAGCACCACATCGGCGCTGCGGTTCATGGCATCGTAATCGGCCACACTGGTGCCGCCAAATTTGGCGACCACAAAACTCGTCATAACAACCTCGTGTCAGGGAATGAATAAGCGACCATGGCACAAGAATGAAATGAAAACAGGTGCAGGCGCAAAATACGGCCCTATAAATAAAATGCGGGGGAGGTCCTGTCAATGCTGGGATTATGCGGATTTTTTATGGGGGGGTACCCCTGAGAAACAGGACTTATAACAGCGCCAGATTTTATGCTCCGTTTTAGGGCTTTTTGACCGACATTTCGCCGCCCCGGGAGGGCGCTTCAGCAGCTATACTTTTCGGGTCTTTTCACCTGTGTTTGATGCAGGCCAGGGCAATGGCATAAAAACCATCACAATTTTTATTTGCAGGCGCTACAATCGACCGCAGTCACAATTCTCAAATCAGAAGAGTATTGCTAATGAAAAACATCAACCCAACGCAGACCGCTGCCTGGCAGGCACTCCAGAAACATTTTGATGAAATGAAAGACGTCACCATCGCGGACCTGTTCGCGAAGGATGCCGATCGTTTCTCTAAGTTCTCCGCGACCTTCGACGACCTGATGCTGGTGGATTTCTCCAAAAACCGCATTACCGAAGAGACGCTGGCAAAACTGCAGGATCTGGCGAAAGAAACTGAGCTTGCCGACGCCATCAAATCCATGTTCTCCGGCGAGAAGATCAACCGTACCGAAGACCGTGCCGTGCTGCACGTGGCCCTGCGTAACCGTAGCAATACGCCAATCATCGTTGACGGCAAAGACGTCATGCCGGAAGTGAACGCGGTGCTGGAAAAGATGAAAACCTTCTCCGAAGCGATCATCTCCGGTAGCTGGAAAGGCTACACCGGCAAAGCGATCACCGACGTGGTTAACATCGGTATCGGCGGTTCTGACCTCGGCCCGTTCATGGTGACCGAAGCGCTGCGCCCGTATAAAAACCACCTCAATATGCACTTTGTGTCTAACGTCGATGGTACCCACATCGCCGAAGTGCTGAAGAACGTGAACCCGGAAACCACCCTGTTCCTGGTTGCGTCCAAAACCTTCACCACTCAGGAAACCATGACCAACGCCCACAGCGCGCGCGACTGGTTCCTGAAAACCGCGGGCGACAACAAGCACGTGGCGAAACACTTCGCGGCGCTGTCTACCAACGGTAAAGCGGTCAGCGAGTTCGGCATTGATACTGCGAACATGTTCGAGTTCTGGGACTGGGTTGGCGGCCGCTACTCCCTGTGGTCTGCGATCGGTCTGTCCATCATCCTGTCCGTGGGCTTCGACAACTTCGTCGAGCTGCTCTCCGGCGCGCACGCGATGGACAAACACTTCTCCACCACCGCACCAGAGAAAAACCTGCCGGTGCTGCTGGCGCTGATCGGTATCTGGTACAACAACTTCTTCGGCGCTGAAACCGAAGCGATCCTGCCATACGACCAGTACATGCACCGCTTTGCTGCTTACTTCCAGCAGGGCAACATGGAATCCAACGGTAAGTACGTTGACCGTAACGGCAACGCGGTGGATTACCAGACTGGCCCAATCATCTGGGGCGAGCCGGGCACCAACGGCCAGCATGCTTTCTACCAGCTGATCCACCAGGGCACCAAAATGGTACCGTGCGATTTCATCGCCCCGGCTATCACCCATAACCCGCTGTCCGACCACCATCCGAAGCTGCTGTCGAACTTCTTTGCGCAGACCGAAGCGCTGGCGTTCGGTAAATCCCGCGAAGTGGTTGAACAAGAATACCGTGACCAGGGTAAAGATCCGGCAACCCTGGACCACGTTGTGCCGTTCAAAGTGTTCGAAGGCAACCGCCCAACCAACTCCATCCTGCTGCGCGAAATCACGCCGTTCAGCCTGGGCGCGCTGATTGCCCTGTACGAGCACAAGATCTTCACGCAGGGCGCCATCCTGAACATCTTCACCTTTGACCAGTGGGGCGTTGAGCTGGGCAAACAGCTGGCAAACCGTATTCTGCCAGAGCTGGGTGACGATAAAGCGATTGCCAGCCATGACAGCTCGACAAATGGTTTGATCAACCGTTATAAAGCCTGGCGTGCGTAATTAAAACGTCATGAAAACGTGCCGGCTTAATGCCGGCATTTTTTTATCGGATAATTCCTGATGTCTGTTAGTTAACTCAAATTCTGAATCTGAGTTTAATCCGAAAAAGACGCTTAACCCGTTAATTGCTGCGGTTTATTTTAAGAAAATACGTAGTGGTTAATTAATATGGATATATTATAACTTATTGATTTTTATCTATTATATATTTATGTTATTTGCCTTTCATTTCCATTTTAACCATTAGTCCGAAAACTCCATCCCTATTTCCCCTTACGGCAAACCCACGGCAGTAGTTGTGTATACTCGATTCCGCCTGAAATTCTTTTCGGGCAAATCTCCATTCATTCATTGAAGGGAAATTGTTATGAAGAAAGTACTGTATGGCATTTTTGCCATATCTGCGCTTGCGGCGACATCTGTCTATGCAGCTCCGGTTCAGGTCGGGGAAGCGGCAGGTTCGGCTGCGACGTCTGCGTCTGCGGGAAGTTCTACCGCAGCCAGCGCCAGCACCGTAAGTTCAGCCGTGGGTGTCGCGCTGGCGGCAACCGGTGGCGGTGATGGCTCCAATACCGGAACCACGACCACCACGACAACCAGCACCCAGTAATAGCGGGTGTTTTAATCATAACCACACTTCGGTGTGGTTATTTCGCCCCTTCGGAGAAGAGTCGTGAAGCGACCTGCAATCATTCTGATTTGCCTGCTGCTGCAGGCGTGCTCGGCCACCACCAAAGGGCTGGGAAACTCACTGTGGGAAAGCATGTTCGGCACACCGGGCGTGCATTTGACCGATGACGAACTTCAAAACATGCCCTATGCCAGTCAGTACATGCAGCTAAACGATGGCCCGCAGCTGTTTGTGGTGCTCGCTTTCGATGAAAACGGGCAGCAGAAATGGGTGACGCAGGATCAGGCCACCATCGTGACGCAGCATGGTCGTATCGTGAAAACCCTGTTGGGCGGCGACAACCTGCTGGAGGTGAATAACATCGCTGCCGATCCGCTGATCAAGCCGAACCAGATCGCCGACGGCGCAAGCTGGACGCGCACGATGGGCTGGACCGAACATAAGCAGGTGCGTTACGCCACGGCACGCTCGACCTTCCGCTGGGACGGCACGGACAGCGTGAAAGTCGGCAGCGACGAAACGCAGGTTCGCGTGCTGGATGAAGAAGTCACTACCGACCAGGCCACCTGGCACAACCGCTTCTGGATCGACGAGGAAGGGCAGATCCGCCAGTCCCTGCAGTATCTCGGTGCCGGATTCTTCCCGGTGAAAACCACCCTGATCAAGGCGGCGAAATCATGAAAACGCTCATCCACGTTGCGCTTATCGCCAGCCTTGCCGCGCCGCTGGCATGGTCCGCAGGGACGGTGAAGGTCTACACGCCGGACAGTGAAAAACCCAAAACCTTAACCCACGCTGAGCATCTGCTCGATCTCGTCGGACAGCCAAGGCTCGCCAACAGCTGGTGGCCGGGGGCAGTGATCGCTGAGCGGCAGAAGACCGCTGAAGCGGAACAACAGCACAAGGCGCTTCTTGCCAGGCTGACGGGATTAGCGGAGCAGGAAGATGGCGATGACGCGGCGGCGATTAACAGCGTTCGCCAGCAGCTGCAGGCGCTGAAGGTGACTGGCCGTCAGAACGTGAACCTTGATCCCGACGAAGTGCGCGTCACGGAAAAGGGCAATCCCACGCTTGAAGGGGAGTATACGCTCTGGCTGCCGGAGAAGCCGACGACGGTGACCGTAATGGGGCTTATCAGCAGCCCGGGTAAAAAGCCCTTCACGCCCGGTCGTGACGTGGCGAGCTACCTCGACGAGCAGAGCCTGCTGAGCGGTGCCGATAACAGCTACGCCTGGGTGGTTTACCCTGACGGGCACACACAAAAAGCCCCCGTCGCTTACTGGAATAAACGGCATATCGAACCTATGCCGGGCAGCATCATTTTTGTCGGTTTTGCCGACCATTTCTGGACGAAGGCGTATGACGGGCTTAACGCCGATATCCTTCACTCCCTGATTCAGCGGATACCGGAATAATGAAAAGAACCTATCTCTACAGCATGCTGGCGCTCTGCGTGAGTGCCGCCTGCCATGCAGAAACGTATCCGGCACCCATTGGCCCGTCTCAGTCTGACTTCGGCGGCGTCGGTTTACTGCAAACGCCCACCGCGCGTATGGCGCGCGAAGGGGAAATTAGCCTTAACTACCGTGATAACGACCAGTATCGCTACTACTCCGCCTCGGTGCAGCTGTTCCCGTGGCTTGAAACCACGCTGCGCTATACCGACGTGCGTACGAAACAGTACAGCAGCGTAGAGGCGTTCTCCGGCGATCAGACTTACAAAGATAAAGCCTTCGACGTCAAGCTGCGCCTGTGGGAAGAGAGCTACTGGATGCCGCAGGTGTCCGTGGGCGCCAAAGATATCGGTGGTACCGGTCTGTTTGATGCGGAATACATCGTGGCCAGTAAAGCCTGGGGGCCGTTCGACTTCTCGCTCGGTCTGGGATGGGGCTATCTCGGCACCAGCGGAAACGTGAAAAACCCGTTTTGCTCCTACAGCGATAAATACTGCTACCGCGATAACAGCTATAAGAAAGCGGGCTCCATCAACGGAGACCAGATGTTCCACGGTCCTGCATCGCTGTTTGGCGGCGTGGAGTATCAAACGCCCTGGCAGCCATTGCGCCTGAAGCTGGAATATGAGGGGAATGACTACTCGCAGGACTTCGCCGGAAAGATTGAGCAGAAGAGCAAGTTTAACGTCGGCGCCATTTATCGCGTCACCGACTGGGCCGACGTTAACCTCAGCTACGAGCGCGGCAATACGGTGATGTTTGGCTTCACGCTGCGCACCAACTTTAACGACATGCGGCCGCACTACAATGATAACGCGCGCCCTGCATACCAGCCGGAGCCGCAGGATGCGATTCTGCAGCACTCCGTGGTGGCAAACCAGCTGACGCTGCTGAAATACAATGCCGGCCTGGCGGATCCGAAAATTCAGGTGAAAGGCGATACGCTGTACGTGACCGGCGAGCAGGTGAAATACCGCGACTCGCGCGAAGGGATCGAACGCGCTAACCGGATCGTTATGAACGACCTGCCGGAGGGGATCCGCACGATCCGCGTGACGGAGAACCGTCTCAACCTGCCGCAGGTCACAACCGAAACGGATGTTGCCAGCCTCAAGCGCCATCTGGAAGGTGAGCCGCTCGGGCATGAAACCGAGCTGGTGCAAAAACGCGTAGAGCCTATCGTGCCGGAAACCACCGAGCAGGGCTGGTATATCGACAAATCGCGCTTCGATTTCCATATCGATCCGGTGCTGAACCAGTCCGTGGGCGGGCCTGAAAACTTCTACATGTATCAGCTGGGCGTCATGGCGACGGCGGATCTGTGGCTCACCGACCACCTGCTGACCACCGGCAGCCTGTTCGGCAACATCGCCAACAACTACGACAAGTTCAACTACACCAACCCGCCAAAAGACTCGGCGCTGCCGCGCGTGCGTACCCGCGTGCGTGAGTACGTACAAAACGATGCCTACGTGAATAACCTGCAGGCCAACTACTTCCAGTACTTTGGCAACGGCTTCTACGGCCAGGTGTACGGCGGGTATCTGGAAACCATGTACGGCGGCGCGGGGGCGGAAGTGCTTTATCGTCCTGTCGACAGCAACTGGGCGTTCGGGGTGGATGCCAACTACGTCAAACAGCGTGACTGGCGCAGCGCGCAGGACATGATGAAGTTCACCGACTACAGCGTCAAAACGGGCCATCTGACCGCCTACTGGACGCCGTCGTTCGCGCCTGACGTGCTGGTGAAAGCCAGCGTCGGCCAGTACCTGGCGGGCGATAAGGGCGGTACGCTGGACATCTCTAAACACTTCGACAGCGGCGTCGTGGTGGGTGGCTATGCCACCATCACCAACGTTTCGCCGGACGAGTACGGGGAAGGGGACTTCACCAAAGGGGTCTACGTGTCGATCCCGCTGGATCTGTTCTCGTCAGGCCCAACCCGCAGCCGTGCGGCAGTGGGCTGGACGCCGCTGACGCGTGACGGGGGTCAGCAGCTTGGACGTAAGTTCCAGCTGTATGACATGACGAGCGATAAGGACATTAACTTCCGCTGATGCCCCTCACCCTCTCCCCTAAGGGGAGAGGGTAATCCTCTCCATTGCGTCAAACATAAACAAAAAATATAGATCCCCGTCACATTTTTGCGTTATACAGGAACCTCGCCCTGGAGAATGAGGTGCTGTATGACATCCCTGACTCGCCCGCGCGTTGAGTTTATCTCAACAGTCCTCCAGACCGTGCTGAACCTCGGTCTGTTGAGCCTTGGCCTGATACTGGTCGTCTTTTTGGGTAAAGAGACGGTGCATCTTGCGGATGTACTGTTCGCCCCTGAACAAACCAGCAAATATGCGCTGGTGGAAGGCCTGGTGGTCTACTTTCTCTACTTTGAATTTATCGCCCTGATTGTGAAGTACTTTCAGTCCGGCTTTCACTTCCCGCTGCGTTATTTTGTCTACATTGGGATCACTGCGATAGTGCGGCTGATCATCGTCGATCATAAGTCCCCGCTCGACGTGCTGATCTACTCGGCGGCGATCCTGCTGCTGGTGATCACCCTCTGGCTGTGCAACTCGAAGCGGCTGAAACGCGAATAAAAAAATGGCGCTCCGAAGAGCGCCTAACAACAGTCACAAGTTGGGTCAATACAATACGTCTAAAGTTGAGGGTTGCAGTGGCATAACAAAATGAAACTTAACCTTTCACACCGCCCGCCGTCAGGCCGTTGACCAGCCAGCGCTGCGCCAGCAGGAACACCACGGTAATCGGGATGGCGGAAAGTACGGCCGCCGCGGCAAAGTCGCCCCACAGGTAGTTTTGCGGGTTGAGGTATTGCTGCATACCTACGGCCAGGGTGTAGCTGTTCACATCACGCAGTAACAGTGAGGCAACCGGTACTTCGGTGATCGCAGCGATAAACGACAGGATAAACACTACCGCCAGAATCGGCACCGACAGCGGCAGCAGCACCAGGCGGAACGCCTGCCACGGGGTTGCGCCATCCAGCGCGGCCGCTTCTTCCAGCGAGCCGTCGATAGTTTCGAAATAGCCTTTGATGGTCCACACATGCAGTGCGATACCGCCAAGATAGGCGAAGATCACGCCGCCGTGGGTGTTCAGGCCGATAAACGGTACGTACTGGCCCAGACGGTCAAACAGGGCATACAACGCCACCAGCGACAGTACGGCCGGGAACATCTGGAAAATCAGCATCCCTTTCAGCAGCGTCGCTTTGCCCGGGAAACGCATGCGGGCGAAGGCATAAGCACAGGTGGTGGAAAGCGCCACGATACTAATGGCGGTAATACCTGCGATTTTCACCGAGTTCCACAGCCACAGCAGGACCGGGAACGGCGGCGGCGTGACGCGGCCATCCGCGTGTTCCACGCTGAAGCCCAGCGCGAGCCTCCAGTGCTCCCAGGAGATTTCGTCCGGGATCAGGCTCCCCGTCGCGAAGTTACCCGAACGCAGGGAGATGGCGATAACCATCAGCAGCGGGAACATGATCGCCGCGATGAAAATCAGCAGGCCTAAGTGCGTCGCCAGGAGGCGCAACTTCTGAGATTTGGGTTGTACCATTGCCATGATTGATGCCCTCCTTAATCAAATTTCATACGTGTGGCTTTCAGGTTCACAATCGCCAGAGCGCCTACCAGCAGGAAGATCAGGGTGGCAATCGCTGCCGCCAGACCGAAGTCCTGGCCGCCGCCGCCTTCGAAGGCGATACGGTAGGTGTAGCTCACGAGCAGGTCGGTATAGCCTGCTGGCGTCGTGGTGCCAAGGCGGTCCGGGCCGCCGTTGGTCAACAGCTGAATCAGCACGAAGTTGTTAAAGTTAAAGGCGAAGCTGGCAATCATCAGCGGCGTCAGCGGCTTAATGAGCAGCGGCAGCGTAATCTTGAAGAAGTTCTGGAACGGGCCCGCGCCGTCCATCGCCGAGGCTTCGTACAGATCGTCCGGGATAGCCTTCAGCAGGCCCATGCACAGGATCATCATGTACGGATAACCGAGCCAGGTGTTCACGATGATAATCATCGAGCGAGCGGTGGTCGGGTCGCTGAACCAGGCCGGTTTGATGCCGAACAGGGCGCTCAGCATCATGTTGATTTCACCGAAGCTCTGGTTAAAAAGCCCTTTGAAAATCAGAATCGAGATAAACGACGGTACGGCATACGGCAGGATCAGCAGCACGCGGTAAATCGCTTTGCCTTTCAGGGATTCCCACTGGACCAGACAGGCCAGAACCATGCCCACGGCCACGGTCAGGATCACCGTTAGCACCGAGAAGACCACCGTCCAGACGAAGATGGCGAAGAACGGTTTCTGAATGCCTTCGTCGGTAAACACGCGGGTAAAGTTGTCCCAGCCGATGGTGACGGTATAGCCCGGGCTGAGCTTGTCATCACCCCATTTGCCGTCGGCAGTAATGGACTGATAGAAACCAATGTCGTTATTCGGACGATATTTCACGCCGCTCTGGTTGTTGGTCAGCGTGCCGTCGTCCGCCAGGGTATACAGCGGCTGCGTGCCGGAGAACTGGCGCAGCGAGCTCATGGTCACTTTGCTTTCGTCTGGCAGCACTGCGGTGAGCTGGGTCAGCGCCTGACGATTCTGGGTAATGACGCGCAGGTTGGCACGTTCACCTTCCGGCAGGGCCTGTGCCTCTTTTAAGGTGAGCTTCTGCTCGCCGCCAAATTTGAACGCGTCGGAGACATAATATTTGCTGCTTGCTTCGTCAGTAAGCGCTAACTTCCACTCGTTCCCGGCAGGATACAGGCCGAAGTTAAAGGTCTTGCCTGCCTGATATGAGCGATCCAGCAGGACCTGCTGCGCGCGTTCCTGCGCAAGCTGGTTGGTGCTGCTGTAGTTGGTAAACGCAATGGCGATGGTACAAATCAGCGGGAACAGGACAAACAGCCCCATCCCGGCCACGCCCGGATAAACATAGCGCCAGGCATAGGCTTTACGATTAGCGAAAATATACAGGCCAGCAGAGCTTAAAATCAGCGTCATGATGGCAAACAGATATTCCCCTTGTACGTACATTAAAACAACAAGGTAACCCACCAGCAGACACAGCAGACCTATCGCTGACCACTTCAGCGCGTCGCTTTGCCACCAGCGTTTCTTTTTAATGACATCCATGGGGTTTTTCCTCTACAACGTTTGATCTTTTCTCCCTCTCCTGGGGGAGAGGGCCGGGGTGAGGGCGTGCGGATAGCGCCAACCCTCACCCTAACCCTCTCCTAAAGGGAGAGGGGACTACGTCATTACTTAGTAATACGACCCTGAGCATCTTTCAGCGCGGCATCGACAGTCTGACGACCGCTTGCAGCGTTGATGACCGCGGTACGCGTGGCGTACCAGAACGCAGCCATCTGTGGGATGTTCGGCATGATTTCGCCTTTCTGGGCGTTATCCATGGTGGCCGCGATACGTGGATCTTTCGCCAGCTGATCCTGGAAGGATTTCAGCGCGACGGCGCCCAGCGGTTTGTCCTTGTTCACTTCATCCAGACCCTGATCGGTCAGCAGGTAGTTTTCCAGGAACTCTTTCGCCAGCTCTTTGTTCGGGCTGGCGGCGTTGATGCCCGCGCTCAGCACGCCAACGAACGGTTTAGACGGCTTGCCTTTGAAGGTTGGCAGCAGCGTCACGCCGTAATTGACTTTGCTCTTGTCGATGTTGGTCCAGGCCCACGGACCGTTGATGGTCATCGCGGTTTCGCCTTTATTGAACGCCGCTTCCGCGATGGAGTAGTCGGTATCCGCGTTCATGTGTTTGCTCTTGATCAGATCAACCAGGAAGGTCAGACCCGCTTTCGCGCCAGCGTTGTCCACGCCCACGTCTTTCACGTCATATTTGCCGTTTTCAAACTTGAACGCGTAACCGCCGTCGGCAGCGATCAGCGGCCAGGTGAAGTACGGCTCTTGCAGGTTGAACATCAGCGCGGATTTACCTTTCGCCTTCAGCTCTTTATCCAGTTTCGGGATCTCTTCCCAGGTTTTAGGTGGGTTTGGTACCAGGTCTTTGTTGTAAATCAGAGACAGGGCTTCAACCGCGATAGGGTAAGCGATCAGCTTTCCGTTATAGCGAACGGCATCCCAGGTGAACGGGAACAGTTTGTCCTGGAAGGCTTTATCTGGCGTCACTTCAGCCAGCAGACCAGACTGCGCGTAACCCCCGAAACGGTCATGCGCCCAGAAAATAATGTCCGGGCCGTCGCCGGTTGCTGCAACCTGCGGGAACTTCTCTTCCAGCTTGTCCGGGTGTTCTACGGTAACTTTGATGCCGGTATCTTTTTCGAATTTTTTGCCCACTTCGGCCAGGCCGTTATAGCCCTTGTCGCCGTTAATCCAGATAACCAGTTTGCCTTCTTCAATTTTGGCGAGCGCCGGTGCGGAAATCATCATTGCTGCGAGGGCGGACAATGCGAAAACGCGTGCGCCAGTCTTGATATTCATAGCTGCCATCCTTTTTGGTGATGTCTCGTGGTATGACTTCAGTGGTTCAACGTGTCTCAGTCTCCTTATTTGACATCCTCTTTCCATCCTCCCAACCCCTACGCCCCACCCCCCGTTTGTGTGATCTCCGTTGCATAAATTTAAGTTATGAGTGCTGGCGCACATAAAAACCCACCGAATTTTGCAGGCGGCTTCACGAATTTTGCCTCAGCCCGCCCATGGCGGTCGCAGAGCCTGCTCCCTCATCCTCCCGCCTCCTCCCCCATAAAAAAGGCGGGGGGTGGAGGATTCGGGAAAGTAATGGATACCCCATAGTGAACTTATCTTGAATGTTTCTGTCGGTGACAGGTTGTAACGAAGGGAGAAGGGCATGGCGAGCGTACAGCTGCGTAATGTAACGAAAGCCTGGGGTGACGTTGTGGTGTCGAAAGACATCAATCTGGACATCAACGAAGGCGAATTCGTGGTGTTTGTTGGCCCATCAGGCTGCGGTAAATCTACTCTGCTGCGTATGATTGCCGGTCTTGAAACGATTACCAGCGGCGACCTGCTGATTGGTGATACCCGAATGAACGACATCCCGCCTGCCGAACGTGGCGTCGGTATGGTGTTCCAGTCTTATGCACTCTATCCACACCTTTCCGTTGCCGAAAATATGTCCTTCGGCCTGAAGCTGGCCGGCGCGAAGAAAGAGGTCATTAACCAGCGCGTGACGCAGGTGGCGGAAGTGTTACAGCTGGCCCACCTGCTGGAGCGTAAACCAAAAGCGCTTTCCGGTGGTCAGCGTCAGCGTGTGGCGATTGGCCGTACGCTGGTGGCCGAACCGCGCGTGTTCCTGCTCGATGAACCTCTTTCTAACCTGGATGCCGCCCTGCGCGTCCAGATGCGTATTGAAATCTCCCGTCTGCACAAGCGTCTTGGCCGCACGATGATTTACGTCACCCACGATCAGGTGGAAGCGATGACCCTCGCCGACAAAATCGTGGTGCTGGATGCCGGCCGCGTGGCGCAGGTGGGTAAACCGCTGGAGCTGTACCACTACCCGGCAGACCGCTTTGTTGCGGGCTTTATTGGCTCGCCAAAGATGAACTTCCTGCCCGTCAAAGTGACCGCGACAGCCATTGAACAGGTACAGGTGGAGCTGCCAAACCGCCAGCAGGTCTGGCTGCCGGTCGACAGCGCCAACGTACAGGTCGGGGCAAACATGTCCCTCGGTATTCGTCCTGAGCACCTGCTGCCGAGCCACATCGCTGATGTGACCCTGGAAGGTGACGTTCAGGTCGTCGAACAGCTTGGTCACGAAACACAGATTCATATCCAGATCCCCGCCATCCGTCAGAACCTGGTCTACCGCCAGAACGACGTGGTGTTGGTAGAAGAGGGTGCCACATTCGCTATCGGCTTGCCGCCAGAGCGTTGCCATCTGTTCCGTGAGGATGGCACTGCATGTCGTCGGTTGCACAAAGAGCCAGGCGTTTAAGCAATCCCAAAAGAAGACACGAAACCGACAGGTGAAGTGTTCAAAGAAAAGCAATGATCTCAGGAGATAGAATGATGATTACTCTGCGCAAACTTCCTCTGGCAGTTGCCGTCGCAGCGGGCGTAATGTCTGCTCAGGCAATGGCCGTGGATTTCCATGGTTATGCTCGTTCCGGTATCGGCTGGACGGGTAGTGGCGGCGAACAACAGTGCTTCCAGGCAACCGGTGCTCAAAGTAAATACCGTCTGGGTAACGAATGTGAAACCTATGCGGAACTGAAACTGGGCCAGGAAGTGTGGAAAGAGGGCGATAAGAGCTTCTACTTCGACACCAACGTCGCGTATTCCGTGGCGCAACAGAACGACTGGGAGGCCACTGACCCGGCGTTCCGTGAAGCCAACGTGCAGGGTAAAAACCTGATTGAGTGGCTGCCAGGTTCGACTATCTGGGCCGGTAAGCGCTTCTATCAGCGTCATGACGTCCACATGATCGACTTCTACTACTGGGATATTTCAGGTCCTGGTGCAGGTCTGGAAAACATCGACGTAGGTTTTGGTAAGCTCTCTCTGGCTGCAACCCGTTCTTCTGAAGCCGGCGGTTCTTCATCCTTCGCCAGCAACAGCGTTTATGACTACACCACTCGCACGGCGAACGATGTCTTTGACGTGCGTTTAGCCCAGATGGAAATTAACCCGGGCGGTACCCTGGAGCTGGGGGCTGATTACGGCCGAGCAAACCCACGTGATGATTATCACCTGATCGACGGCGCATCTAAAGATGGCTGGATGTTCACCGCTGAACACACGCAGAGCATGCTGAAAGGCTACAACAAATTCGTTCTGCAATATGCAACTGACTCTATGACCTCTCAGGGTAAAGGTCTGTCGCAAGGTTCGAACATTGGCACCACTGACGATATCAACTACGGCATCAACAACAACGGGCACCTGTGGCGCGTACTTGACCACGGTGCTATCTCCCTGGGCGATAGCTGGGATCTGATGTACGTCGGTATGTACCAGGATATCAACTGGGATAACAACAACGGTACGAAATGGTGGACCGTAGGCGTTCGTCCTATGTACAAATGGACGCCTATCATGAGCACTCTGCTTGAAGTGGGCTACGACAACGTCAAATCTCAGGAAACTGGCGAAACCAACAACCAGTATAAAATCACCCTGGCACAACAGTGGCAGGCTGGCGACAGCATCTGGTCACGTCCAGCAATCCGCGTCTTCGCCACCTATGCCAAGTGGGATGAGAAATGGGGTTATGCGCCTTCAGGTAAAAACTCCGTTGCGGGTTACACCCCAGGCATGGCCTATAGCGATACCACTGCGAAAAGCTTCAGCCGCGGCGACAACGATGAGTGGTCCTTCGGCGCCCAGATGGAAATCTGGTGGTAATCCCGTCTTAACCTGACGTAATGACCAAACTGAGGGGCGCAAGCCCCTCAATCCTTGGGACGGCGCGCTATTGCCTGGCTACCGCTGAACCTGTGCATTTTGAGGTGATAACAATGAAAATGAACAAAACTCTCCTTGCCCTTTGTTTAACCGCAGGGCTGCTAGCAAGCGCGCCTGCTGTAACGCTCGCTAACGTCAATTTCGTTCCGCAAAACACAACATCCGCGCCAGCCATTCCGACAGCGGCATTGCAACAGCTTGTCTGGACCCCTGTCGATCAGTCTAAAACCCAGACCACCCAGCTCTCAACGGCTGGTCAGTCACTTAATGTTCCGGGTATTACCGGCCCTGTCGCTGCGTATAGCGTACCCGCCAATATTGGTGAACTGGCCATTACCTTGACCAGTGAAGTTAATAAGCAGACGAGTGTATTTGCACCAAACGTGTTAATTCTCGATCAGAACATGACGCCATCTGCCTTTTTCCCAAGTGAATACTTTACGTATCAGGAGCCCGGCGTGATGAGCGCCGACCGTCTGGAAGGCGTCATGCGCCTTACGCCAGCGCTGGGCCAGCAAAAACTCTACGTTCTGGTCTTTACCACTGAGCAAGATCTTCAGAAGACCACCACGTTGCTCGATCCGGCTAAAGCCTACGCAAAAGGTACCGGTAACGCGATTCCAGATATTCCAGACCCGATTGCTCGTCACGTCACCGACGGAATGTTAAAGCTGAAGGTGAAAACGAACAGCGGTTCAAGCGTGCTGGTCGGCCCGCTGTTTGGCTCTTCCGGTTCCGGCCCTGTCACTGTAGGTAACACAGCTGCTCCTGCCTATACCGCGCCAGCTGCCACGGCAGCCGCACCGGTAGCGACCGCAACTCCTGCCCCAGCGAAGAAAGCCGAGCCGGTACTGAACGACACCGAAGAGTACTTCAACAACGCCATTAAGCAGGCGGTGAAGCGCGGCGATGTCGATAAAGCGCTGAAACTGCTTGATGAAGCCGAACGTTTAGGTTCAACCACTGCCCGTTCCACCTTTATCAGCAGTGTAAAAGGCAAGGGGTAACCGTTTCCCCACAGTGCTGATTTGTTAGTAGTTTGGTGCGCCTGAGTGGGCGCACTTTTTTTCGTATCGGCCAGGCTGTTGCGCCCATGTTGCGATCGTGATCGTTAAATAACGTTTGGCCCCCCTCAATCCGTGTTTCTGCGATACAATGCCATTACGTTATGTATCGGAGAGTCTGGCATGTCACACCCTGCGCTAACGCAACTGCGTGCGCTGCGCTATTTCGACCAAATACCTGCGCTTGATCCGCAGCAACTGGACTGGTTGTTGCTGGAAGATTCCATGACGAAACGTTTTGAGCAACAGGGTAAAACGGTCACGGTGACCCTGATTCAGGAAGGGTTTGTCTCTGGTGATGAGATCGCCAGCGAGCTGCCGCTGCTGCCGCAAGAGCCACGCTACTGGCTGCGCGAAATTTTACTCTGTGCTGATGGTGAGCCGTGGCTTGCCGGGCGGACGGTGGTCCCCGAGTCCACCCTTTCCGGGCCAGAGCTCGCGCTGCAACGTCTGGGGAAAACGCCTCTGGGGCGTTACCTTTTTACCTCGTCTGAGCTTACCCGGGATTTTATTGAGATTGGTCGTGATGCCGAACTCTGGGGGCGTCGTTCCCGCCTTCGCCTGAGCGGTAAACCGTTAATTCTGACGGAGCTTTTTTTACCGGCATCACCGTTGTACTAAGAGGAAGAAAAAATGGAGTGGAGCCTGACGCAGAATAAGCTGTTGGCGTATCACCGCTTAATGCGTACCGATAAACCCATTGGCGCGTTACTGCTGCTGTGGCCGACCCTTTGGGCGCTGTGGCTCGCCACGCCAGGCGTGCCGCCGCTGTGGATCCTGGCCGTGTTCGTTGCCGGCGTCTGGCTGATGCGCGCGGCGGGCTGCGTGGTGAATGACTATGCCGATCGTAAATTCGACGGTCATGTTAAGCGTACTGCCGGTCGTCCGTTACCCAGCGGGCAGGTCACCGGGAAAGAAGCCCGCGTGCTGTTCATTGTTCTGGTGCTGCTCTCTTTCCTGCTGGTGTTAACCCTCAACACCATGACCATTCTGCTTTCCGTTGCGGCGCTGGCGTTGGCCTGGGTATATCCCTTTATGAAGCGCTATACCCACCTGCCTCAGGTGGTGCTGGGCGCGGCGTTTGGCTGGTCGATTCCGATGGCGTTTGCGGCGGTTAGTGAGTCCTTACCGCTCAGCTGCTGGCTGATGTTCCTGGCGAACATTCTCTGGGCGGTGGCGTATGACACGCAATACGCGATGGTAGACCGCGACGATGACCTGAAAATTGGCATCAAATCCACCGCCATCCTCTTTGGTCGTCAGGACAAGCTGATTATCGGCATCCTGCAGGTCGCGGTACTGGCGCTGATGGTTGCGATCGGTCGCCTGAACGGGCTGAACTGGGAGTTTTACTGGTCCGTGCTGGTGGCGGGACTGCTGTTTGCTTATCAGCAAAAGCTGATTGCGAAGCGTGAACGCGACGCCTGCTTTAAAGCGTTTATGAACAACAACTACGTTGGTCTGGTGCTGTTTTTAGGCCTGGCGATGAGCTATTTCTTATAAAAAAGTCGGGTGGCGGCTTCGCCTTACCCGACCTACGAGTTAGCAGGACATCTAGGCCCGGTAAGCGTTAGCGCCACCGGGCTTTTTTTTATCGGCGACGCAGCAGCCGAAGCGCGTTCGCCGTCACCAGCACCGTTGCCCCGGTATCCGCCAGCACCGCCAGCCACAGTCCGGTCATGCCGAGCAGGGTCGTCACCAGGAAAATCCCCTTCAGACCGAGCGCAATGCCGATGTTCTGACGGATGTTGGCCCGCGTCGCGCGCGCCAGGGCGATCGTCTGCGCCAGCCCGGTCAGGCGGTTGTGGGTCAGCGCCGCGTCGGCCGTTTCCAGCGCCACGTCGGTTCCGCTGCCCATCGCTATACCGATGGTGGACGCTTTCATCGCCGGGGCATCGTTAATCCCGTCACCGACCATCGCCAGCGGCGCGCGGGCGTTCAGCGCCGTCACGGCGCTGACCTTATCCGCAGGCAACAGTCCGGCTTTAAACTCCAGCCCCAGCTCACCGGCAATCGCTGCCGCCGCGCGAGGGTTATCACCGGTAAGAATAACGCCCTGCACGCCCAGCTTGTGCAGCGCCGCTACGGCTTCTTTGGCGTCATCGCGCAGAGTATCGCGCAGCGCCAGCATTCCCTTCGCCACGCCGTCCTGCAGGACGGTCACGACGGTTTGTCCGGTCTGTTCTAACGCCTCAACCTCTGGACTGGAAGACTTGCCTGCCGCGACAATCAGCACCTTTTTACCGTCAACGGTGGCCTCAATCCCTGACCCGACCAGCGCCCGCTGGGCGGTTGCCGGAGGGATATTCAGCCCGCGCGACTGCGCTTCTCGCACAATCGCCTGCGCCAGCGGGTGAGTGGACCCCTGTTCAACGGCGGCGGACAATGTAAGCAGCTCATCTTCACTGGTTTCCTGAGGATACACGCCGGTCACCTGCGGCTTGCCCACGGTCAGCGTACCGGTTTTATCGAAGGCGATATGCTGAACCTGGCTCAGCTGTTCCAGCGCCGCGCCGCCCTTAATCAGCGCGCCGCGACGCGCCGCCGCCGCCAGACCTGAGGTAATCGCCGCCGGGGTGGAAATCACCAGCGCGCACGGGCAGCCAATCAGCAGCAGCGTCAGCCCTTTATAAATCCAGCCCTCCCACGGCGCGCCAAAGAACAGCGGCGGGACGACGGTGACCAGCAGGGCAACCAGCATGATGGCAGGGGTATAAATCCGGCTGAAGCGATCGATAAAGCGTTCGACCGGCGCGCGGCGCTCCTCTGCCTCTTCAATCAGCTTAAGGATACGGTCGATGGCGCTGTCGCCCGGCTCGGAAAGCACGGTGAGCTGCACCAGACGGTCGACGCTGGTGGCGCCAGCAGGCACTTTTTCACCCGCGGCGCGCTCTACCGGAATGGCTTCCCCGGTCAGGGCGCTTTCATCAAAGCTCGCGGTGGCGGTAAGCAGCGCGCCGTCGGCGGGCAGACGCCCCCCTGCGGCCACCTCAATCACGTCATCCGGGCGCAGCGTATTGATGGCGACCGTTTCACGCGTGCCGTTTATCACGCGAGTGGCGGTTTCCGGCTTCAGCGCCATCAGCGCGCTGACCCCTTTACGCGCCCGGCTCGCCGCCCAGCCCTCAAGGCGTTCGCCGATTAAGAACAGCAGCAGCACCATCGCCGCTTCTGCCGTCGCGCCAATGAACAGTGCGCCGATTGCAGCCACGCTCATCAGCGTTTCGATGGCAAACCAGCTGCCGCTTTTCATCAGGCGCAGCGCCTGACGGGCAATCGGGAACAGGCCGACCAGCGTGGTGGCGATAAACGCCAGATTGCCGAACGGATGGTTAATCTGCTCCAGACCCCAGCTCAGGGCCATCATGATGATGAGGGTAATGAGCGGCAGGTTTTCTTTCAGGGAGGAGGCTTTTTCAACGGGCGCCGTTTCGCTACGCAGGGTATAGCCCGCCTTGCTGACGGCGGCTTCAACCTGTTTGCTGACGTCGCTATCGGCGCTGACCAGCAGCTTTTCGGTGGCGAACAGCACCTGAACGTGACTCACGCCCGGCACCTGCTTGACGGCGTTTTCCACCTTGCGGGCGCAGGCCGCGCAGTCCATGCCGTTGACGACCCAGCTGTAGCGGTTGCCGCTTTCAGGAAGGGGTTGAGTTGGCGTTTCGCACGCGCCTTCGCAGCAGCAGTCGTCTTTCGACGGAGCCGGGCTGAGCTTAAGTGCCGAGAATTGAGGAACTTTTTTAGGTATTTCTGGAGTCGACATGGCAGTCTCCGGCAATGATAATTTTCTCATTAACCGCAGCATACACTCTGGAGTCGACTCCAGAGTCAAGCGCAATTTAGATATACAGCGAACGCACAATCAGGAAATGCCCGGCAAAGTAACACGCGGAGGCTATCGCGTTATCCGCCCGGAAGCGGCGGCGATAGTGGCTGCCCAGCCAGACGACATTCCCGATCAGCAGCAGCGCGGCGCCGAAGAACGCGGACATCGCCGGAGCGGTCGGACGGAAGAACCACAGTTCGCCCGCCAGCCACACCATCACCAGCGTCATGGCGATAAACGTACAGACCGGCAAACGCATCTCTTCCAGACGCGACCAGATCACCGCAATCAGCAGGGCGCCAATCACCAGCAGCACCAGCGGCAGCGGCCAGAAGAAGGAGAGCGTCATCTGGCTGGCAAAGTAGATGGTATACAGCAGATGGGAGAGGAAGAACGCCCCAACGGCGTACAGCAGGCGCTGGCGCGGCAGCAGGGTTAAGGCATCGCCAATCAGTGATGCACACAGCCCGGCGAGCACCAGATAGCTGACGGCGTTAAACATCGGCGCTTGCCAGGCCAGCAGCAGCAGGAGCAACAGCGTGACCGGTTTAAACAACCAGCGCTGCCAGGTGGGACCGCGGTACGATGCATCGACATAAAGCCATGCGGAAAAACAGACAGCGATAAATGACCAAAGCATATTAACTCCCTGTATCTGTTAAGTCTGAATAATCAGTTTCTGATCCAGTGTAGTGACGCGGGCGGGCGTTTGGCAATGGCGGGGGAGGCAAGGTATCCTGAATTCCGCAAAATCTGATGGGATTGTCGAATGAGCAAGATACCGCTTTTTTTCATTATCGTGGTGGCGATTATCGTCATTGCCGCCTCGTTCCGTTTCGTGCAGCAGCGCCGCGAGAAGGCGGATAACGATGCCGCACCGCTGATGCAAAAGCGCATGGTGGTGACCAACAAACGCGAGAAACCGCTCAACGACCGCCGCTCGCGCCAGCAGCAGGTGACGCCTGCGGGCACAGCAATGCGCTATGAAGCGAGCTTTAGGCCGGAAGCAGGCGGCCTGGAGATGACCTTCCGCCTGGAGGCGCAGCAGTACCATCAGCTGACGGTGGGGGAGAAAGGGACGTTGAGCTACAAAGGGACGCGGTTTGAAGGGTTCAGGACGGAATAATGCACGAACGGTCCCCTCTCCCTGTGGGAGAGGGTTAGGGTGAGGGCATCAGGCCGCCCCTTACTTCTTCACCTGCGCCTTAAACTTTTTCATCCACACCAGCAGTTCAAACACCCCGAAAATAAACACGCGCAGCTGCTGCCAGCCCGTCATCTGCGGGCCGTCTTTCGGCAGGCCGTTTTTCAGCATCACCATCTGCAGGGCGTGCATAAACGACGTGAAAATCAGCGCCACGTTAACGAAAATATTCATCGGGCGCGGGAACGGGTGCACAAGATTTAAAATCAAAAATGCCCAGACGCCCAGCATCAGCAAACGTCCCAGGTTAGTCAGTACCGGCATCGGAGCCTCCTTGTGCCTGACGGTGATAAAGACGGTAAGCGACCTGGCCTGCGACCTTTTCGCGGTGCAGATCCCAGTGAGTGGGAACCGGCGGCAGACCGTTTTCCACTTCGCTTTCAACGTAAATTAGCGCGTCATCCGCCAGCCAGCCGTTTTGCTCAAGCAGGGATAACGTCTCTTCCAGCAGCCCCTTGCGGAACGGCGGATCGACAAACACCACGTTATGCGGCGTGCCTTTCTGCGCAAGAAAACTCAGCGTGTTGGTGTTCACGACTTTGGCGTTGCTCGCCTTCAGCGTCGCCAGATTTTGCTGCAGCGTCTGCGCCACGCCGCGCTCCATCTCCAGCAGCGTGGCGCTGGCGGCATAGCGCGACAGCGCTTCCAGGCCGAGCGCGCCGCTTCCGGCGAAGCAGTCCAGGCAGTGGGCGTCTACCATTGACGGGGCCAGCCAGTTAAACAGCGTCTCGCGCACGCGGTCAGTAGTAGGGCGTAAACCGGGGCTGTCCGGCACCGGTAATTTCCGGCCTCGCCACTGACCGCCGATAATACGAATTTGACCGGCCGGGGCGCGGTTGGGTTTCTTCATCTCAGGAAAGCTCTGTTAACAATTGGCCTGCGATTGCGGGCGGTGATGTCAATTAAGTAAAGTGTTAGACTATTTCATCATTTTTTTAGCTTCCATGTATATAGCGCCGCGAGGAGTGTAGTCGCAGATGGCAAAACAAAAAAAACGTGGCTTCTTTTCCTGGCTGGGCTTCGGTGAAAAAGAGCAAGAAACAGAACAGAAAACCGAAGAGCAACAAGCCGTTGAAGAGCAGTCACAGCCTGAAACGCCTGTAGAAACCGCCGCGGTTGTCGAAGCGGAAGAAACGGCGCACAGCAAAGAAGAGATTGAATCCTTTGCTGAAGAGGTGGTTGAGGTCACGGAACAGGTTCAGGAGAGCGAGAAGCCAGAGCCGGTTGTCATTGAGGCCCTTGCCGAAGCGCCGCAGGCCGTTATCGAACACGAAGAGCTGCCGCTGCCGGAAGAGGTGAAAGCCGAAGAGGTGTCTGCCGAGGAGTGGCAGGCCGAAGCGGAAACCGTTGAAATTGTTGAGGCGGTGGAAGAAGAAGCGGCACTCGAGCCAGAGCTGACCGATGAAGAGCTGGAAGCCCAGGCGCTGGCGGCAGAAGCCGCGGAAGAGGCGATTATCGTCGTGCCGGTAGAAGAGCAGGCCGAAGAAGAGAGCGTCCAGGAGCAGGAAAAACCGACCAAAGAAGGTTTCTTCGCGCGCCTGAAGCGCAGCCTGCTCAAAACCAAAGAAAACTTAGGTTCCGGATTTATCAGTCTGTTCCGCGGCAAGAAGATCGACGACGATCTCTTTGAAGAGCTGGAAGAACAGCTGCTGATTGCGGACGTCGGCGTGGAAACCACCCGTAAGATCATCGCCAATCTGACCGAAGGGGCGAGCCGCAAACAGCTGCGCGACGCCGAAGCGCTGTACGGTTTGCTGAAAGACGAGATGGGTGAAATTCTCGCAAAAGTTGACGAACCGCTTAATATTGAAGGCAAAACGCCATTTGTTATTCTGATGGTCGGCGTGAACGGCGTGGGTAAAACTACCACCATCGGCAAGCTGGCGCGTCAGTTCGAGCAGCAGGGCAAATCGGTGATGCTGGCGGCGGGCGATACCTTCCGCGCGGCAGCGGTTGAGCAGCTGCAGGTTTGGGGCCAGCGCAACAACATTCCGGTGATTGCCCAGCATACCGGCGCGGATTCTGCGTCCGTGATCTTCGACGCCATCCAGGCGGCGAAGGCGCGCAACGTGGACGTGCTGATTGCCGATACCGCAGGGCGTTTGCAGAACAAATCGCACCTGATGGAAGAGTTGAAGAAAATCGTCCGCGTCATGAAGAAGCTGGACGAAGACGCACCGCATGAAATTATGCTGACCATTGATGCCAGCACCGGACAGAACGCCATCAGCCAGGCGAAGCTGTTCAATGAAGCGGTAGGACTGACGGGGATCGCGCTGACCAAGCTGGACGGCACCGCGAAAGGCGGGGTGATCTTCTCCGTGGCCGATCAGTTCGGTATTCCTATCCGCTACATCGGTGTGGGCGAGCGTATTGAGGATTTGCGTCCGTTTAAGGCGGACGACTTTATTGAGGCATTATTTGCCCGAGAGGACTAACAATGATTCGCTTTGAACACGTCAGCAAGGCCTATCTCGGTGGGAGACAAGCGCTGCAGGGGGTGACATTCCACCTGCAGCCGGGCGAGATGGCATTCCTGACCGGCCATTCCGGCGCGGGGAAAAGTACCCTGCTCAAGCTTATCTGTGGGATCGAGCGGCCAAGCGCCGGGAAAATCTTTTTTGGCGGCCATGAGATCAGCCGCCTGAAAAACCGCGAAGTGCCGTTCCTGCGTCGTCAGATCGGCATGATTTTCCAGGATCACCACCTGCTGATGGATCGCACCGTTTTCGATAACGTGGCCATTCCGCTGATTATTGCCGGCGCCAGCTATGACGATATCCGCCGTCGCGTCTCTGCGGCGCTGGATAAGGTCGGGCTGCTGGACAAAGCGAAGAACTTCCCGATCCAGCTCTCCGGCGGTGAACAGCAGCGCGTGGGCATCGCCCGCGCGGTGGTGAACAAGCCTGCCGTACTGCTGGCGGATGAACCAACCGGTAACCTGGACGATGCCCTGTCCGAAGGGATTTTGCGTCTGTTTGAGGAATTCAACCGCGTAGGAGTCACCGTATTGATGGCGACGCACGACATCGGGCTCATTTCCCGTCGTTCGTACCGCATGCTGACCCTGAGCGACGGGCATTTGCACGGAGGCCACGGTGAATAAGCGTGATGCAATAAACCAGATTCGGCAGTTCGGAAACCGGTTTGACCGTTTCCGTAAGCCGCAGGGCGGTGGTGACGGCAATCGTAATGCGCCGAAGCGCCAGAAGGCCGCGCCAAAACCGGCTTCCCGTAAAACCAACGTGTTTAACGAGCAGGTGCGCTACGCCTTCCACGGCGCGCTGCAGGACCTGAAAAGCAAACCGCTGGCGACGTTCCTGACGGTGATGGTGATCGCCATCTCCCTGACGCTGCCAAGCGTCTGCTATATGGTCTATAAAAACGTCAACCAGGCGGCCTCACAGTATTATCCGTCTCCGCAGATCACGGTCTATATGGATAAAGCGCTCGACGATAACGCCGCGGCACAGGTGGTCGGGCAAATCCAGGCCGAGCAGGGCGTGGAGAAGGTCAACTATCTCTCCCGTGAAGACGCGCTGGGCGAGTTCCGTAACTGGTCTGGTTTTGGCGGCGCGCTGGATATGCTCGAAGAGAACCCGCTGCCCGCCGTGGCGGTGGTGATCCCGAAGCTGGATTTCCAGGGGACCGATTCGCTTAACACCCTGCGCGATCGCATCACGCGCATCAAGGGCATTGATGAAGTGCGCATGGACGACAGCTGGTTTGCGCGCCTTGCTGCCCTGACCGGGCTGGTAGGACGCGTCGCGGCGATGATTGGCGTGCTGATGGTGGCGGCGGTCTTCCTCGTCATCGGCAACAGCGTGCGCCTGAGCATCTTTGCCCGTCGCGATACTATTAACGTGCAGAAACTGATTGGTGCGACGGATGGTTTCATCCTCCGACCATTCCTTTACGGTGGCGCATTGCTCGGTTTTTCCGGTGCATTTCTTTCACTGATATTGTCAGAAATTTTGGTGATGCGGCTTTCGTCCGCCGTCACTGAAGTGGCGCAGGTTTTCGGAACCAAGTTTGATATCAGCGGGTTAGGCTTCGATGAGTGTCTGTTGCTGCTGCTGGTTTGTTCGATGATTGGGTGGGTGGCAGCCTGGCTGGCAACCGTTCAACATTTACGTCACTTTACTCCCGACTAATAAAAGCGTGATATAATCTTTCCCTGCACCGAGATGCTCGCTCTGCAGGGAAAGCGTCCCTGTTGTCGCTTCCCCTGTTATCATCTTCATGTCACAATTTGTGCGTAATTTATTCACCGTTGCACCTGGAACTTGTGGATAAAATCACTGTCTGATAAAAGAGTGAATGCTAATCTCGTTGCTCAAACGCTTTGGCATGGTTGTTGCCTGACGGGGACGACCAGGACCAGAAGAAACATTGAGAGGAATGAATGACCAAAGAAATGCAAACTTTAGCTTTAGCCCCTGTTGGTAACCTGGAATCTTATATCCGGGCTGCGAACACCTGGCCGATGTTAACGGCCGAGGAAGAAAAGGAGCTTGCTGAAAAGCTGCATTACCAGGGCGATCTGGAAGCAGCGAAAAAGCTGATCCTGTCTCACCTGCGCTTTGTTGTTCACATTGCTCGTAACTATGCGGGCTATGGCCTGCCGCAGGCGGACTTGATTCAGGAAGGTAACATCGGCCTGATGAAGGCTGTGCGTCGCTTTAACCCGGAAGTGGGTGTGCGACTCGTCTCCTTCGCTGTGCACTGGATCAAAGCAGAAATTCATGAATACGTGCTGCGCAACTGGCGTATCGTGAAAGTCGCCACGACAAAAGCGCAACGCAAACTGTTCTTCAACCTGCGTAAAGCCAAGCAGCGTCTGGGCTGGTTCAATCAGGATGAAGTGGAAATGGTGGCGCGCGAGCTGGGCGTATCCAGCAAAGACGTGCGTGAGATGGAATCCCGTATGGCCGCGCAGGACATGACCTTTGATATGTCCTCCGACGACGACGCATCTGACAGCCAGCCGATGGCGCCGGTTCTGTATCTGCAGGATAAAACCTCTAACTTTGCTGACGGCATCGAAGAGGATAACTGGGAAGATCAGGCCGCGAACAAGCTGACCCATGCGATGGAAGGCCTCGACGAGCGTAGCCAGGATATTATCCGCGCCCGCTGGCTGGACGAAGACAACAAGTCCACGCTGCAGGAGCTGGCCGACCGCTACGGCGTTTCTGCGGAACGTGTCCGTCAGCTTGAAAAGAACGCCATGAAAAAACTTCGCGCCGCTATCGAAGCGTAATTTCCGCGAAGTACACCGAGAACCCCTGGATGAAAGTCCGGGGGTTTTGTTTTTTTAGCGCCCGCTCTGGCGAATTCCCTCCCCCTGGCAAACACTTACTGATGCGCTAAGCAGGCGACTTTCTCAGGGGGACAGGGTGAAAAATAACGAACTGAACGACCGGCGTTTACAGGCGACGCCGCGCGGCATCGGCGTGATGTGTAACTTCTATGCTGATAAAGCTGAAAACGCCACGGTGTGGGACGTGGAAGGTAACGAGTACATCGACTTCGCCGCCGGGATCGCGGTGCTGAATACCGGCCATCGCCATCCAAAAGTCATTTCCGCGATTGAAAAACAGCTCCACGCGTTTACCCATACGGCGTACCAGATTGTGCCGTACGAAGGCTATGTGGCGCTTGCCGAGCGCATCAACCAGCGCGTGCCCGTTGACGGTCCGGCCAAAACCGCGTTCTTCTCCACGGGGGCTGAGGCGGTCGAAAACGCGGTCAAAATTGCCCGAGCGTACACCAAACGTCCCGGCCTTATCACCTTCGGCGGCGCGTTCCACGGCCGCACCTTTATGACCATGGCGCTGACCGGCAAAGTTGCGCCGTACAAGCTCGGCTTTGGCCCGTTCCCCGGTTCGGTGTATCACGCGCAGTATCCGAATGAACTGCACGGCGTCAGCACGGCGGAAGCGTTGAAAAGCCTGGAACGCATCTTTAAGGCGGATATCGCACCCGATCAGGTCGCGGCCATTATTCTCGAACCGGTTCAGGGAGAGGGCGGTTTCAACATTGCGCCAGCTGATTTTATGCAGGCGCTGCGCGCCCTGTGCGACACCCACGGTATTTTGCTGATTGCCGACGAGGTGCAAAGCGGCTTCGCCCGTACCGGCAAGCTGTTCTCGATGGAACACCACTGCGTGAAGCCCGATCTGATCACCATGGCGAAAAGCCTGGCGGGCGGGATGCCGCTCTCAGCGGTATCGGGCCGTGCGGAGGTCATGGACGCCCCTGCACCGGGCGGGCTGGGCGGTACCTACGCCGGGAACCCGCTGGCGATTGCGGCGGCGCATGCCGTGCTCGACGTGATTGATGAAGAGGATCTCTGCACGCGTTCGGCGCATCTTGGCCATCACCTGGTGGAAGTGCTGAACAAAGCGAAGGAACACTGCCCGTATATCGCTGACATTCGCGCGCAGGGATCGATGGTGGCGGTGGAGTTTAACGACCCGCAAACGGGCCAGCCTTCGCCGGAATTTACTCGACAGGTGCAGGAGCGCGCGTTGCAGGAAGGGCTGCTGCTGCTGAGCTGCGGCGTCTACGGCAACGTCATTCGTTTCCTGTATCCGCTGACTATCCCTGAAGCGCAGTTCCGTAAAGCGCTGGACATTATCTCCGCGTCGCTGACACGTTAAAGCCATATGCCCGGCGAAAATCCCTGCCGGGCTTATCATATATTCATTTCAAATTAGCTATTCCAAAATCATAAAAATCGGGTATGTTTTAGCAGAGTATGCTGAAAAAGCGCGGACAGCACACCTATAACTGACATAAAGCGCTGCACAACAACATCACAACAATCGTAATAACCATAATAATGGGGAATCTCAGGATGAACATGAAGGGTAAAGCGTTACTGGCAGGATGTATCGCGTTGGCATTCAGCACCATGGCACAGGCAGACATCAAGGTGGCTGTGGTTGGCGCAATGTCCGGTCCGGTAGCACAGTACGGCGACCAGGAATTTACCGGCGCTGAACAGGCGGTTGCAGACATTAATGCTAAGGGCGGTATCAAGGGCGAAAAACTGCAGATCGTAAAATATGATGATGCCTGTGACCCGAAACAAGCGGTCGCGGTCGCGAACAAAGTGGTGAACGACGGGATCAAATACGTTATCGGTCACCTGTGCTCTTCCTCTACTCAGCCAGCGTCTGACATCTACGAAGACGAAGGTATTCTGATGATCACCCCGGCAGCGACCGCACCGGAGCTGACCGCGCGTGGCTACAAGTTGACCCTGCGCACCACCGGTCTGGACTCTGACCAGGGCCCAACCGCGGCGAAATACATCGTTGAAAAAGTGAAGCCGAAGCGCATTGCCATCGTTCATGACAAGCAGCAGTACGGTGAAGGTCTGGCGCGTTCAGTGCAGGATAACCTCAAGAAAGCGAATGCCGACGTGGTGTTCTTCGACGGGATCACCGCCGGTGAGAAAGACTTCTCCACCCTGGTGGCGCGTCTGAAGAAAGAGAATATTGATTTCGTTTACTACGGTGGCTACCACCCGGAAATGGGCCAGATCCTGCGCCAGGCGCGCGCTGCGGGCCTGAAAACCCAGTTTATGGGCCCGGAAGGCGTGGCGAACGTTTCCCTGTCTAACATTGCGGGTGAATCAGCTGAAGGCCTGCTGGTGACCAAACCGAAGAACTACGATCAGGTCCCTGCGAACAAACCTATCGTAGATGCCATCAAGGCGAAGAAACAGGATCCAAGCGGCGCGTTCGTCTGGACCACCTACGCGGCGCTGCAGTCTCTGCAGGCGGGCCTGAACCAGTCAGCCGATCCGGCTGAGATTGCCACCTGGCTGAAAGCGAATACCGTCGAGACCGTCATGGGACCACTCTCCTGGGACGCGAAGGGCGACCTGAAGGGCTTCGAGTTCGGCGTGTTTGACTGGCATGCTAACGGTACGGCGACAGACGCCAAATAATTTTCCCGTCGCCTTTCGCGCCGCAGGTGCGTTGGCTGCGTTATTCAACCCCGGTCACTTACTTATGTAAGCTCCCGGGGATTTCATAACTTGCCGCCTTCCTGCAACACGAAATGCTTGGGAAAATGCGGCAGATAATGTAGGCCGGGTAAGGCGCAGCCGCCACCCGGCTTTCTTTTAGCGCTTCTCCCACCCGCTTTCCTGCGCCGTAAACCCTAACGCCTGCATAAACGCCGCCATCACGCCGCGGTCTTCCACGCCCACATCAGCCATCCACCATGAGGTCACGCTCGGGTTTTCGCGGATCACTTCTTCAATTAAATACTGTCCCACACCGCGACGACGGGTGACGTCACGCACGCGCAGCGAGTCCAGCGCTCCCTCTGTACCGCTCAGGGTTACGCGAACCGCTGCCAGCAGGCGTTCGTTAAAACGCGCGGCATAAATGCGGTGGGTCTCATCAACGCGCAGCGACGAAGGGGAATATTCCGGCCAGATCTTGCCCAGGTCGATATGATCCTGGTCGCTAAAGGTCACCAGACGCACGATAGTCAGTTTCATTAGCCACTTGTCCAAATCAGATTGAGTAGGGGCAGTGTACTCAATTTATTCACTCAGCGGCTTCCTCTTTTTATTCTCATTAACCAGGTGATTAGTTTTTTGGCAACGCGTTGGGCAGTTTGAAAACACATGGATCGAAAAATAAGCAGAATTTTAACCTGAACGGTAGTGATTTATTCGGCGCTTTGTACCGTTATTTTATGCTGCAAACTGCACTTTTATTTGTTTATCTCTGCCTGATTTCAGAATATTATCTTTGCTTAATCGCCTGAAAAATAGAGATTTTAGTCTGGTTTTTGACAAAAAACTGCGCTAAACCATTAAAGGCACTGGTAAAAATAGCGTTGTTCATTAAAAGTACAGAATGCTTTTTAACCATAATAAAACAAAATATAAACACGACATCACGAATGGGGATTCAGAGATGAAAAGGAACGCGAAGACGTTAATCGCGGGGATGGTCGCACTGTCGATCTCGCATGCCGCTATGGCAGACGACATTAAAGTTGCGGTAGTGGGCGCGATGTCCGGCCCTGTTGCCCAGTGGGGTGACATGGAGTTCAACGGCGCGCGCCAGGCCATCAAAGACATCAACGCCAAGGGCGGTATCAAAGGCGACAAGCTGGTGGGCGTGGAATATGACGACGCCTGCGATCCTAAACAGGCCGTCGCGGTCGCCAACAAAATCGTCAACGACGGTATTCAGTATGTGATCGGCCACCTGTGCTCATCCTCCACGCAGCCGGCGTCTGATATCTACGAAGACGAAGGCATTCTGATGATCACCCCAGGCGCAACGAACCCGGAACTGACCCAGCGCGGCTACCAGCACATTATGCGTACCGCCGGTCTGGACTCCTCGCAGGGCCCCACCGCCGCCAAATACATCCTCGAGACCGTTAAGCCACAGCGCATTGCCATTATTCATGACAAACAGCAGTACGGCGAAGGCCTGGCGCGCTCCGTGCAGGACGGCCTGAAAAAAGGCGGCGCGAACATCGTCTTCTTCGACGGCATTACCGCCGGTGAGAAAGACTTCTCCGCGCTGATTGCTCGCCTGCAAAAAGAGAATATCGACTTCGTTTACTACGGCGGCTACTACCCGGAGATGGGCCAGATGCTGCGTCAGGCGCGTGCCACCGGTCTGAAAACCCAGTTTATGGGGCCAGAGGGCGTGGGCAATGCCTCCCTGTCAAACATCGCGGGGGATTCTGCCGAAGGCATGCTGGTGACGATGCCAAAACGCTATGACCAGGATCCGGCCAACAAGGCTATCGTGGATGCGCTCAAGGCGCAGAAGAAAGATCCGAGTGGTCCGTACGTCTGGATCACCTACGCGGCCGTACAGTCTCTGGCCACCGCGCTGGATCGCTCCGGCAGCAAAGAACCGCTGGATCTGGTGAAAGATTTAAAAGCACACGGGGCGAACACCGTGATTGGGCCGCTGAACTGGGATGAGAAAGGCGATCTGAAGGGATTTGAGTTTGGTGTCTTTAAGTGGCACGCCGACGGTTCATCCTCGGCCGCCAAATAATTATCCCACCGCCCGGCATGACGGGCGGGTATAAAAAGGTTTGCATATGTCCGAGCAGTTTCTCTATTTCCTGCAGCAGATGTTTAACGGCGTTACGCTGGGAAGCACCTACGCGCTGATCGCCATCGGCTATACGATGGTTTACGGCATTATCGGCATGATCAACTTCGCCCACGGCGAGGTGTACATGATCGGTAGCTACGTCTCCTTTATGATTATCGCCGCCCTGATGATGATGGGCATCGACAGCAGCTGGCTGCTGGTCGCCGCCGGGTTTGTCGGCGCGATCGTGATTGCCAGCGCCTACGGCTGGAGCATTGAACGCGTGGCCTACCGGCCGGTGCGCAGCTCCAAGCGTTTGATTGCGCTTATTTCCGCGATCGGGATGTCGATCTTCCTGCAAAACTACGTCAGCCTGACCGAAGGCTCGCGCGACGTGGCGCTGCCAAGCCTGTTTAACGGCCAGTGGATTGTGGGGGCCAGCGAAAACTTCGCGGCCTCTATCACCACCATGCAGCTGGTTATCTGGGTCGTGACCTTTATTGCGATGCTTGCCCTGACGCTGTTCATCCGCTACTCGCGTATGGGACGCGCCTGCCGCGCCTGCGCGGAAGACCTGAAGATGGCGAGCCTGCTCGGCATCAACACCGACCGCGTGATTGCCCTGACCTTCGTGATTGGCGCCGCGATGGCGGCGGTGGCGGGCGTCCTGCTCGGCCAGTTCTACGGCGTGATCAACCCGTACATCGGCTTTATGGCCGGGATGAAAGCCTTCACCGCGGCGGTTCTGGGCGGTATCGGCAGTATTCCGGGCGCGATGATCGGTGGCCTGATCCTGGGCGTGGCCGAAGCGCTCTCCTCGGCGTACCTGAGCACGGAATATAAAGACGTGGTGTCGTTTGCCCTGCTGATTCTGGTTCTGCTGGTGATGCCTACCGGTATTCTGGGCCGTCCGGAGGTAGAGAAAGTATGAAACCGATGCATTTTGCAATGGCGCTGCTCTCTGCCGCCATGTTCTTCGTGCTGGCCAGCGTCTTTATGGGCGTCCAGCTTGAGCTGAATGGCACCAAACTGGTTGTCGATACCGCAGCTGACATCCGCTGGCAGTGGGTATTTATCGGTACGGCCGTGGTGTTCCTGTTCCAGCTGCTGCGTCCGCTGTTCCAGAAGACGCTGAAAAACGTCTCCGGTCCGAAATTCGTCCTGCCGGCAATCGACGGTTCTACTGTTAAGCAGAAGCTGTTCCTCGTGGCGCTGCTGGTGGCCGCCGTAGCGTGGCCGTTCGTGGTGTCGCGTGGCACCGTGGATATCGCCACTCTGACCATGATCTACGTGATTCTCGGTCTCGGTCTGAACGTGGTCGTGGGGCTCTCGGGCCTGCTGGTGCTGGGCTACGGCGGCTTCTACGCCATCGGCGCCTATACCTTCGCGCTGCTGAACCACTATTACGGTCTCGGCTTCTGGACCTGCCTGCCGCTGGCAGGGCTGGTCTCTGCCGCTGCAGGCTTCCTGCTTGGCTTCCCGGTACTGCGCCTGCGTGGCGACTACCTGGCGATTGTGACCTTAGGCTTCGGTGAAATCGTCCGTATCCTGCTGCTCAACAACACCGAAGTGACCGGCGGCCCGAACGGCATCAGCCAGATCCCGAAACCGACCTTCTTCGGCCTGGAGTTCAGCCGTACCGCCCGCGAAGGCGGCTGGGATACCTTCAGCAACTTCTTCGGCGTGAAGTATGACCCGTCCGACCGCGTGATCTGGCTCTATCTGGTGGCGCTGCTGCTGGTGGTGATTACCCTGTTCGTGATCAACCGCCTGTTGCGCATGCCGCTGGGCCGCGCGTGGGAAGCGCTGCGTGAAGATGAGATCGCCTGCCGCTCCCTGGGCCTGAACCCGACCCGCATCAAGCTGACCGCGTTCACCATCAGCGCCGCGTTTGCCGGTTTCGCCGGAACGCTGTTCGCCGCGCGTCAGGGCTTCGTTAGCCCGGAATCGTTCACCTTCGCCGAATCCGCCTTTGTGCTGGCGATTGTGGTGCTCGGCGGGATGGGCTCGCAGTTCGCCGTTATCCTCGCGGCCATCCTGCTGGTGGTCTCGCGCGAGCTGATGCGCGACTTTAACGAATACAGCATGCTGATGCTGGGTGGTTTGATGGTGCTGATGATGATCTGGCGTCCGCAGGGTCTGCTGCCGATGACCCGTCCACAGCTGAAGCTGAAGAACGGGCAAGCGAAAGGAGAGCAGGCATGAGTCAGCCATTATTATCCGTTAACGGTCTGATGATGCGTTTTGGCGGCCTGCTGGCGGTCAACAACGTGAATCTGGATTTGCACAAGAAAGAGATTGTCTCCCTGATTGGTCCGAACGGCGCAGGGAAAACCACGGTCTTTAACTGTCTGACCGGTTTCTACAAGCCAACGGGCGGCACCATCATGCTGCGCGATCAGCACCTGGAAGGGTTGCCGGGCCAGCAGATCGCCCGCATGGGCGTGGTGCGTACCTTCCAGCACGTTCGTCTGTTCCGCGAGATGACGGTGATTGAGAACCTGCTGGTGGCGCAGCATCAGCAGCTGAAAACCGGGCTGTTCTCCGGCCTGCTTAAAACCCCGGCCTTCCGCCGCGCGCAGGATGAAGCGCTTGACCGCGCCGCCACCTGGCTCGACCGAATTGGCCTGCTGCAGCACGCCAACCGTCAGGCGAGCAACCTGGCCTACGGTGACCAGCGTCGCCTGGAGATCGTGCGCTGCATGGTGACGCAGCCGGAAATCCTGATGCTCGACGAACCGGCGGCAGGGCTCAACCCGAAAGAGACCAAAGAGCTGGACGAGCTGATTGCCGAGCTGCGCGACAGTCACGACACCACCATCCTGCTGATTGAGCACGACATGAAGCTGGTGATGGGCATTTCGGACCGTATCTACGTGGTAAACCAGGGCACGCCGCTGGCAAACGGCACGCCGGAAGAGATCCGCAACAACCCGGACGTGATCCGCGCATACCTTGGTGAGGCATAAGATGGAAAAAGCGATGTTAACGTTCGACAAGGTCAACGCGCACTACGGCAAGATCCAGGCGCTGCACGACGTCAGCCTGCATATCAATCAGGGTGAAATCGTGACCCTGATTGGCGCCAACGGCGCGGGCAAAACCACGCTGCTCGGCACCCTGTGCGGCGACCCGCGCGCCACCAGCGGGCGGATTGTGTTCGATGGTAAAGACATTACCGACTGGCAGACCGCCAGAATCATGCGCGAGGCGGTGGCGATTGTTCCGGAAGGGCGCCGCGTCTTCTCCCGCATGACGGTGGAAGAGAACCTGGCGATGGGCGGGTTCTTCGCTCACCGCGATGAATACCAGACCCGCATCAAGTGGGTATATGAACTCTTCCCGCGCCTGTGGGAGCGCCGCATCCAGCGTGCGGGCACCATGTCCGGCGGTGAGCAGCAGATGCTGGCGATTGGCCGCGCGCTGATGAGCCAGCCGCGCCTGCTGCTGCTGGACGAACCGTCGCTCGGTCTGGCGCCGATCATCATCCAGCAGATTTTCGACACCATCGAGCAGCTGCGCAAAGAGGGGATGACCATCTTCCTCGTCGAGCAGAACGCCAACCAGGCGCTGAAGCTCGCCGATCGTGGCTACGTGCTGGAGAACGGCCGCGTGGTGCTGGAGGATACCGGCGACGCGCTGCTGGCGAACGAAGCGGTGCGGAGCGCGTATCTGGGCGGATAGGTAAAAGCAAAAAGGCAACGCAAGTTGCCTTTTTTAATGTTTTCTCCCTCTCCCCGTGGGAGAGGGTCGGGGTGAGGGCACCAGACCGCACGAGGTAAAAGCAAAAAGGCAACGCAAGTTGCCTTTTTTAATGTTTTTTCCCTCTCCCTGTGGGTGAGGGGCGGGGTGAGAACACCAGACCGCACCTAAACCACACCCCCAGCCCCTTTCACACAACCATCATCCCCCTGACGCCTGGCTGTCACTTATCTGTAAACAAACAGTTATTTTTCTGTAATTCGAGCATGTCATGTTACCTCGCGAGCATAAAACGCGTGATATCGCGCATCCGGCACAATAAGAGAGATGACAATGACATCGTTACGACACACAGCTTTGGGTCTGGCACTGGGTCTGGCTTTTGCGACGAACGCAATGGCTGTCACCACCATTCCGTTCTGGCATTCCATGGAAGGGGAGTTGGGTAAAGAAGTTGACTCCCTGGCGCAGCGTTTCAACGACACCCATCCGGATTACAAAATTGTGCCGGTGTACAAAGGCAACTACGAGCAGAGCCTGAGCGCGGGCATCGCCGCCTTCCGTACGGGTAACGCACCGGCCCTGTTACAGGTTTATGAAGTGGGTACCGCCACCATGATGGCCTCTAAAGCCATCAAACCGGTGTATGAAGTGTTCAAAGAAGCGGGCATCAACTTCGACGAGTCGCAGTTCGTGCCGACCGTAGCGGGTTACTACACCGATTCCAAAACCGGCCACCTGCTGTCTCAGCCGTTTAACAGCTCCACGCCGGTGCTGTACTACAACAAAGACGCCTTCAAAAAAGCCGGTTTAGACCCGGAGCAGCCGCCAAAAACCTGGCAGGACCTGGCGGAGTACACCGCGAAGCTGAAGGCGGCGGGGATGAAGTGCGGCTACGCCAGCGGCTGGCAGGGCTGGATCCAGATTGAAAACTTCAGCGCCTGGCACGGTCTGCCGGTTGCGACCAAAAACAACGGCTTCGACGGCACCGATGCGGTCCTGGAGTTCAACAAGCCTGAGCAGGTGAAGCATATCGCGCTGCTTGCCGATCTGAACAAGAAGGGCGACTTCAGCTACTTCGGACGTAAAGACGAATCCACCGAGAAGTTCTACAACGGCGACTGCGCCATTACCACCGCCTCTTCCGGCTCGCTGGCGGATATCCGTCACTACGCCAAATTCAACTACGGCGTGGGCATGATGCCGTACGACGCTGACGTGAAGGGCGCGCCGCAGAACGCCATCATCGGCGGGGCGAGCCTGTGGGTGATGCAGGGTAAAGACAAGGGCACCTACAAAGGCGTAGCCGAATTCCTCGACTTCCTGGCCAAGCCTGAAAACGCCGCCGAATGGCATCAGAAGACCGGCTACCTGCCGATCACCAAAGCCGCGTACGACCTGACCCGCGAGCAGGGCTTCTACAGCAAGAACCCAGGGGCGGACATTGCGACGCGTCAGATGCTGAACAAGCCGCCGTTGCCGTTCACCAAAGGCCTGCGTCTGGGCAACATGCCGCAGATCCGCACCATCGTGGATGAAGAGCTGGAAAGCGTGTGGACCGGGAAGAAAACGCCACAGCAGGCGCTGGACTCTGCGGTAGAGCGCGGGAATCAGCTGCTGCGCCGCTTTGAGCAGTCGACCAAATCGTAATTCAAACCTGCCCCTCACCCTAACCCTCTCCCATAGGGGAGAGGGGACTGCGCGGAGCCGTCTTTTCTCCCTCGCCCCTTTGGGGAGAGGGCCGGGGTGAGGGGTGAATACCTACAGAGCAAACCTATGTCATCATCCCGTCCGGTGTTCCGTTCCCGCTGGCTGCCCTATCTTCTGGTCGCGCCGCAGCTGGTCATCACCGTTATCTTCTTTATCTGGCCTGCGGGCGAAGCGTTGTGGTACTCGGTACAAAGCGTCGACCCGTTCGGGCTTTCCAGCCAGTTTGTTGGCCTGGACAACTTTACCGCACTGTTCCACGACAGCTACTACCTGGACTCCTTCTGGACGACGATGAAGTTCAGCGCGCTGGTGACCGTCAGCGGTCTGGTTGCCTCGCTGTTTTTCGCCGCGTTGGTGGACTACGTGGTGCGCGGCAGCCGTATTTATCAAACCCTGATGCTGCTGCCTTACGCCGTGGCTCCCGCCGTCGCCGCCGTACTGTGGATCTTCCTGTTTAACCCCGGTCGCGGGTTGATTACCCACTTCCTGGCCGAGTTCGGCTACGACTGGAACCACGCCCAGAACAGCGGTCAGGCCATGTTCCTGGTGGTGTTCGCCTCGGTGTGGAAGCAGATCAGCTACAACTTCCTGTTCTTCTTTGCCGCGCTGCAGTCCATTCCGCGCTCGCTGGTGGAAGCCGCGGCGATTGACGGCGCAGGGCCCATTCGTCGTTTCTTCAGGCTGTCGCTGCCGCTGATCGCCCCGGTGAGTTTCTTCCTGCTGGTGGTTAACCTCGTGTACGCCTTCTTCGACACCTTCCCGGTGATCGACGCGGCGACCGCAGGCGGCCCGGTGCAGGCGACCACCACGCTGATTTACAAAATCTACCGCGAAGGCTTTGCGGGGCTGGATCTCTCCGCCTCCGCCGCGCAGTCGGTCGTGCTGATGTTCCTCGTCATCATCCTCACGGTGGTGCAGTTCCGCTATGTCGAAAGTAAGGTGCGCTACCAATGATTGAGAACCGTCGCGGGCTGACGATTTTCAGCCATACCATGCTGATTTTAGGGATTATCGTCATCCTCTTCCCGCTGTACGTGGCGTTTGTCGCCGCCACGCTGGACACCAAAGCGGTGTTCGACACGCCGATGACGCTGATCCCCGGCGGGCATCTGTTCGAGAACATGAAGACCATCTGGACTCAGGGCGTGGGCGCCAACAGCGCGCCGTTCTGGCTGATGATGCTCAACAGCTTCATCATGGCGTTTGGCATTACGGTCGGCAAAATTACGGTGTCGATGCTTTCGGCCTTCGCCATCGTCTGGTTCCGCTTTCCGCTGCGTAACCTCTTCTTCTGGATGATTTTTATCACCCTGATGCTGCCGGTAGAGGTGCGTATCTTCCCGACGGTAGAAGTGATTGCCAACCTGAAGCTGCTCGACAGCTACGCGGGCTTAACCCTGCCGCTGATGGCCTCGGCGACCGCCACCTTCCTGTTCCGCCAGTTCTTTATGACCCTGCCGGACGAGCTGATTGAAGCGGCGCGCATCGACGGCGCGTCGCCGATGCGCTTCTTCAGGGACATCGTGCTGCCGCTGTCGAAAACCAACCTTGCGGCGCTGTTTGTGATCACCTTTATCTACGGCTGGAACCAGTACCTGTGGCCGCTGCTGATTATTCAGGACGTTAACCTCGGCACCGCCGTGGCGGGCATCAAAGGCATGATCGCCACCGGCGAAGGCACCACGCTCTGGAACCAGGTGATGGCGGCGATGCTGCTCACCCTTATCCCACCCGTAGTCATTGTTTTAGCCATGCAGCGCGCGTTTGTCCGCGGCCTGGTCGATAGCGAGAAATAAGATGGCAGGTTTAAAACTTCAGGCAGTAACCAAAAGCTGGGATGGCAAAACCCAGGTGATTCAGCCGCTGACGCTCGACGTGGCGGACGGAGAATTCATCGTGATGGTCGGCCCGTCCGGCTGTGGCAAATCCACCCTGCTGCGCATGGTGGCGGGGCTGGAGCGCGTGACCTCCGGGGATATCTGGATTGACCGTCAGCGCGTCACCGAGATGGAGCCGAAAGACAGAGGCATCGCAATGGTGTTCCAGAACTACGCCCTCTATCCGCACATGAGCGTGGAAGAGAACATGGCCTGGGGGCTGAAAATCCGCGGCATGGGCAAAGGCCATATCGACGAGCGCGTGAAAGAAGCGGCGCGCATTCTCGAGCTGGACGGACTGCTGAAGCGCCGCCCGCGCGAGCTTTCCGGCGGCCAGCGCCAGCGCGTGGCGATGGGGCGCGCCATCGTGCGCGATCCGGCGGTATTCCTGTTCGACGAGCCGCTGTCTAACCTCGACGCCAAGCTGCGCGTGCAGATGCGTCTTGAGCTGCAGCAGCTGCACCGTCGCCTGAACACCACCTCCCTGTATGTGACCCACGATCAGGTCGAAGCCATGACCCTCGCCCAGCGCGTGATGGTGATGAACAAAGGCATCGCCGAACAGATTGGCACTCCGGTGGAAGTGTACGAGAAACCGGCCACCCGCTTTGTGGCGAGCTTTATCGGCAGCCCGGCAATGAACCTGCTGGAAGGGCGTATCAGCAGCGCGGGCACGCATTTTGAGCTGGAAAGCGGGATGGCGTTGCCGATCAACTGGTACTATCGTGGCTACGCCGGGCGTAAGATGACGCTCGGTATCCGCCCGGAACATATTGGTTTAACCTCTCAGGCGGACGGCGGCGTGCCGCTGGTGATGGACACGCTGGAGATGTTGGGTGCAGATAACCTGGCGCACGGGCGCTGGGGCGAGCAAAAAATGGTGGTGCGCCTGGCACATCAGGAGCGTCCGAAAGCAGGCAGCACGCTGTGGCTGCACCTGCCGGAAAACCATCTGCACCTGTTTGACGGTGAAACAGGACAACGAGTATGAGCAACTGGCCTTATCCCCACGTCGTCGCCCACCGGGGCGGCGGTAAGCTGGCGCCGGAGAACACCCTGGCGGCGATTGACGTCGGCGCGCACTACGGTCACACGATGATCGAGTTCGACGCCAAGCTGTCGAAAGACGGCGAAATTTTCCTGCTGCATGACGATAACCTCGAACGCACCAGCAACGGCTGGGGCGTGGCGGGCGAGCTGCCGTGGCGCGATCTGCTGAAGGTGGACGCCGGAAGCTGGTACAGCGGCGAATTTAAAGGCGAACCGCTGCCGCTGCTGGCGGAAGTGGCCGATCGCTGTCGCCAGCACGGCATGATGGCCAATATCGAAATCAAACCGACCACCGGCACCGGGCCGCTGACGGGCAAAGTGATTGCCCTGGCCGCGCGCGAGCTGTGGGAAGGGATGACCGCTCCGCTGCTGTCATCATTTGAAATCGATGCGCTGGAGGCCGCACAGGCGGCCGTGCCGGAGCTGCCGCGCGGGCTGCTGCTTGACGAGTGGCGCGAGGACTGGCGCGAGCTGACGGCACGCTTAGCGTGCGTTTCTATCCATCTCAACCACAGGCTGCTGGATGAGGCGCGGGTGAAGATGCTGAAGGACGCGGGCCTGCATATTCTGGTCTACACGGTTAACAAACCCCAGCGCGCAGCCGAACTGCTGCGCTGGGGCGTGGACAGCATCTGTACCGATGCAATCGACCTGATCGGCCCGGACTTTAGTTCTGCGGATTAAGCATACTGCCATTCGACTGCGGCGGCAGCATGTGCTGCTGTCCGCTGCCTGACGACGTCATTCCTCCTAACATCCCGCCGTTTTTATTAGGCAGCGGCTGCTCGCGCACCTGCCCCTGCTGCACGCGCTGGGTGTTGGCGTTCATCTGATTTTGCAGGCTTTGCTGCTGCATCTGGGTCTGCGTTTTAAGCTGCTGATTAAGCATCCCTTTCTGCTGCTGTTGCTGGCTCATCATCTCTGTCTGCATACGCTGCTGGCTCGGGATAACGTAACCCTGCTGGTTCGGGTTGTTCAGGGTGTTGAGTGGCTGTGCGAGCGCGGCAAACGGGATCAGCGCCGTAAGGATCCATAAGCGTTTCATTGTCATTTCCTCCTTTTGAGGTCTCTCTTAAGTTTACCCCGATTTCACCATGACGATGATTTTTTAGGAGTTGTGAACCAGGCTTAAGCGGGGAATATGGATCCCTTCACCTGGAGAACAATAATGATGAAACCAACGTTTTTGCGCTGGGTCGCCATCGCCGCGCTGATGGCAGGCGGTACATTTAGCGTGGCGGCCAACCCGCCAGCGGCGCCTCCGGTCTCTTACGGCGTGGAGGAAGATGTTTTTCATCCCGTGCGGGCAACCCATGGCATGGTGGCGTCAGTGGATGCGCTGGCAACAAAAGTGGGCGTCGATATTCTCAGGCAGGGCGGTAACGCGGTGGATGCAGCGGTCGCCGTCGGCTATGCGCTGGCGGTGACGCATCCGCAGGCGGGGAACCTGGGCGGCGGCGGCTTTATGATGCTGCGCACTAAAGACGGCAAAACCACCGCCATCGATTTCCGCGAAATGGCGCCTTCTCAGGCGTCCCGCGATATGTTCCTCGACGATCAGGGTAACCCTGACAGCAAAAAATCCCTGACTTCGCACCTCGCTACCGGCACGCCGGGCACCGTTGCGGGCTTCTCGCTGGCGCTGGAAAAATACGGCACGATGCCGCTAAACAAGGTGGTGCAGCCTGCGATCAAGCTGGCGCGCGACGGCTTTGTGGTAAACGATGCGCTGGCGGACGATCTCAAGACCTACGGCAGCGAAGTCATTCCGAATCACGAAAACAGCAAGGCCATCTTCTGGAAAGACGGTGAGCCCCTGAAGAAGGGCGATAGGCTGGTGCAGAAGAACCTCGCCAAAAGCCTGGAGCTGATTGCTGAGCACGGTCCGGATGCCTTCTACAAAGGGGCAATTGCCGACCAGATTGCCGAAGAGATGCAGAAGAACGGCGGGCTCATCACCAAAGCGGATCTGGCGGAATACAAGGCGGTGGAGCGCGAGCCGATTAGCGGTACCTATCGCGGATATGAGGTCTTCTCCATGCCGCCGCCGTCCTCCGGCGGGATCCACATCGTGCAGATCCTCAATATTCTCGAAAACTTCGATATGCACAAGTTCGGCTTCGGCAGCGCGGACGCCATGCAGGTGATGGCGGAAGCGGAAAAACGCGCCTACGCCGACCGGTCGGAATATCTCGGCGATCCGGATTTCGTGAAGGTGCCGTGGCAGGCGCTGACCAACAAGGCGTATGCCAAATCCATTGCCGATCAGATCGACATCAACAAGGCTAAACCGTCGAGCGAGATTCGCCCCGGCAAGCTGGCGCCGTACGAAAGCAACCAGACCACCCACTTCTCGGTGGTGGATAAAGACGGTAACGCGGTGGCGGTGACGTACACGCTCAACACCACCTTCGGCACCGGGATTGTGGCGGGCAACAGCGGTATTCTGCTGAACAACGAGATGGATGACTTCTCTGCCAAACCGGGCGTGCCGAACGTCTACGGGCTGGTGGGCGGCGATGCGAATGCAGTAGGGCCTAAGAAACGTCCGCTGTCTTCTATGTCGCCCACCATTGTCGTGAAAGACGGGAAAACCTGGCTGGTGACCGGCAGCCCTGGCGGGAGCCGTATTATCACTACCGTGCTGCAGATGGTGGTGAACAGCATCGACTTTGGGATGAACGTCGCCGAAGCGACCAACGCACCGCGTTTCCATCACCAGTGGCTGCCGGACGAGCTGCGCGTGGAGAAGGGCTTTAGCCCGGACACCATCAAGCTGCTTGAACAGCGCGGGCAGAAGGTGGCGGTGAAGGAGGCGATGGGCAGCACCCAGAGCATTATGGTCGGGCCGGACGGGGCGCTGTTTGGCGCGTCGGATCCGCGGTCGGTGGATGATTTGTCGGCGGGGTATTGATGGTTTGCCGGGTGGCGGCTTCGCCTTACCCGGCCTACGTTTTTCATTCCCTCTCCCTGTGGGAGAGGGTTAAGGTGAGGGCAACAAACTACTTCATTCTCGCCATATAATACGCATCCACATACTCGCCGTTGCGCAGGGCATAGCGTTTGCCGGTGCCTTCAATTTCGAACCCGTGTTTTTTGTACACCGCAATCGCCGGTTCGTTATCGACAAATACCGTCAGCTCAATGCGGTCAACGCGCAGCCAGTTATCGCACATATCAATCATGGTGCGCATCAGAGCGCTGGCAACGCCCCGGTTTTGCCACTGCGCGCCGACACAAATCCCAAAATCAGCCACATGGCTGCGGCGCGGGCGTTGCGCGACGACGATGCACAGATGGCCGGCGACATGACCGTCTATGCAGGCGACGAGCTGCTTGATGCCGGGCTGGTCGGATAGCCGTTCTTGCCACATTTGCTCAGAGGGATGAGGAACCTGTAGTGTGTTGTGGTACACCTCCGGCTGGGCGTGGATCTGACGAATGGCGTCATAATCTTTCGGTTCCGCATGGCGTATCACTATCTCACTCATTCCTTATTCCTCAGTCAGTTAAACGTCCCTTTCAACATCAATGACTTTAAAATTTGAGTCAACCGCTATTTTTTGCAAAAAGTATTGGACAAGTGCGAATGAGAATGATTATTATTGCTCTGCATTCAGGAAGACCGCTACGGGAACCTGAAAGCACGACATTGCTCACATTGCTTCCAGTATTACTTTAGCCAGCTTTTAGCTGGCTTTTTTTTTGTTATGGTTAGACTCAGTAACCTTCCAAAAGGACTGAGCCATGACACTACATTGCGCATTTATTGGATTTGGTAAAAGTACGACCCGCTACCACCTGCCGTATGTTCTCAACCGTAAAGACAGCTGGCACGTCGCGCACATCTTCCGCCGCCGCGCGAAGCCGGAAGAGCAATCCCCGCAGTATTCCCATATCCATTTCACCAGCGATCTTGATGAAGTGCTTAACGACCCGCTGGTCAAACTGGTTGTTGTCTGCACCCATGCCGACAGCCATTTTGACTATGCGAAACGCGCGCTGGAAGCGGGCAAAAACGTGCTGGTGGAAAAACCGTTCACCCCGACCATCGCCGAAGCAAAAGAGCTGTTCGCGCTGGCGAAAAGTAAAGGCCTGACCGTCACGCCGTATCAGAACCGTCGCTTTGACAGCTGCTTCCTGACGGCGAAAAAGGCGATTGAAAGCGGCAAGCTGGGCGACATTGTGGAAATCGAAAGCCACTTCGATTACTACCGTCCGGTGGCGGAAACCCAACCAGGCCTGCCGCAGGACGGCTCGTTCTATGGTCTGGGCGTGCATACGATGGACCAGATCATCTCCCTGTTTGGCCGACCAGACCACGTGGCGTATGACATCCGCAGCCTGCGTAACAAAGCCAACCCGGACGACACCTTTGAAGCGCAGCTGTTCTACGGCGACCTGAAGGCCATCGTCAAAACCAGCCATCTGGTGAAAATCGACTATCCGAAATTTATCGTTCACGGCACCAAAGGATCGTTCATTAAGTACGGCATCGACCAGCAGGAGACCAGCCTGAAGGCCAACATCATGCCGGGTGAACCGGGCTTTGCGGCGGATAATTCCGTGGGCGTGCTGGAGTATGTGAACGATGAGGGCGTAACGGTCAGGGAAGAGCTGAAACCGGAAATTGGCGACTATGGCCGCGTCTACGATGCGCTGTATGAAACTCTCACAACTAGCGCGCCGAATTACGTCAAGGAATCTGACGTTCTGACCAACCTGGAAATCCTCGAGCGGGCCTTTGAGCAGGCTTCTCCTGCCACGGTAACCCTCGCGAAATAAGCAAAAACGGCTCCTCTGCGCTTGTTCATAATTTTTGAACAGAGGAGTCAATTTTCACCCTCTATGATCCCAGGCGGTTTGCGTCCACACTTACTCCATCGAAACGAACTGAGGGTGAAACAATGATCTACTTACGCAAAGCAAACGAACGTGGTCACGCGAATCATGGCTGGCTGGACTCATGGCATTCATTCTCGTTTGCCGACTACTACGACCCGAACTTCATGGGCTTCTCCGCACTGCGCGTGATTAACGACGACGTGATTGATGCAGGCCAGGGCTTCGGTACCCACCCGCACAAGGACATGGAAATCCTGACCTATGTGCTGGAAGGGGCGGTGGAACACCAGGACAGCATGGGCAACAAAGAGCAGGTTCCGGCGGGCGAGTTCCAGATTATGAGTGCGGGTACCGGGGTGCGTCACTCCGAGTACAACCCGAGCAAAACGGAAAAACTGCACCTGTATCAAATCTGGATCATTCCAGAAGAGACCGGCATCACGCCGCGCTACGAGCAGCGCCGCTTCGACGCGAAACAGGGCAAACAGCTGGTGCTGTCCCCGGATGCGCGTGAAGGTTCCCTGAAGGTGCATCAGGATATGGAGCTGTACCGCTGGGCGCTGGCGAAAGACGAACAGTCTGTGCACCAGATTGCCGCCAACCGCCGCGTCTGGATCCAGGTGGTGAAAGGTGAAGTGTCTATCAACGGCACCAAAGCGACAACCGCCGATGGCCTCGCCGTCTGGGATGAGCAGGCGCTCTCCGTGCATGCCGACAGCGAAAGTGAAATTCTGCTGTTTGACCTGCCGCCGGTCTAATAAATCATAAATAAATGCCCATCCTTCCCTTTGACAGGGGAAGGATGGGCTTTGTCCGTGATAAACTGAGCAAATCTCTCACTTCAAGATTTCTCAGGACGATGAAAAAGAAACGCCCCGTACTTCAGGATGTCGCCGATCGCGTCGGTGTGACCAAAATGACGGTCAGCCGTTTTTTACGTAACCCGGAACAGGTTTCCGTGGCGTTGCGTGGCAAGATTGCCGCGGCCCTTGATGAACTGGGTTATATCCCCAACCGCGCGCCCGATATTCTCTCCAATGCGACCAGCCGTGCGGTGGGCGTCCTGCTTCCTTCCCTGACCAACCAGGTTTTCGCCGAAGTTTTGCGCGGCATTGAAAGCGTCACCGATGCTTTTGGCTATCAAACCATGCTCGCCCACTACGGGTACAAGCCGGAACTGGAAGAGGAACGTCTTGAATCGATGCTTTCCTGGAACATCGACGGCCTGATTTTAACGGAACGTACCCACACTGCCCGCACGCTCAAAATGATTGAAGTGGCCGGTATCCCGGTGGTGGAGCTGATGGACAGCCAGTCGCCGTGCCTCGACATCGCCGTGGGGTTCGATAACTTCGAAGCGGCGCGCCAGATGACGGCGGCCATCATCGCCCGTGGGCATCGTCATATCGCCTATCTGGGTGCGCGTCTTGATGAACGTACTATCATCAAACAGAAGGGATACGAGCAGGCGATGCTCGACGCGAACCTAACCCCGTACAGCGTGATGGTGGAGCAGTCCTCTTCCTATACGTCGGGTATTGAGCTGATGCGTCAGGCACGACGCGAGTATCCGCAACTGGACGGTATTTTCTGCACCAACGATGACCTTGCGGTCGGCGCGGCGTTTGAGTGCCAGCGTCTGGGGCTCAAGATCCCGGATGATATGGCAATTGCCGGTTTCCACGGCCACGACATTGGCCAGGTGATGGAGCCGCGTCTGGCGAGCGTCCTGACCCCGCGTGAACGTATGGGCCGCATTGGCGCAGAACGCCTGCTGGCGCGCATTCGTGGCGAGACGGTTACCCCAAAAATGTTAGATTTAGGTTTCACCTTGTCACCGGGTGGATCTATTTGAACTGACAAATTTGAAGTAGCTCACACTTATTCACTTCGCGCACGTTTGGATATTGCTTCTCTTTTGCCCCGGCAGGACAATGTTACCGATAACTGTTACCCGTAACAATTGACTGAGGGACACCCTTTGAGCACGACTAATCACGATCACCACGTCTACGTCCTGATGGGCGTTTCCGGTAGCGGGAAATCAGCCGTAGCCAGCGAAGTGGCGCATCAACTCCAGGCAGCGTTCCTTGATGGCGACTTCCTCCATCCGCGCAGCAACATCATGAAAATGGCCTCAGGCGAGCCGCTGAACGACGACGACCGCAAACCGTGGTTGCAGGCGCTGAATGACGCCGCGTTCGCCATGCAGCGTACCAACAAAGTCTCCCTGATTGTCTGCTCTGCGCTGAAAAAAACCTACCGCGACCTGCTGCGCGATGGCAACCCGAACCTCTCTTTCATCTACCTGAAAGGGGACTTCGAGGTGATTGAAAGCCGCCTGAAGGCGCGTAAAGGTCACTTCTTCAAAACCCAGATGCTGGTGACGCAGTTCGAAGCGCTGCAGGAGCCGGGTGAAGATGAGAAAGACGTCTTAGTGGTTGATATCGATCAGTCACTGGAAGGTGTTGTTGCCAGCACCATCGAGGTCATTAATAAAAGGCAGTAAGTTTTGAGTACATTAACGCTAGTTTTGACAGCAGTGGGTTCCGTGTTGCTGCTGCTGTTTTTAGTGATGAAGGCGCGTATGCACGCTTTTGTCGCTTTGATGGTGGTTTCTATAGGTGCAGGTCTCTTTTCCGGTATGCCGCTCGACAAGATCGCCGCGACGATGGAAAAAGGGATGGGAGGCACGCTGGGCTTCCTGGCGATTGTGGTCGCCCTTGGCGCGATGTTTGGCAAGATTTTGCACGAGACGGGCGCGGTCGACCAGATTGCCGTCAAGATGCTGAAATCCTTTGGCCACAGCCGCGCGCACTACGCGATTGGTCTGGCTGGCCTGATTTGCGCGCTGCCGCTGTTCTTCGAAGTGGCCGTTGTGCTGCTGATAAGCGTCGCGTTCTCCATGGCGCGCCATACCGGCACTAACCTCGTGAAGCTGGTTATTCCGCTGTTTGCGGGCGTGGCGGCGGCCGCAGCGTTTCTGCTGCCGGGGCCTGCGCCGATGCTGCTGGCGTCCCAGATGCACGCTGACTTTGGCTGGATGATCCTGATTGGTCTGTGCGCGGCAATCCCGGGGATGATTATTGCCGGTCCGCTGTGGGGCAACTTCATCAGCCGTTACGTTGAGCTGCATATTCCGGACGACATCACCGAGCCGCACCTGGGCGAGGGCAAAATGCCGTCCTTCGGCTTCAGCCTGTCGCTGATCCTGCTCCCGCTGGTTCTCGTGGGTCTGAAAACCATCGCCGCGCGCTTTGTGCCGGTAGGTTCCAGCGCCTACGAATGGTTCGAGTTCATCGGCCACCCGTTCACGGCGATCCTGGTGGCCTGTCTGGTGGCGATTTACGGCCTGGCGATGCGTCAGGGAATGCCAAAAGACCGGGTGATGGAGATCTGCGGTGCCGCGCTGCAGCCTGCGGGTATTATCCTGCTGGTGATCGGCGCTGGCGGCGTGTTCAAGCAGGTGCTGGTGGATTCCGGCGTGGGTCCGGCTCTGGGCGAAGCGCTGACCGGGATGGGCCTGCCGATTGCGGTCACCTGCTTCGTGCTGGCTGCGGCGGTGCGTATCATCCAGGGTTCCGCAACCGTGGCGTGCTTAACCGCCGTGGGTCTGGTGATGCCGGTGATTGAACAGCTGAACTATTCCGGTGCGCAGATGGCGGCGCTGTCTATTTGTATCGCGGGCGGTTCGATTGTGGTCTCTCACGTTAACGACGCGGGCTTCTGGCTGTTCGGTAAATTTACCGGCGCCACCGAAGCGCAAACCCTGAAAACCTGGACGCTGATGGAAACCATCCTTGGCACGACGGGCGCCATTGTCGGGATGATTGCTTTCACACTGCTGAGCTGAATGCGGTGATTTAACAAGGCTCAAAAATAAGGCCCGGTAGCGTTAACGCTTACCGGGCCTTTATATTATGCAGAACGCCAGGCCGGGTCAGGTGAAACCACCAACCCGGCTTTTTCACATCACTCGCCCTGCGTCGCGCTCTCGATCGTCAAACGCACATCCGACGTAATGAGTTCGGCCAGCATCTGGTACACCTTCAGCGTCTCTTCCGGCTCGGCATCTCCCGTATCGCTGATGTAGCCTTCATCACGCAGCGTCAGGACCAGAGAGCTGAAGACCGCTTTGTCGAAGAACTCCGGGGCGTTAATGCCGTGCAGAACGGACAGGCGCTGTGCCAGCGTCCGGCTCTCTTTCTCCAGCGTGCCGCGGTTGATAGACGGGTTCGCACTCAGCAGCCAGAACGTAATGGCGTAGCGCTGCAGCGTTTCGCGCGCACCGGCCGCAAGCAGTTGCAGGGTTCGGGAACGCGACGGATTGATGTGCAGCTCGTCGTTTGAGACGGTGATCAGCCCCTGACGACGCAGCTCTTCCGTCAGTTTGTCCAGTTCGCCCGCCAGCTCGTCTTTGCTCCAGCGCAGGAACAGCTCCGCTTTCAGCATCGGATAGAGCGTCTCAACGTGACGCAATAGCTCCTGACGCGAAATACGGCGATGCTGGGTGATGATAGCCGCCATGAGTGACGGCAGCATCAGCATATGGGTGATGTTGTTGCGGTAGTAGGTCATCAGCACTGCCTGCTCGCGCGGCAGAATAATGATGTCGCCGATCGTGTCCTTTTCGACTTCAAACTTGTTCATCTGCAGCGCGTGATCGATAAGCTCACTGGCGGTAGCAGAAGGCACGGTTGAATCAACGGAATACGGCACGTTGCGCATCATGTCCAGATAGCAATCCAGCTGCTCCGTGAGCTGTTCGCGGGTCAGCGAGCGCTGACGCGAAGCCAGAAGCGCCGTACAGCACAGGTTCATGGCGTTAGCCGCACCGGCGTTGTTAATACGCACCATCAACTCGGACGCGATGCCGTTGACCGTTGGCGTCAGCCAGGCCGGACGAATCGCTTCGATAGGATCGATGGATTCACGCCACTCGGGAACGTGATGGTTCAGATACGTCATCAGCGGCATCGGTTCGCCGAAGTTCACGTAGCCCTGACCGAGATTGCGTAGCTTGCTCAAGCCGCGAAGCATCTGCGGCAGGCTCTCTTTCTCTTTGGTCGCACCGCGCAGCTCTTTGGCGTACGTGCCCACTTCCATCACGTGCTCATAGCCAATGTAGATTGGCACCAGCGTGATTGGACGGGTTCCTCCGCGCAGCATCGCCTGAATGGTCATCGACAGCGTGCCGGTCTTCGGATCGAGCAGACGTCCGGTACGGGAACGACCGCCCTCCACGAAGTACTCCACGGAATAGCCGCGGCTGAACAGCTCGCCCAGATATTCGCGGAACACGGTGGAGTAGAGCTTGTTGCCCTTGAAGGTGCGACGGATAAAGAACGCGCCCAGGCGGCGGAAAATCGGACCTGCTGGCCAGAAATTCAGGTTGATACCGGCAGCAATGTGCGGCGGTACCAGCCCCTGGTGATAGAGCACGTAGGAAAGAAGCAGGTAGTCCATGTGGCTGCGGTGGCAGGGAACATAGACAATCTCATGGCCATCGTGCGCCAGCTGACGCACACGTTCAGCATTATGAACGTTGATGCCCTGATACAGGCGGTTCCAGGTAAAGCCGAGAATACGATCGGACAGGCGAATCATCTCGTAAGAGAAGTTCGCTGCAATCTCTTCCATCAGCGCAATGGCGTTCTGCTGGGCTTTCTCATGCGATATTTTCTTGCTGCGCGCTTCGTCTTCAACGGCGCGGGCAATCGCTTTGGAGGCCAAAAGCTTGTTGAACAGATCCTGACGCGCCGGGAGACGCGGCCCTACGGCAGCGAGGCGCTGGCGGGCGAAGTGCATACGCGCCACGCGCGCCAGTTTTTGCGCGATGATCTTGTCGGTACCGTGCTCGTCCGCCATTCGACGCAGCGAAACGGAAGGGGAGAAACGCACAAAGCTGTCGCGTCCCAGCCAGGAGACCGCGAAGAACTTCTGGATGCCGTTAAGCATGCGCAGCGGCGGATTCTCTTCACCTTTTTCACGGCCCGGACGACGACCAAACATCACCGATACCGGCACCATCTGCACATCCAGATCGGGGTTGCTGCGGTGCAGGTCAAGATAGTCGTGGAACAGCTTGATGGACTCTTCTTTTGGCGTGTAGTAGGTAAACACGCGCGGTCCACCGTGAATGAACACGTAGCGCGGCAGCAGCGTACCGTCAACTTCAAGCGGTTCAAGCGGGTCCGGTAAGTCATGCGCCAGACACTGGGCGCGAAGCGTCAGTAAGTCTGCCTTCGAGTTATAAGGCAAAACGTACATAATAGGACGCGAGGTATCGAGCCCCAATTCCAGCGCGGGTTCTGCTGGGATAGACTTGCTTTTTACCAGGATGCTTAATGGTAAATTAAGTAATTTGTAGTAAATTCGTGGCCAGCCGGACATAAACGATGTAAAGCCTCTGGTTAATAATGCAATTGCGGCGCAAGGATAACAGAAAGCGCGCAAAATTTCTGTTGTTACCCGTCATACTTCAGGCTGTAGCGAAACGCGCTACAGTTCCTGTTACTGACGCTTTTTTTCATAAAAGGTTCTTTTAATGGCCAATAATACCACTGGGTTAACGCGTATCATCAAAGCCGCCGGCTATTCATGGAAAGGTTTCCGTGCCGCGTGGATCAACGAAGCCGCCTTTCGCCAGGAGGGCGTCGCCGCTATCATCGCGGTGATCATCGCCTCTTTCCTTGATGTTGATGCTATTACCCGCGTACTTCTTATCGGTTCCGTGCTTCTGGTGATGATAGTGGAAATTCTTAATAGCGCTATTGAGGCCGTTGTTGATCGCATTGGTTCAGATTTCCACGAGCTTTCTGGCCGCGCAAAAGACATGGGCTCTGCTGCCGTGTTGCTGGCGATTATCACTGCCGTTATCACCTGGGTCACGCTGCTTTGGTCACATTTCCGATGAGCCTCGAGGAATAATTAAGTCCCTGGTTTTTTGTGCAGTTTTTGGTTCCAAAATCGCCTTTGACTGTATATACTCACAGCATAACTGTATATACACCCAGGGGGCGGAATGAAAGCGTTAACGACCAGGCAGCAAGAGGTGTTTGATCTCATCCGGGATCATATCGGCCAGACGGGTATGCCACCCACGCGTGCGGAAATCGCGCAGCGTCTGGGCTTCCGTTCTCCGAATGCTGCCGAAGAACACCTGAAAGCGCTGGCGCGTAAAGGCGTGATTGAGATTGTTTCAGGCGCGTCACGCGGTATCCGCCTGCTGGTGGAAGAAGAGACGGGCATTCCGCTGATAGGCCGTGTTGCCGCCGGTGAGCCTTTACTGGCACAGCAACATATTGAAGGCCACTACCAGGTCGATCCTGGCATGTTCAAACCGAGCGCAGATTTCCTGCTGCGCGTTAGCGGTATGTCGATGAAAGACATCGGTATTCTTGATGGCGATCTGCTTGCGGTGCACAAAACGCAGGATGTGCGTAACGGCCAGGTAGTTGTCGCGCGCATTGATGATGAAGTTACCGTCAAGCGTCTGAAAAAACAGGGTAACACCGTTCAGCTGCTGCCTGAAAACAACGAATTCTCCCCGATTGTGGTCGACCTCCGCGAACACAACTTCTCTATCGAAGGACTGGCGGTTGGGGTCATTCGCAACGGTGAATGGCTGTAACCTCTTCCTGACAGGCTATGGCGCCGCTGTAGCCTGCTTCATTCTCCACTCCCGGTATTTTTCATGTCACTGCTGACGGAATCAGATAAGGCATTGTGGCGTCTCGCTCTGCCGATGATTTTCTCCAATATCACCGTGCCCTTGCTGGGGCTGGTCGATACTGCCGTTATTGGTCATCTTGATTCGCCTGTTTATCTTGGCGGCGTGGCGATTGGCGCGACGGCAACCAGCTTCCTGTTTATGCTGCTGCTCTTTTTGCGCATGAGCACCACCGGGCTCACGGCACAGGCTTATGGTGCAAAAGATCCGCTGCGTCTGGCGCGCGCGCTGGTCCAGCCGCTGATCCTTGCGCTTGGCGCGGGAGTGTTAATCGTTTTATTACGTACGCCCCTGATCGACCTTGCGCTCCATGTTGTCGGCGGCAGCGAGGCGGTACTGGCTCAGGCGCGTCGTTTCCTTGAAATTCGCTGGCTCAGCGCGCCCGCCTCGCTGGCAAACCTGGTTCTGCTGGGGTGGCTACTGGGCGTGCAGTACGCCCGTGCGCCAGTGATTTTGCTGGTGGCAGGCAACCTTCTCAACATTGTGCTGGATGTCTGGCTGGTAATGGGCCTGCATATGAACGTGCGGGGCGCGGCGCTGGCGACGGCGATTGCCGAGTACGGAACCTTTATTATTGGCCTGTGGATGGTCTGGCGCGTGCTGGCGATGCGCGGCATCTCTCTGGCGCTGCTCAAAACCGCATGGCGCGGCAATATCCGTAAGCTGCTGGCACTTAATCGTGACATCATGCTGCGCTCGCTGCTGCTTCAGCTCTGCTTCGGCGCGCTGACGGTTTTCGGGGCCCGACTGGGGCCAGAAATCGTCGCGGTCAACGCGGTATTGATGACGCTGCTGACCTTTACCGCCTACGCGCTGGACGGATTTGCCTATGCGGTAGAAGCGCATTCCGGGCAGGCATACGGCGCGCGCGAAAGCGGGCAGCTTAGGGACGTCTGGTGGGCAGCCTGCCGCCAGTCTGGGCTGGTGGCGCTGGCGTTTGGCCTGGTTTACGCCTGCTTTGGTGAGCAAATCGTCGCGTTGCTTACGTCTCTTCCTGCGCTGCGCGAGCTGGCGAGTCACTATCTCATCTGGCAAGTCATCTTACCGGTGGTCGGCGTCTGGTGTTATCTGCTGGACGGCATGTTCATTGGTGCGACGCGCGGAGCGGAAATGCGTAACAGCATGGCGGTCGCGGCGGCCGGGTTTGGTCTGACGCTGCTGACGCTTCCCTGGCTGGGTAATCACGGTTTGTGGCTGGCCCTGGCCGTTTTCCTCTCGCTGCGAGGGATATCGCTGGCTTTTATCTGGCACCGCCACTGGCAAAACGATACCTGGTTCCCTTCACGTAACGATATATCGTGACGGTTAAAGATTCCGAATATGAAATCAACTGCCGAATCCTTAACTACAATAATTATCACGTCCAGCAGAAAAGAACGTAACGGACGTTACGAACCGACGCTTAACTAAGAGGACACGATGATGAATAAAGACGAAATCGGCGGCAACTGGAAGCAGTTCAAAGGTAAAGCGAAAGAACAGTGGGGTAAGCTGACCGATGACGATATGACCGTCATTGAAGGTAAACGCGATCAGCTTGTCGGTAAAATCCAGGAGCGTTACGGCTACGCAAAAGACCAGGCGGAAAAAGAAGTGGGCGACTGGGAAAAACGCAACGACTACCGCTGGTAACCGGGCTATACCCGCAAGTACAAGGAAGTACACCCTGAGGGCGGCCATGAGCCGCCTTTGCTTTTACTGCTAACGCGGTTTTTTCTTCACAAGAATAGAGTGGTCGTGCTGACATGCGTCCTGATGACGGCAGGCTTCCACTTCCACGCAGGCACAGCACAGCCCGTGCGCTTCAATCACGTTATGACGCAGGGCAAAGCCCATTTTCGCCGCCAGCGTATGCATAATATCTTCCACGCCTTCCGCACCTTCTTCTTTCACCACGCCGCAGCGGTCACAGATAAACATCGCCGATGTATGGGTGGGCTGATCGAACAGATGGCACAACACGTAGCTGTTTGTGGACTCAACTTTATGCACGAATCCTTGTTCCAGCAGGAAATCCAGGGCGCGATACACGGTCGGTGGTTTCGCCTGCGGCTCGCTTTCGCGGAGCAGGTCCAGCAGATCGTAAGCGCTGATGGCACCCTGCTGCAGGCTCATCAGACGTAAGACTTCGAGGCGCTGCGGAGTCAGGCGCACATTGCGTTGCGCACACAGCTTTTCGGCCTGCGCTAACAGCTCTTTTGTGGACTTATCCATTTAGCACCCCGGATGTTATAGGACGGAAAACCCTCACTTTATCATGTTCTGGTAAAAACGCCGAGATCCGCCAGTCTGTGCTATACCTGACCCATTGCAAACCGGGAAATAAACAATGAAAAAACCTGACTGTATTCGGCACTGGCGCGACGTTGAAGGCGCGGATGATTCGACCTATCCAGATAGCGATGAGCGTTTTTCTATCGGCGCCCCGTTGGCTCGCAAGCTTGGGCTCGGGCGCATTGGTATCCATCACGAGCGTTTACCGCCAGGGCGCAGGACGTCCTATCCGCACGCGGAAAGCGATGAAGAAGAGTTCGTTTATGTGCTCGAAGGTCATCCAGAAGCGTGGATCAATGGCTATTTATGGAAACTTGAACCGGGCGACAGCGTGGGGTTTCCTGCCGGAACCGGTATCTGCCACACCTTTATCAACAACACGGACGAAGAGGTGCGGTTACTGGTCGTTGGCGAGGCCAACAAAAAGCACAACCGCATCTACTATCCGCTTAACCCCGTGTATGCCGCCACGCGTGAGGATCGCTGGGTAGACCACCCGCCCCAGTTTTTTGGACCGCATGATGGAAAACCTGGGAAAAAATAATTTCCTCTTCTATAAATATTGAGGGCCGTCACAAAATATAACAGGCCGTAAGGGAGTTTTACTTAGGGATAGAAATAGCGGGTCTTTTACAACTTATTCACAGCAATAGTTCGTTCCTGTTTGGGTGATAACAGACAGGGGTTATTTCATAACAGACTATAACGGGCATACTGTGAAAAAAAATTTTAAATTTTCGGTGGTTAGTATCGCTGTTTCCTTGTTTATGGCAAATCAGGCGGGAGCAGCCAATACCTGGACAGAATCACGTAGCGACGCAATGGGTGGCACTGGCGTTGCCTCCGGGAGCTATGGTAGCGGGGCGTTAATCAACCCCGCGTTGCTGGCAAAGGCAAAACCGGACGATGATGTGACGGTCATTTTGCCGTCCGTTGGCGTACAGGTGACGGATGAGGACAATCTTCAGGACGAGATTGATACCATCAACGACAAAATCAATCACTATAAGGATGTGGTTGATGACCTCACGCCAAGGGAGATCATCACCAATCCGTTAGGTTCCATTAATCAATTCCAGGGCGCGGCCAAAGATCTGGCCGATGAGCTGGACTATCTCAAGGGTAAAACCGCACGCGCGACGGCAGGTGCCGGGCTTGCCGTGAGTATCCCTAACGATGTGCTTTCCGTGGCCTTTATGGCGAAAGGCTACGCCCATGGCCGGGTGAGTTCGTCTATCGATCAGCAAGATATTGATTATCTGCGCGGTATTCAACAAAGCAAGGTGGTGGCTGCCGGTGTTGCCCTGGACGCTGCGCTGAACGGCACGGATCAGATCACTAAAAATCTCAACTCAACGGCGTCTGGCCGGGCAGCGATTGTGTCCGACTATGGTGTTGCCGTTGCCCGTCAGTTTAACCTCGGCGGCGTCCCGGTTTCCGTAGGCGTGACGCCAAAGCTGCAAAAAACCTGGGTCTATAACTACACCACGTCAATCTACGATTACGACAGTAACAAGTGGAACGACAGCCGCTACCGCACGGACGACACGGGCTTTAACGTCGATGCCGGTATTGCGGCTGATTTCGGCGAACACTGGACGGTTGGCGTGAGCGGGCAAAACCTGATGTCGCGCGATATCGACACCAAAGATATCCGTATCCGTAACGGCCGGACGGGAGAAGTGGTGAGCTACAAAGACACCTACCAGATCCGTCCGCTGGTAACCGCCGGCGCCGCCTGGCATAACGACCTGGTGACGCTGACCGCCGATGGCGATCTGACGGAAACCAAAGGCTTCAAGAGCGAAGATACGTCGCAGTACGTGGGCGTCGGTGCTGAGGTTACGCCGCTCAGCTGGCTGGCGGTGCGTGCGGGTTATCGCGCGGACGTGAAGGGTAACGACAGCAATGTCTTTACCGGCGGTGTCGGCTTCGCGCCGTTCAGTACCGTTCATGTTGACCTGATGGGCCTGTACGGCGAGGACGAAACCTGGGGCGCCGGGGCTCAGCTGAGCATGACGTTCTAAAGTCCACCGGAGGCGCTGCGCCTCCGGCTTTTCTTTGTGCTATAGTAGCGCCCCTTTTCCACCAGATGCTTAAAACTTCGCCATGTCGTCAGAATTACAGACCGCTTTCCCTGCACACCGTTTCTCCATTGCGCCGATGCTCGACTGGACGGACAGACACTGCCGCTATTTCCTGCGCCAGCTCTCCCGCCATACGCTGCTGTACACCGAAATGGTGACCACGGGCGCAATCATTCACGGGAAGGGCGACTATCTGGCCTATAGCGAAGAAGAGCATCCGGTTGCCCTGCAGCTGGGCGGCAGCGATCCGGCCGCGCTGGCGCAGTGCGCGAAGCTGGCGGAAGAACGCGGCTACGACGAGATCAACCTGAACGTTGGCTGCCCGTCCGACCGCGTGCAAAACGGCATGTTTGGCGCCTGTCTGATGGGGAATGCACAGCTGGTAGCGGACTGTATCAAGGCGATGCGCGATGTGGTCTCCATTCCGGTCACGGTCAAAACCCGTATCGGCATTGACGACCAGGACAGCTACGAATTCCTGTGCGACTTCATCAACACGGTATCCGGGAAAGGCGAGTGTGAGATGTTCATCATCCACGCGCGAAAAGCCTGGCTCTCCGGCCTCAGCCCGAAAGAGAACCGTGAGATCCCGCCGCTGGACTATCCGCGCGTGTATCAACTGAAGCGTGACTTCCCGCACCTGACGATGTCCATCAACGGCGGCATCAAGTCGCTGGAAGAGGCCAAAGCGCATCTGGCGCATATGGATGGCGTGATGGTCGGCCGCGAGGCGTATCAGAATCCGGGCATTCTGGCGACGGTCGATCGCGAAATCTTTGGCATCGAAGGCGCGGACACCGATCCGGTTGCCGTCGTGCGTGCGATGTACCCCTACATTGAGCGTGAGTTGAGCAATGGCACCTATCTCGGTCATATCACCCGCCATATGCTTGGCCTGTTCCAGGGTATTCCGGGCGCGCGTCAGTGGCGCCGCTACCTGAGCGAGAATGCGCATAAAGCCGGAGCCGATATGGAGGTGCTGGAACATGCGCTGCGACTGGTGGCGGACAAGCGATAACTTTCGCTAAAAGTTCGTCAAATTCACCACGCCCTGCGAACGTTCGCGGGGCGTTTTGCTTTAATAACAACAGGTTAATGCTGGCATGATTCTTGTAATGCTGAGTGCATTACTCGGGAACTCGTGGGAGAGCACCATGCTGGAACTACTTTTTGTGATTGGCTTTTTTGTCATGCTGTTAGCGACAGGCGTTTCGCTGCTCGGCATTCTGGCGGCTATCGTGGTGGCGACGGTGGTCATGTTTATTGGCGGACTGTTTGCGCTGACGATCAAACTATTGCCGTGGCTACTGCTGGCCATTGCGGTCGTGTGGGTGATTCGGGCGATTAAAGCGCCAAAAGTGCCCAGTTATCAGCGCAATAACCGCTTCCGTTACTAAGGTATTGAGGGGTTCGTCACATACTTGTAACTTTTCCGGCGGCATGGCTTAGAACAGAATAGGATTTAGTTATCGAATCTGTCACTATGACTGCCGTTAAAGAATTCATCGAGCTGTACCCTACATACAGCCGAACTAAAAAAAGAAAGGGCTTCCCACGGGAAGCCCAATTTCTTTTTGGGGCTCAGGGAATCAACAAGCTCGACCCCTGCGTTGCCCGGCTCTCCAGCACCTCATGCGCACGCTGCGCATCGGTCAGCGCGAATTTCTGCGCATCTGCCACATCCACTTTGATGACGCCGCTGGCGATCAGCGAGAACAGCTCGTTGCTGGCTTCCTCAAGTTCTTCCCGGTTGGTGATGTATCCTTGCAGGGAAGGGCGAGTCACATACAGCGAACCTTTCTGATTCAGAATACCGAGGTTAACGCCGGTTACCGCGCCTGACGCATTGCCGAAGCTGACCATCAGACCACGGCGCTGCAGACAGTCCAGCGACGCTTCCCACGTGTCTTTCCCCACAGAGTCATACACCACGCGCACTTTTTTGCCGCTGGTGATCTCCTTCAGCCGCTCAACAATGCTCTCTTCACGGTAGTTAATCACCTGCCAGGCGCCCGCCTGCAGCGCGCGCTGCGCTTTTTGTGCATTTCCGACCGTGCCGATCAGCTTCGCGCCCAGCGCCTTTGCCCACTGACAAGCGATGAGCCCGACGCCACCCGCTGCGGCATGGAACAGGAACTGCTCGTCGGGCTTAATTTCATAGGTTTTGCGCAGCAGGTAGTAAACCGTCAGACCTTTCAGGAACGAGGCCGCCGCCTGCTCAAAGGAGATGGCGTTAGGCAGCAGGGCGGCTTTATCCGCCGGAACGTTGTGGACGGAGCTGTAAGCGCCCAGCGCAGACTGCGCGTACACCACGCGGTCGCCCTCTTTAATATGCTTAACCGCGCTGCCCACTTTGACGACGACCCCGGCCGCCTCGGTGCCCAGGCCGCTCGGCATTGACGGCGGCGGATAGAGACCTCCGCGAATATAGGTGTCGATGTAGTTTATGCCTATGGCTTTGTTTTCAACCTGCACTTCGTTTTCGCCAGGCGCGGCAGGGGTAAACTCCACCGCTTTCAGTACGTCTGGCCCACCGTGTTTCTGGAATTCAATGCGCGTTGCCATGCTCCCTCCGTAAGAAAAATATGGTAATCTTTCGACCCACTCTTTATCTCGGTAACTCCATTCACTATGGCAGGAAACAAACCCTTCAACAAACAGACTGAACCTCGCGAGCGTGATTTCCAGGTCGCAGGGTTAAAGGTCCCGCCGCACTCGATTGAAGCGGAACAGTCGGTGTTGGGCGGTTTAATGCTGGATAACGAACGCTGGGACGACGTCGCCGAGCGCGTCGTGGCGGAAGATTTCTACACCCGCCCGCACCGCCACATCTTTACCGAAATGGCGCGCCTGCAGGAGTCGGGCAGCCCAATCGACCTGATCACGCTCGCGGAATCGCTGGAGCGTCTTGGTCAGCTCGACAGTTGCGGCGGGTTTGCCTATCTGGCGGAACTGTCAAAAAACACGCCTAGCGCAGCGAACATCAGCGCTTATGCCGATATCGTGCGCGAACGAGCCGTCGTCCGCGAGATGATCTCGGTGGCGAATGAGATCGCCGAGGCCGGTTTTGATCCGCAGGGGCGCACCAGCGAAGACCTGCTCGATCTGGCTGAATCCCGCGTCTTTAAAATCGCCGAAAGCCGCGCCAATAAAGACGAAGGTCCAAAAAACATCGCCGATGTCCTCGACGCCACCGTTGCCCGTATCGAACAGCTGTTCCAGCAGCCGCACGACGGTGTGACCGGGGTAAACACCGGCTATGACGATTTGAACAAGAAAACCGCCGGTCTGCAGCCGTCGGATTTGATTATCGTCGCCGCGCGCCCGTCGATGGGTAAAACTACCTTTGCGATGAACCTCGTCGAAAACGCGGCGATGTTGCAGGATAAGCCGGTGCTGATCTTCAGCCTTGAGATGCCCTCCGAGCAGATTATGATGCGTTCTCTGGCGTCGCTGTCGCGCGTGGATCAGACCCGCATTCGTACCGGCCAGCTCGATGATGAAGACTGGGCGCGCATTTCCGGCACCATGGGCATTCTGCTGGAAAAACGTAACATCTATATCGATGACTCGTCCGGCCTGACGCCGACGGAAGTGCGCTCCCGCGCGCGCCGTATCGCCCGTGAACACGGTGGCATCGGCCTCATCATGATCGACTACCTTCAGCTGATGCGCGTCCCGTCGCTTTCCGACAACCGTACGCTTGAAATTGCGGAGATTTCCCGCTCGCTCAAGGCGTTAGCCAAAGAGCTGCACGTACCGGTAGTCGCGCTGTCGCAGCTGAACCGCTCTCTGGAACAACGCGCCGACAAGCGCCCGGTCAACTCTGACCTGCGTGAGTCCGGCTCCATCGAGCAGGATGCCGACTTAATCATGTTTATCTACCGTGATGAGGTTTATCACGAGAACAGCGACCTGAAAGGGATCGCCGAAATTATTATTGGTAAACAACGTAACGGCCCTATCGGGACGGTGCGCCTGACCTTTAACGGACAGTGGTCGCGTTTCGACAACTATGCCGGTCCTCAATATGATGATGAGTAATTTCTAAGGAATTCAAATGCAAGCGGCAACTGTTGTTATTAACCGCCGCGCTCTGCGACACAACCTGCAACGTCTGCGTGAACTGGCGCCTGCCAGCAAGCTCGTTGCAGTCGTGAAAGCGAACGCTTACGGACACGGTCTTCTGGAGACCGCGCGAACGCTCCCCGATGCCGACGCCTTTGGCGTCGCCCGTCTTGAAGAAGCCCTCCGCCTGCGCGCGGGCGGTATTACTCAACCCATACTGCTCCTCGAAGGCTTTTTCGAAGCCAGCGATCTGCCGACCATTGCTGACCAGCATCTGCATACCGCGGTACATAACGAAGAACAGCTAACCGCACTCGAAACCGCCGAGCTGAGCGAGCCGGTGACCGTCTGGATGAAGCTCGACACGGGCATGCATCGTCTGGGCGTGCGTCCGGAAAGCGCGGAAGCGTTTTATCAGCGTTTATGCCGGTGCAAAAACGTGCGCCAGCCGGTGAATATCGTCAGCCACTTCGCCCGCGCCGATGAGCCCGAGTGCGGTGCGACCGAGCGCCAGTTGGATATCTTTAACACCTTCTGCGAAGGCAAGCCGGGGATGCGCTCGATTGCGGCATCCGGCGGTATTCTGCTGTGGCCGCAGTCGCATTTCGACTGGGCGCGACCGGGCATCATTCTCTACGGCGTGTCGCCGCTGGAGAATAAACCCTGGGGGCCGGACTTTGGCTTCCAGCCGGTCATGTCGCTGGTCTCTAACCTGATTGCCGTGCGTGACCATAAAGCGGGCGAGCCGGTGGGCTACGGCGGTACCTGGACCAGCGAGCGTGATACCCGTCTCGGCGTGGTGGCGATGGGCTATGGTGACGGCTATCCGCGCGCCGCGCCGTCGGGCACGCCGGTTCTGGTCAACGGTCGCGAGGTGAAGATCGTCGGCCGCGTGGCGATGGACATGATTTGTGTCGATCTGGGGCCTGAAGCCCAGGATAAGCCCGGCGACGATGTCGTGATGTGGGGCGAAGGTTTGCCCGTCGAACGCATTGCTGAAATTACGAAAGTGAGTGCTTACGAACTTATCACGCGCCTGACGTCAAGGGTTGCGATGAAGTACATCGACTGAGACTCGCAGATAGTCGTCCAACGGCATTAGCTGCCGTTGGACGCGTAACGCTTATTTCAACACGTTATAGATCGCCTGATTAGTCAAATAATCCGACGCGAGCCCTGACTCCGGACTGAAGCGCGAACCCTGGATGGACGAGAACCGTTTTCCGGTGCTGCCCAACGAGACATAACGCTCCCCCCCATCGTTTTCCGAAATGGTGTACACCGTTTTCTGCATCTCGGCGAATAGCGGAGCGTTACGCTGAATGGCCTGATGCAATTCCAGCAGCTGCACTCCATCCAGATTGAGCTTTTTATCCAGCGTGACGCCCCATCTTTGCAGGCAAACTTCGGCGAAATGACGCACGATCGTGCCGGGCTCATGGACCACTTTTTCCCCGCTATTCCCATTGGCCGAAGCATTCCCTACCAGCGTAGCGTGGCGACCAGACATGGGATAAATATGGACTTTTGTCGCGCTATCGGTCTGCGGAATGACGCACGAGAAACCTTTTGATCGCTCATGTCTGGCATAGAAAGCCACATACTCCTTAACGTTGCTGCCCAGAGTGACTTTGTCCGCCTGGAAATTACCCATGCCCGGAACCGGATCGACCGCAAAAATATTCACCGGAATCGTCGTCAAAAGGGGGTCGGCCAGCATTGCATTGGCAAGCATATGGCAGCTAATTCCGCCCCGGCTCCACCCAACAAGGTTCACCTGAGTGGGCAGGATCTGCCCCTGACGGAAGGTTTTGATGATTTGCTGCTGCAGCGCCTGCTGGGTCACTTTACGATCGCCATAGTCATATTTGCGCCACCAAAAGGAACCGGTAACCTCCACGTCCTGAATCGGTACGCCCGCCTTTTTAAGCTGCTCATAGTTTTCTTTTGTGAGCTTCTCACGCTGCCAGTCAACGTGGCCCTTGATAATATTGATCGCATGCTGAACATTCTCATTCCAGCCGCTGCCCAGAAGCTGGGCGCGAAGCTGAGAATATTCTCCGCTTTTGACCCAAAGCTCATCGCTTTGTAGATTGCCGCTCCCCGGACCATCAAGGATGACCCATTCGGCGAACTCTTTACCCTTGTTATTGGCTGCCAGAGAAGAGATGAGCTCGCCGTTCCAGTAATTAGCATGAAACTCATCAAATTTATTAGATCCAGTACCACAGAAATACACTGTTAGTATTGTCATAAATGACCTCATTGAAATATTAATATGTAGGTGGATGGCACGCGTGCAGTAAAATAATAAGTGCCAGCAATATTTCTGGGAATATGCTATTGAGCCCAGGCTGTTTTTAATAACGATAAGATCGTTCTTAATTAAACATGGCTATGTTTAATGTGTAGTACTGCTTAACTTTTTGCTTTGGATATATGACATTTGCCTTATGCCGAATGCTGTTTTTACAGTTTTGTAATAGCACGCATACTTAATTTCGGAATAAGTTGGTTGAATAACCTAAGAAAATAGATTTCACACGGGGTTATGCTACGATGAATATATTAATGATCGATGAATTACCGATCTTCATTCACGGTATGAAAACAGAGCTGGAACGCGTCATGCCGGAATGCACTGTTTTTGCAGCGAACAACTTTGAAGATGCACACGCAATTTTAACCTCTATGCCGGTCAGCATTATTTTGCTGGATGGTGAAATGAAGTGCCGTGATTTTATCACTAATTTGATGACAAACTGGCCTGAGCTACCGATCGTGGTGATGTTACGAAAAACGACGGATAAGATATTCAACTTCTACATCCGCCAAAGCATTAAGGGCATTTTTACCAAGGATCTCCCCGCGGAGAAAATCAGCCAGATACTTTGCATGGTTTCCTCGGGGGTGGTCTGTTTTCCGGAGCAAGCCGTGGTCCAGCGAGAACAACCCACTGGCGGTTTGCCAATCTATTCCCTGAGTCGTCGGCAGAAGGAAGTTCTTAAGCTGCTGGCGAATGGAGGAACAAATAAGCAGATCAGCCGGCAATTGAATATCAGCGCAGGTACGGTCAAAGTGCATCTGGAATCCATCTTTCACCGACTACAGGTCAACAATCGGACACAGGCCGCAATGCTCTATTTTAAATATATGTCTAATTAGCCGATTTTCAGCAAAGCGAAGGGCTGCAGCCAAAATGCGTTAAAAGAAAAGCGCAACAGATGGACCTCTGTTGCGCTTTGTTTTTTAACGGTACTGAGATTTGAAATAATATATCACCACCACCAGCGTTCCGAAGTCCTGCAATAGCCAGAATGGAAAGCTGTCACTCAGTATATCAGCACCGGTAAGAATAAATTTCATGTTTAAGCTGCTCTCACCAAAAAAACCAAAGGCGAGGGCGGCTAAGCCAATTTTACACATTACCGGCAGGGCATGGACTCTTCGGCTATAGGCGGCAAACAAAATCAGCAGCGATGTTACCAGGTCGACGAAGATAATAAAGGGAAGCACCCAGCCATTCATTATGTTAAGCATTTATTCTCCATCGGGTTTGTTGTGGGTTAAATCAGGCGGAGAAAGTGACTCATGTCTGACTTTATTTTTAATGACGCTTGCAACATCAAAAATATCGCGCTGCTCATGCCGGCGAAAAAAGTTTGCCAGCCAGACGATCAGGCCATTACTCATTGCCCCGAGGATATACCCTAAACCAAGCGTGATATCGGCCTGATTAAGGTCTATCTTTAACCAGCGGGCTGCTAATCCACCTAATGCGACGGCCGCGCCCATGCTGATTCCACCAAAAATAATGCCTGCCATAAATCGGCTGTGCTGGTGCAATCGCTGCGGTTGCCAGAAAAACGAGATACTGACGCCGCCAAATAAACCTGAAAAAGCCAGCAAGGCTTCACTGATGAGGGTCGGGAGATAGATGTCAGACATACGTTCATCCTCTGCAAGGATAAATCCCCTCGGAAAAGGGGATTTATTATCGTAACGGGCGCTTATTATTGGCAGGGATCCAGCTCAACAATATGCTGATACTTATCGGTCGTAATAAAGCGCTGTTGCCCTGACAGGCTGTAAATCAAACGCTTGGGAGAGCGATACCCCTTCACGACATCGACATCCGCGCTAAGCCAGGGCTGACTGGAAGGAAGAGCGCGATCGCTGTATTTATCGCCACCGATCCATTTTTGATTGGTGGGTTTAAGACCCCAAAGCGATTCGCTTTCACTTCCCGACCAGCCGAGGCGTTTGGCCTCATCCGAGGTAATATAGCGGTCGGGCAGGCGCCCAAAATTTTTTATATGACGAAGCGTTGTCGCCAGATCGGTCACGTTATTGACGGGCACCATACCCTGAGAAGATAAAAAGGTGTTGGCTTCCTTTATTTCCTCTTCGCAGGTTGGCATGGCGGCGGTTGCCTGTAACACGTTGAATAACGAAACAGACAGTACGGCCATTTTCACTATGTAAAGTGGTTTCATTGTAATTTTCCTGTTGAATTAACTAAGAAATAGCTTCATTTCCGCCTCGCGGCGTCGGGTAAGCCCGGTCAAAACCTTACCGCCTGCCTTATTCCAGCTTTTGAACTGCAGTGCGGCGCCCTGGATATCGCCTGCGTTGAATTTTTTGAGCAGCGTGGATTTCTTTAAATTGCCCACGCCAAGGTTGAAGGCGAACGAAACCAGCGCGTCGAATTGGTTCTGCGTCGAAGCGTTGTTCAGCAGTTTTTTCACGCCGTCCTCGGTGCGTTTCAGATCTTTGCGCAGCAGATCTTTGGCTTCACCGGTGGTAATTTTGGTGAGCTTTTCCATCTCCTCTTTGAGGATCAAATGGCCGTAGCCGATGGTCCATAAACCTACGGCATCGCGATAACGCTCCAGCCTCAGCCCTTCAAACTGGCAAATAAGCTGAATGCCCCTGTCACCTGTACGTTCTGGTTGTTTTTGCATTACGGAGTCTCCTCTGCTTTCGGGCGGGGAATCACCTTGTTGGTGTATTCGTCAATCAAACGCATGACGCTTTCCGGTGGCTCAAGTGCGGTAAATTGCATCTCTACATCGACGTGGCGGCTGTCACGCCCGCCTTTGTTATCGCTGGAAGGCGAAAGGCTGACGTGAAAGCGGCCAAATTCGTTTTCACCGGACTGGCGGGAAGGCGCCTGCATGCCTTCCGTGCGGATCGTCAGGTTGACCTTCATCTTTTCCAGCATCAGCCCGCGCGGTGTCGAAAGCGCGACCAAGGGCAGGTCAAAGTAATGCTTTTCATCCAGCGCCAGCTGTACCGTGCGTGGAATTAACGAACCGTCTTCTGCGGGTTCGAAAAAGGGATCCAATGCCTTCATATACTGCTGAGCAATCAGTTCGTTGGCCGCAGTGGCCGCGTACTGCATCCCACGCGTGATATCTTCAAGCGAGATCGGCACGCCGGGAATATCGGCTGGAGGCGCTGGAGGCGTGTTTTCCTGTACCGGTGGCGTGCCTTCATCCTCTTTGCCCGCCCTGTTTTCCGGCTCCTCATCCTTGCCGCCGCGCAGCCATTTTTTAAAAGACATATTTCGCTCCTGGAAAAAGGGCTACCCGGGTAGCCCCTGCGTTACGGAATCGCACGTATGTCGCGGCGTGGAAGATTATTGCGCGGCGACAGGCTTGGTTTTGGCGTTGGTCAGGTAATCAATCACGCGCTGCAGAGCTTCAGGTGGCTCCTGGCGTTTAATCTGGGTATGAATGGAATATTTCGCGCGTGTATCGGTCGAACGGGTCTGCTCCGATTTATGGGAGACCTTGCCGGTCATTTTCGCTTTGAAAACGCCCCAGCCGACGGACGCTTCCACGGAGGCCTCCGCTTCGGTGCTGCTGGAACTGGCTTCGCTCTGGCTCACTTCCAGCTCAAAGTCGATGGTACCGTCCTCGATACAGATGATGGGGTGGGTGACCGCCGCCAGGAGCGGAATACTCATCTTGCGGGTCACGCTGCCTTTATTGACCCCCTGTTCGTCTACCACGGTTTCGTCGTAATCGAACTCGATCGCGACAGCTTTACCGTCTTTAATACAGACGGAGAGCAGGAAGTCGGTATAGGCCTTGCTCGCCTGGACCTGTGCTTTGATCATCGCCTGCAGCGGACCGCCGATCATATGTTCCAGCGGCAGGGCGTTAATAACTGAACCAATAAATTGTGAATCCATGATGTGAACTCCTTGAATCAGTGAATGCGCGGTTGCGCAGGAGCCACATTACGGAAAGCGAGAAGGGGAAAATATTGGGTAAATGTCATGGCGAGAGGACGCAAAAAACCTATGCCGATCGCAGGATAATCTTAAGGGGTGGTGTTGAGTGATATTCCAGTTTATTGTTGAAATACCTGCCTCATCGAATTCCGGAGAACCATCGCGTGTTTCAGAAAGTTGACGCCTATGCCGGCGACCCTATCCTCTCCTTAATGGAGCGTTTCAAAGAAGATCCTCGCAGCGACAAAGTGAACCTCAGCATCGGTCTGTATTACAACGAGGATGGCATCATTCCTCAATTAAAAGCCGTTGCCGAAGCCGAAGCGCGTCTGAACGCTGTTCCACACGGTGCTTCTCTTTATCTGCCGATGGAAGGGTTAAACGCCTACCGCAACACCATCGCTCCGCTGTTATTCGGTGCCGATCACGCGGTGCTCGCGCAAAAGCGCGTGGCGACCATCCAGACGCTGGGCGGCTCGGGTGCGCTGAAAGTGGGAGCAGACTTCCTGAAAAAATACTTCCCGGATTCAGGCGTGTGGGTCAGTGACCCGACGTGGGAAAACCACGTTGCGATCTTCGAGGGCGCAGGTTTCAACGTGGCGACCTATCCGTGGTTCGACAGCGAAACGAACGGCGTGCGCGTTGAAGCTCTGCTGGAAAAACTGAACACCCTGCCGGCGCGCAGTATTGTGCTGCTGCACCCATGCTGCCATAACCCGACCGGGGCGGATCTCACCAACGCCCAATGGGATGCGGTGATTGAGGTACTGAAGGCCCGCGACCTGATTCCGTTCCTCGACATCGCCTACCAGGGCTTTGGCGCGGGCATGGAAGAAGATGCTTACGCCATCCGCGCCGTGGCCAGCGCCGGGCTGCCTGCTCTGGTCAGCAACTCCTTCTCTAAAATCTTCTCCCTTTACGGTGAACGCGTTGGCGGTCTGTCCGTGGTCTGTGAAGACGCCGAAGCGGCGGGTCGCGTCCTGGGCCAGCTGAAGGCGACGGTGCGCCGCATTTACTCCAGCCCGCCAAACTTTGGTGCGCAGGTGGTGGCGACGGTTCTCGGTGACGAACAGCTGAAAGCGTCCTGGCTTGCCGAAGTGGAAGCGATGCGTAAGCGCATCCTGGCCATGCGTCAGGAGCTGGTTAACGTGCTGAAAGAGGCCGTGCCGGGACATAACTTCGACTATCTGCTCAAGCAGCGCGGGATGTTCAGCTATACCGGTCTGAGCGCGGCGCAGGTCGATCGTCTGCGGGAAGAGTTCGGCGTCTACCTGATCGCCAGCGGCCGTATGTGCGTGGCGGGCCTGAATGCCAGCAACGTTCATCGCGTGGCGCAGGCGTTTGCTGCTGTAATGTAAGTATTCACTTACTTGCATGCTCTATGTAGGCCGGGTAAGGCGCAGCCGCCACCCGGCTTTTTTTGTTTGCGCCGGTGCCAATCATTACCCGGTGGCGCTTCGCTTACCGAGCCTACACGCCTCTTCCACGCTTTGTGATCGTCTTCTTTTTATTCCGCTTCATAAGCAAAAACTCCTTCCCTTCACCTCCCGCTGGGGTTATGGTCGGATAGTTTTTTGACCATCCGCTCAAATTAAAACGATAACAAACTGAATATTCAGGGGAAAATATGCGCAAGATCACACTGGCGCTCAGCGCCGCCTGCTTATTGTTCTCGCTTAACAGCGCCGTCGTCGCGCGAGCTTCTGCCCCGACGCCGCTTTACACCGGCACCACCGCCGCCATTCTCGCCGAGCAGGCGCCCATTCACTGGGTTTCCGTGGCCCAAATCGAAAACAGCCTGATCGGCCGCGCGCCAATGGCCGTGGGTTTTGACATTGACGATACCGTACTGTTCTCAAGCCCTGGCTTCTGGCGCGGGAAGAAAACGTATTCACCCGACAGCGAAGCGTATCTGAAGAACCCGGAATTCTGGGAAAAAATGAATAACGGCTGGGATGAATTCAGCATCCCGAAAGAGGTTGCCCGTGCGCTTATTGCTATGCACGTGAAGCGCGGTGACAGCATCTACTTTGTTACCGGCCGCAGTCAGACCAAAACCGAAACCGTCTCTAAAACGCTGCAGGATGATTTCCAGATCCCGGCGACCAGCATGAACCCGGTCATTTTTGCCGGTGACAAAGAGGGGCAAAACACCAAGACCCAGTGGCTGGAAAAGAAAAATATCAAAGTATTCTACGGCGATTCGGATAACGACATCACCGCCGCGCATGACGTGGGGGCCAGAGGGATCAGGGTATTGCGCGCCTCTAACTCGACCTATCGACCGCTGCCGATGGCCGGAAAGTTTGGCGAAGAGGTGATCGTCAATTCGGAGTATTAAGTACCCGGCAGCGGGTTTGACTCTTTTTTAATCAAATCTCGCTGCTGCGGGTTTTACCTTTCGTCTTCTTGCTGCACACTTAGAAAGATTCATCTTTCATCACGGAGCAGCACATGTGGTACCAACAGACCCTGACCTTAAGCGCTAAACCACGCGGATTTCACCTGGTGACGGATGAAGTCATCGGGCAACTCCGCGATCTGTCGCGGGTGAAAACGGGTTTGCTGCATCTGCTGCTTCAGCACACGTCAGCCTCTCTCACGCTTAATGAAAATTGCGATCCCACCGTCCGGTCCGACATGGAGCACCATTTTCTGAAGAGTGTCCCGGACAACGCGCCTTACGAGCATGACTATGAGGGGGCGGACGATATGCCTTCCCATATTAAATCTTCCCTGCTGGGCGTGTCGTTGATGCTGCCGGTTCACAACGGGCGGCTGCTGTTGGGTACGTGGCAGGGGATCTGGCTGGGAGAGCATCGCATTCACGGTGGTTCGCGTAAAATTATCGCCACGCTACAAGGGGAATAAAGATGACAATTTCGGAGATACTTCAGTACTGCATGAGCAAGCCCGGCGCGGAGCAGAGCGTTCATAGCGACTGGAAAGCCACGCAGATAAAAGTGGGAGATGTGCTGTTTGCGATGGTGAAAGAGGTGGAAGGCCGTCCGGCGGCGTCGCTGAAAACCAGCCCTGAACTGGCGGATTTGCTACGCCAGCAGCATGATGACGTGAGGCCGAGCAAGCACCTTAATAAGGCGCACTGGAGCACCGTCTATCTGGATGGGTCGATTCCTGGCTCGCAGATTTACTACCTGGTGGACGCGTCCTATCAGCAGGCGGTTGAGCTGCTGCCGGAAACCACCCGACAGCAACTCTCCGTGTGACAATTACAGCAACGGTTTAAGGAAGCGCGCGGTGTGCGAGGCTTCGCACTCTGCAACGGTCTCTGGCGTACCGGAGACGAGAATTTCACCGCCGCCGCTGCCGCCTTCCGGGCCGAGATCGACAATCCAGTCAGCGGTTTTAATCACGTCCAGGTTATGTTCGATGACCACGATGGTGTTGCCCTGATCGCGCAGCTGATGCAGAACCTCGAGCAGCTGCTGGATATCGGCAAAGTGCAGGCCCGTGGTCGGCTCGTCCAGAATGTAGAGCGTCTGACCGGTGCCGCGTTTTGACAGCTCACGCGCCAGCTTCACGCGCTGCGCTTCACCGCCGGATAGCGTTGTGGCCGACTGCCCCAGACGAATGTAGGTCAGGCCGACGTCCATCAGAGTCTGCAGCTTACGCGCCAGCGCAGGGACGGCGTCAAAGAACTCGCGCGCCTCTTCGATGGTCATGTCCAGCACTTCGTGGATGGTCTTGCCCTTGTACTTAATCTCCAGCGTTTCGCGGTTATAGCGTTTGCCTTTGCACTGGTCGCACGGCACGTAGATATCCGGCAGGAAGTGCATTTCAACCTTGATCACGCCGTCGCCCTGGCACGCTTCGCAGCGGCCGCCGCGAACGTTAAAGCTGAAGCGTCCTGGCGTATAGCCGCGTGAACGCGCTTCCGGCACACCGGCAAAGAGTTCACGTACGGGCGTGAAGACGCCGGTATAGGTTGCCGGGTTAGAGCGCGGGGTACGGCCAATCGGGCTCTGGTCAATGTCGATAACTTTATCGAAATGCTCCAGACCCTGGATGTCGCGGTACGGCGCAGACTCGGCCAGCGTCGCGCCGTTCAGCGCCGTCTGCGCAATCGGGAACAGCGTATCGTTGATCAGCGTCGATTTACCGGAACCGGACACGCCGGTGATGCAGGTAAACAGGCCAACCGGCAGCGTCAGGGTGACGTCTTTCAGGTTGTTGCCGCGCGCGCCGGTCAGCTTCAGCACTTTTTCCGGATCTGCCGCTACGCGCTGTTTCGGCACCTCAATCTTACGCTTGCCGCTCATGAACTGACCGGTCAGCGACTCGGGCACCGCCATGATGTCCTTCAGCGTCCCTTCCGCGACCACCTGGCCGCCGTGTACGCCAGCGCCAGGGCCAATGTCGATGACGTGGTCAGCCGCGCGGATCGCATCTTCATCGTGTTCGACCACGATCACCGTGTTACCGAGGTTGCGCAGGTGGACCAGCGTGCCGAGCAGGCGCTCGTTGTCGCGCTGGTGCAGGCCGATGGACGGCTCATCCAGCACGTACATCACGCCGACTAAGCCCGCGCCAATCTGGCTCGCCAGACGGATACGCTGGGCTTCACCGCCGGAGAGCGTTTCTGCCGAGCGGGAAAGCGTCAGGTAGTTCAGGCCGACGTTCACGAGGAATTTCAGGCGATCGCCAATCTCTTTCAGCACTTTTTCGGCGATTTTCGCGCGCTGGCCGGAGAGCTTCAGATTGTTGAAGAAGTCCATCGCATGGCCGATGCTCATGTCTGAGATGGTAGGCAGCGCGGTGTTTTCCACAAACACGTGGCGCGCTTCGCGACGCAGACGCGTGCCTTCACAGGTGGCGCAGGAGCGGTTGCTGATGAACTTCGCCAGCTCCTCGCGCACCGCGCTGGATTCGGTCTCTTTGTAGCGGCGCTCCATGTTGTGCAGCACCCCTTCGAACGGGTGGCGGCGCACGGAGGTATCGCCGCGATCGTTCATATACTTGAACTCGATGTTCTCTTTGCCGGAACCGAACAGGATCACTTTGTGCACGTTCGGGGTCAGGCTCGCCCACGGGGCTTCGACGTCGAACTTGTAGTGCTCCGCCAGCGATTTCAGCATCTGGAAGTAGTAGAAGTTACGCTTGTCCCAGCCGCGAATGGCCCCGCCCGCCAGCGACAGCTCCGGGTTCTGAATCACACGGTCCGGATCGAAATATTGTTGAACACCCAGGCCGTCACACGTCGGGCACGCGCCCGCCGGGTTGTTGAATGAGAACAGGCGCGGCTCGAGCTCGCGCATGCTGTAGCCGCAAATCGGGCAGGCGAAGTTGGCGGAGAAGAGCAGCTCTTCCGCTTTTGGGTCGTCCATGTCGGAGACCACGGCCGTGCCGCCAGAGAGTTCCAGCGCCGTTTCAAAAGATTCCGCCAGACGCGTGGCGAGATCGTCGCGCACCTTAAAGCGGTCAATCACCACTTCGATGGTGTGCTTCTTCTGCAGCTCCAGCTTTGGCGGGTCGGACAGGTCACACACCTCGCCGTCGATACGGGCGCGGATATAGCCCTGGCTTGCCAGGTTTTCCAGCGTTTTGGTGTGTTCGCCTTTTCGCTCTTTAATGATCGGCGCCAGCAGCATCAGGCGTTTGCCTTCCGGCTGCGACAGCACGTTATCCACCATCTGGCTTACGGTCTGGGCCGCCAGCGGGACGTCGTGGTCCGGGCAGCGCGGCTCACCCACGCGGGCATACAGCAGACGCAGGTAGTCATGAATTTCGGTAATGGTACCGACCGTTGAACGCGGGTTATGCGAGGTGGACTTCTGCTCAATAGAGATAGCAGGGGACAACCCTTCAATGTGGTCGACATCCGGTTTTTCCATCAGCGACAGGAACTGACGCGCGTACGCAGAGAGCGATTCAACGTAACGACGCTGTCCTTCGGCATACAAAGTGTCGAAAGCCAGTGAGGATTTGCCAGACCCCGAAAGCCCGGTCACGACAATGAGTTTGTCGCGAGGGATTATGAGGTTGATATTCTTGAGATTGTGGGTGCGGGCGCCCCGAACTTCGATCTTATCCATTCACCTTTCCCGGTTGGAACACGGATTGCCTGATTTGTTTGAAGGACAAACGGCTGTCAGAAACGGCTAATTATGACACAATTTGACCTGTTTGAATATACAGTATTGGAATGCATTTTCTGATTGGCTGTGTAACAATGTAGAGTCCGCGAGAGATTTCTGAACCGACTACGCAACTATGCAAATTGCCGCGTGGAAATGGTACACTCGCGCGTTTACACTATTAAGAAACGTATTCAGGAGACACGAACATGGCCAGCAGAGGCGTAAACAAGGTGATTCTCGTCGGTAATCTGGGCCAGGACCCGGAAGTACGCTACATGCCGAGTGGTGGCGCAGTTGCCAACATTACGCTGGCTACTTCCGAATCCTGGCGTGATAAAGCGACCGGTGAGATGAAAGAGCAGACCGAATGGCACCGTGTAGTGCTGTTTGGCAAACTGGCCGAAGTGGCCGGTGAGTATCTGCGTAAAGGTTCTCAGGTCTATATCGAAGGCCAGCTGCGTACCCGCAAATGGACCGATCAGGCCGGCGCTGAGAAGTACACCACAGAAGTCGTGGTCAACGTGGGCGGTACCATGCAGATGCTGGGTGGCCGTCAGGGCGGTGGTGCACCGGCAGGTGGCGGTCAGAGCCAGCAGCAGGGCGGTTGGGGTCAGCCTCAGCAGCCGCAGGGCGGCAACCAGTTCAGCGGCGGCGCACAGTCTCGTCCGCAGCAGCAGTCTGCTCCGGCGCCGTCTAACGAACCGCCAATGGATTTCGACGACGACATTCCGTTCTGATTTCCGCGTGCTGAAAACAAAAAACCCAGACTATCGTCTGGGTTTTTTTATTCCGTCAGGGATCAGGTAATCACCATCGGCCAGTCTGGCGGCGTGTGGCTCATCGCCTCAACCATCACCACTTTAATATTTTCCCAGACGGCGGCGATATCCAGCAGGGTGATGCCAAGCAGGCCCGTTGCAAACCAGCAGGCCGCACCCAGCCCCAGCAGAGTGCTGATAACAGCAAGACCCGCATAGTCAGATTTACGAAACTGAATGTTCAGCGTGCTGGCTAAAAACATCAGTACCGCACTCAACAAAGGCCAGCGCAGGAGAACCATGCTGGTAGTAATGGTTGCCATAAAACCCATCCTCTATAAAACAGACGAACTGAATGAAACGGTGTTTCTCGTTACAAAATATGTGTGAACTATATCACATTTGTTGATTTATTCGCCAGCATCTGAACGATCAAAAAAGAGGATTTTATTCCTCAGAAAAGGCGATTGCGCGGGCTGGTCCTGCCTTCGGCGCACGAGGAGGCGGAGCCACAGCTTGCCGAAAATGCCCTTCGGGCAAGTGGGGATAGCGCAAATGCAGTTTTTATAAGAGGGGCATTATTCTCCGCCAATACTCAAAATATTGTGGTGTAGGCTGACTATTTATAAATCAACGAACACAATGGCTCAGAGCAAATAGCATAAAACGTCATGATGAAATTGTACTTTTTTCATGCTGTAAGACGTTTGGCTTAATCAACGATTGTCTGTTGTGTTATCTTCCCGTCTGCCTGACGAGCTGGATAATTATTTTCCTTAATTGAAACGGAACGAATACTTACAGTTTAACTTACGGGAAAATATTATCGGCATAACGAAATTTAAGATTTTTAATACTAAAAGTCAGTTGCTAACTTCGCATGATTCATGCAACGTAATCACCTGTTTAACAAAGCATCCGGCCTTAAGTACTACAGGCGTACAACATGCAGGGATATAGGGCGGGAAATGAATCGTAGCGCGCGGCGCAAAATGCTCAGGGTGGTAGGGATCATCATGGTAGTTATGCTGCCGGTGATGCTTGCGCTATGGTTTGCCCAACTGCGTGCCGTGTCTGAAACAAGCGCCCAGCTACGCACATTTGCTGAACTGGCTTTAGACAAAACAGAGCTGGTTATTCAACAGGTTGAGCTGGCCAGGGACGAGGCGGTAAAATATCAGGGCGAGCTTTGCACGCCGGGACACCGTCAATATATGCTGAACGTTGTTCGTGGCCGCCTGTTTGTCGCCGATTTAATTTACGCTGAAGGTCAGAATTTTCTTTGTTCGACCGTTTTTACACCGGATCACCCCTACGCCATTCCTGTCGCTAATTACACGCGCAAACCTGACGTCGCTATCTATTATTATCGCGATACCCCATTTTATACTGGCTATAAAATGACATATATGCAGCGCGGAAATTATGTGGTGGTCGTCAATCCGCTTTCATACAGCGAAGTCATGTCCGCGGATCATTCTCTCTCCTGGGGTGTGTACGACACGGTAACCAATGCTTTCTTTTCCGTCAGCCAGAAAGCCAATGTTTCTTTATTAAATTCGATGATTCGGGATAAGGAATCGGTATTTCAAAAAGATAACCGCTTTTATACGATCGTAACATCTCCCAAAAGACCGATTGCGGCCATTGTCTCGACATCAAATAAACGCTTTTATGAAACGCTTTATCACCAGGCGACGTTGACGCTACCGCTGGGCATGATCTGCAGCATTATTATTTTGCTGGTATGGTCGCGTACCCATCGTGAGCTTAATTCGCCGGGGCGCTTACTGCACCGCGCGCTGAACAAACGACAGCTTTGCGTCCACTATCAGCCGATTATTGATATTAAGAATAACCAGTGTGTGGGTGCGGAGGCGCTGTTGCGCTGGCCTGGCTTTAATGGGCAGGTGATGAGCCCGGCTGAGTTTATCCCGCTGGCGGAAAATGAGGGGATGAGCGAGCGGATTACGGACTATGTCGTTGAGGAGGTGTTCAACGATCTGGGCCATTTCCTGGCCGAGCATCCGCATCTCTATATTTCGATTAACCTGTCGGCCACGGATTTCCACTCCTCGCGGCTGATCGCCATGATTTCCGACAAGGCCCGCCACTACGCCGTCCGTGCGCAGCAAATCAAAATAGAAGTGACGGAACGCGGTTTTATCGATGTGCCAAAAACCACCCCGGTGATTCAGGCTTTCCGTCAGGCGGGTTATGAAGTCGCGATCGATGATTTTGGTACCGGCTACTCGAACCTGCACAACCTCTACTCGCTGAACGTGGATATTCTGAAAATCGATAAATCGTTTATCGATACCTTAACGACCAACAGTACCAGTCACCTGATCGCCGAGCATATTATCGAGATGGCGCAAAGCCTGCGGCTGAAAACCATTGCGGAAGGGGTAGAGACGGCAGAGCAGGTAAGCTGGCTGTTGAAGCGCGGCGTCCAGTTTTGTCAGGGATGGCACTTCGCGAAAGCGATGCCGCCCCAGGAATTTATGACCTGGCAGCAGCAGCCTTTGCACTGAGGGCGATTAATTCAACTGGTGGCGATAGTCGCTCGGCGTGCGGTCAAACTCGCGGCGAAACACGCGGGAAAAGGTTTGTTGCGACACATAGCCAAGGTCCATCGCGATATCAAAAATGGGCCGCTGCGTTGAGCGTAGCGCCTGCGCCGCCAGCAGCAGTCTGCGCTGGCGAATGTACTCACCCAGCGTCTGATGCATGACCGTGCGGAACATTCTCTGTAAATACCATTTCGAATAGCCCGACTTTTTAGCGACCACATCAATGTTCAACGGTTGGTCGATATGTTCATCAATCCATTCAATAAGCGTCTGAATAATCTGCTGATGCGACATAAGGTTGCCCCTCTGTAGATACAACTATCTCGGTTAATTCGTCGTTTTCTCTGCGGGCGAGTATAATTCCTCAAGTTAACTTGAGGTAAAGAGGTTTTATGGAAAAGAGATTGCCGCGAATTAAAGCGCTGTTAACTCCCGGTGAAGTGGCGAAGCGAAGCGGCGTTGCGGTATCCGCGCTCCACTTCTATGAAAGCAAAGGGTTAATTAAAAGCATCCGCAACGGGGGCAACCAGCGTCGCTATACTCGCGACGTGCTCCGCTACGTGGCGATTATCAAAATTGCGCAACGAATCGGAATTCCCCTGGCCACGATCGGCGAGGCGTTTGGCGTGCTGCCGGAAGGGCATACGCTTAGCCCGAAAGAGTGGAAAGAGCTGTCGTCCCAGTGGCGTGAAGAGCTGGACAGGCGTATTCATACGCTGGTCGCGCTGCGTGACGAGCTGGATGGCTGCATCGGCTGCGGCTGCCTGTCGCGTAGCGATTGTCCGTTGCGTAACCCCGGCGACAGGCTGGGCGAGCAGGGGACGGGGGCGCGGCTGCTGGAAGAGGATTGAGATTGTGCGGCCGGTTTGCCGGGTGGCGGCTGCGCCTTACCCGGCCTACAAAACCGGGAACGTAGGCCGGGTAAGCGAAGCGCCACCCGGCAAAAGCATTATAAAGAACTAAAGCGCCACATAAGGGCGCTTTAGTTTTTCCCGGTCTTTGTCTTTCACTCTATCCCGCTGGTTCACGGGAGGGTTTCCCCCGACATCAGCACCCCTCAGTGTCGAGCTGGTTGGGGAGGTTCCGGATTGTGCTGACACTTTAATTCTATGCAAGACCCGTTTTTTCGCCAGCCTCACCGACCGTTTTTTAGACGAATTTTTTTCGCGGTGTTGTTCAATTTTCTATAGTTAAAAAGTATGAATAACAGGAGAAAACCATGCTCACGGTACACCACCTTAACCAGTCGCGCTCGCACCGCGCGATCTGGGCGCTGGAAGAACTCGGCCTGCCTTATGAGATCGTCCACTACCAGCGCGAAAAGAATATGCTGGCGCCGGAGGCTCTCAAAAAGGTGCATCCGTTGGGCAAATCGCCGGTTATCGAAGATAACGGACTGATCCTTGCAGAGTCGGGCGCCATCCTGGAGTACCTGCAGGAAACGTACGATCCCGAGTCACGCCTTAAACCTTTAGATCCGGCGCATAAGGTGCAATACCGCTTCTGGCTGCATTACGCCGAAGGATCGCTGATGCCGCTGCTGTTAATGAAGCTTGTCTTCAACAGCCTCGGCAAGCCGCCGGTGCCGTTTGGTATCAGAACCCTGGGCAAAGCGCTGGGGCAGGGGGTGCAGAAAGCGTATCTCAACCGTCAGCTGGAAACCCATGCGCGCTTTATTGAGTCACATCTTGCCGAAAACAGCTGGTTTGCCGGGGATTCGCTCAGCATGGCCGATATCCAGATGAGCTTCCCGATCTTTGCCCTGCTGGCGCGAGGCGGTATCGCTAATCTGCCGCATATTCTGGCGTGGAAGACAAAAGTTGAGAACACCCCAGGCTGGCAAAGAACCCTGGAACAGGGGGGCCCATTATCTATCCCGGGCGAGGACTGAAATGTAAACAAATTGCGCATAGACGATAACGTTTGCGCATCCTCTGTTTATTTCTTCAGCGTCATAAGTGAATTTTAGCGAAAAACGAGAAAGTTCAGTTGAAAAGGGCGGGGATTACGCTAGATAATCGTTTGCCTTAATTTGACCACCCGTTTGTAAGCGCGGAGCTAAACGTTTGCTTTTTTTGTGACGCCCTTTCGTCACAAACGCAACACAAGGATTTGACGTTCAGCTGGCAGTGGCGTCTCCACCTCGCTTACGGACTTCCTAAAAAACTCTCAGGGGATGTTTTCTATGTCTACGCCATCTGCGCGTACTGGCGGTTCACTTGACGCCATGTTTAAAATTTCGGCCCGCGGCAGCACCGTGCGCCAGGAAATTGTTGCCGGTTTGACAACGTTTCTGGCGATGGTTTATTCCGTCATCGTTGTGCCGGGCATGCTGGGCAAAGCAGGCTTCCCGCCAGCGGCTGTCTTTGTGGCGACCTGTCTTGTGGCCGGCGTGGGCTCCATCGTGATGGGTCTGTGGGCGAACCTGCCGCTGGCGATTGGTTGCGCCATCTCTCTGACCGCGTTTACCGCGTTCAGCCTGGTGCTGGGTCAGCACATCAGCGTACCGGTTGCGCTGGGTGCCGTGTTCCTGATGGGTGTGCTGTTTACCGTGATTTCAGCGACCGGCATCCGTAGCTGGATTTTGCGCAACCTGCCGCAGGGCGTGGCGCACGGTACCGGCATCGGTATCGGCCTGTTCCTGTTGCTGATCGCCGCCAACGGCGTCGGTCTGGTCATCAAGAACCCGCTGGACGGTCTGCCGGTAGCTCTGGGCCACTTCGCCAGCTTCCCGGTGATCATGTCGCTGATCGGTCTGGCGGTGATTATCGGTCTGGAAAAACTGAAGGTGCCTGGCGGCATTCTGCTGACCATTATCGGCGTTTCTATTGTCGGCCTGATTTTCGATCCAACCGTACACTTCTCCGGTATCTTCGCCATGCCGTCGCTGAGCGATGACAAAGGCAACTCCCTGATTGGCAGCCTGGATATCGTTGGCGCGCTGAACCCGGTGATCCTGCCAAGCGTGCTGGCGCTGGTCATGACCGCCGTGTTTGACGCGACCGGTACCATTCGTGCGGTGGCCGGTCAGGCGAACCTGCTGGATAAAGACGGTCAGATTATTGACGGCGGCAAAGCGCTGACTACCGACTCCCTGAGCAGCGTCTTCTCCGGCCTGGTGGGCGCGGCGCCTGCGGCGGTGTACATCGAATCCGCAGCGGGTACGGCGGCAGGTGGTAAAACCGGCCTGACGGCGATCACCGTCGGCGTGCTGTTCATGCTGATCCTGTTCCTCTCTCCGCTCTCCTATCTGGTTCCGGCGTATGCGACCGCGCCAGCGCTGATGTACGTTGGCCTGCTGATGCTGAGCAACGTAGCGAAAATCGATTTTGCGGACTTCGTGGACGCGATGTCTGGCCTGATTACCGCGGTCTTCATCGTCCTGACCTGTAACATCGTGACCGGCATTATGATCGGCTTCGCGTCGCTGGTGATTGGTCGTCTGGTCTCCGGTGAATGGCGCAAGCTGAACGTCGGCACCGTGATTATCGCCGTTGCGCTGGTAGCGTTCTACGCGGGCGGCTGGGCAATCTAAGTTGTCCATTGATGCGAAAACGGGTGGCTCAGGCCGCCCATTTTTATTTTCAGGACTCATCCTGTTGCCTTTTGCGTTACTCTGGAGAAGATAGAATAAAAGGCACGACGCCTTCCGGAGTACATAAGCAACACAGCAAACAGGGAACGCATGGAAATCTTCTTCACAATACTCATCATGACCCTTGTGGTCTCGCTATCCGGGGTGGTTACACGCGTACTGCCCTTTCAGGTCCCCCTGCCATTAATGCAAATTGCCATCGGCGCGCTGCTGGCGTGGCCGACGTTTGGCCTGCACGTGGAATTTGACCCCGAACTGTTCCTCGTGCTGTTTATCCCGCCGCTGCTGTTTGCCGATGGCTGGAAAACGCCCACGCGAGAATTCCTTGAGCACGGGCGCGAGATCTTCGGCCTGGCGCTGGCGCTGGTGGTGGTCACCGTCGTCGGGATTGGTTTTCTGATCTACTGGGCGGTACCGGGTATTCCATTAATACCGGCTTTTGCGCTGGCCGCCGTGCTGTCGCCAACCGATGCCGTGGCGCTGTCCGGCATTGTGGGTGAAGGCCGTATTCCGAAGAAAATCATGGGGATTTTACAGGGTGAGGCGCTGATGAACGACGCCTCCGGCCTGGTCGCCCTGAAGTTTGCCGTGGCCGTTGCGATGGGCACGATGGTCTTTACCATCGGCGGCGCAACCCTGGAATTCTTCAAGGTGGCGATTGGCGGTATTCTGGCGGGCTTCGTGGTGAGCTGGCTGTACGGCCGCTCATTGCGCTTCCTCAGCCGCTGGGGCGGCGATGAGCCCGCAACGCAGATCGTACTGCTGTTCCTGCTGCCGTTTGCCTCTTATCTGATTGCCGAACATATCGGCGTGTCGGGCATTCTGGCTGCGGTTGCGGCGGGGATGACCATCACCCGTTCCGGCGTAATGCGTCGCGCGCCGCTGGCCATGCGTCTGCGTGCCAACAGCACCTGGGCCATGCTGGAATTTGTCTTTAACGGCATGGTGTTCCTGCTGTTGGGCCTGCAGCTGCCGGGCATTATGGAATCCTCGCTGGTGGCGGCGGAGGCCGATCCGAACGTTGAGGTCTGGATGCTGTTTACCGACATCGTGCTGATCTACATGGCGCTGATGCTGGTGCGTTTCGGCTGGCTGTGGACGATGAAAAACTTCAGCGTACGTTTCCTGAAGAAAAAGCCGATGGAGTTCGGCTCGTGGACAACGCGTGAGCTGCTGATCGCCTCTTTTGCGGGCGTACGCGGGGCGATCACCCTTGCCGGTGTGCTCTCCATTCCGCTGCTGCTGCCCACGGGCGACGTCTTCCCGGCGCGCTACGAGCTGGTCTTCCTTGCGGCGGGCGTAATTCTGTTCTCCCTGTTTGTCGGCGTGATTATGCTGCCGATTTTACTCCAGCATATTGATGCCGGTGATTCGACCCAGCAGCATAAAGAGGAGCGTATTGCCCGGGCGGCCACCGCCGAAGTGGCAATTGTCGCGATTCAGAAGATGGAAGAGCGTCTGGCCGCGGATGCGGAAGAGAACATCGACAATCAGCTGCTGACGGAAGTCAGTTCCCGCGTGATTGGTAACCTGCGCCGCCGCGCGGACGGGCGTAACGATGTGGAAAGCTCGCTGCAGGAGGAAAACCTGGAGCGCCGGTTCCGCCTGGCGGCGCTGCGCTCAGAGCGCGCCGAGCTGTACCATCTGCGCGCCACGCGCCAGATCAGCAACGAAACGCTGCAAAAGCTGCTGCACGATCTGGACCTGCTGGAAGCGCTGTTGATAGAGAATCAGTAGCGCTGTTTTTGCCTGGTGGCGCTGCGCTTACCGGGCCTGCGTGCTCGATCGGTTCCCTCTCCTTGTGGGCTGCGGGTTTCCCACAAAATAATGCCTGCACGGACGACCCCCTCTCCCTTGAGGGAGAGGGCTGGGGTGAGGGGGAACATACGGCTGTGGAGGTCATTCCGTTCACTTTATGTTCCTTGCTACTCTGTAACGACATGACCGGTGAACGTGCCAGGGTGGCTCAATCGCCACCACCCTGGCGACCCGGGCTCCCGGCGGTAAATCGCCGCTTCGCGGTGCCCTCAGCTTATTCCTTCAGGCTATCGGGTCGGGCATGAGCCTGCATCCCTGCAGGCCACGCCCTCTCGGCGCATCCCTGCGCCTCGCCCCGGCCTTACGGAAACGCTTCGGCGATTTACAGTCGGACCAGGGTGTCGCTGTAAGTCATTAATTTTGCAGAAGAAGTGTTCATCGCTTCAGGTGAAAAATTACTGGGGATTCCTCAGCCCTGTGGGAGAGGGTTAGGGTGAGGGCACCCAAAACCCCTCACAACACTGCAGCCACGCCTGCGCGCTCTGCGATAAATACACCCCTTCGCGCCAGATCATCCCCAGCTGCCAGTGCAGGTCGCTCTCCAGCGGGATCCAGCGCAGCGTGTTTTTATCCAGACGCTCGCAGATAGGCTGCGGCAGAATGGCAATCCCCACGCCGGCCTGCACCATCGCCGCCAGGAAATCCCACTGTCCGCTGCGCACCGCTATGCGCGGCTTGACGTTATGCTGGTTAAACAGCGTCATCAGCTGGCGGCTGAGAGCGAAGTCTTCGTTGTAGATCAGCAGAGGGTGCTCGCCGAGCAGTTCAGGTCTCACCGAGTCTAACTTCAGCCAGTCGCCGGAGCGGGGAACCAGCACGCACAGCGGGTGGCTAAAGAGCGGAAGCGTCGCCAGACCGCTCTCTTCCTCAACGGGAAGGGCGGTCATTGCCACGTCGAGCTCGCCGTTGGTGACGGCCTGCTGGACGGTTAACCCACCAAACTCCGAAATCTTCAGCTCAACGCCGGGATAACGCTGGCGAAACAGGCTAATCGGCCCGGCCATCATCATCCCCACCATGGGCGGAATGCCGAGGCGAAGCACCCCTTTCTTCAGATGATTGATATCGCCCAGCTCTGCTTCCAGCTGGCGAAACTCCGCCAGAATCGCCAGCCCGCGTTCGAATACTACGCGTCCGGTGTCGGTCAGCAACAGCTTGCGCCCGTCGCGGATCAGCAGGGTACAGTTCAGTTCATCTTCGAGGTTTTTCAGCATTTTGCTGATGGTGGGCTGGGTAACAAACAACTTCTCCGCTGCGCGGGTAAAACTTTGCTGACGAACCACTTCGACAAAATAGCGCAGCGTTCTTATGTCCATGATTATTCCTCGAAACTATACCTTTGATGATTTTAATTCATTTCAGTCCATACCGTGCGCTCTCTATACTGGCGCCTCGTCTCATTTTTGAGGAAAACCCCCATGGCCGTGGCGTTAAGCCGTGTTACGCCTGCCGTTGTGCAACGACTCCAGGTCCCGGTGCAGGTACTGCTCTACGCGGGACTGTTTGTTTTCGCGGAATATCTTGTCGGCTGGCTGCATCTGCCGCTGCCCGCCAATCTTGTCGGGATGCTGCTGATGCTGACGCTTATTCTGTGCCGCGTGATCCCCCTTAACTGGGTACGCGCCGGGGCGCGCTGGCTGCTGGCGGAGATGCTGCTGTTCTTTGTTCCGGCGGTGGTGGCGGTGGTGAACTATGCGCAGCTGCTGATGGTGGACGGCTGGCGAATCTTTGCGGTTATCGCGCTGAGTACGCTGATGGTGCTGGGGGCAACCGCCTGGGTGGTGGATAAAGTGTATCGCTTTGAAATCAGCAGGCACAAACATGACTAATTTTCAGATCAGCGTCTTGTGCCTGATTGCGACGCTGGCGATCTACTTTGCCAACAAGCGGCTGTATCGCCGCTTTCATGCCCTGCCGCTGATGCCGCTGGTCTTCACGCCGATCCTGCTGGTGCTGATGCTGGTCTTCGGCCACATCTCCTGGCAGAACTACATTGGCGAATCCCACTGGCTGCTGTGGCTGCTCGGCCCGGCGACCATCGCTTTTGCCGTCCCCGTTTACGACAACCTGGCGATTATCAAACGCCACTGGATGTCGCTCAGCGCGGGCGTCATCACCGCCACGGTGGTCGCGGTGTGTAGCTCCGTCTGGCTGGCGCGGCTGTTTACGCTGCCCGATGAAATTCAGCGCAGCCTGGCGGTGCGTTCGGTGACCACGCCGTTTGCGCTGGCGGCCGCTAAACCGCTCGGCGGGCAGCCGGACCTGGTGGCGCTGTTTGTTGTCGTGACGGGTGTGTTCGGTATGGCGGTCGGCGATATGTTGTTCCTGCGCTTGTCGATCCGGGAAGGGATGGCGAAAGGCGCGGGGTTTGGCGCGGCGTCGCACGGGGCTGGCACGGCACGTTCGTATGAGCTGGGGCAGCAGGAGGGCGTTGTCGCAAGCCTGGTAATGATGCTCTCAGGCGTAGTGATGGTGCTGATTGCGCCGCTGGTGGCGTGGGTGATGTTTTAAGCTCCCCGGCCAGAATGACCGGGGAGAAAGGCTTAGTGCGCGCGGCCCTGCTCAACGCCCAGGCCGGTTTGAGAACGGATGAACTGGGCGCGGAATTTCTCACGCTCCAGGTTACCCTCCGGCGAATTGTCGGTGGCCGAGAAGAACCAGATGCCGATAAACGCCACGGCGATCGAGAACAGCGCCGGGTATTCATACGGGAAGATAGCGCTTGCGTGACCGAGGATCTGCACCCAGATGGTCGGGCCCAGAATCATCAGGATCACCGCCGTCAGCAGCCCCAGCCAGCCGCCAATCATCGCGCCGCGCGTGGTCAGCTTCGACCAGTACATGGAGAGCAGGATGATCGGGAAGTTACAGCTTGCCGCAATCGAGAAGGCCAGCCCCACCATAAACGCGATGTTCTGCTTCTCAAACAGAATGCCTAACAGAATCGCCACGACGCCCAGCACCAGCACGGTGATTTTCGAGACCTTCAGCTCGTCGCGCTCGCTCGCGCCTTTGCGGATAACGTTGGCGTAGAGGTCATGCGACACCGCAGACGCGCCGGCGAGCGTCAGCCCAGCAACCACCGCAAGAATGGTGGCGAAGGCCACGGCGGAGATAAAGCCGAGGAACAGGTTACCGCCCACCGCGTCCGCCAGATGCACCGCCGCCATGTTGTTACCGCCAATCAGCGCGCCCGCCGCGTCTTTAAACGCCGGGTTCGCCCCCACCAGCATGATCGCGCCAAAGCCGATGATAAAGGTCAGTATGTAGAAGTAACCCATAAAACCGGTGGCGTAGAAGACGCTCTTGCGCGCTTCACGCGCATCGCTCACGGTGAAGAAGCGCATCAGGATATGCGGCAGGCCCGCGGTACCGAACATCAGGCCGAGACCGAGCGAGAGCGCGGATATCGGGTCTTTCACCAGCCCGCCCGGGCTCATGATCGCTTCCCCTTTCGGGTGGACCGCCATCGCTTCGGTGAACAGGTTATTGAAGCTGAACCCGACGTGCTTCATCACCATAAAGGCCATAAAGCTGGCGCCGAATAGCAGCAGGACGGCTTTGATGATCTGCACCCAGGTGGTTGCCAGCATGCCGCCGAACAGCACGTACATCACCATCAGCACGCCAACCAGCACCACCGCGACGTGGTAGTTCAGGCCGAACAGCAGTTCGATCAATTTACCCGCGCCGACCATCTGCGCAATCAGGTACAGCGCCACCACCACCAGCGAACCGCAGGCGGAGAGGGTGCGAATCGGCCCCTGCTTCAGGCGATAGGAGGCCACGTCAGCGAAGGTATAGCGGCCCAGGTTACGCAGGCGTTCGGCAATCAGGAACAGGATGATCGGCCAGCCGACGAGGAAGCCGAGGGAATAAATCAGGCCGTCATAGCCGGATGTATACACCAGCGCGGAGATCCCGAGGAACGAGGCGGCGGACATAAAGTCACCCGCGATCGCCAGCCCGTTCTGGAAGCCGGTAATGTTGCCGCCCGCGGTGTAGTAATCGTTACGGGAGCGCACGCGTTTCGACGCCCAGTAGGTGATGTACAGCGTCAGCAGGACGAAAATCAGGAACATCACAATGGCCTGCCAGTTGGTTGGCTGGCGCTGGACCTCGCCGGTAATGGCATCCGCCGCGTGGGCGGCAAAGGGAAGCGTGGCGGCGAGCGCCGTCAGAACTCTCTTCATGATGCTTTTACCTCTTGCAGTACCGCTTTATTAAGTCGATCGAATTCACCGTTCGCGCGCCAGACGTAGACGCCGGTCAGCAGGAATGAAATCACAATCACGCCAATGCCAATCGGAATACCGCGCGTCACGCTGGTTCCCTCGTGCAGCGGGGTGCCCAGCCAGTGCGGGGCAAAGGCGATCAGCAGAATAAAGCCGACGTAGATAACCAGCATGATGATGGAAAGGATGAAGGCAAACCGTTGCCGCTTATCGACGAGCTCCCTGTAGTGCGCACTATTCTCTATCTGCTGACAAATATCGTTATTCATCACAGAGTCTCCAAAGGTAAGGTAGGTTTGTTTTTAGTCCCCTCTCCCTTTTGGGGAGAGGGTTAGGGTGAGGGGAGGAAGGTGCGGTCTGATGCCCTCACCCCAGCCCTCTCCCACAGGGAGAGGGAGAAAACACTAGGAAGGCATCGCGATGGCCTGCTTCTCTTCGAGCAGTTTTTCCACCACGCCAGGATCCGCGAGCGTTGAGGTATCACCGAGGTTGCTGGTGTCTCCAGCCGCGATTTTGCGCAAGATACGACGCATAATTTTGCCGGAACGGGTTTTCGGCAGCGAGTCGGTCCAGTGCAGCACGTCCGGCGTCGCCAGCGGGCCAATCTCTTTACGCACCCAGTTGCGCACCTCAGCGTAGAGCTCAGGCGACGGTTCTTCGCCGTGGTTCAGAGTGACATAGGCGTAAATCGCCTGGCCTTTGATGTTGTGCGGAATGCCCACAACCGCCGCTTCGGCAATCTTCGGATGCGATACCAGCGCCGATTCAATCTCAGCGGTGCCCAGACGGTGGCCGGAGACGTTCAGCACGTCGTCCACGCGCCCGGTTATCCAGTAATAGCCATCTTCGTCACGACGCGCGCCGTCGCCGCTGAAGTACATGTTTTTAAAGGTCGAGAAGTAGGTCTGCTCGAAGCGATCGTGATCGCCGAACAGGGTACGCGCCTGACCCGGCCAGGAATCTGTGATCACCAGGTTGCCTTCGGTGGCGCCTTCCAGCGGGTTGCCTTCGTTATCCACCAGCGCAGGCTGCACGCCGAAGAACGGACGGGTTGCGGAACCGGCCTTCAGCTGCGTGGCGCCCGGCATCGGAGTGATCATGAAGCCGCCGGTTTCGGTCTGCCACCAGGTGTCCATCACCGGGCATTTTTCGTTGCCGATTTTCTTCCAGTACCACTCCCAGGCTTCCGGGTTGATTGGCTCACCCACGGAACCGAGGATGCGCAATGAAGAGCGGTCAGTGCCTTCGATGGCTTTATCGCCTTCCGCCATCAGTGCGCGGATCGCCGTTGGCGCGGTGTAGAGAATGTTGACCTGGTGTTTGTCGACCACCTGACACATACGCGCCGGGGTCGGCCAGTTTGGTACGCCCTCAAACATCAGCGTTGTTGCGCCACAGGCCAGCGGTCCGTACAGCAGGTAGCTGTGTCCGGTAACCCAGCCCACGTCGGCGGTACACCAGTAGATGTCGCCCGGATGGTAGTCGAAGACGTATTTGAAGGTGGTGGCCGCATAGACCAGATAGCCGCCGGTGGTGTGCAGGACGCCTTTCGGCTTACCGGTGGAGCCGGAGGTATAAAGAATGAACAGCGGATCTTCTGCGTTCATCTCTTCCGGCTGATGCTGGTCGCTCGCGTTCTCAATCAGGTCGCTCCACCACAGGTCGCGCCCCTCGGTCCAGTCGATTTTGCCGCCGGTACGCTTAAGGACGATGACGTTACTGACCGTTTTGACGTTCGGGTTTTTCAGCGCTTCGTCGACGTTTTTCTTCAGTGGGATACCGCGTCCGGCGCGCACGCCTTCATCGGCGGTGATCACCAGTTTTGAACTGGAATCGACAATGCGGCCCGCTACCGCCTCTGGCGAGAACCCGCCGAAAATGACCGAGTGGATCGCGCCGATACGCGCGCAGGCCAGCATGGCCACCGCAGCTTCCGGCACCATCGGCATATAGATAGCGACCACATCGCCTTTTTTAATGCCCTTTTCCAGCAGGACGTTGGCGAAGCGGCACACGTCGCGGTGCAGCTCTTTGTACGTAATATGTTTGCTTTGCGAGGCGTCATCGCCTTCCCAGATGATGGCCGTCTCATTCCCGCGCTCGGCGAGGTGACGATCGAGGCAGTTCGCCGCCAGGTTCAGGGTGCCATCTTCATACCATTTAATGGAGACATTGCCGGGCGCAAAGGAGGTGTTCTTCACCTTCTGATAAGGTTTGATCCAGTCAAGGATATGACCCTGCTCACCCCAGAAGGTGTCCGGGGCGGTGATAGATTGCTGATAATTCTCGTGGTACTGCTCCGGGGTGATCAGGCAACGGTCCGCAATATTTGCGGGAATGTCGTGTTTATGTATTTGGCTCATGGCTTTTTTTCTCCTTGTAAGATGTTAATAATATGTCGCAAAAACGTTAATTGTAGGGGCTTTACAAGCTTTGTTTATTATTTGGGCTACAGATCACGCATTGTTTGAAGAGTATGAAAATTGAGCGAATGAAACTTTGAAGGAAAATAATTGATGCTGACGATTATTCACATTTATGTTTAAAAAAGCGTTTTTATAACAAAAGGTTATTTGTCAGAATTAGAACAAACTCCCGTCATCGTCGCTTTTGTGAGTGAAACGCGTCGTTCTTTAAGGCTTGCGCAACAGGTCGCGCAAATGATACTCATACGCCGCGTTAAAAAATCCCATAAACCAACGCAACACAATTCATACCCTTTCAGTATGTCTCCCTGTTCATGCAGTTTGAGTGAATAAGGCGCTTCATTGAGGAAGTCAGTTTCTATGAAAAACGTTAAAGTCAGCCTTGCCTGGCAGATCTTAATCGCCCTTGTGCTGGGCATCTTGCTGGGCAGTTACCTCCACTATCATAGCGACAGCCGCGAATGGCTGATTGCGAACCTGCTTTCACCGGCAGGGGATATCTTTATTCATCTGATCAAGATGATTGTGGTGCCGATTGTGATCTCGACGCTGGTGGTCGGTATTGCGGGCGTCGGCGATGCGAAACAGTTAGGCCGTATTGGTGCGAAAACCATTATCTATTTCGAAGTGATCACTACGGTTGCGATTATCCTCGGTATCACGCTGGCGAACGTGTTCCAGCCGGGGTCCGGGATCGATATGTCGCAGCTGGCAACGGTGGATATTTCGAAATACCAAAGTACGACCGCTGACGTGCAGAGCCATGCGCATGGCCTGATGGGCACTATCCTGTCGCTGGTGCCGACCAACATCGTGGCGTCGATGGCGAAGGGCGAGATGCTGCCTATCATCTTCTTCTCGGTGCTGTTTGGTCTGGGGCTCTCTTCCCTGCCGGCGACGCACCGTGAGCCGCTGGTGACCGTGTTCCGCTCTATCTCCGAAACCATGTTCAAAGTGACGCACATGGTGATGCGTTACGCGCCGGTAGGGGTGTTTGCGCTTATCGCCGTCACCGTGGCGAACTTCGGTTTTGCCTCCCTGTGGCCGCTGGCGAAGCTGGTGCTCCTGGTGCACTTCGCCATTCTGTTCTTCGCGCTGGTGGTGCTGGGGATCGTGGCGCGCCTGTGCGGGCTGAGCATCTGGATCCTGATTCGCATCCTGAAAGATGAGCTGATTCTGGCGTACTCCACGGCAAGTTCTGAGAGCGTGCTGCCGCGCATCATTGAGAAGATGGAAGCCTACGGCGCGCCTGCCTCTATTACCAGCTTCGTGGTACCGACCGGCTACTCCTTTAACCTGGACGGTTCGACGCTGTACCAGAGCATCGCCGCCATCTTTATTGCGCAGCTGTACGGCATTGACCTGTCGCTGTGGCAGGAGATCGTACTGGTGCTGACGCTGATGGTGACGTCCAAAGGTATTGCAGGCGTTCCGGGCGTCTCCTTCGTGGTGCTGCTGGCAACGCTTGGCAGCGTCGGTATTCCGCTGGAAGGTCTGGCGTTTATCGCCGGTGTGGACCGTATCCTCGACATGGCGCGTACCGCGCTGAACGTGGTGGGGAATGCCCTGGCGGTGCTGGTTATCGCCAAGTGGGAACACAAATTCGATCGTAAAAAAGCGCTGGCGTATGAACGCGAGGTGCTGGGTCGTTTTGATAAGACGGCTGACCAGTAATGTTAAAAGCCGGGTGGCGGCTTCGCCTTACCCGGCCTACACAAGCCGTAGGCCCGGTAAGCGCAGCGCCACCGGGCAATGCTTTACTCTCCGCTCAGCGCATCAAACTCTTCGCATCCCGTATCAAACCCTTCAGTGCAGCTCAGGTTCAACCAGTACAGCGCTTTCTGTTTATTGGGTGTGATAAAGCCTTTCTCACCCTGCCTGAACAACATCCCCGCCCAGTACTCGGCGTAGCCCGTGCGTGAAAGTGCCGAGCTCCGCTTGAACCACGAGGCGGCCTGTACGTCGTCCTGGACCACTTCAACGCCGTTGGCATAAATCAGCCCCAGCAGCATTTGCGCATCTACCGCGGAGTCGTTGTCGATATCTTCGGTCGCCGTTTGCAGCAGTTTGATGGCCTGGGGATAGTCGGTTGTACCTGCCTGAGTGTTGACCAGCACGCGCGCCAGCATGATCGCGCCGCGTTTGCTGCCCGCGATGGTTGCCTGCTGCGCCAGTGCCTTAGCTTGCGCATAATTTCCCTGGGTAAAGAGGATTTGAGAGAGCAGCCCCATGGCGTCGACATCGCCACCTTTAGCGGCTTTCTCGGCCCACAGCGCGGCCTGCTTGCTGTCACCGGAGCTAAAGTATGTATCGGCCAAATAATACTGGGCACGGGCGTCACCCGCTTCAGCCTGTTCTTTGTACTGACTGCCAATCTCGTCGGCACGGACAAGCGATGTAAAAAGTAACAACAACAGAAAAATATGTTTCATGGGTTCTTATCATCGGGGTACACGCCGCGCAGTATAATCGCGGCGACAGAAGAAAAAAATGGGTGCATTAAGACCTCAGCATCCTGCAAGCCGGGCGGAACAGTGGTTCCGCCCGTAGAGGTTAGCCTGCGTTACAGGCTAATTTTGCCGCCACCTCCTGATGTTCACCCTTTATTGAAAACTCGCATAACTTACCTCGAGTAATAAAGGTAAAGATCACTATCGTCAGGCAAATAATAAAGACGATGCCTAACGCAGTTTTTAATGGCGTCATGCCTTTTACTCCTTGTCAAAAAAAGAATAAGAGGCTACTCTCAACTTGTCGGAGTTGAGGGAGAGTAGCCTCGGGTAAATGAAAATTTCCCGGGGCTTTCTACTTTCTGTCCCTCAACAATGCTCAAGACAGAAAGTCTTAAGCACCCGCCGCACATCTTATCCCTCTGAATTAAAATGCAAAGATGTAATTCTTTTTCGCGAAAATTACATTATTTCTGCGAGCCGCTTTCCAGAATAATAATTGATATATTTGATGAATTAATCGGAAATAAAAAGGGAGTGAATATCTCACCCCCTTTATTCACTGATGAATTAACGGCTTCAGCCCATTGCGCTTTCGCGCAGTCGGGCTTTCAGCTTGTTATATTCGTCGATGACATACTGTTCAGCAGCGTGCTGATCCGCAATCGGCTCCACGCGTACGGCGCAGTATTTATACTCCGGCGTTTTGGTTATCGGACTTAAGTTTTCCGTCACCAGTTCGTTACAGGCGCCAATCCACCACTGGTAGGTCATATAGACCGCCCCTTTGTTCGGACGGTCGCTGACCTGCGCACGGGTAATGATCCGGCCTTTGCGCGAATTCACCCACACCAGCGCTTCATCCTCAATGCCGAGGCGCTCTGCGTCGGCGGTGTTGATTTGCGCGTAGCCCGGTTCGTCCGCCAGCGCCGCCAGCGCGGCGCAGTTACCCGTCATCGAACGACAGGAATAGTGGCCCACTTCACGCACGGTGGAGAGCACCATCGGATACTCGTCGGTGAGCTTATCGATTGGCGCGACCCAGTCGCAGGTGAAGAACTGCGCCAGCCCGTTCGGGGTGTCGAACTTCTCTTTAAAGAGGTATGACGTCCCCTGATCGGCTTCGGACTCATCGCGACACGGCCACTGGATGTATCCCAGCTCACCCATTTTTTCGTAGGTTGCCCCGTAGAAGTCCGGGCACAGATTGCGCAGCTCGTCCCAGATCTCCTGAGTGTTGTTGTAGTGCATCGGGTAGCCCATGCGGGTGGCGATTTCGCTGATGATCTGCCAGTCCGTTTTCAGGTCCCACTTCGGCTCGACCGCCTTAAAGAAGCGCTGGAAGCCGCGGTCCGCCGCCGTGTAGACGCCTTCATGCTCGCCCCAGGAGGTTGACGGTAGAATCACATCCGCCGCCGCCGCGGTTTTGGTCATGAAGATATCCTGGACAATCACCAGCTCCAGATCCTCAAACCCTTTGCGCACAGCAGACAGCTCGGCGTCGGTCTGGAGCGGATCTTCACCCATGATGTAGGCCGCACGCACTTCGCCGTGCGCCGCGCGGTGCGGCAGCTCGCTAATGCGATACCCGGTGTGTTCCGGCAGGCTTTCCACGCCCCAGGCCTTCGCGAACTTAGCGCGGTTTTCCGGGAACTTCACGTACTGGTAGCCCGGGTAGGTGTCCGGCAGCGCGCCCATATCGCAGGCACCCTGGACGTTATTCTGACCACGTACCGGGTTGACGCCGACGTGCGCTTTACCCAGATTGCCGGTCAGCATCGCGAGGCTCGTCAGAGAACGCACGGTTTCCACGCCCTGATAGAACTGGGTCACGCCCATTCCCCACAGGATGGCGGCGGTTTTCGCCCCGGCATACATCCGTGCCGCCTGGCGGATCTCCTGCGCGCTGACGCCGGTGATTGTTTCCACCGACTCTGGCGTATAGCCTTCGACAATTTTCCGATACTCTTCAAAGCCTTCCGTACGGGTCGCGACAAACGCCTGGTCGTACAGGTTCTCCTCAATAATGACGTGCCCCATTGCGTTCAACAGCGCGATGTTCGAGCCGTTTTTCAACGCGATGTGCATATCCGCAATGCGCGCGGTTTCAATTTTGCGCGGATCGCAGACGATGATTTTCGCCCCGTTCTGCTTAGCGCGAATAACGTGGTTCGCGACGATAGGGTGAGAATCCGCCGGGTTATAACCAAAGATGAAGACGAGATCGGTGTTATCTATCTCGTTGATGGCATTACTCATTGCGCCGTTACCGACCGACTGGTGCAGACCTGCAACCGATGGGCCGTGTCAAACGCGAGCGCAGCAGTCGACGTTATTGGTTCCAATAACGGCGCGCGCGAATTTTTGCATCACATAGTTGGTTTCATTCCCCGTCCCGCGTGAAGAGCCGGTGGTCTGAATCGCATCCGGGCCATACTTGGCCTTGATAGCGCTCAGACGCGTGGCGACGTAATCCAGCGCCTCGCTCCAGGAGACGGCTTCCAGCTTGCCGCCGCGCTCGCGGCGGATCATAGGGGTTTTCAGGCGCGGGGTGAGGATTTGGGTATCGTTAATAAAATCCCAGCCGTAGTAACCTTTCAGGCATAGCGTGCCCTGGTTGGTTTTCCCCTGTGCGGCCTCCGCCCGGACGATTTTGCCGTTATCGACCACCAGGTGGATCTTGCAACCTGAGGCACAATAAGGGCAAACCGTGACGACTTTTTTCATCAGTCTGCTCCAGTTAATCGAATCATTCGCACCCACTATGCAGCTTCTATGCCATGTTTTTTGTATGGGTATACCCTGACTTTACGGTCCCTTCGCGGTGAAAACCCTGACAAAAAGCAGCCAATCGTCAAAATTGACGTGTCGACAGGGCAGCGGATGTGACATGGGTTGAATTTCCGTCACTGAAAAAACCATTTGACTGGAGCCGACGGCAGAATGGTTCAGACTTAACATAATCCCCTGACGGAAGCATACGATGAAACCGGCGATCCTGGTGGTTGATGACGATACGGCAGTCTGCGAACTGCTTCAGGACGTGCTGAGCGAGCACGTCTTTAGCGTGCTTGTCTGCCATAACGGCCAGGATGCACTGCGGCAGGTACAGCAGGAGCCGAATATCGCGCTGGTGCTGCTGGATATGATGCTGCCGGATATCAACGGCTTACAGGTTTTGCTGCAGCTGCAAAAGCAGCGCCCGGCGCTACCGGTGATCATGCTAACCGGGCTGGGCAGTGAGTCAGACGTGGTGGTGGGGCTGGAGATGGGGGCCGACGATTATATTGGCAAACCGTTCAATCCGCGCGTGGTGGTCGCCCGCGTAAAAGCGGTATTGCGCCGTACGGGCGTGCTGGCGGCGGAAGTCCCTGCAGCGCCCGTCGCGGGCATTGCTTTTAACGGATGGACGCTTGATACCACCCGCTGTGAGCTGAGCGATCCGCAGCGTAACCCTGTCCCCTTAACCCAGGGCGAGTACGGCTTGCTGCTGGCGCTTACGCAAAATGCCCGTCGGGTGCTAAGCCGTGACAGGCTGCTTGAGCTGACCCACAGCGAAAGCGCGGACGTGTTCGACCGCACGATTGACGTGCTGATCATGCGCCTGCGCCGGAAGATCGAGGCTAATCCGCATCAGCCTGCGCTCATCAAAACCATCCGTGGGCTGGGCTATGTGTTTGCCACCGATGTTTCCCACAGCGAGAAAGCGGCCTAGGTATTCTCTTTGATAAACAGCTGCAGCTCGGCCAGCGTTTTCGCGCCGTCAATCGCGTTGGCGGCCAGCAGGCTGGCCCGCGCGCAGGCGTGTGCAAGATAAATGCTCTCCGTGAGCGGCAGCGATTCATGGCAGCCGTATAAAAACCCCGCGCAAAACGCATCGCCCGCGCCAACGCTGCCGACAATCTCTTTCTGCTCCAGCAACCATGATGGGATCCAGCGGCCTTGCTCACCCGGTGCTTCGCCCCATGCGCCTTCCGGACAGTGGATCACCACCCGCTGACGCACGCCTGCCGCCAGCAGCTGCGTCGCGGCATCGGCGATATGGGCGATATTCAGCGCATCGTCGGCGTCGCGCATCTCCAGTCCGCTAAACTCCCCGGCTTCCAGCTCGTTAATCACCAGATAATCAAGGTGGCGCAGGGCTGGGAGCACCAGCGGCTGATAGCGCGGGTCGCCCTTGCGGGAAACCAGATCGAGCGACGTTTCATACCCCTGGTCGCGCATCTGCGCCAGCAGGCGCGCGCTGCGGGTGCCAAACTCGTCATCGGGCATATCCAGGCTGTCGAGCAGCAGCAGGTAGCCGAGATGGAAGATCTTCATCGATCCGTCTAAGCGATCGAAGGCGGGAAGATCCAGCAGGCGGTTGGCGCCCGGCGAGTGGAAGAAGGTGCGCTGTCCGCTGGGATCGGTCATCACCTGCGACATGGAGGTCGGGGCAAAGGTGGTGCGCTGAACCCGCTGGCGGTTGACGTGGTACTGGTCGAGCATCGCCAGAATGTAATCCCCGTCGGCATCTTCGCCAATCAGCCCCACCGCCTGCAGCGGCAGGCCAACGTGCATTTTCGCCAGCGTCAGCAGCACGTTGAGCGGCGCGCCGCCGGTTGAGCGTTCGCTGTGGGTGATTTCCGCCAGCCAGCCGCGCTCCGGCCACTGCACGATCTGGTGGACGTGATCCACCAGCATGTTGCCTGCGGCGATGATGCCTTTGCGTTCCATTATGCCTGCCCCGCGCTGCCGAAGATGCGCATCTGTTCGGCGACCGTATCGGCAATCGCCTCTTCTATCCCCAGCAGCAGCTCGGCAAATTCATCGTACAGCGGCTGGCGGTTCGCCATGCGCTGTTCAACGGCGGCGAGTGCGGCCTGCGACATGCCGGTGTAGAAGTTGATTTTATGAATGCCGAGCTCGATGGCGCGGCGGAAGTCGGCATCGCTAATCCCGGAGCCGCCGTGTAAAACCAGCGGCAGGCCCGTCTGCTGGCGAATGGCGTCCAGGCGTGGGAAATCGAGTTTTGGCTCGCCCTTGTATTTGCCGTGCGCGTTGCCGATGGCAACCGCCAGCGCGTCAATGCCGGTTGAATCGACAAACTCGCGCGCCAGCTGCGGGTCGGTAAAGAACGCTTCATCCGCATGCCCGTACAGCGCGCCGCCTTCATCGCCGCCGACCGCGCCCAGCTCCGCCTCCACCGACACGCCGACCGCGTGGCACATCTTCACCACCTCCCGCGTCTGGCGAATGTTCTCCTCATAGCTCAGCGTAGAGCCATCGAACATCACCGAGCTGAACCCTAAGCGCAGGGCGCGCACCACCGCCTCGAAATGCAGGCCGTGGTCGAGGTTGAGCACCACGGGAATATCGTGACGGGCGGCTTCGAACTTAACCGCTTCGACAAGCGAATCCAGAGACACGTACTTAAAGTGCACTTCGGCGATGTTGATGATAAACGGCGAGCGTTCCTGCTTCGCGGCGGCGAACAGCGCGCGCAGGAAGTGGGAGTCGAGCACGTTAAACGCGCCCAGCGCGTAGCGATGCGCCCTGGCGTGCTCCAGACCGTCGGCAAGAGAGATCAATGGCATCATTTACTCCTTATATCCGGAACAGGTTGTACTCGTTGCACAGCACCAGCAGCGCCGGTTCGTCTTCTTCGATGTTGTTATAGCGGGCAACGGGCTGCAAAAAGTGGTTGTCGTGCTCGTCGTCGTTTACCGATGACACCTCCCCAACCAGCACGTCGCCGAAGCCGCGTTCGCCCCAGAAGCTGTGGTACAGAGTGGGTGTCAGGCAGATGCTTTCCCCTGGCGTGAGGCGCAGCTGGCTGCCGGGCGCGTGGGTCTGACGACAGCCGTCGACGGTGACCGTCACGTCGGTGTTTTCCGTCTCTTCATGCGCCCCGGCATTCCATAACTCAATAATCAGATTTCCGCCGCCCCGGTTGATGATGTCTTCCCGCTTGCGCCAGTGAAAATGCATCGGCGTCACCTGGCCGTCGCGCACGTGCATGATTTTTTCGGCATAGCACTTTTCATAAGGCACGCCGTTGGGCGAGCCGTTGCGCAGGGTAAACAGCGTCAGGCCCTCAGCGGCAAAGCTGTTGCCGCCGAACGCCGTCACGTCCCAGCCGAGCTTGAGGTCGAACACTTCCTGCCATGCGGCCTGGTCAAGCTGCTGCCATTTTGTGGGCGGGAAGCTGGCAAACGGCGGGAGGTGCACGTCGTGCATGGAAAAAAACTGTCGCGTGTGGCCGAGAATTTCATTGATGTCGGAGCGTTTCATGGGGACTCCTGGCTTTTTTTGCAAAACCCTAGCCCTCACCCTCAAGGGGGAGGGGGAGTAAGTTCCCTCTCCCTGTGGGAGAGGGTTAGGGTGAGGGCATCAGGCCGCACCGAAGTTACTTAACCGTCCAGCCCTTATACGTGCCGACGTTCTTTTTATCGATCATCGTCACCGGGATCAGCACAGGCGCTTTCGGCGCAGGTTTGCCCTGAAGAATGTCATAGCCGATCTCCACCGCTTTTGCCGCCATCACCTGCGGATCCTGCGCCGGGGTCGCGACAAACAGCGAGTTTTCGCGCTTCAGCGCTTCCTCGCCGTCCGGGCTGCCATCCACGCCGACAATAAAGAACTCGTTGCGCTGTGCCTGCTTCGCGGCCAGATCGGCACCGATCGCCGTCGGATCGTTAATCGCAAACACGCCGTCGATCTTCGGATTGGCCGCCAGCAGGGAGGTCATGACTTCCAGACCGCCTTCACGACTGCCCTTGGCGTTTTGGTTATCCGAGAGCACCTTGATATCCGGATGTTTTTTGAATTCCGTCTGGCAGCCTTCCACGCGGTTTTGCACCGCAGAGACCGGCGGTCCGTTGATGATCACCACGTTGCCTTTGCCTTTCAGGCGATCGGTAATGTACTTACAGGCCATTTCGCCCGCCTGGGTGTTATCGGAGGTGATGGTCGCATCCGCCCCTTCCGCCGCTACGTCAACCGCAACGACCACGATCCCGGCGTCCTTCGCGCGCTTCACCGCCGGGCCGATCCCTTTGGAATCCGCGGCGTTGAGGATGATCATGTCCACCTTCGCGGCAATAAAGTTGTCGATCTGCGCCACCTGCTGGCCCAGATCGTAACCGCTGGAGACCAGCGTCACCTTGACGTTATCGCCTGCCAGCTTGCGCGCTTCCAGCTCGGCACCTTTGGTGATCTGCACGAAGAACGGGTTAGCCAGGTCGCCCACCGTCACGCCGATGGACTTCAGATCTTTTGCCTGCGCAAACGGCGATGCGGCAAGCAGCGCGCCAGCACAGAGCGCGGTCACTAACGGTTTCAAACGCATGTTGTTTTCCTCGAAGCTGTAGGGTTTTGTTGTTATGCACTTTGATGGTGTCGGGTACGGTATTTGTCGATCAGCACCGCTATGATGATCACCGCCCCTTTGATCACCAGCTGCCAGAAGTAGGAGACGCCCATCAGCGTCATGCCGTTGTTGAGGGTGGCGATGATCAGCGCGCCGACCAGCGTGCCGGTGATCGTGCCGATCCCGCCGACGAAGCTGGTGCCGCCGAGGATCACCGCCGCAATCGCATCCAGCTCGTAGCCCGTGCCGAGATTGCCGTTGGCGCTGTAGAGGCGCGAGGCGCTCATCACGCCGCCAAGCCCGGAGAGCAGGCCGCTCATGCCGTAGACAAACAGCAGCACCAGCCAGACCTTGATGCCGGTCAGTCGCGCCGCCTGCATGTTGCCGCCCACCGCGTAGATGTGGACGCCGAGCGTGGTGCGGCGCAGGATGAACCAGCAGATAGCAATCACCGCGAGGGCAATGACTACCAGCCACGGGATCGGGCCGAGGTAGTTATTGCCGATCCACTCGAAGCTGATGTTGGAGTTAATGACCGTCGTGCCGTCCGCCAGCAGATACGCCGCGCCGCGCAGCGCCGTATAGGTGCCGAGCGTCACGATGAAGGGCGGCAGCCCGGCAAAGGCCACCAGCGCGCCGTTGAACAGACCCAGCACCATGCCGAGCATCAGCGCGGCCGGAATGGAGAGCATCGCAAATTCAGGGATAAGCGAGACCACCATCGCCGCTACCGCCGTGGTGCCCAGAATCGAGCCCACGGAGAGGTCAATCCCGCCGGTTAAAATGATGAAGGTCATTCCCGCCGCCAGCACGATGTTGATCGACGCCTGACGGGTAATGTTGAGCAGGTTGCTCTCGGTGAAGAAGTTCGGGGCGATAAAGCCAAATACTGCCACAATCAGGATAAGAATCGGCAGGATGCCGACCGTTTGCATCAGATCGCTCATCAGCATTTTTTTGGCGGAGGCGGATTTCGCCACCTGCTGCGGATGGGTTGGAGTTGTCATGATTGCACCGCCTGATGATGAGTGTCGTTCACGCCGGTTGCCAGCGTCATAATGTTTTCCTGAGAGATGTCGCGCCCGTGGAGTTCACCCGCAATGCTGCCTTCCCGCATCACGTACACCCGGTCGCTCATGCCCACCACTTCCGGCAGCTCGCTGGAGATCATTAAAATCGCCACCCCTTTGCGCGCCATCTGGTTCATGATGCGGTAGATCTCGCTTTTCGCGCCGACGTCCACGCCGCGCGTGGGTTCATCCAGAATCAGAATGCGCGGACCGATGGCCACCCAGCGGGAGATCAGCAGCTTTTGCTGATTGCCGCCTGACAGCCCGCCCGCCCGCACCTGCGAATGGGGCACGCGGATGTTGAGCAATGCAATGGCGTCATCGGAAATCGACTGGGCTTTTTTGCGGTTTAACATACCGAAGGTGGCGTCGCGCTCCAGCGTCGCCATGGTGATGTTCTCCTGCGCCGCCAGCTCCAGAAACAGCCCCTGCTCCTTGCGGTTCTCGGTGAGAAAACCGATGCCGTTTTCGATGGCCGCACGCGGGGAGTGGATCACCACCGGCTCGCCGTCGACCTCAATCATGCCGCCGGTGGCTTTACGCACGCCGAAAATCAGCTGCGCCAGCTCGGAGCGTCCGGCCCCCACCAGGCCCGCCAGCCCGACGATTTCGCCGGAACGGACCTGCAGGCTGCACGGCTGTACCTTTTTACCGTCGGTGAGGTGGTGGACGTTGAGGCGCGGGCTGCCGAGGGGAATATCACGCTCTTTGTTGAACAGGTCGCTTAACGGGCGGCCCACCATCATGCGCACCAGCTCGGAGGCGTTTAGCTTGTCGCGCGTCAGGCTGCCGACGTACTGCCCGTCGCGCAGAACGCTGACGCGATCAGAGAGTTCATACACTTCCGCCATGCGGTGGCTGATATAGATGATCGCCATCCCTTCATCGCGCAGGCGCAAAATCAGTTCAAACAGGCGATGCGTTTCCCGCGAGGAGAGGGCGGCGGTGGGCTCATCCATCACCAGAATGCGGCTGTTGCGGTGCAGCGCGCGGGCGATTTCCACCTGCTGCTGCTCGGCGATGGTCAGCTTCATCACCAGGTCGGTGGCATTGAACTGTGCGCCGAGGCGCTCAATCACCGCCTGCGCCTGGGCGGCCATCTCTTTGCGCTGCACCATCCCGCCGCGCGACAGCTCGCTGCCAAGAAAAATATTTTCGGCAACGGTCAGGTTGGGCGCGAGCTGCATCTCCTGATAAATCAGGGTAATGCCTGCGGCCAGCGCATCTTTCGGCCCTTTAATGTGAAACGGCTGACCGTCGATCAGGATCTCACCGCTGGTGGCGGTATAGGCTCCCGCGAGGATTTTCATCAGCGTGCTTTTTCCCGCGCCGTTTTCGCCCATCAGCGCGTGGATCTCTCCGGGAAAGACCGTCAAATCCACACCCTTGAGCGCGTGGAAACTGCCAAACGTTTTGGCAATGCTGCGCATCTCTAATACCGGGGTTCTGCTCATGGCGGATCTCCTGCGAATGCCGATATCTGCACTTCATCACAGGTGCGTAAATGCAAAATGTCAGAAGCTGTTCATATTTGTCATAGTTATGAATAGCTAATGTAGATCACAGTTATTGAACTACCCTCACCCCGGCCCTCTCCCTGAAAGGGAGAGGGAGCAAATCATTCCCTCGCCCCTTTGGGGAGAGGGTTAGGGTGAGGGGACACCAAACCGCACAGGAGCCCAAGCCCATGCCATCACGCCGTCCGCCCTTTTTCGCCAGCGCCCGAGGCCGCCTGCTGATTTTTAATCTGCTGGTGGTCGCCGTGACGCTAATGGTGAGCGGCGTGGCGGTGCTCGGCTTTCGTCACGCCAGTCAAATCCAGGAGCAGGTTCAGCAGCAAACGCTGGACGATATGACCGGCAGCATGAACCTGGCCCGCGATACCGCCAACGTGGCGACGGCGGCGGTGCGGCTTTCGCAGGTCGTCGGGGCGCTGGAGTACAAAGGCGAAGCCGAGCGCCTGAAGCAGACGCAAATGGCGCTGCGCCGCTCGCTGGAACAGCTTGCGGAAGCGCCGCTGGCGCAGCAGGAGCCGGCGCTGGTGGCGCGTATTATTCAACGAAGCAATGAGCTACAGCAGAGCGTGACGGAGATGCTTGAGCGCGGCCAGCGGCGCCATCTGGAGCGTAACGCGCTGCTGAGCTCGCTGTATCAAAGCCAGAGCTACCTGCGTCATCTGCAGGACCTCAACCGCCGTTACGACAGCAACGTGCCGGATGCGCAGCAGCTGATGGAGATGGACCGGCTGATCGCCGCCGCCATCGACACCCCTTCGCCGCGCGCGACCGTTCAGCAACTGGACGCCGTGGCCGCAGCGCTGCCCCGGAGTGCCGTACAGCCGGTCGTGAAGGGGGTTCTGCCTGATTTTAATGCCGAGTTAGGCAAGCTCGCCCCGCTGTCGAAGCAGCTGGAAGAGAGCGACCTGGCGATAAGCTGGTATATGTTCCACATTAAGGCGCTGGTGGCGATCCTCAACAGCGACATTAATCAGTACGTCGGGCAGGTGGCGCAGGCCTCCCGGCTTCGCACGGCCCAGAGCCATCACGAGCTGCAGTCCATCAGCGTGTTTATCAGCTTCTTCGCCGTGCTGGCGCTGATCATCACCGGGTGTGCCTGCTGGTATATCTACCGCAATCTGGCCTCTAACCTGACGGCGATTTCCCGGGCGATGTCGCGCCTTGCTCACGGCGAGCAGGATGTCTCCGTTCCCGCCCTCCAGCGGCGCGATGAGCTGGGCGAGCTGGCGCGCGCGTTTAACGTGTTTGCCCGCAATACCGCCTCGCTTGAGCACACCACGCGCCTGCTGAAAGAGAAAACCACGCAGATGGAGATCGACCGCGTTGAGCGTCAGGGGCTGGAAGAGGCGCTGCTGCACAGCCAGAAGATGAAGGCGGTCGGACAGCTGACCGGCGGGCTGGCGCATGATTTTAACAACCTGCTGGCGGTGATCATCGGCAGCCTTGAGCTCACCGACCCCGAATCAAAAGACGCGCCGCGCATTACCCGGGCGCTGAAGGCGGCCGAGCGTGGTGCCTTACTGACGCAGCGCCTGCTGGCGTTTTCCCGCAAGCAGTCCCTGACGCCGCATGCGGTAGAGATGCTGCCGCTGCTGGAGAACCTCCGGGAGCTGATGCGCCACTCCCTGCCTGCTACCCTCACCCTGGAGATTGAAGCGCAAACCCCGGCGTGGCCCGCGTGGATTGACGTTAGCCAGCTGGAAAACGCCATCATCAACCTGGTGATGAACGCGCGCGATGCGATGGAAGGGCAAAGCGGGGTGATTAAAATCCGGACCTGGAATCAGCGCGTCACCCGCAGCGACGGGCGCAGGCAGGATTTGGTGGCGCTGGAGGTGATTGACCGCGGCAGCGGCATGTCGCAGGAGGTGAAATCCCGGGTCTTTGAACCGTTCTTCACCACCAAGCAGACCGGAAGCGGGAGCGGATTAGGCCTGTCGATGGTCTACGGCTTTGTGCGTCAGTCCGGCGGCCGCGTGGAAATTGAAAGCGCGCCGGGGCAGGGAACGACCGTCCGGCTTCACCTCCCGCGCTCGGTGCTGCCTGCTGCGGCAGACGATGAAGCGCTGTCAGCCACCGCCTCCGTCGATAGCGAGCGGCTGGTGCTGGTGCTGGAAGATGAAGCCGATGTTCGGCAAACCCTGTGCGAGCAGCTGCATCAGCTCGGCTACCTGACGCTGGAAGCGGACAACGGCGAGCAGGCGCTGAATATGCTGGAGGCTGCACCGGATATTGGCATGTTTATCAGCGACCTGATGCTGCCCGGCAGCCTCAGCGGCGCCGAGGTGATTAACCATGTGCGCAGCCATTATCCGCAGCTTCCTGTGCTGCTGATCAGCGGCCAGGATCTACGGCCCGCGCATAACCCTCAGCTGCCGGACGTCCCGCTACTGCGTAAGCCGTTTACGCGGGTGCAGCTGGCGCAGGCGCTGCGCAAGGTTATGGTAATTTGAGATTCCTCCGCTACCCCGGCTTCCCGCCGTTCATTATCGTAAGGCCAGTTCACCTGCGAGTCTGGCCTTATGAAACGTTACTCAACTGCTCTGTTATTCGGTCTGCTGTCACTCACCAGCCAACTGGCTCATGCCGATATTGTTGATGATGCTATTGGCAACATTCAGCAGGCGATCAACGATGCCTATAACCCCAGCAGCAGCCGCAGCAATGACGACGACGATCGTTATGACCGCAGCCGTCAAATCGACAGTCGACAATACGACGATCGTCGTCGGCAGCTTGAAGACAGACGCCGTCGTTTAGATGAACGTCAGCGTCAGCTGGATGACGACAGACGTCGTCTGGAAGAGGATGAGCGCAGGTTAGAAGACGATTACGATCGAGGCTAAGTGCGGCCTGTTGCCCTCCCCCACAGGAGAGGGAGAAAACCTAATCCAGCACCAGCATCATCCCGTCATAGCCCGCTTCTATGCCCTGCGGCAGCGGGTTATCCATCATCCACACGTCAAACTGATGGCTGATGTGCGTCAGGATCACCTGCGGGCAGCCAATCGCTTCGTTTAACGCAATCACGGTATTTAAGTCGCAATGGTTTCGCGGCGTTTCCTCGCGCGGCTCATGGCTGCAGTCGATAATTATTGCCTGCGGCTGGTTGTTGAGCAGGAACTTCACCGTTTTCTCCGGCAGTCCGGCGGTGTCGGAGAGCCAGGCCACGCGGCTGTGGGCCGATTCCAGCAAATACCCGAAGGTCAGTTTTGAATGGTTGAGCGGCAGCGGCGTGACCCGTAAACCCTGAAGCTCAAACATCACAAACGGTTCGACCGTGTGGCTGAAATCCAGAATGCCGGGGTGCTTAAACAGGTCGTCGCATCCGGCGTCGTCCGGCGGACCGTAAACCGGGATCGTCGCCCCCACGCCCCAGCGCAGGGGGAACAGCCCCTGAACGTGATCCATATGGTAATGGGTGAGCAAGAACTGCTGGAAGCTGCCCGCCGGCCAATCGTCCATCAGGTGCGGAATACCGGCATCCAGCAGGGTGACGGCATCGTTGAATTTCACCACCGCGCTGCACGGGCGACGGCGATAGTTATCCTGCAGGCGCGCCCGGCGACACGCCGCGCAGTCGCAGCCAAAGACCGGCACCAGCTGGGCGCCACCCGTTCCCGTCAACGTGATGGTCAGACTCATAGCGCACCTCTACAGCGGTTTGGTGAATCGGAAATGGCTCTGCGTGTATCCTTCACGAACGTAAAAACGGTGCGCGTCGGTGCGCTTCACGCTGGTGGAAAGTTCGGTCAGTTCAGCGCCACCCTGTCGCGCTACCTCTTCCGCCCAGGCCAGCAGCTGACTTCCGACCTTTAACCCTCGCGCCTGCGGCATCACCACCAGCTCCTGGATCTCGCCGATCCAGCGCGCATGGTGCAGGTGAAACTGCATGTGCAGCCCGATCATGCCGATGACCTGTCCCTCTCTCTCCGCAAGCTGGTAGCGCATGTTGCGATCCTGCAGATTGGCAAGAAACCCGGCGTGGAACGCCTGGCGATCGAACTCTGCCTGCTTGAGCTCGCAGATCAGGGCGTAAACACTCTGCGCATCGTCGGCGGTGGCGGGGCGAAGCTGGCAGTCAGGCATGCTGTTTCTCCTTCTGACGGATAAGCGATAAAAAGGTCTCGACTGACTGTAGCAAACTTCCGTCGTTATTGAGGATGTGGCAGTCGGACGGGGCATAGCGGGCCGCACGCTCAAGCCGCTGATCGATCTCACGGGCTGATTCACGCCCCCGACTCTGCAACCGGCTGCGCAGGACGTCCGGCGAAACCTGCAGGCAGACCGGCAGCAGAGCCGCCTCATAGCGGGCGCGCGCTTGCGGCAGATGCGCACGCGAGCCGTTAACCAGCACGTCGAAGCCCGCATGCAGCCACAGATCGGTCTCGATGCCCACGCCATAGTAATAACCGTTGGCGTGCCAGCTCAGCGCCAGCAGGTTTTGCCCGGCACGGATGAAAAACTCCTGCTCGCTCAGGGCGATATGGTTTTCACTCCCGGCATTGGCCGCGCGGGTAATATAGCGGTGTGCGACCAGCAGCTGCGGATGTTCCCGCTGCCGTAAGGCGGACAGCAGGCTGTCTTTACCGGAACCCGAGGGCCCCATTAACCAGATGAGCCTTCCCATCAGAACACCCTTTTTCCCTGACGCCAGACGTGGTCGATGTGAACGTGCTCGCCCTTGCGGTGGGCCAGCACCAGATCCGCGCGTTTACCCTCGGCGATTTCCCCGCGATCCTGAAGATTAAGCGCCGAGGCCGGGTTTTTCGTCACCAGGCGAATCGCCTGCGGCAGCGTAAAGCTGTTGCTCTCGTCGTCGGCGACCCGGAACGCCGCATCCAGCAGGCTGGCGGGGTAGTAGTCGGACGAGAGAATATCCAGCAGACCCAGGGAGGCAAGCCTGCTTGCCGCGACGTTGCCGGAGTGCGATCCGCCGCGCACGATGTTTGGTGCGCCCATCAGCACGTTCATGCCGTGCCTGCGGGAGGCTTCAGCCGCTTCAAACGTGGTGGGAAATTCGGCGATCACGCTGCCAAGCTGATGGGATTCGCGCACGTGATCGTGCGTGGCGTCGTCATGGCTGGCCAGCGCGATATTGCGGTCACGACACATCGCGGCAATCCTGAGACGGTTTGGCTGCGACCACTGGGCGGCAAGCGCCAGCTGCTCTTCCTCGTAGCGGGCCATCTCCGCATCGCTGAGAGAATATTTGCCCTGATAGTATTCGCGATACTTTTCAATGTTGGCGAACTGGCGCTGCCCCGGCGAGTGGTCCATCAGGGAGACCAGCGAGACCGGCTCGCGCCCGACCAGCTTTTCAAACAGCGGCAGGGTGGTGTGGTGCGGCAGCTCGCAGCGCAGGTGCAGACGGTGCTCGGCGCGGTTGAGGCCGCGCTTTTGCGTCTCCTCCACGGCGTTGATCATCTTCTCCAGATTCTCCAGGCGATCGCCGCCGTCGCGCACGTCGCCAATCGCCACCGCGTCCAGCACGGTGGTAATGCCGCTGGCGACCATCAGCGCGTCGTGGCTGCTCATCGCCGAATGGGCGGGCCAGTCGACCTTCGGGCGCGGGGTGAAAAATTTGTCCAGATTATCGGTATGCAGCTCAATCAGCCCCGGCAGCAGCCAGCCGCCTTCACCGTCCATCGCTTCAGGGGTACGGCTTTGGGTTTCGGCAAAGGCGCGAATAACGCCTTCATGAACTTCAACCGAGCCATTAACGACTTCATTTTCCAGCACCAGCCTGACGTTATTGATAATCATGCGTGGACCCCCATCGGGTGCAATCTGTCCGCCACGCGGCTGCGTACGGCGTCGTCGTGGAAGATCCCGACGATCGCCGCGCCGCGCGCTTTGGCCTGTTCGATCAGTTCCACCACGGCGGCGCTGTTTTTGCCGTCGAGCGAGGCGGTGGGTTCATCCAGAAGTAAAATCGGGTAGTCGACGACAAACCCGCGGGCGATATTGACGCGCTGCTGTTCACCGCCGGAAAAGGTCGACGGGGCGAGATGCCACAGGCGCTCCGGCACGTTGAGGCGCGTCAGCAGGCTGGCGGCTTTGGCGGCGCAGGCTTCGCGCGGCACGCCGAGATCCAGCAGCGGCTGCATCACCACGTCCAGAGCGGAGATCCGCGGGATCACCCGCAGAAACTGGCTGACCCAGCCGATCGTCGTGCGGCGCACTTCCAGCACTTTACGCGCGGGGGCCTGCACCAGATCGACCCATTCATCGTTGTGGCGAATATGAATGTGGCCTTCGTCCGGGAGATAGTTGGCGTACAGGGAGCGTAGCAGGGTGGATTTTCCGCTGCCGGAATGGCCGTGCAGCACCACGCATTCGCCGCTGCTGACCTCTAACGAGGCATTTTGCAGCACCGGCAGGCGCACGCCGTTTTGCTGGTGGAGCACAAAGGTCTTACTTACGTTTTGTACGTGGATCATGTTGGCCTCTTAATTCTGCAATACGGACGACACCAGCAGCTGGGTGTACGGATGGTGTGGATCGTCGAGCACCCGGTCGGTTAACCCACTTTCCACCACCTGGCCCTGCTTCATTACCAGCAGACGGTCCGCAAGCAGGCGCGCAACGCCCAGATCGTGGGTGACAATCACCACCGCGAGGTTCAGCTCCACCACCAGACCGCGCAGCAGGTCGAGCAGGCGCGCCTGCACGGAGACGTCCAGCCCGCCGGTGGGTTCATCCATAAACACCAGCTTCGGATGGGTGACCAGGTTGCGGGCAATCTGCAGGCGCTGCTGCATCCCGCCGGAGAAGGTCGTCGGCAGGTCGTCGATGCGCGAGGCGGGGATTTCCACCTCTTCCAGCCAGTGCTGCGCCGTGGCGCGGATATTGCCGTAGTGGCGCGCGCCGGTAGCCATCAGGCGTTCGCCGATGTTGCCCCCGGCGGAGACCTGACGGCGCAGGCCGTCCATCGGGTGCTGATGCACCACGCCCCACTCGGTGCGCAGCAGGCGACGGCGCCCGGCCTCGCTCATGCCGTACAGCGAGGCGCCCTCATACAAAATGTCGCCTTTCTGCGGCGTCAGGCGCGCGGAGATGGACTTCAGCAGGGTGGTTTTGCCGGAGCCGGACTCGCCGACGATCCCCAGCACTTCGCCCGGCCACAGCTCGAACGACACGTCGCTAAAGCCTTTGCCCGGCGCATACAGGTGAGTCAGGTTATTAACCGAAAGCAGCGGTTTCATTGGCTATTCGCCTCGCTCTGTTGGCGGCAGTAATCGGTGTCGGAGCAGACAAACATCCGTTTGCCCGTGTCGTCCAGCACCACTTCGTCCAGATAGCTGTGTTTGGATCCGCAGATGGCGCACGGCTCGTCCCACTCCTGCACCGTAAACGGGTGATCGTCGAAATCCAGGCTTTCCACGCGGGTGTAAGGCGGGACGGCGTAGATGCGCTTTTCGCGCCCGGCGCCGAACAGCTGCAGGGCGGGCATCATGTCCATCTTCGGGTTATCGAATTTTGGGATTGGCGACGGGTCCATCACGTAGCGCCCGTTCACCTTCACCGGGTAGGCGTAGGTGGTGGCGATATGGCCGAAGCGGGCGATATCCTCATACAGCTTCACCTGCATGACGCCGTACTCTTCCAGCGCGTGCATGGTGCGGGTTTCCGTTTCGCGCGGCTCGATAAAACGCAGCGGCTCCGGGATCGGCACCTGGAAAATCAAAATCTGATCTTCAGTGAGCGGGGTTTCCGGGATGCGGTGACGGGTCTGGATCAGCGTTGCGTCTTCGGTTTTTTCGGTGGTATTGACGCCGGTTACGCGCTGGAAGAAGCTGCGGATCGACACGGCGTTGGTGGTGTCGTCGGCACCCTGGTCGATGACCTTCAGCACGTCCGCCTCGCCGATCACGCTGGCGGTGATCTGAATACCGCCCGTGCCCCAGCCGTAGGGCATCGGCATTTCGCGGCCGCCGAACGGCACCTGATAGCCCGGAATGGCCACCGCTTTTAAGATGGCGCGGCGGATCATGCGTTTGGTTTGCTCATCCAGATAGGCAAAGTTGTAGCCGCTTAAGTTAGCCATTTTTGCGCTCCCGTTGCAGGCGTTTCAGCAGTTCCAGTTCGGCCTGGAAATCGACGTAGTGCGGCAGCTTGAGGTGCGAGACGAAGCCAGCGGCCTCAACGTTATCCGCGTGGGCCAGCACAAACTCTTCGTCCTGCGCCGGGCCTGCAACGTGCTCGCCGTAGTCCGGTGCCTGCAGGGCGCGGTCGACCAGCGCCATGGCCATGGCCTTGCGCTCGCCGAGGCCGAACACCAGCCCGTAGCCGCGGGTAAAGTGCGGGTCTTCGTCTTCCGGGGTGACGAAACCGTTCACCATTTCACACTCGGTCATTAGCAGTTCGCCGACGTTCACCGCAAAACCCAGCTCTTCCGGTACGATTTCAATGTCGATATAGCCACTGCGAATTTCGGCCGCAAACGGGTGGTTGCGCCCGTAGCCGCGCTGGGTGGAGTAGGCCAGCGCCAGCAGATAGCCTTCGTCGCCGCGCATCAGCTGCTGCAGGCGGGACGAGCGCGAGCACGGGTAAACCGGCGGCATGCGGGTGATGTCATCCGGCTGCGCGCCTGAATCTTCTTCCGTCTTCGCCAGGCCCTGTTTTGCCAGCAGGCTGAAGACGTGCGGAGACGGTTCCTGTTCGGCGTCGGAGGTGCTGAGCTGCGGCGATTCACCGTTCGCCAGCAGGGTAAAATCCAGCAAGCGGTGGGTGTAGTCGTAGGTGGGGCCAAGCAGCTGGCCGCCGGGAACGTCTTTATAAACGGCAGAAATGCGGCGTTCCAGGCGCATCTCCGCCGTGTTCACCGGCTCGCTGACCGCCAGTCTGGCAAGCGTGGTGCGGTAGGCGCGCAGCAGGAAGATGGCTTCCACGTTGTCGCCGCTGGCCTGCTTCAGGGCCAGCGCCGCCAGCTCGCGGTCGGCGATGCCGCCCTCGGTCATCACGCGGTCGACGGCGAGGTTTAGCTGCTGTTCAATCTGGGCGACGCTCAGCTCGGGAAGCCGTTCATCGCCCCGTCGTCTGTGCGCCTGTAGCGCATGGGCGGCGGCGATCGCCTTCTCGCCCCCTTTGACGGCAACGTACATCAGCACACCTCCACGTGGGTGGTCCGCGGGATTGCCAGCAGGCGCTCGCCGCAGGTCAGGATCAGGTCAATGCCCAGCGGGAACGGGTGCGGGCGCTCGGTCAGCTCGTGAATGATGCACTCCGGCAGTTGCGGCGCGACCATGCGCTCGTCGGCGATGCCTGCCCCCGTGAGGCGCAGCATGCGGCCGCCGCTCAGGCTGGAGACCTGCAGGATCAGCGTGGCGCTGGTCTCCGGGGCGACGGCGCTGCCTTCGCTCAGGGCGTTCAATTGCTCATGGCTGATTTGCTCGTCAGCCACGGCAAAAACCGCCTGCTGGGGCTGATCGACCAGCGGAGCGCTGGTGTGAAAACGCAGGTTCTGGCTGGCGATATCGTTCGACAGCGCGCCCGAAAGCCACACCGGTGTGTCGTTGTCGGCAAGCGTCAGCAGCACGCTGGTGGTCGCCAGGTTCAGCGGCAGCCAGCCCTGGGAGAGCTGGTGCAGCGAGACGATCACGCCCGGCTCGCTCATCGCTTTCAGCAGGCGACGAAAACTGTGTTGGGCATCCTGGACGGCCAGGGTAAAAGCAGGTTGAAGCGTCATGCGTTGTCTCCGCGAACGAGCGTAAAGAAGTCGACCCGGCTGGTATTCACTTCGGCCTGACGTGCGGCAATGCGCGCGGCGCGGTCGGCTTCCAGCGGGGCAATAAGGGTTTCCATTAACGTCTGGAAATAGGGTTGTTCCTGTAAAAGCGCGTCGATCACCGCGCAGCGCTCGGCGTGCGCTTTGTCGCGCCCCAGCACGTAGCTGTAGCCCAGCGTGCCGCTGTTCAGGCGGATTGCCGCGCGGGTGAGGGTGGCATCTCCGGCGAAAAAGCGTTCTCCGGTGCCGCCCATGCGCGCCTGGATCTGAACGAGGCCGATCTCCGGGGCGCGAAGGGTGTCGTAGTCTGGCGTCAGGCTGAGCGCGTTCATGCGGGCAGCCAGCGCGGCAGGCTGGCTGTGGGCCAGCACGCGCATCCAGCGCTGTCGGGTGGCGGTGTCGAAGTGCATTCAGTGCTCCATGGTGAATTCGATCATGTCGGCGCGGGTCAGGCTGACGGAGTATTCCGTCGCGTTGATCTCGCCGTCACGGTGGTTGAGGGTGCGCACGCAGAGCAGCGGGGCCATATTGGGGATTTCGAGCACTTTGCTCTCTTTCGCCTGCGCGCGACGGGCGCTGATGCGGGTCTGGGTGCGCTTGAGCGCAATGCCGGTCGCATCCTGAAGAAAATCATGCAGCGAGCCGCTGGAGAAATGCTGGAGCACAGGCCAGAGGGCGAGGTCCGCAAAGTAATGGTCTATCTGGCATACCGCCACGCCGTTAACGCGACGCAGGGTACGCAGGTGAATGACGTCGTCGCCCTCCTGAATGCCCAGCGCGTCCGCCACGTGGCTGGAGGCCGGACGCAGCACCGAGAGCAGCTTTTCGCTGGTCGGGTGGCTGCCCTGATCCAGCAGGTTCTGGCTAAAGCGCGCCTGGGCGTTCAGCGGGTAGTCGAACGGGCGCATCAGCACCAGCACGCCCACGCCCTGACGGCGCTGGACCCAGCCGCGCTCGACCAGCTGGTCAATGGCGCGACGCAGGGTGTGGCGGTTCACCTCATAGCGGTCGGCAAGCTGCTGCTCGGCGGGCAGGTAGTCCCCGCAGCGGTAGTGCGTGCGCAGCTCCACTTCGAGCTTTGCCGCAATCTCTTGCCAGCGGGTGGGATAACTGGTCGGATGTCTGGATAAGTGCATAGAAAACAAAGCCTCGCTTCTCAGATGAAGTGCTTACGCAAACGTTGAGAGAGGAAATCCAGCAGGCTGACGGTGACGATGATGAGCACCATCAGGGCGCAGGTTTGCTGGAACTGGAAACCGCGAATCGCTTCCCACAGGGTGACGCCAATCCCGCCTGCGCCCACCATGCCGACCACCGTCGCGGAGCGGACGTTGGACTCAAAGCGGTACAGGGAGTAGGAGATCAGGAGCGGCATAACCTGCGGCAGGACGCCGTACAGGATCTCTTCGATTTTGTTGGCGCCCGTTGCGCGGATGCCTTCCACCGGGCCGGGCTCGATGGCTTCGACCGCTTCGGAGAGCAGCTTGGAGAGCACGCCGGTGGTGTGGATGAACAGCGCCATCACGCCGGCGAACGGACCCAGGCCAACGGCGACCACGAACAGCATCGCAAAGACCATTTCATTGATGGCGCGACAGGCGTCCATCAGGCGACGCATCGGCTGGTATACCCACCACGGCACGATGTTTTCGGCGCTCATCAGGCCAAAGGGAATGGAGAGAACGACGGCAAGGGCGGTGCCCCAGACGGCGATTTGCAGGGTGACCGCCATTTCGCTGAGGTAATCCTGCCACTGGCTGAAGTCCGGCGGGAAGAAGTCGGCGGCGAAGGTCGCCATGTTGCCCGCGTCTTTGAAGAGCAGCAGCGGATCCATTTCCGCGCCCTTCCAGGAGATAACCAGCACCGCCAGCAGGATGGCCCAGCTTATGAGCGAGAACCAGCTGCGCTTCGGCGGCGGGAGGGTGATGGTTTGCATGTTGGCTCCTTTGGGTTTAGTCCCCTCTCCCTTGAGGGAGAGGGTTAGGGTGAGGGGGAAATGTGCGCGCTGATGCCCTCACCCCGGCCCTCTCCCACGGGGAGAGGGAGAAAGGCACTACTGCACCGCTTTATTCACGCTCGTCATCGCACCGAGCGCGGCGGTCAGGCGGTCGAGGTCTTCCAGCTGCGCCTCAATTGCGGCCACTTTGCTGGTCTTCTCCTCGTCCTTCAGCCCTTTGTTGTCCTTCACGCCCTGCATCTCTTTAAACAGCGCCAGCTGGCGAATCGGGACCAGCTGCAGGTCGCTTGACGGGCGGAACGGTGCCCAGCCCAGACGCGCCAGGACCGCTTTCTCTTCCGACGTTTTGCCATAGGTCATGAAGAAGTCGTACACCTTGTCCTTGGTGCTCTCGGAGAGATTTTTACGCCACACGATCGGGTCGCCCGGGATCAGCGGCGATTTCCAGATAACCTTGATCTCTTTCAGCTTGTCCGGCGCGGAAGTTTTCAGCTTGTCGAGGTTCTCGGTGTTGTTGGTGGCAACGTCCACCTGCTTGTTGGCCACGGCCAGGGCGTTGGTTTCGTGGCTGGCGTTCACCGTGCGTTTGAAGTCGCTGGCGGAGGCGTTGTTTTTGGCGAAGACGTAGTAGCCAGGGACAAGGTAGCCGGAGGTCGAGTTCGGGTCGCCGTTGCCGAAGGTCAGCTCTTTGCGTTTGGCGAGCATGTCGTTGAGGTTGTTGATCGGGCTGTCTTTGTTGACGATCAGCACGCTCCAGTAGCCCGGGGAGCCATCTGCCGCGACGGTCTGGGCAAAGACCTGGCCGTTCGCGCGGTCCACCGCTTCCATGGCGGAGAGGTTGCCGTACCAGGCGATGTCCACTTTATTAAAGCGCATCCCCTGGATGATGCCCGCGTAGTCCGGGGCGAAGAAGGCGTTCACTTTGATCCCCAGCTTAGTTTCCATATCTTTCAGGAACGGTTCCCACTGAGGCTTCAGGTTCTGCTGTGATTCCGTCGAAATAATGCCGAAGTTCAGCGCTTTTTCCTGCTCTTGTGCATACGCCGGGCTTAACAGGGTGCTGAGGCTGAACATGCTGGTAAAGGCCAGCGCGGCAACGGCTTTGTAGCTCATGTACTTTCCTCGGATCGGGTTTAATTAAGCAGCCTGCGCGTTCTCTTCGACGCGGTTAATGCTGCGGTAGAGATGGTCAAAACGTTCGTTATCAAACTGATGGCTCGCGCCATCAAAGAACACATGTCCCTGACGCAGGGCGACAATGCGTTCGCAGTAGCGCAGGGCGTAATCCACCTGATGCAGCGTGACCACTACGGTGATGCCGTCGTTCTGGTTAATGTCGCGCAGGGTTTCCATCACGATGCGGGCAGACTCCGGGTCCAGCGAGGCAATGGGTTCGTCTGCAAGAATGATTTGCGCTTTCTGCATCAGCGCGCGCGCAATCGCCACGCGCTGCTGTTGCCCACCGGACAGGGTGGAGACGCGCTGGTGGGCAAAATGCGCCATGCCGACGCGGGTCAGGGCCTGCAAGGCTTCCTGCTTCTGTGAAGGAGAGAACCAGCGCAGACAGGTGCGCCAGAACGGGGTGCTGCCGAGCGCGCCAATCAGCACGTTCTCCAGCACCGTCAGGCGGTTCACCAGGTTGAACTGCTGGAAGATGTAGCCCGTCTGGGCGCGGCTCTTGCGGATATCGCTGGCGAGACGCCCCGCGCGCTGCACGGTATTGCCCAGCAGCTCGACGTGGCTTTCCGGCGTTTTATCGCAGGTGATAAGGCCGCTTAAATGACGCAGAAGGGTGGATTTACCTGAACCGGATGGCCCCAGCAGCGCCACCATTTCGCCCTGCTGGACGGTCAGATCAACGGCATGCAGAGCCTTATTGTGATGGAAGGTCTTGCTCAGTTTCTCGACGCGGATGACGGTTTGCATGTGCTGGGCCTCACGATAAATGTGGCCTCATGCTGGCGCATCAATGTGACATTTGGGTTAAGTCTGGGTTGCGGGAGTTTGAAGAGTTGAAGTGAAAGCGATGACAGTCACCGTAGGCCCGGTCAGCGCAGCGCCACCGGGCGCTGTTGCCGGCTGCGCTGCGCTTATCCGGCCTAAGACGTTTGCTGCTGCTTAACGACGTTAATCATCCACGGCACGCCGTATTTATCGGTGACTTTACCGAAACCGTGTGCCCAGAAGGTTTCCTGCCAGGCCATGTCGATATTCCCGCCCGCGGCGAGGTTGTCGAACCAGCGTTTGCCTTCATTAACGTCCTGGGTGTCGAGAACCAGCGTGAAGCCCGCGTATTGCGCGTTGCTGCCCGGCGGCATCCCGTCGCTCATCATGATATCGCTGCCCGCAATGCGGACGTTGGAGTGAGCGATAGCCGAATCCGGAAATTGCATACCGGACGGACAGCCTTCTTCGCTGTTATCGCTTTTTGGCATTTCGCCGAAGGTGATTTTATAGAGAAGCTCTGCGCCGACGGCTTGCTGGTAGAAAGAAGTGGCTTCTGCACAGTTGCCGGCAAAAGAGATGTAGGGACTTAACGGCATAATCTTTACCTCACGTAAGAAAAGCCCGTTAAGTGTAGTTCCCGAAAACCCGGTAAGCGAAGCGCCACCGGGCGGGTAAATCAGTTCTTTTTCACGAACTCTGATTTCAGCTTCATCGGACCGAAGCCGTCAATTTTGCAGTCGATATTATGATCGCCTTCAACCAGACGGATATTCTTCACTTTGGTGCCGATCTTCAGCATGGAAGAACTGCCTTTCACTTTCAGATCTTTAATCACGGTTACGCTGTCGCCGTCCGCCAGCAAATTGCCGTTCGCATCTTTTACGACAAGTGCATCAGCATCGTGGGATGGTTCGGCATCATTCCATTCGTGAGCGCATTCCGGGCAGATGAACATGCCATTATCTTCATAGGTGTATTCAGAATTGCATTTTGGGCAGTGTGGGAGTGACATATCGGTATCCTCAAAAAGTGTAAACGCGCTGGAAAGTGCCAGCTAAATGACGGCAGCGTGCCGAAAAAGGCGGCAAGTATAGCGCAAATCCACACGTTTGTCGGTGACATTGTGAATTAAAAAAATGCAAAAAGCGTATCGGGAGTGACACTTCCTGTCAGTCAGTTAAGCGATGCTTACCTCATTAACACGTTGGGAAGAAATGACGCTAAATATATCGAATATTTTATTGCAGCAAATTGCTACGCTCCTTCATTTCGGATAAGGTGAAGCGACACATTGTTATTTATCTCCTGACTTCGCTGCCATCCATATCTTTTGGCAGGGGCGTATTACCTCTCTTTTTAGGTGGGTAAATAATGATGATATATCCTGAAGTTTCTTAAAATTGGGCTACGCTTTTTTCCTTTGGCCGTCAGGCCAGGAGGGGAGCTATACACGCCATGCAAGGATAGCGAATTATTTCTGATTATCATCAATCAGTTATATTTCGGCGGACATGTTTTCCACACGTGATCATATAAGCCTGAACAACATAATTAATACCAGTGGCTTAATAAAAGTAATAAATTTGCGTTAAGGAAAGGCTTTTATCATGCACACACAGACCATTTTTGAATTAAGCCAGGAAGCTGAGCGTTTGCTACAGCTCGCCCGGCAAAACCTTGATACGTTGAAATCAATGCCGACTGCGATGCTGGAGAGCACCGCGGCTGCTATTACGGGTGAAAAGAACAACGTTTTACCTTTGCATTTTAGCGCGCGCGGTGTCGAAGCGCAGCAGGCGATGCTGAATAATGAATTACGAAAAATAACCCGGCTGGAAATGGTCCTGGCTATTGTTGGCACTATGAAAGCGGGGAAATCGACCACCATTAATGCGATTGTGGGGACCGAAGTGTTGCCGAACCGCAATCGTCCGATGACGGCGCTTCCTACCCTGATTCGCCACACGCCGGGTCAGAAGGAGCCGGTGCTGCATTTCTCACATGCCTCGCCCATTGATGAATTGATCCAACTGCTTCAGAAAAAGCTATGCGATTACGATCGCGGAAAGCTGGCCCAGCATCTGGAAATTGATAAAGACATGAATACGCTGCTGGAGCGCATTGAAAAAGGAGAGGCTTTTGAGAAGCATCACCTGGGCGCGCAGCCGATATTTCATTGTCTGAAAAGCCTCAACGACCTGGTGAGGCTTTCCCAGGCGTTAGGGGTGGAGTTTCCGTTCTCTGAGTATGCGGCTATCGAACATATTCCGGTGATTGAAGTGGAGTTCGTGCATCTTGCGGGTCTGGATGCTCACCTCGGACAGCTGACGCTGCTCGATACGCCCGGGCCGAATGAGGCCGGACAGCCGCACCTGCAAAAAATGCTAAGCGAGCAGTTGTCCCGCGCGTCGGCGGTGCTGGCCGTGATGGATTATACCCAGCTTAAATCCATCTCTGATGAAGAAGTCCGCCAGGCCATTTCCGCGGCGGGAAAATCCGTGCCGCTGTATGCGCTGGTCAATAAATTCGATCAGAAAGATCGCAATAGCGACGATGAAGAGCAGATCCGGGCGATGATCTCCGGCACCTTAATGAAAGGCAATATTTCGCCTGGCCAGATCTACCCCGTTTCGTCCATGTGGGCCTATCTGGCGAACCGCGCTCGCTACGAGATGAGTACCCACGGACAACTGCCGGATCATCAGGAGCAACCCTGGGTACAGGACTTTGCCGAAGCGGCGCTTGGGCGACGCTGGCGTACGGCGGACCTGGACGATATAGACCATATTCGTCATGCTGCCGATTTGCTCTGGGAAGATTCGCTTTTCGAACAACCGATACGCAAACTGATCTACGCCGCCTATGCCAATGCCTCGCTTTACGCGCTGCGTTCGGCCTCGCACAAGCTGCTCAACTACGCACAAAATGCCCGGGAGTACCTCGACTTCCGCTATCAGGGGCTGACGGTTGCCTTTGAGGCGCTGGAACTGAATATCGCACGTCTGGAAGAGGACATGGCGCTTCTCCAGACGCGTCAGAGCGTGGTGAGCGATGAGGTGAAACATGAAGTTGAGGAGGCGCTGAACGCCACCGCGGACTTTATGGCAGCGCAAAAAACCGCGCTTAACCAGGCGATTGGCGAGGTGTTCAGCGCTCAGCATATTCTTGATTTGGCAGGTATCGATCGGCAGAACCCTCACGGTGACGAGCTGAAGCAGCTGGTTCTGGACGATGAAGGACAGGCGCAGATCGCGCTGAGTAAAATCCGCTCCTCCTGCGAATTGGTGATGCTGGATGCACAGACGAAAATCTGCCGGGAGCTGGCGTTACGCTTCGACCAGCTAGAGTCTACGCTGGCGCGTTCCCTGAACGAAGCCATGCGCCCCATCGAAACGCGTATTAAAGAGCATCTGAGCCATGCGGGTTTTCGGGCGCGAATCAGTTTCCCGGCGTTTCAGGCTCACCAGCTCAACTTCAATACGCGGGCGCTGTTTAACGATGCGATAGCGCAGGATGACAGCCAGGCAGGCCCGTCATCAGGCGGGAGCAGCATGCGAGAAACGGTCTCTCGCTGGCTCAATAATCCGGGCTGGGGCTGGGATGAATATGTGGAAACGCGCACGCGCTATGTTATCGATATTGCGCAGCTACATGACAAATTTAAGCAACATATTGAGCTGTTTTGTGAACAAATACGTAAAGCTTTGTCCGCGCAGGTCGATGTCTCTGTTACGGCAGGAATGGCGACGTTCTTTGCAGAATTCTCGCTGTGCCTGACCGGGTTACAGGAAAGCTTGCGTGATAGCCTCGCAGTGCGTCAACAGAATGAGCATTCAACCCGAGCGCTCTGCCAGCTGTTGAAGCAAAGTATTACGACTGCGGCGTGGATACAGGAAGATACCCGACTGTTACGCGATGATATTCAAACTCTATTCGCGGCAGAGCAACCATGACAACACCACTACTGGACGGCCCCGGGCGAACGCTGGAGTGTATTAATCCAAAATTTATGGTCGATCTGGTTCAGGGAGTGGACGCGGCGCGTCATCCTCACCTGGGACCACAACAGCTTCAGTTTCGTGAGCGTTTGACTCAGGAAATCATGACGCATACCCGGCTGCGCCCCTGGGCGATGGCGGGTATGCTCAATGAAAATGCGGCGCTGCGCCTGGGGCTGGCGGAAAAACTGGCCGGCATGCTTGACCCGGGTCATCTCGCGCTGACGCTGATGGCAGAGAAACTGATTGCTTTGCGCCAGCAGACGCACCCGCGCGCCCAGCAGTCCCCCGGTCTGATGCAGCAGTACGCTGAACTCGCTTCTCATTTTACCCAACGCGCCGCCTATAAAGAGAAGGCGCTAACCCAGCGCGGGCTGACGGTGCAGGCGGGTGAGCATAGCGAGCAGATTTTTACCCGCTGGCGGGCCGGGCATTATGATGGCTGGTCGCTGGCCGGGCGCTGTTTTATCGTCCTGGAAGAGCTGCGTTGGGGGGCATTTGGTGACGCATGCCGCCTCGCGAATGAAGATGTGGCGGCAATGCTTAAGGATAACCTGCGCAGCATGGCGGCTAACTATCTGGCACAGGGCATCAATGCGTCCCCCACGACCCGCCATTTCTATCACCAGTGGCTGACAACGCCGGCCTCTCCGGGTTTAATCGATCATAAAGACATGCTGGGCTGGCTGGGGGACTGGTGTCAGGCGGATCAACATCCGGTGAGCTGGTCAGTGACGCAAAACTGGCAGACCGTCGCGCTGGGTATGCCGAGGCTTTGTTCGGCAAAACGGCTTGTGGACGGGATGGTGGAAGAGATTTTTGGCTAAATCCCTCACCCTCTCCCCGTTGGGAGAGGGAATGGTGCGGTGTGTTAATGATTCATTTCTATCGGCTTCGGTTCAGGCAGGGTCTCTTGCATATTCCCGTAGCGTTTCGCATACAGCGCCGTGATGATAGGGACCAGAATCGCGGTGACAATTACGCTCGCGGCAACCAGTGCCGTCGCTGAAGCGGCGACCGGTTCGAAGGCCGGGTTAATTTGGGCGATAATCACCGGGTTTGCAACAGCAGCCCCCGCGGCTGAAGAGGCGGCGACGCCGGCCGTGCCGTTTCCTCCTCCGATAACGCGGTCGGCAATAATCAGCGGAATACCGGTGATGACGATCACGGCGACACCCAGCACAATGCCCAGCAGGCCGGTATCAAGAATGACCTTCAGGTTGATGGTGTTCCCCAGTGCGAAACCGAAGAACGGAATCAGCACCGGCGTGGCTTTGCTGAAGAAATCACGCAGATCGCGATCGAGATTGCCAAGGGCGAAACCGACCAGGAAGGGCAGGATTGCGCCGACAAAGTGGTGCGGTTCAAACGAGGCCAGGCCAGCAGACCCCAGGATCAGCATCGTCATCAATGGGCCGGACTCCAGAGACATCAACACAAATGCGCCGGACTCTTCTTTCGTCCCGTACTGATTCATCAGGCTGGCGTACAATCCGCCGTTGGTCATATCCATCGCCGAGACAATCGCCAGGACCGATAAACCCGCAAAGAACCCGGTCTGAATTCCATTCTCCGGAATGAACATCGCGCATATCATTGCCACTGCCCAGGCTACGGCTATTTTGGTGATCACCAGCGTGCCGGATTTCCGTAATACTGTCCCCGTTGCCCGTAAATTAATGGATGCGCCGATACAAAAAAACCAGACGGCAAGAATGGGAACCGTGCCTGTTATCATGCCTTTTGTGAAACCGCCAAAATAAGCTCCGGTATTGGGAGCAAGGGTATTCAGGATCGCGCCCAGTACCAGCGGAACCAGCATCATGCCGCCGGGTATACGTTCTATCGTGGCTTTAATCTTCATAGACAAACCTCACATCGGATCCCGCAGTACGGGGGATAGGTGTTAAAAATTAGTCAATAAATTCAATTGATTGCTCGTATTGTTTGTGGTGTTTTTTCGAAAGCCCTGCAACAAAATTAAATGCGTGCTCTCAATTAACCTTTTCCTTAAACACGTAAAACGCTGAATTCGGATTTATGATGCGATCATTGGAATATTGATTCAATGAAAATAAAACATCGTTTTAGTTATCTTTATCACATATTCAATGTAAAACCTGAGGCCGGTTCCTGCTGATGAAAATTTATGTAAACCTGATGTGAATTAATGTGGTTTGTTTTTCTGTTACGAAAGAAATAATGACGTGCGGGAGGATGTTCTTTAGGTGGGATAAGGAAGTACTTATTGGCACTCCTTGACAAAAATTTGCCTGAGCTGACCAGACACGAAAATATGTGTGAAGTTGATCACAAATATAAACGCTGGTAGGGTAAAAAGGTCATTAACTGCCCAGGCAGGCGTCAACAGGTTCGGTTGTATCGACGTAAAACGTCAATGTAAGTAAACCTGCTACGCTTGAATAAGGCGATTCGCATGGAGCGGATCCCATGGTTCACAGAACGCTAACTGAACTGTGAAACAGACAGGGCCGAGTCAACGAGGATAGCTATGCTGAGAAGGAAAAAGATTAAACCCATCACGCTTCGCGACGTCACCATTATTGATGACGCAAAGCTGCGTAAAGCCATTACCGCAGCCTCGCTCGGTAATGCGATGGAATGGTTCGATTTTGGTGTCTACGGCTTTGTGGCCTATGCGTTAGGTAAAGTGTTTTTCCCCGGGGCCGATCCCAGCCTGCAGATGATCGCCGCACTGGGTACGTTCTCCGTTCCCTTCCTGATTCGCCCGCTGGGTGGTCTGTTCTTCGGTATGCTCGGCGATAAATATGGTCGTCAGAAGATCCTGGCCATCACCATCGTCATTATGTCGATCAGTACATTCTGTATCGGCCTTATACCGTCTTACGCCACCATCGGCATTTGGGCACCGATTCTCCTGCTGATATGTAAGATGGCGCAGGGCTTCTCCGTGGGCGGTGAATATACCGGTGCTTCAATCTTTGTTGCCGAGTATTCCCCGGACCGTAAGCGCGGATTTATGGGGAGCTGGCTGGACTTCGGCTCGATTGCCGGGTTTGTCATGGGCGCGGGCGTAGTGGTACTGATTTCAACCGTGGTGGGCGAAGATAACTTCCTCGACTGGGGCTGGCGTATCCCGTTCTTCCTGGCATTGCCGCTGGGGATAATTGGTCTTTACCTGCGTCATGCGCTGGAAGAGACGCCTGCTTTCCAGCAGCACGTCGAAAAACTGGAACAGGGTGACCGCGAAGGGCTGCAGGATGGTCCGAAGGTGTCGTTCAAAGAGATTGCCACTAAGCACTGGCGCAGCCTGCTGACCTGTATTGGTCTGGTGATTTCGACCAACGTGACCTACTACATGCTGTTGACCTATATGCCGAGCTATCTGTCGCATAACCTGCACTACTCGGAAGATCACGGTGTGCTGATTATTATCGCCATCATGGTGGGTATGCTGTTTGTGCAGCCGATTATGGGCCTGTTGAGTGACCGTTTTGGTCGTCGACCGTTCATTATCCTGGGAAGCGTTGCGCTGTTTGCTCTGGCAATTCCGGCATTCATTCTGATTAACAGTGATGTGCTGGGGCTGATTTTTGCCGGTCTGCTGATGCTGGCGGTGATCCTTAACTGCTTTATCGGGGTGATGGCATCAACGTTGCCCGCGATGTTCCCGACGCACATTCGCTACAGCGCGCTGGCCGCGGCCTTTAACATCTCGGTGCTGATTGCCGGTCTGACCCCGACGCTTGCCGCCTCGCTGGTCGAGAGCACGCAGAACCTGATGATGCCGGCTTATTACCTGATGGTGATTGCGGTGATTGGTTTGATTACAGGTCTTACCATGAAGGAGACGGCGAATCGCCCTCTGAAAGGCGCAACGCCTGCGGCGTCTGACATCCAGGAAGCGAAAGAGATCCTGCGCGAGCACTACGATAACGTAGAGCAGAAGATTGAGGATATTGACGCAGAGATTGAAGAGCTGCAGAAAAAACGCTCCCGACTGGTGGACCAGCATCCACGCATCAATGAGTAATAAAGAAACCCGCCAACGGCGGGTTTTCTTTTATTAGCATCCGGCAGCGATGTAGTCGCCATTGGCGCTGACGGGGATCACCGTCAGGAACAGCACCGTCGCAAACAGGATCAGGACTATCCCTCCGGCTATTTTGACTGCCGGTACGAGCCATCTCAATGAGGCGCTCTCTCCGAACCAGGTCACCGTGCGCTCGCGGGCGTAACGTACAGCCAGGGAAAGCCCCACAATAGAAAGTGCGGTGCCCAAAGACATGGTCATGACCGCGGCTACCCCCCAGGTGACAATGCCCAGCGCGTTCGAAAACATCAGAATCATGATCGCCCCGCTGCACGGACGTGCGCCAATCGCCAGAATGACGCCCAGGCGCGTTTTCCAGTCGCCTTGTGTCAGGTTTACCCCCACGCCGTGGTGGCCGCAGCCACAGTTTTCGTCATGATGATGAAGCGGCTTGATGGCGGAGATAGTCATCCTGCGCGGGCGCAGGCTCTTCAGCGCCTGGTAAATAACGAATGCACCGAATGCGCCAATAAGCACAGCGCTTATCTTCTCCACGTACCAGCGGCTGGTACTGATATCCCCTGAGGCGAGGTTAAACCCCACCGCCAGAATAAAGACAAACAGAATGGCGCTGACGCCCTGCATCAGGCTACCCAGGAAGGGGACAACCCGGGCTGCCAGTTCGCTTTCCTTATTGGTGGTCAGATAGGTCGTCACGATGAACTTTCCGTGTCCGGGTCCGATGGCGTGAAGGACACCATAAAGGAAAGCCCCCGTTAACAGCCATAATCCGCCGCTGTACTGGTGGTTATTAAGCTGCAGCAGATACATCACCAGATAGCGGTGCAGCGTAATTTGCGTGGCGAGACACCACTGGATAAAAGCGTTCCAGTGCGCATGCAGGGTAAAACCCGCAAAGAGGAGTGCCAGCAGCATCAAACCTGCGGTAGGGAGACGCCAGTCGCGGGCGAGGCGTTGTGTGGTCATGAGGGGGGGCCTGCACAGAGGAGATTATTTGCCGCTAGTATAGTTGATCTTCCCGCTCAATTCGTAGGATCGCATCGCGAACCGCTCATGATTGTGGATAAGTCTGTGTGTAAAAAGGTATAAGGCGGGGTTTTGCTGTGGAATTCAGCAGTCAGTCATTTTTCTGTCATTTAGCGGTTGCGGCCTGCTGAGAACTCCCTATAATGCGCCTCCATCGACACGGCGGATGTGAATCACTTCACAAACAACCCGGTCGGTTGAAGAGAAAAATTCTGAAATAACGGGTTGACTCTGAAAGAGGAAAGCGTAATATACGCCACCTCGCAACGGTGAGCGAAAGCCGCGTTGCAACTGCTCTTTAACAATTTATCAGACAATCTGTGTGGGCACTCAAAGTGACATGGATTCTTAACGTCGCAAGACGAAAAATGAATACCAAGTCTCTGAGTGAACATACGTAA
>NZ_JAWNDF010000008.1:0-146654 GCF_034106865.1 Enterobacter sp. 237C8 | reverse complement strand
CGACATCATGGCGGGGAACAACCTGTGGATGCAGCGTGATGCGGCGGGGAATGCGAACAGCCAGGTGGTGAACACGTCGGGGAATATTGAGACGCAGAATGGGGATATTACGGTTAAAACTGCCAGCCTGTTAAATCAGCGTGATGGATTAACGTCAACCACAACAACAAGTGCGTCGCCAGCGTATGGTTGGGTTGGGCAGGCAACTGTTGACATACCTGTGTCGGTTCTCGGAATCGATACGCTTGTTCGGGATAAATACAGCACTTATACCCATGACGGTTCAGGTACATGTGGGGGAGTTCCCTGTTTCTTGTATGAGGATACCCATTACTATTACAAACCAATTACAGGCTATGAAACACGTAAATATGCACTAAATCAGATAGCGCAGGTTGTAAATGCTGAGGGTGGAAGCGCTCGTATTTCTTCCGGGCGTAACCTGACTATCACTGCCGCAGAGTTGAACAATCAGGCGAGTGCAATCCTGGCGAATAGCAATATTACGCTTGCAGGAAACACGCTGAATAATCAGAGCTATCAGAGCGGAACTTATACAGAATATGCTGTATATAAATATGTAAGCCCCTCATATGGCGGGGGTTCTCCTGGCTCCTACTCTCCAACCCATCGCAATACTTACTACGACAATGACGTAACCTATGTATTAGATGGGCATGTCACAGAAAGTGAAAATGGTGAAACATACCGTGCCGTCATCCAGGCGGGCGGCAACGTCACCGCAAACTTCACCAGCAACATCAGCAACACCAGTACCACCGCCAACGCAGGCGGCGTCAGCAACGTTATCTCCACCCCGTCGCTGAACTCCCTCAGCAACCAGACCATCGGCAGCGGTGTGCAAAAACAGGGGCTGAGCGCTGCCGGAACCGTGGCGGTGACCTCGCCGCAGTGGAACGATCGGCTTCAGGGGGCGCTGCAGCAGCTTAACGGCGGCGGCGCGCTGGAAAACGGCGGCGCGTCCGGTACGCCTCTCAGCAACATTGGCACCACGCAGAAAGGCAACGCGAACCTCGGCCAGCTGGGCGCACTGGCGAACGCCGGGGTCACCACCGCCGATCTCCGCACCGCGCAGGGCGGCGCCGTCGGGCACTATCAGGGCCAGCGCGTCGACACCAGCGCTTACCCGCTGCCGTCGGGCAACAACGGCTATTTTGTCTTCTCCGACAACCCGAAAAGCCCGTACCTGATCGGCATCAACCCGAAACTGAACGGTCTCGGGCAGCTTGATCCCGCCCTGTTTGCCGATCTGAACGCGATGCTCGGGATCAAACCGTCGTCCACGGCGCCGCAGGAGACGCGGCTGGCGTTTACCGACGAGAAGCAGTTCCTCGGCTCGTCCTATATGCTTGGCCGCCTCAACCTGAACCCGGACTACGACTACCGCTTCCTCGGCGATGCGGCGTTCGATACCCGCTATGTCTCCAACGTGGTGCTCAACCAGACCGGTAACCGCTACCTGAACGGCATCGGCTCCGATCTGGATCAGATGCGCTATCTGATGGACAACGCCGCGGCGGCGCAGCAGTCGCTGGGCCTGCAGTTTGGCGTCTCGCTGACCGCCGATCAGATTGCCGCGCTCGACCACAGCCTGCTGTGGTGGGAGAAAGCCACCGTCAACGGCGAAACGGTGATGGTGCCGAAACTCTACCTGTCGCCGAAGGACGTCACCGTCAACAACGGCAGCGTGATCGCGGGCAACAACGTCACCCTGAAGGGCGGCAGCATCACCAACGGCGGCAGCTCGCTGCTGGCGAAAAACAGCCTGACGCTCGACAGCCAGAACAGCATCAGCAACCTCAGCAACGGCCTGATGAAAGCGGGCGGCGACCTGAACCTGAGCGCCATCGGCGATATCAATAACATCAGCTCCACCATCAGCGGCAAAACGGTCGCGCTGGAGAGCCTGGACGGCAGCATCAACAACCTGACGCAGGTTGAGCAGATTGATATCAACGCCGGCGGGAAGTACGGCAACATCGGCCTGAAGGACACCCTGCTGGGGAACGCTGCGTCGATTACCGCGCAGGATGGCCTGTCGCTTGAGGCAGGGAAAAACATCACCGTCACCGGGGCGAACCTGTCCTCCGGCGGGGATATGCTGCTGAACGCGTGGGGCGATATTGCCGTCAACGCGAATCAGATCAACGACGCATTCAGCTCCAGCCGGGAGAAAACCAGCCGTTCCTCCGTCACGTATCAGGGAAGTAACGTCACCGCGGGCGGCAACCTGCTGGTGAATGCCGGGCACAACCTTGACGTGACCGCCAGCGACCTGAAGGCGGGCGGCAGCGCGGGGCTGAGCGCGGGCAACGATCTGAACCTGAACGCGGAGCAAACCAGTGAAAGCAGCCGGAAAGGGAAAAGCGAATCCCACAGCACCGGGCTCGACCGCACCACGATTTCCGCAGGCGATAACCTGGTCCTGAAGGCCGGGCAGGATATCAACGCCCAGGCCGCCGCGCTGGCGGCGGAGAAAAGCGTCGGGCTGCAGGCGGGTCGCGACGTGAATCTGGCTGCGGAAGAGACCACGCAGGGCGACAGCTATAGGTCAGGCAAGAAAACCGTTATTAACGAATCGGTGCGTCAGCAGGGAACCGAGATCGCCAGCGGGGCGAATACTCAAATCCTCGCCGGACGCGATGTCACCACCGAAGCCGCGCAGGTGACGGCGAAGGGCGATATCGGCGTGGCGGCAGGCCGCGACGTCAATCTCAATACCGCAACCGAGAGCGATTATCACTACAAAGAGCAGACCAAAACCAAAAAAGGTTTCCTCAGCAAGAAAACCACCCACACCATCGAGGAGGACAGCGCGACGCGTGAATCCGGCTCCTTGCTGAGCGGCGACAACGTGCAGGTGGTGGCGGGCAATAACCTGCGGGTGTTCGGCTCCGCCGTGGCGGGCGATGGCGACGTGCAGCTTAGGGCGGGCAACAACGTCGATATCGTGGCGGCCACCAACAGCGACACCTCCTGGCGCTTTAAGGAAGAGAAAAAATCCGGCCTGATGGGCTCGGGCGGGATTGGCTTCACCATCGGCAGCAGTAAAAGCACGCACGATCTTCGTGAGAAGGGCACCACCCAGAGCCAGAGCTTCAGTACGGTGGGCTCGACGGGGGGTAACGTCGCGATTTCTGCCGGAAACCAGGCCCACGTCGGCGGGGCGGATCTTATCGCCGGGAAGGATTTAAGCCTCAGCGGCGACAGCGTCATCATCGAGCCGGGGCACGACAGGCGCACCCGGGATGAAACCTTCGAGCAGAAGAAAAGCGGGCTCACCGTGGCGCTCTCCGGCACCGTCGGTAGCGCTATTAACAATGCCGTGAGCGCGGCGCAGGAGACCAAAGAGCAAAGTGATGGCCGTCTGAAAGCCCTTCAGGCCACCAAAACGGTGCTGTCCGGCGTGCAGGCCGGGCAGGCAGCGGATATGGCGGCAACCACCGGCGACCCGAACGCAATGGGTGTGAGCCTCTCGCTGACGACCCAGAAGTCGAAATCACAGCAGCATGCTGAGAGTGATGCGGTGGCAGGCAGCACGCTGAACGCAGGCAACAATCTCTCCATCACCGCGAACGGCAAAAACAAAGGTGCAAACAGCGGCGACATCGTGATTGCGGGCAGCCAGCTGAAAGCCGGGGGCGACACCACGCTGGATGCACAGAACGATATTCTGCTGTCCGGCGCGGCGAATACCCAAAAAACCAGCGGCAAGAACAGCAGCAGCGGTGGCGGTATTGGGGTAAGCATCGGTGCCGGAGGCAACGGCGCGGGTATCAGCGTGTTTGCCAACGTTAACGCCGCGCACGGCAAGGATAAAGGTAACGGTACCGATTGGACCGAAACCACAATCGACAGCGGCAAAAACGTCACCCTAAAAAGCGGGCACGACACCGTGCTTGATGGCGCTCAGGTTAACGGCAATAAAATCGTGGCAGACGTTGGTCACGACCTGCTGATGCGCAGCCAGCAGAACAACAGCGACTACGACAGCAAGCAGACCAGCGTTGCGGCCGGGGGCAGCTTCACCTTCGGCACCATGTCCGGTTCAGGCTATATCAACGCCAGCCAGGACAAGATGAAGAGCCGCTTTGATTCGGTGGCCGAACAGACCGGGCTGTATGCCGGGGACGGGGGCTTCGACATCACCGTGGGGCATCACACCCAGCTTGATGGCGCGGTTATCGCGTCCACCGCCACGCCGGACAAAAACAGCCTTGATACCGGAACGCTGGGCTTCAGCGATATCCACAACGAAGCGGACTTTAAAACCTCGCACTCCGGTATCAGCCTGAGCGGCGGCGGCAGCTTCGGGGATAAATTCCAGGGCAACCTGCCGGGCGGCATGATCTCCGCTGCGGGTAATAAAGGCCATAAGGAAGGCACCACGCAGGCCGCCGTGGCAGAGGGCTCCCTCACCATCCGCGACAAGGCAAACCAGAAGCAGGACGTGGCCGAACTGAGCCGCGACACCGAACATGCCAACGACAGCATCAGCCCGATCTTCGACAAGGAGAAAGAGCAGAACCGCCTGAACGCGGTTGGGATGATCAGCGACATTGGTAGCCAGGTGGCGGATATTGCCAGGACGCAGGGTGACCTGAACGGGCTGAAGGCGGCCCAGAAAGAAACCGGCGCAACACTCCCCGCAAACGCGACAGAGAAACAGCGCCAGGATTATCTGGCGAAACTGCGAGATACCCAGGCATACAAAAACGTGATGGTGACGTACGGAACCGGCAGCGATATGCAGCGCGGCATCCAGGCGGCCACGGCAGCGCTGCAGGGACTGGCGGGCGGCAATATCGGAGGGGCGCTGGCGGGCGCGTCGGCACCGGAGCTGGCGAACATCATCGGCCATCATGCAGGCATTGATGACAACACGGCGGCAAAAGCGATTGCCCATGCCATCCTCGGCGGCGTAACTGCAGCCCTTCAGGGAAACAGTGCCGCAGCGGGCGCTGTGGGGGCCGCATCCGGCGAACTGATTGCGACAGCAATCGCCAGACAGTTCTATCCGGACACAGACCCGTCGAAGCTGACGGAAGAGCAGAAGCAGACCGTGAGTACGCTGGCATCTGTTTCAGCGGGCATAGCCGGCGGGATTGCTGGGGGAAATACGGCTGGTGCGGCGGCTGGGGCCAGTGCCGGGAAGAATAGTGTTGAGAATAACTATCTGAGCAGTACGCAGGCAGTAGCATTCGATAAGGAACTTTCTGAGTGTCGAAAATCTGGTGGTGACTGTCAGGCGATTATCGATAAATGGAAAAAAGTCAGTGATGAGCAAAGTGCTACAGTTGATGAGCTATTGAAGGATGATCCCCTAACGGCTGTTGGATGGAATAAGGAAGTTGCTGAGGGTGGCTACGATATGACGGAGCGCCCCGGCTGGTTGGGAAATATCGGCGCTGATGTTATGACCAGTGACGAAGCCAAGACCTACGTTCAACAGTGGAATGGTCAGGATCTGGCGAAAATAGACCAAAACAGTCCGGAGTGGATGAAGTATGCGGTATTCGCGTCCGATCCGGAAAATCAGGCCATGCTTGTCAGCGGTGGGCTGCTTGTAAAAGACATAACCAAAGCGGCGCTATCGTTCATGAGCCGCAATACTGCAACGGCTACTGTCAAAGCCTCTGAACTCGGAATGCAATGGGGCCAGGGTAATATTAAACAAGGTATGCCTTGGGAGGATTATGTTGGTTCATCCTTACCCTCCAGTGCCAGATTGCCCCAGAATTTTAAAACGTTTGACTATTATGATGTATCTACTAAAACAGCTGTGAGCGCTAAATCATTGGATACACAGACAATGGCGAAGCTGGCAAACCCTAATCAGATTTACAGTTCGATCAAAGGAAATATTGATGCAGCTGCAAAATTTGATACATACACACTCTCTCGAAAGACAATTGATTCTTCTATGATTGCTAATAGAGAGGTCCAGCTTGCTGTTCCTGCTACTACAACAAAAACGCAGTGGACAGAAATAAACCGAGCCATTGAATATGGCAAGAGTCAGGGTGTGACAGTTAAAGTGACACAGGTGAAATGATGAAATTTAATAAAAGTCAGGATTACAGGGCTAGTTGTTACTATAACTCTGAATTATTGCTTGTTGAGACTCAATCAGGGCTGGGGATGGTCGCTGCTGATCCCCTCTTTCCTCCCCACTTATTGCACCCCGATGCCGATAATCAAAGTATCGGTGAAGTTGTTTTACAAGCGTTGTCAGATAGCCGGACATTGACGATTGAAGAGTGTGATACGTTCTTTGATGTTGAGAAAGGCAAAGCACAATATGCTGCCTGGATAGCAATGTTGATGAAAAAATACGGCTATAAAACCAAACGTGCTTTATTCAAAGATATGAAGAACTGTGGTGTACATTGTATCAATGGTTTTATCACTTTTTCACCAACTCGCCATGAGAAACTAGAAGGTTGGGGAAGAACTAAAGGTGATGGCATAGAGAATGTCGTTCTCTCTGTAGATAGCACTCCAGCCGAAATTGGCGCGGGTCTGCGACTTGCCCTCAGTCGTTGCAAAGGTTGATTCAAAATCCCGCCAAATGTCGGCAGGATTTTTGGATTTGCCCTTTTTCACTTCCAGATAAGACGTATTTGGCCGTATCGTCTTCCGGTCAATTCTGATTCTCCAATAACTACTCTTGCCGTTGGAGGAATATTGCGCATTATTTCAAAAGAAAAGAAGCGCTCTGAAGATCTACCCGAATGAGGGTATAGAACTACCCCAGCCTCTCCACCCTCGTCTCCCCCTCCACCATTGACAGCTGATACAGCGAAAACGATCGCTGTTTCTCAATCAACTTCGCCAGCTCCGGCGAGTGGCTGGTGAGCCAAATCTGCGAGTAGCGGCTGGCCTCGGCGATTAAGCTCGCCAGCGCGGGCAGCATCTGTGGGTGCAGGCTGTTTTCCGGTTCGTTCAACGCGATAAACGCCGGTGGGCGCGGGCTTAACAGCGCTACCGCCAGGCACAGAAAGCGCAGGGTACCGTCGGAGAACTCCGCCGGTTCCAGCGGCCTGCTAAGACCTTCGCGCTGCATCATCATGCGAAAACGTCCGCCGGTGTTGTCGCTGTAAAACACGCAGCCGGGGAAGGCCTGGTCAAGGATGCGCATCAGCAGCAGCTCGTCGCCGATCTCGACGATAGTCTGAAACGCGGCCGCCAGGTTGGCACCGTCGCTGGCCAGCACCGGGGAGCGGAAGCCGACCTGCGGGGCGCGCATCGCCGAGCCAGACGAGACGGAAAACTCATGATAAAAGCGCCAGTTACGCAGGGACTCGCGCATCTGCGACACTTCCGGGTAAAGATGCGGTTCGCCGAGCTGCCCGAACACCGATTCGTTCTCGTACAGCGTGCCGCTGTGGGTCACTTTCTCGTGATGCACGTTGTTCAGAAATACTGCCTGGTTCTTACGCTTCATCAGCTGTGACGAAGGCCGACGGTGCTGACCGCTCAGCCAGATGGACTCCTCTTTGATCACCGGATCGAGCTGAAACTGCGAGGGATAGGGCAGCTTCTCCACAAACCCGACCTGCAGCTCGTATTCGTAGGTCTCTGTTTCCACCGCCAGATTCATCCGCCGCAGCTGGTCGCTGCGGGTTTTGCCTGCCCAGAACACCTTCAGAATGCCGCCCTCGTTTGCCAGTGCCTGGGAAAACTGTCCCTGAGCGGCGCTGTGCATCAGGTGTATCGCCTTGTAGATATTGGATTTCCCGGTGCCGTTCGGCCCGAAGACGATGTTGAGCTGCTCCAGCTCCAGCGACATGTCGCGGATGGATCGGTAGTTTTGAATGTGCAGGGTGTTGATCACTGGCAGGCCCCTTTTTGCAGAATAAGCCTGTATATAATCACAGTCTTTGAGATGAAATGCAAAAAAGAGACGACAGTGAGGATGTCGTCTAAACGGGGTACTGCTTTGGGCCTCTACGGGTCAATGGGGCCTTCGCATTTTTATGATCACTTGACTGCCAGACGCAGACCCAAATCATCAGGATAGGGATCAAAGTAGTTTTGCGTCATCAGATACCGGTCGGGGTATTCGGCCAGGTAGTGCTTCAGCAGCGTGATCGGGGCGAGAATAGGCAACTGTCCGTTGCGATAGTGCAGGATCACGTCGCGCAGCTCGCCGCGCTGGCGGGTGTTCAGCTGGTTACGGAAATACCCCTGGATATGCATCAGCACGTTGGTGTGATTCTTCCGCGAGGCGGGTTTTTTCAGGATGGTCATCAGTTTTTCCCGGTACGCCACGAAGAAGGCGTCCAGGTCTTCCCACTCGTGCAGCGAGGCGACGAACGGGCCGATTTCGCGGTAGCCTGCCTGATGGTGCGCCAGTAGCTGAAGCTTATAGCGGCTGTGAAAATCCAGCAGCCCACGCCGCGTCAGACCTTTAGCGCGCAGCGTGTTTAGCTCGTGCAGGGCAAATACCCGCTCGATAAAGTTTTCCCGCAGCACCGGGTCGTGCAGCCGACCGTCTTCCTCGACGGGCAGCCACGGGTAGGTTTCAAGAAGGGCGGCGGTGAACAGCCCGACGCCCTCCTTGCGGCCCCGGTTGCCGTTTTCATCGTACAGCCGCACGCGTTCCAGGCCGCAGCTTGGGGATTTTGCACAGACGATAAATCCCGACAGATCGCCGATTTTTGGCAGATAGTCCGCCGTAAAGTCGGCCATTTTCTGCGTGAGGTCATCATGAGGCGGCTTGCTGAAACGGAGCTGCGTTTCGCCGCTGTCCGTCAGCGTCAGGCGTATGGCCGGGCGAGGGGTCGGGAGACCGATAGCCATTTCCGGGCAGACGGGCCTGAAATTCACCCACTGGGCCAACTCATCCATGACGAAGCCCATACGCTTGTGTCCGCCGTCAAAGCGAACGGCGGATCCGGTCAAACATCCGCTAATACCGAGCACAGGTTTCGTTGTCATGTTGTAGTCCTCCCGTTCATATAATTAAAACTTACACAACATGACTAATTTGTCCAAGTATTAGCGGAACTATTTTTTTTATTCCTTTAAAATCAACGCGTATTAACTGCCCTTGTAGGTCGAGTAACCGTACTGGCTCAGCAGAAGCGGAATGTGCAGCTTCTCGTTGGTGCGGGTCACGGTAAACAGCACCGGGATCTCCGGGAAGAAGGAGTCCAGCTTTTTGCCGTGGAAGTACTCTGCGGTTTTGAAGGTCACTTTATACACGCCAGGCTGCATGTCCTGATCCTGCGGATAGAGCGATTTGATGCGGCCGTCGTGGTCGGTTTTACCGCTGGCAATCGGGGTCCATTTGTCCTGCTGCTGTTTCTCCAGCGTAACGGTCACGTCTGATGGCGGCATCCCGGTTTGCTGGTCGAGAATGTGGACGCTCAGCGTGCCGGCAGGGGCGCTAAAGGCAGCAGGGGCAAAGGCCATCGAGGCCAGGATCAGCAGAGGGGCAGTTTTTTTCATGGTGTTTTCCTGTTGAGTTATTCGTCACAGGAAAACGTTAGCATCTGCGGCGCGGGAAAATATTCAACTTTTCGTGAAGATTCCCGCAGGAGAAAATTATCAGAGGATAATCACTTCAAGCGATACCTGCTGCTGCCACTGCTCCACCTGTTTTTTCCGCCCGGCGGTGAGTTTGCCGCTGGTGACCAGAAGCCATTTGCGCTCCGGGAAAATTTCCGGTGCCAGCGCGTCAGGCGGAACCGGCAGGATGTCGATTCGGTGGCCCTGCCCGGTGCGCGTTAAGGCTTCGAGCCAGATCTCGCACGGGTCGTTGAGGTGCCAGCCGCTGAGCAGAATGTTATCGCCCGGCGCTTTTTTATCGCCTTCGAGGCAAAACGAGGTGTAGGCGATGATGATGCCGTCGAGGATCGCGCGCAGGGTCATGGCGGCGGCGACGTTGGCCGAGACCTGGCTGCGCAGCGGGCGCAGCACGTTCGCGACCAGCTCCGGCCTTGGGTATTCGCGTCCGGCGTCGTAAATCATCTGGCGCAGGGACTCGACCTTGCCGTCCTGCAGACGTTGCAGCATGTTCTGCTGCAGGGTTTGCCAGTTGTTGGTCCGTCCTGGCGTCGGGCGCTCCAGCAGCGGTTTGACCTGACCGATCGGGACGCCTTTTTTGACCCAGTCGAGGATTTTTAGCGCCTGCTGGACGTCATCGTCGCTGTACTGGCGGTGGCCGCCTTCCGTGCGCTGTGGCTTGAGTAAACCATAGCGACGCTGCCACGCCCGCAGGGTGGTGGCGGTGATGCCGCTGAGTCTGGCGAATTCGCCGATGGAGTAAGCCATGTCCGTGTCCAGAGTGGAGGAATACTCTCAATATACTACGAATTTTCCCGAACGGGATGAAGCGCCGAAACGGTGCACTACACTTAACGTCCAACCGTGCAAATGAAAGGAATTCTCATGAAGCTATGGCCTGTTGTGACCGGTGTTGCCATTGCGCTGACGCTGGTCGCCTGTAAATCCCCCACGCCGCCGAAGGGCGTGCAGCCGATTTCCGGTTTTGACGCCAGCCGCTATCTTGGCAAATGGTACGAGGTCGCCCGTCTGGAAAACCGCTTTGAACGCGGGCTGGAGCAGGTAACCGCCACCTACGGCAAGCGCAGCGACGGCGGCATCAGCGTGCTCAACCGGGGCTACGATCCGGTGAAGAACAAGTGGAACGAGAGCGAAGGCAAAGCGTACTTTACCGGCGAGCCAACCACCGCCGCGCTGAAGGTGTCCTTCTTCGGCCCGTTCTACGGCGGCTATAACGTGATCAGGCTGGACGATAAGTACCAGTACGCCCTGGTCAGCGGCCCGAACCGCGACTACCTGTGGATCCTGTCGCGCACGCCAACCATTCCGGATGCGGTGAAGCAGGATTACCTGAACACCGCGCGCAGTCTGGGCTTCCGAACCGATCAGCTGGTGTGGGTGAAGCAGTAGCCCCTACTGGTAGGAAAACGTAATGCTGGCCAGCGCGTTGGCCGAGCCGGGGACCAGTTCGCCGGTTCGGATGTACTGCGCCTGGAACGGTAACGTGAGCGTCTGCGCCGCCGTGGTGCTCTGGATGAAGAACTGGCCGGTCGCACCCGCGGCCGAGCTGTCCGGCCCCATCGTCAGCGGCCCGCTGCCGTTGTAGAAAAACTGCACCCCAACGCCGGACGCCGTGGAATCTCCGGTCAGAGTCACCACCGACGAGGTGTTCGACGGCGTGGTCTGATCGGTCATCACGGCGTGAACCGCCACGTTCGCGTCGCAGGTCAGGCCGACGGTAAACGTCCCCGATGGCGACGTGCTTCCCACCGTGGGCAGGGTGAGAATATCAATGGTGCCCAGCGCCACGCTGGCGTTTTTGCTGCCGACCGTACACCCGCTGGCGGTCACCGTGATGGTGGTCGGGCTGATGATGACCTGCGCCGTTTTCGTTTCGTTGTTATAGGCGGTGAGCACCGCGGCGTTGATGGTCGGGATGTTATAGACGCCGGATTTCAGCGCCGTACCGGTTTTAATAAAGGTGACTTTTGCTGACCAGCCTAAATCCTGGGCGATTCCTCCCGTCCCATCCGCAGGATAGCTTTGTGTTACGCCGGTTTGCAGGGGAATATATTTTGTCCCCTTAAAGTCCTTTAAACCGATGATATACCCCACGCCCGGTACGCCGGTTTCAAAAATTGTGTAGTTCACGCCGTCGACGTTGACCGTCATCCCGCTCGAGATGGCGCTGCTGCTGGGTTCAAGCGTGCCTTTAGTGCAGGTAAAAATAAACCCACACCAAAATACCTGCTGCACGCTGGCGGTGGCGCTCCAGGTCGAGCCGATAATGCTGCCCGGCACCACGGAATCCGCTGGCCCGCTGTAGGTCATCGGCTGAGGCGAGAGCGTAATGTCCGATTTCCAGTCCAGAGCCTGCACGCTGGCGCAGAAAAGTAATCCGCCGAGAAGAAACGCTAAACGCATCATAGATACTCCGTTGTCCAGGTGGCGAGGGCTGACACATCACCGGCGCTCACCGGCGTAGCGGTGGCAACCAGCTGCGCGTAGAAGGTCATCTGTACGCTGTCATCCCCCGCCGTTCCGTACGTGGTGGTCTTTGTATTCAGGGGAATGAGTACGCTCTCTTTGTCGAGGATCTGCACCGCCACGCCGGTAGCGCCACCGTCGGCAATCTTCAGCAGCTGCGGGTTGGCATCATCTGGCGTACCGCTGAAGCGAATTTTTACGCCAGCAAAGGTTGGCCCGCACGCTTCAAGCCTGAGCGTGAAGGGCGTTTTGATATTGCTGACGGCCCCGGCACGGCTGAACTGTTTAATACCAATGGTGCCCAGCGGCACGTTTTGCTCAACGGAGTCCTGCGCCACCACGCAGGTGTTGCCGATCAAATTGCCGGTGACGGAGACCAGCACGTCGTAGCCGCGAACGGGGAGCGTGAAAACCAGCAGCAGCGCAAGGCAGCCGATCCGAAGCGTTACTGACATACCACCTCCTGAGAATAAAGACCGGTGCGGGCGTTATAGTTCTGCTTGTTTAAGGCGTAGGTAATGGCGCAGCGCTGGCGGCTGCCGCGGCCCCACACGGCGTTCAGCTTGCCCTTCTCTGACAAACCGGAGAGATACAGGCTGCCGCCATCGCCAACGATGCCGCTGGTTTTGTCATCATCGAGCGAGACCAGCGTGCCGAAGGGGAGCACGTCGTTGCCGTGACGTACGATAAACATCGCTTTTGCCCCCTGGTGCGTGGTGAAGGTGGCGCGAACCAGGGCGCCATCGGTAGGCGTTTTGTTGGCGATGGCGTTTTCCAGCTCCACGTCGTTGCCGGCGGTCGTCACGTCCAGCGCGACCTGGTTAACGCGGTACGGCGTGGCGTACGGGATCACCGCGTAGCCACGGCCGTCCGTTTTGATGCCCTTATGGTTAAGCACGGCGACATTGCTGGCTCCCGGGGCTTTTACCAGAATGTTGGTATTTCCGAGCGGCTGGCTCAGCGTCAGGCCATCTTCATGCACTACCGCGCCGCCGCTGATGCCGTAGCTGAGGTTGCGGGAGTCGCTGGCGTAGCTGTAGCCCAGGTTGTAGTCTCCCCACGCGCCTTCGTACTGCAGGGTGGCATCGCCGCCGTAGTGCTGTCGGGAGCTGTAGCGCTGGTTGACGCTATAGAACAGATTCTCCTCACCCGGCAGGTAGCCGCTCACGCCCGTGCTGGTGGTTGTGCCGGTGGAGTCCGCATGGGTCGTGGTAAAGCGCGCGCGGGTCGACAGCGTCGGGTTGCCCAGCGGGACCGAAATCGACATCGACAGGATGTTATCTTTCTTGTCGTCATACAGGCTCGAGCTTCGCTGGACGCTGACGCCAAGCGACACGTTGCGAAACGTGGCGTTCCACGCAAACTGCAGGCTTTGCGTGGTATTTGACGTGTTCCAGTAGGTCTGCTGATCCCACGACAGTGACAGCGAGCCGTATTGTCCCATCGGCTGCGACAGCAGCAGCTGGTTTTTTGCCTTACGCGACATGCGCAGGTTGTACACGGTGTCGTATTGGGTGGTGACGGTGCCATCGTCTTCCACCGTCTGCTTTGGCGATCCGCCCGACATGCCTTTGTACGTGGTGTCGCTGAGGGTATAAAACCCTTTCGTGGAGTAGCGCAGCGAGAAGAAGTTAACCCGCGTGCCAATGTCGTTCAGCAGCTTGCTGTAGCGCAGGCGCACCGAATCACCGGTATAGTGCCGATCGTCCGCCAGCTGGCTGCGGGCGTGGGTCAGGTCGATGGAGTAGGCGCCAAAGCGGCCGAGGTTTTGCCCAAACCCGAAGGCCAGGCCGTTATAGCGATCGGCAAACTGCGCCCCGCCGTAAAACGTCAGGCCGTATCGCCAGCCGTAGAACAGCTCGCCCTGCGCGAAAGCGGGCGCGTCCTGATTGCCCGTCGGACGGTATTTCCCGGCGCCGAGGGCATATTTCACCTGTCCGTTACGCACCAGGTTCGGCACGCTGGCAAAGGGAAGCGTGTATTGCGTTTTGCTGCCGTCGTTCTCCTGAATGGTGACCGCCAGATCGCCGCCCGAGGAGGTCGGGTAGAGATCTTTCAGCACAAACGCCCCCGGCGGGACGGAGGTTTGATAGATGATGTTGCCGTTCTGGCGAACCGTTACGGTCGCGTTGCTGCGCGCGATGCCCCGGACTTCTGGCGCATAGCCGCTGAGGCTGGCGGGCAGCATGTTGTCATCGGTTTTCAGGGCGATACCGCGCAGGCCCACGGAGTCGAACACCTGCGCCGAGGTGTACGTTTCCCCGGCATACACCTGCGCGCGCAGGGCGTGAATATCGCGCTGCAGCCAGGTCTGCACGTGGGTGAGCTCATTGCTGTCTTTGGTCCACGTGGTGAAATCACGCAGCCGCCACGCGCCCAGGTTGACGCCGCTGTTGAGGCTCGCAAACAGCTGCTGTTCCCGCGTGCGCGTCTCGCCGCGATACTCATTGTTCGAGCCATTGACCACGTAATTCAGCCACGCGGCAGGAATGCCCGCCTCCCAGCTTTCCGGGCTGACGTACCCGCGCGGCAAATTGCGCATCGCACTTTGCGGTACGGTGAAGCTCAGGGTGAGCGTCTTCTGGTCCAGATCAAACTGCGTATCCGCAAACGCCTTCGTTAGGAAGATGCAGCGCTGCGCCAGCGGCAGGTCGCCACCCTTCGCCTGATGGCTATCGATGCCCAGCGCGGCGAATTGTTCAGGCGTGAGGCAGGGCAGCGCTTCACCCGTGCTGTCTTCAGCAAGGCGGAACGTGACGTTACCCGTGAACGCATAATTCGTATTGATATACACGTTGAGGTTGTAATCACCCGGCGGCAACGCGCTCCCGGCGTTGACCCAGGCGAGATCGGCGCTGTTTGCGCTCTCGCCGTTGAGGAACGCGGGGTTAAATTGCAGCTCGCTTTCAGCAGCCACGGCTTGCCGAATCACCAGGGAGATCACCGTGGCGCACAGGATTTTTATTTTCACGTGGTCACGCCTTACTGTTTTTATTATTGGGATAACGACGCGCGCGCGGCGGGGGTCCATGCCCCGTAATCGTTAATGGTCTGATAGCTCATGCTGCCCGCATGGCTGAAGGTTTCGGCCAGCGTCACGCTGCCTTTCGGGGGCACCATCACCGGCTGCACCGGCATACCGTCAATTTTCACGTTGATGGTGATGAGGTAGTACGGCGTGGGGTTGCTGAGCGTGACTTTTCCGGCGCGGTAGGCACCGGCCAGTTTTTTCCACGCCTCTCCCGGGCTCTCGCTGAGTCCTTCCGGGCGATAAAAGACCTTGATGCGGTTAGCCGACGCAAACTGCAGCGTATTCCCGGCGCCGCTTTTCGCCTGCTGGGGGATGGCTTTGACCGTCATCCAGTAGAGCGTCTCCCGATCCGCTGGCAGGGCTTTGCCGTTAAACATGATTTTCACCGCGCTTTCGCTGGCCGGTTTTATGACGTACAGCGGCGGCGTGATCGCGAAGTCGTTGGTGCGTTCGCCTTTCTCATTCTCCATCCACGACTGGATGAGGAACGTAGCGTCGGGATGGGTGTTTCTCACCTGCATCATGGCCTGGCTGGTGGCGCTGGAGTAGACCATTCGCGTTGCGCCCAGCCCCACGCCGCCGGCATAGACGGCGGAGGAACATAACGCACCCGCCAGGCAAATCCATGTGTTTACGCGCATAGTGTTTCTCCTGAAAGCTAAGACAGGCCCGGCTCGCAGACCGGGCCTGAGGATTACGAATAGGTCACGGTGTAGGTTGCGACGGCGCTGGCATCACCCGCGGTGGCGCCGCCCTTCGGCGAGTAATATTTCGCGCTGAAGTTCAGGGTGTTGGCACCCTTACGCAGAGGGATGGCCGCAGCAGGTTCACCCAGGTTCACCACGTTGCCCTGCTCGTCATAAAGGCGAATAGCCACGTTTTGCGCAGAGTTGGCGCTGCCGTTTGCTCCGACGGACAAGCTATTAACATCGGAAGTGTCCGGCGTGCCGGTGAAGGTGACGGCCACGGTTGTGGCGGCAATCGGGTTCTCATCCGTAGAGGCTGAGGTATCGGCGATTTCGCAATCTTCCAGGGTGATGGCAAACGCTTTTGCCGTGCTGGCAACGCTGCCTGCCGTCTTCAGCGTTGCGGTACGCACTTCACCCATGTCCACGTCAATGTTGGCGCTTCCTGCGCTGATGGCGCAGGCGGAGGTCACCACTTTGCCGCTAAAGTTCACCGTGCCGCCGCTGGTGCCGGCAGCCAGGGCCGTGCCCGCTGGCAGTAATGCCGCAATAGCGATCGCGAGCAGCGTTTTATTATTGAATTGAGCTTTCATTGTCCTGATTCCATTATGGTGTTATGTCGAGATTTGCTCTGAAAGCAGCAGGTCTAACTGGTTAAAAAGACCAGCAAATCTGTCTTGTTCCTGAGCCCGAGTTTTCTTATCGCTGAGCTTTTTAACGCGCTGACACGACGGTAAGAAAGCTGCTCTGTTTCGGCGATGTAACGCATATCCAGACCCTTTCGCAGTTCCTTCAATACCCTCCATTCACCCGGCGTCAGCGATAACGCCGTGGGTTTTTTTATTGGGCGATAACGGCTATCGACCATTTTTAATACGCTGGCTCGCCAGTGATACAGCGGGTCCTGCAGCGAGAGATAGGCGTCTATTTCACCGCGTATCCACAGCCAGGAATTTGCCGGTGCGGAATACATACAAATAAGTACGTCGGGATAAAGGACTTTCATCTTCCTGATATATTTCAGGCAGTCATATCCCGCGTGATATTTCTCCATGCCGGATAAAAAAATCACGTCTACCGGTGCGGCTGCGAGTATCGTTTCGATCTCCATGTAATTATCGATCGATGCTGTAATCTGCATAGCCGGGACAATATTTTTTAATAACGCGGCGATCCCCTGGCGCGCAAAGTGATCTCCACCCAATAGCGCGATATTTAAATAACGTGTGTTGTTGAGCTTATTCGCCATGTCATTCCCTCGATTTATAATTGTAATGAGACTCGTCTGTCTGGCAGAACGACGCCTGTATTTTCGAAGCAATTAAGCATTGCACGGTGTGAGCCCACTATACTCAGGGCGTAAAAGAGGTAACCTGAATTAATCTTAATTTGTTTTAAGTACGGTTTAGGTGTAGCGTCAATTTCTCCTCGCTGAACCGGCTTTTGCTTATCTGCCTGTAAATAATCATACCGGTAGTTTTTATTGAAAAGTTGGCTTTAATAAATGTTTTGTAAGGAAATAGTCTGGGGACGTCATGCGACGAGGGTTGTTACTGACGGTGGCTAACAGTTTCGCACCGAAATTGTTAATTAAGACGACAGCTTTCGAATTGGTCGTAATTTCGAAACCCGCTGGCAGAGCGCGTCCTCACTGCTTTTTATCAAAAAAACAAATTAAGCGCGCTGAATAATTCAGACAACGATGGCTAAAGCGTTCAACGGGCGCCTTTGTCGAGTTTTGTCAGTGTCAAGACGGCTTTAAATGGCGGTTAAGAAAACTTCAGACCGGTCAGATAAAGAGAAAGGAAAAATAAGATTTTTCGCCAGGCGCCAGGATATACAGTTGCGCATTAATCCGTCACATTAATCCTTACACAGGCGAGGGATACGCAGGTTAACCGTGAAGGGAATCTACTGGAGCAACAGGCGTTGACCGGAGGTATTTAGCCCATTCTATGCATAAGCATTACATTATTAATGGCCTGGTAGAGTTTCATCCAGCGGCCAGCACATTACGCGATCTCAACAATCCTGACCGGGTGGTGGTATTAAACTCCCCGGCGGGGCGCTGTCTGTTGTTATTAATAGAAAGAGCCGGAAGTATTGTGACTCAACAGGAGTGCATGGATATTGTCTGGCAGCGCCGGGGGATGTTGGTTTCGCCTAATACCTACTACCAGAATATTTCTATTCTGCGTAAGGGGCTGAAGAAAGTGGGGTTTGAAACCGATCCGATTGTCACTATCCCGCGCATTGGACTGACGCTCGCAAGCGATACGCAAATCACCGTTAAAGAGACGCAGCCGCAGGCTGAAGAGGAAGAACGTGCTGCTCCGGATGTCTGCGAAGAGACTGTCGGCCCGACGGCCCCGACACGCCGCTTCTGGCTGCCGGGCGCGCTGGTGCTATTGCTGATGCTGGCTGGCGTGAGCGTTATCAGCCATAACCTGCTGCATGAAAGCTATTTCGTCGACGGATACCGCTTCGCGATGAAGATGGGCGAATGCCAGCTCTATTTTTCTCGCGATATTGAAACGCAGCGCGACAGGGATAAAGCCCTGGCCTATGCCGCCCCGTTTAAGGACCAGTGCGCTAACTATCCCTGGGTTTACGTCAGCGGCTACATCCTGCTGCCTCGCGCATCGGTCATTCGCTGTGACAGGCCAATGACGGAACCCAACCGCTGTATGTCCGATTATTTTATAGAGGATCGCTAGTATGGTTCGCTACCGTCAAACGGTTGTTGCGCTCTGCCTGTGCCTGTTGATGGGGGCTGTCGTGGCAGCGTATTACCTCTTGCATCGCCATTACATCCAGCCCTTTTCCTGCCAGGCGAACTTTATTCAGCATCACCGTGATGAAACGCTCTCTCTGTGGCTGAATTACACCGTGGAGGGTAACAGCGGAATACTCAGCATGAATGGCCGGTTGAAAAGCGATCCTACGAAGACCCTGAATCGCAAAGTTTTCTTTCAGATTGAGCGCAAAGACAGCGTCTATAATCTGACGTCCATACGCAATATGAAATTTCCGGACGACAACATCAACGACAGCTGGCTGGAGAAGTACGAGCCCTTATTTTTTATCTATCCGAATAAGAATATTTATATGCGTATTAAGAAACAGCAGAATGAGAATTATTTATTTATTCTGGGGACGCTGCCGACCTATGTGTGCCACACGTCAAAAAACGGATAGCGACAGGGAGAAATGTTTTTAAGTTTTTGCGGGCATCATTTATGCTTGATTTAACAGCCAGGACCTATCTTAGGAAAATATAACAGCGACAATAATGTTGCGATAATGTAATTATTCTTCGGCAAGTTAATGAAAAATATAATTGATGATAGCGTCAGAATGACGCCTGCACGGAATAAATCCCTGCATATGGGTTTACTCCTGTGGCCCCATTTCTCGCTTTTCGCATATTCAGGATTAATAGAGGCGTTACGTATTGCATCCAGCGTCCAGAAGCGTAGCCAGAAAATACGCTTTAAACTCAGCCTGATAAGCACTTATCCCGACTTACCGATAGTGAGCAGCTCAGGGCTCAGCGTGCGGCCTGAGGCCGCCCATGCGCCGCCCGGCGATTTCGACTATATTGCGGCGATCGGCGGAGGTCTGGAGCATCTTCACCAGGGACACCGTGGCGACAGAGCGTTTCTCACGGAGGCTTATCACAACAACGTTCCCCTGATTGGTATTGGTACCGGCAGCTTTATTCTGGCGGAGGAAGGGTTACTGAACGAGCGCCGCGCCTCGATTCATCCTCATCACCATGACGTTTTCACGCAGCGGTTTCCGCAGGTTTATGCTGAGCAAGGCCTCGATTTTATCGACGAAGGCGATGTGCTGACCTGCCCGGGCGGGATCTCAACGCTCACCCTGGTAACGGCGCTGATCCGCGCCCACGGGGGAGACGACATTGCGGCCACCACCTCCCGGCGGTTGTCCCTTCCTCCGCATGACGCCGCCACGCCGCGGCCCGCGAATATCGCCATGATCCCTGATTCACGGCTGCGCAGGGCGGTGACGATCGTCGAACAGTATCTGACTCACCCGCTGAACGCCGCCAGGCTCGCGCAGGACGTTAAGCTGAGCGAACGCCAGCTTAACCGCCTGTTTCACGCCGAGTTTGGCAAAACGGCGCGGGAATTTATTCGCAGCGCCAGGCTGCGCTATGCCTGCTGGCTGCTGAAAAACTCTCAGCAAAGCGTGACGGATATTGCGCGACGGATGCGGTTTAGCGACTGCGCCCATTTTATTCGTCATTTTCAGACCGAGTACGGCTGCACGCCGGGGGTATGGCGCACGTCGCAGAACTGATGCACCTATTTCGTGCTTTCTTCGTAGGGTATTACTGGCTCGCCTGGATAGACTTCCGTTAAAAGCCTAACGGAGGGAAGACGACATGAACTGGCAGCCTTTTCGCGGCGATGCACCGGAAAATATGACGATTTTCAGCGCGTCATTTCCCGACGTCAGCGACCAGTGGCCGATGAAAGACGACGCTGCCCGTGAAATCGCCTCCCTTGACCGCGCCCTGAAAGCCGAGCCAGCGCTCCGGCCTCCGAGGGTAGAATACGACGAAGGGGGGCAGGCCGTGCTCGTCCCGCAGAACCGCTATTCCGAACAGGCCTTCCGCAACCGCCCGGCGCTCACCGCGTGGCGCACCCGGCTGGTGCCCTCCGCGCTGGCGCTGTTTGTGGTGCAAAACCCGCTGGAGGACCGCCTGCCCGACGGCACGAAAATGGACAGCGACAGCCGCCAGTGGTTTATCCACGCTAACGATGCGGTTGGCGTGCGCTCCCGCGCCCGGGTGCTGGCCGCGCTGGTGGATAAGTACATTCACAACGAAAGTGAAAATAACTGGGTTAGCCTCGCAAGCGGTGCCGCCATTCCGGTGCTGGAGGCACTGCGCGAAGCAAAGCTTGACGGCCAGCGGGTGTATCTCACGCTGGTGGACAAAGACCCGGTTGCGCTCAGCTGGGCCGAAACCATGGCGGCGCAGGAAGGGATTGTGGTGGGCGAACAGCTGACGCTGCTCAGGCGCAACCTGCTCCATACGCTGGTGCGTAACGAGGACCTGCTGCTGGAGCTCGGCGAGCATCAGGCCGAACTGGTCGATGCGCTGGGGATTTTCGAATACTTCAACGATACCGATGCGGTGATTTTTCTCCAGCGCGCGCTGCGGCTGGTCAAGCCAGGCGGCGCGGTGATTGTGTCGAACATGCTGACCAGCAGCCCGCAAATTGACTTTGTGCTGCGGGGTATCGGCTGGGAGGATATTTACCCGAGGTCGTTACAGCAGCTGCAGGATATCCACCTCGCGGCGGGCGTGCCGGTGGAAAACGTCACCGTGGTGGTGCCGAAGGATGGGGTGTATGCGGTGATGGAGATTAGGGTTTAGCTCGAACGGTGTGGGATGACAAACCGCACAATCGGTTCCCTCTCCCTTGAGGGAGAGGGCTAGGGTGAGGGGGAACAGGGCGCAACAATATTTACCGTTCCTCAGTTGTTCGGTTAAACCGAACAACTGTCATGAAGGATTGACTCGTTTCCCTGTTCTCATTCCCAGGTGATGATTCTTGCTTGCCATGATCTATCATTTGCCTGGTTTCCTGAACCAACTTTCGGGCCATTTCCTTGATACGCTCTCTACTTTCAGATGTACGAGAGTTTATAACTTCATTTAAGGTCTTCGTTTTATTGCCTCCATGCTTCTGGATACTTGATTTAATCTCTGCGCTCTATAATGATCCCCCCATGAAAATAGAAACCGCACTCCCCACACACTTCGAGCGTCTGGTCGCGATCTGGGAATCCTCCGTCCGCGCCACCCATCACTTTTTGCAGGAAAGCGATATTGCGGCACTGCGCCCGTTATTGCTCAACGCTTATCTGCCTAACCTCAAGGTCGTGATCGCTCGCGATGACGCAGGCGTTATTCACGGCTTTTTAGGCGTGGATGAAAACCGTATTGAAATGCTGTTTGTTGACGACGCGAGCCGCGGAAAGGGCGTCGGGAAATTGCTGCTGCAACACGCCATCACAGAGTTCGGCGCGAACGAGGTGGACGTGAATGAGCAGAACCCGCAGGGCGTCGCGTTTTATCGCCATATGGGGTTTGAGCAGGTCGGGCGCTCAGAACTGGACGGGCAGGGGAATCCGTTTCCGTTGCTGCATATGCGGTTGGGTGAATGAATATTAACTTAACGCAGAAATCACACTTTTAGATATGAAATGCAACGCGTTTTCCTGTGGGAAGTTCAATATCGATATGAAGTTTCCCCCCCATTGCCTCAATGTAGCGCTTAAGCGTGGCAATTTTGAGTTCATTTCCACGTTGCTCTAGCTGCGTTACTGCGGGCTGACTCACCCCCATCAAATCGGCAACATTTTTTTGCGAAAGTCTCAGCTCTTCACGTAAAAGTTGCAGACCCGTCTCGAGGATCATTTCATCTGCCATCTCTTTAATACGTTGTTGGCTTTCCGGTGAACGTGACGCAATCACTTCATTTAAGGTTTTCACTTGGTTGCCTCCAGGCTTGTCAGATGGAAGGAAAATTCGGTATCTGCGATGCGAATCATTTTTTCATAAAAGGCTTTGTCGTTACTCTTATCGCCCGCGCAAAGCACAATGGCCTGACGGACAGGATCAAATGCGAAGAAAGCACGTATCGGACGTCCAGCATATTGAATACGTAATTCTTTCATATGGTTATACCATGAGCCTTTAACCGTATCAGCATAGGGCCGTGGAAGACGTGGCCCATATTTTTGCAGATTTAGCAGGTCTGCCAGTACCTTATCCTGTAATCCTTCTTCCTGTTCAAGCAGCCATTGCTCGAATACCTTACCGAACAGAACCGTCCACATGCTTTCGTCCATGATAAGCTGTAGCTTATAAAAAAAGAATATAAGCTGTAGTTAATAAATGCAATGGCTGTCATCGATAGCCAGGCTGTTAGTGGCAAGAGTATGACAAAGTTGAGGTATCAAACGGGATCGTGCAATTAAGAAATTGCGAGGCGCTTTCCAGCGTTTTTTCTATTCATGCTGGTGTGTATTGCTTCGAGATTATAGCGATCTATCTCTCTGAAAATTGGCGTTTTCCTAACTAGTGAACTATCCGGGATAATCGGATAGTTGAATGTTAATCAACTTTGCGACCAGAAAAATTTTTCATGAGATGCCCATTAATAGTTCGAGCATCTTTACCTTACAGAATTTAAATGAATAAATGATCATGTTCACATAAGGTGACTGGGATGTGGGGAATTTATTTATTAATAAAGTTTTTATTAAAGGGGATGGCATTTTGGCGGAAGATCACAGGAGTCGAACCTGCCCGGGAACGCTGGCGTCCCCAACTGGATTTGAAGTCCAGCCACCTCACCGGAGATGACGATCTTCCGCGCCTCGATTGCTACATGGAGGCGGGGCGCATTATAGCTACTTTCAGGCATTTACCACATACCCCGACACACTTTTTTCACCTCTCTTTTGACCTGTACACCCCTGTTTCAGTTAATTCCTAAGAAAATCCTCATGTTAGCCCCTCGTGCTTCCAACATTTACCGCGATCACAAAAAACAAGAAACGTAATCTGCTAACCAGAAAACGCAATACCCGCTCCTGAAACAATGGTTTAAAACTCTGTAACCGGTCTCAGCGCCCCCTACAGCGTGAAGGATAAAAAAAGATGAGCGAAGTATTGTCAGTAAAAGAGAAGATTGGCTACGGCATGGGAGATGCCGCCAGCCACATCATTTTTGATAACGTCATGTTGTACATGATGTTTTTCTACACCGATATTTTCGGCATTCCCGCCGGGTTTGTCGGCACCATGTTTCTGCTGGCGCGCGCGTTGGATGCGATCTCCGACCCGTGCATGGGTCTGATTGCTGACCGCACCCGCAGCCGCTGGGGCAAGTTCCGTCCGTGGATTTTATTTGGTGCCATCCCGTTCGGCATCGTCTGCGTGCTGGCCTACACCACGCCGGACCTCAGCCTCAACGGCAAAATGGTTTACGCCGCAGTTACCTACACCCTGCTGACCCTGCTCTATACCGTGGTCAATATCCCCTACTGCGCGCTGGGCGGCGTGATCACCAACGACCCAACGCAGCGTATCTCCCTTCAGTCCTGGCGCTTTGTGCTGGCAACGGCGGGCGGCATGCTCTCCACGGTGCTGATGATGCCGCTGGTGAACCTGATTGGCGGCGACGATAAGGCGTTCGGCTTCCAGGGCGGCATCGCCGTGCTGTCGGTGGTCGCGTTCCTGATGCTGGCGTTCTGCTTCTTCACCACCAAAGAGCGCATCCAGGTGCCGCCGAGCACCACCTCCATGCGGGAAGACCTGCGCGACATCTGGCACAACGACCAGTGGCGCATCGTCGGCGTACTCACCATCCTCAACATCCTCGCAGTCTGCGTGCGCGGCGGCGCGATGATGTACTACTGCACCTGGATCATGGGCTCGCCGGAGGTGTTCGTCGCGTTCCTCACTACCTACTGCGTCGGCAACCTGATTGGCTCCGCGCTGGCGAAACCGCTCACCGACTGGAAGTGCAAGGTCAGCATCTTCTGGTGGACCAACGCCGCGCTGGCGGTGGTCAGCGTGGCGATGTTCTTCGTGCCGATGCACGCCACCGTGCTGATGTTCGCCTTTATCTTCGTCATCGGCGTGCTGCACCAGCTGGTGACGCCGATCCAGTGGGTGATGATGTCCGATACCGTCGACTACGGTGAATGGACCAACGGCAAACGCCTGACCGGCATCAGCTTTGCGGGCACGCTGTTCGTGCTGAAGCTCGGCCTGGCGCTGGGCGGGGCAATGATCGGCTGGATGCTGGCTGGCGGCGGCTACGACGCGGCAGCCAAAAGCCAGAACAGCGCGACCATCAGCATCATTATCGGCCTGTTTACCCTGGCCCCGGCGGCCTGCTACGTGCTGAGCGCCATCATCGCTAAACGCTACTACACGCTGAAAACCCCCTTCCTGACCAAAATCCTGGGCGAGCTGGCGCAGGGGGCGCGCCGCAATCAGCAGGAGTTTGAAAACCTGCCGGTCAGCAAAGAATTGCAGAACTAAGAGGACGCAAGCATGAAAATCAGTGATGGAAACTGGCTTATTCAACCGGGCCTGAACGTGACGTATCCGGTTCAGGTGTTCGACGTGGAGCAGCAGGGCAACGACCTTGTGGTGTATGTGGCGCCGCGCGACGTGCGCGAACGCACCTGGCAGCTCGACACGTTGATGTTCACGGTGCGCCTGTTTTCCCCGCAGGAAGGGATTGTCGGGGTGCGCATCGAGCATTTCCAGGGCGTGCTGAATAACGGCCCGCACTATCCGCTGAACGTTCTGAAAGACGTGAAGGTAGAGATTGAAAACAACGCCGACTTTGCCGAGCTGAAAAGCGGAAGCGTCAGCGTGCGCGTCACCAAAGGCGAGTTCTGGGCGCTGGATTTCCTGCGCAACGGCCAGCGCATTACCGGCAGCCAGCTGAAAAACAACGGCTACGTGCAGGACAGCAATACCGACCGCAATTACGTGTTCGAACGTCTGGATCTGGGCGTGGGGGAAACGGTCTACGGTCTGGGCGAGCGCTTTACCGCGCTGGTGCGCAACGGCCAGACGGTCGAAACCTGGAACCGCGACGGCGGCACCAGCACCGAGCAGTCCTACAAAAACATCCCGTTCTACCTGACCAACCGCGGCTACGGCGTGCTGGTGAATCATCCCGAGAACGTCTCGTTTGAAGTCGGCTCCGAGAAGGTCTCCAAAGTGCAGTTCAGCGTGGAAGGGGAATATCTCGAATACTTCGTGATCGACGGCCCGACGCCGAAAGAGGTGCTGAACCGCTATACGCGGTTCACCGGGCGTCCGGCGCTGCCGCCTGCCTGGTCGTTCGGCCTGTGGCTCACCACCTCGTTCACCACCAACTACGACGAAGCGACGGTAAACAGCTTTATCGACGGCATGGCCGAGCGCGACCTGCCGCTGCACGTCTTCCACTTCGACTGCTTCTGGATGAAGGCCTTTCAGTGGTGCGACTTCGAGTGGGACCCGGTGACCTTCCCGGATCCGGAAGGGATGATCCGCCGCCTGAAAGAGAAAGGCCTGAAGGTCTGCGTGTGGATTAACCCGTACATCGGCCAGAAATCCCCGATCTTCCGGGAGCTGAAAGAGAAGGGCTACCTGCTCAGGCGCCCGGACGGCTCCCTGTGGCAGTGGGACAAATGGCAGCCGGGGCTGGCAATCTACGACTTCACCAACCCGGACGCGTGCCGGTGGTATGCCGACAGGCTGAAAGGCCTGGTGGATATCGGCGTCGACTGCTTTAAGACCGACTTCGGCGAGCGTATCCCGACGGACGTGCAGTGGTACGACGGGTCCGATCCGCAGAAGATGCACAACCACTACGCCTACATCTATAACGAGCTGGTGTGGAACGTGCTGAAGGAGACGGTGGGGGAGGAAGAGGCGGTGCTGTTTGCCCGCTCGGCGTCCGTCGGGGCGCAGCAGTTCCCGGTGCACTGGGGCGGTGACTGCTACGCCAACTACGAGTCGATGGCCGAAAGCCTGCGCGGGGGGCTGTCGATTGGCCTGTCCGGCTTCGGGTTCTGGAGCCACGATATCGGCGGATTCGAAAACACCGCCCCGGCGCACGTCTACAAACGCTGGTGCGGGTTCGGGCTGTTCTCCAGCCACAGCCGCCTGCACGGCAGCAAATCCTATCGCGTGCCGTGGGCGTACGATGACGAGTCCTGCGACGTGGTGCGCCACTTCACCCAGCAGAAGTGTCAGCTGATGCCGTACCTGTATCGTCAGGCGGCGCTGGCCCGCGAGTTCGGCACGCCGATGCTGCGGGCGATGATGCTGGAGTTCCCGGACGATCCGGCATGCGATTACCTCGACCGCCAGTACATGCTGGGGGATGCGGTGATGGTCGCGCCGGTGTTCTCCGAGGCGGGCGACGTGCAGTTCTACCTGCCGGAAGGACGCTGGACGCATCTGTGGCATAACGACGAAATTCAGGGCAGCCGCTGGCATAAGCAGCAGCACGATTTCATGAGCCTGCCGGTCTACGTGCGCGACAACACCCTGCTGGCGCTGGGCAACAATAACCAGAAGCCGGACTACGCGTGGAACGCGGGGACGGCCTTCCAGCTGTTTAACCTGGACGATGGCGCAACGGCGGTGAGCGAAGTACCTGCGGCGGACGGCTCCGTGGCGTTTACGCTGAAGGCGTCACGTCGGGGCGACATCGTGACCTTTACCGGCGCGGGAGACGCACAAAACTGGTCGGTGTGCTTGCGCAACATACAGAAGGTGAGCGGCGTAAAAGGTGGTTCACACGCAGGTAGCGAATGGGGTGTGGTGGTGAAAGCGGAGGGGAATGAGGTGGTGGTTCACCTTTGATTCCCCTCACCCTAACCCTCTCCCCAAAGGGGCGAGGGAATGGTTTACTCCCTCTCCCTTTCAGGGAGAGGGCTGGGGTGAGGGTGGTGTTGAAACCACACCGCCCGTCATCGTCTGCTGCACCTGCTGTTTATCCATATTCACCGCGTTCAGCTTGCCGTTCACCGTTGGTTTCAACGGTACGCTGGCCTGCACGCTGCCGCTGGCGGTGAGCTGAATATTGCCGTCGCCCGTAATCGGCAGCGCAGGCCAGCCCCACTGCTGCAGCACGTTGAGCGGCACGCCGCGCCCGTTCAGGCTCACCGTGGTATGTCGCTGCGGCAGCTGAGAAACCGTCGCCGTGGCTTCCAGAATGCCTTTCTCGGTAAAGGCGCTCAGGTCGGTAATGTTCACCGTGGCGGCGTTCGCATTCAGCGCCAGCGACGGACGGCGCACGTCCACGCGGTTAAAGGTCGCCGCCGCGCCGTTCAGGGTTGCGCTGCCGCCCCAGATACCCCACTGGCGATCTTTCACCAGCTGCAGGTTTGCGCCGTAGCCGTCCAGAGAGGTGATCTGCCACGGGAAGGCGGGATCGATGTCGATCACCAGGTTGCGGCTCAGGCCGAATTTTTGCAGCGTGACGCTGTTCAGCCATTCCGGCAGAGGCTCCATCCACAGCGTTTTCCAGTTCTGCGGCAGGGTGTACTCCAGCCCGGCGATGGCAACATCGTCCAGCACCAGCGCTTTACCGTCGCGCAGCCAGTTACCGGACGTGCGCACCATGCCGCCTTCCCAGCGGGAGGTGAACTGTCGCAGCGCCATGCCCTGCGGGGAAAACTCCGCATTCAGGATCGGGTCGAAAAGATGCAGCGAGCCGTAGATAAACTCGCTGGCGTTCATGGACAGCCGGCCTTCCTGGCTCTGCCAGTCGCCTTTGCTGAGAGTCAGGTTGCGCAGGCTTAAATCGAGATCGGTCACCGCCCAGTCCGGGCCCTGAAGCCGGGCGTCGGTCACGTCCAGACGACCAATCTGCAGAGAGGGGATGGAGGCCAGCGGCGCGAAGAACGCCATCAGCGTTTTATCGCTCTGCAGGCGAATTTCATTCAGGCGCATCGTGTCGATAATCCAGCTCCCGTCGGCGTTGCGCAGGGCGGAGCCGGTAAGCGAGCCACGGGCCATGTCGGCACCAATCGTTTTCAGCACCACTTCCTTGCCGTTGAGCTGGCCCTCGATTAGCACGTTGGTCGCCGGTACGCCGTTCAGGGTCAGCGAGCCCGCGCTCATCTGGATCTGCGCGTTGTTCCCCAGCACGTTGCCCGCTTCCGGCTGCCACGGGCTGACGCCGCCCGTGACCTTCTGCGCGCTCAAGTCCCATTCAGTATTCGGGCTGTTAAAGGCCATGTTGTTCAGCTGCAGGCGATCCGCCTGGAAAGGCAGCGGTGCCGTCTGGGGCGAGAGATTCAGCGTGCCATCGAACAGGGTGATGGTGTCCATATGCAGCGGATCGGTTATCTGGCGGCTGCTCAGGCCGATATCGACTTTTTTGGCTACCAGCGTGGCGGGTTTACCGTCCCGACCGAAGGTGACGTTTTCCAGAATGATGTGGGAAGGCGACGAAAAGCGGTGATTCATCTTGTCGAAACTGAGTTCGTAGTCGGTATTCACCGTCACCCAGCTGCTGACCTGAGACGCGCCCCAGCGGGTCTGGAGCAAAATGTAGAACGCCAGCAGCACAATGAGCAGGGCTACCAGAAGATAGATGAGGAGCTTTCCAATAAATTTCATGGTCTTCCATCCCGCAAAACGCACATAAGGGAGTTATGCACGATTTATGCGCAATCCTCAAGGCGGGAATGGTGTAATTAGATGTCACGGCAGGCATTGGCTGCCTGCCGTGAAGAGGATCAGTTCTTTTCAGGCGGGAAAACGAGGTTCAGAACGATAGCGGTGATACCGCCCGCGGCAATGCCGGAAGAGAGCAGGTTTTTCACCCAGTCAGGCGCAAACTGCAGGATCAGCGGCTGCTGGGAAACACCCAGACCGACGGCCAGCGACAGGGCGATAATCATGATCGCGCGGCGGTTCAGCGGCTCGCGGGAGACGATACGCACGCCGGAGGCCGCGATGGTCCCGAACATTACCAGGGTTGCGCCGCCCAGCACCGGCTCAGGAATGTGCTGCACAAAGCCGCTTACCGCCGGGAACAGGCCGAGGACGATCAGCATCAGCGCCACCACAAAACCGACGTAGCGGCTGGCAACCCCGGTCAGCTGGATCACGCCGTTGTTCTGGCCGAAGCAGGAGTTCGGGAAGGTGTTGAATACCGCAGAGACAAACGAGTTCAGGCCGTTCGCCAGCACGCCGCCTTTCAGACGCTTCATGTACAGCGGGCCGGACACCGGCTGCTCGGAGACGTCGGAGGTAGCGGTGATATCGCCGATGGTTTCCAGAGAGGTGATCATAAAGACCAGCATCAGCGGCAGGAGCAGGCCCCAGTCAATGCCCAGACCGTAGTACAGCGGCGTGGGGACAGTGATCAGCGCGCTGTTGGTCGGCGCGGTGTTCTCCGGCAGCATGCCCAGCGCCCACGCCAGCAGGTAGCCCGCCGCCATGGCGATCACCAGCGAGGCGACGCGCAGGTAAGGATTACGCTGACGGTTAAGCAGAATAATGATCGCCAGCACGACACCCGCCAGCAGCAGGTTTTTCGGCGCGCCAAAGGTGTGGTCGCTCATTGCGGCATAACCGCCGCCAATGGAGGTCAGGCCCACCTGAATCAGCGACAGGCCGATAATCATTACGACGACGCCAGAAACCAGCGGGGTGATGACGCGGCGAGCCAGATGCAGAACGCGGGAGATGACCATCTCCGTGCAGCTGGCCAGCATCAGGGTGCCGAACAGCGCCGCCATCATGGTTGGGACATCCGCACCGCCGGTTTTCAGCGCCGTACCGCCCATGATAAGCGGTGCCACGAAGTTAAAGCTGGTGCCCTGAATCGACAATAATCCCGATCCCACCGGCCCCCACGCTTTAATTTGAATAATCGAGGCCACGCCGGAGGCGAAGAGAGACATGCTGATAATGTGCTGCGTGTCCTGCGCCGGTAAACCGAGCGCCTGGCAAATCAGCAGCGCCGGGGTGATCACCGCAACAAACATCGCCAGAAGATGCTGGCAGGCGGCGAAAAGCGTTTGCGGCAGCGGCGGGCGATCCTCAAGGCGGTAAATCAGTTCGCTATTTTGCTTCTGCGCAATCGGTTGCGCATCAGGCGACTCTATGGTGTTAACGGACATCGGCGGCAATCCCACGGTGGAAAAGCGGGCATTTTATCTGACCACCTGGTAAAAGCAAACGATTGCCAGCAAAAAAAGGGAAGAAAATCTGCCGCTGTGAGCAGGTTTTCTACAACGCGTGGGGAAAAAAAATTACACTTTTTGCGCCGGGGGCTCATGAAGAGCGCAAACCGGCCCAGGATAACGCCGCGTGTGTATGGAACACGCGCATAACAGGAGCCTTTTATGATTCATCTCGATACGTTGTCGACCCTTGTTGCCGCAACACTGGTTCTTCTGCTTGGTCGCAAGCTGGTACATAGCGTTTCCCTTCTGAAGAAATACACCATTCCTGAACCTGTCGCCGGTGGCCTGCTGGTGGCGCTGGCCCTGCTGATACTGAAAAAAAGCATGGGCTGGGAAATCGATTTTGATATGTCCCTGAAAGATCCGCTGATGCTGGCCTTCTTTGCCACTATCGGCCTGAACGCAAACCTGGCGAGCCTGCGCTCGGGCGGTAAGGTGCTCGGCGTATTCCTGATTGTGGTGGTGGGGCTGCTGCTGATGCAAAACGCCATTGGCATCGGCATGGCAACGCTGCTGGGGCTGGATCCGCTGATGGGTCTGCTGGCGGGGTCGATTACCCTTTCGGGCGGTCACGGAACCGGGGCCGCGTGGAGCAAGCTGTTCATCGAGCGCTACGGGTTTGAAAACGCGACGGAAGTGGCGATGGCCTGTGCGACCTTTGGCCTGGTGCTGGGTGGCCTGATTGGCGGTCCGGTGGCGCGGTATCTGGTTAAGCACTCTACCACGCCGAACGGCAGGCCGGACGATGAGCTGGTGCCGACCGCCTTCGAAAAGCCGGACGTTGGCCGCAGCATCACCTCGCTGGTGCTGATTGAAACTATCGCGACGATCGCCATCTGCCTGACCGTGGGCAAAGTGGTTGCGCAATGGCTGGCGGGTTCCGCGTTTGAACTGCCGACGTTTGTCTGCGTGCTGTTTATCGGGGTGATCCTGAGCAACGGTCTGGCGCTGATGGGCTTCTACCGCGTGTTTGAACGGGCGGTATCGGTGCTGGGCAACGTCTGTCTGTCGCTGTTCCTGGCGATGGCGCTGATGAGCCTCAAGCTGTGGGAGCTGGCCTCGCTGGCGCTGCCGATGGTGGCGATACTGGCGGTGCAGGCGCTGTTTATGGCGCTGTACGCCATGTTCGTGACCTGGCGCATGATGGGCAAAAACTACGATGCGGCGGTGCTGGCAGCGGGTCACTGCGGGTTTGGTTTGGGGGCCACTCCAACGGCTATCGCCAACATGCAGGCGATCACCGAACGGTTCGGGCCATCGCACATGGCGTTTCTGGTGGTCCCGATGGTTGGCGCCTTCTTCATTGATATCGTCAACGCGCTGGTGATCAAGCTGTACCTGATGCTGCCGATGTTTGCCTGAGATCAGGCGTTAGAGTACCGCTCGGTTTCCGGCATCCAGCGCTCAATTAACGCTGCCGCCTGTTCGGGGTAGCGTTCATGAATATGGCGCGCGAGGCGCTGAACTTCGGGGATCATGGCCTGATCGCGCAGTAAATCCGCTACTTTGAACTCCGCGTTACCCGTCTGACGCGTGCCCAGCAGTTCGCCCGGGCCGCGGATCTCCAGGTCTTTTTGCGCAATCACAAAACCGTCGTTGCTGTCGCGCAGCACCTGCAGACGCATCTGGGCGGTTTTGGAAAGAGGCGCTTTGTAGAGCAGTACGCAGTGGGACGCAACCGCGCCGCGGCCGACGCGCCCGCGCAGCTGGTGGAGCTGGGCAAGGCCGAGACGCTCCGGGTTTTCGATGATCATCAGGCTGGAATTGGGGACGTCCACGCCGACTTCGATCACCGTGGTGGCGATCAGCAGATGTAAATCACCCTGTTTGAACGACTGCATCACCGCCTGTTTTTCGGCGGGCTTCATGCGTCCGTGAACCAGACCCACGTTCAGCTCGGGCAGCGCCAGCTTAAGCTCTTCCCACGTTGCTTCGGCAGCCTGTGCTTCCAGCAGTTCAGACTCTTCAATCAGCGTACAGACCCAGTAGGCCTGACGCCCTTCCTGGGTGCAGGCGTTGCGCACGCGGTCGATGATATCGCTGCGGCGCGTGTCGGGAATGGCGACCGTGGTGACCGGCGTACGGCCCGGCGGCAGTTCGTCAATGGTGGAGGTATCCAGATCGGCGTACGCGGTCATCGCCAGGGTGCGCGGGATCGGCGTGGCGGTCATGATCAGCTGATGCGGGTGGAAGCCCTGCTGCAGCCCTTTCTCCCAGAGCGCCAGACGCTGATGCACGCCGAAGCGGTGCTGCTCGTCGATAATCACCAGCGCAAGACCGTTAAACTGCACCTGCTCCTGGAAGATGGCGTGCGTGCCGACAATCATCTGCACCTGCCCGCTGGCAATAGCCTCCTGTTGCGCAAGGCGCGCTTTGCCTTTTTGCTTCCCGGCAAGCCAGCCCACTTCAATTCCGAGTGGCGCAAACCAGGCGCGGAAATTGTTGGCGTGCTGTTCAGCCAGCAACTCGGTCGGCGCCATTAGCGCCACCTGTTTACCGTTAGCAATCGCGCGCAGGGCCGCCAGGGCGGCAACCAGCGTTTTACCGGAGCCCACGTCGCCCTGAACCAGGCGCATCATCGGCACGTCGAGCGCCATATCGCGTTCAATCTCGGCGGTGACGCGCGCCTGCGCGCCGGTGGGTTTAAACGGCAGCGAGGCCAGCAGCTTATCTTTGAGCGCATCGTTCTGGCTTAACGGCTGAGCGTGGAAACGCTGCGCGCCCGCGCGAAGCGCCAGCATGCTCAGGTTATGGGCCAGCAATTCCTCAAGGATAAGACGCTGTTGTGCGGGGTGTTTGCCGCTTTCTAAATCGCTGAGCTGCAGCGTTGGCGGCGGGCGATGCAGGGTGCGCAGCGCCTCGGGCAGGCTCATCATGCCCTGCGCCAGCTCGGGCGGCAGCAGCTCGGTAATGGCGCAGGTATCCAGCAGCTCCAGCGCCTGATCGGTGAGCTTGCGCAGCGTCGCCTGCTTGATGCCTTCGGTCGTCGGGTAAACCGGAGTGAGCGTCTCCTGCATTTCCGGCGTGCTGAGATCGCCCTGCACGCGGTACTCCGGGTGGATCATCTCTGCGCCGTATTTCCCGTGTTTGGCTTCGCCATAGGCCAGCACCCTGCGGCCCGTCGCCAGGCTGTTTTTCATCGCCGCGCTGAAGTTGAAAAAACGCATGGTGAGAATGCCGGTACCGTCGCTGATCTGGCAGGTCATCATCCGGCGTCCGCCGAAGGTGATGTTGCAGTTCAGGACTTCGCCTTCAACGGTGGCGTAAATGGCGGGAAGAAGATCGCCAATCTTGTAGAGCTGGGTGCGGTCTTCGTAACGCAGGGGGAGGTGAAGCAGGAGATCCTGAACGGTGTGCAGGCCAATTTTTGCCAGCTTATTACTTTGCGCCGCGCCCACGCCCGTCAGGCTGTTAAGCGGGATAGCATCCAGCAGGCGGCCTTTCATCGCTTACCCGGCGTACTGCATGGTGGCCCACCACTCGGCATCGGCTACAATTTCGCCCTGCGCGTTGACGTGGGGGTAAGGCAATTTTTTCTGCTTCGCAACGCGAGCCAGCACCGGATAACCACCTTCAAACAGCAGGCGCTGCTGCTCATCTTCCGGCAGCATGCTGTTGCTGCGCTCGTACATCCCGGCGTTCTGACGCTGGCGCTGCGCTTCATACAGAATGAGCGCGGACGCCACGGAGACGTTCAAAGACTGCACCATGCCGATCATCGGAATGATGATGTCACGATCCGCCAGATCCAGCGCTTCCCGGGAGATCCCGGTTTTCTCCTGACCCATCAAAATGCAGGTCGGGCGGGTGTAGTCGATCTCGCGGAAATCTACGGCTTTAGCGGACAGGTTAGTGGCGAGGATCTGCATCCCGCGCCCTTTCAGGTGCGATACGGCTTCGCCAATGGTGTGATGATTTTTGACAGACACCCAGCTGTTGCTGCCTGCCGCCGCCGAGACCGTATTGCGCATACGGCCGTCCGGCCAGACGGCGTGCACTTCATGCACACCGACGGCATCTGCGGTACGGACGATAGCAGAGACGTTATGAGGTTTATGCACCTGCTCCATGCAGACCGTCAGGTCAGGCTGACGCCTGGCGAGCATTTCGCAGATACGTGCATAACGTTGTGAATTCATAAACCTAGTTTCGGTTTCGGGTGACTTTAATCACGTCCGGCATGACGCGGATTTTGCGCATAATATTCGCCAGATGCACGCGGTCGCGGGCGGTCAGACGAATAAAGGCGCTGTACACGCGGCCATCTTTTTCTTCCGTATTCAGGCTCTGAATGTTGGATGAAGCCGTGTTGATCGCTGCCGTCAGGTTCGCCAGGGCACCCTGATGGTTGAACATATCCACCTTAATTTCGGTGATAAATTCCTGCGCGGTCTCTTTATCCCACTCGACCGCCATAAACTTCTCGGCTTCTTTCTGGTAGCCGCGAATGTTACGACAGGACTCGTGGTGGATAACCAGCCCTTTACCCGGGCTGACATGCGCAATAATCGGGTCGCCAGGAATTGGACGACAGCATTTTGCGAAGGTGATCAGCACCCCGTCTGCGCCTTTAATCGGCAGGTGTCCGTGGCTTTGCGTGGTTGCAGGCACCGCTGTCGTGTCGCCTTGCTGCAGATTCTTCGCCACCACCACGCTCATGGCGTTGCCGAGGCCAATCTCTGCCAGCAGGTCGTCAAGCGACGCAAGCTTCATGCGCTCCAGCTCACGCTGTACGTTCTCCTGCGGAATTTCAGCCAGCTTACGGCTACCGCCCAACGCGTGGTTGAGCAGGCGACGCCCCAGGCTGACGGAATCATCGCGCTTGAGGTTTTTCAGCAGCTGGCGAATTTTGGCGCGTGCCTTGGAGCTCACGACAAAGTTCAGCCAGGCCGCGTTCGGACGTGCGCCCGGCGCGGTAATAATTTCTACCGTCTGGCCGCTGGAGAGCGGCTGAGACAGCGGATAAGGCTGTCTGTCGACGCGCGCGCCGACGCAGGCATGCCCGATATCGGTGTGCACGGCGTAGGCGAAGTCGACCGGCGTTGCGCCCGCAGGCAGTTCGACAATGCGACCTTCTGGGGTGAAAACGTAAATCTCATCCGGGAAGAGATCGGATTTAACGCTCTCGATAAATTCAAACGAGCTACCCGCACTCTGCTGAAGCTCCAGCAGGCTTTGCATCCAGCGCTGGGCGCGGATTTGTGCGGTCGTGCTGCTTTCGCCACCGTGCTCTTTATACGCCCAGTGTGCGGCAACACCCATCTCTGCCATCTGGTCCATGTCTTCGGTGCGAATTTGCACCTCAACAGGTACGCCATGTGGCCCGATCATCGAGGTGTGCAAAGATTGATAGCCGTTCGCTTTTGGAATGGCGATGTAATCTTTCATGCGGCCCGGACGCGGTTTGTAGAGGCTGTGCATCTGCCCCAGCACGCGATAGCAGGTGTCCGAGTCGTGGACAATTACGCGGAAGGCGTAGATATCCATGATCGAGTGAAAACGCTGCTCTTTGAGCACCATTTTGCAGTAGATGGAGTACAAATGTTTTTCGCGACCGCTGACGCGGCACGGAATTCCCGCTTCCTGTAAGCGCCCTTCAATTTCCGAGAGGATTTTTTGAATCATCTCTTTACGGTTACCGCGTGCGGCTTTCACCACCTCTTTAATCACGCGATAGCGGTTCGGGTACAACGCTTCAAAACCCAACTCTTCCAGCTCGGTTTTAATGTGATGAATACCTAAACGGTGCGCCAGCGGACTGTAGATTTCGAGGGTTTCACGGGCAATGCGGCGACGTTTATCCGGGCGAAGTGAGCCCAGCGTGCGCATGTTGTGGGTACGGTCAGCGAGTTTGATGAGAATGACGCGGATATCCTGCACCATCGCCATAATCATCTTGCGGAAGTTTTCGGCTTGCGCCTCTTTCTTGTCGCGGAAATTCAGCTTATCAAGCTTAGAGACCCCTTCCACCAGTTCGGCAACGCTTTTGCCAAACAGCTGTTCCATGTCCTGATAAGTGGCAGGGGTATCTTCGATCACGTCATGCAGCAGAGCGGCCATCAGCGTTTCGTAGTCGAGTTTCATCTCGGCCAGAATACAGGCCACCGCTACCGGGTGCGTGATATAGGGTTCACCGCTTGAACGTGTCTGGCCCTCGTGAGCGTCACGTGCAACGAGATACGCCTGCTGAAGACGCTTAATCTGGTCTTCAGGCAGGTAGGTTTGAATCAGTTGATTCAGGCTTTCAAACAGATACAAGGGCGACCCGCAGGTTTAATTAACGACGACCTTCAGCAATAGCGGTTACGGCCTGCAGTTCTGCGGCTTCCTGCTCTTGCTGCTCCTGGCGCTCACGCACGTCGAGGATCTGGTTGTTGATCAGACCTTCTTCGATTTCGCGAAGTGCAATAACGGTGGTTTTATCGTTTTCTTCCGGTACCAGCGGATCTTTACCGCCTACCTGCATCTGACGAGCGCGACGCGCGGCGACCAGCACCAGGTCAAAACGGTTACCAATTTTCTCTACAGCGTCCTGAACAGTTACGCGTGCCATACTTAAAATGCTCCACAGGTGAAGAAATGACTGGGCATGATACTGAAAGTGGGTTCAGTCTGCCAACAGTTTGGTGATTAATGCGTCATGTCGCTGCTTCTGGCGGCTCATACGCAGACGTTCTGCACGAAGAATGGTTTTGAGATCGCTCAGTGCGGCATCAAAATCATCATTCACAATAAGGTAATCATATTCCGCGTAATGGCTCATTTCTGCAACAGCCTGTTCCATACGCTTTGCGATCACTTCTTCGCTGTCCTGACCGCGGCCACGCAGGCGGCGATCCAGCTCATCTTTCGATGGCGGTAAAATAAAGATACTGCGCGAATCAGGCATTTTCTTACGAATTTGCTGTGCGCCCTGCCAGTCGATATCCAGGAACACATTCACGCCCGTGGCCAGAACCTGCTCAATGGTTTCACGCGAGGTACCGTAGTAATTACCAAATACTTCAGCGTGTTCAAGAAACGCGTCTCTGCCGATCATCGCTCTGAATTCGTCGTGATCCACAAAGAAATAGTGTTCACCGTGCACTTCACCCGGACGCGGCGCTCGCGTGGTGTGAGAAACAGAAACCTGTGTGTCGTACAACGGTTGGGTTTTTAACAGTGCCTGAATAAGGCTGGATTTACCCGCGCCACTAGGGGCAGAAACAATATAAAGCGTGCCTTGAGCCATGAGAGTCTTTTGTATGTGTTAACGAAGAAGTCCTACATACGGGCTTATTATACACGTCGGCGCACCGTGACGTAGCCTTTGTCACACTTTTTCCCCTGGATTATTGAATTTTGCGTGCCGTTTTCAGGTTTTATCTGTGGTTTTCAGCAACCAAAAGAAACACCGGATAGCGTCTCGCATTGTGAAACGTTGTCGTTAGCGTTGTTTCAGGCATCCGGGTATACCTCCTGCAATGCAAAGGAGGGGTAGCGATGTGGCGATGGATAAGCGGGTTAATGCTGTTGTGGTGTGGCTATGGCGCGGCGGTGTGTCCGGTGTGGTCGCAGGCAAAAGCAGAAAAAGAGATGGTGTCGTTAAGCGCCCAAATCAAAGGCTGGGATGAGGCTTACTGGAAGCAGGGCGTGAGTGAGATCAGCGACGAGGCTTACGACCAACTTCACGGGCGGTTAACGCAGTGGCAGCGCTGTTTTGGCAGTGAGCCTTCAGAAGAGAAACTCCCGGCGCTGACGGGGAGTGTAAAACATCCCGTTGCCCACACGGGTGTGCATAAGGTGACCAGCAAAGAGGAGTTGAGACAGTGGATGCGTGTCCGACAGCATCTGTGGCTGCAGCCCAAAGTTGACGGTGTGGCGGTGACGCTGGTCTATCGCAACGGAAAGTTAGTCCAGGCCATCAGTCGCGGTGATGGCCTCAAAGGTGAAGACTGGACCGATAAGGTGCGTTTAATCCCGTCGGTTCCGCAAAAGCTCACCGGCGCGCTGGCGAATAGCGTCTTACAGGGCGAGCTTTACTGGTTACGCGACAACCACATTCAGAACCAGATGGGCGGAATGAACGCTCGCGCCAAGGTGGCGGGGGCGATGATGCGGCAAAAGGATAACGCGCTATTGAGCAAGATCGGCGTATTCATCTGGGCCTGGCCGGACGGACCGAAAGATATGCGGACATCTTTAGCTGAACTGTCTCAGGCCGGTTTTCCGTTGTCGGCACGGTACACGCTACCCGCCGATTCTGTCGATGCCGTTGAGAAGCAGCGCGCGGCCTGGCACGTGACCGCATTACCTTTTGCCACGGATGGCATTGTGGTGCGTTCGGAGGATGAACCTGCGGGCGAAGAGTGGTTACCGGGAGAAGGCCACTGGGTTGTCGCGTGGAAATATCCTCCCGCAGCCCAGGTCGCTGAGGTGAGCGATATTCATTTTTCCGTGGGGCGCACGGGCAAAATTTCCGTTGTAGCAGCGCTGGAACCCGTGCAACTGGATGATAAACAGGTGCAGCGGGTGAGTCTGGGCTCGGTTGGGCGCTGGCAGAATATGGATATTGCTCCAGGGGATCAGATACAGATCAGCCTGGCCGGGCAGGGTATCCCCCGGTTTGATAAGGTGCTCTGGCGCGGGACTGACAGACATAAACCAGAGCCACCGGCCTCACGCTATCATGCTCTTAGCTGTTTCTATGCTTCGCCGGAGTGTATGGAGCAGTTCTTTGCCCGGCTGACCTGGCTCAGTTCAAAGCAGGTACTTGATATTGAAGGATTAGGTGAGTCAGGCTGGCGGACCCTCTGGCAGGCACATCGTTTTGAACATCTCTTTTCATGGCTGTTATTAACGCAGGCGCAGCTGCAGGCTACACCGGGGTTTTCATCAGCACGCGGGCTGGCGCTCTGGCACCGATTTAATCTGGTGCGCGAGAAGCCGTTTATCCGCTGGCTCATGGCAATGGGTGTGCCATTGACCCAGGCTTCGCTGAAGGCGATGGGAGACATATCGTGGCAGAAGATGAGCGGGCGCAACGCAAAGGACTGGCAGACCCTGCCGGGAACGGGAGAGGAGAAAGCGCGACAAATCGTTAACTGGATTCACGCGCCTCAGATTGATGTGCTGGCGAAATGGCTCGCTGAACAGCACATCAACGGGTTCTGAAGCTAGTGGGCGCTGTGTTTGTAATGAAAAACGGGCAGCCCGAGCTTCAGACGCAGCGCCAGCATGCGGGCCGTAAAGCCAAACAGCAGCGTTGAGATGACCACCACATCATGGTTTGAAACGTAATGCTGCAGGGCGATATAGAGCACCGCTGCCGCAAAGGAGATGCCGGCATACAGCTCTTTTTGAAAGACCAGGGGGATGCGTTTGCAGAACATATCGCGCAGCACACCGCCGAATACGCCCGTGACCACGGCAGCAATGGTGGCGATAACCGGTCCTTCCCCCATATCGAGCGCGATTTGCGCACCGATTATCGAAAAGACGATCAGCCCCAGCGCATCAAGCACCAGGAACAGGCGGCGAAGATGGGGCATAACGGGCGCCACGATGGTGGTTAACACGGCGGCCGTCGCAACAATAATCACATACTCAGGGTGTTTAACCCAGCCGAGCGGGTAATGGCCAAGCAGAATATCGCGCACGGAACCGCCGCCCAGCGCGGTCGCCGTAGCAATAATGATCACGCCGAAGGTATCCATACGACGACGTCCGGCGGCAAGCGCGCCGGTCATGGCTTCTGCGGTGATGCCAATGAGATAAAGGATGTGAAGCAGCATATACCCTCCGGTGTGAACGCGGGGGAGGTTAGCGATTTGTGCGCAAGATCACGATTGAGATTTTCTAAGGCGAGCCAGTTTGCCCTATAAATTTTTATCAAGTTCTATAGAGAAAGCTTGATGAAAGGCGGTAAAGCGACAAAATTGGCGTTAAGATGGATTAGAAATAGTAATGGGTGGTGCTGTCGACACCACCCGAAAAGCATTACTCGATGTTCTGGATCTGCTCGCGCATCTGTTCAATCAGCACTTTCAGCTCAATCGCTGAATTCGTCACTTCTGCATTGATCGACTTAGACGCCAGGGTGTTCGACTCGCGGTTGAACTCCTGCATCATAAAGTCCAGACGGCGGCCCACAGCTTCTTTTTTCTTCAGAATGTTGTAGGTTTCTTTAACGTGCGCTTCCAGACGGTCCAGCTCTTCAGCGACATCGATACGCTGCGCCATCAGCACCAGTTCTTGTTCCAGACGGGTGTTTTCCAGCTGAACTTCCGCTTCTTCCAGTTTGGCGACAAGGCGCTCGCGCTGCCATTGCAGCACTTCTGGCATATGGGTGCGGACTTTCGCTACTTCGGTGCTCACGCCTTCAAGACGCTGCTCAATCATCGCTTTCAGCGCCTGGCCTTCGGTTTCGCGGGCAACGATAAAGTCGTCCAGCGTGCCGTCGAGAGCTGCCAGGATTTCAGCGGCAATGGCGTCCAGATCCTGCTCACCGGCGGCCATGACGCCAGGCCAGCGCAGAATATCAACCGGGTTGATTTCGCCTTCATCGCTCTGCATTTTGACCCAGTTCGCCGCATTCACGAGCTGTTTTGCCAGTTTTTCGTTGAGGATGAGCTCGCCCTGTGCGCTCGCATCAGGCTCAAAGCGAAGGTTACATTCAACTTTTCCGCGCGTCAGACGCGTACGGATACGTTCACGTACAACAGGCTCAAGGCTGCGGAACTGCTCCGGCATACGGAAATACGTTTCCAGGTAACGCTGGTTTACCGAGCGCATTTCCCATGTGGCGCTACCCCAGCTACCTTTGATTTCACGCCGGGCGTAGGCGGTCATACTGCGGATCATAGACATTCCCGTTTTTAAAGGAGAGATGGGGGGATTATAGCTTTCGGGGGCTTCTCAGGATAGGAATAAGCGTCCTTTATCCGTATAATGCGCAGCCACATTCGTTTCAAGCCGGAGAATCCATCATGCGTCCATCAGGTCGTAGCGCCAACCAGGTGCGTCCCGTCACCCTGACCCGTAACTATACAAAACACGCTGAAGGCTCCGTGCTGGTTGAGTTTGGTGACACTAAAGTGCTGTGCACCGCCTCCATCGAAGAAGGCGTTCCGCGCTTCCTGAAAGGTCAGGGCCAGGGGTGGATCACCGCAGAATACGGCATGCTGCCGCGTGCGACCCATACCCGTAATGCCCGTGAAGCGGCAAAGGGTAAGCAGGGCGGTCGTACCATGGAGATTCAGCGTCTGATCGCGCGTGCGCTGCGCGCCGCCGTTGACCTGAAAATCCTCGGCGAATTCACCATCACGCTGGACTGCGACGTGATTCAGGCTGACGGTGGCACGCGTACCGCGTCCATTACCGGTGCCTGCGTAGCGCTGGCCGATGCCCTGAACAAGCTGGTTGCTGCCGGTAAGCTGAAAACCAACCCAATGAAAGGCATGGTTGCGGCGGTTTCTGTCGGTATCGTTAACGGCGAAGCGCTTTGCGATCTGGAATACGTTGAAGATTCCGCAGCCGAAACCGACATGAACGTGGTGATGACCGAAGACGGTCGCATCATTGAGGTGCAGGGCACGGCGGAAGGCGAGCCGTTCACCCACGAAGAGCTTCTCTCCCTGCTGGCGTTGGCCCGAGGGGGAATCGAATCCATTGTAACGACGCAGAAAGCGGCGTTAGAAAATTGATTTTAAAGGCGACCAATGAGTCGCCTTTTTTTTGCCTGTAAGACAGAAAAACCAAAGGAGCGAATCCATGAAATCGTATCAGCGCCAGTTTATTGAGTTTGCGCTTAACAAGCAGGTACTTAAGTTTGGCGAATTTACGCTGAAATCCGGGCGTAAGAGTCCCTATTTCTTCAACGCCGGGCTGTTTAATACCGGGCGCGATCTGGCACTGTTAGGCCGTTTCTATGCCGAAGCGCTGGTGGATTCCGGGATTGATTTTGACCTGCTGTTTGGCCCGGCCTATAAAGGCATTCCGATTGCGACCACCACCGCGGTGGCGCTGGCGGAACACCATGACCGCGACGTGCCGTACTGCTTTAACCGCAAAGAAGCTAAAACCCATGGTGAAGGCGGGAATCTGGTCGGCAGCGCGCTGCAGGGCCGCGTCATGCTGGTCGATGACGTGATCACCGCGGGTACGGCAATCCGCGAATCGATGGAGATTATTCAGGCCAACGGTGCGACGCTTGCTGGCGTGCTGATTTCTCTGGATCGTCAGGAGCGTGGTCGCGGTGAAATTTCCGCTATTCAGGAAGTCGAACGCGATTACAGCTGCAAAGTGACGTCGATTATTACCCTGAAAGACCTGATTGCGTATCTGGAAGAGAAGCCTGAGATGGCGGACCATCTGGCGGCGGTACGTGCGTACCGGGAAGAGTTCGGGGTGTAATTAAATTGCCCGGTGGCGCTACGCTTACCGGGCTTACGGATTACTGCAACTGAGCAGCCACTAACGGCCAGCGGGCGTCAAAATCGTCCGTTGGACGGTATTTGAACTCGCTGCGCACAAAGCGGGAGAGCATCCCTTCACAAAACGCCAGAATCTGGCTCGCCAGCAGCGTTTCATCAATGGTGTAACCTTCGCCTTCACGCATTTTCTTTTCGCGTAGTACCTGGCGCAGCTGCGCTTCAATACGCTCGAAAAGCTGGTTAATGCGGCCCTGCAGTCTGTCCTGTTCAAACATCAGCGCGTGGCCGGTGAGGATGCGGGTTAAGCCCGGATTGCGTTCACCGAAGCCCAGGATTAACAGCACAATCAGACGCAGACGCGCGGTCGTGTCTTTTTCGTCTTTCAGAATCAGGTTGATGCGCGTGATCAGGCTGTCTTCAATAAACTCGATCAGACTGTCGAACATCCGGGTCTTGCTCGGGAAATGACGGTATAGCGCCGCCTCAGACACGCCTACAGAGGCGGCCAGTTTAGCGGTGGTGATGCGTTGACTGCCATCGCTGGATTCAAGCATCAGAGCCAGAGATTGAAGTATTTCTTCGCGACGATTCCTTTTCGCGGTTTGTTTTTCTGCCATGTTACAAAATACCCCTGAAAATAAGCACTTGCCAGGCTGGCATCCACACAGCGACCGCAAACGGGCGTTTGCGGTTTGTTATTGCATTATGACGCTGTGAGATACGTGTCTTTCGGGCCGTTATTTGCGCCCGGAATGGCCGAAGCCGCCTTCGCCACGGTCGGTGGCGTCAAAGTCTGCCACCAGGTTAAATTCTGCCTGTACCACCGGTACAAAGACCATCTGGGCGATACGTTCGCCAGGTTCAATGGTGAAGCTGTCCTGACCGCGGTTCCAGACGGAGACCATCAGCTGACCCTGGTAGTCGGAGTCGATCAGGCCGACCAGGTTACCCAGCACAACGCCGTGCTTATGGCCCAGACCAGAACGCGGCAGGATCACTGCTGCCAGAGACGGGTCAGCAATGTGAATCGCCAGGCCAGTTGGAACCAGGGTAGTGGCACCCGGAGCCAGTTCTACGGCGTCATCGAGACAGGCGCGCAGGTCAAGACCGGCAGAGCCGGAGGTGGCATAGGTTGGCAGCGGGAATTGCTCGCCAACACGCGGGTCCAGAATCTTAACGTCGATTTTTTTCATCATAACGGGTAACGATCTCGTCGAGTAATTGTTGGCCCAGGAGTTCCTTGCGCTCAAGCGGTAAGACTTTATCTCCATCCTGCCAGAAAAGGTGCAGTGCGTTGCTGTCGCTGTTAAATCCTTGTGTGGCCAGCGATACGTCGTTCGCGCAAATCAAATCGAGGTTTTTGCGGGTACGTTTTTGCCGGGCATATTCTTCCACATTATTCGTTTCTGCGGCAAACCCAACAACGTATGGACGATGGCTTTTTAGTGCGGCGACACCGGCGACAATGTCCGGGTTTTTCACCATTTTTAGTGTTAATTCATCGCCTTGCTTTTTAATTTTAGCCTCGGCGATCGTCTCGGCACGATAGTCTGCGACGGCCGCACAGCCGATAAAAATCTGCTGGCTTTGCGCATGTGCCTGCACGGCGGCTTCCATCTCCAGCGCGGTGGTCACGTCAATTCGTTTCACAAACGCAGGGGTAGGCAGCGATACCGGGCCGCTCACCAGCGTGACGTTCGCGCCACGCCTTGCGGCGGCGGCGGCAATCGCAAAGCCCATTTTGCCGGAGCTGTGGTTGGTGATGTAGCGCACCGGATCCAGCGGCTCGCGCGTGGGGCCCGCGGTAATCATGATGTTGAGATGTTGCAGATCGTTGACAGGCGAAAAATGGGCTGCGGCCATATCAACAATCGTCAGCGGATCAAGCATGCGACCCGGGCCAACGTCGCCGCAGGCCTGGCTGCCGCTGTCCGGACCCCAGATAAGCAGGCCGCGTGAGGCCAGCGTCTCAAGATTATGCTGGGTGGCCGCGTTACGGTACATCTGCTGGTTCATGGCAGGAACGACGGCAACAGGCGCAGGGGTGGCCAGACAAATGGTGGAGACCAGGTCGTTTGCCATACCGGCTGCCACCCGAGCGATTAAATCAGCCGTGGCGGGGGCGAGGATAACCAGGTCTGCCCATTTACCCAGCTCAATATGGCCCATCGCGGCTTCGGCGGCCGGATCGAGCAGGCTGTCAGATACCGGGTATCCTGAAACGGCCTGCAGGCTCAGGGGAGTGATAAAGGCTTTACCGCCTTCGGTTATCGCGACCCGCACGTCAGCTCCGCGCTCGCGCAGACGACGCACCAGCTCCGGCGCTTTATAAGCAGCAATGCCGCCGCTCACGCCAAGAACGATTTTTTTACCGGCCAGGCTCATCATGATTCTTTCCTGTTGGGTTTCACCAGAGAGCGGGCATTTTATCACAATCCCCAAAGCGGGGTGATTTTGTCCTTCGTCCACTTTGCGAGGCGCTACGCAAGAACGCAATGTGGCTGTCGAGCGACGGATTGGCCTGTGGCAGCATGAGGTTAAAAAGGGGAGAAAGAGCATGGAAGAAGAGGATGAGGAGCTGCTGCCGCGCGAAAAACTGCTGCGCTATGGCGTTAGCCTGTTAAAAGACGATGAACTGCTGGCGCTCTTTTTACGTACCGGAACGCCAGGAAAAACGGTATTTACGCTGGCAAAAGAGCTGATCGCACATTTCGGTTCGCTGTACGGTTTATTGACCGCCGATATGGCGCAGTTTAAGCACGTTGAGGGAATTGGCGTGGCGAAATATGCCCAGCTGAGGGGCATTGCTGAACTTGCCCGCCGTTTTTACAATGTCCGCATGGAGAAGGAAGATCCGATCCTGACGCCTGAAATGACGCGCGAATTCCTGCAAAGCCAGTTAACCGATATCGAACGCGAGATCTTTATGGTGATCTTTGTCGATAACAGAAATCGGGTGCTGAAACATAGCTGTCTCTTTGCGGGCACATTGAGTCACGTTGAGGTGCATCCGCGTGAAATTGTGCGGGAAGCGATAAAAGTGAATGCAGCGGGCGTGATCCTCGCGCATAATCACCCCTCTGGCTGTGCAGAACCGAGCAGAGCGGACAAAGAAATCACCGAACGCATTATCAAATGCTGTCAATTCATGGACATTCGTGTGCTGGACCATTTGATAATTGGCCGCGGTGAGTACATTTCTTTCGCAGAACATGGCTGGATTTAGGCTATTTCTCGCGATCCATCGGGATCTTTGTCTGTTCGGGACTTGAGCACACCGCCGAGTCAGCGTATACTACGCCACCTTTGAGAATCTCGGGTTTGGCATTTGGGCCTGGCAATCGAGAGTTCACTTAGAACTATGCGATGACCGGGCTGTAAAGCCTGACGAGGCGCCGATACCCCATACGAAGCTCGAGCTAATTTGATTTTTGGAGAATAGACATGTCCCGAGTCTGCCAAGTTACTGGCAAGCGTCCGGTGACCGGTAACAACCGTTCCCACGCACTGAACGCGACTAAACGCCGTTTCCTGCCGAACCTGCACTCTCACCGTTTCTGGGTTGAGAGCGAGAAGCGTTTTGTCACCCTGCGCGTATCTGCTAAAGGTATGCGTGTAATCGATAAGAAAGGCATCGATACAGTTCTGTCCGAACTGCGTGCCCGTGGCGAAAAGTACTAAGTACTTAAAGAGGAAATAAATCATGGCTAAAGGTATTCGCGAGAAAATCAAGCTGGTTTCTTCTGCTGGTACAGGTCACTTCTACACCACCACGAAGAACAAACGTACTAAGCCGGAAAAACTGGAACTGAAAAAATTCGATCCAGTTGTACGCCAGCACGTACTGTACAAAGAAGCTAAAATCAAATAATTTTAGTCTCCTTGTATCGAAAAACCCCGCAACTGCGGGGTTTTTTGCATTCTGCATCTCAACGGAGGAACCATGCCTGAATTACCTGAGGTAGAAACCAGCCGTCGCGGCATTGAGCCCCATCTGGTCGGCGCGACGATTCTTCATGCGGTGGTCCGCAATGGACGTCTGCGCTGGCCGGTGTCCGATGAGATCCATGCCCTGAGCGATAAACCCGTCCTTAGCGTACAGCGTCGCGCGAAATACCTGCTGCTGGAACTGCCCGACGGCTGGATTATTATCCACCTGGGGATGTCCGGGAGCCTGCGCATTCTTACCGAAGAACTGCCTGCGGAAAAGCACGACCACGTCGATCTGGTGATGAGCAACGGCAAAGTGCTCCGTTACACCGACCCACGGCGCTTTGGCGCGTGGCTGTGGACGAAGGAGCTGGAAGGGCATAACGTGCTGGCGCATCTGGGCCCGGAGCCGCTCTCAGACGCGTTTAACGCAGAATACCTCAAGGCGAAGTGTGCGAAGAAGAAAAGCCCGATTAAGCCCTGGCTGATGGATAACAAGCTGGTGGTCGGCGTGGGGAATATCTACGCCAGCGAATCGCTGTTTGCGGCGGGGATCCATCCCGATCGGCTGGCCTCTTCGCTGTCGGCGCAGGAGTGCGAGCTGCTGGTCCGGGTGATTAAAGCCGTATTACTTCGCTCGATTGAGCAGGGCGGGACAACGTTGAAGGACTTCCTGCAAAGTGACGGCAAGCCGGGCTATTTTGCCCAGGAGCTGCAGGTGTATGGCCGTAAAGGCGAACCGTGCAGAGTCTGCGGCACGCCAGTGATTGCCACGAAGCACGCCCAGCGCGCCACGTTCTACTGCCGTCAGTGCCAGAAATAAGGCTACTTTAGCTTTTCCATCAATGCCTGGTGGACGTTCGTCGGCAGGAAATGGGTGACATCGCCGTGATGACGCGCCACCTCTTTTACCAGCGTGGAAGAGATAAACGACCACTCTTTGGAGGGCATCAGGAACACGCTCTCCAGCTCCGGCATCAGGTGGCGGTTCATGTGCGCCAGCTGCATCTCATACTCGAAGTCTGCCACCGCGCGTAAACCACGGATAAGAATGTTTGCCTGCTGAGCGCGGGCGAAGTTAGCCATCAGGTCGCTAAACCCGACCACCTCAACATTCGGCAGGTGCGAAATGGCATCGGTGGCGAGCTGTACCCGCTCGTTGAGGTCAAACATCGGCTTTTTGCTGGGGCTGGCGGCAATGGCCAGGATCACCTTGTCGAACATGCACGCCGCACGGGTGATGATATCAAGATGACCGTTGGTGATCGGATCGAAGGTACCCGGATAAATCGCTTTTGTGCTCATGGCTCACGTTTTCTCTGAGTAGCCGCGGCAGAGCGCCCACAGCTCGGTGTATTTGTTGAAAGTATACTGGGCATTCACTACCGCGAGTAACCAGCCCTGCTTACCGTCCAGCACGCCACCACGCAGCAGCAGCGTTTTCAGGAACGCGCCCAGCGTGTGGGTGAAGATACCCGTCAGCGAGGCCTTCTTGCCGCGCTGGTGACGCTCCTGAGCCCATGCGGTGGCATAGTTGAGCTGTTTACGCTGGAAGCTCGCGAAATCACGACAGGTCAGGTGCAGCAAATCGCCCGTCAGGGGAATGACCTGGGCGCTATCGCAGCTCAGGGATTCATGCACCAGATTGTCGTTGTATTGATACCGCTCGCGCTCGTAGAGGCGCATCACGCGGTCAGGATACCAGCCGCTGTGGCGCATAAAACGGCCAAGGAAGTAGTTGCGGCGGGCAATGCTGTATACGGCGCCAGGCTGGGGCGAGGAAATCACCGCCTGAATGGCCTGCTGAAGCTCAGGCGTGATGCGTTCGTCGGTGTCGAGCATCAGGACATAATCACCTGTGGCATACCCCTGCGCGCGCTGGCGCTGGATGCCATAGCCCTGCCAGTCAGCGTCGACAAAGACTTTTGCGCCCGCTGCCCGGGCAACGTCCACCGTGTTGTCTGTACTTCCGGAGTCGAGAATGACTATCTCGTCAGCCCAGGCAACCGACGCCAGGCAATCCGGAAGCAGGTCGGCGGCGTTTTTGGCGATCATGACGACCGACAGGCGCGTTGACATCAGTGGCTCCGCTGGGGCAGATAAGGTTGCAGAAGCTGCAGCAGTCGGGTCAGCGCGCCCTGGTTCTGGTGCAGCACTTCGACGGCATGACGCCCGTACCACAGGCGATAATCTTCGTCAGTCAGAAGGGTCGATACCTCTTTAACCACCGAATCCGCATCGGTCACGGTAATTAAACCATCGGCCTGCTGTAATTTCGCGCAGATATCTTTGAAGTTAAACGTGTGTGGTCCCATCAGTACCGGAATGGCGTGGGCTGCCGGCTCCAGCGGGTTATGACCGCCGCGCTCGACCAGGCTGCCACCGACAAACGCGAGGTCAGCGATTCCGTACAGCAGCATCAGCTCGCCCATCGTATCGCCAATCACCACCTGGGTGCTGCCGGAAGGAATTTCACCGCTGCTGCGCAGCGTGAAGCTGAATCCGCCTTTCTGGACCATTTCACGGGCATCTTTAAAACGCTCCGGATGGCGAGGCACGAGGATCAGCAGTAAATCAGGGAATTTTTCCAGCAGCTTGCGGTGAGCCTGCAGAATGATCTCTTCTTCGCCATCATGAGTACTGGTGGCAATCCAGACCTGACGACGCGGGGCCCACTGGCGACGCAGCGTGATCGCACGGGCGGCGAGTTCCGGGGTAACGGAAATATCAAATTTCAGGCTGCCCGTTACCGCAAGCTGGTTGCGTTTCAGGCCCAGCGCGATAAAGCGTGCCGCATCCTCTTCGTTCTGCGCGGCAATCAGCGTAATTTTGCTCAGCAGGCGGCGCATAAACTTACCCAGCTTGCCGTAACCTTTCGCCGAGCGCTCTGAAAGGCGGGCGTTGGCAATGACCAGCGGGATTTTACGGGCATGCAGGGCGGAAATCATATTCGGCCACAGTTCGGTTTCCATCACGATCACCAGCTTCGGGCGAACGGTATTCAGGAAACGATTCATGGCGCAGGGCAGATCGTAAGGCAGATAGACGTGCTGCACGTCTTTACCGAAAGCGGATAACGCGCGCTCCGAGCCGGTTGGCGTCATCGTCGTGACGGTGATTGGCAGCGAAGGGTAGCGGTGACGCAGGGCGCGAACCAGCGGGATCGCCGCCAGCGTTTCACCGACAGAAACGGAATGCAGCAAAATACCGTCCGGTACGACTTTATTGCGGCAGAAGCCATAGCGTTCAGCCCAGCGTTTACGATACGCAGGCGCTTTCCGGCTACGAAGCAACAGTCTCAGCCACACCAGTGGCTGAATGATGTAGAGCAGAGCGGTATACAACAATTCCAAGCGATTATCCGTTTTTTTAGTTTCGGCGGGCAAATTCTAAGCATTTAGGCCAGGTAAAGCTATCTCTTATGCCAGATACCGTTTCAAACGGAAATAACGTCGACCCAGCCGCCAGCGCAGACGCGGACTTTTTGCACTTTTCCAGATGAGTTTCCAGATGCCTGTTTCGAAGAACTCTTTAATAATCATTGATTTCTTCTTCTCATCCTTCATGTTGTCGAAGGTGTGAATAATGCCCAGCCCCTCTTTGGCAATTTGCCAGTGGCATGCAGGGATCCCTTTAACTTTATCCGGGTAGCGCTGATTGATGGCATCGAGCATCTGCAGGATTTTCATGTAGTGACGCGCGGAACGAATCAGCGTGTCGTCATTGTCCGGCATATGGGACACCGATGCAGAGTGAATGTAGTAGTCGTAATAACGTTCACTGGTGTACTGAACCCGCTCTGCCGCGAGCAGCACTTCGGTGGTCCACGGAATATCCTGATGGCGCAGGCCGGGTTCGAAATGGAAATTGTGTTTACGGATAAAGTCGTGGCGATAGATGTTCAGCCAGGTGACGTGAAGGAATTTACGAGAGTCCAGCGCCATTTTTAACCACGCAGGGCCAGCCATGACCCCAGTCGAAGCCAGTTTGTCTTCAGGGAAGATCGGGCGCGAGGGTTTCTTGTTATTCTCCCAGACGTAGTTCCCGTTACAGGTGGCGACATCCAGATCCTGCGTGACGGCCATATCCAGCAGGCGCTGGTACATGCCGGGTTTAAAGACATCATCAATATCCGGGAAAGAGAGATATTGACCCGTCGCAACGGCCAGACCGGTGTTACGCGCGATGGATACGCCCTGGTTTTGCTGTTCTATGACCTGCAGCTGCGGCAGTTTTTCTCGCCAGTTTTCGACGATCTCCATCGAGCGGTCAGTAGAGCCGTCATTGACAATGATGACTTCCATGCTGTCGATGCGTTGATTGACAAGGCAGGTAAAGAACTGATCCAGGAAAGCTTCACCGTTATAAACGGCAACCACCACGCTTAACAATGGGGCTGAATTTTGCATAAGAAACCTGATTATTTTTGATTGTCGACCAGAGCAACATATTGCTGGCAAATGGCATTGATACCGAACGACGCGATGGTTGTATCGCCAACGACCGGCGGGGCGGTATAAATATCCGCCAGCGTTTTTGCCAGTGACTCGTCATTTAACTCTGCCAGCCCGCGCGCTAAAGCGCCGGTGAGGATTTCGGCAGGGCCTCCGGGGCAATTTGTACTGACCGGTGGCGTCTGGCAGATAATGGCTTCGACCAGCACATTACCAAAACCTTCGCAGTCAGAACTTAACACTAAAAGGCGTGCCCCTTTAATCCAGGGATAGGGATTGGACTCGAACGGGCGGAAAACCGTTTTGTTTTCAATACCCAGCTCGGCAGCAAGCTGCTTGAGTTTTTGAATTTGAACGTCAGATCCATTACCCATCATGACCAGCGTGGTGTCAATTTTACTCAGGGCGAACGCACGTAAGAGTCGGTCGTGGCGTTTGTGCTCATGGAAGCGGCCAACATGAATAATGTAATCCTTTCCCTGCATCTCGAAGGGCGCATCCGCCAGACGCTGAATTTCAGGAATATCGAAAGGATTATGGATAACCGCTTTGCGTCGAAGATTGAGCGCCAGCGTTTCGGAAAGATCTGTCAACACGGCGCCTGAGACGGCGACAACGTTGCGGTTTTCGTAGGTATGACGGATTTTAAGATGTTTAAACCAGCGCGAAAGTCCGCTGCGATGGCGAAGATAGGAAAACGAGAACATGCCGTGCACGCAGAACCAGACTTTATCACGTTCCAGCGCGCGGCAGTGCGACACAATGCGGTCGGTTTTGTGCAGGTGAGAGAACACCACATCAAATTTGCCGCTGCGCTCAGCTCGCTCAATCGCCTGATCCAGCAGTTGGGCGCGGCGTGGGATTTCCGTCAGCTTTCGCCACGGTTTTTTACATGTGTCCTGAACAACCCGATAATCGATGCCTTCCGGGATGGCGTAGTCGCACACTTTCCGCAGAGAGAATAGAGAGACCTGATGTCCCATTTCTATTAATCCACGGGAGAGTGTAAGAACCGTTTTTTCAGCTCCTCCACCGGGTAAACCATCAATAATCATTAGGATGCGCATTTTTAATCCAGTAATTTTTGATAAAGCGTAATAAGCTGACTTGATAGTTTTTCGGGAGTGGCGTCTTTTACACGTTCACGTGCCGCTCGTCCCATATTGTTATTTTTTTCCAGTGAAGGAATGGCGGCTACCGCTTCCTTCAATGTACTGATATCAAGTGCGTCACAATAAAATCCGTTCTGGCCTTGTTGAATAAACTCTGCACCACCGCAACTCTCTGAAGTAATGACGGGCAAGCCGCAGGCCATCGCTTCAAGAATGACGTTAGGAAAGGGATCATACAGCGTTGGCAACAGTAAACCATCGGATAGCTGATAAAAAGGCAGAGTTTCTTTTTGCACCCCCAGGAAACGGATTTGCCCCTCGCAGCCTAACGAACGGGCGAGGTCGCGATAACGACGCTCTGCTTTATCTTGCCCAACCACAATCAGCCAGGCTGATGTTCCAGCGATAGCGCGTATGGCGCTGGCTAATCCTTTTCGTTCAAACCCTGAGCCAACAAAACAGAACACAACGGCATCGGCTGGCAAACCAAATTGCTGGCGCAGCATCGCACGCTGTGCCTCCTGGGCCGGAACGAAGCGGCTGGAATCAATAGAATTATAAATCACATGAATTTTATTTGCGTCAATATCAAAGTCTTCAACGATTTCGCGTTTGATCATCTCCGCATTACAGATTACGGCTTTCAACTCAGGCGCCTGATACATTTCCCGTTCCGCACGCATCACGTAGCGGTGATAGCGGTCATACATCAGCATTTGCGCACGCCAGGCAGGTAAAATGCGCGCGCGCTGAAGCAGCCAGCGACGATGCACCCCATCACCCGCGCGATAGATATCACAACCCGGGATGCGCTCATGGCTTTGAACAATATCAAACTGCTGTTGCTGCCACAGCGCGCGCGCGGCCTGTGCAAATCCGCGCTCTCGACTGATGCGGCCCCATTTTGGAGGGTTGCAAATATGGATATGCCAGTCGTCTTGCTTCTCTCCCTGCCACTCACGCGTGATGACGTTGAGCTCAAGGTTCTGATTGCTCAGCGCGGTGAGAGCGCGCGAAACGAAGCGTTCCGCTCCGCCATCAGGGCGATACTTTTGTCGAACAATGGCCAGACGATGGTGTTTCATGACAGATATCTCCTTGCGGCGGAGACGACAGCATCAACGGGAATGGCGTCGAGATAGCGTTCTTTCGTTTTGGTATCAATGGCATCCGGATCGGGTAGAGGGCCGTAATCGCCGGCCCAGATGACTTCACCGTTGACTTGCCATGGAGACCAAAACGTGAGTTTAGAAGGGCCAAATAGCGCCACGCAGGGCGTTTGCAGCGCGGCGGCCATATGCATTGGAACGGAGTCAACGCCGATAAAAAGACGCGCATGATCGATAAGTGAGGCCAGCTGGCGCAACGTTAGCTGGCCCGCCAGCGAGACGACCCCCGTCTTTGGCGAGGCGGCGAGAATGCGATCGATCATCGCCAGCTCTTTTTTATCCGGCCCCGCGGTGAGCACAACCGTATGACCATCCTGCTGCAGTGCAGTAATGGTTTGCGCCATTTTGTCTTCGCTCCAGCATTTAAAGAACCAGCGGGACGTCGGCTGGATCACGATATAGCTGTCACCCACAGCCGTCTGCGTCAGCTTTTGGCGGGCATGATGCCAGTCTTCTGCGGTGTAAGCCATGGTGACAGCAGGCTGCGGCGCGACCTGTAATGGCGCCAGAATGGAAAGATTCTGTTCGACCGTATGCAGGGATTTGTGACCGTCGACAGAGACCAGATCGGTGTGACAAAAACGCCAGAATGCACTGTTGCGTTTGTTAAACGCGAATCCGAGGCGAACGGGTGCACCGATGAAGCGGGTGACGATAGCGCTACGCCATTGATCGGCAAGGTTAATCACCAGATGATAATGCTGATTTCTTAACGCACTCAGCAACTGCCACTCTTTTTGAAGATGCTTGAGCGTGCCAAGCTGTTTCCATTTACGATCGATTCCATAAATTGTACCGATCGCCGGATGCGCGGCGAGCATATCGCGCGTTTCTTCATACAGCAGGACATCAATCTGCGCCTGCGGCCATTTTTGACGTAGCGAATCAATGACGGGAGTGGTCAGCAACATGTCGCCATGATGGCGGAGTTTGATAAGTAAAATGCGCAAATCAGGTGTGTCAGGTAAGTTATTCATCATCATCTTATCGGCGTTGTACTGATGGCAATTCTAATAGACCTGATAGCGACTTGCACTCTTTCTCCATAATCTCAGTAATTTCCCTGGAAGGGTTTACTCATGCTTTGGAGAGTGCGTAACATAGCGCTAACTTTCCTGTCTTGCGGACTCATTATGAACAAACCAGCGTTTATCATCACAATTGATACTGAGGGCGATAATCTCTGGCAAAATCACCGCGTCATTAAAACGGAAAATGCGCGTTATCTGGCGCGTTTCCAGGCGCTTTGTGAGCGTTTCGGCTTTAAGCCCGTGTGGCTGACCAATTACGAGATGGCGATCGAACCCGTTTTCATCGAATTCGCCAGGGACGCAATCGCCCGCGGTCAGGGGGAGGTGGGAATGCACCTTCACGCATGGAATAGCCCGCCGGAGCACGATCTCACGGGCGATGACTGGCGATGGCAGCCTTATCTGGTTGAATTTTCGGATGAGGTGATGCGCGAAAAAGTGCTGTTCATGACCCGCCTGCTGGAAGAGACCTTCCAGACCAAAATGTTAAGCCACCGTGCCGGACGTTGGGCATTTGACAGTCGCTACGCAAAATTGCTCGTTGAACTGGGCTACCAGGTGGATTGCTCCGTGACGCCACGCGTGAACTGGCGCAATGCGAAAGGCGCCCCGCAGGGTAATGGCGGAACGGATTATCAGCATTTCCCCGACCACGCCTATTTCATGGATTTAGACAATATTTCCCGGGCAGGCAATAGCCCATTACTCGAAGTGCCGATGAGCATTCAGTATAAACACCCGGCGTGGTTGAACACGATCAAACAGGGTTACGACAGGCTTCGCGGTAAATACCGCTCACCCTCTGTGAACTGGCTAAGACCGTCCGGTGGGAATGCGGCGCAAATGATTCAGGTCGCACAGCAATGCCTGTCGCAGGGAAGTGAGTACGTGGAGTTTATGCTTCATTCGTCGGAATTTATGCCTGGCGGAAGCCCAACGTTTAAAGATGAGGCGGCGATTGAAGGGTTGTATCAGGATTTAGAAACGCTCTTTAGCTGGTTATCCGATAAGACGGTAGGGATGACGCTGGCGGAGTTTTATCAATACAAGAAAAAATAATGCCCGCCAGGCGGGCATTATCATTAGCGTTGCCTGGTTTGCGAAAAAGGGGTACTCAGCGCAAACACGGTGACAAAGAAGATTAAAGCCTCAGAACTCAACAGTATGACGTCAGTCAGGCCATAGAGTAATAAAAGAAGCATGGTCGTCAGCAGCAGGCCATTTCTGTTTTTAAGGGCGTAAACGATCATCGATATATAGAAAAACACTAATATCGCCAGCCCTGGGATCCCCTGCAGAGAATATTTTTCAATAAACTCATTGTGCAGATGCACCCTGATAAACTCGAGTGCAGCCGCGAGGTGTGGGTGCCCATTTTTCACATATTGCTGTGTCCATATTTCTCGGTCTTCAACTGACTGCCCTAAAGGATGGGCCAGCCCGTTTTGAATGCCAACACTCCACATAGAAAAACGTGCGCCGAGTGAGGTTGCATCATAGCCTTTCTGATAACTTTCAACTTCAGCTTGTGTTTGTTGTATCTTAGGTAAGATTAATGGCTTGTAGCTAACGATAACAATACCCGCCACAATACATAAGAAAATCAGCGTAGATTTAAGGTGGATTCTTCTGAAGTGATAAAGCGTGAGTACAATCGCCAGGAGTAGATATAACCCCATTGCGGCACGGGTGCCCGTTAGAAGAATGACGAAATAAGATATTAAGATGATGAGTCCTGCGGCTACATACAGTTTGATATTTTTCTCTAGATAAAGGCTGTATACAAACGCCAGTGACAATACAGAATAAACATAGGCCGACACGGTCGCACGGTTTATGGCCATCTCGATACGCCCCATACCCTGTGAAGCCTGCCATAAGCCATAGCCAGTGGCGAGTATAAACCCTGCACCAGAGGCGTATAGAAAATATTTCTGGAAGGATGCTTTATCAATATAAGACTTAAACCGGTCAAGATAAAAAATGAGAATACTTGCCAGAATTAATTTTTTACTTGCACCGAGATAATCGCTATAAACGTTCAGACCTTCGCTATGATATTCATACACCAGATACCAGCCAAGATTAAGCAGGCCAATCAATAAAATCGGCAATGCGATAGAAAAAGGACGCACTGTGATTTTTTTATATTCGCACGCCAAGCCGATAATGCTGGCATAAATCGCAATATAGAAAAACTCCCGCTGCTTACCTGAACTCAGCAGCGCCAGCGCAAGCGAAATAAGGCTTAAAATCAGCGTCAGCTGATAAAGCCGCAGTTTTACTTTTTCCATAATGCTTCAATGACCCTTTTTTTGTAGCTGAAACGTACATCTCTGGTAAAGAAGAAAGAGAGAGAATAAAGTGCATTGACCCGCTGTTTAACCAGTTTGAGTTGCAGGTCAGTCAGATACTGCCGGTGGTTTCTGTAGATATCAAACCAGTGACAATTAACAAGATGCTTAAAAGAACGAGGGAATGTTTCTTCCATTTGTAATGTGCAATCAACCAGCGTAGCGATTTTACTGGCGTCGAGACGGCTCGACAAACTGTCGTTACGTTTGATGTAATAATAATGTCCCTGACGCTGATAGACTATTTTACTCGATTGCATCAGCATGCCGGGAAACACGGCAAAATCTTCATAGCAGACCATCGAAGGAATCGGGTTATTCACATACAATTCCCGATGAATGAATTGCCCGATGAGATGTGCCTGAAAATCTTTGTGCTGCAGGAACCGCTTTATTGCCTCATGTTGTGACAAAGCAACAGGAGAGAACCCCTGCCAGTCGGCTGTCATTTTTTTGGTGTCGCGAATTTCCAGCAGGCGCGTCAGGAGCATATCAGGGCGCTCTGATTTGAGAAACGCCACCGCGTCCCTGATGCTGCCCGGTTTCATCCGGTCATCGCTATCCAGCATGGTAATGTATTCACCTGTGGCCAGCGAGAGGGCACTGTTTCGAACATGGCCTACGTTACGGTACTCGACGTATCGGGATTGCGCATTCGGAAGCATTGGCAGCCACGCTTCAATAATATCCTGCGTTGAGTCATTGGAACTGTCGTTAAAGATAATGATCTCTACATCATCCCCCGCACCCTCAATCGCGTTTTGCAGGCTTTCTAGCGTAGTGTGAAGCGTATCTTTGGCGTTATGCGCGGCAATAATGATGCTTAGAAAAGCCATAATAATTAGTTTCCCTGAGCACCAAAGGAGTATGCGTCTGTATTAATTGTGGGTAACTCGCAAATGAAGTGTTTGAGTTCACGTAGCGCTTCGTCTGTTACAGCGAAGAGTTCTTCCCGGCTCTGTGAGAAGTAATATCGTGTTTCAAAAACATATGAGCAAATGTTGACATCATTACCAATCAGCAATACGTTGCCCAGCGGACGCTGTTCATAGTGGCAACAAGGCCCGAACAGTAAGATTACCGGCACGCCGACCGCATCGGCAATGTAGACATTCCCCGAGTCAGACGCGATATAGCAATCCATTTTAGAAATGGCCCACGGCAGCTCTTCAAGCGAGATTTTGCCAATCAGGTTAATAAAGTTGGGCAGTTCACCATAAGCGCGGGTGATATCATCCATCCACGATTGTTCATTCGGGGCGCCAAACACATAAAATTCGCAGGGCAGGTCGGCGAGACGATCGGCAATTTGCTTCCAGATGACCGGCGGAACGGTTTTCGCTTTATTTCCCGCGGCTACGCTGATGCCAATGCGGATCACGCCGGGTTTATCGAGGATTGCCGGATAGGTCGCAGGTTTGAAAAGAGGCTTTGTGGCGTGCTTTGGCGAGTCTTGCCAGGTTAAGGTGCGATCGGCCAGTTTGAGATAGTTCGTGACTGAAAGAGTCTTCTTACCGTGTTCAACAGTACCGTCTGCCGTTGCATAGAAAATACCGTGATACCATCTGCGCGTGTAAGTGCTTAAAAACTGTTTGTTTTTAGCGTTACACACGGAGGCGAAAAAGAGGTTCACGCTATTGGGTTGCAGGAGATAGACATTGTCATAGCGGTTCATGATCCGGCAGGCAAAGACCAGCTTTCGCCACAGGTTACGCTTATGCTGCTCGATAAAAAAAATCTCATCGATCGTCTCATCATGCTTCGCCAGCGCACCCACGCTACGACTGATGAGCACGTCGCTTTTTTGCAGGTATGCCAGAAGGGGCGTTGCATTAACAAAATCGCCGATTTTTGCTGTCTGAATGACCAGGTTTTTACCTGTCTCTTTGCGGAACAGCTTCCGGATAAGCTTCACCGGAAAGAGTAAAATCAGCAGAAATACGTAACTCATGCGTTAGATATCCCTGTTGGAAAGCCAACGGCTGCCCTGTAAAAATGAAAAAATAGCATCTGCGCTGATATCCTTCGTTTGCTGGGTCGGGCTGACCATCTGATGCTGGTTTTTACCGTAACCCCCGATCAATCCGGGATCGGTCGGACCAAAAATCGTAATATTCGGACGATCCAGCGCCGCGGTTAAATGGCTTAAACCTGTATCAACGGAAACAACAGCATTCGCTCCCGCCAGCTGCGCGGCAACCTGCGCCAGCGTGAGTTTCGGTAATACCTCGACGTGTGAAAAACCTGCTGCCAGACGCCCTGCACGCTGCCGCTCATGTTCAGCGCCCCAGGGCAGTTTAATATGGATGCCGGTAGGTTGCATTAGTTCAATCAGGCTTCGCCAGTGCGTTTCCGGCCAGTGTTTATCGTCGCGCGTTGTGGCATGCAGGAAGACAAGATAAGGCTGCGCACAGGGATCTGTATTGCGCAAAAAGTGCTGCGCAATGGCGTAGTCGCCCTGGGTTTCCGGTTTCGCATAGCCCAGGCTTTTTGCAAACAGCTCGCGGGTACGTTCGACGGCATGCTGTTGCTTTGCGATGTGGTGGCGACGGTTATAGAACAGGCTCGCCAGCGGTTCGCGGGCGGTGTGCCAGTCCATGCCGTGCTTTACGCCGTGTGCCAGACGCGTCACCAGCGCGGCGCTTTTCACCAGCCCCTGGGCGTCGATGATGGCGTCGTAATGCTGTGCCCGCACCGCCTCACGGAAGGCTTTGCGTTCGGCTTTAATCGGCGCGGAGAACCACGCTTTGCGCCAGCGGCGGATCGCCACCGGGATCACGCGGTCAACCGCTTCATGCCAGGTGGGGATCTGCGCGAAGCCTTCTTCCACCACCCAGTCAAAACGAATGTCGGGAATGGCCCGCATGGCGTCCGTCAGTGACGGGAGCGTATGCAGAACATCGCCCATCGAAGAAGTTTTAACGATCAGTACCCGCATTCGTTATCCTTCTTCGCTCAACAGCAGTTCGTTAAGCTCTTCGAGAACGCGCTCTGGCGTAATGTCGATCAGGCTCTGATGGTAGCCTTCTGCGGCATCGCCCTTGCGTACTTTGTGATAGCCGGTGATCAGGCGGATGACGCGCGCTTTATGAGAAAGCGGGGGCGTGAAGTCCGGGCTACTTGGGCCATACAGCGCCACCAGCGGGCGGTTTAGCGCGGCGGCGACGTGCATCAGGCCCGAATCGTTGCTGACCACGGCCTCACAGGCGGCAATCAGAATAACAGCCTGTTCAAGCTGCGTTTCTCCCGCCAGGTTGCGGCACCAGGCCTGCTGTTCATTACTGAGCGTCGCGAGAATTTCGTTGCCTGCCTCGTGGTCCTTTGCCGAACCGAACAGAACAATCTGGTAGCCTTCGTCAATCAGCTGTTTCGCCAGCTCCGCATAGTGATAGTGCGGCCAGCGTTTTGCCGGGCCGAACTCGGCGCCGGGGCAGAAGCCAATCATCGGGCGTTCAGACGAAAGGCCAAACGCGCTGCAGGTCTGGGATTTTTCACCGTCGTTAACCTGAAGCTGTGGCCACAGCAGCGGCTGCGGCAGATCTTTCGCACTGCGCATCACGCCTTTGTCGTAGGCCAGCGCCACATAGCGCTCCACCATCAGCGGCCAGGCCTCTTTATCCAGCACCCGCGCATCGTTCAGCAGGCCGTAGCGCATTTCACCGCGCCAGCCGGTGCGATGTGGGATACCTGCAAAGAAAGGCACAAGGGCGGATTTAAAGGAGTTTGGCAGGACATACGCCCGATCGTAGCGCTTATCGCGCAGGCTATGGCCGAGCTTGCGGCGTTCGCCAATTTCCAGCGCCCCGTGGCCAAGCGGCATCGGGATCGCCTCGTTCACTTCCGGCATACGCGACAACAGCGGACGGCACCACGCGGGTGCCATCACGTCGATTATCGCCTGGGGATAACGCGCCTTGAGCGTGCGATAGAGACTTTGCGACATCATCATGTCGCCCACCCATGACGGGCCGATCACCAGAATCTTCATACTTATGCGTCGCGGTTCAGCCAGGCCATATATTCCGTTACGCCTTCGGCAACGGTCTTGAACGGCTTGTCGTAGCCTGCGGCGCGCAGGTTGGTCAGGTCAGCCTGGGTGAACGCCTGATAACGGCCTTTCAGCTTGTCAGGGAACGGAATGTACTCGATGCTGCCTTTTTTGTGATACGCCAGCGTTGCGTCAGCCACCGCCTGGAAGGACTCCGCGCGGCCGGTACCCAGGTTGAAGATGCCGGATACGCCGTTTTCCCAGAACCACAGGTTCACTGCGGCAACGTCGCCCACGTAAACGAAGTCGCGCTTAAAGCCGTCGCTGCCTTCGAACAGTTTCGGGCTTTCGCCGTTATTCAGCTGGGTGTTCAGGTGGAACGCCACGCTCGCCATGCTGCCTTTGTGGCCTTCGCGCGGTCCGTACACGTTGAAGTAACGGAAGCCGACGATCTGCGAGTTCGCTTCAGGCAGCACCTGACGCACGTACTCGTCGAACAGGAATTTGGAGTAACCGTAGACGTTCAGCGGCTGTTCATACTCGCGGGATTCGATAAAGTCCGAGGTGCGGCCGCCGTAGGTTGCCGCGGAGGAGGCATACAGGAACGGAATTTCACGCTCCAGGCAGTAGTGCAGGAGCTCTTTGGAGTACTGATAGTTATTGTCCATCATGTACTTGCCGTCCCACTCGGTGGTGGAAGAACACGCACCTTCGTGGAAGATGGCTTCGATCTCGCCGAACTCTTCGCCTGCCATAATCTGGATAAGGAAGTCTTCTTTATCCATGTAGTCAGCGATGTTCAGATCCACCAGGTTGACGAACTTGGTGCCGTCTTTCAGGTTGTCAACCACCAGGATGTCGGTGATGCCTTTGTCATTGAGAGCCTTAACAATATTGCTGCCGATAAAGCCCGCGCCGCCGGTAACGATGATCATAACTGTAACCTTTGAAGTGTGGAGCCCGGGGACAATCCCGGACGCTAATGTCTCTATCATATCATTAGTATGGCTGCCCTTCAGCCATTCACCTTCACAGCGCAGGGGTACGCGTGATTTATGCTGCAAAAACGACAAGAGATGACGTGTCATCTCGTCATGAACTATAGGTTTGGGTAATATGTCCCGAAATTTGCCGAGTCTGGAGAATTGCAATGCGTGGTGATTTTTACAAACAGTTAAACAGCGACCTCGACACCGCACGTGCGGAAGGGTTGTTCAAGGAAGAGCGTATTATCACGTCTGCCCAGCAGGCGGACATCACCGTTGCCGACGGCAGCCATGTGATCAACTTTTGTGCGAACAACTACTTAGGTCTTGCGAATCACCCTGAGCTGATTGCCGCTGCAAAAAACGGCATGGACACCCACGGTTTCGGCATGGCCTCCGTACGCTTTATCTGCGGTACGCAGGACAGCCACAAGCAGCTTGAGCAAAAGCTGGCGAGCTTCCTCGGAATGGAAGACGCGATTCTGTACTCCTCCTGCTTCGACGCTAACGGCGGTCTGTTTGAGACCCTGCTTGGCGCAGAAGATGCGATTATCTCCGACGCCCTGAACCACGCCTCCATCATAGACGGCGTACGCCTGTGTAAAGCGAAGCGTTTCCGCTACGCCAACAACGACATGGTCGAGCTGGAAGCGCGCCTGAAAGAGGCCCGTGAAGCGGGTGCTCGCCACGTGCTGATCGCCACCGACGGCGTATTCTCCATGGACGGCGTGATCGCCAACCTGAAGGGCGTGTGCGACCTGGCGGATAAATACGACGCGCTGGTGATGGTCGATGACTCACACGCGGTCGGCTTTGTCGGCGAAAACGGCCGCGGTTCCCACGAATACTGTGACGTGATGGGCCGCGTGGATATCATCACCGGTACGCTGGGCAAAGCGCTCGGCGGCGCGTCCGGCGGCTATACCGCCGCGCGTAAAGAGGTGGTCGAGTGGCTGCGCCAGCGCTCCCGCCCGTATCTGTTCTCCAACTCCCTGGCGCCGGCCATTGTTGCCGCCTCCATCAAGGTACTGGAGATGGTGGAGTCCGGCGCTGAGCTGCGCGACCGCCTGTGGTCCAACGCCCGTCTGTTCCGTGAAAAAATGAGCGCCGCAGGGTTTACCCTGGCCGGTGCTGACCACGCGATCATTCCGGTGATGCTGGGCGATGCGGTCGTCGCGCAGCAATTTGCCCGCGAACTGCAGAAAGAAGGGATTTACGTCACCGGGTTCTTCTTCCCGGTGGTGCCAAAAGGTCAGGCGCGTATCCGCACCCAGATGTCTGCGGCGCATACACCTAAACAAATTGAACGTGCGGTGGAAGCCTTTACCCGCATCGGCAAACAGCTGGGCGTAATTGCCTGAGGACGTGTGATGAAAGCGTTATCCAAACTGAAAGCGGAAGAAGGGATTTGGATGACCGACGTGCCGGAGCCGGAAGTCGGTCATAACGATCTGCTGATCAAAATTCGTAAAACCGCCATCTGCGGTACTGACGTTCACATCTACAACTGGGATCAGTGGTCGCAGAAAACCATTCCGGTACCGATGGTTGTCGGTCACGAATATGTCGGTGAAGTGGTGGGTATCGGCCAGGAAGTGAAAGGCTTCCAAATTGGCGATCGCGTCTCCGGTGAAGGCCATATTACCTGCGGCCACTGCCGTAACTGCCGCGGCGGACGTACGCACCTGTGCCGTAATACCATTGGCGTGGGCGTAAACCGCCCGGGCTGCTTCGCGGAATACCTGGTGATCCCGGCGTTTAACGCGTTCAAAATCCCGGACAATATCTCTGACGACCTGGCCTCCATCTTCGACCCGTTCGGCAACGCGGTGCACACGGCGCTCTCCTTCGACCTGGTCGGTGAAGATGTGCTGGTCTCCGGCGCGGGCCCAATCGGCATTATGGCCGCTGCGGTGGCGAAGCACGTGGGCGCGCGCAACGTTGTGATCACCGACGTGAACGAATACCGTCTGTCGCTGGCCCGCAAAATGGGCGTCACCCGTGCGGTAGATGTCTCGAAAGAGAGCCTGACCGACGTGATGGAAGAGCTGGGCATGACCGAAGGCTTTGACGTGGGTCTGGAGATGTCCGGTGCGCCACCGGCGTTCCGCACCATGCTCGATACCATGAACCACGGTGGCCGTATCGCGATGCTGGGTATTCCGCCGTCAGACATGTCTATCGACTGGAACAAAGTCATCTTCAAGGGGCTGTTCATCAAGGGCATCTATGGCCGCGAGATGTTCGAGACCTGGTACAAGATGGCGGCGCTGATCCAGTCCGGTCTGGATCTGTCCCCGATTATTACTCACCGTTTCTCCATCGATGAGTTCCAGCAGGGCTTCGACGCGATGCGTTCCGGCCAGTCAGGAAAAGTGATCCTGAGCTGGGATAAGTAATCAAAAAGGGGCCTCAGGCCCCTTATTTTATTGCTTCTTTTTCTCTTCGTCCGTCAGGTAACGCACCTTGCGGGTGTAGTCCTGACCTTTGAACAGCAGTTTGTTATCCGGCGATTCAAGATACTTCTGCCATTCAGAGAGAGGGAAGCCGCCGTGCGCGCCAATCACCTCTTTCGGTACAACGGCTTCCTGACCGCCGATTTTTTTCGAGACCGGCCAGTTCATCCAGTCCCCCAGGTTAACCGTTTTTAAATCCAGCATGTCCAGCAGCGCGGCGAGCGGCAGCTGATCGGTCGGCGGCTGCGTGTCGTCCATCAGCTCCCAGGTATCCTGGAACAGCGTCAGCCACAGCGGGCAGATACGGCGCCAGGTTTTTTTGGTTGCCGCAAGAAACGCGCCGTTAACGTGATCGACCAGATACGGGCGCACCGTCTCTTTGTAATACGCCGGCACTTTCTCCGCTGGCGCACCGTCCAGCTTGGCAATCATTTTGCCCTGACGGAAGCTGGAGTAAATGTGCATGTCGGCCATGTTGATCTCGGGCATCTTGAGCAGGTTGAGATCGGAATCGATCATCAATACCCCTTCACCGCGAGCCTGCAGCGGGGCGTTAAGCTTCACCAGACGGCTGAGGTAGATCTGCTTATAGCGGTAACTTTCCTCACGTACGGGAAGGTTAAGCGTCACGACGCGGGTTTTAGGCGGCAGTACCCCAAAGGCGGATTCAGGCTGATCGCTGACGATGACGATTTCGCTTACCCCGGTGGCATAACGTTCCGCGAAGGTGGCAGAGAGTAATGCTTCTTCGACGAAATCTGCGCCGGTACACGGAATCACAATAGAATCCACCGCAGCAAGCGCGCCCGTCACGGGCAGAGAGCTGTAAGGAATGTTGTGTCGCCCGGTGATATGACGATAGCGAGCATTAAGAAATTTAAACATAGTTATCTCGTTTGGTTAGTGCGCGCCAAGCACGGCTTCGACACCGCTGACATAGTTTTCGATGGCATAGGTATGACAGACGTTCTGGTATGCAGCTGCCGCCAGTCGAGCCCGCAGATCCGCGTCTGCCCAGATATTGTCCAGATGCTGTGCAAGCTGTGAAACATCGCTCCAGGGGAAGAGCAGCCCTGTCGAATCATGGTCAATCAATTCCGCCGTGCCGGTCACCTGAGAGCCAATCACGGGGATATTGAGAAGCATCGCTTCCAGCACCACGCGCGGCAGCCCTTCGCTTTTTGAGGCCAGAATAAAGGCGTCAAACGTAGCGAGGTAATCAAATGGGGTATTCTGAAAACCGGTGAAGATGACGTGGTTTTCAATTCCCAGCGCTCGGGCCTGTTCCGCTAAAGCGCGGCGTTCGGCACCTTCACCGACCAGCACCATTTTCCATTTCGCCTCGGGATGCTTCTGGCTGAACTGTGCCAGCGCCTCCAGCGTGTGGTGGTTGGCTTTGCGAGGGATTAACGACCCGATACTGCCGAACACAAACGTGTCGTCATCAATGTTCAGGCGCTGGCGCATCGCGCGTCGGTCAGGTAAAGGCTGGTGGATGTCGATGGCATTATTGACTGTCGTACACAGTTCGGGCCGGACGCCATGCTGAAGCAACACGCGTTCAACGCCGTGCGAGACGGCGATGATTTTTGTGGCATGGGCATTAACCAGCTTTACCAGCGGCGGGGTCAAAACGGGCTCAATGCGGCAGTGCTGGATCAACCGCGCCTGCAGGTTCGCCGCCGCCAGATAGCCTTCCTCGTTTGAGCCCGGCTGGTTATTCATATAGAGCGTATCGAAACCGCCCTGCGTGAAAAGGGTCTCGATTTTGCTGACGTTAGGCCTGATGCGCCACATGATATCCACGTGACGCGTCAATGCCTTGCGGGCGCTGCGTGAGAAAAACAGCAGGCTACGTCCCGCTTCCTTCAACAATTTGGCCCAGACCGGCTGCGGACGTTGAGGGATCACGATGAGCGGGATGCCGATGCCGTTGAGCACCTGGCCAATCGTCTCACCTTCAGCACGACTATAATCACTGTAAAAACAACAGGTAATATCGAATTTATCGCGATTGATTCGCTTCAGGAGCTCAAGCATACTGTTGGTGCCTCCCCCCCATTCTTTACCCGTATCCAGGAGGAGAATTTTACTTTTGTGCGGCATGTCTGAATCCGTGTGCTACCCTTCATCTGACTGCATTATAAAGAATCTGTTGAAATAAAATAGATTTTTCTATTTTATTGCTCTTCAGAATTAGACAACATTTCAAGCGTGCTTATTTGAAAAGTGTGATTCAGGACTTTAATCGTCTCTACTCATTTATATAGTATTAATAATATTAATTTAGGCTGCTATTGAGAGTGGGTAAATGTTTAAAATAACGGTCTGCTTATTAACGTTTAATTCTGAAAGATTATTGCACGATGTTATCCCGCCTCTTTTGAAAATAGCGGATGAAATTGTCGTGGTCGATTCTGGCAGTACGGACAAAACACGATATATTTGTGAAAGCTTTGGACTGCAACCCGTCTATAAAAAATTTGGCTGGCATGGCGAGCAGATGAACTATGCCATATCCTTAGCCAGCAATGACTGGGTCCTGTGCATCGACAGCGACGAAATTCTTGACCAGGAAACGGTTAATGCCGTTTTAACGTTAAAAGCAGGCGATGAGCCAGACCCCGGAATGGCATGGCGAATATGTCGCCACTGGTTTGTTCTGGGTGAAGAAGTCCGGACGATTTATCCAGTTTCATCCCCTGATTATCCTGTGCGTCTTTTTAATCGTAAACAGTCCCGGTTTAATAACAGGCCGGTAGACGATCAGGTCGAAGGTTTTCTCCGTTGTGAACGTATTCCGGGTTATGTAAAACATGATACGTTTCCCACGCTGCATGAGCTTTTTAACAAATTAAATTGTTATACAACCCGCCTGGTTCAACATCAAAAAATACGGCCCTCTATAGGGCGCGGCGTAATCAGCGCCATCGGGGCTTTTTTCAAATGGTATCTGTTTAGCGGCGCCTGGCGTAAGGGCAAAGTGGGGGTGGCGACGGGACTGTATGCCACAGCCTATAGCTTTTTGAAGTATTTCAAATCCTGGTATCAGCATCAGGAAAAAAAAGAGTCCGTTGCTAACGAGCAGACGGACTCTCAGATTGCGAAATAAGCGTCAGGCTTTCTTACCCCATCCCTGCCACTGCTGCTGGACGTATTTCACCAGGGTACTGTTACTGATGCTGTCTCCGATGACGGAGAAGAAGCGGGTCGCATAGACCGGTTCAAGCGGTTGCTTCGGTACACAGCGCTTCACGCCGCGGAACGGATTACGCGGCGCTGTTGGGACGGGCTGCGCAGAATTTGGTGTAGAGGTATCTACCTGCGGCTCGTTCAGCAGATCGCTCGGACGCACCAGCGTGATATCGGCAGGCAAGGTCGGCAGCATCTGCTGCAGGACGCGAACGGTAGACGGGTGCGGGTGACCGATGGCGATGGCTGAGCCATTGCGGCGGGCCAGTTGTACCGCGCGATTAAACTGCATGCGGATATCGGCTTCGTTCTGGGTATCATCCAGGAACACCTTGCGCTTAATCACCTTTACGCCCGTTCCCTGAGCGGCACGCATCGCCTGGCTGTTGCCGATGGTCATGCTGTCGAGGAAGTAGAGATTGTAACGCTCCAGCGCCTGCATCACTTTGAGCATCCCGTACAGGCTTGATGTCATCGCGCTGCCCATATGGTTGTTCAGCCCTACGGCATACGGCACTTTGTTGTAGGCGTCGCGGATGATGCGCTCGATCTCCTCGCTGCTCATGTCCGGGCGCAGGGTGTCTTTTTCCAGCGGCTGCTTGCTGAGCGGGGCCATCGGCAGGTGGATCAGCACCTGATGACCGCTGTTATGGGCTTTGGTCGCCATCTCACGCGCGTGGGGCGCATTTGGAAGGACGGCGACAGAAATGGCCGACGGCATCGCCAGCACCTGATTTTCATAGTGTGGACGATAACCGAAGTCATCAATCACGATAGCGAGTTTACCTGCGTATACTGGTGCAGCCAGCGCCAGCGCGCTGACGACGGAGAAAACCATTCGACGAAATTGAAGCAAAACTTATCTTCCCAACCACGGCTGTGGATTGACCGCCTGACCCTGGCGACGAATTTCGAAATAGAGTGACGGGCGGCCCTGACCGCCACTGCTGCCCACAAGGGCGATGGGTTGGCCTGCGCGCACCTGCGTGCCGACGCTGACCAGCGCGCTCTGGTTGTAGCCGTAAAGGCTCATGTCACCTTTACCGTGTTCGACCACCACCACCAGTCCGTAACCCTGCAGCCAGTCGGCCAGAATCACGCGGCCATCGGCAATGGCTTTTACTTCGCTACCTTCAGACGCACCGATAACTATTCCTTTCCAACGTAGCTCACCCTGCAGCTGTTCGCCATAGCGATGCAGAATTGAACCGCGAACGGGCCAGAAAGCCTGACCGCGAGGAGAGCCCAAACCGCCGGTACGCGACATCAGGGAACGTTCGCTCTCGCTTGGTTTGTAGGTAGTGCCTTTGCGGGACGCTTCCTGCTGCTTATCGCGAACGGCCTGCGCCTCGCGAGCCTCTTTTTCGGCGCGCGCTTTCGCCGCCGCTTCCGCACGGGCGATGCTGTTACGCAGTTTTGATTCGTTGGCGCGCATTTCGCTAAGCTGGCTCTGACCTTCCTGAATGGAGGATTCAAGGCCGGAAAGGGTTTTCTTACGCTCGTTGCGCGCCTGCTCAAGCTTCGCCTGCTGGGCCTGCTGATCGTAGAGCAGAGTTTGTTGCTGGCTCTGTTTCTCTTCCAGCTCGGCTTTTTGCGTGGAGACCTCTTCGCGCGTCTGCTTCAGCTGCGCGATCGTCTCCTGACGCGCCTGGTTGAGATAGCCAAAGTAGGCCTGCAGGCGCTGGCCGCGCTGGCTCTCTTCGCCGCTGAGGATCAGCTGGAGTCCGGTATGTTCACCCTGGCGGAATGCGGCATCAAGCTGTGCGGCAAGATTACGCTCCTGCGCGTCACGCTGGCGCTCGAGTTTGGCAATCGACGCGTTCATCTCGTCGATCTGTTTATTCAACTGGGCGAGGGTGTTTTGTGTTTCACGGAGTTTACGCGTGGCGGCGGAGATCGCCTCTTCCTGCTGCTTGAGCTGGGCGAGCAGGGCGGAGCGCTGCTGCTGCTGCTGGCGTACCGCACGCTCTTTGGCGGCGATATCGGCCTGAATGGATTTCAGCTGGTCGCGGTCATCCGCGTGGGCGGATGCGGCGCACAGCAATACGCCAGCGCTGAGTGCGCTGGCGTAAAACAGAGGTCTGACTGATAACCTAAGCGGCTTCACGACCCATGTGATTGAAAAAATCGCCTTTCCCCTCATGGGGAGCGATTATTCCACGATGAACAGCGGCTTACCAGTCATCTCTTCAGGGATCGGCATACCCATCAGCGACAGCATGGTTGGCGCGATGTCAGAAAGCTTGCCGCCTTCCACTGCTTTCAGTGATTTATCACCCACATAAATCAGCGGAACAGGCAGGTTGGTATGGGCCGTGTGGGCCTGGCCGGTCGCCGGGTCGCGCATCTGTTCAGCGTTACCGTGGTCAGCGGTGATCAGCAGCTGACCGCCAACGGATTCAACCGCTTTCGCTACCTGCTCAACGCAGTGGTCCAGCGCTTCAACCGCTTTCACTGCCGCTTCCATCACCCCGGTATGCCCAACCATGTCGCCGTTCGGGTAGTTACAGATGATGGTGTCGTACTTACCGCTCTTGATGGCCGCAACCAGTTTTTCCGTCAATTCGGCAGAGCTCATTTCTGGCTGCAGATCGTAGGTAGCGACTTTCGGAGAGTTGATCAGAATGCGGTCTTCGCCTTTGAACGGCTCTTCAACGCCGCCGTTAAAGAAGAAGGTCACGTGCGCGTATTTTTCAGTTTCGGAAATACGCAGCTGCGTTTTGTCGTTCTTAGCCATCCACTCGCCAAAGGTATTTGCCAGAGATGCTGGCGGATACGCGCAAGGCGCTTTGATGTCTGCCGCGTATTCGGTCAGCTGGATGAAATCGAGGTTTACCACTTTCTTACGGGCAAAACCGTCGAAGTCGCTGTTGACGAACGCACGGGTGATTTCACGCGCGCGGTCAGCGCGGAAGTTCATGAAGATCAGCTCGTCGCCATCTTCCATGGCGGCGTCGGCCTGGCCTTCAGCACGAATCACGGACGCTTTCACGAATTCGTCGTTTTCATCACGTGCATAGGCCGCTTCCAGCGCCTCAACGGCGGTCGCAAACTGGAATTCACCTTTTGCCAGGGTCATCAGATCATAGGCCTGTTCAACGCGATCCCAGCGGTTGTCGCGGTCCATAGCGTAGTAACGGCCAATGATGGACGCTACGCGGCCTTTACCCAGCGCGGCGAATTTCTCTTCGAAGGCTTGCAGAGAGCCTTTTGCGCTACGTGGTGGCGTATCGCGACCGTCCAGGAAGGCGTGCAGATAGATTTTTTCTGCACCGCGCTCGGCGGCCAGTTCAACCATCGCCATGATGTGATCTTCGTGGCTGTGAACGCCGCCAGCAGAGAGCAGGCCCATGATGTGTACGGCCTTGCCAGCGGCAACGGCTTTATCGACCGCGCCAGACAGCGTTGGGTTGGAGAAGAAGGTGCGTTCTTTAATTTCAACGTCCAGACGCGTCAGATCCTGATACACAATACGCCCGGCGCCCAGGTTTACGTGACCGACTTCGGAGTTGCCCATCTGGCGGTCCGGCAGACCCACTTCCAGGCCAGACGCGTCAATCAGCGTATGCGGACGTTTCGCCCACAGGGCATCCATGACCGGAGTTTTGGCGTTGAAAATAGCGTTATCCTGGCTATCTTCACGGTAGCCATAGCCATCCAGAATCACCAGTACCATAGGTTTTTTAGAAACCGACATTGCGACAACCTCATGCTCAAGAGTCAAAATTTGCGTAATTTTACTACAGCTGAATCGATCAAATAGCCGCAGAAGATCAAAGAAAGCGCAGGGGCAAGATGTTCACCAGACCATTTTGAGGCATTTTTTTAGGTGGCATGCCGCAGAAAATGGATTAGGTTATGGTCGCTGGCTGTATTTGCCAGAACGCACAGGTATACTCCTGTCCTGGTTTTTTTTATCACTTAGTCGGGAGTAGTTACCCTCCATGCAAGAAATTATGCAATTCGTTAGCCGCCATCCGGTTCTGAGCATCGCGTGGATTGGCCTGCTGGCTGCTGTGCTGTTCACCACATTTAAGAGCCTGACGTCTAAAATTAAGGTTATCACCCGTGGTGAAGCGACGCGTCTGATCAACAAAGAAGATGCCGTCGTGGTCGATCTGCGTCAGCGTGACGATTTCCGTAAAGGTCACATTGCGGGCGCAATCAACCTGCTGCCAGCTGAAATCAAAGCGAACAACGTCGGTGAGCTTGAGAAACACAAAGCCCAGCCGATTATCGTTGTCGATGCGACCGGCATGCAGGCACAGGAATCTGCCAGCGCGCTTCATAAAGCAGGCTTCGAAAACGTAACGGTGCTGAAAGAAGGTATTTCCGGCTGGAGCGGGGAAAATCTTCCTTTGGTACGCGGTAAATAAGGAGTTCAGTCATGGCCAATATTGAGATCTATACCAAAGCGACGTGCCCGTTCTGTCATCGTGCGAAAGCGCTGCTGAACAGCAAAGGCGTCACGTTCCAGGAACTGCCGATCGACGGTGACGCGATTAAACGCGAAGAGATGATCAAACGTAGTGGTCGCACGACGGTTCCGCAGATTTTTATTGATGCGCAGCACATTGGCGGCTGTGATGACTTGTATGCGCTCGACGCCCGTGGTGGACTCGATCCGCTGCTGAGCTAAGAGACTTTAGGACAATTAAAAAGGGTATTTCCATGTCAGAACAAAATAACACCGAGATGACTTTCCAGATCCAGCGTATCTACACCAAGGACGTCTCTTTCGAAGCGCCAAATGCGCCACATGTTTTCCAGAAAGATTGGCAGCCAGAGGTTAAACTTGATCTGGATACCGCATCTACCCAACTGGCAGATGACGTGTATGAAGTCGTGCTGCGTGTGACCGTTACCGCGTCTCTGGGTGAAGAAACTGCATTCCTGTGTGAAGTTCAGCAGGGCGGCATCTTCTCTATCGGCGGTATCGAAGGCAACCAGATGGCGCATTGCCTGGGTGCGTACTGCCCGAACATTCTGTTCCCGTATGCGCGTGAATGCATCACCAGCCTGGTTTCTCGCGGTACATTCCCGCAACTGAACCTTGCGCCAGTTAACTTTGATGCGCTGTTCATGAACTATCTGCAGCAGCAAGCTGGCGAAGGTGCTGAACAACATCAGGATGCCTGATGAGCACTGTTAATGCGTCAATGACTGTGATCGGTGCCGGCTCATACGGCACCGCTCTTGCCATCACGCTGGCAAGAAATGGTCACGAAGTGGTTCTCTGGGGCCACGATCCAAAACATATCGCAACGCTGCAACGCGACCGTTGTAACGTGGCGTTTCTTCCGGACGTTCCGTTCCCCGACTCCCTGCACCTTGAAAGCGACCTTGCGACCGCGCTGGCGGCCAGCCGCAACATTCTGATTGTGGTTCCGAGCCATGTATTTGGCGACGTGCTCCGTCAGATTAAGCCGCTGATGCGCCCGGATGCACGCATTGTCTGGGCGACAAAAGGACTGGAAGCCGAAACCGGACGCCTGCTGCAGGACGTTGCCCGTGAAGCGCTGGGTGATGAGATCCCGCTGGCGGTCATCTCCGGCCCGACCTTTGCCAAAGAGCTGGCCGCTGGCCTGCCGACGGCGATTTCGCTGGCCTCCACCGATCAGGCCTTCTCCGACGATCTTCAACAGCTGCTGCACTGCGGCAAGAGCTTCCGCGTCTACAGCAACCCCGATTTTATCGGCGTGCAGCTGGGCGGTGCGGTGAAGAACGTGATTGCGATTGGTGCCGGAATGTCAGACGGCATTGGTTTTGGTGCCAATGCGCGTACGGCGCTGATCACCCGAGGACTGACCGAAATGTCCCGCCTGGGCGAAGCGCTGGGTGCCGATCCGGCCACCTTTATGGGGATGGCTGGCCTGGGCGACCTGGTGCTGACCTGTACCGATAACCAGTCTCGTAACCGCCGTTTTGGCATGATGCTCGGACAGGGCAGCGATGTTAAAGGCGCGCAGGAGAAGATTGGTCAGGTGGTTGAAGGCTACCGCAATACCAAGGAAGTCCGCGAGTTGGCGCACCGTTTCGGTGTCGAAATGCCAATAACCGAGGAAATTTATCAGGTATTGTATTGCGGAAAAAATGCGCGCGAGGCAGCATTGACCTTATTAGGTCGTGCGCGCAAGGACGAGCGCAGCAGTAACTAGTCGGAACCGTTGTCACCTGAATGACCCAGCCAGCGCAGAACTGGCTGGTCATTAACTATCGTCTGGAGTAAGCAATGCCGTGTGAAGAACTGGATATCGTCTGGAACAATATTAAAGCCGAAGCCCGGGCGCTGGCCGACTGCGAGCCTATGCTGGCCAGTTTCTACCACGCGACGCTACTCAAGCACGAAAATCTCGGCAGCGCGCTGAGCTATATGCTCGCCAACAAGCTGGCTTCCTCGATCATGCCAGCTATCGCCATTCGTGAAGTGGTGGAAGAGGCTTACGCGGCAGACCCGGAAATGATCGCCTCTGCCGCCTGCGATATCCAGGCCGTGCGCACGCGTGACCCGGCGGTCGATAAATATTCTACGCCGCTGCTGTACCTGAAAGGCTTCCACGCGCTGCAGGCTTACCGCATCGGCCACTGGCTGTGGAATGAAGGCCGCCGCGCGCTGGCGATCTTCCTGCAAAACCAGGTTTCCGTGACGTTCCAGGTCGATATTCACCCGGCGGCAAAGATTGGCCGCGGGATCATGCTCGACCACGCCACCGGGATTGTCGTCGGGGAAACGGCGGTCATTGAAGATGACGTCTCGATCCTGCAGTCGGTTACCCTGGGCGGTACCGGTAAAACCAGCGGCGATCGCCATCCGAAAATCCGTGAAGGGGTGATGATTGGCGCGGGTGCCAAAATCCTTGGCAATATCGAAGTCGGGCGCGGCGCGAAGATCGGCGCAGGCTCCGTGGTGCTCCAGCCCGTGCCGCCGCATACCACCGCCGCTGGCGTACCGGCGCGCATCGTCGGTAAACCAGACAGCGATAAGCCGTCCATGGACATGGATCAGCACTTCAACGGCATTCACCATACGTTCGAGTATGGTGACGGCATTTAACTTCTGAGAATGGCGCCCGGATACCCCAGCTGGCGCCATGCTTCATACACCACCACCGACACCGCGTTCGACAGGTTCATGCTGCGGCTGTCCGGCATCATCGGAATACGGATTTTCTGCTCAGCGGGCAGGGCATCCAGGATCTTGGCCGGCAGGCCGCGGGTTTCCGGGCCAAACATCAGATAGTCACCTGCCTGATAGTTCACGGCGCTATGCGCTGGCGTGCCTTTGGTGGTCAGGGCGAACATGCGCTGCGGCTTTTCGGCTTCCAGAAACGCGGCGTAATCGTGATGGCGAACGACGGCGGTAAATTCATGATAATCCAGCCCTGCGCGACGCAGACGTTTGTCGTCCCACGTAAAGCCCATCGGCTCAATGATATGCAGACGAAAACCGGTGTTGGCACACAGGCGGATGATATTGCCGGTATTTGGCGGAATTTCTGGTTCGAATAAAACGATGTTAAGCATGCTGCCCCCTTAATTGCGGGGGCAGAATAGCAGAAAAGAGAGGAACTACGCGACGCCGGGTTCCTGCGAGCGGCTGTAGAGCATTTTGTAGACGGTTGCCGCAGCGGCCACCAGAGCGGGAACGCTGAGGATCATTAAAATACGGTCTGCCTGCCACTGCATAGCGAGAAGCTGGGCGCTGGTCATGGTTCCCGCCACGCCGCCAAAGCGGCCGATCCCCTGCATCCAGGCGATGCCCGTCGCGCGGCACTCGGTAGGGTAAAAGGTGGCGGCCAGGGTTTGCATGCCCGATTGCGCGCCGTTCATCGCGATCCCCATCAGGAAAATCAGCCCACCAAACAGAGCGATATGGTTATGCTCAATACCCAGTAAAAGAATAAGGCCCATTGTCAGCACGAAACCACACGCGACAACTTTATGCGCTTCCCAGCGGTCCATCATCCAGCCCGCGAGCAGAATGCCTGCGGTGCCGCCGAAGGTGAACAGCGAGGTGAGCCAGGCGGATTCCACCAGAGCATAGCCCATCCCCTGCATCAGCGTCGGCATCCAGCTTAGCAGGACGTAGTAAATCACCAGCCCCATAAAATAGGTCACCCACAGCATCAGGGTGCCGGGCAGCCAGGGCATGGAAAAGAGCTGCGACACGCTCCCTTTTTTAGAGGCGACTTTCTCCTCCGCCAGGAAAAATCCCGTGACGCTATCCAGCGTGCTGCGGGCGAACCGGCTGGCAATACGGCGGACCTGCATGACGTCCTTCCCGCGCTGCACCAGAAACTTCACGGACTCCGGTAAAAACAGCGCCAGCAGCAGCGTTAAAATCAGCGGCGCAATCGCCCCGGTCAGCAGCACGCTTCGCCAGCCGTGATGGGGGATAAGCCAGGAAGAGATCGCGCCGCCGCCCGCTGCACCCAGAGGGAAGCCGCAGTACATGGTATTAATCGCCATGGCGCGACAGCGCTGGGGGGCAAACTCCGAGATCAGCGTGATGGCGTTAGGCATTGCGGCGCCGAGGCCCAGGCCCGTCAGAAAGCGCCACAGCGTCAGGGTATTCAGACTTTGCGCCCAGGCCGTCCCCAGGCTCGCAAGGCCGAAGAACAGGCACGAAAAGACCAGCACGCGCTTGCGCCCCATCCGGTCCGATACCGGACCGGCAATCAGCGCGCCCAGCGATAGCCCCAGCAGCGCCGCGCTCAGCACCGGCCCCAGATCCTGTTTGTGTATCCCCCATTCTGCCGACAGCGTAGGCGCGATGTAACCCATCGCCGCCGTATCAAAACCATCGATCGCCAGAACCAGAAAGCCCAGCACAATGAGCAGCCAGTGAAACCCTGAAAAGGAACTCTCATCAATCACCTGCTGAATATCCACCTTACCTGAATACGCCATACGCTCCACTCCAATCTGATGTTGTTTTTGTGTTCTTGTATTTGCTTGTCTATACAATTGCGGACGGCAGGGGGATGTCAAATTTTCTTATCCAATATGTTATCTGGATGTTATTTTGGCGTAAAAAAGCGCCCGAGGGGAAAATCGGGCGCGTGAGAAAGGGGGATTAACCGGAGAAGGTCAGGCCGCGTTTCCCTGAGCAAGTGGCGCCAGCGCCGCCGGTAATTTATTTAACTCCCGCACCAGAGAATCTCTGCTGATTTCACCGATCGTTTTCGCTCCTGTCAGCGTCATAGCCACCTTCATCTCTTTTTCGATCAGGTTGAGCAGATTCTCCACCCCTGCCTGGCCCGCCGTCGCCAGCGCATACAGATACGCGCGCCCCAGCAGCACGCTGTCGGCGCCCAACGCAATCATTCGCACCACGTCCAGCCCGTTGCGGATGCCGCTGTCGGCCAGGATCGCAATATCGCCTTTCACCGCATCGGCGATGGCCGGCAGGGCGCGTGCGGAAGAGAGCACACCGTCAAGCTGGCGTCCGCCGTGGTTAGATACCACAATCCCGTCTGCGCCAAAGCGTACCGCGTCGCGGGCATCTTCCGGATCGAGGATCCCTTTGATCACCATCGGGCCGTCCCAGAACTCGCGGATCCACTCCAGGTCTTTCCACGAGATCGACGGATCGAAGTTGTTCGCCAGCCAGCCGATGTAATCTTCCAGCCCGGTCGGTTTACCGAGGTATGCCGAGATATTGCCCAGATCGTGCGGACGACCGTTCAGGCCGACATCCCACGCCCACTGCGGGTGAGTAACCGCCTGCCAGTAGCGGCGGAGCGCGGCATTCGGGCCGCTCATGCCGGAGTGGGCATCACGATAGCGTGCCCCGGGGGTCGGCATATCGACGGTAAAGACCAGCGTGGAGCAGCCCGCCGCTTTGGCTCGCTCGAGCGCGTTGCGCATAAACCCGCGATCGCGCAGGACGTACAGCTGGAACCACATTGGGCGCTTGATGGTCGGTGCTACCTCTTCAATCGGGCAGACGGACACGGTGGAGAGGGTAAACGGAATGCCTTTGGCATCCGCCGCAGCGGCAGCCTGCACTTCGCCGCGGCGGGCATACATGCCGCATAAGCCCACAGGCGCGAGCGCCACGGGCATGGAGAGCGTTTCGTTGAACAGCTTCGTCTCAAGGCTCAGGTCAGACATATTCTTCAGCACGCGCTGGCGCAGAGCCACCTCCGACAGATCTTCCACGTTGCGGCGCAGGGTGTATTCGGCATACGCCCCGCCGTCAATGTAGTGGAACAGGAACGGGGGCAAAATGCGCTGCGCCGCGGCGCGATAGTCACTGGCTGCTGAAATAATCATGCTTTGTTCTCCCTGGAAATATCACTGTCGCCAGGCAGACGGGTAATACGCGCCTGTCGGGCCTGGTCTTCATCGAATCGTTTAATGGTGGTGTGCACGAAACCGAGATGCGCCATCATCGCTTTGCGTGCGGCCTCGGCATCACCGGCCAGAATGGCGTTGAGCACCGCCTCGTGCTGTTCTGTGAGCTGGGCAAAAACCGGCGGAACCAGATACATGCGCTGGCGGCTCTGCTTCACGGAGGATTGCAGCAGGTCGAAGAACCCGCGCATGGTCTGAAGCAGCACCACGTTGTGCGACGCCTCGGCAATCGCCAGGTGAAAACGGACGTCCGCCTGGGAGGCGATGTCCGGGTCGCTGCTTTGCGTGGCCTCAAAGCAGGCGATGAGTTTCTCTTTGTCGGCGTCGGTTGCCCGCATGGCCGCGTGCCAGGCGGTACTGGTTTCGATGGCGTGACGCGCTTCAAGGATGTCGAAGCTGTAGTCCGGGTCGTTCTCCATCAGCGTCTTCAGGGGCTGCACGATGTTTTGCTCGGACCAGTCGTCATGCTGCCAGCGCACAAAGGTGCCGCCGCCGCGACGGCTCACCAGCACGCCTTCGCTGACCAGCGTCGCCAGCGCCTCGCGCAGTGAGTTGCGCGACACGCCAAGCTGGGCGGCGAGCTGGCGTTCGGCGGGCAGCTTCATGCCCGCTTCAAGCTGTTGTTCTTCAATCAGCGCCCGCACGCGAGAGGCAATCTCGTCGGACAGGCGTCTGGGCATCACTATCATGGGATCATCCAGGTTAAGACATAGGCCTGCAGGGTGGTGATCACCCCGACCATGCAGGTGAATATCAGGCTGTGTTTCACGGTAAAGCGGAACAGATCCGACTCTTTACCGACCAGTCCCACCGCCGCACAGGCAATGGCGATGGATTGTGGAGAGATCATTTTCCCGGTCACGCCGCCGGTGGTATTCGCGGCCACCAGCAGGACATCCGACACGCCAATCTGCTGGGCCGCCGTTGCCTGCAGCGCGGCAAACAGGGCGTTAGACGAGGTATCGGAACCGGTCAGGAATACCCCCAGCCAGCCGAGGAACGGCGAGAAGAAGGTGAAGGCGTGGCTGGTATGGGCCAGCGCCAGCGCCAGCGTCGATGACAGGCCGGAGTAGTTCGAGATAAACGCGAACGCCAGCACCATGCCGATGGAGTAAATCGGCAGCATCAGCTCTTTAACGGTCGCGGCAAAGGTCTGCACCGCGGCCGCAGGCTTCATGCGCAGCCACACCACGGAAAGGATCGCGGCAAACAGGATGGCGGTACCGGTGGCGGAGAACCAGTCGAATTTATAGACCGCGGCATACGGCGTAGCGGCGTGCACCACCGGCGGCATACGGGCGACCATCTTGTCGAGGAACGGTACGGAGATGTTAATCACCATGTCGTACAGCGCGCCGCCCGGGGCGAACAGGGCTTTAAACGGCGGGATGCTCCACAGGGTGACCGTTGCGGTCAGGAACAGGAACGGCGACCAGGCGCGGATCACCTGTCCTGCCGTATAGCCCGTACGGGCCAGGGTTTGATCAACCTGCGAGGCGCCCATGTCGGCGAAGCGGAAAATACGCACCGGCTGCCAGCGCTTCAGGAACAGCGTCAGACAGACCAGCGACACCAGCGAAGAGATGATGTCCGGCAGCTCCGGGCCGAGGAAGTTCGAGCTGAGGTACTGAGCGATAGCGAACGAACCGCCCGCCACCATCACCGCAGGCCAGGTCTCCTTCACGCCGCGCCAGCCGTCCATAATCGCCATGATCCAGAACAGGACGATAATGGTCAGGAAGGGCAGCTGGCGGCCAACCATCTGTCCGATCTCGAAGCTGTCCAGCCCGGTGACCTGTCCGGCCACCAGAATCGGAATACCCATCGCGCCAAACGCAACCGGCGCGGTGTTCACAATCAGGCACAGGCCAGCGGCATAGAGCGGGTTAAAGCCCAGACCGACCAGCAGCGCGGCGGTGATCGCCACCGGTGCGCCAAAGCCTGCCGCACCTTCCAGAAACGCCCCGAAGGAGAAGCCGACAATCAGCATCTGCAGGCGCTGGTCCGGCGTGATGGAAAGAATCGACGAGCGGATTATGTCGAACTGCCCGGTTTTCACCGAGATTTTATAGACAAACACCGCCGCGATGATGATCCACGCAATTGGCCACAGGCCGTAGAAGAAACCGTAGACGACGGAGGCCAGCGCGCGATCCACCGGCATTTTATAGAAGAACAGCGCCACCATCAGGGCGATAGCAACGGTATACGTCGCGGCGAGGTAGCCCTTCAGCTTGAGCTTAATCAGCGCAAAGAAGAAGAACAGAATCGGAAGCGATGCGATCAGGCTCGACAGCCAGATATTTCCGGCCGGGTCGTAGTTTTGTTGCCAGAGGCTCATGCAGGTCTCCTGGGGACCAGACAGCCTGCGCTGCGGGTGAGTCTCCGCTCAACTCTGCGTCACAGGTTGTGTAAAAGTGGTCCTGCCAATGTTGTGTTGTAGGGTGAATGACAATGAATGGTTAACCAAATGTTATGGTCAGGCAATGAGTTTGTGAGCGGAAATAATGGAATTGTGAACCGGGGAAGAAAGAAAAGGGGGATTGGTTGGGCCAATTTGAAGCGGGGTGGGGCCTGATGCCCTCACCCCGCCCCTCTCCCACAGGGAGAGGGGGAAGTATCAGAACGCGGTCTTACAAAAACCCGTCATCTCTTTCAGGCCCATTTCGCGGCCAAGCTCGGTCATCGGGTGTACCACCACCAGACCACGGACGCTTTTTTTCAGCTTGCCCATGTCGGCCTGTTCTTTTTTGGTGATCGCGCGGCGGTGCGGCATGTCCATCAGCTTCTGCGCTTCTTTGCTCAGCTTCTGGCCTTTCACTTCGCGCAGACGCTCGATTTCTGTTTCCAGCGTGGCGGCTTCTTTTTCCAGCTCGGCGTACTTCTCGGCGGAATCGACCAGTGACAGGCCAGCCATCTGGTGGCGGATCAGATCCAGGCGGTCGCTCAGGCGTTTAATTTCGTTCTTTTCGACTTCTTTCATGACAAATAACTCTGAAAACGGGGAATTTACAGGGAAGGATACACCAATGTGAGCAGGCTTACTTCTGAAACGCTTTTTTTAAGCTGATTCGGGAAATCAGCTCAGTCAGGGAGAGCACCATCGTGGAGCGGACAACCTGTTGATAACGCAGCTTTTGCATCGCGTATAGCTCAGGGTCGCTGTTATCAAAATGCGGAGCAGGGGGGAGCGCGCTGACGCAGTGCAGCTCGCCGAAGGGCCCCAGGATCTCATCATCGGTAAAGGTGTACTCGTTACCGTCATGATTGAGCTCTTCGCGCAGCGCCATTAACAGCTCCGCATCTTCATACTCTTGTCGGTTGAGCACGCCAAGACCATAAATCAGCTTTAGACGCACGGATAAATCGCCCAGCGGTCCGTCTCCGTCCAGTAACGGTTCTACAGCATACTTTACCGCGTAGTCGTCTTTGCGAAACACCTGAAGCACCAGGATATTCACCGCCTCGGTTAACAGCTCGACGGCGGCAATCAGGAAACTTCGTACGGTTTTGCCAGCATTCAGACGCTCAAGCACACGATTTTCAAAGGCCTGGGTTTGTTCCATTATTGCCTGCATATCTGACAATCTATTATTTGGGCGCAGGTTAATCTGCGCCGCACTGTGCATCATTTGGTTGCGTTGTATGCGTTAACCGCCTCCACAACCACGTCGCTGTTGGCGTCCAGACCGGAAATCTGCGCCAGCGCAGCCTGCGCGCCTTTGTCATCAATCAGCTGAGCCAGTTCCTGCGCCTGTGGGTCCTGCTCGCTGCGATAGTGCATCGCGGCGGCAATCCCTTTCACCAGGTTGGCGTGCGGCAGGCCGTATTCCAGCGTGCCCAGCAGCGGCTTAATCAGACGGTCGCCCGCGCTCAGTTTGCGCAGAGGCTGACGGCCCACGCGCTCAACGTCATCTTTCAGATACGGATTTTCAAAGCGACCGAGGATTTTCTGGATGTATGCTGCGTGTTTATCAGCATCAAAACCGTAGCGTTTGATCAGCACCGCGCCGCTCTCTTCCATTGCCCCTTTTACCACCGCGCGGATCTTCTCATCGAGGATCGCGTCACGAATGGTCTGATGACCGGCCAATTTTCCGAGGTACGCGGTTATAGCATGCCCGGTGTTCAGCGTGAAGAGTTTGCGTTCGACAAATGCCATCAGGTTATCGGTTAATTCCATTCCCGGAATGGTCGGCAGGGCGCCTTTAAACTGGGTTTTATCCACGATCCACTCGCTGAAGGTTTCCACGGTCACTTCCAGCGGGTCGTTGGTGGCGGATTCAGACGGCGGAACGATGCGATCCACGGCGGAATCCACAAACCCGACGTGCGCTTCAACCCAGGCTTTGTCTTCGTCGGCTACAGCGTTGAGCACGTGGCCTTTCAGCTGCGTGGTGCCGCGCACCATGTTTTCGCAGGCGATGATGTTCAGCGGAGCGTCGATGCCCTGCGCTTTACGTTTTGCCAGGCCTTTCGCAACCGCAGGGGCGATGCGCTCAAGGACGACCGGACCCACGGCCGTGGTGACCAGATCGACGCTGGCGATCAGGTCGATAACGTCTTCCCCGATGCTGCTGACCGCGTTGACGCCGGATACTGTCTCAACCTGCTCGTTTTCACCGACTACATGGACCTGATAGCTATGACGCGCATTCAGGGCATCCAGGACCACCTGATTCACATCGGCGAATGTCAGCGTAATGCCCGCGTCTGCCAGCAGTTTACCGATAAAACCACGACCGATGTTACCTGCGCCAAAATGTAATGCTTTCATAGTGTTAACCTTCATCAATGTTTTTACCCGAGAGGGCTGGGGTGAGGAACTTTTCCCCTCACCCTAGCCCTCTCCCCAGAGGGGAGAGGGAAGAGGACTTATTTGTTAAGAAGTGCCAGGACTTCTTCCACGCTGGTGGTGCTGGCCAGACGCGCAATGACAGATTCATCATCCAGCGCGTTGGTCAGGCTGGTAATCACCTGAATGTGCTCGTTGTTGCGAGCGGCGATACCAATCACCAGACGGGCGATGTCGTCTTCTTCTTCACCGAAGCGCACGCCCTGCGGATACTGACAGAATACGACGCCGGTTTTCAGGACGCGATCTTTCGCTTCAACCGTACCGTGCGGAACCGCGATGGATTCGCCCAGGTAGGTTGGCGTCAGTTTTTCGCGTTCCAGCATTGCGTCGACATATTCAGGCTGAACGTAGCCGCCTTTCACCAGCTGCTCGCCGGCAAAGCGAATCGCTTCTTCTTTGGTTGCTGCTGTGCGACCGAGGAAGATGTTTTCCGCACCCAGTTTGAACAGGTGGGCGTTGCTTTCGTCAAAGCTGTCCTGCAGGCTTGAGCGCACTTTCACTTCGTTGTCTTCGTGACGCTGCGCCGCAACCAGACGTTCGGTCAGGCTGGTGTACAGGCCGCTGTCGAGGAAGTTGGTCAGCGAGATGTGCTGTGCCTGCGGCACCTGGCGCATGGCGCGTTCGGTCAGGTCGCGGTGCGTGATGACCAGGTCAACGTCCGGCGGCAGGCTGTTAATGGCGCTGTTGGTGACGGAGATGTTGGTCAGGCCCGCATCCTGCACTTTCTTACGCAGCACGCCTGCACCCATTGCGCTGGAACCCATACCGGCGTCACAGGCTACGATGATTTTACGCACGTGGCTCAGGTCGTTAGACACATCGCCAGCCGCCAGCGGGGTTGCGCCTTTGGATTCGGCTTTCATGTCGTGCATACGACGGGTCGCCGCTTCAATATCGTCGTCTTCTTTCACTTTGCTGGTTTTCAGCAGGATAGAAGAGACCACGAAGGAGACGGCCATGGCCGCACAGATGGCCGCGATGTTAGCGAAATACGCTCCTTTTGGCGTCATCGCCAGCACCGCCAGGATAGACCCCGGAGAAGCTGGAGACACCAGACCGCCGCCCAGCACGCTCAGGGTGAACACGCCGGTCATACCGCCAAGGATAACGGCCAGGATCAGGCGTGGGTTCATCAGCACGTACGGGAAGTAAATTTCGTGGATACCGCCCAGGAAGTGAATGATTGCCGCACCGCCAGCAGACTGCTTAGCGCTGCCGCGACCAAAGAACATGTACGCCAGCAGTACGCCCATACCCGGACCCGGGTTGGCTTCAATCAGGAAGAAGATAGACTTGCCGAGATCGTGAGACTGCTGAATACCCAGCGGCGAGAAGATACCGTGGTTGATGGCGTTGTTCAGGAACAGGATTTTCGCCGGTTCAACGAAGATAGACGCCAGCGGCAGCATGTCGTGCGCCACCATAAAGTTAACGCCTGCCGCCAGAATTTTGGACAGCACTTCAACCGCAGGGCCAATGCCGAGGAACGCCAGAATCGCGAGGATCATCCCGATGATGCCCGCAGAGAAGTTGTTCACCAGCATTTCGAAGCCGGATTTGATCTTACCATCAACCCAGACGTCGAATTTCTTAATCGCCCAGCCGCCCAGAGGACCGGCAATCATTGCACCGAGGAACATCGGCATATCCGCACCGACGATAACACCCATGGTCGTGATGGCACCCACTACGCCACCACGGTCACCGCCCACCAGACGACCACCGGTGAAACCGATGAGCAGCGGCAGGAGATAGGTAATCATTGGGCCAACAAGTTTCGCCAGCGTTTCGTTAGGCAACCACCCTGTCGGAATGAACAATGCAGTGATGATACCCCACGCGATAAACGCGCCGATATTTGGCATCACCATGTTGCTGAGGAAACGACCAAAGCTTTGAACTTTGATCTTGAAATCGGATGACATAAAACACCCCTTCTTCTGTTTACGCTTAGGCTTGCGGCCCGAGGTTTATTGTTAATGAGGCGGCAGAGGTAGCCGGGCCCTGTTCTGATGCTGTGAAATCTGGCACTGAATCGTTCAACTGTCCAGACAGTGAAAATTTGTGTGACGCATATCACGTAAAGGTAGGGGGTGTGGATGTCAATGAGGTGATCTTAGTCACAAAAAAGGTGGGCAAAAAAAATACGACGGCGAGAAATGCGGCAAAAACCACCCTTTTATGTGATGGTTGTCACGATTTGGTTTTGTGGGTTTGTTTCTGGATTGTGACTGATTTCACAAAATATTTTTATGCAGATTTCTCCGGCTGCGATCGGCGGCAAACTCTGCTTAGCGATTCGGCGTCAGGATGGCATAGCGCGACACGTTAAGCTAAAAAACCACTTTTGAAGTGTGGTATGGCGAAAAGTTAAAACGTGGATTACGCTCATATTGTAAGGTTAAGTATATTATTATTCAGGATATATTTTGACACGCTTATAAACTTGCATGGAGATATTATAAAAAACGATACTCCCCGGCTCTGAAATAACCAGTATACCTTCTGTATTTCAAAATAAATTAATTAGGTTGCGTACTGTTTTATTAATTAAATGAGTTGACGTTGTTTAAGTGAGGAGAATATGTTTCTCAACTATTTTGCGCTGGGCGTATTGATTTTTGTATTTCTGGTTCTTTTTTATGGAATCATCGCCATCCATGACATTCCTTATAATATGGCCAAAAAGCGAAACCATCCGCATGCCGATGCGATTCACACGGCAGGCTGGATTAGCCTGTTTACGCTCCATGCCATCTGGCCGTTCCTGTGGATATGGGCCACGCTGTACCGTGAAGATCGCGGCTGGGGGATGCAAAACCACATCACCAAGCCTGATGAGGTTCCGGGCATGGATGCGCTGGCCAAACGCGTGGCCGAATTAGAACAAAAGCTGGCCGCGGTACAGCCCGCCGCTGATAAGAACACGCTGGAGCGCTAATCATGGATCTGTTAATTATTTTGACCTATGTGGCATTTGCCTGGGTGATTTTTAAAATATTCCGTATTCCGGTAAACCAGTGGACGCTTGCCACCGCGACATTAGGCGGGGTGTTTATTGTTGCCGGGCTTATTCTGTTAATGAACTATAACCATCCGTACACCTTTACGGCGCAAAAGGCGGTTATTTCTATTCCAATTACGCCGCAGGTTACCGGGGTGGTCAGTGAAGTGACCGATAAAAATAACCAGCTTATTAAAAAAGGCGAAGTGTTATTTAAACTGGATCCGGGCCGCTACCAGGCGCGCGTCGACAGACTCCAGGCCGACCTGGTGACCGCAACGCACAATATCGACAATCTGAAAGCGCAGCTTTCGGAAGCGGTCGCCAATACCACCCGCGTGTCGGCTGAACGCGATCGTCTGTTTAAAGATTATCAGCGCTACCTGAAAGGCAGCCAGGCAAAAGTGAATCCGTTTTCTGAAAGCGATATCGACAACGCGCGGCAAAATTATCTCGCACAGGATGCGATGGTGAAAGGCTCCGTTGCCGAACAGACGCAGATTCAAAGCCAGCTGGACAGCATGGTGAACGGCGAGCAGTCGCAGATTGCCTCCTTACGCGCGCAGCTTGCTGAAGCCAAATACAACCTGGATCAGACCGTGGTCCGTGCGCCAAGCGATGGCTACATCACCCAGGTGCTGATCCGTCCGGGGACGTACGCCGCCGCGCTGCCGCTGCGTCCGGTGATGGTCTTTATTCCTGAACAGAAGCGTCAGATCGTGGCCCAGTTCCGTCAGAACTCGCTGCTGCGTCTGAAGCCGGGCGATGAAGCGGAAGTGGTGTTTAACGCGCTGCCGGGCCAGGTGTTTACCGGTAAACTCACCAGTATTCTGCCGGTGGTGCCGGGAGGCTCCTATCAGGCGCAGGGTGCGCTGCAGTCGCTGACGGTGGTGCCGGGAACGGACGGCGTGTTGGGTACGATTGAGCTGGATCCGAATGCGGAAGTCGATGCGCTGCCAGACGGTATCTATGCCCAGGTGGCGGTCTACTCGGACCATTTCGCCCACGTCTCGGTGATGCGTAAAGTATTGCTGCGCATGACCAGCTGGATGCACTACCTCTATCTCGATCACTAATCCTTCCAGGGCAGGAATGCGACACGCATACCTGCCCTTTTTTCATCGCTTGATCCATACTGACTTTTTTCCGGCATCCAGGATCAGGCAATGAAACTCATCGGTAGCTACACCAGTCCCTTCGTGCGAAAAATCTCGATTCTCCTTCTGGAGAAAGGGATTGAATTTGAATTCATCAATGAACAGCCCTACAACGCTGAAAACGGCGTCGCGCAGTACAACCCGCTGGGGAAAGTCCCGGCGCTGGTGACGGACGAGGGCGAATACTGGTTCGATTCCCCGATTATTGCGGAGTATATCGAGCTGCTGGGCGTTGCCCCGGCAATGCTGCCGGCTGACCCAAAAGCGGCGCTGGCGCTGAAGCAAATTGAAGCCCTGGCCGATGGCATTATGGATGCGGCGTTAACCTCCGTGCGTGAACAGGCCAGGCCCGCCGCCCAGCAGTCGGAAACGGAACTGTTACGCCAGCGGGAAAAAATCAGCCGCAGCCTGGACAGGTGCGAACAGCTTATCCGGGAGGGAAAGATTCAAACCGACAGCCTGAACCTGGCAACTATCGCTATCGCCTGCGCCATCGGCTATCTCAACTTCCGCCGGGTTTCCCCTGGCTGGTGCGTCGACCGTCCGCTGCTGGTGAAACTGGCAGACACGCTTTTTAGCCGCGAGAGCTTTGCCCGTACCGAACCGCCAAAGGCTTGATGCGGGTTATAACACTTCGGCGTCGGAGGCGGTACAATCCCTCCACATGTTAACTCCCTCTCCCGTCGGGAGGGGGGAAGATATTTACTCGCCAGGCGCTTTCATGACTACTCATCATTCGCTGTACAGCCAGATCCCCGCTACCGACCGCCTCCTTCGCGAGCCCCGCATTCATGCTGCCGTTGAGCGCTTCGGCCATACCGCGACGGTGGAGATGTTACGCCTGCTTCAGGACGAAGCCCGATGCGCTATTCAGGCAGAAAACGCCTTGCCCGACTGGTGCGCGGCGTGGGAGCAGGAAGTTGAGCACCGGCTGGATGAGAAAGCGCAAAGCGCATTACGCCCGGTGATTAACCTGACCGGTACCGTGCTGCATACCAACCTGGGCCGCGCGCAGCAGGCGGAAGAGGCGGTGGCTGCGGTTGTGCAGGCCATGCGGGCGCCCGTGACGCTGGAGTACGATCTGGACGGCGCCGGACGCGGGCATCGTGACCGGGCGCTGGCGGACCTGCTGTGCCAGCTGACCGGCGCGGAAGATGCCTGCATTGTGAATAACAACGCCGCAGCGGTGCTGCTGATGCTGGCGGCGACTGCCAGCGGCAAAGAGGTGGTGGTTTCCCGCGGCGAGCTGGTGGAGATTGGCGGGGCGTTTCGTATTCCGGACGTGATGCGCCAGGCGGGCTGCACGCTGCATGAAGTGGGCACTACTAACCGTACCCATGCGAAAGATTATCGCGCGGCGGTGAATGAAAATACCGCCCTGCTGATGAAGGTCCACACCAGCAATTACCATATTGAAGGCTTCACCAAAACGGTTGAAGAGGCAGAGCTGGCGGCGATTGGCCGCGAACTGAATATTCCGGTGATTGCCGATCTCGGCAGCGGCTCGCTGGTGGATCTGAGCCTTTACGGGCTGCCGAGAGAGCCGATGCCGCAAGAGATGATTGCCGCAGGCGTTAGCCTGGTCAGCTTTTCCGGCGACAAGCTGCTGGGCGGGCCGCAGGCCGGGATTATCGTCGGCAAGCGCGAGCTGATTGCGAAGCTGCAGCAGCATCCGCTCAAGCGCGCCCTGCGAGCCGATAAAATGACGCTTGCCGCGCTGGAGGCGACGCTGCGGCTCTATCTCCATCCGGAGAAACTGGCCGACCGCCTGCCCACGCTGCGTCTGTTAACCCGCGATGCCGCCTCGATTCGCGCCCAGGCCGAATTACTGCTGCCGCGCATTGCCCCGCACTACCCCGATTTTGACGTTCGCATTGAACCCTGCCAGTCGCAGATTGGCAGCGGTTCGCTGCCGGTGGACAGGCTGCCGAGTGAAGCGCTCACGTTCACCCCGCGTGACGGGCGCGGCAGCCACCTTGAAGCCCTGTCGGCGCGCTGGCGTGGCCTGCCTGCGCCGGTTATCGGGCGGATTTACGATGGCCGAATGTGGCTGGATCTGCGCTGCCTTGAAGATGAAGAGCGATTTCTGGAGATGTTGTTGAAATGATTATTGCCACCGCCGGTCATGTCGACCACGGAAAAACCACGTTGCTGCAGGCTATTACCGGCATAAACGCCGACCGCCTGCCGGAAGAGAAAAAGCGCGGCATGACCATCGATCTGGGCTATGCCTACTGGCCCCAGCCTGATGGTCGCGTGCTGGGTTTTATTGATGTTCCGGGGCATGAAAAGTTTCTGTCCAACATGCTGGCGGGCGTGGGGGGTATCGATCATGCCCTGCTGGTGGTGGCCTGCGATGATGGCGTTATGGCGCAAACCCGTGAGCACCTGGCGATCCTGCAGCTGACCGGTAACCCGCAGCTGACCGTGGCGCTGACCAAAGCCGATCGCGTGGATGACGCACGCGTCAGTGAGGTGCGCGAAGCGGTACAGGCGACCTTGCAGGAGTATGGTTTTGCCGATGCCCCGCTTTTTGTCACCGTGGCGACAGAAGGGCGCGGTATCGATGAACTTCGCCACCACTTACAGCAGCTTTCGTCGCGTGACCACGCCAGCCATCACCGCTTCCGTCTGGCAATTGACCGGGCGTTTACCGTCAAAGGCGCGGGGCTGGTGGTGACCGGTACGGCGCTGAGCGGTGAAGTGAACGTAGGTGATACGCTCTGGCTGACGGGCGTTAACAAGGCGATGCGCGTGCGCGGCCTGCATGCGCAAAACCAGCCCGCGGAGCGTGCTCATGCCGGGCAGCGGATCGCGCTGAACATTGCCGGGGATGCGGAAAAAGAGCAGCTTAACCGCGGCGACTGGCTGCTGGCCGATGCCCCACCTGAGCCGTCTGAACGCGTCATTGTTTCCCTGCAGACAAACGTGCCCCTGACCCAATGGCAGCCGCTGCATATTCACCACGCGGCCAGCCATATCACCGGGCGCGTGTCGCTGCTGGAAAACGATCTTGCCGAACTGGTATTCGATTCACCGCTCTGGCTTGCAGACAACGATCGTCTGGTTCTGCGTGATATTTCCGCGCGGGAAACGCTGGCCGGGGCACGGGTGGTCGCGCTGAATCCACCGCGACGCGGCAAGCGTAAGCCCGAATATCTGCAGTGGCTGGCAGCGCTGGCGCAGGCCAGCGATGATAACGCCGCGCTGCGGGTGCATCTTGAGCGCGGTGCGGTGAGCCTGCGTGATTTTGCATGGGCACGCCAGCTGAGCGAGGAAGGATTACGCCTGCTGGCCCAGCAGCCGGGCTTTATTCAGGCTGGAAACAGTCTGCTAAACGCCCCGGTTGCTGCGAACTGGCAGCGTAAGATACTGAACACGCTCGCAACATACCATGAACAGCATCAGGATGAGCCTGGCCCGGGCCGTGAGCGTCTGCGGCGCATGGCGCTGCCGATGGAAGACGATGCGCTGGTGCTGCTGCTGATTGAAAACATGCGCGAAAGCGGGGCGATCAAAAGCCACCACGGCTGGCTCCATCTGCCGGATCACAAGGCCGGGTTCACCGCAGAGCAAGAAGCGGTATGGCAAAAAGTGGCCTCGCTGTTTGGCGATGAGCCGTGGTGGGTTCGCGATCTGGCCCGCGAAACGAATACCGACGAGCAGGTGATGCGTCAGGTATTGCGCCATGCGGCGCAGCAGGGGCTGATAGTCGCGATCGTGAAAGATCGTTATTACCGTAACGATCGTATTGTGGCCTTTGCGAACCTGATCCGCGAGCTGGATCTGGAGCGGGGCTCTACCTGCGCAGCCGATTTCCGCGACCGGCTGAACGTGGGCCGCAAGCTGGCGATTCAGATCCTGGAGTATTTCAACCGCATCGGCTTCACCCGCCGTCGCGGTAACGATCATTTATTGCGCGATTCGTTATTATTTCCTGAAACTCCGTGACCCCCGTCGTAAAGCCGTTACCGGTTGGCGAGAAAATCGCCAGCCGGAACTACCCTTGATGTACACCAACAGCAAGGAGACGGTCATGACAAACAATCCTCCCTCATCGCGTATCCAGCCCGGCGAGTATGGTTTTCCCCTCAAGCTGAAGCCTCGTTATGACAACTTTATTGGCGGCGACTGGGTAGCTCCCGTCGACGGCGAATACTATTCCAACCTGACCCCCGTAACCGGCCAGCCGCTGTGCGAAATAGCCAGCTCCGGCAGGCGCGATATCGATCTGGCGCTGGATGCGGCGCACAAAGCGAAAGATAAATGGGGCCACACCTCCGTTCAGGACCGCGCGGCTATTTTGTTCAAAATCGCCGACCGGATGGAGCAGAATCTGGAGCTGCTGGCGACGGCGGAAACCTGGGATAACGGCAAGCCGATCCGGGAAACGATGGCGGCAGACGTGCCGCTGGCCATCGACCACTTCCGCTATTTTGCCTCCTGCATTCGCGCTCAGGAGGGCGGAATAAGCGAGGTAGACAGCGACACCGTGGCGTATCACTTCCACGAGCCGCTGGGCGTCGTCGGGCAAATCATTCCATGGAACTTCCCGCTGCTGATGGCGAGCTGGAAAATGGCACCCGCGCTGGCGGCCGGGAACTGCATTGTGCTTAAACCGGCGCGTCTGACCCCGCTCTCGGTGCTGCTGCTGATGGAAATCGTTGGCGATCTTCTGCCGCCTGGCGTGATTAACGTGGTCAACGGCGCGGGCGGTGAGATAGGGGAATATCTGGCTACCTCGAAACGAATCGCTAAAGTGGCGTTTACCGGGTCGACGGAAGTGGGCCAGCAGATTATGCAGTACGCCACGCAGAACATCATTCCGGTGACCCTGGAGCTGGGCGGGAAATCCCCGAACATCTTCTTCGCGGACGTGATGGAGGAAGAGGATGCCTTCTTCGATAAAGCCCTGGAAGGGTTTGCGCTGTTTGCGTTTAACCAGGGCGAAGTCTGCACCTGCCCAAGCCGCGCGCTGGTGCAGGAGTCCATCTATGAGCGCTTTATGGAGCGGGCCATTCGCCGCGTCGAGTCTATCCGCAGCGGTAACCCGCTCGATAACGTCACGCAGATGGGGGCGCAGGTCTCGCACGGACAGCTGGAAACCATCCTCAACTACATCGATATCGGCAAGAAAGAGGGGGCGGATATTCTGACCGGCGGTCGCCGTAAGGTGCTCGGTGGGGATCTGCAGGAAGGGTATTATCTGGAGCCAACGATCCTGTTCGGTCAGAACAACATGCGCGTCTTCCAGGAGGAAATTTTCGGACCGGTGCTGGCCGTAACCACCTTCAAAACGATGGAGGAGGCGCTGGAGATTGCCAACGACACGCCGTATGGCCTGGGAGCCGGCGTCTGGAGCCGCAACGGTAATCTGGCCTATAAAATGGGCAGAGGCATTCAGGCCGGGCGCGTCTGGACCAACTGCTACCACGCCTATCCTGCGCACGCGGCATTTGGCGGTTATAAGCAATCGGGCATCGGGCGTGAAACCCATAAGATGATGCTGGAGCATTATCAGCAGACGAAATGTTTGCTGGTCAGCTACTCCGATAAACCGCTGGGGCTATTCTAATCGCCCAGCTCAGGCCGTCCATGGGCGGCCTGAGCAATTTGCTGGCGCAGGCAGTTCAGAACGCCATCCAGAACGTATTGCACGCGCCAGGGCTGGTATTCGCGTTTGCGGAAGATGGCCGTCAGATCGAGCCACCACTCTTCCTGATGCGGGAAGCAGGGAACCAGCATCCCTTGCGTTAATTCTTTTTTCAGACTCTCTTTTGGCGCAAAAACAATCCCAAGATTATTTCTTGCCAGCTCCAGGGCCGTCTGCGTATTGTCGCAAATATAATTACCGGTCACCCGGTAGTCATGCACGCTATCACTGCCGTGCACGCGGAAACGCCAGATGTTTGCATCATCGATCAGCATGGAATCAATGAGAATACAGGAGTGATTAATTAAACCTTCAGGTCCCGTTAAGGGGTGTTTATTTAAATATTCCAGGGTAGCGAATGCCGTAACAGAATATTTTGTTAACACGCTGGCAACCAGACTTTCGTCTTTCGGCGGCGCATAGGTAATTAAAATGTCGCAGTCATCCGGAAAAGAAACGCCTTCTGAAAATTCATTCCGATCCAGGTTATAGGTTTTCAGGGAGATGCGGATGTCACCGATATCTTCTATCTGATGGATCACGTGGCGCGCGAGATAGGTTACGATACCTGTAGGGGCATAGATCGTGACCTTTCCGCGCTTTTCATGCTTATAATCAGCAATAAAATTAACGAGTTGACGGTTCTTATCCAGCGTGGCATCAATGTACGGGAGTAACGCTTCCCCAAACTGGGTCAGGGCCAGCTGCCGCGTGGTGCGCTCAAAAACCTTGAGCCCAACCCGCGTTTCAAAATCAGACAGATATTTACTGACGTTGGCCTGCGCCATGCCCAGCAGGGCGGCGGCATCACCAATGCTGTGGGTGGCTGCGATGACGGATATAATTTTTAACTCGCGCGGCTTTAGCTGTAATTTATTCATCATGCACACCCATCTATATGATTTTGTATATAATATTATATAAACCGCAGCGTTGCATTGGCAAATTTGTAACCATTATTATGCGCCTCGCTTGTTTGGCATTTTAATGGATTACATGTAATGACTATTAAATACAATTTACTCATCGCTGCCACGTTATTTGCAACATCCTCAGCAATGGCCGGTGACTTTTCACTAGGAGCGGGGGCTGTATTTAATGAGTCTCCTTACAAAGGCTATAACGAAAATACTACCGCAGTACCGTTAATTAGCTACGAAGGCGATAGCTTTTATGTTCGCCAGACCACGGGCGGATGGATCCTGTGGAAAGACGCAAAAAATGAACTCAGCCTGACCGCATCGTGGATGCCGCTGCATTTCGATCCTGATGACAACGACGACCATCAGATGAAAAAGCTTGATGAGCGTAAAGCCTCTGCCTTCCTCGGCGGCGCGTACTACCGCCACGAAAGCTGGGGTTCGCTGAAAGTGGCGGTCTCGGGCGATGCCACGGATGAAAGCGGCGGTATGATCGGCGAGGTTTCTTACTTCCGTCCAATCAGGATGGAACGCCTGACCCTGACGCCCTCTGTCGGTATTTTCTATAGCGACGAAAGCTATAACGACTACTACTATGGCGTATCCGGCAGCGAGTCTCGCCGCTCAGGTCTGGATGAATACACCGCCGGTGACAGCTGGACGCCATACGTTGGCCTGGCGGCCAAATATCAGTTAACCCAGAAGCTGTATCTTAACGCCAGCGCGGTCTACACCGTATTGCCTGACGACGTGAAGAACAGCCCGATGATCGACCGCGACGACAGCTTCGCGCTGATGACCGGCCTGACCTGGCGTTTCTGATGCGCTAAAGCCGGGTGGCGGCTTCGCCTTACCCGGCCTACATGGACTGCCATCGCAGTTTTACGTAGGCCCGTGCAAGCAAAGCGCCGCCGGGCATATTTGAGAGTACCGATCTCCCGTTTTCCCTTCCCGTCATGGCTTCCTCATTAATATTCCTGATACGCTAATGCGATCTGCGCCATCAATAAAGATGTGCATCATGTGTATCATGCTTAAAGAAAATCAAACCGGGCACTCTCGCCCGTATTTGGCGACAGGCGTTAATTAAGCACGGATATCAGGAGTCGTTATGTTTTATCCGGCTTAGATTCGTTCTGACTTCGACGGTAGCGCCAGCGCCTTTTTCCCTGACGTTCCAGGCTGAGGCAGCACGTCGCGTGCTGCCTGAGTAAAAAATTAATTATATAGAGCTGCTGTCGCTTTCAGGATATCAGCAAATGAATAGATATCATCGACTGTCGTTATAGGATGACGCGTTTCGTTTTTTTCTATGTCGAAAAGTCCGATGTATTTTTGTGTACGATTAAAATGCAATCGGCAAAGGGGTTTGCGGTTGTTGTCATCTACAAGAATACCAAAGTAACTTTTGGTATCTCTGTGAGTTATACGGGGTGCCTCCAGTACTGCTCTGGTGATTGCTTTAACAATATGATATCCCTCGAGCTCCTCTAGCGTTGTAACCACATCACTTTCATCTTTATGTTCGTCTTCCTCAATCTGTGATGACTCATTTGGAGTATCGATGATCGCTGGGGTTATGCCCGTAATAGCTGACTTAAGTCGCTCATTAACCTGATCATTTATATACTGGCTTGCAGCTTTTTTGGTCAAGTTAAAAAAAGACTCTCTGACTTTTTGAGTCAGAATCCCATCATAAACTCGGGATGCAAAAAATTTCACAAAGTCATCTTCAGGATTATTTAGCTGAGAATGCAGGTTTTTTTTGATTTGGCTGACATATTTTAATTCACCAGCAGCATTGATAATTGATTCTAAATCAAACGAAGACTTAGTTAATTTTTTTAGCTCAGGTATTATATTTTCGTCAATATCAAGAAGATCTACTTCCAAAAATGGTTTTTCATCCATTTTATTGGGAGCATCCAGATCTGTAAAAAATTTATAATTTTGTCCATTGGTGAGGATTGAAATTCTGGCGTTTGTTACATGAAAATACCTGAATAACTGCGAGGCATGATTTATATTTAATGGTTCGCCAATTTTCTTACATTCAATAAGTATCTGAACGTCATTATTTTTCATTATAGCATAATCGATTTTTTCGCCCTTTTTTGTACCAACATCACAGACAAACTCAGGTGTTACCTCTGAAGGATCAAAAACATCATAACCCAGAACGTTATGAATGAATGGCATTACAAATGCAGTTTTTGTTGCTTCTTCAGTATTAATTACATCAAGTTGTTGTTTTATTTTATTTGATAAGGCATTTAATCTTTCTGTGAATTCCATGGGATGTCCTTATTTTTAGCTGTGTGTCTTTATGGAATAACACTAAAATGCATGTCAGACAATGGTATACCTGAGCTGAACTGCTGCAAAAAAACAATACCGAGGGTTAGATCACATTGTCTTTCAGTCGATGATAATCCGTGAACTCGGCATCACTGAGCTTGATAAAAATATTATATATCCATAAAGGTGACATTATTCTTGTTTATGTTTATCCACCCAAATCCGCATCTCTGCTACTCCCCTATTTGCCCAACTGAACCGGGGTATAAAGGTTAGCGTGCAGTGCTGGTGCTGGAGATGATTTTATAGCAGGTGTCGCTCTCTTCAGGGAATGGAGACAGCGTGGATCAAGCCGGTGCGGCGATGGCGTGGAAGGCGAAGCAGCTTATTCGCACGCAGTTTCATTTACCGCTTTCGACGTCGCAGCTGGCAAAAGCGTTGCACTGCAATGCCGATTACCTGGGGCGCGTATTTCGCCGGACTTTCCATTTAACCCTGACGGAGGCGATACATCGCCAGCGCGTCAGGGCAGTGGAAAAGCTGTTGCTGGATGGCTCTGCGTCGCTTACCTAAGTAGCAAACCGCTTTGGTTTTAATGACGTGGGCTATTTTCGGCAAATATTTTCAAAGCATACGGGCTTAACACCTGCCGTCTGGAAACGGCGGTATTGTAAAGCGCATAATAATTCCGGCTGAGCGCCTCCTGTTTGACCCATCACACCTTCGCTGAATCGGGCATTATGTAAGATGTGTGCAGTACCGGCTTTTAACGTGCGCGAGGCGTAACACATGAACCGATTTATCATGGCGGATGCGGAAAAATGCATTGGGTGCCGCACCTGCGAAGTGGCCTGCGCGGTGTCGCATCAGGACGGCGTCTCCGCTAATGCCTTTTCGCCCCGCCTTCGGGTGGTTAAGGGAAGTTCATACACTACGGCAGTGGGTTGCCATCAGTGCGAGGACGCGCCTTGTGCTAACGTCTGTCCAACCCATGCCATCAGCCGTACGGCGGGAGCCTGGCTCGTTGAGCAGACGCGCTGCATTGGGTGCAAAAGCTGTGTGGTGGCATGTCCGTTTGGGGCGATGCAGGTGCGCCTGGAGGGAAATAAGGCGCAGGCGCTGAAATGTGATTTATGCCTGCATCGCGAAGGCGGACCGGCCTGCGTGGAGGCCTGTCCAACCCACGCGTTGCGCTGCGTTGACCCTGCCAGGATTCGGGCTGAAAAGCTTACTGCATTTTATTGAAATTCCACGTAAACGTCAGACTGTAGCGCCAGTCCCTGTTGCGACTGTCTGTCGGAACATCCCCGACGGGTCGTGCCGCCTCCACCGTGACGCTATAGTGGCGCGTATCGCCTATCATCACCCCGGCAGCCACTGACCCGAGCCGTTGATGAGGCAAACCGGACGTGTTAAACCAGGTTTGCGCGGTATCGGCCAGGATATAGGGTTGGATGGTGGCAAGCCAGGTGCTCTCTTTTCGCATCTTGATATAGCGCAGTTCTACCTGCCCGCCGTAGCCGTAATCACCGCTTGCTTCACTGTCCTGATATCCACGGCCAAAGCGCTGGGCACCGAAGCTAACGCGTTCGGGCTCTGGCAACGTGTTATTTGACCAGTCTCCCTCCCAGGATGTTGATAGCCGCCATTTATCGGCAAACAGCCAGGCTGCGTCTAAAAAGCTTTTTGTGAGCGTAAAATTAATATCGGGTTTAGGCGCTGAGACGATATCGGCACCCATCGCATCAATACCCTGTCGTACGTTGAGTCTGCCGCTGATGCTGGCGGTTGTGAATTGATGTGCACCATTGATACCCACTTCCAGCGCCGGATAACGTGCGTGTTGGTTGACGGAGTCCAGACTGTAGGTTTTGCCCTGCAGTCTGGCCTGCAGGGCATAGTCATCCCGGCGGTCGGTATAATCAAAACCGCTGGTCAGATTAATTTGTGATTTTTGCGTCAGCAGCAATGGATAGCCAATCGTCACGCCGCCGTTGTATTGCGTGGTTTTTTGCTTCGAATCGACCTGAATATTATTGGGCAAAGTGAGCAGGGGGGAAAAATCCCGCGGATTTTCACGGTAATAGCTGCCTTTGATCTGCATCGTCAGCCCTTCATCGTTTAAAAACTGCTGCCAGTTCAGACCCACATAGTTTTTTCGCGTGTTGCTATCTAACGGTATAAGCGTAGCCACGCCAAGCTGATCGCCATAGCTTGTCAGGTTGCTGAGCGTTCCGTTCAGCATCATTAAATCTTGCCCTTTACGGGTGTCGATCGTGGAGGCGATATTCCAGCTCCGCTCCTCATTACCGGTTATCTGCATCGCCGCCGCGCCATAGATATTGGTTGGCAGCTGCGCGTTGGCCGTGACCGGAACGTTCGGGGTGCGGGTCATCAGCTGGCTATAGCGATCGAACGTATCCTGAGACAGCGGTTTTTCCGCCATGATTTTTTCTGACAAGCGTTTAAGGCGCGCGGCGATATTGGGGTTGTTACTGGTTATGTCGCTGTGCGCCACGTACCCTTCGACCAGGACAATTTTAATATTTCCCTGCTGGAAATTATTATCGGGCAGCCAGGCATAGGAGAGCGGAAAACCGTCGGCCTTGTAGCGCGCCGTAATATCATTTACCAGCCCCGTAAGCGTTTTTAGCGGCACGGTTTTTCCGGCGTAAGGCCTGAAGGGGTTAAGTAATTCCTGCAAGGGATAACGCGTGCCGCCAATAAACTGAATGTGATGAATGGTAATGGGCGTTTCAGGCGTCAGCGTTGACTGCGGTTTTTCTATTTTGACTTTCGGCTGTGGGACGGTCTCAGTCTGTTCTGGGGCAACGTTACGAGAAACTTGCGCCGGGTTATCAGGGTTAATAATAGAGGGCAGTGTATCGGCGCGGGCCATGCTCAACACAACCAGCCCCGTCAGCGAAAAAAGGAAATGGTTTTTCATCGCGCTATCCCTGTTCATCATTCCCGGTTAGGGGGAGTGTCGCTGTACGAAGCGCCCCTGAAGCAGGGGCGCAGAAAGGCAATAACCGTTTTACTGTTTTGGCGTCAGTAGACCGGTGGTTAACGTGTTGTTGTGCTGGCGGTAACGCCCGACGTCAGGGTATTGAGGGTTGTATTGACCGTCGCACCCAGGCTGTTGTTCGTGGCCGCCACATTTGCATTAGCTGTGAGAGAGCCTGATCCTCCTCCGGTCGTCGAGGTGGCGGGTTTCACTAGCGTACCGGTATCCGTCACCGTCTGGCCGACGTTTTGAACGACCTGACCTACGCCGCTAAGCCCGCTATTACTGCTGCTAACGTTGGTACCTACGCCGCTCACGGTGTTTCCTACCTGCGTCAGCAGGCCGTTGACCGGAGTACCCAGACCTGTTGTGGTGCCCACGCTTTGCGTCACGCCTTGTACTCCGCCCAGCGTCTTGTTCACCACAGTCGTCGTATCGGTTGTTACCTGAGCTACCGCAGGGCTACTGACCGTGTTGGTTAAACCTGTGCCGGTGTTACTGACTAACTGCCCGGTACTGTTTACCACGCTGCCCGTCAGGCCTGTTACGCCGCTAACCGGTGTTCCCGATGTCGAACTTGCCAGGCCCGTGCCTACCGTAGAGACGGTATTGCCCAAGGAGGTGACCGACGTGGTCACGCCCTGAACCGTCGTACCAACACCGTTCGCGTTGCCCGGATCGCCAATGCCGGAGGTGACGCCCGTCCCCACGGTAGAAACGGCGCTGCCAACACCGCTGACGGTGGTTGAAACGGTTGATGTAACAGGATTATTTGTCGGGATCTGGCTTCCCAGGCTGTCCACCGTAGAGCCGACGCTGGTTACCGTTTTACCGGCATCACCCAGCACAGTATTCACGCCTGCAGTGGTTGTGCCGCCACTGCCCGTTCCGGTTCCTCCGCTGCCGTTACCTCCGGTTCCCGTTCCTGAGCCTGAGCCCGAGCCTGTCCCTGAACCTGAGCCAGATCCGTTACTGCCTGAACCACCATTGTTAGCCGTTGTGCCACTTCCATCACCCGAGCCGGTATTACTTCCGGTTGCAGGGTTATTTTTGGCTGTTGAGTGAGATCCGCCACCGCTTCCACTGCAGGCAGAAAGAGAGAACGCGAGCAGTACCGCAGCAGCAATTACGCTGATGCGACTAGCATTATTAGGTAGCATAAAAATACTCCACGCAATAGAACGCCGAGCGGCGTATTAGTGAGTATATGCAGTATTTTAAAAATGCACACAGACTCGCTTCGAGGATATTTTTTACCAGCGTTGTTTGTTTTAAATCTTGTATAACAATGAGTTAATTAATTTATTATTTAACGTCTACTTAATTATTTTTGAATTACTATAGTGCCATTAAAACAACAGGAATTATCCTAAATAATCCCTTTAAATAATAGGGGAATAAAGCTGAAGGATATATCCTTTATAAAATATATAGATCACGGTAAAAATAAGGCTCTTCATCCGAAGAGCCTTAATATTTAACAATTGCCTTCGCGCCAGGCTTTTTCAATTTCTTCGGCGAGAATTTTTACACCCGCTTCGATTTTTTCCGGATCGGGTACGTAGTTCATGCGCATGCACTGGTGCGTATGCGGCCACGGCTTATCCAGTCCCGGGAAGAAATAATCGCCCGGTACCATCAGAACGCCGCGCTTTTTCAGGCGCTGGTAGAGCAGTTCGGTGGTGACAGGCAAATCCTTAAACCACAACCACAGGAAAATTGCTCCTTCAGGTTTGTGGATCAGGCAGCGTTCTTCCGGCAAATAGCGGCGAAGTATCGCAATCGTCTCCTGAACGCGCTGGTAATAGAATGGCTTGATCACGTCATTCGACAGACGCAGCAGGTCGTTGCGCTTAATCATTTCACACATCATCGCCGGGCCAATGCCGCCCGGTGAAAGGCTGATAATGCCGTTCATATTGGTAATGGCGGTGATGATTTTCTCGTTGGCGATGATGATGCCGCAGCGGCTGCCCGGCAGACCCAGCTTAGAGAGGCTCATGCACAGGACAATGTTCGGGTTCCACAGCGGACGTGCTTCGCTGAAGATAATGCCCGGGAACGGCACGCCGTAGGCGTTATCGATCACCAGCGGAATACCGTGCTGATTCGCCAGCGCATCCAGTTTCATCAGTTCGTCGTCGGTGATCACGTTGCCCGTTGGGTTAGTCGGGCGCGATACGCAGATCATTCCCGTCTCTTCATCAATATGCAGGTGTTCAAAATCGACGTGATATTTGAACTGGCCTTCCGGCAGCAGCTCGATGTTCGGGCGCGCGGAGACGAACAGATCCTCTTCCAGGCCGGAATCGGCGTAGCCGATATACTCTGGTGCCAGCGGGAACAGCACTTTTTTGGTGGTGCCGTCGGCGCGACGCCCTGCGAACAGGTTAAACAAGTAGAAAAACGCGCTCTGACTGCCGTTTGTCAGTGCAATATTCTGTGGTTCGATATCCCAACCCAGCTCGTCACGCAGCATTTCGGCGAGGAGTGCCAGCAGTTCGGTTTTACCCTGCGGGCCGTCGTAATTGCAAAGCGCATCGGTTGCTTTGCCGCTTTCCAGCATCTGAGCGAGCAGCGTCTGGAAATAGGTATTCATCTCCGGGATTTGAGCCGGGTTTCCGCCGCCGAGCATGATTGCGCCCGGTGTGCGCAGCCCGTCGTTGAGATCCTCCATCAGGCGAGTAATGCCTGAATGGCGGGTAAATTTGTCGCCGAAAAGTGAAAACGTCATAGCAGGTGATCTGTCGAGCTTATTTTGAAAGTGGGTAACCATAACGCTAGCACCGTGCTGGTGCAAATCGGGTGATGTGGTCGGATTTGTTGTTTTATAGGGCGGAAGTGTATTTGTGTAGCGAATAGTTCTGGTGGGTTTCCCTCACCCCGACCCTCTCCCAAAAGGGAGAGGGGGAAAAGACGGCGCCGTGCGGTTCCCTCTCCCCTGCGGGGAGAGGGTTAGGGTGAGGGGGTGAATTATTGATTACCTGCCCATACCACCATCACCTTATCGCCATTATGCTCGCGCACGAAGCCATATCCCTCTTTCAGCGACAGCGTGGTTTGTTTGCCTTCACCAATCGCCGGGTGGCGGGCGCGGAACTGGCCCAGCGTTTGCCAGTGGGCGACGGTTAGGGCCTGCTTGCCCGTGACGTCCTGCCAGTTCATATCTGACCGGGTGCCCTGCAGCGGGTCAGAACCTGTCGGACCGAACGGACGCTCGGATTCATCACCGTAATAGATTTGTACGCTGCCGGGTGCCAGCAGAAGCAGCTCCGCCGCGCGCTGGCCCCCTTCGCGGAACAGACGCGTATCGTGTGATGAGAGATAGCTCAGCACGTTGAAGCTTTGCAGCTTTTCCGCCATCTGCTGCCAGGTGAGATCCATATCGGCCAGACAATCCACCGCTTTTGCCGCCTGCTCCTGATAGTCAAAGTTGATCATCGCATCAAAACCGTGGCGGTAATAATCGCTTTGCATCACCCCGTGGCCCCAGGATTCCCCGGTCATCCAGAACGGTGCGTTGTCGAGCTTTTTGTCCGGGTTCGCCCCTTTCCAGGCGGCCAGCGCCTGGCTTGCCTGGTCTTTCAGCTGTTGCCAGGCCGCAAGCTCAACGTGTTTCGCCGTATCCACCCGGAAACCGTCGATGCCGTAGTCACGTACCCACTGGCTGAGCCAGTGGGTCAGATAATCGCGCGGGGTATATCCCGGGATGGCCTTCGCGTGGGTGTCGGGCTTGTGTTGGAAAAAGTTAGGCAATCCGGAAGGCGTCATGGATTCCGTTTTCAAATCCGGCAGAAATGCCAGCGACATGGTCAAATCGTCGAAGCCGGGGTTGTCGTAATCGCCGATGTCCGTGCGGATCCATTTCTTGCCCCACCATTTTTCCCATGCGGCTTTGTCGCTGAAGTTGATGTAGTCGTTAAAGCTGTGCCAGCTTTGGCCCGCGCCCGGCTTCCAGTCCGTCCAGCGTTCTCCCAGCGTCTTTTTCAGCTCATCACCCTGAAGGTACAGGGCACCAAACTGAAATTCCTGCATGTCTGCCAGCGTGGCATAGCCAACGTGGTTCATGACGATATCGAACAGAACGCGGATCCCGCGCTTGTGCGCTTCGTCGACAAGATGGCGTAAATCATCTTCGGTTCCCATGTTGGCGTCGAGCTTCGTCCAGTCCTGGGTGTAGTAGCCGTGATAGGCGTAATGCGGGAAATCCCCTTTTGTGCCACCGCCTACCCAGCCGTGGATCTGCTCAAGCGGAGAGCTTATCCAGAGCGCGTTCACCCCCAGCTGCTGTAAATAATCGAGCTTGCCGGCAAGTCCTTTGAGATCCCCGCCGTGGAAGGTGCCAATCTCCTGCATACCGTCTTTATGACGACCGTAGCTGTTGTCGTTGCCCGGGTCACCATTCACATAACGGTCGGTCAGCACAAAATAGACGGTGGCGTTTTGCCAGCTAAACGGCGCAGGCTTGTCGGTTTCGGCGCGCTCAAGCAGCAGCAGGCCGTTACTGTGGGCGGCTGGCTGCAGGGTGATTTTTCCATTCTGCACCGTCGCCGTCTGTTTACTGTAGTAGTCGCGCACGACGGAGCCTTCCGGGAAGGTACTGCTGACGTCCAGCGTCAGCGGTTTACCGTCCCACTTCGGACACTGGCGGATGACGTTTGCAACCGGCTGTTCTGCGGCACTCTGAATCGTCAGCAGCAGGGTGGGCGTGCCGGAGCGGGTATCAATCCGCATCTGGTAGTCACCGTCGCGAAAAAGGCGCCACTGCGGCGGCGTGCCGTCACAGGGCTTGAGCGACAGCATCTCATTGAGTTTTATCGCGTCCGCAGGCTGCCAGCACGTCTTGTCAAAACTCAGCGTCAGAGGACGCGTACCCTTCGCAAGCTTTGCCTGGCTGGTGAAGACCCCGGTGCCTTCGGCGCTAAATGCGCTAAACCCCGGCGATGACCAGTCGGCATGCGCCAGTGCGGGTAACATCAGAAAGGCTAATGCGGTACGTTTCATTCCTTTTTCCTGTCGCGGCATTTTTGACCAGTGTGCCATCAGGCGAGGGGCAAAAACTCATCCCCTGCCGCTTTCTGCCGGGAGGAAGCGTGAGGATGAGTGATCTCGCGCAAAATTAGGTAGTTATCTGCGATAGCGCACACAGTTTTTGTGGAGTGATGTTTTTATGAGCAAGTTTCAGGTGACATAGTTTCGGAATTGGACTATTTCTATACGTGCTCTTGAAGTCTATTTTTGATATGATTTGAGATTCCGCTCTCAAATTTGTGAAAAAAATAAGGTGTTGGGATGATTACATCCGACCAGGAGACCTAATGATATCGACTCCCATTCGACGATATGGGGCTGCGATACTCATGTTACTCACCACGGCATTTTCGGGTGAGGTGCTTGCGAAGACGCACACGGATACAACGAGTAAGAAAGCCCACGTAATAAAAACGACTAGTAGTAAGGTTAGCAGTAAACAAGAGTATTCTCGCAATAGTGCAAAGAGTAGTTCACTTCCTGATTTGCGAAAATACCCTTCCGGAACACCAAGGAAAAAAGCGTTTCTCCGGACGGTAATGCCTTACATCACGAGTCAAAATGCTGCGATTACTGCGGATCGTAACTGGCTGATTTCCAAACAGTACGATAGCCGCTGGTCGCCGTCAGAGCGCGCGCGTCTGAAAGATATCACGAAGCGCTACAAGCTGAGCTGGAACGGTAACACCCGTCGTGTGCCGTGGAATGCTCTCCTTGAGCGTGTGGATATCATCCCGGGCAGCATGGTTGCGACCATGGCTGCTGCCGAAAGCGGCTGGGGGACTTCTAAGCTTGCGCGTAGCAACAACAACCTTTTCGGCATGAAATGTGTGAAAGGTCGTTGTAATAATGCCCCTGGCAAGGTGAAAGGCTATTCGCAGTTTGAATCTGTGAAAGATTCCGTCAGCGCCTACGTGGTGAATCTGAACACGCACCCGGCCTACTCATCGTTCCGTAAATCACGCGCTCAGCTGCGTAAAGCGGACCAGGAAGTGACGGCCAGTACGATGATCCACAAGCTGAAAGGTTATTCGACAAAGGGACAGAGCTATAACAACTATCTGTTCGCCATGTACCAGGATAACCAGCGTTTAATCGCCGCCCATATGTAATCTAAAAAAACGCCTTCCACTGGAAGGCGTTTTCTTTTCTATATCAGCACCTCGCTGTAGCGATCCCGATACTCCTTCGGCGTGGTCTCATACTCCTTGCGAAACACGGAATAGAAATATTGCAGAGACGGGTAACCGCACATCTGCGAGATTTCGTTGATCGACAGCGACGTGGAAATGAGCAGGCTGCGTGCTTTCTCCAGCTTTTCAGCATGGATGACGGCATGAATGGTTTCGCCCACCTCTTCTTTAAAACGCTTCTCCAGATTCGAACGCGAAATGCCCACCGAATCCAGCACCTGATCGACCTTTATCCCTTTGCAGGCGTGGTTGCGAATGTAGTGCATGGCCTGAATGACGGCCGGGTCGCTTAAGGAGCGATAATCGGTTGAGCGACGTTCCACGACGCGGACAGGAGGCACGAGCAAACGCTGAAGCGGCAGAGATTCTTTATCGAGCAGACGATGCAGCAGCTTCGCCGCCTGATAGCCCATCTGACGCGTGCCCTGAGCAACGGAGGAGAGCGCCACGCGAGACAGATAGCGGGTCAGTTCTTCGTTATCAATGCCAATCACGCACAGCTTTTCGGGCACAGGAATGTGTAAATGTTCGCAGACCTGCAGCACGTGCCGCGCGCGAGCGTCCGTCACGGCGATAATACCGGTTTGCGGCGGCAGCGTTTGCAGCCAGTCCGCCAGGCGGTTTTGCGCGTGCTGCCAGTTTTCCGGCGCGGTCTCCAGCCCCTGATAGACCACGCCACGGTATTTTTCCTGCGCGACCAGCTGGCAAAACGCGTGCTCTCGTTCGACGGCCCAGCGCTTGCCGCTGGTGGCCGGTAACCCATAAAACGCGAAGCGATGGACGCCTTTCTCTTTTAAATGAAGAAAGGCGGCCTCGACCAGGGCATGGTTATCGGTGGCAATATAGTGGACCGGCGGATAGTGTTCGGGCGCATGATAGGAGCCGCCGACGCCCACAATCGGGACGTCGACGTCGGTCAGCAGCTGTTCGATGACGGGATCGTCATAATCGGCGATGACGCCATCGCCCAGCCAGTCTTTAATGTTCTCCAGACGGGTGCGAAAATCTTCTTCAATAAAAATATCCCATTCGGATTGCGACGCCTGCAAATATTCACCAACGCCTTCCACCACCTGACGGTCGTAGGCCTTATTGGCATTGAATAACAACGTAATGCGGTGAAGCTTTTCAAACATGGCTCACTTCCCAATTAAGTCACAATACGGTTATCAGGCCCGTCGCTTGGTGGCCGAATCCATCCAGACTGCCAGTAAAAGAATGGCCCCCTTGACGATATACTGCCAAAACGTCGGGACGTCCATCATACTCATCCCGTTATCCAACGACGCCATGATAAATGCCCCCATGACCGCGCCCGCCACGCTCCCGATACCCCCTGCGAGGCTGGTGCCGCCAATGACGCAGGCGGCGATAGCATCCAGCTCGGCGATGTTACCGGCGGAGGGCGAGCCGGCGGCCAGACGCGAGCTGAGGATCAACCCGGCGATAGCGACCATCAGGCCGTTAATGGCGAAAACTGCCAGCTTGGTACGTTCGACATTGATACCTGAGAGGCGGGCAGCTTCAAGGTTGCCGCCTATGGCATAAATACGGCGGCCAAACGCGGTGCGCGTCGCCATAAACATACCGGCCAGCAGTAAAAGCGCCAGCAGCAGGACGGGGGTCGGGACACCGCGATAGTCGTTTAAAAGCCAGATGGCGCCCAGCACAATGACCGCCGTGAGCGCCTGACGCCCCACTACCGACGTTGACGCTGGAGAAGCCAGCCCCAGCGCCTGACGACGCATGCGTCCACGCCACTGCCACGCGACAAACCCCAGCAATCCCACCACACCGAGGGTAAAGCCCACGCTATCCGAGAGGTAACTCTGGCCAATCTGCGACATGGCTGCACTGGTCGGGGAGACGGTGGTGCCGTTGGTGATGCCGATTAAGATCCCGCGAAAGGCCAGCATCCCCGCCAGGGTGACAATGAACGATGGCACCTTACGGTAGGCAACCCACCAGCCGTTCCAGGCTCCCAGTACCAGACCCAGCACCAGCGTGACCGCCACGGTCAGCGGCAACGGCCAGCCGAGCCAGACGTCAAAAATCGCCGCCACGCCGCCGAGTAGGCCCATCATCGACCCGACCGACAGGTCGATCTCCGCGGAGATAATCACGAACACCATGCCCACGGCCAGAATGCCGGTGATGGCGGTCTGGCGGAGCAGGTTGGAGACGTTACGCGCGCTTAAGTACGAGCCATCGGTCATCCAGGTAAAGAACAGCATGATGACGATAATGGCCGCGATCATCACGAAAACCTGCAGGTTAAGCGCTTTTAGCCCCGCGAATGCACCGGGCGTCGGAACAGCGACTTTGATATCAGACGGATTGCTTTTCGACATGACGTTCGCTCCTTAAAGCGGCTTCCATCACCTGCTCCTGCGTCAGGTTCTGGTTAATCAGGTTGGCTTTCAGTTTTCCCTCGTGCATGACCAGCACGCGGTCGCTCAGGCCGAGCACTTCGGGTAATTCAGACGAAATGACAATGACGGCAATCCCTTGCTGTACAAGCTGATTAATCAGTTTGTAGATTTCATATTTGGCACCGATATCAATCCCGCGCGTTGGCTCATCAAGGATTAATATGCGTGGATTGAGAAGCAGGCAGCGCGCCAGAATCGCCTTCTGCTGGTTTCCCCCGCTCAGACGGCCAATCGCCAGCTCCGGCGAGGAGGTTTTGACCTTCAGCCGGGCAAGCGACTGGAGGATGCACTGCTGCTCGGCGGCGTCGTCCAGGCTGCTCAGCGCGCCGGAGAACCGATCGAGTGCCGCAAGCGTAATGTTTTTACCCACCGCCATCACCGGTACGATGCCGTCTTTCTTACGATCTTCCGGCACCATGGCAATACCGTGGGCAATCGCCTGCTGGCAGTTGTCGATTTTCACCGGCTGGCCGTCGATATAAACCGTGCCCTCCCAGCGCCCCGGCCACACGCCAAACAGGCACTGTACGGCTTCGGTGCGCCCGGCACCGACGAGGCCGGCAATCCCAAGAATTTCACCGCTGTGAAGAGAAAACGAGACGTTATTGACGCGCTTGATGTGGCGGTTAACGGGGTGCCACGCGGTCAAGTTTTCCACGCGCAGCACTTCATCGCCCTTAGCGTGAGGCTCATTCGGGTAGAGCGCCGTCAGCTCGCGGCCCACCATCATGGTGATGATGTCATCTTCGCTCATCCCGGCGGCTTCACGTGTGCCGATGTGCTGCCCGTCGCGGATCACGCAGATGGTGTCCGAAATGGCTTTGACCTCGTTCAGCTTGTGCGAAATGTAGACACAGGCGATGCCGTGGTTTTGCAGATCGCGGATGATGTTGAGCAGAACCGCGGTTTCCTGTTCGGTAAGCGAGGCCGTTGGCTCATCAAGGATCAGCAGCCTGACCTGTTTATTTAGCGCCTTCGCTATTTCGACCAGCTGCTGTTGACCCAGGCCCAGATCCCCCACGCGGGTATCCGGTGAAATGTTGAGGCTCACCTGCGCCAGCAGCTTTTCGCAGCGGAGCGTCATGGTGTCGTAATCCAGCACGCCGCGGTGGGAAATTTCGGCCCCGAGGAAGATGTTCTCCAGCACGGTGAGATGCTTCACCAGCGCCAGCTCCTGGTGGATGATGGCGATGCCTTTGCGTTCGGTATCGCGGATGTGTGTCGCCTGAATCACTTCACCGGCAAAGACGATTTCGCCTTCGTAGCTGCCGTGTGGGTAGATCCCGCACAGCACTTTCATCAGCGTCGACTTGCCCGAGCCGTTCTCGCCGCACAGTGAAACCACTTCGCCGGGGTTCAACCGGAGGCTAACGTTATCGACGGCTTTCACCGTGCCGAAGCGCTTGGTGATGCTTTTCATTTCAAGTAAATAGGGCATAACCGCTCCACATAACCCGAGGGAAGAACAGTACAACGTGATGCGCCCCCGCAGAGCAGGGGCCGCGCCGGATTACAGTTCGCTCTTCTTGTGGAAACCGTCTTTAACCACGGTGGCGTCAATGTTCTCTTTATTGACTTCAATCGGCATGAGCAGGCGAGCCGGAACGTCTTTCAGGCCGTTATTCAGCGTTGCGTCTGCTTTAGGTTGTTTGCCATTGCCCAGCTCCACGGCGATTTCCGCCGCCGTATTGGCCAGCTGGGTAATCGGTTTGTAGACCGTCATGGTTTGGGTGCCTGCGATAATGCGTTTTACGCCAGCGAGATCGGCATCCTGTCCTGAAATGGCGACTTTTCCGGCCAGCCCCTGTGCGCTCAGGGCCTGGATAGCACCACCTGCAGTGGCATCGTTGGAGGCCACAACCGCATCAATTTTGTTGTTGTTGGCCGTCAGCGCGTTTTCCATAATTTTCAGCGCGTTTTCTGGCAGCCAGCCGTCGGCCCACTGATCGCCAACCACTTTAATTTTCCCGTTGTCGATGTACGGTTTAAGGACTTTCATTTGCCCTTCGCGGAACAGTTTGGCGTTGTTATCTACCGGAGAGCCGCCCATCAGGAAATAATTGCCCTGAGGCACTTTGTCGATCAGGCTTTGCGCCTGTAATTCCCCGACTTTTTCATTGTCGAAAGAAATATAATAATCAATATCCGCATTATTAATCATGCGGTCATAGGCCAGGACTTTTATGCCTTCCTGTTTGGCTTCTTTCACCACGTTACTTAATACCTGGCCGTTATAGGGGATAATGACCAGAACATCGACGCCACGGTTGATCATATTCTCAATCTGCGACATTTGTGTTTCTTCGTTGCCGTTAGCCGACTGAACAAACACGCTTGCGCCGAGAGATTCTGCTTTCTTCACAAAAATATCGCGATCTTTTTGCCAGCGTTCCAGGCGCAGGTCGTCAATCGCCATGCCAATTTTGACCTCTTTGGCATGTCCTGCAAAGCTTGCAAGGAGAAGCGTAGTGCAGAGCGTTAGAGTCAGGTTCTTTATCTTCATAATTATTAGGCCTTTTTGTAGGGGTATGTGTTGCTGAGATAAAAGAAACATTCACTGCTGAGACGCAGCAAATTTTTAACGCGGAAAGGCGGGCTGGCAATTACAGATTTTTATCTTCTCATTATGATATTTGGTTTATTTCTGAATTTATGACCGCGATCGGATTTTAAAATACGTAACGTCTTAATTACATTTGATTCTGGAATACGCGCCGAAAAATAGTTTGTCTGCGCATTATTTTGCGAGCCAGCGCACAGTTGTGCATTCTCTCAATAGCAGTGTGAAATAACGTAATTGAGCAACCCAAAATGTCTATTCACTATTACTCCTGTATCAACGACTCGCCGCATACCCTGATTATGGAGCTCAATATGCAAGCTTATTTCGACCAACTCGATCGTGTTCGTTACGAAGGCCCAAAAACGACCAATCCTTTAGCATTTCGTCACTACAACCCGGATGAGCTGGTGCTGGGTAAGCGCATGGAAGATCATCTGCGCTTTGCCGCCTGTTACTGGCATACCTTCTGCTGGAATGGCGCCGATATGTTCGGCGTGGGTTCCTTTGACCGCCCGTGGCAGCAGCCGGGTGAGGCCATTGAGCTGGCAAAGCGCAAAGCCGATGTGGCGTTTGAGTTCTTCCACAAGCTAAACGTGCCGTACTACTGCTTCCATGACGTGGACGTGTCGCCAGAAGGCGCGTCGCTGAAAGAGTATCTGAATAATTTTGCGCAGATGGTGGATGTACTGGCGGCGAAACAGCAGCAAAGTGGCGTGAAGCTGCTCTGGGGCACGGCAAACTGCTTCACCAACCCACGCTACGGCGCGGGCGCGGCAACCAATCCGGATCCGGAAGTGTTTAGCTGGGCAGCCACGCAGGTGGTGACGGCAATGAACGCTACGCATCAACTGGGTGGCGAGAACTATGTTCTGTGGGGGGGCCGTGAAGGCTATGAAACCCTGCTCAACACCGACCTGCGCCAGGAGCGCGAACAAATTGGCCGCTTTATGCAGATGGTTGTCGACCATAAGCACAAAATCGGCTTCCGCGGCACGCTGCTGATCGAGCCGAAGCCGCAGGAACCAACCAAGCACCAGTACGACTACGACGTGGCGACGGTGTATGGCTTCCTGAAGCAGTTCGGTCTGGAAAAAGAGATTAAAGTGAACATTGAGGCCAACCACGCCACGCTGGCGGGCCACTCTTTCCATCACGAGATCGCGTCTGCGATTGCGCTGGGTATCTTCGGCTCTGTCGATGCGAACCGCGGCGATGCACAGCTGGGCTGGGACACCGACCAGTTCCCGAACAGCGTGGAAGAGAATGCGCTGGTGATGTATGAAATCATCAAAGCGGGCGGTTTCACCACCGGCGGCCTGAACTTTGACGCCAAGGTGCGTCGTCAGAGCACTGACAAATACGATCTGTTCTACGGCCACATTGGCGCGATGGACACCATGGCGCTGGCGCTGAAAGTGGCGGCTCGAATGATTGAAGACGGCGAGCTGGATAAACGCGTAGCGAAGCGTTACAGCGGCTGGAACAGTGAGCTGGGCCAGCAAATTTTGAAAGGGCAGTTATCACTTGCGGAAATCGCGAAGTACGCTGAACAACATCAGCTGGCGCCGCAGCACCAGAGCGGGCATCAGGAACTGCTGGAAAATCTCGTAAACCACTATCTGTTTGATAAGTGATTGAGCTGAAGATGCACGTAGGCCCGGTAAGCGTTAGCGCCACCGGGCATTTCTGTTAAAGGAGTCACCGTAATGTATATCGGGATCGATCTTGGCACATCGGGTGTGAAAGCCATCCTGTTGAGCGAGCAGGGCGACGTGTTAGCAACGCAGACGGAAACGCTGCAGGTTTCACGTCCGCATCCGCTGTGGTCGGAACAGGATCCGGAACAGTGGTGGCAGGCGACGGACCGCGCAATCAAAGCCTTAGGTGAGCAGCACAGCCTTCGTGACGTGAAAGCGCTGGGAATTGCCGGACAAATGCACGGCGCTACGCTGCTCGACAGCCAGCATCGCGTGCTGCGTCCAGCGATCCTCTGGAACGATGGCCGCTGTGCGGAAGAGTGCGCGCTTCTTGAGGAACGCGTGCCCAATTCCCGGGAGATTACCGGCAACCTGATGATGCCCGGCTTTACTGCGCCCAAATTGCTGTGGGTGCAGCGCCACGAACCGGAGATTTTCCGTCAGGTGGCGAAAGTCCTGCTGCCGAAAGACTATCTGCGTTTTCGCATAACGGGCGATTTCGCCAGCGACATGTCGGATGCCGCGGGCACCATGTGGCTCGACGTGGCGAAGCGCGACTGGAGCGAGGCGATGCTGGATGCCTGCCATCTGACCCGGGAACATATGCCCGCGCTGTACGAAGGCTGTGAGGTGACAGGCGCGCTGCTGCCAGCCGTTGCTGAGCGCTGGAATATGCCTGCCGTACCGGTGGTGGCCGGGGGCGGCGATAACGCGGCGGGCGCTGTCGGTGTCGGCATGGTTGAGGCGGGCCAGGCAATGCTGTCGCTGGGAACGTCCGGCGTCTATTTTGCCGTCAGCGACGGGTATCGCAGTAATCCTGAAAGCGCTGTGCACAGTTTCTGTCATGCCCTTCCCGGGAAATGGCATTTGATGTCGGTGATGCTCAGCGCGGCATCCTGCCTGGACTGGGCGGCAAAACTCACCGGCATGGCCGACGTTCCGGCGCTCATTTCCACAGCCCAGCAGGCGGATGACGCTGCGGGTACCGTCTGGTTTTTACCGTATCTTTCCGGCGAGCGTACGCCGCACAACAACCCGGAAGCGAAAGGGGTGTTCTTTGGCTTAACCCATCAACATGGCCCGGCAGAACTGGCGCGTGCGGTTCTGGAAGGCGTGGGCTATGCGCTGGCCGACGGGATGGACGTGGTGCACGACTGCGGCCTGAAACCGACGAGCGTCACCCTGATTGGCGGCGGTGCGCGAAGCCCTTACTGGCGACAGATGCTATCGGATATCAGCGGGTTGCAGCTGGATTTCCGCACCGGGGGGGACGTCGGGCCCGCGCTCGGTGCCGCGCGTCTGGCGCAGATAGCCATTCATCCGGAACAACCGCTTTCGCAACTGTTGCCGCAGCTTACGCTTGAACAGGCGCATTTGCCTGACGCGGCGCGCCATGCGCGGTACGCGGAGAGGCGCGACGTGTTCCGCAAAATCTACCAACAGCTGCTGCCGCTGATGTCGTAAATACGCTTGTCCGGGAGAGGCACGAGGATGTCCTTTTTTGGTCTGTGCGTGCCTTCATTTCCTTGCCAGTATGGTGTCACACCCACTGGCGAGGAGAACCATCATGTCACGCATTGCATTAATCAACATCGATACTCAGCAGTCATTCCATCACCGCAATTACTGGCAGGAGGACGAAATTCCTGCCTTTCAGCAGGCGATGCTGGGGCTGATTGAAGGCTGTCAGGCGCACAATATTCCGGTCGTTGATATTTTTCACGTGGATGAAGACGGTCCTTTCACCCTCGAAAGCGGCTATGTCAAACCGATGGCCTTTTTACGTCATCAGCCGGATGTGGTTTTCCAGAAACACGTCCATAATGCCTTCACGGATACCGGGCTTGACCGCTGGCTGCGCGAGCGTGATATCAACCAGCTGATTATCTGCGGCATTCGCACTGAACAATGTTGTGAAACCACCGCCCGGGTGGCATCCGATCTGGGTTATGCTGTGACCTTTGTTAGTGAGGCAACGCTGACGTTTCCCATGACGTACAAGGGGATAACCCTTAGCGCAGCGGAAATTCGCCATCGTACCGAGACGGTACTTTCCGGGCGTTTTGCCGAGATTAAAACGGTAGCGGAGACGCTGGAGTCACTGTAATGCGCATCGACGTCTGGTTCGTGATGTTGCCCGGGGTGCTGTCATTAGACATGACCGGCCCGGCAGAAACCTTTGTGCTGGCAGGCGACGCGTTTCGCCTGCATTACATTGGCCCGCAGCCTGACGTTCAGACGTCGATTGGCCTGACGATGAGCGGCATTCAGCCGCTGCCGGAGCGTCTGCCGGAAGGTAGTCTGCTGGTGCTGCCGGGTGTGAGCGACTCCCGCAGTCAGTTCTCAACGCCACAGGCGCAGCAGATCCAGCACTGGCTGATGCGTCTGCAGCCGCAGATCCAGCGCCAGGAAATCACCGTGATGTGCGTCTGCTCAGGGGCCTTACTGGCGGCGAAATCGGGCCTGCTGAACAACCGACAGTGCACGACCCATCATGACGTTATTAGCCGTTTACGCACCGCGGCCCCCACGGCGACGATTAAAGAAAACCGCATCTTTGTGCAGGATGAGAATATCTGGACCAGCGCGGGGATCACGTCAGGCATCGATCTGGCGCTGCACATGATTAACCGCCTGTGCGGCCCCGAAAAGGCGCTGACCGTGGCGCGTGAGATGGTGGTCTGGTTCCGCCGTTCCGGTGACGATCCCCAGCTCTCTCCGTGGCTACGCTATCGCAATCATCTTCACCCGGCGATTCATCGGGCGCAGGATGCGCTCACTGCCGAGCCGCAAAAAACGTGGAGCTTGCCTGACATTGCCGCACTGGCGCACGTCAGCCCGCGTCATCTCACCCGGCTTTTTCAGTCACATTTAGGGATTAGCGTTCGCGATTATCTGGAACAGCTGCGTCTGGCGGTGGCGGAGCAGTGGCTATTACAGGGGCGCGGCGTGGAGCAGGCTTCACTGGCGGCGGGGTTTTCCTCCCCGCGCCAGTACCATCGCGCCCGGCAGCGAAGCATTAGCTGACGAAGCGGCGAGCGTCTATTTTTTGCAGCAGCATCGACAGCAGCAGGCTGATCGCCAGCGTGGCGGCAAAAATCCAGACCATATCCAGCACCGGCCAGCTTTTTAGCTCAACGCCTCTCGTGCGCAGCGCGTGGATCACCAGCGCGTGAAAACCGTAAATCCCGAGAGAGTGCCGCGAGATAATACTCAGCACGGGAAGGGCGCGCGCGTTCAGGGTATTTTTGGCAAGCGTGAGCAGCGAAACGGCACAGATAAAGACCATCGGCCCGCAATAGAGATACCAGGTATCGGCAAAATTGCCGCGCCACTGCAATTCGTGCAGCGTCCCGCGTGAAATCACTGCCACGCCAGCGATAAACAGCGCCCCGCAGAGCCAGTTCAGCCCGCGTTTTTGCGTGTCCATCATCCCGATGGCGCGCCCCAGCATGCCGTAAAGCACGTAGTAAAAAGTATCGCCGTTGATATAGAGATTGACCGGCAGCCACTCAAATCCGTCGATTTTCTGTGAGAGCGTATTCGGGTTGGCGACAATGCCGATAACCACCATCAGGGCCAGCAGCATTTTACCCCTGACGTTTTTTACCTGGATGAGCGGGGAGACCAGATAGATAACGATAATGGCGAAGAAGAACCACAGGTGATAGAACACCGGTTTTTGCAGCACGTATTTCAGCGATAGCCCGGCGTTAATGGAGGTGAACAGCGTGATATAGAGCAGGGCAACGGCGCTGTAGAACCCCAGGCAGGCCGCGATGCGGATGAAGTGCCGCGGCTGCGCGCTACGCTCGCCAAAAAAGAGAAAGCCGGAAATCATAAAGAACAGCGGCACGCTGACGCGTGACGCAGAGTTGAGAATATTGGCGATATCCCAGTTAACGGGGCTGATGCTGTGGGCATTCGTGACGTACCAGGTCGTCGTGTGGATCATGACCACCATCAGACACGCTATTCCTCGCAGGTTATCAATCCAGTTAATTTTTGACTGCATCAGTTCCTCGTATTCCCTGTAAATTGAGTGTGACTGCCATTGTCCAAAAGTCTTCGCTTGGAAAATTCTGAGTTTTATTCAGCAGGCTTGTAGGGAAGCCGCGAGATTCGCAGAATGCCGGACCGTAATCTATAAAAGCTTTGATACTAAAAATAACAGCCACTGACCAGGGCGGTAATAAAAATGATGATGAAGCGTGTGGCGTCACTCTTTCTGCTGTTCATCCTGGCGGGATGCAGCGCGCCGCAAGAAGCACCTGTGCAAAAAGCGCAGCAGGGTAAAATGAGCCCGGAACGTTCACTGGATATGGAAGCGCTCTGTAAAGATCGGGCCGCTCGCCGCTATAACTCTGACGTACAGAAAATTGATGTCACCGGGTTTGAGCGTTTTCAGGGAAGCTACGAACTGCGGGGTCATACGTCGCGCAAAGAGGGCTTTGTCTGCTCGTTTGATGCGGACGGTCAGTTTTTACATCTCTCCATGCGCTAGCCTGCTCGTATAATCAACAGCCAGACGCCGTCAGCGTTCTGGCCGGAAGGCTTATTTCCCCAATTTTCCCTAAACAACCCCGTTTCGTACTGTATATCTTGCAGCCAGCGGGTATACTGGTCCCTTCCATTTAAAACCACACGTATCCAGCACGAAATACTATGCAAAAGTTTGATACCAAGACCTTCCAGGGCCTGATCCTGACCTTACAGGATTACTGGGCTCGTCAGGGCTGTACCATTGTTCAACCTTTGGACATGGAAGTCGGCGCCGGCACTTCACACCCGATGACCAGCCTGCGCGCGTTGGGGCCAGAGCCAATGGCGACCGCGTATGTGCAGCCTTCCCGTCGTCCGACCGATGGTCGTTACGGTGAGAACCCGAACCGTCTGCAGCATTACTATCAGTTCCAGGTGGTGATTAAGCCATCACCAGACAACATTCAGGAACTGTACCTCGGGTCGCTGAAAGAGCTGGGTATGGATCCAACCATTCACGACATTCGTTTCGTGGAAGATAACTGGGAAAACCCAACGCTGGGTGCCTGGGGTCTGGGTTGGGAAGTGTGGCTGAACGGCATGGAAGTGACCCAGTTCACTTACTTCCAGCAGGTTGGCGGTCTGGAATGTAAGCCCATCACCGGTGAAATCACCTACGGTCTGGAACGTCTGGCGATGTACATTCAGGGCGTAGACAGCGTTTACGACCTGGTCTGGAGCGACGGCCCGCTGGGTAAAACCACCTACGGCGACGTGTTCCATCAGAACGAAGTGGAGCAATCCACCTATAACTTCGAATACGCGGATGTGGACTTCCTGTTCACCTGCTTCGAGCAGTATGAGAAAGAAGCGCAGCAGCTGCTGGCGCTGGAAATTCCGCTGCCGCTGCCTGCTTACGAGCGTATTCTGAAGGCCGCCCACAGCTTCAACCTGCTGGACGCCCGCAAAGCCATCTCCGTGACTGAACGTCAGCGCTACATTCTGCGTATTCGTACCCTGACCAAAGCCGTTGCAGAAGCTTACTATGCGTCCCGTGAAGCCCTTGGCTTCCCGATGTGCAACCGAAACAAATAAGAGGCGGCCATGTCTGAGAAAACTTTCCTGGTGGAAATCGGCACCGAAGAGCTGCCACCAAAAGCCCTGCGCAGCCTGGCTGAATCTTTCGCTGCGAACGTGACCGCCGAGCTGGATAACGCTGGCCTGGCACACGGTAAAATTGAGTGGTTTGCTGCACCGCGCCGTCTGGCGCTGAAAGTGGCAAATCTGGCGGCGTCTCAGCCGGATCGCGAAGTCGAAAAACGTGGCCCGGCGATTGCCCAGGCGTTTGACGCGGAAGGCAAGCCGAGCAAAGCGGCTGAAGGCTGGGCGCGCGGTTGCGGCATCACCGTTGATCAGGCCGAGCGTCTGACCACGGATAAAGGCGAGTGGCTGCTGTATCGTGCGCACGTGAAAGGCGAAAGCGCGGAAGCGCTGCTGCCGGACATGATTGCGACTTCTCTGGCGAAGCTGCCGATTCCTAAGCTGATGCGCTGGGGCGCCTCTGACGTGCACTTTGTGCGTCCGGTGCATACCGTGACCCTGCTGCTGGGCGATACCGTTATCCCGGCGACCATTTTGGGCGTGGCGTCCGATCGCGTGATCCGCGGCCACCGCTTTATGGGCGAGCCAGAGTTCACCATCGACAATGCCGACCAGTATCCGCAGATCCTGCTGGAGCGCGGTAAGGTCATTGCCGACTACGAGCAGCGTAAAGCCAAAATCAAAGCGGACGCGGAAGACGCGGCGCGCAAGATTGGCGGTAACGCAGACCTGAGCGACAGCCTGCTGGAAGAAGTCACCTCTCTGGTTGAATGGCCGGTTGTGCTGACGGCGAAGTTCGAAGAGAAATTCCTGGCCGTTCCGGCTGAAGCGCTGGTATACACCATGAAGGGTGACCAGAAGTACTTCCCGGTCTATGCCAACGACGGCAAGCTGCTGCCAAACTTTATCTTCGTGGCAAACATCGAATCGAAAGATCCGATCCAGATTATCTCCGGTAACGAGAAAGTGGTGCGTCCACGTCTGGCAGATGCGGAGTTCTTCTTCAATACCGACCGTAAAAAGCGTCTGGAAGATCATCTCCCGCGCCTGCAGACCGTGCTGTTCCAGCAGCAGCTGGGTACGCTGCGCGACAAGACCGACCGCATTGCGGAGCTGTCCGGCTGGATTGCCCGTGAAATCGGTGCAGACGTCAACCACGCGACGCGTGCAGGCCTGCTGTCCAAGTGCGACCTGATGACTAACATGGTGTTCGAATTTACCGACACCCAGGGCGTGATGGGCATGCACTACGCGCGTCACGATGGCGAAGCGGAAGACGTGGCCGTCGCCCTGAACGAGCAGTATCAGCCGCGCTTTGCGGGTGACGAACTGCCGTCCAACCCGGTTGCATGTGCCGTCGCAATTGCCGATAAGATGGACACCCTGGCGGGTATCTTTGGTATCGGTCAGCATCCGAAAGGCGACAAAGATCCGTTTGCGCTGCGTCGTGCCGCGCTGGGCGTGCTGCGTATCATCGTTGAGAAGAACCTGAACCTCGATCTGCAGACCCTGACCGAAGAAGCGGTGCGTCTGTACGGCGACAAGCTGACTAACGCGAACGTTGTGGATGACGTGATCGACTTTATGCTCGGTCGTTTCCGCGCGTGGTATCAGGACGAAGGCTACACCGTTGACACTATTCAGGCGGTGCTGGCGCGTCGTCCGACCCGTCCGGCTGATTTCGATGCGCGTATGAAGGCGGTTTCCCACTTCCGTACCCTGGAAGCGGCATCTGCCCTGGCCGCGGCCAACAAGCGCGTATCCAACATTCTGGCGAAATCCGACGAGACGCTGAACGAGCGCGTGAACGCCGCAACCCTGAAAGAGCCGGAAGAGATCGCTCTGGCGATGCAGGTTGTGGTGCTGCGCGACAAGCTCGAGCCGTACTTCGCGGAAGGTCGCTACCAGGAAGCGCTGGTGGAGCTGGCCGAGCTGCGTGACGTGATCGACGCCTTCTTCGAGAAAGTGATGGTGAACGTAGAAGATAAAGAACTGCGTATTAACCGTCTCTCCATGCTCGAGAAACTTCGCGAGCTGTTCCTGCGCGTAGCGGATATTTCGCTGCTGCAGTGATGTGCCGTTGTTACACATGCTAAAAACCCGCTTCGGCGGGTTTTTTTATGGGGCTTTTCTGAGCAGGATAAGCGGAGCGTCATCCGGCAGGTTTAGCCGATCGCGATTGTGCCTTCGTCCGTCTGCAGCCAGCGCGGTGCCTTCAGCTTATCGGCAAAGTAGCTGACCAGTTCGCACAGCAAATCTTCCATCACGATTTCAGATTGTCGCGGCAGTGAGCCGTTCATCAGCATCTGCGTTATCTCCTGACAGTAGCGCCCCAGCTGATCGCATTCGGGTTCGAAAGCCGGAACGCATGACGGGAGTTCCTTCACGGTCAGGCTGGCTTTTAAAGCGTCCGGAACAGGATCCAGAAGCGTGGGTTGCAGAAGATTCAGACAGGCATAAAGTCTGCCGTAAAGGGCCATTTTTGGGGTGGGTTCTTCGCAATCGACCAGTGCGTCGGTAAAACGTTCGCAGTTATCCGCCAGTTCGGTGAAGTCGGTGGCATGGTTGAAGGGCAGGGTGATTAAAGAGTTAATCAATGACATAAAATAACCTCAGTGAGTGGTATATCTTCCGCCACGGGAGGTTCCAGGCTCGCTGGTGGCGGAACCGAACAAGGTTGGAACGACTGGCCTCACTGACACCAGCGCGCTTTGCAGCGCCCCTGTCCGGCCCGCCATTGAGATGCAACAGGCCGTACGACACAGAGCCTGTGTCGCCAGTGAAGTGATTCAGGGTTCCAATCCCGGCACCTGATTTTGCAGGTGCGAAGAGAACTTACTGCTCATCAAAACAGGCGGCAACAGTTTTGAGCTATGTCGCTGAGGATATTACCATTTCTGGAAAGAGGCTCGCAAAATTACCGTAATGAGAAGCATACTGCGGGTAGAGGTTTTACAGCGACGCCATGGCGGTGGCGATTGAGCCGCCCTGGCACGTTCACAGGCCATGTCGTTACAGAGTAGCAAGGAACAACCCCCACAGCCGTATGTTCCCCCTCACCCCAGCCCTCTCCCTCAAGGGAGAGGGGGCCGTCTGTGCAGGCAATATTTGGTGGGGATCCCTCAGCCCAAAGGGGGAGGGAGTATAAGTCGATCAAAATTTAACCTTGAAACCTTCAACACATTACCGCTATCCTTAACGCGTTAACTTTCTCGCGCTGGAGCGCCCCCCAAAAATGAACAAACACGACTGATGAATTTCGATCCTTGCTAAACGCCACCGCGTCGGCAGGGGATGTTTTGATTTCATTCAGGAGTGCTTATGGCTCATTTTGCGCAGTCCCCTTCTTTTATTTTGCATCAGGTCACCTGTCAGTTTCCGACGGGCGATACCCTTTTTGGTCCGCTGAGTCTCACGCTGGAACCCGCCCTGTGCGCGCTGGTTGGCCGCAACGGCAGCGGGAAAACGCGTCTGCTGCGTCTGCTGGCGGGGCTGGACGAACCGGCTTCCGGTCATATTGAACGCTTTGGCTCGCATGCCTGGGTGGCGCAGCAGCACGTCATTTCGCCGCAGACGACGCTTGCTGAACTGCTCGGGTATGACGTTATTTTTGCGGCGCGTAAGCGCATCGACAGCGGCGATTACCAGCCTGACGATCTGGACATGCTCGACGGCCGCTGGGATGTCGCCGAGCGTCTGAGCGAAGCGTTTATCAATGCGAATCTCCCGCCGTTTGACCCGGATAAACCCGCCGGTGAGCTCAGCGGCGGCGAGCGCATTCGCGCCCTGCTGTGCGGGGCGTTTACGGCTGAAGCCGATTTCATGCTGCTGGACGAGCCCACTAACCATCTGGACCGACAGGGCCGGGCGTGGTTCTACGACCAGCTCAGCCGTTTTCAGGGCGGCGTGCTGGTGGCTTCCCATGACCGCGAGCTGCTGGCTCAGGTGCCGCGTATCCTTGAACTGAGCGCCTCGGGTCTGCGCAGCTACGGCGGGAATTATGCGGATTATCAAACCCAGCGCGATGCCGAACAGCAGGCGGCCCGCGCGGCGCTGGAACATGCTGCAATCGAGCGCAAACGCACTCGGGCACGCATGCAAAAAGAGCATGATGACAGCCAGCGGCGTTCGGCAAAGACATTGCGCACCGTTGATACCCTGAATATCGCGTCGTTCGAGCGGGTCAAATATAAAGGCGCGGCAAAAGAGCGGATCGGCTCCTGGAAAAAACAGCACAGCGAGCAAAATGAAGCCCTCAACGCCGCGGTAAAAAAGGCGCGTGAACGCGTTGAAGAAGATAACCCGGTAATGTTCACCCTGCCGGGGAGTCAGATCCCGGACGGGAAGCAGGTACTGGTGCTGGAGGATCTGGTGCTGCCGCATGTGCCTGTTCCTCCGCTCAACTTGCGGATGGACGGACCGATGCGCGTGGCGTTAAAGGGACCGAACGGCTGCGGAAAATCGACGCTGTTAAAAACCCTCCTCGGCGAGATAGCCCCCCGTTCGGGTACCTGTAAGGTTTCCGTCAGCTGCGCTTATCTCGACCAGCATCTTTCCCGGCTCGATCTTTCGCAGTCGGTCATGACGCATCTCAACCTGAGTCATACGCCTCTGGAAGAGGGGGTATTGCGAACCCGTCTGGCGCAGCTTCAACTGGGTGCTGACAAAGTTACGCTCCCGCTGGCGGAGCTCAGCGGCGGCGAGCGTCTTAAGGCCGCTCTGGCCTGCGTGCTGTGGCGCGCGGAGGCCACGCAGCTTCTGCTGCTGGATGAACCGACCAACCATCTGGATTTGGCCTCGGTCCAGGCCATTGAAGCGGCGCTGGCCGGTTTCCCTGGGGCTTTGCTGGTGGTATCACACGATGAGGCTTTTCTAAGAGGCTTAACGTTAACGCATGAATGGGTGTGGGAAGAGGCGGGCTGGCGTTGCGAGAGCCTTTAAAACACAAGCCCCCGCAAAGGCGGGGGCATTCAATCTTCACTACGCTATCTGTTTGCTGAGTGCAGGGTTGGCCTGAATCAGGCGCATCAGCCTTAACTCGGTTGGGGTGGGTTTCTCACGTTTTGACTCCCACTCCTGCACCATAGCCACGCTGACACCCATCGCTCTGGCGAATTCTTCTGTTTTCAGTCCTGTCCCTTTGCGCAATTGCTCATATTCTGTAAAGGGATTGGATTTTTGTTGCAGGGTAATCGCCTGCGGTACGTCTTTAAAAATGATCTGTTCCAGACTGCTCAGCAGTTCAAACTCAGGATCTTTATATTCCATTGAGGACTCCTCTTAAATCTCACATCGTGATCAAGAACATCAGAGAGCCAGTTAAGAATAGTCCCTAATACGAACTCAGGATCGTCACGGGTGTGATTAATCGTGCGGTAATTATCGCTTTACCCGATTCAGCGATATGGATAGTTATGCTAATTACCTGATTAGTCATATGTCGGCTTCGGCAGGTATTTTTTTGTAAATGGTAAGAAATAAATCGGCAATAGCCGTTTTGCATGAAAAGAGTATCTTGCAAGGCTGACCTGGACTATCCTTGTCAGCGTCGGGCACGCGTGTGCCGGTGTGCGCTTTTTTGGGTGAAAGGAGTAATAAAATGGCGACAGGAAAGTCCTGCTCTCGCTGGTTTGCGCCTATTGCGGCGTTGTTGATGGTTGTTAGCCTGAGTGGGTGTTTTGATAAAGAAGGCGATCAGCGCAAAGCGTTTATCGATTTTCTGCAGAATACAGTGATGCGCAGCGGCGAGCGGTTGCCGACGCTGACTGCGGATCAGAAAAAACAGTTTGGCCCCTTCGTGTCCGATTACGCCATTCTTTATGGTTATTCACAGCAGGTGAGCCAGGCGATGGATTCCGGTATCCGTCCGGTAGTGGATAGCGTGAACGCCATTCGCGTTCCGCAGGATTATATGACGCAGCGTGAACCGCTTCGCCAGTCCAACGGTGCGCTTGGCGTGCTGAGCCAGCAGTTGCAGAATGCGAAAATGCAGGCTGACGCGTCACGTTCTGCGCTGAAGCAGGGTGACGATCTCAAACCTGTCTTCGACAAAGTGTATGAGAAAGTGGTGACGAAACCGTCTGAAGCGCTGCAACCGCTGATTCCGGCCGCGCAAATCTTCACGCAGCAGCTGGTTCAGGTGGGCGACTTTATTGCCCAGCAGGATACTCAGGTGAGCTTTGTTGCCAACGGCATTCAGTTCCCGACCTCGCAGCAGGCAAGCCAGTACAATACGCTGATTGGGCCGCTGGCCTCACAGCATCAGGCCTTTAGCCAGGCATGGAGTGCCGCAGTCACGGCCACAGAATAAACCGAAAAAACCCCGCGCATGGCGGGGTTTTTTTATGCTTATCGAAAATAACGCTTGTCATTCTTCTACCACATCGGTATAACTATCCCCGTCGGTTTGTTACACAGACCTAAAGCAGTTTAGTAAAGCAGTCCAGATTGTTATCCATAGATACCCTTCGTTGTGACCCTTCCTTCATCGCTTAAAAATCTGTAACGCAATCCATCAAGCCGGAAGGCTCAATATATTTGTTAATAAGGTAATTTCTATGTCTGCTAAAATGACTGGTCTGGTAAAATGGTTCAACGCTGATAAAGGTTTCGGCTTCATCACTCCTGACGATGGCTCAAAAGACGTGTTCGTACACTTCTCTGCTATCCAGAACGATGGCTACAAATCTCTGGATGAAGGTCAGAAAGTTTCCTTCACCATCGAAAGCGGCGCTAAAGGCCCAGCAGCTGGTAACGTTGTAAGCCTGTAAGCTTCCAACCCAGTAGCACAAAATTCAAAAACCCGCCTTCTGGCGGGTTTTTTCATTTCTATTGTTGCACCTGCGGGTTCACGCAGTTTATCTCCACCTTTCCGCTTAGGGCGGCGATAAGGTTATCGACCGCAGTGGCCGCCATGTTGTAGCGCGTCTCATGGGTGGCTGAGCCGATGTGGGGCAGGGCGACGACGTTTGGCATTGTCAGCAGCGGGGAGTCCACCGGCAGCGGCTCCTGTTCAAACACGTCCAGACCTGCGGCATGGATCTCACCGTTCTGCAGGGCTTCAATCAGCGCCTTCTCATCTACCACCGGGCCACGACCCGCGTTGATGAAAATGGCGGATTTCTTCATTTTTTCAAATGCGGATTTGCCAATCAGATGACGCGTTTCGTCCGTCAGCGGCAGAACCAGACAAACAAAATCGGCTTCCTGCAGCAGAGTATCCAGCTCGCAGTAACGGGCGTTGAAGCGTTCTTCGGCTTCACCGTGATGGCGACGCGCGTTATACAGAATCGGCATGTTAAAACCAAAATGCGCGCGCTGCGCCAGTGCCAGCCCAATGCGCCCCATGCCAACAATGCCCAGCGTTTTGCCGTTAACGTCCACGCCGAACCAGTCCGGTCCAATGCTTTTTGTCCATTCGCCCGCTTTCACGCGCTCGGCCACTTCCACCACGCGACGGGCCGTGGTGAGTACCAGCGCCATCAGCGTATCGGCCACGGTTTCCGTCAGGGCATGGGGGGTGTGCATCAGCAGGATCTTGCGGGCGTTCAGGGCATCCACATCGAAATTGTCGTAACCCACGGAAACGGTAGAGGTAGCACGAAGCTTCGGCATTTTCTCCAGCAGGGCGACATCCACTTTCTCGCTTGAACCCAGCAGGCCTTCGGCGCTGGCGAACGCTTCGGCGTGCTGCGCCACGGTTTCCGGGCTCAGGTTCTTCACCTGCGTGACGGTGAAGTGTTCTTCAAGGCGTTTCTGCAGATCTTCCGGCAGTGCTTTGTACAAAATGACGGACGGCTTCATGCTAATCTCCGTTGATTTTTAAGGATTCAGGCGTGGCGTGCGCCGACAGGATGCTGTTGATTATTAGCAGGCTTAACAATCAGAGTAAGCCACACGGAGGCGAAAAGCGCCACCCCCATAAAGATGTACGATGCGGACGGGCTGCCGGTGGCACCGTTCAGGTAGCCGACGAACCAGGAGCCGCAGAACGACCCCAGCGCACCCATACTGTTAATCAGCGCCATCGCGCCACCCGCGACGTTACGCGGCAGCATTTCCGGGATGATGGCAAAGAACGGACCGTACGGGGCATACATGGCGGCACCGGCGACCACCAGCAGGGTATAAGAGGCCCAGAAGTGATTTGCACCCACGGCCCACGAGCCGATAAAGGCAAAAGCAGCGATCAGCAGCAGCGGCCAGACAAACAATTTTCGGTTCTGCAGCTTGTCCGACGCCCAGGAGACGACGATCATGGCGATGGTCGCGGCCAGGTATGGTACGGAAGAGAGCCAGCCCACTTCTACCATGCCGAGGTTTTCGCCGCCGCTGCGGATAATCGACGGCAGCCACAGCACAAAGCCGTACACGCCAATGCTCCAGGTAAAGTACTGCGCGCAGAGCAGGATCACGTTACGCGAGCGGAAGGCTTCACCGTAGTTGCGTACCGCCTTCAGACCTTGCTGTTCTTTATCCAGCTGCGCCTGCAGCGCCGCTTTTTCATCTTCGGAAAGCCATTTCGCCTGGGCAGGTTTATCTTTTACCAGCACCCACCAGCAGAATGCCCAGATCACTGCCGGGACCCCTTCGATGATAAACATCTCGCGCCAGCCGAAGGACTGGATCAGGTAGCCAGACACCACCGACATCCACAGCACCGTCACCGGGTTACCGAGGATCAGGAAGGTATTCGCGCGCGAGCGTTCAGATTTGGTAAACCAGTTACTGATGTAGATCAGCATCGCCGGCATGACCGCCGCCTCAACGACGCCGAGGATAAAGCGAATGGCGGCCAGGGCAGGAATATTGTTCACCACGCCGGTCAGTGACGCGCAGGCGCCCCACAGGATCAGACAGACGAAGATCAGCTTACGCACGCTGCGGCGTTCCGCGTAAATCGCGCCGGGGATCTGGAAGAAGAAGTAGCCCAGGAAGAAAAGGGCTCCCAGCAGGGAGGAGATACCTTTGGTTATGCCAAGGTCCTCTGTGATCCCCGCCGCGGACGCGAAGCTGAAGTTGGCACGGTCAAGGTACGCCAGGCTGTACGTGATAAACACGATTGGCATGATGTACCACCAGCGTTTTACTGCATTGGTCGAACTGTTCATAGGCTTGCCTCTGTTGTTGAGGTTGTTACCGCCGTTGTCTGTAGGGTACACGGTGGCTTGTTTTGCTGAGTGCGATTTATGCCCCTCACCCCGGCCCTCTCCCCAGAGGGGAGAGGGAGCAAGTCATTCCCTCGCCCCTCAGGGGAGAGGGTTAGGGTGAGGGGGATGTTTATTCGTTAAGCTCTGCTCGCGTGGGTAATCCTTCGCTGTCGCCCTGCACCTGGATGGCCAGCGAGCCAATCTTGTTGCCTCGCTCCACGGACTGCGGCAGCGTTTTGCCTTCCAGCAGGGCGCTAATCACGCCCACGGCAAAACCGTCGCCCGCGCCGACGGTGTCGACCACGTTCTCAACCTTGACCGCCGCGACCGCGCCCTGTTCGCCGTCGGCCGTCTTAAACCATGCGCCATCGGCGCCGGTCTTCAGCACCACCGCTTTTACTCCTTTATTCAGGTAGAAATCGGCAATGCCCTCCGGTGTGCTTTCGCCGGTCAGGATCATCCCTTCTTTCAGGCCCGGCAGAACCCAGTCCGCTCTGAACGCCAGACGGTTGAGCTTCTCGACCATTTCCGCTTCGCTTTTCCACAGCACCGGGCGCAGGTTCGGATCGAAAGAGATCGTTTTTCCCTGGGCTTTCAGAGTGGCTGCCGCGTGATCCAGCAGTTCATACGAGCTGGCAGACAGCGCTGCCGCCACGCCGCTGAGGTGCAGATGGCGCGCGGAGGCGAAATAGTCGGCGTGGTAATCCGCCACTGAGAGGTGGCTTGCGGCCGATCCCTTACGGAAATACTCAACGATGGGATCGGTTCCATTTTCGACCTTTGATTTAAGCTGAAAGCCGGTAGGGAAGCGTGCATCAAGGGTGACGCCCGCGGCATCAATCCCCTCTTTTTTCAGCGAGTCGAGAACGAAATGGCCAAAGCTATCGTCCCCCACGCGGCTGACCCAGCCCACGTTCAGGCCGAGACGCGCCAGGCCGGTTGCGACGTTCAGCTCTGCGCCCGCCACGCGTTTGATAAAGTGCTCTACCGCGCTCAGCTCGCCCGTTTCGGTGGCGACAAACATCGCCATGGCCTCGCCGATCGTGATGACATCCAGCGTCTTGTGCATGGCTTACTCCTCGCGCAGCAGGTTGACGTAATGGCGGGTAACGGCGGTTAAATCCGTCCCTTCCAGCGGGAACTCGATACCGCGCGGGGCATCGGCAGGCAGCTGGCCAAGCAGATCCAGCCAGCGCGCATCAGCGTGGTCCGGCGCCACGGCGCGGAAGTTATCTTTATGCGGCACGGCGGCTTTCACGTGGATATAGCTCACCGCAGGGGCCAGATTACGCGCGGCCTCTTCGGGGGAATCACCGACCCACAGCCAGTTGCCCATGTCGAAGGTCAGCGTGACGGGTAAGGCCATTTCCCGACAGGCGGCCTGGAAGCGCTGCATCGGCGCGAGCTGTCCGCAGTCGGTCTGATCGTTCTCCACGACCAGCGCCATGCCGCTTGCGTTCAGCAGGGTACGCAGGGCGTCGAGAGGCTGCGCGTCGCGGAAATGGCCCAGGGAAACCTTCAGCCACAGGGCGTTCAGGGTGCTGGCCTCAGAGAGATAGCGGGTCAGATCCGGGTTGAGGGTGCCGTCGGGCATAAACAGGGCGGCGGGGGCGGAGTAGCACGCCAGCAGGCCGAGCAGCTCAATCGATTCTCCCAGCGCAGGCAGCGTCAGCAGCTCTTCGCTGCTGAACAGTTCCCGGCGGATCTCCACGCCGTCTGCCCCTGCGCCTGCAATAACGGGAAGCATCGCCCGCTGACCGCCTGCCTGTCGCACCTGTTCCGCACCGTACGCGGCGGTGACCACCATAATTTTCCTGCCCATCTTCGGACTCCATCGCAACATATCAATACTATTACGCTAGATGGAACCGGTTCCAAAGAAAAGGTCAGGATGTTGAATTTATGATCGGTATCACAAGGGAAAATTAACGCGCCGTGGAGCCGCGAACGATCAGCTCGCCGGAGAAGACCTGCTCGCGAACGGCATCGCTGGTGCCTTCAATGCGGCGAACCACTTGTTCAACAGCAGCATAGCCAATCTGCCAGGTGGGCTGTTTGAGTGTCGTAATGCCGACGCCCGCCAGTTCCGCCCACTCGAGTTCATCAAACCCCAGCAGACCGATATCGCTGCCCCAGTGCAGGCCAATGCGCTTGAGCGAGCGGGCGACCTGAAGCGTCAGCGCCCCGTTTGCGGAGATAACGGCTTTGCGCATCCCGCGATGGCGCGTGTGGAACTGGCGCAGGGTGTTGTCGAGCTGGTCGGCTTCGTGAAGCGGCGTTTCGGCATTTTCGGCGATCACGCCGGGATATCGCTCCAGCGTGGTGCGAAATGCGCTCAGGCGCTCGCGACGGGTATTGACCATCCCTAACGGTTCACTCAGAAACAGAATCGCCTCGAAGCCCTGTTCGATCAGATGTTCGGTGGCGGTCGTGGCGGCCTGGGTGTTATCCAGCCCGACCACATCGCAGGCAAATTCCGGAATTTTACGGTCGATGAGGACCATGGGCAGGGAGGATTGCTGCAGGCGATTTAAACCCTCTTCCCGCATGCCGACAGCGTTCACCACAATCCCTTCGACCTGATAGCTGCGCAGCAGATCGAGGTAATGCAGCTCCTGGTCGACTTCGTTGTTGGTATTACAGACCAGCGGCGTGAACCCCTTCTCGCGACAGGCGGCTTCAATACCGCTGAGGACGTTAACGGAATAGGGGTTGGTGATATCGGCGATGATAAGCCCGATAAGGCGGGTGCGGCCGCGTTTGAGCCCGCGCGCCATGAGGCTGGGACGGTAGTCGAGATCGGCAATGGCCTGTTCAATACGCCCCAGCAATGCGTCGGACAGCAGGTGTTTCTCGCCGTTAAGGTAGCGTGAAATACTGGTTTTACCGGTTTTGGCGGCTTTCGCCACGTCGCTAATGGTGGCCCGGGCTGGTTTGCTCATCGCTGATTTCCCTGAATTTAGTGAGAATACCTTAACGGGAAAATCAGACGAATCAAGTAATTTGCCCGGTGGCGCTGCGCTTACCGGAGGGTGCGGTCTGGTGCCCTCACCCCAACCCTCTCCCACGGGAGAGGGTGCAACCACTAAAAACGGCAACGAGCGTTGCCGTTTTGCTTTTGCCTACTGAATTGGGCTCAACGTAATCTCAACGCGGCGGTTCTGCGCTTTGCCTTCCGCCGTGCTGTTGCTGGCGATAGGGTTGGCAGGGCCCATGCCGCTGGTGCGGATGCGGTTGGCTTCAACGCCCTGGGTAATCAGCGAGCTGGCTACGGCATCGGCGCGCTGCTGGGACAGACGCATGTTCAGATCCTGGCTGCCGGTGCTGTCGGTGTAGCCCATCACGTTCACGGCGGTCTTGTTGTACTCTTTCAGCACCATCGCCACGCCGGTGAGCGTGTTCGCGCCCGCGGGTTTCAGCGTTGCGCTGCTGCTGTCGAAGGTCACGTTGTTCGGCATATTCAGGATGATGTTATCGCCGCTGCGCGTCACGCTCACGCCGGTTCCCTTCATTTTGTCGCGCAGCTTCGCTTCCTGCACGTCCATGTAATAGCCGACGCCGCCACCCAGTGCCGCGCCCGCCGCTGCGCCAATCAGCGCGCCTTTACCGCGGTCTTTCTTGGAGGAGGAGAGCGCCCCCACGCCTGCGCCGACCAGCGAGCCGATACCCGCGCCAATGCCGGATTTACCCGCTTCACGCTCACCGGTGTAAGGGTTAGTTGTGCAGCCAGAAACAGCCAGTGCACCGCTCACCAGAGCGGCAATAACGAGTACGCGTTTTTTCATCTTCTTTCCTTAATCCTTTTTATTCTTTGCCACGGCGAGCGTGGCAGTTGATTATGACGTCCAGATACGGAGAAAATTCCGGGTATAACTCTGAAATTTGTGACAAACCATAAACAGCCTCAGAAAGAAGGCCGTAAACCTGCACGCAACCAGGAGCGCACGCTTGAGCACCTCAACGAAAACCATTCTGACCGCCGCCCACTGGGGGCCGATACTGGTCGAAACCGATGGCGAAAATGTTCTGTCGTCCCGCGGGGCACTACCAACCCAACATCCCAACTCGTTACAGACCGTCGTTCGCGATCAGGTGCACAGCAACACGCGCGTGCGCTGGCCGATGGTGCGTAAAGGTTTTCTGGCCTCGCCGGATAAACCGCAGGGGATCCGCGGTCAGGATGAGTTTGTTCGCGTGAGCTGGGATGACGCGCTGGCGCTGATCCACGCCCAGCATAAGCGCATTCGCGACACTTACGGACCGTCGTCCATTTTTGCCGGCTCCTACGGCTGGCGTTCTAACGGCGTGCTGCACAAGGCCTCGACGCTGCTGCAGCGCTACATGAGCCTGGCGGGAGGCTATACCGGCCATCTGGGGGATTACTCCACCGGCGCGGCGCAGGCGATCATGCCGTACGTCGTAGGGGGGAACGAAGTGTACCAGCAGCAGACCAGCTGGCCGCTGGTGCTGGCGCATACCGACGTGGTAGTGCTCTGGAGCGCCAACCCGCTCAATACGCTGAAAATTGCCTGGAATGCCAGCGACGAGCAGGGCATTGGGTATTTCGACGCGCTGCGCAAAAGCGGCAAACGCATCATCTGCATTGACCCGATGCGCTCTGAAACCATGGATTTCTTCGGCGACAGCGCCGAGTGGATTGCCCCCCATATGGGCACCGACGTGGCGATGATGCTGGGGATCGCCCATACGCTGGTAGAAAACGGCTGGCACGATGTTGAATTCCTGACGCGCTGTACCACCGGCTTCGATAAATTCGCCGACTACCTGACGGGCCAATCCGATGGGGTGGCGAAAAAGGCTGAGTGGGCGGCAGATATTTGCGGCGTACCTGCGGAGAAAATCCGCGAACTGGCGGCCTTGTTCCATAAAAATACCACGATGTTAATGTCCGGCTGGGGAATGCAGCGTCAGCAGTTTGGCGAGCAAAAACACTGGATGCTGGTAACGCTTGCCGCAATGCTTGGGCAGATCGGCACGCCGGGCGGGGGTTTTGGTCTCTCCTATCACTTTGCAAACGGCGGTAACCCGACGCGTAAAGCGGCGGTGCTGGCGTCTCTGCAAGGCTCGGTGCAGGGCGGCGTGGACGCCGTGGATAAAATCCCGGTGGCGCGTATTGTTGAAGCCCTTGAAAACCCCGGCGGTTTCTATCAGCACAACGGTCTGGACCGCCACTTCCCGGACATTAAATTTGTCTGGTGGGCGGGCGGGTCGAACTTCACGCACCATCAGGATACCAACCGCCTGATCCGCGCCTGGCAGAAGCCGGAGCTGGTGGTGATTTCCGAGTGCTTCTGGACCGGCTCGGCTAAGCATGCAGATATTGTCCTGCCAGCGACCACCTCGTTTGAGCGTAACGATCTCACTATGACCGGCGACTACAGCAACCAGCATATGGTCCCGATGAAGCGCGTAGTGGCCCCGCGAGACGAAGCGCGTGATGATTTTGACGTGTTTGCTGAACTGAGCGAGCTGTGGGAAGCGGGCGGTCGCGAGCGTTTTACCGAAGGGAAAAGCGATCTGCAATGGCTGGAAACCTTCTACCAGATTGCCGGCCAGCGTGGCGCGGCGCAGGGCGTGACGCTTCCGCCATTTGCCGAATTCTGGGAAGCGAACCAGATCGTCGAGATGCCGGAGAGCGAACAGAACGCGAAGTTTGTCCGTTTTGCCGATTTCCGCCGCGACCCGGAGAGCCACCCGCTGAAAACCGAGAGCGGAAAGATCGTGATTTATAGTGAGCGCATCGCCAGCTTTGGCTATGCCGATTGCCCGCCACACCCTATGTGGCTCGAGCCGGACGAGTGGCACGGCAACGCCCAGCCGGAACAGCTGCAGGTGTTGTCAGCGCATCCCGCGCACCGCCTGCACAGCCAGCTTAACTATACGTCTCTGCGCGAGCAGTATGCGGTCGCCGGGCGAGAGCCGGTCACGCTGAATACCCTCGATGCGAAAGCCCGGGGGATTACGGACGGCGACGTGGTGCGCGTCTGGAACTCGCGCGGGCAGGTGCTGGCAGGGGCGGTGGTGAGCGACGGAATTAAACCGGGCGTGATCTGCATTCATCAGGGCGCATGGCCCGACCTTGAGCCCGCCGAGGGAGGGATCTGTAAAAACGGGGCGGTTAACGTGCTGACCAAAGATCTCCCCAGCTCGAAGCTGGGGAATGGCTGCGCAGGGAACACGGCGCTGGCCTGGGTAGAAAAATATCAGGGACCCGAGCTTACCTTAACGGCGTTTGATCCGCCTGCCAGCTCATGATCCACGTCGGGTGCTGGGTATCATCCTGCCAGGCGCTGTCTTCAATGCGAAAGCCCTGAGCATGGTAGAAATTCACCGCCCGCACATTTTTCTGATATACCTCCAGGGTTAAATGCGGGAAGCGCTGTTGAACATGGTTCAGCAGCGCGCGCCCGATGCCTTTCCCGATGCATGACGGTGCGACAAACAGCGCGCCGACAAACTGAGACTGCATCACGCTGATAAATCCGTATGGCTCGCCATCCTGTTCCCAGACCCAGGTTTCCGCCGACGGCAGGTAAACGTCCCGCACCATGGCCTCGTTCTCTTTCCAGTAACCCGGCTCGATAAACGGATGCGCTTCCGTGGTGCTTTCAAGCCACAGGCTCAGAAGCGGCGCGGTATTCTCACTTTGCCATTTGCGGATCATGATGGCCTCCCGGATGACAGAAGCAGCCGGTAACGTGGTCGTTGACCAGGCCACAGGCCTGCATAAAGGCGTAGCAGATGGTGGAACCGACAAACTTAAAGCCGCGTTTTTTCAGGGCTTTCGAGAGCGCATCCGAGGCCGGGGTGGAGGCCGGGATTTCCGCGAGCGAGGCGGCCTGTGTGACCTGCGGATCGTTGTTCACAAACGTCCAGACAAAATCTGAAAATGATTCGCCGTTTTGCTCCATTGCCAGGTAAGCGCGTGCGTTACCGATGATGGCCTGGATCTTACCGCGATGACGGATAATACCGGCGTCCTGCACCAGGCGTTCCACGTCTTCATCGGTCATTGCGGCGACAGCGACAGGATCGAACTGGTGGAAGGCGTTGCGGTAGTTTTCACGTTTCTTCAGTACCGTAATCCATGACAACCCCGCCTGCTGGCCCTCCAGACAGATCATCTCAAAGAGTTTTTTGCCATCCGTTTCCGGCACGCCCCATTCCCGATCGTGATAGTCGATATAAAGCTGATCCTGGCTCACCCAACCGCAACGTTCCATCCGTCATCTCCCTTATTGATACTGATTTCGCAAAATTTTCATTCTGACTGGCTTGACGTGTTTACTATAAAGACAATAGTTAATACAAGGGTTATAAGCTCTTCCTGAATAACGACAAATATCGCCGAATTCGGCTCTCTCTGGGGTCGCGTTGATGATGATAAAAAAAATCAGTGGTCGCCATGCTGCTTCTGGCCTGGTGGGGATTTCAGCCTGCCTGTTTTTTTGTAATACAGCGTCTGCCTGGCAACAGGAATATATCGTTTCAGACGCCCAAAATAATACGGCGGAACGCTATACATGGGACGCGGATCACCAACCGCGTTATGAGGATATTCTGGCTGAGCGTATTCAGTCTTCGCAAAACGCGCCGGGTCTTGCCCTGAATATACCGTCTGGCAGCACGCCGGAGGGGACGATGAGCGTGGGCTGGAATTTTCCGGTTTCAGCGCGTATCACCACCGGTCCGGTGGTGGCGTGGCGATACGACGGCACGGCTCCCATGATGATCAACGAGTTTGGTGATAGCGCGTCGACGCAGGCAATCACCGACCCGCTCTGGCATGCCAGCGTCAGCACGCTGGGGTGGCGCGTGAATACCCAGTACGGCGATCTTCGTCCGTGGGCGCAGATTAGCTATAACCAGCAGTTTGGTGAAAACCAGTGGAAATCGCAGTTTGGCATGCCGCAAACGCCAGCCCCTGCCCAAAACGGTAGCTGGATGGACGTCACCGTGGGAACGGATATTCCTTTTAATACGCACGTCGCGGCCTATGCGTCGCTGGCTCAGGGGGAGCACACCACCACCGGTGAGGAGTTTTTATACACCCTCGGCGTTAGCGCAAATTTCTAGAGTTGTTACTTTTTTAAACGTTACGATAACATCTCGAATACAACAACCACGGGCTTTACAGCGATAGCGGATACTAACACGCTGTCGCTTTATTCCCGGGCCAGGCCATTCATTCCCGATTCCAGGCATTTCATTCCGTTCCGCCTGCATTTCATGCCGTTTTACCCCAGGCGTATTAAGGTTTTGTTTATCGTTGTCCTCAGCGAACTTCCTTAATTTCTCTTGCAGGACGACTGCCATGAACACATCAACTTATAACCGCACGCGCTGGCTCACGCTCTTTGGCACCATCGTCACCCAGTTTGCGCTGGGGTCGGTCTATACCTGGAGCCTGTTTAACAGCGCGCTTTCCGACAAACTCGGCGCGCCGGTCAGCCAGGTTGCGTTCTCCTTTGGTCTGCTGAGCCTGGGGCTGGCGATTTCGTCTTCCGTCGCGGGCAAGCTGCAGGAGCGTTTTGGCGTGAAGCGTGTGACCATGGCGTCCGGCATTCTGCTGGGTTTAGGCTTTTTCCTGACTGCGCATTCCAGCAACCTGATGATGCTGTGGCTGAGCGCCGGCGTGCTGGTGGGTCTGGCCGATGGCGCAGGTTACCTGCTGACCCTGTCGAACTGCGTGAAGTGGTTCCCGGAGCGTAAAGGCTTAATCTCCGCGTTCGCCATCGGCTCTTATGGCCTGGGCAGTCTCGGGTTCAAATTTATCGACTCCCATCTGCTGGCGTCCGTTGGCCTCGAAAACACCTTTATGATCTGGGGCGCAATCGTGCTGGTGATGATTCTGTTCGGCGCCACGCTAATGACCGATGCGCCACAGCAGGAGGTCAAATCCGTTAACGGCGTGGTGGAGAACGACTTCACCCTCGCGCAGTCCATGCGTAAACCGCAGTACTGGATGCTGGCGGTGATGTTCCTGACGGCCTGCATGAGCGGACTGTATGTTATCGGCGTGGCGAAGGATATCGCACAGGGGATGGTGAAGCTGGATGCGGCTACGGCGGCGAATGCGGTGACGGTCATCTCCATTGCGAACCTCTCCGGTCGTCTGGTGCTCGGTATTCTGTCTGACAAAATTGCCCGCATCCGTGTGATTACGATTGGGCAGGTGGTTTCGCTGGTCGGCATGGCGGCGCTGCTGTTCGCTCCGCTGAATGAAGCCACCTTCTTTGCGGCGATTGCCTGCGTGGCCTTTAACTTCGGCGGCACGATTACCGTCTTCCCGTCACTGGTAAGCGAGTTCTTTGGCCTGAACAATCTGGCGAAAAACTACGGCGTTATCTATCTTGGCTTCGGGATCGGCAGCATCTGCGGCTCGCTGATAGCCTCTCTGTTCGGTGGGTTCTACGTGACCTTCTGCGTCATATTTGCCCTGCTGATTATCTCGCTGGCGCTCTCGACCACGATTCGCCAGCCGCAGCGTGAAGTATTCAAAGAAGCGCACGCGTAAGCAGTATGAAAGAGGCCTCTGTGGCCTCTTTTTTCTTTATGCGAGACGCTTCCCGTCTCGATATTTTGTAAAAATTTATACCGATCACACTCTCTGCTGCCACTTTTCTCTCCCGCTGTGGTCTACTTATCGCGCTTGTAGACGTTTCTAATAACGCTTCCTTACGCATTTACGTACTCTGTCCGCTTTCTCTTTGAGATTCGTCGGGTTTTTATACCCCTTCCCCCAGGGTTGTTTGCATGAAATACATTAGGTCTCTTACCCAGCAAAGATTGTGTCTGATGCTGGCTGTCTATATCGGATTATTTCTGAATGGCGCGGTACTGTTCAGAAGAGTGGAAGGTTATTTTGAACACCTTACCGTGAGTAATGGTATTTTTGCCGCCATTGAAGTGTTCGGCTCCGTCCTCGCTACCTTCTTCCTCTTACGCCTGCTGTCCCTTTTTGGCCGACGTACCTGGCAAATTTTGGCCTCGCTGGTGGTGATTATTTCCGCCGCCGCAAGCTATTACATGACCTTTATGAACGTGGTCATTGGGTACGGTATCGTTGCCTCGGTGATGACCACGGATATCGATCTCTCGAAAGAGGTGGTAGGGAAAGGCTTTATCGTCTGGACGGTTTTAACCTGTCTGATACCGCTGTTCTTTATCTGGAACAATACGTGCCGCTATACGCTGTTACGCCAGCTGCGCACGCGTGGACAGCGGATCCGCAATATCGTCGTTGTCCTGCTGGCCGGACTGCTGGTATGGGCGCCAATCCGCCTGATGGAAACGCAGCAAAAACGCGTCGAAAAAGCGACGGGCGTGGATATGCCAAGCTATGGCGGCGTGGTGGCAAACTCCTATTTGCCGTCTAACTGGCTGTCAGCGTTAGGTCTGTATGCCTGGGCGCAGGCGGACGAATCCAGTGATGTGAAATCGCTGATCAATCCAACGAAACAATTCACCTACCAGCCGCCAGCCGACGGGATTGATGATACGTACGTCGTCTTTGTTATCGGCGAAACGACGCGCTGGGATCATATGGGCATTCTCGGCTATAACCGGGACACCACGCCAAAGCTGGCGCAGGAGAAAAACCTGGTGGCTTACCGTGGCTACTCCTGCGATACCGCAACGAAGCTCTCGCTACGCTGTATGTTTGTGCGTGAAGGCGGTGCAAGCGATAACCCGCAACGCACGCTGAAAGAGCAGAACGTGTTTGCCGTGCTGAAGCAGCTTGGGTTTAGCTCTGACCTGTTCGCCATGCAAAGTGAGATGTGGTTCTACACCAACACGCTGGCAGATAACATTGCGTACCGCGAGCAGATTGGCGCCGAACCGCGTAACCGCGGTAAAAACGTCGACGACATGCTGCTGCTGGAAGAGATGTCGCAGTCCCTCAAGAACCATCCGCAGGGCAAGCATCTGGTTATTCTGCATACCAAAGGGTCCCATTACAGCTACTACCAGCGCTACACCCGTGATTTTGCGAAGTGGCAGCCAGAGTGCGTGGGCATTAATAAAGACTGCAGCAAGCAGGAGCTGATCAACGCCTACGACAACTCGGTGCTGTACGTGGATACCTTCCTGAGCCGGGTGATCGACCAGCTGCGCGATAAAAAAGCGATTGTGATTTACGCGGCAGACCACGGTGAATCCATCAACGAGAAAGAGCACCTGCACGGTACGCCGCGCAAGCTGGCACCGCCGGAGCAGTTCCGCGTGCCGATGATCATGTGGATGTCGGATAAGTATCTTGAAAATCCGGAGAAGGCGAAGATGTTTGCTCAGCTGAAAAAAGAGGCGGATATGAAGGTGCCTCGTCGTCACGTTGAGCTGTACGACACCATTATGGGTTGTCTCGGCTATACCTCACCGAATGGTGGGATTAACGAAAACAACAACTGGTGTAAAGTCCCTGATAACAGCGTAAAAGCCGCGCAGTAGCTGCCCTGGCGAGAATATCGCCAGTTGAATGGCTTTTTGAAAATAAGGGATTGACGGGGGCGCACCTCAGCAGTAAGATGCGCTCCGCATTCGGCGAGTAGCGCAGCTTGGTAGCGCAACTGGTTTGGGACCAGTGGGTCGGAGGTTCGAATCCTCTCTCGCCGACCACATTCTGAAAAGGGCTAACCGCAAGGTTAGCCCTTTTTGCATTATGATCTTATCCCGTCAGAGTATCCAAAACGCCCCTTAGGCCTGCTTCTCCCTGCCTGTTAACGATTTTGTGACATAATCCATTGTATTTTTTTATATATAGATTGATCTTTTTTCGCGTTGCTTATGGATAACCTCAGCATTTTTCGCTGTGCGTTTTAACGTTCGCGGTATTTAGTGCTCAGATAATCACCATTCTGCAAGAAAATTTACCCATTCTGAATAAAAGTTAATCACTGATTGTTGCGAAATATGAAGAGACTTGTGCTGCAAGATAGCGAGTAGCATAAATTTCCCTGCTGAAAACTGGCATGCATAGTTTTTTTAATCTTTGTTTGCGGTTTCTCACACTCAGCGTAAATCCCCGTCACCTGTATTGACGTTTTCACATTCTGTTGACAGATTGTAGGGCATGAGGGGCATTTCAGGGACGATCTGCGCTGCAACTCAAACGCTCTTCTGAAAGGATTCTCCATCCCTTTAAAGCCTTCGGGCATCACCGACCGGACCGGGTAAAAAATAAATAAAGGTCTGGCGGCGTAACACAACAAAGCAAAACATCACATTGGAGCAGAATAATGAGTATTTCCTTGAAGAAGTCAGGGATGCTGAAGCTTGGTCTGAGCCTGGTGGCTATGACCGTGGCAGCAAGCGTACAGGCAAAAAACCTGGTTTACTGTTCTGAAGGCTCGCCGGAAGGCTTTAACCCACAGCTCTTTACCTCTGGTACGACTTACGACGCAAGCTCTGTACCGATCTATAACCGTCTGGTTGAATTCAAAACCGGTACCACGGAAGTGATTCCGGGTCTGGCCGAGAAGTGGGACGTCAGCGAAGACGGTAAAACCTATACCTTCCACCTGCGCCAGGGCGTGAAGTGGCAGGACAGCAAAGAATTCAAACCAACGCGCGACTTTAACGCCGACGACGTTGTGTTCTCCTTCGACCGTCAGAAAAACGCTCAGAACCCGTACCACAAAGTGTCTGGCGGCAGCTATGAATACTTCGAAGGGATGGGTCTGCCAGACCTGATCGCTGAAGTGAAAAAAGTCGACGATAAAACGGTTCAGTTCGTGCTGACGCGTCCGGAAGCGCCATTCCTGGCTGACCTGGCCATGGACTTCGCTTCAATTCTGTCCAAAGAGTACGCGGACAACATGCTGAAAGCCGGTACGCCGGAAAAAGTCGACCTGAACCCAATCGGTACCGGTCCATTCCAGCTGCTGCAGTACCAGAAAGACTCCCGCATTCTGTATAAAGCGTTCGAAGGCTATTGGGGCACCAAGCCGCAGATCGACCGTCTGGTCTTCTCCATCACGCCTGATGCGTCAGTGCGTTATGCAAAACTGCAGAAAAACGAATGCCAGGTAATGCCGTACCCGAACCCGGCTGACATCGCCCGCATGAAGCAGGACAAGAACATCAACCTGCTGGAGCAGGCTGGCCTGAACGTGGGCTATCTCTCCTTCAACACCGAGAAGAAACCGTTTGATGACGTGAAAGTGCGTCAGGCGCTGACCTACGCGGTGAACAAAGAAGCGATCATCAAGGCGGTTTACCAGGGCGCTGGCGTTGCTGCCAAAAACCTGATCCCACCAACCATGTGGGGTTATAACGACGACGTTAAAGACTACACCTACGATCCTGAGAAAGCGAAAGCGCTGCTGAAAGAAGCGGGCCAGGATAAAGGCTTTATCGTTGAGCTGTGGGCGATGCCGGTACAGCGTCCGTACAACCCGAACGCACGCCGTATGGCGGAAATGGTTCAGGCTGACTGGGCTAAAGTTGGCGTTCAGGCCAAGATTGTGACCTACGAGTGGGGCGAGTACCTGAAGCGCGCCAAAGCGGGTGAGCACCAGGCGGTAATGATGGGCTGGACCGGTGATAACGGGGATCCGGACAACTTCTTCGCCACCCTGTTCAGCTGCGCGGCGGCGAAAGACGGTTCTAACTACTCTCGCTGGTGCTACAAGCCGTTTGAAGACCTGATCCAGCCGGCGCGTGCGACCGACGATCACAACAAACGTATTGAACTGTACAAGCAGGCTCAGGTTGTTATGCACGATCAGGCTCCGGCGCTGATTGTTGCTCACTCCACCGTGTACGAGCCAGTGCGTAAAGAAGTGAAGGGCTACGTGGTTGATCCACTGGGCAAACACCACTTCGAAAACGTATCTGTTGAATAATAAGTAGGGTGTTCTCCCTCTCCCTCTGGGAGAGGGCAGGGGTGAGGGGATGCATGCACGCCCTTCACCCTAACCCTCTCCCGCCAGGAGAGGGAATTTACATTTGTGAGCAATACAGACGTCACGCCACTGGTCGTGCGTCATCAGAGAGAATCCGGGTTATGTTGCAGTTCATCCTCCGACGTCTGGGACTTGTTATCCCCACGTTTATCGGTATCACCCTTCTCACTTTTGCCTTCGTCCATATGATCCCCGGCGACCCGGTAATGATTATGGCGGGCGAGCGTGGTATTTCCCCTGAGCGCCATGCACAGCTGCTGGCGGAACTCGGTCTCGATAAGCCGATGTGGCAGCAGTACCTCCACTATATCTGGGGCGTGTTGCACGGTGATTTAGGGATTTCGCTGAAAAGCCGTCTTCCGGTGTGGGACGAGTTCGTGCCGCGTTTTAAAGCGACGCTGGAGCTTGGCGTCTGCGCCATGATTTTCGCCACTGCGGTGGGTATTCCTGTCGGGGTACTGGCTGCCGTCAAGCGTGGCTCTATTTTTGACCACACCGCCGTGGGCCTGGCGCTGACCGGCTACTCCATGCCTATCTTCTGGTGGGGCATGATGCTGATCATGCTGGTATCGGTGCAGCTTAACCTGACACCGGTCTCCGGGCGCGTCAGCGATATGGTCTTCCTGGATGATAGCAACCCGCTCACCGGCTTTATGCTGATTGATACGGCTATCTGGGGCGAAGAGGGCAACTTCATTGATGCCGTGGCGCACATGATCCTGCCTGCCATGGTGCTGGGCACCATTCCTCTGGCGGTGATCGTGCGTATGACCCGTTCATCGATGCTGGAAGTGCTGGGTGAGGATTATATCCGCACCGCGCGCGCCAAGGGCCTGACGCGTATGCGCGTCATCATCGTTCACGCGCTGCGTAATGCCATGCTGCCGGTGGTGACCGTTATCGGTCTCCAGGTGGGGACGTTGCTGGCGGGGGCGATCCTGACCGAAACCATCTTCTCCTGGCCGGGTCTTGGACGCTGGCTGATTGATGCGCTGCAACGCCGTGACTATCCGGTTGTGCAGGGCGGTGTACTGCTGGTCGCGACGATGATTATCCTCGTCAACCTGCTGGTCGATTTGCTGTACGGCGTGGTGAACCCGCGTATTCGTCATAAGAAGTAAGGGACCATCATGTCACAAGTCACTCAAAATAAAGTGGTCGCTGCACCGGTTCCTATGACGCCGCTGCAGGAGTTCTGGCACTACTTCAAGCGCAATAAAGGCGCGGTGGTAGGGCTGGTGTATGTCGTAATCATGATCCTGATCGCGGTGTTTGCGAACTTCCTCGCACCGTATAACCCGGCGGACCAGTTCCGCGATGCGCTGCTCGCCCCGCCTGCGTGGCAGGACGGCGGCAGCCTGGCGCACCTGCTGGGTACCGATGACGTGGGCCGCGACGTGCTGTCGCGTCTGATGTACGGCGCGCGCCTGTCGCTGCTGGTCGGCTGTCTCGTTGTTGTGCTGTCGCTGATCATGGGCGTCGTCCTCGGCCTGGTTGCCGGTTACTTCGGCGGCATCGTTGATAACATCATCATGCGTATCGTCGACATCATGCTGGCGCTGCCAAGCCTGCTGCTGGCGCTGGTGCTGGTGGCAATCTTCGGCCCGTCGATAGGCAATGCCGCGCTGGCATTGACCTTCGTGGCGCTCCCTCACTACGTGCGTTTAACCCGTGCGGCGGTGCTGGTGGAAGTGAACCGCGATTACGTCACCGCCTCTCGCGTGGCGGGTGCCGGTGCGATGCGCCAGATGTTCGTGAATATCTTCCCTAACTGCCTGGCGCCGCTGATTGTTCAGGCGTCGCTCGGTTTCTCTAACGCCATTCTTGATATGGCCGCTCTTGGCTTCCTGGGCATGGGTGCGCAGCCGCCAACACCGGAGTGGGGCACCATGCTCTCCGACGTGTTGCAGTTCGCACAAAGCGCCTGGTGGGTTGTCACCTTCCCGGGTCTGGCAATCCTGCTGACGGTGCTGGCATTTAACCTGATGGGTGATGGCCTGCGTGATGCGCTTGATCCCAAACTGAAGCAGTAAGAGGCACGAGATGGCGTTATTAAATGTAGATAAATTATCGGTGCACTTCGGCGACGAAGGCACCCCGTTTCGCGCCGTGGACCGCATCAGCTACAGCGTAAATCAGGGCGAAGTGGTTGGCATTGTCGGGGAGTCCGGTTCCGGTAAGTCAGTGAGCTCACTGGCGATCATGGGGCTGATTGATTACCCGGGCCGCGTGATGGCGGAAAACCTGCAGTTCAACGGTCAGGATCTGAAGCGTATTTCTGAAAAACAGCGCCGCCAGCTGGTGGGCGCCGAAGTGGCGATGATTTTCCAGGATCCAATGACCAGCCTGAACCCTTGCTACACCGTTGGTTTCCAGATTATGGAAGCGATTAAGGTGCATCAGGGCGGGAATAAGAAAACCCGTCGTCAGCGCGCGATCGACCTGCTGAACCAGGTGGGGATTCCTGACCCGGCATCACGTCTGGACGTTTACCCGCACCAGCTCTCCGGTGGGATGAGCCAGCGCGTGATGATCGCGATGGCGATTGCCTGTCGACCAAAACTGCTGATTGCGGATGAACCGACGACGGCGCTGGATGTGACCATTCAGGCGCAAATCATCGAACTGCTGCTGGAGCTGCAGCAGAAAGAGAATATGGCGCTGGTGCTGATTACGCACGATCTGGCGTTGGTGGCCGAAGCCGCGCACAAAATCATCGTGATGTATGCCGGCCAGGTGGTCGAGACCGGGAATTCACACGATATTTTCCGCGCGCCGCGTCATCCGTATACCCAGGCGCTTTTACGCGCGCTGCCGGAGTTTGCTCAGGACAAAGCGCGTCTGGCATCGCTGCCGGGTGTGGTACCGGGTAAATATGACCGTCCGCAGGGCTGTCTGCTCAATCCGCGCTGCCCGTATGCAACGGACAAATGCCGGGCAGAAGAGCCAGAGCTGAACCAGCTTGCTGACGGCCGTCAGTCGAAATGCCACTACCCACTCGATGATGCCGGGAGGCCAACACTATGAGTACGCAACAGGCCACCACGCAACAACCGTTGTTGCAGGCCATCGATCTGAAAAAATACTACCCGGTGAAGAAGGGGCTGTTTGCCCCTGAACGCCTGGTGAAAGCGCTGGACGGCGTCTCCTTTAACCTCGAACGCGGTAAAACGCTGGCGGTGGTGGGGGAGTCAGGCTGCGGCAAATCCACGCTGGGCCGTCTGCTGACGATGATTGAAGTGCCGACCGGCGGGGAGCTCTATTATCAGGGGCAGGATCTGCTCAAGCACGATCCGCAGGCGCAGAAGCTGCGCCGCCAGAAAATCCAGATTGTGTTCCAGAACCCGTACGGTTCTTTGAACCCGCGTAAAAAAGTGGGGCAGATTCTGGAAGAGCCGCTGCTGATCAACAGTAATCTGAGCAAAGAGCAGCGCCGTGAAAAAGCGCTGGCGATGATGGCGAAGGTCGGCCTCAAAACTGAGCATTATGACCGCTATCCGCACATGTTCTCCGGGGGCCAGCGTCAGCGTATCGCTATCGCCCGCGGGCTGATGCTCGATCCGGACGTGGTGATTGCCGATGAGCCGGTCTCCGCGCTCGACGTATCCGTGCGTGCGCAGGTGCTGAACCTGATGATGGATCTCCAGCAGGAGCTGGGGCTCTCTTACGTGTTCATCTCCCACGACCTGTCGGTGGTGGAGCATATTGCCGATGAAGTGATGGTGATGTACCTGGGGCGCTGCGTGGAGAAGGGGACTAAAGACCAGATCTTTAATAACCCTCGTCACCCGTATACCCAGGCGCTGCTGTCTGCGACGCCGCGTCTGAACCCGGACGATCGTCGTGAGCGTATTAAGCTGACGGGGGAACTGCCAAGCCCGCTGAATCCGCCTCCGGGATGTGCATTCAACGCCCGCTGCAGTCGCCGCTTTGGCCCATGTACCCAGCTCCAGCCGCAGCTGAAGGATTATGGCGGCCAGCTGGTTGCCTGCTTCGCGGTCGATCAGGATGAAAATGGCGAGAAGCCACAGGCATAACGAAAAAAACCGGCGATAAGCCGGTTTTTTTATGTCTGCTTGATTATTTCCGCAGGCGAATCTGGTCGACGGCGTGCTTTTCGCTCTTGGTGAGGATCAGGCTCGCGCGCTCGCGCGTCGGCAGGATGTTCTCTTTGAGGTTCACGTAGTTGATCTCATTCCACAGCCCCGTCGCCACGCCGATCGCTTCCTCTTCAGAAAGCTGAGCATAGTGGTGGAAATAGGAATCCGGGTCAGTGAACGCCCCCTCGCGGAACTTCAGGAAGCGGTTGATGTACCAGTTTTGCAGCAGGTCTTCCGGCGCATCGACATAAATAGAGAAATCGACGAAATCCGAGACGAATACGTGATGCGGGTCGTGAGGATAGTCCATCCCGCTTTGCAGCACGTTCAGACCTTCCAGAATCAGGATGTCCGGCTGGACCACGGTTTTATCCCCACCCGGGATGCGATCGTAGATCAGGTGCGAATAGACTGGCGCAGTCACGTGCGGCACGCCGGATTTCAGGTCAGAGACAAATTTCACCAGACGGTGCATATCATAAGAAAGCGGGAAACCTTTCTTCTTCATTAGCCCACGTTCTTTTAACACCTCGTTCGGGTGCAGGAAGCCGTCGGTGGTGATCAGCTCCACGCTGCGGTGTTCCGGCCAGCGGCTTAACAGCGCCTGCAGGACGCGCGCGGTGGTACTTTTACCCACGGCCACGCTGCCTGCGATACTAATGATATAAGGAATGCGTTGACCGTTCGTCCCGAGAAACTGCTCCAGCACGGCCTGACGACGCAGGTTCGAGCTGATATAGAAGTTAAGCAAGCGAGAGAGGGGGAGATAAATTTCTGCCACCTCTTCCAGGGACAGATCTTCGTTTATCCCTTTTAACCGTGCGATTTCACCTTCCGTCAGCGTCATAGGGACGGAATCACGCAGGGCAGCCCACTGGCTGCGGTTAAAGTGAAGATAAGGCGTCATTAACGTTTGCTCTTTTTTGCTCATAAGCATGCTTCAGTGAGCCAGCATCACACTGCCGGATCGTGGCTCATCACACAGTTAATTTTGGACAATGGGCAGGAGGTTAACACCAGATGACGGGAATAATAAGAAAAAAGATGGAAAGCGCTGCGTTACGCGGAAGCCGTCACGCTACGGTGAATACGGTGCAAATCACGATGATATGTTGAATATTTGACCTCAAATGACTATTTTTACAGCGTCCGATACGCTGTTCGCATAAAATGTGAGCGAAAGAACGTTTTATGCAAATTTTTAGTTGCATGACCGCGCAGGTATCCATAGAATGCGCGCTACTTGATGCCGACTTAGCTCAGTAGGTAGAGCAACTGACTTGTAATCAGTAGGTCACCAGTTCGATTCCGGTAGTCGGCACCATCAAGTCCGGTGGGGTTCCCGAGCGGCCAAAGGGAGCAGACTGTAAATCTGCCGTCACAGACTTCGAAGGTTCGAATCCTTCCCCCACCACCACTTTCTGGCAGCGTAAATGCCGCCGGAGCTGGTTGGAAAAATTAGCCAGCTCAAACTGAAAAAGAGAGAAATCTCTTTTTTTGTTACAGAAAGAACTGGGTAGCCGAGTTTCAGGATGCGGGCATCGTATAATGGCTATTACCTCAGCCTTCCAAGCTGATGATGCGGGTTCGATTCCCGCTGCCCGCTCCAATACGTGCTGATATGGCTCAGTTGGTAGAGCGCACCCTTGGTAAGGGTGAGGTCCCCAGTTCGACTCTGGGTATCAGCACCACTTCACTTCTCCTTCCCGTTTCTCTCTGTTTCAATTTTACTGTATTCAACAATTCAGGCATTTCGCCTGGTTGATGTGGTGATATCACCGATTTATCCGTGTCTTAGAGGGACAATCGATGTCTAAAGAAAAGTTTGAACGTACAAAACCGCACGTTAACGTCGGTACTATCGGCCACGTTGACCATGGTAAAACAACGCTGACCGCTGCAATCACTACCGTTCTGGCAAAAACCTACGGTGGTTCTGCTCGTGCATTCGACCAGATCGATAACGCACCAGAAGAAAAAGCTCGTGGTATCACCATCAACACCTCTCACGTTGAGTACGACACCCCGACTCGCCACTACGCACACGTAGACTGCCCAGGCCACGCCGACTATGTTAAAAACATGATCACCGGTGCTGCGCAGATGGACGGCGCGATCCTGGTTGTTGCT
>NZ_JAWNDF010000007.1:0-150097 GCF_034106865.1 Enterobacter sp. 237C8 | reverse complement strand
ACGCCGTAGCGCCGATGGTAGTGTGGGGTCTCCCCATGTGAGAGTAGGGAACTGCCAGGCATCAATTAGAAGAACCCCGTACCGTAAGGTGCGGGGTTTTTTGCTTTGTGCGCGCAGAAAAGCTCGATGGCGCTGCGCTTGCGGAGCCCACGAGTTTAGTAGGCCGGATAAGGCAAAGCCGCCATCCGGCAACGCAGACCGCACGATCCCACGGCAAAGAGAAATAAGAATACAAAGAAGGGATGTATAAACGCAGAAAAGCAAAAACCCAGCCATAGGCTGGGTTCTTTAAATAGTGGTGCCCGGACTCGGAATCGAACCAAGGACACGGGGATTTTCAATCCCCTGCTCTACCGACTGAGCTATCCGGGCAACGGAGCGCATTAAACCGCAATCACGCTCGATCGTCAACATTATTTCGGGAAAAGCTGTTCAACTGCTTAAGTTTGCGGCAATCTGTCCGCTTTCGCCGTGAAAATGCACAAATCTTCCAGACACAACCAGCGTAATACGGCAATGCTGATAGCAAGAGGAGGACAGTATGGCGAATGACTGGCTTGAACTGCGTCAGCATGCAGATACGGGTATTGAGACGATTAAAGCGCATTTCGAAGGGCATGCCTTTGATCCGCACTGGCACGATAGCTATCTGGTAGGGATAACCCTCTCCGGCACGCAGCAGTTTCACTGCCGCCGTGAGCGTCATCGTAGCCAGCCGGGCGACGCATTTCTCCTCGAACCTGGCGAGATCCACGACGGTGATGCGCCTGTAGAGGGCGGCTTTACCTATTTGACCTTCTATCTGGATGAGCGCTGGCTTACCCGTGCGCTACAAGGGCTTTACGAATCTACTCCCGGGAGTTATTCACTCCACTTTGCCCGAACGCTAACGCGGGAGCCGCAGCTGGTGCGCGCTATCGGTGAGACATTCTCCACCCTGCATAATGACGAGATGAAAATCGTTCAGCAGAGCACTATGGATAATCTGCTCTCCCGGATCACCGCCCATTGCCACTGGCGTAAAAAACTGCCGTCGCAGTTACAAAGCGCTGCCGTGGCGCACCGTGCGCGCGACTATCTGTTTGCTCATATCGGCGAGAACGTAGGGCTGTCAGACCTTGCGCGCGAGACGGGCACGGATCGCTTTACCCTGACGCGCTGTTTTAAGCGCGAGTTCAACCTGGCGCCACACGCATGGCTTATTCAGCTTCGTCTGGCAAAGGCCCGACAGCTGCTGGCGCGTGGGGACCAGCCCGTTGATGTGGCTGCCACAGTGGGTTTTGCCGATCAAAGCCATCTGGGACGTTGGTTTCAGCGTGCTTACCGTATCTCTCCTGCACACTACCGACGGTTGTGCACAAACCTTCCAGACGTTTCCAAAAAATAACGGCACATTCATGGCTCTAATAAAAAGGAGCCACCTGTGAGTTTGATACCCTTTCTGTTGTTCGCATTTGTCGCCTCCATTACGCCGGGGCCGACCAATATTCTCGTGCTGACGAACAGCCAGCACTTTGGCGTAAAAAATACCGTACCTGCTATTTTGGGCGGATGTATCGCGGCCAGTGCGATTGTGCTGGTATCAGGCGCGGGCGCAGGGGAAGTGCTGCGGCAGTATCCTCTGATACGTCAGATAATGAGCTGGGCAGGCGTGCTGTGGCTAAGCTGGATGAGCTGGCAGCTGTTTCGCGCCCCGGCTGCCCGTCTCTCCGCTGAGAACCGTATCCGATTCACCGCTCGGGCGGCGGCGCTGCTGCAGGTCGTGAACCCCAAAACCTGGATGATGGCGCTGGCCGTCGTCAGCCTGTTTGCCCCAGCTGGCGACCATGCATTGCGGGATATTGCGCTAATGGCGCTATGGTTTCTGCTGATCTCGATAGCCTGTTTGATGTGCTGGGCGTGGTTGGGTAAAGCGGTGAACCGAATTTTTCGCACCACCGTGGCGATGGTGCGATTTCAGCGCCTGATGGCGCTGTGTCTGCTCGTCTCCGCCTGGGCGGGCATGCTGGCTTAGGTCAGTGCTCCACCCATTCTGCATTGGGCAAAGCGTAGAATATCTTCCGCAAGACGGTGTGCCGTATCCACATCGGCCTGGCTACGGTTCACCAGCATGCGGCTGAGGCAACCTTCCAGCACCAGCTCCATCTGTTTAGCCACCATCGCAGGGTCATCGACTTCCAGCGTGGTCAGCAGTTCGTGGGTAAAGTCATGCGCCGCCCGTTTTTGCTGATCCGCCAACTGGTGAATAGGATGGCCAGGGTCAGGAAAATAAGTGCAGGCGGCGATGAACAGACAACCCGGGTAGCGGTTGTTGCTGACGCATTCCGTCAGGGCAGTATAGCGCGCCAGCAGCTTTTGCTCCGCGGTCAGTTCTTCATTCAGCATCAGCTGTCTGCGCCAGACATCAACCTGCTGGCTGAGATAGCGCAGGGCGTCATAGAGTAGCGCCTCTTTATCTGGCCAGAAGCGCTTAAGTTCATCCAGGGGATAATCGATACGGTCGGCTACCATCTCAAGCGTGGTGCTGGCGATCCCTTGAATCTCAAGTAGTTGCAGGGCTTGTCCCAGTACGTCTTCACGTTGCACGGTTATCTCCTCCGCTATTCCCAACGGTTTGTCCCGCTTAAAGTGTTGTTTACGGTTGGCGATTGCGCAAATGCGCGCTAAATGCCGCTGCATCCATAAACCCGGTTACACGCTGCTCAGGCTGCTCCTGGCCCTGTTGATTGAAGAACAGAATGGTTGGCAGCCCGAGTACGTTAAGCTGCTTCAGCAGAGCCTTATCCTGCGCATTATTGGCGGTCACGTTAGCCTGGAGCAAAACGGTCTCTTTCAGGGCGTTTTGCACCTGTGGATCGCTAAAAGTATATTTTTCAAACTCTTTGCAGGCGACACACCAGTCGGCATAGAGATCGAGCATCACCGGTTTGCCTTTCGCCTCTGCCAGAGCGCTGTTAAGTTCATCCACGTTTTTTATCTGGGTAAAGTTCAGATGCGCCTGGGTCTGACTCACCGGTGTGCCGAAGGCCCAGTCCTGCAGAGGGCGTACGCTCACCAGCGCGGCAGCCAGCAGCAGGATTTGCACCAGGCGCATCCATGGCTTCTTCGCCCCCAGGCTGACGATAAACGCCCAGGCAAAGAATGCTACGCCGAGCATCGCCCACAGGCGTAAACCCCAGGCGTCGCCGATGATACGCTCAAGAAGGAACACCGGCAGCGCGAGGATGACAAAACCAAATGCGGTTTTCACCGTCTCCATCCACGGGCCGCTCTTCGGCAGAAGTCGATTGCCGAAAACCGTGACCAGAATCAGCGGCAGGCCCATGCCGAGCGCGTAGAGGTACAGCGTACCCCCGCCGAGCCACATGTTACCGCTCTGGGCGATGTACAGCAGGATAGCGCTCAGCGGTGCGGTAGTGCAGGGAGAGCAAATCAGCCCGGCAATGGCACCCATCGCAAACACGCCGCCTGCGGAGCCGCCCTGCTGACGGTTGCTCATCAGCGTTAAGCGCGTTTGCAGCGAAGAGGGCAGCTGTAGCGTGAACAGGCCAAACATTGACAGCGCCAACAGGATAAACACCGCTGACAGGCCAATGAGAACATAAGGGTGCTGGAGTGCTGCCTGGAACTGTAACCCGGCAGCGGCAACCACAAGGCCAAGGGCTGTGTAGGTTAGCGCCATTCCTTGCACGTATATAAAAGCCAGCAGCAGGGCGCGGGCGGTAGAAAGACGCTGTTTGCCGCCCAGCACGATGCCAGAGATGAGCGGATACATCGGCAACACGCACGGCGTAAAGGCAATGCCGATACCAATCAGTAACGCCCACAGCGCTGAGAACGGAAGGTCAGCGCGGTCGTTGGTTTTCTCAACCGCAGGGACCGGCGTTACAGCAGCAGACGCTTTCACTTCGCTAAGCGGCACGACTTTCGTTTCCGGTGGATAGCAGAATCCCGCGTCCGCGCATCCCTGATAGGTCACCGTCAGCGTCGCGCCTTTATCCGCCTGATTCACCGTCACGGGCACGCTTAAGCGCTGGCGGTAGATTTCACTCTTGCCGTAGAACTCGTCCTCGTGCCACTCGCCAGCGGGCAATTGTAATGCGGCCACGTTTGCCTGGGCAGGGGTAATACTCACCTGCTTGCGATAGAGGTAATAGCCCTCTTTCACCTGCCAGGTGAGCGTCAGATCGTGCTGGTTCTGCTGAAAATCGAAAACAAACGCCTGGTCGGCAGGAATAAAGTTCGAACGGCCGGGCGCGTCAAACAACCCGGCAAAAGCTGACGTGCTGCACAGCAGCAGGATCAGCGTAAGGAAGCGTTGAGCCATGAGATATAGTCGTTATCGCCGTGGACCACTGGCAGCACCAGCAGCTCCGGGGTTTGGTAAGGATGATGAGATTTGAGGCAATCCAGGAGAGCCTGCTGATTCGCCAGATTGGTTTTGAGCAACATCTGGACTTCGTACTCTTGCTCCAGCTTGCCTTCCCAGTAATAAAGGGAGGTGGCACCAGGGAGGAGCGTCACGCAGGCAGCCAGTTTTTCGGCCAGCACTTTGGCGGCGAGATCCTGGGCAGAGGCTTCATCAGGGGCGGTACACAGTACGACAACAGCATCAGGCGTGTTCACAAGTCGACCTCCTCATCACGAAAGGCTTCACTATATCACGCAAGGCGGTTGGTCATTAATGAAACGGGCCGCAGAGCGGCCCGATTTTAACTATTTTTACAACCACTCACCGTTTACAGCACCACGCCGCCAATGATAAAGCCGAGGATCACGCAAAGTGAAATGGCGACCACGCCCGGGATCAGGAACGCGTGGTTAAACACATACTTACCGATACGGGTTGAGCCGGTGTCGTCCATCTCCACCGCCGCCAGCAGGGTTGGGTAAGTTGGTAGAACGAAGAGGGCAGAAACCGCTGCGAAAGAGGCAATCGCCGTCAGTGGCGTCACGCCCAGCATCAGTGCCGCAGGCATCAGCGCTTTGGTGGTCGCAGCCTGGGAGTAAAGCAGGGTAGCGGCAAAGAACAGCACCACCGCCAGCAGCCACGGGTAGTTGTGCAGCAGATCTCCAGCGACGGTCTGAATGTCGCTGATGTGCGCTTTCACGAAGGTATCACCGAGCCACGCCACGCCCAGTACGCATACGCAGGCGCTCATACCGGATTTAAAGGTGCTGGCGTTCAGCACTTCGCTGGTGTCGATTTTACAGGTGATGCTAATCAGCGTCGCGATGGTCAGCATAAACACTACAATCGCTTCGTTACGCGGCAGGACAGGGTTCTGGATCAGGCCCACGGTGTCGCTGATGGCGGTCGCGTAGAACATCACCGCGACAATACCGATCAGGAACAGCAGCACGGAGCGCTTTGCGTGCGGCTTCAGCTCGAAGACCTGGCTGCCGCGCAGTCTCACTTCACCCTTGGCGAGGCGTTCCTGGTAAACCGGATCGTCTTTCAGTTCGGCGCCGAGGAAGTTACACAGCACGGCAGTGATCATCACCGCGATCAGCGTCACCGGGATACAGATCGCCAGCAGCGTCAGGTAGCTCACGCCCATCGGCTCCAGAATACCGGCGAAGAAGACCACCGCAGCGGAAATCGGCGAGGCGGTAATCGCAATCTGGGACGCGACGACGGCAATAGAGAGCGGACGAGACGGACGGATACCCTGCTCTTTCGCCACTTCGGTAATCACCGGCAGCGTAGAGAAGGCGGTGTGGCCCGTACCGGCGAGAATGGTCATAAACCAGGTCACCAGCGGGGCAAGGAAGGTAATGTATTTTGGATGGCGGCGCAGCATACGCTCCGCCAGGCTTACCAGGTAGTCCATACCGCCTGCCACCTGCATAGCGGCGATAGCGGCAATAACTGCCATGATGATTTCGATAACGTCGAACGGGATTGCGCCGGGTTTAATCTGAAAGATAAGGGTAAGAACGAGCACCCCGAGACCGCCGGCAAAACCGATGCCGATACCCCCGAGTCTTGCTCCCAAATAAATCGCCAACAAGACGATGACGAGTTCTGCTCCAAACATAAGGACCTGCCTTGCTTATTAACAAGTTGATATTGAATTGTTGTATTTAGGTAACGCCTAAAAAGAAAAAAGGCACGTCACAAGTGACGTGCCTTAAGAAGCCTAGCCAGAACGGTTACTGTTCGCTTTCATCGGTATATCGTTTCGCTTTATATGCCGGGTGCATCAGGTTCTGGGCCGAGAAGATATCGTCCAGCTCAGCTTCGGTCAACAGCCCGCGCTCCAGCACCACTTCACGTACGCTCTTACCGGTTTCGGCGCAAATCTTACCGACGATATCACCGTTGTGGTGACCGATGAACGGGTTGAGGTAGGTGACGATCCCGATTGAGTTATAGACATAACCCTCACAGACTTCTTTATTCGCCGTGATGCCGTTAATGCATTTTTCCAGCAGGTTGTAGCAGGCGTTCGTCAGGATGTGGATAGATTCAAACATCGCCTGACCAATCACTGGCTCCATCACGTTCAGCTGCAGCTGACCCGCTTCAGAGGCCATGGTCACGGTCGTATCGTTACCGATGACTTTGAAGCAAACCTGGTTCACCACTTCTGGCACTACCGGGTTCACCTTGGCTGGCATGATGGATGAACCGGCCTGCAGCTCTGGCAGGTTGATTTCATTCAGGCCAGCGCGCGGACCGGAAGAGAGCAGGCGCAGGTCGTTACAGATTTTGGACAGTTTTACCGCCAGACGTTTCAGGGCGCTGTGTACCATGACGTAGGCGCCGCAGTCGGAGGTGGCTTCAATCAGGTCTTCTGCAGGCACAACCGGCAGGTTAGAGACTTCAGCCAGCTTCTGTACCGCCAGCTGCTGATAGCCATCCGGGGTGTTCAGACGCGTACCGATGGCGGTGGCGCCCAGGTTCACTTCCAGCAGCAGCTCGGAGGTGCGCAGCAGGTTTTTGGTCTCTTCGTTCAGCAGTACGTTAAACGCGTGGAATTCCTGGCCGAGCGTCATCGGCACCGCGTCCTGCAGCTGGGTACGACCCATTTTCAGGATGTCCTGGAACTCAACCGCTTTACGCTGGAAGCCATCACCCAGCTGGTTGATCGCATCCACCAGTTTCACCACAGAGGCATACACCGCGATACGGAAGCCGGTAGGGTAGGCGTCGTTGGTAGACTGGCATTTGTTTACGTGGTCGTTCGGGTTCAGGTACTGGTATTCACCTTTCTGGTGACCCATCAGCTCCAGGCCAATGTTTGCCAGTACTTCGTTGGTATTCATGTTGACGGAGGTGCCCGCGCCGCCCTGATAGACGTCAACCGGGAACTGGTCCATGCATTTGCCGTTGTTCAGCACTTCATCGCAGGCTGCGATAATCGCATTTGCCGCGCTTTTAGGAATGGTTTGCAGCTCTTTGTTGGCCAGTGCTGCGGCTTTCTTCACCATCACCATGCCACGGACAAACTCAGGGATGTCGCTGATTTTGCTGTTGCTGATGTAGAAGTTTTCAATCGCTCTCAGAGTGTGGACACCGTAGTAGGCATCCGCTGGAACTTCCCTGGTACCCAACAAGTCTTCTTCGATACGAATGTTGTTTAACATGTGAACCTTCTTTTCAAGCTGCCGATGGATTGTACTAAACACACAGTATTTATGTGGTTTTGAATATTTTCTGGCCGACGATTATTCCCTCAATCAGCCAGATGCTCGAGATCATATGCTGATGATAGCGAATTGCCGTAAGCTGGATCACTTATTATCGAGCCGATTCCATGATAATTATTAATCTGTGAAATGGGTCACCGCTTTATAATTTCCAAAAAAAATATCCGTGCAAACTGATTGAATTTTCGCTAACCGTCACCATTTCATACAAACGCGCGTCGCGAACACATTCAGACAGGGGCCCGATGGCCTCTGCCACACAGGAGATGCCAGTGCGCTGGATACCGTTTATTGCTTTCTTTCTCTATGTTTACATTGAGATTTCCATTTTCATCCAGGTTGCCCATGTGCTGGGCGTCCTGCTGACGCTGATTCTGGTGATTTTCACCTCCGTCATCGGCATGTCGCTGGTGCGTAATCAGGGTTTCAAAAATTTCCTGATAATGCAGCAGAAGATGGCCGCAGGGGAAAGCCCGGCGGAAGAGATGATCAAAAGCGTGTCGTTGATTATTGCGGGGCTGCTGCTGATCCTGCCGGGGTTCTTCACTGATTTCCTCGGCCTTCTGCTGCTTCTGCCGCCGGTGCAAAAACACCTGACCATGAAGCTGCTGCCGCATCTGCGCTTTAGCCGTATGCCGGGGGGCGGATTCAGCACCGGGCCGGGCGATACCTTTGAAGGGGAGTATCAGCGTAAGGATGAACAGCACGACCGTTTAGACCATAAAGACGATCGGTGATTTTGTTGCCCGGTGGCGCTTCGCCTACCGGGCTTCCGGTAGCGCACCGCGCTTCGGCAAAAACACCCACAGCCCTGCCAGCATGACAATCGCGTACAGACTCTTCCATCCCACCATCGCCAGCAACAGCAGGCAAAGCAAACCCCCGACGACCGCCAGAGCTTTATAGCGACCTTTCAGCAAACGACATCCCGCCAGCATGCACAGCAGGTAGATCATGATGAAAATGCCGTTGGCGTAGACGATCAGCGCGTCCAGATTGATCTTCAGTGCGTAAATACACAGCGTGCTCACCACGCAGCAGCCCAGTACGGCATTCAGGGCATTCAGCGGAAGCTGGCGTTTAGACAGGCGTGCGAGGCGATTCTCAGGTTTGTCGAGCGCCTGCGACCACACCAGCCGGGCAAAGCTCTGGATATAAATATTGAGGCTGGCAAAACAGGCGAGATAGCCGATGACACAGGCGATCCATAGCGCCTTCACGCCGAACAGTTCCACCACGATACCCGGCAGCGATGCCGCGGCGGCGAGATCCGCTCCGAACGCGTGGAAGTGTAAGACCAGCACGGTACACGCCCAATAGACCGTGCCAGCAAGCAGCAGGCCTATCATCAACGCGCGGGGGAAATCGCGTTCAGGCTGCTTAAATTCAGAGGCCAGATGGGCAAAGGCTTCCAGGCCGACAAAACACCAGAACATGACGGAGAGCGCGGCGAAAAGCTGGGAATGGTCGACGTCTGTCACCGCAGGGAAGGGAATTTCCTTTATTGTGATATCGCCCGCCCACCAGATTGCGACAACGAGCGCGACAATCAGCACCGCAACCAGCGTCTGCAGGTTGGCGCTGGAGCTGGCGCCGCGAGAGCCCACCCACCAGACGATCGCCAGCGTACCCAGTTCGGCCAGCAATAACTGCTCGTTATGCCAGCCAAACAGCGCCTGACCAAAACCGGTCGCAATATGCAACGCCGCAGGAAGGCCAACCGGAATGACGGAGAGAAACAGCCAGCCGGTAACACGCTGCAGCCGCGGGCCAAAGGCCAGTCCGACAAAGTGCGCCACGCCGCCCGCGTTGGGGAAATGCCGCCCCAGGATGGCGAATACAATGGCTATCGGGAAAACTAATACAATCAGCGCTGGCCACGCCCACAGGCTGTTATTTCCAGCCACCAGCGCCGCCAGTGCGGGTACGGCAAACACGCCCGTACCTAACAAGGAGGTTGAGAGCAGTCCGACGCCCTGCGCCAGCCCCAGCTCCTGCTTGAGTCCACTCATTGACATCGCCCTGCCAGTACCAAAAGAGAGGCGATGGTAACACTTTCGCAAATTTTTTTTTCGACTCCCCCTTGAAGGGGGAAAAAGCTATCCCCATCTCTCAGGGCACTAGTCGGAAAACCGCATGCGGGCCGGCGTCATCCATAACTGATAATGACTTTCTCAAAGGAGAGCTATCAATGAGTATTCGTCCGTTACATGATCGTGTGATCGTCAAACGTAAAGAAGTTGAAACCAAGTCTGCTGGCGGCATCGTTCTGACCGGTTCTGCAGCAGCCAAATCAACGCGTGGCGAAATCATCGCTGTCGGTAAGGGCCGCATCCTGGAAAACGGAACTGTGCAGCCACTGGACGTTAAAGTTGGTGACATCGTAATTTTCAACGATGGCTACGGCGTGAAATCCGAGAAGATCGACAATGAAGAAGTGTTGATCATGTCCGAGAGCGACATTCTGGCAATTGTTGAAGCGTAATTTACGCACGAGAATTTGAGGAAATAAGAACATGGCAGCTAAAGACGTAAAATTCGGTAACGACGCTCGTGTAAAAATGCTCCGCGGCGTAAACGTACTGGCAGATGCAGTTAAAGTGACTCTGGGCCCGAAAGGCCGCAACGTAGTGCTGGATAAATCCTTCGGCGCGCCAACCATCACCAAAGATGGTGTTTCTGTAGCACGTGAAATTGAGCTGGAAGACAAGTTCGAAAACATGGGCGCGCAGATGGTGAAAGAAGTTGCCTCTAAAGCGAACGACGCTGCTGGTGACGGTACCACCACCGCGACCGTACTGGCGCAGGCAATCATCACCGAAGGTCTGAAAGCCGTTGCTGCGGGCATGAACCCAATGGATCTGAAACGTGGTATCGACAAAGCTGTCGCCTCCGCTGTTGAAGAGCTGAAAGCGCTGTCCGTACCGTGCTCTGACTCTAAAGCCATTGCTCAGGTTGGTACTATCTCCGCTAACTCCGACGAAACCGTAGGTAAACTGATCGCTGAAGCGATGGACAAAGTCGGTAAAGAAGGCGTGATCACCGTTGAAGACGGTACCGGTCTGGAAGACGAGCTGGACGTGGTTGAAGGTATGCAGTTCGACCGCGGTTACCTGTCCCCATACTTCATCAACAAGCCAGAGACTGGCGCTGTTGAGCTGGAAAGCCCGTTCATCCTGCTGGCTGACAAGAAAATCTCCAACATCCGCGAAATGCTGCCAGTGCTGGAAGCCGTTGCGAAAGCAGGCAAACCTCTGGTTATCATCGCTGAAGACGTTGAAGGCGAAGCGCTGGCGACCCTGGTGGTTAACACCATGCGCGGCATCGTGAAAGTGGCTGCGGTTAAAGCACCTGGCTTCGGCGATCGCCGTAAAGCGATGCTGCAGGATATCGCTACCCTGACCGGCGGTACCGTGATCTCTGAAGAGATCGGTATGGAGCTGGAAAAAGCGACCCTGGAAGACCTGGGCCAGGCGAAACGCGTTGTGATCAACAAAGACACCACCACCATCATTGATGGCGTGGGTGAAGAAGCCGCTATTCAGGGCCGCGTGGGTCAGATCCGTAAGCAGATCGAAGAAGCGACTTCCGATTACGACCGTGAAAAACTGCAGGAGCGCGTAGCGAAACTGGCAGGCGGCGTTGCGGTTATCAAAGTCGGTGCAGCGACCGAAGTTGAAATGAAAGAGAAAAAAGCACGCGTTGACGATGCCCTGCACGCGACCCGTGCTGCGGTAGAAGAAGGCGTGGTTGCTGGTGGTGGTGTTGCGCTGGTGCGTGTTGCCGCTAAACTGGCAGGCCTGACCGCACAGAACGAAGATCAGAACGTGGGTATCAAAGTTGCGCTGCGCGCAATGGAAGCTCCTCTGCGTCAGATCGTTTCTAACGCCGGTGAAGAGCCATCTGTGGTTGCGAACAACGTGAAAGCGGGCGAAGGTAACTACGGTTATAACGCAGCAACTGAAGAATACGGCAACATGATCGACTTCGGTATCCTGGATCCAACGAAAGTGACCCGTTCTGCTCTGCAGTACGCGGCATCTGTCGCTGGCCTGATGATCACCACCGAGTGCATGGTCACCGATATGCCTAAAGGCGATGCACCAGACTTAGGTGCTGCTGGCATGGGCGGCATGGGCGGTATGGGCGGCATGATGTAATCGTGCGCTCTACGTCGTAGAATGTGAAAAACCCCCGGGCAGAAATGCTCGGGGGTTTTTCTTTTGGTCATCTTTTAGGTATAAGATTTACACACGGACAACTACTGTCCAGCTTATTGAAAACGAGGAATAACATGCGCGTAAAAGTCTGTGCAGGGATTGTAGGGGCAGCATTGCTGCTGGCGGGTTGTAGCTCCAGCAATGAGCTGTCGGCAGCGGGCCAGGGCGTTCGCTTTGTGGAAGATAAGCCTGGCAGTGAATGCCTGCTGTTAGGCACGGCAACCGGTGAGCAAAGTAACTGGATGTCAGGTCAGCATGGCGAAGAAGGTGGCTCGATGCGCGGTGCGGCGAATGCCCTGCGTAACCAGGCTGCGGCAATGGGCGGTAACGTGATTTACGGCGTGAGCAGCCCAACGCAGAGTATGCTGTCCAGCTTCGTGCCGACCGCCAGCCAGATGAACGGCCAGGTCTACAAGTGCCCGAACTGATTGCCTTTTCCCTCTCCCTGTGGGAGAGGGTTAGGGTGCGGGGAAACTAGCGCTGCCGCAGCTGCAGATCCAGCGGCGTCTTGCTCGGCTCTCCGCCAATCTCGCGTGCCAGCTTCGGCACCATATAGCCTGAAACCAGCGTTAACAGTTCGCGCATAATCTGCCGGGCTTCTTCATCCGTCACCATGAAATGCGCCGCGCCCTGAACGCGATCCAGCACGTGCAGGTAATAGGGCATCACGCCCGCATCAAACAGGGCATTGCTCAGGTCGGCCAGCACGCGGGCGCTGTCATTCACGCCGCGCAGCAGCACGCTCTGGTTCAGCAGCGTCACGCCCGCTTTACGCAGACGCGCCATCGCCGCGCGAAAGTCATCGTCAATTTCATTCGCGTGGTTAATATGGTTCACCAGCAGCACCTGCAATCTTGACTGCTCCAGGCGTGACACCAGTCCGTCAGTGACACGTGCCGGAATGACAATCGGTAAACGGCTGTGAATACGCAGGCGCTTAACGTGCGGGATGGCTTCAAGCTGAGTCAACAGCCAGTCCAGCTCATGATCTTTTGCCATCAGCGGGTCACCGCCGGAAAAAATAATCTCATCCAGCTCCGGATGGGCGGCGATATAGTCCAGCGCGACCTGCCAGTTGCGTTTATTGCCCTGGTTTTCGGCATACGGGAAGTGCCGACGGAAGCAATAACGACAATTTACCGCGCAACCGCCTTTTACCAGCAGCAGGGCGCGGTTGAGATACTTGTGCAATAAACCCGGCACCACGCTGTTCTGCTCTTCCAGCGGATCGGTGCTGTATCCCTGCGCGGTGACAAACTCATCCTGCGAAGTAAGTGTTTGTTTTAAAAGTGGATCGTCGGGGTTGCCTTTCTCCATCCGCGCCACAAATGCACGGGGAACGCGCAGGGCGAAAAGGCGTTTTGCCTCGCGGCCTGCAAGCAACTCTGGGTGCTGATCGAGGTCTAAAAGACGCAGCAATTCATCAGGACTGGTGATTACATCGGCAAGTTGCGATAACCAATCTTCTCTGGACGGGGTGTTTAGGGTTACAATATGCGCCATTTTGTGGCTTAGCTACCAGTTAACAAATTTAGAGGGCCTTATGGCAACGTACTATAGCAACGATTTTCGTGCTGGTCTTAAAATCATGATGGACGGCGAACCGTACGCGGTTGAAGCCAGCGAATTCGTTAAACCAGGTAAAGGCCAGGCATTCGCACGCGTTAAGCTGCGCCGTCTGCTGACCGGTACCCGTGTTGAGAAAACCTTCAAGTCTACTGACTCCGCTGAAGGCGCTGATGTTGTTGATATGAACCTGACCTATCTGTACAACGACGGTGAGTTCTATCATTTCATGAACAACTCCACTTTCGAACAGCTGTCTGCTGATGAGAAAGCGGTAGGTGATAGCGCTAAGTGGCTGCTGGATCAGGCTGAGTGCATCGTGACCCTGTGGAACGGCCAGCCTATCGCTGTGACCCCACCAAACTTCGTAGAACTGGAAATCGTTGAAACCGATCCAGGTCTGAAAGGTGATACCGCAGGTACCGGCGGTAAACCAGCCAAACTGTCTACCGGCGCAGTGGTTAAAGTTCCACTGTTCGTACAGACTGGCGAAGTGATCAAAGTGGATACCCGCTCCGGCGAATACGTATCCCGCGTGAAGTAATTTACGTCATGATTGAAGGCGCAGCGCCCGCTGCGCCTGATTTTTGCAGGCAGGGATGATGAAACGTACCGTTAAAATTCTGCTTCTGTTAGCGCTTTCCAGTGCATTGCTTTCCGGCTGTAACACCACCCGTGGAATGGGACAAGATATCCAGGATCTCGGTCATATCATTTCTCACGCCGCCAGCTAAGTTCGTCTAATTTTCCTAAAAATGCTTCCTTTTCCGTCAACCGGCGGGATCTTGTCTATCCTTAAGTTGCTATACACAAAACAACTTTGGCTATAAAAGGAAGATATTATGGTTAAGAAGACAATTGCAGCGATCTTTTCAGTCCTGGTACTTTCTTCAGTGTTAACGGCCTGTAATACCACGCGTGGCGTCGGTCAGGATATTTCTGAAGGTGGTAGCGCAATCTCTGGTGCGGCAACTAAAGCTCAGCAGTAATTAACATACGGTACGAGACCAGCGGGTTTCGTACCGTCAGCTTTCTGATTCCTGCAGGGATAAGAACGGAGAAAAACGCGTATCCATATGCAGTTTCATGCGGATATTGCGTTTGTAGGTATAGACCGTTTTTCCATTGATACTCAGGTGAGCGGCAATTTTTTGATTGCTTGCACCGTCCATCCACAATGTCAGCACTTTCTCTTCCTGCCGGGTCAGCAAGGGGGCGGCTGCCGTTGGCCTTTCAGCGCTGGCGCGCGAGTTTAATGCGTCGTTGATAGTCGTTGCCACTTCTTCGAGACTGGCGTTTTTCAACAGCGACGACCACACCGGGAACTGTCCGAGCCAGTCGGTCATGCCGCGATCCTCTCCCGATTGCAGCATAATAAACGGTAATCGTTCACTGGCGTTAAGCAAGGACGAGAGCTGCTGAAAATGATGAATATCCTGCCTGAAGCCGTACAGGTCGGCGATGACCAGCGTGGGTTTCCATTGCAGAATGTGCTCCCTGGCAAGGAACAGATTATTTAGCCCGGTCACAACGTAGTGTCCTGGGAACAAACCGGAATGATTGAGCCATGCTTCAAACCCCGTGCGGGTGAAGTGACAACGGTCAATCAAAAGAATTTTGAACATATTTTATTCGCAGTCGGCTAGTGGTTTGGCTTCCTGCCATCAGAAAGCACATCATCATAGAGAAGTCGGATGAGTGCTAAATGCCGGAACTACGCGCCATACTGCGGCTATTTCTTGCCTTAACGTGTTCAGCAAAAAATGATTGAAAAAAAATAGCACGCTAACCACAATATGGGGCGTAATCTCTGCCTTACGGGACGACCCGTAAGCGTTTCTTTCACCGGGGACGGCCCCAACTTGAATTAAGTTAAGGAGCCTGAAATGTCCTGGATCATTCTTTTTATTGCTGGCCTGCTCGAAGTGGTATGGGCAATTGGTCTCAAGTACACCCACGGATTTACCCGCCTGACGCCCAGCGTCATAACCGTCACCGCAATGATCGTGAGTATTGTCCTGTTATCCTGGGCGATGCGCTCGCTGCCTGTGGGAACGGCTTATGCCGTCTGGACGGGCATTGGTGCGGTGGGGGCCGCCATCACCGGCATTCTGCTGCTGGGAGAGTCAGCGAGTCTGGCGCGTATCGCCAGCCTCGCCTTGATTGTGGCCGGCATCGTTGGGCTGAAGCTCAGCACCCATTAATGGGGCTGTTTTACCCAGATGAGCTTTGACACATCAAACCCTTGTCGGGTCGCGACGTCCAGCATCTGCTGTTTCATTTCTGACGAAATAGTTGGCGTGCGGGAAAGTATCCACAAATAGTCGCGATCCGGCCCGCAGACCAGCGCGTGACGGTACTCTCTGTCGAGCGCGATCACGTTATAGCCGCCATAAAACGGGCCGAAGAAAGAGACTTTGAGCGCGGCCCGTCGCGGGTCGCCCGTGAAGTACGCTTTCCCAATCGACTGCTGCCACATCTCCCGATCGGGATTATAGCCCCGGTTGATCACCTGAATACCGCCATCATCCATCGGGCTGTAATTCGCAGTGACCTTCTCTAAGCCCTGCTCAAACCGATGGTCGAGGCGCGCGATTTCATACCATGTTCCAAGGAAGCGTTGTGCATCAAAAGGCGAGACGACGGTAACGCCTGGAGGTGGGGTAGGGGAACTGCAGGCAACCACTAAAAACGCGGCTGTCACCGCGGCGATAACAGGCAGAATGCGCATAGGAGTTTCCTTACTGTTTTTTGTTAAGTGTAGATGACGGCAAGGAAAATGTGGTTTTTGTGCGGTGTGTTTCGCCGGGTGGTCACCCCGTGGATTTTGTAGGCCGGGTAAGCGTTAGCGCCACCCGGCAATGTTTTACTGCAGCGCGTCGAGGATACGGTATGCCGCCTCAACGCGTGCCGGGTTCGGATAGCTTTTATTCGCCAGCATCACAATGCCGAGCTGCTTTTCAGGAATAAATGCCACGTAGCTGCCAAACCCACCGGTAGAGCCTGTTTTATGGACCCATGACGCATTGACCGGGGGCGCCGGTGGATTCACTTCTCTCGCAGGCAGCGGTGCCAGCGCCACCTTATTGTCGCTACCTTCAACCACGGTTTTTGCATCGACCGGCCAGTTAAGCATTTCCCAGCCCAACCCCTGATACATGGCACCCACGCGCCAGTAGCGAGACTGCGCCAGGGTAAGGCCTTTCCTGAGTGAACTATCCTCAAGCGAGTCCGGCTTCATGTTGACCATCACCCAGCTTGCCATATCCTTCACGTTGGTTTTTACGCCATAGGCTTCAGCGTCCAGCATTCCTGGCGAAACGTGTACCGCCTTACCGTCGCGGTATCCCCAGGCGTAATGCGCCTCTTCCGCTTTCGGAACGTTAATCCATGTATGGTCCAGCTTGAGCGGCTTAAAGACCCGCATCGTTATGGCCTGCTCATAGCTCATGCCGGAAGGTTTGACCGCCAGCGCGCCAAAAAGACCGATGCTGGCGTTGGCATAAAGACGCGTGGTGCCCGGCTTCCACTGCGGCTGCCAGTTTTGATAAAAGCGCAGCAGAGAGGCGTTATCCGTGACCTCATCCGGTACCTGTAACGGCAAACCACCTGCGGTATAGGTTGCCAGATCCAGCATGCGGATCCCCTGCCACTGCTTGCCTGTCAGTTCAGGCCAGTATTTGGTCACCGGATCGCCCAGCGATATTTCACCCCGAGCAATGGCATCGCCGCCCAGTACGCCGGTGAAGGTTTTACTTATAGAGCCCAGCTCGAATAAGGTTTGTGGGGTGACAGGTTTATTCGCCGCAACATCGGCTTTACCGAAGGTAAAGTAGTGCGGCTGACCCTGATAAATCACCGCCACCGCCATACCCGGAATGGCCTGCGCTTTCATCAGCGGCGTAACGGTACGTTCCACCACCTCAGCCAGCTGTTTTTCTGACATCGGGGCAGCCAATACCGAGCAGGAGGTGCTGAGCAGCAGGGCGCAGCAAAGGGATTTAGTTATCATCAGTTATCTTCCGTAATAGCAGTTCAAGGGAGTGTCCGGGCCCGTCAGACCGCTGTAGTCTGTTGGATTTGACTATGGCTGACAAACGGTTAAATTTAGCATTAGCTGTTAATTTTTCTAACGGACGAGACCATGACGCGCAGCTATCTCCCTCTTAATTCCCTGCGGGCGTTTGAAGCAGCCGCCAGGCACCTCAGTTTTACGCATGCCGCTATCGAGCTGAACGTCACCCATTCCGCAATTAGCCAGCACGTAAAGGCGCTGGAGCAGCATCTTAATTGCCAGCTGTTTGTCCGCGTTTCGCGTGGGCTGATGTTGACCACCGAAGGCGAGAATTTGCTGCCGGTGCTGAATGACTCGTTCGATCGCATCGCCGGAATGCTGGATCGCTTTGCCAGCCAGCGCGCTCAGGAGAAGCTCAAAATAGGTGTGGTAGGAACCTTTGCTACGGGGGTTTTATTCTCTGAGCTTGCGGACTTTCGCTGCTGCTATCCGCATATTGATCTTCAGCTTTCCACCCATAACAATCGCGTCGATCCGGCGGCCGAAGGGCTTGATTACGCCATTCGCTACGGTGGCGGCGCGTGGCATGGAACCGATGCTGAATTCCTTTGCCCTGCGCCGCTGTCTCCGCTCTGTACACCTGACATAGCCTCAGTTCTCAAAAGTCCGGCAGATATCCTGAAGTTTACCCTGCTGCGCTCCTATCGACGCGACGAGTGGGCTGCGTGGATGCAGGCAGCGGGTGAACATCCTCCCTCTCCGACGCACCGGGTGATGGTGTTTGATTCGTCTGTGACCATGCTGGAAGCCGCGCAGGCAGGCGTAGGGATTGCGATTGCGCCTGTCGACATGTTTACCCATTTACTCAGCAGCGAGCGCATCGTGCAGCCTTTTGCCACGCAGATTGACCTCGGCAGCTACTGGCTGACAAGGCTACAGTCACGGACAGAAACGCCCGCAATGCGCGAGTTTGCCCAGTGGCTGGTGGGGAAGATGCAGAAATAAAAGGCCCGCCGGGTGGCGGGCCTGAAGCGTCAGATGGTGACCACGGCAATCAGCGTCACCACGGTCAGGATGGTCGCCAGACCGTAGAACACCCATTTACCGCTCGGGACATGGATTTTCAGGTCATGCATCGCATGGTGAATACGGTGCAGACCACACCACAGCGGCAGGACGATCATCAGGAAGATGAACACGCGGCCGATAAAGCTGCTCGCGAACGCCAGCACGCGCTCGTAGCTCAGCGCATCGCCCGGGAACAGCCCCAGCGGCAGCATAATGCCGACCAGCAGGATGATGACGGGGGCGATGATGGCACTCCACATGCCGCCTGCGCCAAACAGGCCCCAGAAGACCGGCTCGTCAGAACGTTTTGGATTTGGATTGATCACAGGTGTCTCCTTACCAGAACAGTGCGACAAACAGAATGACCACAGTGACCAGAATCGTCACTGCCCAGAGCCCTTTAATCACCGGCTCTGGCCCCATTTTCTCGCCTTTTACGATGATGTTCGCCGCTTTTGGCGCCAGCTCAAACCAGGTCTTGGTATGAAGCAGCGCGGCCGCGAGCACGATCAGGTTCAGAACCACAATGATCGGGTTTTGCAGGAAACCGACAAAGCTGGCCCAGGCTTCCGGGCCATGCTTGAGGGCAAAAACGCCGTACATCAGCTCAAGGCTGAACCAGACCGCCGGTACCGCCGTGCCTTCACGCAGCATGTAGAAGCGATAAAACGGCAGGTTTTTCCACCAGGTGGACGGCACAGGCCGCACATAGGCTTTGCGTTTAGTCGTCATCATGCACTCCTTAGCGTGGTTTCAGGGTTGCGATAAGAAAGTCTTTCGAGCTTTCCACTTTACCCTGCTGAATTGCGGCGGCCGGGTCGACGTGCTTCGGACACACTTCGGAGCAGTAACCCACAAAGGTACAGCTCCAGACGCCGTTCTGGCTGTTAAGTTGCGCCATACGTTCTTTTTTACCGTGGTCGCGGCTGTCTTCGTTATAGCGGTGCGCCAGGGTAATGGCGGCCGGGCCGATGAACTCCTTGTTCAGGCCAAACTGTGGACAGGCTGCGTAGCACAGGCCGCAGTTGATGCAGCCGGAGAACTGATGGTATTTCGCCATCTGAGCCGGCGTCTGGGTATTTGGCCCCTGATCCGGCCTGCGCGGATTACCGATGATGTACGGCTTAATGGCTTCCAGGCTTTCGATAAAGTGGGTCATATCAACCACCAGATCGCGTTCAATCGGGAAGTTGCCCAGCGCTTCGACCTTAATGCCTTTGGTGTACTCGCGCAGGAAGGTCTTACAGGCCAGCTTCGGCACCTTGTTGACCATCATGCCGCAGGAGCCGCAGATTGCCATGCGGCAGGACCAGCGGTAGCTCAGGTCTGGCGCCAGGTTGTCTTTGATATAGCCGAGCGCATCCAGCAGGGAGGTTTGCTCGTCATAAGGGACTTCATAGAAAGCGCTGTGCGGTGCGGCGTCCACTTCCGGATTGTAGCGCACCACTTCAACCTTCATTTTTTGCATCTCAGCCATTCGCCTTCTCCTTCTTCTCGGCGGCTTCTGCTTCTGCACCGTACACGCGTTTAGCCGGCGGCAGCGCGGTGATTTTCACGTCGCTGTAGTCCAGACGTGTGGTGCCATCTGCATCGCGCCAGGCGAGAGTGTGTTTCAGGAAATTGACGTCGTCACGTTCGGTACAGCCTTCGTCCAGACGCTGGTGGGCCCCACGCGACTCTTTACGCGCCAGCGCAGAGTGCGCCATACATTCCGCGACGTTCAGACCGTGGCCCAGCTCAATGGTGTAGAGCAGGTCGGTGTTGAATACGCTGGAGGTATCGGTGATGCGTACGCGCTTGAAGCGCTCCTGCAGTTCCGCCAGCTTATCGACGGTTTTTTGCATCAGCTCTGGTGTACGGTAAATACCGCAGCCTTCTTCCATCGACAGGCCCATCTCGTCGCGGATCTTCGACCAGTTCTCGTTACCCTCCTGGTTCACCAGATCTTTCAGGCGTTTTTCAACGTCTGCGACCTGCGCATCCAGCGCGGCACCGTTGGCTTCGCCTGCGGTAGCTGCCCGCTCCATCGCGCGCTCGCCCGCCATGCGGCCAAAGACGACCAGCTCTGCCAGCGAGTTAGACCCGAGACGGTTGGCGCCGTGCAGACCCACGGAGGAACACTCGCCGACGGCGAACAGGCCTTTAATACGGGTTTCGCACTGCTGGTCGGTTTCGATCCCGCCCATGGTGTAGTGCGCGGTTGGACGCACCGGAATCGGCTCTTTCACCGGGTCGACGCCGACGTAAGCTTTCGCCAGCTCGCAGATGAACGGCAGACGTTCCAGCAGTTTCTTCTCGCCAAGGTGACGCAGGTCGAGATAGACCACATCGCCGCGCGGCGTGGAGATGGTGTTGCCTTTGCGCCACTCGTGCCAGAAGGCCTGAGAGACTTTGTCGCGCGGGCCGAGTTCCATGTATTTGTTCTTCGGCTCGCCGAGCGGGGTTTCCGGGCCCATGCCGTAATCCTGCAGATAGCGGTAGCCGTTTTTATTGACCAGAATACCGCCTTCACCGCGGCAGCCTTCCGTCATCAGAATGCCGGAGCCCGGCAGACCGGTTGGGTGATACTGCACGAACTCCATATCGCGCAGCGGTACGCCGTGACCGAGCGCCATGCCCATGCCGTCACCGGTGACGATGCCGCCGTTGGTGTTATAACGATAAACGCGACCCGCACCGCCCGTTGCCATCACTACCGCGTTGGCGCGGATCTGGACAAGCGTGCCTTCCATCATGTTCATCGCCACCAGGCCACGCGCCTGTCCGTCATCAACCAGAATGTCGAGGACGAAATGTTCATCGAAGCGCTGAATTTGTGGGAACTGAAGGGAGGTCTGGAACAGGGTGTGCAGCATGTGGAAGCCGGTTTTATCGGCGGCGAACCAGGTGCGTTCAATCTTCATACCGCCAAAGCGGCGAACGTTGACGCTGCCGTCAGGACGGCGGCTCCACGGACATCCCCACTGTTCAAGCTGGGTCATTTCCGTGGGACAATGATGCACAAAGTAGTCAACGACATCCTGTTCGCAAAGCCAGTCGCCCCCTGCAACCGTGTCGTGGAAATGGTATTCAAAGCTGTCATGATCCTGCGCAACGGCGGCGGACCCTCCTTCTGCTGCCACTGTGTGACTACGCATTGGATAGACTTTTGAAATCAATGCGATTTTAGCGTTGGGATTAGCTTGTGCTGCAGCAATCGCAGCACGTAATCCAGCCCCGCCAGCGCCTATTACGGCAAGATCGGCTTGAAAAGTTTGCACGACATTCCTCCAGATTTTTGTTATTTCGCAACGCGACAAACTAAAGGTAGTTCACCCGTCCAAAAGGACGATTGCGAAAGCGTTTCCACTGCTCCTTTATGGGTAAAACAGTATAACCGTGTAGATGTCAGGGAAATTTGACGTGTTCGATTTTTTTGCTGTTCTGTACGGCGATTTATCATGAAGATTGATGAAATACGTCACGAAAAAGTTCACCTAAATGAAATGCGCTTTTTTACTGCGCAAAATTTGTCTCTGCCCCTGCTAACGAGTAGACTTCGTGCCCTTGTCTGAAATCGGAGAACAACTCATGAGCGAAACGGCCACCTGGCAGCCGAGCGCATCCATCCCTAATCTGTTAAAACGCGCTGCAATTATGGCGGAGATCCGCCGTTTCTTTGCCGACCGCGGAGTCCTGGAGGTGGAAACGCCGTGCATGAGTCAGGCAACGGTAACGGATATTCATCTGGTGCCGTTTGAAACCCGTTTTGTTGGCCCCGGCCACTCTCAGGGCATGAATTTGTATCTGATGACCAGCCCGGAATACCACATGAAACGCCTGCTGGCGGCGGGGTGTGGCCCGGTGTATCAGCTGTGCCGGAGCTTCCGTAATGAAGAGATGGGGCGTCACCACAACCCGGAATTCACCATGCTGGAGTGGTACCGCCCGCATTATGATATGTACCGCCTGATGAATGAGGTGGACGATCTGCTCCAGCAGGTGCTGGACTGCTCGGAAGCCGAAACGCTCTCCTATCAGCAGGCTTTCCAGCGCCATCTGGAAATCGATCCGCTGTCGGCGGACAAAACCCAGCTGCGCGAAGTGGCGGCAAAACTGGATCTGAGCAACGTGGCGGATACCGAAGAGGATCGCGACACGCTGCTGCAGCTGCTGTTTACCTTCGGTGTAGAACCGCAGATTGGCAAGGATCGTCCGACCTTTGTCTACCACTTCCCGGCAAGCCAGGCGTCGCTGGCGCAGATCAGTACCGAAGATCATCGTGTCGCAGAGCGTTTTGAGGTCTATTACAAAGGCATCGAGCTGGCGAACGGCTTCCACGAACTGACGGATGCCCGCGAGCAGCAGCAGCGCTTCGAGCAGGATAACCGCAAGCGCGCCGCGCGCGGTCTGCCGCAGCAGCCTATTGATGTTAATCTGCTTGAAGCATTAAAAGCAGGTCTGCCGGATTGCTCCGGCGTGGCGCTGGGTGTTGACCGTCTGGTGATGCTGGCCCTGGGCGCAGAGCAGCTTGGCGATGTGATTGCGTTTACCGTAGATCGCGCCTGACGGCAGTTAACCCTCTCCCGTAGGAGAGGGTTGCACCGCTTACCTTACAAACTTCCCGCCGGGCGCGTACGCGCCGCTGACGTCAGCGTTCTTCCCGTTTTACGCCCGTCCAGGCTTTCGAGACGCATCTGGAACGGCGGGAACGGCATATCAATACCGTGCTCGCGGAAGCCCGCCAGAATCAGCTGGTGGATCTCATGGCGCAGCGGCATACGGTGTCCCATTTCGGCGGCGTAGATGCGCAGCTCGAAAATCTGGATCCCCTGCTGTAAATCCACAAGGAATACTTCCGGCGCCGGATTGTCGATTACCAGCGAACAGCGCTCAGCGGCAGTGTAGAGGATCTGGGTGACCTCTTCGCTGTTGGCGTCCGACGGCGCCGGTACCGTCAGCACCACGCGGGTAACGGAGTCTGACAGCGACCAGTTGATGAACTGCTCGGTGATAAACGCCTTGTTTGGCACGATGATCTCTTTCCGATCCCAGTCGCTGATCGTCGTCGCACGGGTGTTGATCTTCGTGATGCTGCCGGTCAGATCGCGAATCGTTACGGTATCGCCAATACGTATCGGTTTTTCGAACAGAATGATCAGGCCAGAGATGAAGTTGGCGAAGATCTCCTGTAAACCAAAACCTAACCCTACACCAAGGGCCGCCACCAGCCACTGCAGCTTCGACCACTCAATACCGATCATCGAGAAGCCAACCAGCCCGCCAAACAGCATGATCAGATATTTGGTAATGGTCGTAATCGCATAGCCCGTCCCCGGCGTTAAATCCAGATGCTGCAGCAGCGCAAGCTCCAGCAGCGCCGGGAAGTTGCGTACCAGCTGCGTGGTGATGATCAGCACCAGAATGGCAATCAGCACCGCCCCTAAGGTAATCGGCTCCAGGCTTTCAACACCCTGCACCGTAGACGTCACGTCCCAGAGCGAGATGTTCTCCAGGAAGCCAAACGCGGAGTGGATCTCTGACCACAGGAAGATCACCGACAGGAGGGCAATCAGCATCAGGATGGAACGAACCAGGCGCAGGGACTGGGTACTGATGGCATCCAGATCCAGTTCGACTTCGTCCGCTTCCGTTGTGCCTTCCGTACTGTTGACGTGGTTTGGCTCTTCCTCACCCCGCGCGCGCTGGGCGAGGATCTCCGCCCGGCGATGCTTGGCTCGGTCAAAGGCCAGACGGCGGCGCTGGATCAGCATCCAGCGGCGGATCACGTGGTACACCACCAGCAGCAGGAACCAGATGGCCACCGAGGTTTCCAGCCGCGCCAGCAGCGCCTGCGCGGTTGCCAGATAGCCCACCGCGGCTGCCAGCATCGCAAACAGCGGCGCGCTAAGCAGCAGGTTCCAGAGCAGCCGGTTGAACATGTTTTCGCCGCTGCCGGATTTATCGAGATAGAGCGGAATACCCGCGCGTTTCAGGCTGAGCGTGACGATGGCCAGCGCCCCGCATATCAGCATAAAGCAGAGGCGCCCCAGCGAGCCTGAGAACTCCCGGTCGTTGAGATTATCGAACATGATCAGCGCCATAATCAGCGGCACAATCAGCCCGATGCTCATCAGGTAGTAACGCATGGCGCGCGCAACGCGATTACGCGGCCAGCCAAAGTGGGTGATAAACAGGCCATTGGGGCGCGCGAAGGTGGCGCAAATCATGACCACCCACAGCAGCGGCACCGTGGCGGTGACGCCATCGCCAATCGCGACCGCGAGCGGATAGGGCCAGGCTTCCCGCAGGCCATACCCCAGCGTCATCCACAGCACCGGCAGCGGAGAGGCGACAAGAATCGACCAGAATACGGTGCGCAACGTCAGCCAGAAGTGATCCTGGGTGACTTTCCCGACCCGGGAGCTGGAACGCTCCAGGAAGCGGGTGAAATGTCTGCGCGAGTAAATGCTGAAGCCCACCAGAATCAACGCCCCCAGCAGCGGGAAAATGGTCTCTTTGCTGGTAAACATCATCACGCTGGCCTGTCCCAGCTGGCTGACGGTGTCCAGCGAAATCAGGCGGCGCAGGTCCTGGACAATCTCAATCGGCCACGAGAAGGTCATCGGACGCACGTCGGACGTCCAGAAGAGATAACGGTGCGTAGCCTCGTTCACCTCTTTCAGCGCATCTTCCAGCTGGCTATTGGAGACTTTTAGCTTGGTCAGCTCCAGAATCAGCGTATCCCCGCCCTGGAGCAGAGAGTTCAGCAGTTCACGCTGGGTACGCAGCTGGGCTTCCAGAATACGGTTTTGCTCGCTGGTCAGGGGCTGTCCGTCAGCCTGACGGATCTGGCGGATTTGCGGCTGTTTATTGAGAAGATCTTCAAAGTGCAGTCGCTGAACGCGCAGCTGGGCCATCTCGGTATCCAGCTGTTGCGGCTTCGGCATTTCCGGCAGGCGCGCGACCTGGGCACGTAACGCTTCGCCCAGCAGGTTTGATGATCCGAGCCACTGGGACTGCTCGCGCAGGGTGTTGAGCGCCTGGCGAACCTGCAGGGTTTGATTGGTGGCCTGACGCTGCTGCGAGGCAACCAGATCCATGCGCTGCGCCTGCTGGTTCAGCGCGGCAGAAAGCTCGCGGTTGACCCTGAATTGTTCGTTGATACCGGCAGGCAGGTTTTCGCTGTTTTCCGCCAGCAGTTCGGTGCTTTCAAGGGCACGCTCGGCTTCGCGCTGACGCTGGCTGTTAAGCTGATTGCGCAGGGCCTGGAGATACGCATCCAGCTGCTCGCTCTGCTTCTGAGCGAGTTCAGAGCGCATCCGCGACAGCTCCTGGCGGTTATTGGCGGAAAGCTGCGCTAGCTCCAGCTCATCGACAAGGGCCTTCAGGCGAGCCGATTCTGCCTGCAGGCCCAGATTTTGGGCCTGAGCCTGTGGCGTATTGCCGCTTTGCGTACCCACGCGACGCTCAACCTCATTAAGCTGGCGGCGGGCATCGGTTTGCTGTTGCGGAAGCTGGCTGAGGGAGTCGGCAATTTCACGCGCTCGCTCCTGCTCCTGCTGGGCAAGGCGGCTCTTTTCCAGCAGCTGGCTGCTGACCTGCAGGATCTCCTGGTTCAGGGCGTCGGAGGTCATGCCTGCTGGCACATCGCGCGGTTCGTCACGCAAATTATTGAGCTGCGCGCGCAGCGTCTGCGAGAGTTTGGGGAAATTGTCGATAACCTGCTGATACTGCTGAGCGCGCTCAAGAGAGCCTTTTCGCTCCTCAAGCGCGTTCAGGGCAGCCTGGAGCGACTCGACGGTCTCTGGCTGAGCGGGTTTAGCCGCTTTTGCCTGCTCCAGTTCCTGGGTTATCTGTTTGGCGTCGGGGGCTGTCGCTGCGTACGCCCCCATGCTGAGGCACCAGGCCATCAGTAGAACGATAATCGGGCGCACGTCAGCGATCCTTCTGTTGTTAGCCTTCGTCTTTTTTGTCGTCAACCAGCGGGCTGGCGTCGTGCTCGGCGTTGATCTCTTCCTGCGGTAGCGGCGCTGGTTCTGCATCCGGCGTCACGAAGGTTTCGGTAGAGACCGCCAGCGGCTGGCCCAGCTTGGTGACCGACAGGCTTTCGAGTTGTTCAGCCAGCTTCACTTTGCCCGGCGCAAACAGGTTGATTACGGTAGAGCCCAGCTTGAAGCGACCCATCTCCTGACCTTTCAGCAGGGCCACCGAGCCTTCCGCTTCACCGGCAGGCCAGGTCCAGCGTTTGATCACGCCTTCGCGCGGTGGGGTGATGGTGCCCGCCCAGACGGTTTCGATGCTGCCTACGATGGTCGCACCGACCAGAATCTGCGCCATAGGGCCAAATTCAGTATCGAACAGACAGATGACGCGCTCGTTACGGGCAAACAGGTTCGGCACGTTCTGCGCGGTCAGGTGGTTTACGGAGAACAGGTCGCCCGGGACGTAAATCATTTCACGCAGGATACCGTTACACGGCATGTGCACGCGATGGTAGTCGCGCGGTGAAAGATAGGTGGTGGCAAAGGTACCGTTACGGAACAGATCCGCCATCAGGTAGTTACCCGCCAGCAGCGCTTCCAGACTGTAGTTATGGCCCTTCGCCTGCAGGATTTTGTCGTCTTCGATATCACCCAACTGGCTGATCACGCCGTCTGCCGGCATCACCAGGACGTTAGGGTCGGTGTTCAGCGGGCGCACTTCGTCACGCAGCGGGCGTACGAAGAACTCGTTGAAGGTGCGGTAGCTGGCGGTATCCGGCTTCTGCGCCTCTTTCATATCGACCTTGTAATATTTTACGAAAAGGTCGATGACCAGTTTGGTCAGCCAGCCCGCGCGTTTGCTTGCGCCCCAGCCCGCCAGGCGAGTGAGCCACAGTTTTGGCAGAATGTATTGAAGCGAAAGTTTAAATGCGTTTAACAAGGTAGCCTCCAGGCCATTGTTTTGTCGTTCCTGATCCGGCGTTAAGCCGCCGGAACCTGAAAAAAGGGGACGATTTTAGCGATGCTTAGCTTAGTTGTCAGTTATCAGAATCAGAAAAGTTTTTACGCGTTTTTACGTCTTCCATGCTCTCAAGAATACGGTGGTAATTCTCGAAGCGGGTTTCCGCGATCTCGCCTTTCTCAACCGCTTCACGGATAGCGCAGCCAGGGTCGTTATCGTGCTTACAGTCGCGGTATTTACAAGCGCCTAAATAATCATGGAATTCGACAAATCCGTTAAAGATTTGTTCCGGCTCAAGGTGCCACAAACCGAACTCACGCACCCCCGGGGAGTCGATCACGTCGCCGCCGTGCGGGAAATGATACAGACGCGAGGCGGTGGTGGTGTGCTGGCCCAGGCCAGAGACGTTGGACACATCGTTGGTCAGGATCTCTTGCTGGAGGCCAAGCAGGTTGTTCAGCAGGCTCGATTTACCTACGCCGGACTGGCCCGCAAAGATGCTGATGCGGTCGGTCAGCGCCTCTTCCAGCGGTTTAAGGCCATCTTTGGTGTGGCTGGAGACCATCAGCACGCGGTAACCAATCTTGCGGTAGATATCCATCTGCTCATTCACGAAGGCCATGCCGTCGTCATCCAGCAGATCGATTTTGTTCAACACGATAATCGGTTCAACCTGCAGCGTTTCGCAGGCGACGAGATATCGGTCGATAATGTTGAGCGAAAGTTCGGGCAAAATCGCCGATACGATAACAATCTGGTTAATGTTGGCGGCAATGGGTTTGACCCCGTCGTAGAAATCGGGACGGGTTAACACGGACGTGCGCTCATGAACCGCTTCAACGATACCTTTTACCGTAACGCCTTCCGCCGCCTCTTTACCCGGTCGCCAGACCACGCGATCGCCGGTAACCAGTGAACGGATGGTGCGACGGATATTGCAACGGTGGATATCCCCGTCGGCGGATTCGACATCGGCATGCATACCGAAACGGCTGATAACTACGCCTTCTGTCGCTTCACCAAACAGGTTGTCGTCATAATCCGGCTTCTCCGAAGTGGTTTTAAGACGGCGCTGGTGGTTTGCGTTTACGCGGCGCTGCTGCCCTTTGGAGAGTTTATTTTTACTCAATCGCGCTGGCTCCTGGTCGCCCGTAAGGGGCAAAACCTCTATGATACACTCTAATTAATACTAGTTAACCTGCTACAGCCGGTTATGCGAGAAGGGTGGAAAATAACATGAGCGCGGATGAAAACAACCTGATTTGGATCGATCTCGAAATGACCGGGCTGGATCCCGAGCGCGATCGCATCATTGAAATTGCAACGCTGGTGACGGACGCTAACCTGAATATCCTGGCTGAAGGGCCAACGATTGCGGTGCATCAGTCCGACGACCAGCTGGCTTTGATGGATGAATGGAACGTGCGCACCCACACCGGCAGTGGCCTGGTAGAGCGCGTGAAGGCGAGCACGTTCGGCGATCGCGAGGCGGAGCTGGCGACGCTTGAGTTCCTGAAACAGTGGGTTCCGGCAGGCAAATCGCCTATCTGTGGGAATAGTATCGGCCAGGATCGCCGTTTCCTGTTTAAGTACATGCCGGAGCTGGAGTCATATTTCCACTACCGCTATCTGGATGTCAGCACTCTGAAAGAGCTGGCGCGTCGCTGGAAGCCTGAAATCCTCGACGGCTTTAAAAAGCAGGGGACTCACCAGGCGATGGACGATATCCGTGAGTCTGTGGCGGAGCTTTCCTACTATCGCGAAAACTTTATTAAGCTGTGATTTTGCGATCCGGCGCCTTGCGTGGCCGGGTTTTTGTCGTTAAATTGTTCAGCTTGCCGATTAATTAAGCATTTGAACTTAATTTCGAAAAAATCGCTTTAAGGGGGGTTGCAGCTAAAAGGATTTCTCGTATAATGCGCCTCCCGTAACGACAGAGAATTACACGTTACGACAGCAACAAAAGCAGTGCAGATTTGCGGGAATAGCTCAGTTGGTAGAGCACGACCTTGCCAAGGTCGGGGTCGCGAGTTCGAGTCTCGTTTCCCGCTCCAAAATTTGAAAAGTGCTTCCAAAGCACGGACCACCCAAGCGGGAATAGCTCAGTTGGTAGAGCACGACCTTGCCAAGGTCGGGGTCGCGAGTTCGAGTCTCGTTTCCCGCTCCAAAATTTGAAAGTGCTTCTAAAGCACGGACCACCCAAGCGGGAATAGCTCAGTTGGTAGAGCACGACCTTGCCAAGGTCGGGGTCGCGAGTTCGAGTCTCGTTTCCCGCTCCAAATTCTTCTTAATCTCTAAAATATCCACAGCGAAAAGAATCGTTGGGGACGTTTTCTATTGTCTCTGAAATACTCTTGTGAACAGAGTTATCCACAGAAACTACGCTTAACCGTAACAGGGTTAAAACTTAGCAGGGTGAATGATATCTTTGTAACGCGCTGTATTTAGTAAATAAATTTTCATTTCAAAATGTTATTGAGATCACTTGACCTCTTCTCCAGCCCAGATGGCGCTTGAGTTTGTAATTTTATTCACAGGCTGTGAATAGTTCAGGCATCCCGCGTAAGCCCTTTTTCAATCACCCGCACCAGACGCTGTTTCTTCGGTAGCTGCACCTCGATCGTGCAGGCATTACGCTTCTCTATTTGCTGCGCAATCGCCCATTCTATGTGTTCATCAAGAAGTGGGTGCTCACCTTTACGGCTTTCAAGCGCCTGAATATTGGCTTCATCCCACGGGGCATTACCCAGCGCGACGGCAACATTACGCAGCCAGCGCAAATGACCGATACGGCGAATGGCCGAACCTTCCGTCACTTTCAGGAACCAGGCTTCGGTCCAGGCGAATAACTCAACCAGCTGCGGCGCATGCAGCGCCTTACGCGGGCTGAAATCCTCTTCGTCCGTGAGCTGCGAATAGCGGTTCCACGGGCAGATCAGCTGGCAGTCGTCGCAGCCGTAGATGCGGTTGCCGATAAGCGGTCGAAATTCCTCTGGAATGGCCCCTTCCAGTTCGATAGTGAGGTAGGAGATGCAGCGGCGCGCATCAACGGTGTAAGGCTCGACGATGGCACCCGTCGGACAGATGGTCATGCAGGCCACGCAGCGTCCGCAGCCTTCCTCTACCGGGCCGTCTACCGGCAGCGGTAAATCAATCAGCAGTTCACCCAGGAAGAAGAACGATCCGGCGTCGCGGCTAAGGATAAGTGAGTGCTTACCTGTCCAGCCAAGCCCGGCTTTTTCGGCGATCGGGCGCTCAAGAATAGGCGCAGAATCGACAAAGGGTCTAAAATTCAGCGAAACACAGTGCTGCTGAATAGTTTCCCCGAGTTTTTTTAAACGGTTACGCAAGAGCTTATGGTAATCACGTCCCAGGGCGTACCGGCTGACGTAACCCAGAGAGGGATTTTTTAGCGTGCGCGCAAAGGCCGCGTTGGCGGGCAGATAATTCATGCGCACGCTGATGACGCGTAACGTGCCCGGCAAAAGCTCGTGAGGGCGGGCGCGCATCATGCCATGACGCGCCATCCACTCCATTTCGCCGTGGTATTGTTTGTCCAGCCAGGCCTGCAGTTTTGGCTCGCTGGCGGAAAGGTCGGTATCGGTAATGCCCACCTTCTGGAAGCCAAGCTCAGCACCCCACTGTTTTATTTTTTGCGCTAATTCATTGAGATCGAGGGGCTGTGACATGACGGACCATACGGTGAAGAAAAACCCCGCAAGTATACCACATTCCATCTGGCATGCGGATGACCTCCGGCGCGCCGAAAAAGAGGCCGCAGACAGCCTCGGGATTACCCTTTATGAACTGATGCTGCGCGCGGGGGAGGCGGCGTTTAACGTTGCCCGCAGCGCGTACCCTCAGGCCGCCCACTGGATGATTCTGTGCGGTCACGGCAATAACGGCGGCGACGGCTACGTCGTCGCCCGTCTCGCGGTTGCGGCAGGTATCCGCGTGACGTTGCTGGCCCTGGAGAGTGATAAACCGCTGCCGGAAGAGGCCAGCGGGGCGCGGGAGGCGTGGCTTAACGCAGGCGGCGTGATTCATGCGCCTGATATCGTCTGGCCGGAAGAGGTGGATCTGATTGTTGACGGTCTGCTGGGTACCGGGCTACGCAGTGCGCCTCGCGAGAACATTGCCGCCCTTATTGAACACGCTAACAGACATTCCGCGCCGGTCGTTGCCCTGGATATTCCCTCTGGCCTGATTGCACAAACCGGCGCGACGCCGGGGGCGGTCATTCAGGCTGCACATACGGTAACCTTCATTGCCCTCAAGCCGGGGCTACTGACCGGTAAAGCACGAGACGTTGTTGGCGTCCTGCACCACCATGCGCTGGGGCTGGAGAGCTGGCTGTCCGGGCAGGAAACGCACCTCGCGCGTTTTGATGCTTCGCAGCTTGCGGCGTGGCTCCCGCCGCGCCGACCAACGTCCCATAAGGGCGATCACGGCAGGCTGGTGATTATTGGCGGCGATCATGGTACGGCAGGTGCGATTCGCATGACCGGCGAGGCGGCTCTGCGCAGCGGTGCCGGATTAGTGCGAGTACTCACTCGCATTGAGAATATTGCGCCGATCGTTACGGCCCGACCGGAGCTGATGGTCCATGAGCTTACGCCTCAGTCGCTTGAAGAAAGCCTGGAATGGGCGGATGTGGTGGTGATCGGCCCCGGGCTTGGGCAGCAGGCATGGGGCAAACAGGCCCTGCAAAAGGTCGAGAATTTTCGTAAACCGATGCTGTGGGATGCCGACGCGCTTAACCTTCTGGCAATAAACCCCGATAAGCGTCACAATCGCATTCTGACGCCACACCCCGGCGAAGCCGCGCGCCTGCTTAACTGCAGCGTGGCAGAAATTGAAAGCGATCGCTTACTTTCTGCTCAGCGTCTGGTAAAACGTTACGGAGGTGTTGCTGTTTTGAAAGGGGCTGGAACCGTTGTCGCCAGTGACGAGACGCAGGGCATTATTGATGCCGGAAATGCGGGCATGGCAAGCGGCGGCATGGGCGATGTGCTTTCCGGCATCATTGGCGCATTGCTTGGACAGAAACTTCCCCTTTATGATGCAGCCTGCGCGGGCTGCGTGGCCCACGGTGTCGCGGCGGATAAACTGGCCGCGCGTTACGGTACACGCGGCATGCTGGCCACCGATCTTTTTTGCACGCTGCGGCGTGTTGTTAACCCGGATGTGATTGACGTAGAAAATGACTAATCGAGCGATTCCTTTACCTGATGAACAAGCCACTTTAGAACTCGGCAAGCGCGTGGCGCAGGCCTGTCAGGGGGCAACCGTCATTTATCTGTATGGTGATTTAGGTGCGGGTAAAACCACCTTCAGCCGGGGTTTTTTGCAGGCGTTAGGGCATAACGGGAATGTGAAAAGCCCAACCTACACGCTGGTAGAACCGTACACCCTTGAAAATCTCATGGTGTATCACTTCGATTTATACCGCCTTGCGGATCCTGAGGAGCTGGAATTTATGGGGATCCGTGATTATTTTGCCAACGACGCCATTTGCCTGGTGGAGTGGCCGCAACAAGGTGCGGGTGTGCTGCCTGACCCGGATGTCGAAATTCACTTAGATTACCAGGCACAAGGGCGTGAGGCGCGCATCAGTGCTGTTTCCTCATCAGGCAGTTCCTTACTGGCGCGACTGGCCGGTTAAGCGTAGGGATGACGGGATGATAAATCGCGTTAAAGGTTGGTTGTTGGCTGCCACCGTGCTGCTGTGCGCGCAGGCCGGGGCGGCAAACCTCTCAGATATTCAGGTATCAAACGGCGAAAGCCAGGCCCGGATCACGTTCAGCTTTATGGGCGACCCTGAATATGCGTTCTCACAGCCAGACAGCCACAGCGTGGCGCTGGATATCAAACAAACAGGCGTGATCCAGGGGCTACCGCTGCGGTTCAGCGGTAACAACCTGGTGAAAAGTATCCGTTCGGGAACGCCGCAGGATAGCCAGTCGTTACGCCTGGTGGTTGATCTGACCGAAAAGGGCAAAACGAAGGCGGTGAAGCAGCAAAACGGGGCGAACTATACGGTAGTGTTTACCATCAATGCCGACGCGCCGCCACCGCCTCCACCGCCGCCGGTCGTAGCGAAGCGCGTGGAAGAACCGGTGTATACGCCGCGTCCTTCTGAACCTGCGCGTAATCCGTTTAAATCGCAGAACGATCGCATTACTGCGGCAACCAGCAGCGATACGGTGACGCGCTCTGCGGCCAGCGCGCGACGCGCGACGGTCAGCGGTGACAAAGTGATTATCGCCATTGATGCGGGTCACGGCGGGGAAGACCCCGGGGCGATTGGCCCTGGCGGCACGCGAGAAAAAAACGTGACTATCGCGATCGCGCGGAAACTGCGTTCGCTACTCAATGACGACCCTATGTTTAAAGGCGTGTTGACCCGCGACGGGGACTACTTTATCTCCGTAATGGGGCGCTCGGACGTGGCGCGTAAGCAAAACGCGAACTTCCTGGTCTCTATTCATGCGGACGCTGCACCGAATCGTAGCGCGACCGGCGCCTCGGTTTGGGTGCTGTCGAACCGTCGCGCTAACAGCGAAATGGCCAACTGGCTGGAAGAGCACGAGAAGCAGTCTGAACTGTTAGGCGGCGCGGGCGACGTGCTGGCGAACAGCCAGTCCGATCCGTACCTCAGCCAGGCGGTGCTGGATTTACAGTTCGGTCATTCGCAGCGCGTCGGGTATGATGTCGCCACTAACGTATTGAACCAGCTGCAAAGCGTTGGCGTGCTGCATAAGCGCCGTCCGGAACATGCCAGCCTCGGTGTTCTGCGCTCCCCGGATATTCCGTCCATCCTTGTAGAGACGGGCTTTATCAGTAACAACGGTGAAGAGCGTCTGTTGGGAAGCGACAGTTACCAGCAGCAAATTGCCGAAGCGATTTATAACGGTTTACGTAAATATTTTGAGGCGCATCCTCTGCAGTCTGCGCCGCAGAGCGGCTCAGCACAGACGGCCAGCGCAGCGCTGCCGGGTGAGATGACCGCGACCAACTAAGGAGCATTCATGCCGATTCAGGTTCTACCGCCGCAGCTCGCGAACCAAATCGCCGCCGGTGAGGTGGTGGAACGCCCTGCGTCGGTGGTGAAGGAGCTGGTGGAAAACAGCCTCGATGCGGGCGCAACCCGCATCGATATTGATATCGAACGCGGTGGCGCGAAGCTTATCCGCATTCGCGACAACGGCTGCGGCATTAAAAAAGAGGAGCTGGCGCTGGCGCTGGCTCGTCACGCCACCAGTAAAATCGCCTCTCTGGACGATCTGGAAGCGATTATTAGCCTCGGTTTTCGCGGCGAAGCGCTGGCCAGTATTAGCTCCGTTTCGCGCTTAACGCTGACCTCCCGTACCGCTGAACAGCAGGAAGCCTGGCAGGCTTACGCTGAAGGGCGCGATATGGATGTGACGGTCAAACCCGCGGCGCACCCTGTCGGCACGACGCTGGAAGTCCTGGATCTGTTCTACAACACCCCCGCCCGACGCAAGTTTATGCGTACCGAGAAGACCGAGTTCGGCCATATCGACGAGATCATTCGCCGTATTGCGCTCGCCCGATTCGATGTCGCCATCAACCTCAGCCATAACGGTAAGGTGATGCGCCAGTACCGCGCGGTGGCGGAAGGTGGACAGAAAGAGCGTCGCCTGGGCGCTATCTGCGGGACGCCGTTTCTGGAACAGGCTCTGGCCATTGAGTGGCAGCACGGCGATCTGGCTTTACGCGGCTGGGTTGCCGATCCAAACGCGAGCAGTGCTGCGTTCTCTGAAATTCAGTATTGCTACGTGAACGGGCGCATGATGCGCGATCGTCTCATCAATCACGCGATTCGCCAGGCCTGCGAAGACAAACTCGGGGCCGATCAGCAGCCAGCTTTCGTCCTTTATCTGGAAATCGACCCCCATCAGGTGGATGTAAACGTTCATCCTGCCAAGCATGAGGTGCGTTTCCACCAGTCGCGTCTGGTTCACGACTTCATTTATCAGGGCGTGGCCGCCGTGTTGCAGCAGCAGGCAGCGCCAACTCTGCCGCTGGAGAAGGACGCCCCTGCGCCGCGTCCGCTGCCTGAAAACCGTGTAGCGGCAGGGCGCAACCATTTTGCTGAGCCTGCCGTCGCGCGTGAACCGGAAGCTCCGCGTTTCTCCCCGACCGGGAGCGCACCGCGTCCAACGGGCGCGAACTACCCGAATGCCCAGCCGGGCTATCAGAAGCAGCAGGGAGCGTTGTACCGCAAGCTGCTGGAAACGCCCGCCGTGGAGCGTAAAGAGCACATTCCGCCCGCTCAGCCTTCTCTGGACGGCCATAGCCAGAGTTTTGGCCGGGTGCTGACGATTATCGCGCCCGATATGGCGCTGCTTGAGCGTGACGGCAAACTGATGCTTCTGGCCCTGCCGGTCGCTGAACGCTGGCTCAAGCAGGTGCAGCTTACGCCAGGCGAAAATGCAGCCTGCGCGCAGCCGTTATTAATTCCGGTTCGCCTGAAAATATCCCCTGATGAAACGAGGGTATTGCAGCGCGCAGAGCCGCAGCTGGCGCAAATGGGTATTGAAACTGTGCTCGAACCACAACATGTGACAATTCGTGCAGTGCCTTTACCCTTACGCCAACAAAATTTACAAAACTTGATTCCTGAACTGATAGGCTACCTGGCGCAGCAAACATCATTTGATGCCGCCAACACCGCGCAGTGGATCGCCCGCCATCTGGCAAGCGAACACGCGCCGTGGAGTATGGCGCAGGCCATTAGCGTGCTGGCGGAGGTGGAACGCCTCTGTCCGCATCTGGTGAAAACGCCGCCGGGTGGGTTATTACAACCTGTTGATTTACAAACGGCGATGAATGCCCTGAAACATGATTGACGCAAGTAAGGCGAGCCTGCCTAAGGCAATTTTTTTAATGGGCCCAACGGCCTCCGGCAAAACGGCGCTAGCCATTGAGTTGCGTAAAGTTTTGCCTGTAGAGTTGATTAGCGTCGACTCCGCCCTCATCTACCGGGGGATGGACATCGGCACGGCGAAGCCTGACGCAGAAGAGTTGCGTGCGGCACCGCACCGTTTGCTGGATATTCTCGACCCGGCTCAGGCCTATTCCGCAGCGGATTTCCGCCGGGATGCCTTAGCCGAAATGGCCGAGATAACGGCGGCGGGACGTATACCGCTGTTGGTTGGCGGAACCATGCTCTATTTCAAGGCGTTGCTGGAGGGGTTGTCACCTCTGCCATCCGCGGATCCGGAAATAAGAGCGAAAATTGAGCAGCAGGCGGCAGAGCAGGGTTGGGACGTTTTGCATCAGCAACTGGCGGAGATTGACCCGGTTGCTGCAGCACGGATCCATCCAAATGATCCGCAAAGGCTTTCCCGGGCACTGGAAGTTTTTTTCATTTCGGGTAAAACTTTAACGGAACTGACGCAAACGTCAGGAGACGCTCTGCCGTATCAGGTGCATCAGTTCGCCATCGCCCCGGCGAGCCGTGAACTGCTCCATCAGCGAATTGAGCAGCGTTTTCATCAGATGTTAGCTTCAGATTTTGAAGCAGAAGTGCGGGCGCTATTTGCCCGTGGAGATTTGCATACGGACATGCCTTCCATTCGTTGTGTGGGATATCGCCAGATGTGGTCGTATGTTGAAGGTGAGATTTCATACGATGAAATGGTTTATAGAGGTGTTTGCGCCACGAGACAGTTAGCGAAGCGCCAGATCACCTGGTTGCGCGGTTGGGAGGGTGTTCACTGGTTAGACAGTGAAAAACCGCAACAGGCGTTAAACGAAGTGATTGAGGTTGTTGGTGATATCGCTCACTGAATGTGTACAATTGAGACGTATCGTGCGCAATTTTTCAGAATCGCAAGGTTCTAAGTACAAAACAAGCATATAAGGAAAAGATAGAATGGCTAAGGGGCAATCTTTACAAGATCCGTTCCTGAACGCATTGCGTCGGGAACGTGTTCCAGTTTCTATTTATTTGGTGAATGGTATTAAGCTGCAAGGTCAGATTGAGTCTTTCGATCAGTTTGTGATTCTGTTGAAAAACACGGTCAGTCAGATGGTCTACAAGCACGCTATTTCTACTGTTGTTCCGTCCCGTCCGGTATCTCATCACAGCAATAACGCTGGCGGCGGCACTGGTAGTAACTACCATCATGGCAGCAGCGCGCAGGGTTCTTCAACGCCGGCGCAGGACAGCGACGAGACCGAATAAGGTTTCGCACTGTTATCCACACGGGGAGCCAGGGATCCTGCGTTCCCCGCTGATCTTTTTAGAGAGGTTTACGCTTGTTTGACCGTTATGATGCCGGTGAGCAGGCGGTGCTGGTACACATCTATTTTTCGCAAGACAAAGATATGGAAGACCTCCAGGAGTTTGAATCTCTGGTCTCTTCCGCCGGTGTCGAAGCAATGCAGGTGATTACCGGTAGCCGTAAAGCGCCGCACCCAAAGTATTTTGTTGGTGAAGGTAAAGCAGTCGAAATTGCGGATGCCGTAAAAGCAACCGGCGCGTCAGTCGTGTTGTTTGATCATGCGCTGTCTCCAGCCCAGGAGCGCAACCTGGAAGCCCTTTGCGAATGCCGTGTTATCGATCGCACGGGTTTGATTTTAGATATCTTTGCTCAGCGTGCACGTACCCACGAAGGGAAACTGCAGGTTGAGCTGGCGCAGCTGCGCCATCTGGCAACGCGTCTGGTGCGTGGCTGGACACACCTTGAAAGACAAAAAGGCGGGATTGGTTTGCGCGGCCCGGGTGAAACCCAGCTCGAAACCGACCGTCGTTTGCTGCGTGGCCGAATTACCCAGATCCTTTCACGTCTGGAACGTGTAGAGAAACAGCGTGAACAGGGGCGTCGGGCGCGAACCAAAGCCGACATCCCGACGGTGTCGCTGGTGGGCTATACCAACGCCGGTAAATCCACCCTGTTTAACCAGATAACCGAGGCCCAGGTGTATGCCGCAGACCAGCTGTTTGCGACCCTGGACCCTACGCTGCGCCGTATTGACGTTGCAGACGTCGGTGAAACGGTGCTGGCGGATACCGTAGGGTTTATCCGCCACCTGCCGCATGACCTGGTGGCGGCGTTTAAAGCCACCCTGCAGGAGACGCGACAGGCGACTCTGCTGCTGCACGTGATTGATGCGGCAGACGTGCGCGTGCAGGAGAACATCGACGCGGTCAACGTGGTGCTCGAAGAGATCGACGCCCACGAGATCCCAACGCTGTTGGTCATGAACAAGATCGATATGCTGGACGATTTCGAACCGCGTATCGACAGAGATGAAGAAAACAAACCGATTCGGGTCTGGCTTTCTGCCCAGACCGGTATTGGTGTGCCACTGCTTTTCCAGGCTTTGACAGAACGTCTTTCCGGTGAGGTAGCTCAGCACACGCTGCGACTGCCGCCACAGGAAGGCAGGCTGCGCAGCCGGTTTTATCAGCTTCAGGCGATAGAAAAAGAGTGGATGGAGGATGACGGCAGCGTGGGGATGCAGGTGCGTATGCCGATCGTTGACTGGCGTCGCCTCTGTAAACAAGAACCTGCGCTGGTCGACTACATCGTCTGATCAGAAAGGGGATGCCTGAATAATTCGCCCTTGCATAACAAATATGGAGCATATACATGGCGTGGAATCAGCCCGGTAATAACGGACAAGACCGCGACCCGTGGGGAAGCAGCAAACCTGGCGGCAACTCTGAGGGAAATGGCAACAAAGGTGGTCGCGAGCAGGGGCCGCCGGATCTGGATGATATCTTCCGCAAACTGAGCAAGAAGCTTGGTGGCCTTGGCGGAGGAAAAGGTTCTGGCTCGGGTGGCAATTCCACTCAGAGCTCGCGCCCGCCAATGGGTGGCCGCGTAGTGGGCATCGTGGCCGCTGCGGTAGTCATCATCTGGGCAGCCAGCGGGTTCTACACCATTAAAGAAGCAGAACGCGGCGTAGTCACCCGTTTCGGTAAGTTCAGCCATCTGGTTGAGCCGGGTCTGAACTGGAAGCCGACCTTCATTGACGATGTGACCGCGGTAAACGTGGAATCCGTCCGTGAACTGGCCGCCTCTGGCGTGATGCTGACCTCTGACGAAAACGTGGTGCGCGTTGAGATGAACGTGCAGTACCGCGTGACCGATCCTGAGCGTTATCTGTTTAGCGTGACCAGCGCCGATGACAGCCTGCGTCAGGCGACCGACAGCGCCCTGCGCGGTGTGATCGGTAAATACACCATGGACCGTATTCTGACCGAAGGTCGTACCGTTATTCGTAGCGATACCCAGCGCGAGCTGGAAGAGACCATTCGTCCGTACAACATGGGTATTACTCTGCTGGACGTCAACTTCCAGGCTGCGCGTCCGCCGGAAGAGGTGAAAGCCGCATTTGACGATGCGATTGCTGCCCGTGAAAACGAACAGCAGTACATCCGTGAAGCTGAAGCGTACACCAACGAAGTTCAGCCACGCGCTAACGGTCAGGCGCAGCGTATTCTGGAAGAAGCGCGCGCGTATAAGACGCAGACCATCCTGGAAGCTCAGGGTGAAGTGGCTCGCTTTGCGAAGATCCTGCCGGAATATAAAGCGGCACCGGAAATTACCCGTGAGCGTCTCTATATCGAGACCATGGAAAAAGTGCTGAGCCATACCCGCAAAGTGTTGGTTAACGACAACAAAGGCGGAAACCTGATGGTTCTGCCGCTGGATCAGATGCTGAAAGGCAGTTCTGCGCCAGCAGCGAAAGGCGACACCAGCGGAGCGAATAACCTGCTGCGTCTGCCGCCAGCCTCAACAGGCAGCGCCAGCACGAACACAACGCCTTCTTCGAACGATGGTGACATTATGGACCAACGCCGTGCTAACGCGCAGCGTAACGACTACCAGCGTCAGGGGGAATAAGGATGCGTAAGTCAGTTATTGCGATCATCGTCATCGTACTGGTCGCGCTTTATACCTCGATCTTTGTGGTGAAAGAAGGCGAGCGTGGGATTAAGTTTCAGTTCAGCAGCGTCGTGCGTGATGGCGACAAACGCCCGGTGATTTACGAGCCGGGTCTGCACTTCAAGGTACCGTTTATTCAGTCCGTGAAAACGCTTGATGCGCGTATCCAGACCATGGATAACCAGGCCGATCGTTTCGTGACCAAAGAGAAGAAAGATCTCATCGTTGATTCCTATATCAAATGGCGCATCAGCGATTTCAGCCGTTACTTCCTGGCAACGGGCGGTGGTGACGTTTCTCAGGCAGAAGTGCTGCTGAAACGTAAGTTCTCTGACCGCCTGCGTTCCGAGATTGGTCGTCTGGATGTGAAAGACATCGTGACCGACTCCCGTGGTCGTCTGACCCTGGAAGTTCGCGATGCGCTGAACTCCGGTACAGCGGGCACTGAAGATGAAGTTTCAACGCCGGCAGCAGATGATGCGATTGCCAAAGCGGCTGAACGCGTTCAGGCGGAGACCAACGGTAAAGTGCCGGTGATCAACCCGAACAGTATGGCTGCGCTGGGTATCGAAGTGGTTGACGTGCGTATCAAGCAGATCAACCTGCCAGTTGAAGTGTCCGAGGCGATTTACAACCGTATGCGCGCCGAGCGTGAAGCGGTAGCCCGTCGTCACCGTTCCCAGGGCCAGGAAGAGGCTGAGAAGCTGCGTGCTGCAGCGGACTACGAAGTCACCAAGACGCTGGCGGAATCTGAGCGCCAGGGCCGTATCCTGCGCGGTGAAGGCGATGCCGAAGCGGCGAAGCTGTTCGCGGATGCCTTCAGCCAGGATCCTGACTTCTACGCCTTTATCCGTAGCCTGCGCGCTTACGAGAATAGCTTCCAGAGCAACCAGGATGTGATGGTGCTCAGCCCGGACAGCGATTTCTTCCGTTATATGAAGACGCCGACTAACGCAACGCGATAAACTCAGGCCCGTTTGAGTATTCAAACCACCGCTCCCAACGGAGCGGTGGTTTTCTTTTATAAGGAATAAAAATGAATTCAACGATCTGGCTCGCACTGGCTTTGGTCCTTGTGCTGGAAGGTCTTGGACCGATGCTTTATCCGCGTGCCTGGCGCCGAATGATCGCCACGATGAGTCAGCTGCCGGATAATATTTTGCGTCGTTTTGGCGGCGGTCTTGTGGTTGCGGGCATCGTGATCTACTACATGTTGAGGAAAACGATTGGCTGATCAAAAAGTAGGCGCAATCGGCGTATTTTGAGGTCAAAAAGTGCTGTATATCTGAAAAAGCGATGGTAGAATCCATTTTTAAGCAAACGGTGATTTTGAAAAAAATGGGTAACAACGTCGTCGTACTGGGCACCCAATGGGGTGACGAAGGTAAAGGGAAGATTGTTGATCTTCTGACTGAACGGGCTAAATATGTTGTACGCTACCAGGGCGGTCACAACGCAGGCCATACTCTCGTAATCAACGGTGAAAAAACCGTCCTCCATCTTATTCCATCAGGCATTCTTCGTGATAACGTCACCAGCATCATCGGTAACGGCGTTGTGCTGTCTCCTGCTGCGCTGATGAAAGAGATGAAAGGTCTGGAAGACCGTGGTATCCCTGTTCGTGAGCGTCTGCTGCTCTCCGAAGCCTGCCCGCTGATCCTGGATTATCACGTGGCGCTGGACGTAGCGCGTGAGAAAGCGCGCGGCGCGAAAGCGATCGGCACCACCGGTCGTGGTATCGGTCCGGCTTACGAAGATAAAGTTGCACGTCGCGGTCTGCGCGTGGGCGACCTCTTCGACAAAGCAACCTTCGCTGAAAAACTGAAAGAAGTGATGGAATATCACAACTTCCAGCTGGTGAACTTCTACAAAGCTGACGCTGTTGACTATCAGAAAGTGCTGGATGACGTCATGGCGATCGCTGACATTCTGACCGGTATGGTTGTTGACGTATCCGATCTGCTGGACCAGGCGCGCAAGCGTGGCGATTTCGTCATGTTCGAAGGTGCGCAGGGTACGCTGCTGGACATCGACCACGGTACCTATCCGTACGTAACGTCCTCTAACACCACAGCAGGTGGCGTGGCGACCGGCTCTGGCCTGGGTCCACGCTATGTGGATTACGTACTGGGCATCATCAAAGCGTACTCCACTCGCGTGGGTGCGGGTCCATTCCCGACCGAGCTGTTTGATGAAACCGGCGAGTTCCTCTGCAAGCAGGGTAACGAGTTTGGCGCGACCACCGGTCGTCGTCGTCGTACCGGCTGGCTGGATGCGGTTGCAGTGCGTCGCGCAGTGCAGATCAACTCCCTGTCTGGCTTCTGCCTGACCAAGCTGGACGTACTGGACGGCCTGAAAGAAGTGAAAATCTGCGTAGGCTACCGTATGCCAGATGGCCGCGAAGTGACCACCACTCCGCTGGCTGCTGACGACTGGGAAGGCATTGAGCCAATCTACGAAACCATGCCGGGCTGGTCTGAGACCACTTTCGGTGTGAAAGAGCGTAGCGGCCTGCCGCAGGCGGCGCTGGATTACATCAAGCGTATTGAAGAACTGACCGAAGTGCCGATCGATATTATTTCTACCGGCCCGGATCGTACTGAAACGATGATCCTGCGCGACCCGTTCGACGCATAATCTTCGTGACTGCTGGCCTGCGGGGAGACCCGTAGGCCGGATAAGCGTAGCGCCATCCGGCGACCGCTCCTGGATCTCCGCTTTTTCGCCCCGTCTGTCAAATAAATTAGCCGCTAACTATCTGGCTGGTTTATCATCATTAATGAATATCTCTGCGGTTTGACCGCGTTTTCCCTTTTTCCTGAGGTTGATGTGCAGTTAACAAGTTTCACCGATTACGGCTTACGTGCGCTGATTTACATGGCGTCGTTACCCGAGGGGAAGATGACCAGTATCTCTGAAGTGACAGAGGTCTACGGCGTATCCCGTAATCATATGGTCAAAATAATCAATCAACTTAGTCGTGCCGGATACGTTGCTGCCGTCCGCGGGAAGAATGGTGGGATCCGTCTCGGTAAACCGGCACAGAGTATTCGTGTTGGCGATGTGGTACGTGAACTGGAGCCGCTGTCTCTGGTGAACTGCAGCAGCGAGTTCTGCCACATCACGCCCGCTTGCCGCCTGAAAAAGGCGCTTTCAAAGGCCGTGCAAAGTTTTCTCATGGAACTGGATAACTACACGCTGGCCGATTTGGTTGAAGAGAATCAACCGCTTTATAAATTATTGCTGGTGGAATGAAGAAAATTTCCACCGGAGCTGACAACGGAGGAACCGACATGTCACATGATCCTTTCCAGGAACGCGAAGCCGAAAAATACGCGAATCCTATTCCCAGCCGCGAGTTCATCATTGAACACTTAACAAAACGCGAAAAACCCGCCAATCGTGAAGAACTTGCCGTTGAATTAAACATTGAAGGTGAAGAGCAAATTGAAGCCCTTCGCCGCCGCCTGCGCGCGATGGAGCGTGACGGGCAGCTGGTCTTTACCCGCCGCCAGTGCTACGCGCTGCCAGAACGCCTCGATCTGCTGAAAGGGACCGTCATTGGTCACCGCGATGGCTTCGGCTTCCTGCGCGTAGAAGGCCGTAAGGACGATCTGTACCTCTCATCTGAACAGATGAAAATGTGCATCCACGGCGACCAGATCCTGGCGCAGCCGCTGGGCGCTGACCGTAAAGGCCGCCGCGAAGCGCGCGTGGTACGCGTTCTGGTGCCAAAAACCAGCCAGATCGTCGGCCGCTACTTTACCGACGCGGGCGTAGGCTTCGTGGTGCCGGACGACAGCCGTCTGAGCTTCGACATTCTGATCCCACCTGAAGAGGTGATGGGCGCCCGCATGGGCTTTGTGGTGGTGGTGGAACTCACCCAGCGCCCAACCCGTCGCACCAAAGCGGTAGGTAAAATCGTCGAAGTGCTTGGCGACAACATGGGCACCACGATGGCCGTTGATATGGCATTGCGTACCCATGAAATTCCGTACATCTGGCCGAAAGCGGTTGAAGAGCAGATCGAAAGCCTGCGCGAAGAAGTGCCGGAAGAATCCAAAGTGGGCCGCGTGGATCTGCGCTCCCTGCCGCTGGTCACTATTGATGGCGAAGACGCCCGCGACTTCGATGACGCCGTATACTGTGAGAAAAAACGCGGCGGTGGCTGGCGTCTGTGGGTTGCTATCGCTGACGTAAGCTATTACGTCCGTCCGCACACCCCGCTGGATAACGAAGCCCGCAGCCGCGGTACGTCGGTCTACTTCCCGTCCCAGGTCGTGCCGATGCTGCCGGAAGTGCTGTCTAACGGCCTGTGCTCCCTGAACCCGCAGGTTGACCGCCTCTGTATGGTTTGCGAGATGACCATCTCCACCAAAGGGCGCTTAACCGGCTACAAGTTCTACGAAGCGGTGATGAGCTCGCACGCGCGTCTGACCTATACCAAGGTCTGGCATATGCTGCAGGGCGACCAGGATCTGCGCGAGCAGTACGCGCCGCTGGTCAAACACATCGAAGAGCTGCATAACCTCTACAAAACGCTGGATCAGGCGCGCGAAGAGCGCGGCGGGATCTCGTTTGAGAGTGAAGAAGCGAAATTCATCTTCAACGCCGAACGCCGCATTGAGCGTATCGAGCAGACCCAGCGTAACGACGCGCACAAGCTGATCGAAGAGTGTATGATCCTGGCGAACATCTCGGCGGCACGTTTCGTCGAGAAAGCCAAAGAGCCAGCGCTGTTCCGTATTCACGATAAGCCGACCACGGAAGCCATTACGTCGTTCCGCTCCGTGCTGGCTGAACTGGGTCTGGAACTGCCCGGAGGCAACAAGCCAGAGCCGCGCGATTACGCCGAGCTGCTGGAATCCATTAGCGATCGTCCGGATGCAGAAATGCTGCAGACGATGCTGCTGCGCTCTATGAAGCAGGCGATTTACGATCCGGAAAACCGCGGCCACTTCGGCCTGGCGCTGCAGTCTTACGCCCACTTTACGTCGCCGATCCGTCGTTATCCTGACCTCTCTCTGCACCGTGCGATCAAGTATCTGCTGGCGCAGGAGCAGGGCCATAAAGGGAACACCACCGAAACCGGTGGCTACCATTATTCGATGGAAGAGATGCTGCAGCTGGGTCAGCACTGCTCCATGGCCGAACGTCGTGCCGATGAAGCAACACGCGACGTGGCGGACTGGCTGAAGTGTGACTTTATGCTCGATCAGGTCGGTAACGTCTTCAAAGGCGTGATTGCCAGCGTGACCGGCTTTGGTTTCTTCGTTCGTCTGGACGAGCTGTTCATCGACGGTCTGGTGCACGTCTCCAGCCTGGATAACGACTACTACCGCTTCGACCAGGTCGGCCAGCGCCTGATTGGCGAATCTGGCGGCCAGACCTACCGTCTGGGCGACCGTGTGGAAGTGAAGGTCGAAGCCGTGAATATGGACGACCGTAAGATCGACTTCAGCCTGATCTCCAGCGAGCGCGCGCCGCGTAACGTCGGTAAAACCGAGCGTGAAAGGGCGAAAAAAAACGGTAACGGTAAACCGGGCGGCGGTAAACGTCGTCAGGCGGGCAAGAAGGTAAACTTCGAGCCGGACAGCGCGTTCCGCGGCGAGAAGAAACAGAAGCCGAAGGCGGCGAAGAAAGAAGCCCGTTCAGCGAAAAAACCTTCCGCGAAAACGCAGAAAATCGCTGCCGCCACCAAAGCGAAGCGCGCGGCCAAGAAAAAGCAGGCGGAGTAAATTCTCCCCTCAACCTGACCCTCTCCCCAGCGGGGGGAGGGGAAATACTTATTACGAGAACCATCAATGAGTGAAATGATTTACGGCATCCACGCGGTGCAGGCCCTTCTCGAGCGCGCACCGGAGCGTTTTCAGGAAGTGTTTATTCTGAAAGGGCGTGAAGATAAGCGTCTGATGCCGCTGATCCACGCGCTGGAAGCGCAGGGCGTGGTGATTCAGCTGGCGAATCGCCAGTTCCTGGATGAGAAAAGCGAAGGCGCGGTCCACCAGGGGATCATTGCCCGCGTGAAGCCGGGTCGTCAGTATCAGGAGAACGATCTGCCGGATCTGATTGCCGAGCTGGATAACCCGTTCTTCCTGATCCTCGACGGCGTTACCGATCCGCACAACCTCGGGGCGTGCCTGCGCAGCGCCGATGCGGCGGGCGTGCACGCGGTGATCGTGCCGAAAGATCGCTCCGCGCAGCTGAACGCGACGGCGAAGAAGGTGGCCTGCGGCGCGGCGGAAAACGTTCCGCTGATCCGCGTGACTAACCTGGCGCGCACTATGCGTCTGCTGCAGGAAGAGAATATCTGGATCGTCGGTACCGCCGGTGAAGCGGATCATACTCTGTACCAGAGCAAAATGACCGGCCGTCTGGCGCTGGTGATGGGTGCGGAAGGCGAAGGCATGCGTCGTCTCACCCGCGAGCACTGCGACGAGCTGATCAGCATCCCGATGGCGGGCAGCGTGTCGTCCCTGAACGTTTCCGTTGCGACGGGCATCTGCCTGTTTGAAGCGGTGCGTCAGCGGGGAGAATAAACAGCAAGGCCGTCCACAGGACGGCCTTTTGTGTTTTCTCTCTCTCCCTGTGGGAGAGAGCACCAGACGTTGACAGCCTCACTCCTCCAGTGACCGCAAATGGTCGTCCTTCCTCAGCGTCATCAGCGCGAAAATACTCACTACCGCCGTCGCCATCACGTAATACGCCGGAATATCCAGGTTGCCCGTCTGCTTAATCAGCCCGGTAATAATTAACCCTGCGCATCCCGAGAAAATCGCGTTCGACAACGAGTAGGCCAGCCCCAGCCCCGTATAGCGCACGCGCGTCGGGAACATCTCAGACAGCATCGCCGGGCCCGGACCCGCCAGCATGCCCACCAGACCGCCCGCAATCAGTACCACAACAGCCTTCACCGCCAGCGTGCTCGACTCCGCCTGCAGGATTTTCAGCAGCGGAAGGGCGAGGATCAGCAGCAGCGCGGTGGCGATAATCATCACCGTGCGGCGTCCGATCCGGTCACTCAGGATCCCCGACGGAATGATGGTCAGCGCAAAACCAATATTCGAAATCACCGCTATCAACAGCGCCTGGTTGAACCCGGTGTGCAGCGCCGACTGAAGATAGGTCGGCATAATCACCAGGTAGGTATACCCCGCCGCAGACCAGACCATGACGCGCCCAATCCCCATCACGATGGCCCGGAGCGTGGCGACAGTATCCGCCTGAGCGACAGCCGGTTTATCCTGCTGCTGCACAAAGCTCGGTGTCTCTTCCATACTGACGCGAAGCCACAGCGCCACAACGCCCATGGGCAGCGCCAGGAAGAACGGAATGCGCCAGCCCCAGTCGTGCAGGGCTTCAGGCGTGAGAAGGGTGGAGAGCAGCGCCACGATGCCTGCGCCCGCCAGCAGCCCCAGCGCCACGGTAAAGGACTGCCACGCGCCATAGAGCCCACGCTTGCCGCGCGGGGCGAACTCCGTCATCAGCGAGACCGCGCCGCCGTACTCGCCGCCCGCGAACAGCCCCTGCAGGATGCGCAGCAGCGTAATAATCAGCGGCGCGGCAATCCCGATGCTGGCGTAGACCGGCACAACGCCGATGGCGGCGGTAGCGAGCGTCATCAGCACCAGCACGATGATGAGCGTCGGCTTACGGCCAATCCGGTCGCCGATGCGGCCAAACACCACCGCACCCAGCGGGCGGAAGAAGAAGGCGATGGCAAACGAGGCGTAGGTGAGGATCAGGCTGGTCAGCCCCGCCTCTCCTTCAAGCTGGAAGAAGTTTTTCGCAATGACGGTCGCCAGAAAACCGTAGACCGCAAACTCATACCACTCGATAAAGTTACCAATGGAGCCTGCAATTAATGCTCGCTTGTGCGCGTCCGGTTGCATAACGATCCTCACTTAAGGTGTAAGAATAAATTATTCAACAAAAGCGGAGTCATGAAATAGTTTATTCTTATGTTCTGTGAGCTATTTCACGAATGATATCAGCGGGATCGTGAACGTGTGACTCCCCTCCCATGCAGCGTGCGCGCGGTCTGTCCATACTTATCGTCATTGCCACTGAAGGAGGGAGACAGCATGCACTGGCAGACCCATACCGTTTTCAATCAACCTGCACCGCTTTCCAATAGCAACCTTTTCCTCTCGGACTGCGCCCTGCGCGATGCGGTCGCGCGTGAAGGGGCCGAGTGGGATATTGAGCTGCTCGCCAGCATCGGGCAGCAGTTGGGCACCGCGGAGTCGCTGGAGCTGGGCAGGCTGGCTAACGTCAACCCGCCCGAGCTGTTACGCTATGACGCCACCGGAGAGCGGCTGGACGACGTGCGTTTTCATCCGGCATGGCACTTGCTGATGCAGGGGCTTTGCGCCAACCGCGTGCATAACCTGGCGTGGGAAGAGGAGGCGCGTAAAGGGTCGTTTGTCGCTCGGGCCGCACGCTTTGTGCTTCATGCTCAGGTAGAGGCAGGCACGCTTTGCCCGGTCACTATGACGTTTGCCGCCACGCCGCTGTTGCAGCAGGCGCTCCCCAAAGCATTTCACGACTGGCTGACGCCGCTGCTCAGCGATCGCTATGATCCGCACCTTGCCCCTGGCGCGCAAAAGCGCGGCCTGCTGATTGGCATGGGGATGACGGAAAAGCAGGGCGGCTCGGACGTGCTCAGCAACACCACCAAAGCGGAAAAATGCAGCGACGGCAGCTACAGGCTGGTGGGGCATAAATGGTTTTTCTCCGTCCCGCAAAGCGATGCGCACCTGGTGCTGGCCCAGGCGAAGGGCGGGCTATCCTGCTTTTTTGTGCCGCGCTTTTTGCCTGACGGACAGCGCAACGCCGTGCGTCTGGAGCGCCTTAAGGACAAGCTCGGGAACCGCTCCAACGCCAGCAGCGAGGCGGAGTTTCTCGATGCCTCCGGCTGGCTGTTGGGGGAAGAGGGCGAAGGGGTACGGCAGATCCTCAAAATGGGCGGTCTGACGCGCTTTGACTGCGCGCTGGGCAGCCACGGACTGATGCGTCGGGCGCTCTCGGTGGCGCTGTACCATGCCCACCAGCGTCAGACCTTCGGCAAAAACCTCATCGATCAGCCTTTAATGCGCGAGGTATTAAGCCGGATGGCGCTGGTGCTGGAGGGGCAAACGGCGCTGCTGTTCCGCCTGGCCCGGGCGTGGGACAAGCGTGCCGATCCGCAAGAGGCCGCCTGGGCGCGGCTGTTTACCCCGGCGGCGAAATTTAGCGTCTGTAAAGCGGGCATCCCGTTTGTCGCTGAGGCGATGGAGGTGCTGGGTGGGAATGGATATTGCGAAGAGAGCGAACTTCCCCGCCTGTACCGCGAGATGCCGGTGAACAGCATCTGGGAAGGGTCAGGAAATATTATGTGCCTGGACGTTCTGCGCGTGCTGGCGAAGCAGCCGGGTATTCACGACCTGCTTGCCGACGAGTTTGCGCAGGTGAAAGGGCAGGACAGACACTTCGACCGCAGCTGGCGACAGCTTCAGCAAAAACTGCGTAAACCGCAGGAGGCACAGGGGCGGGAGATCGCGCAGCAGCTTTTCTTGCTGGGTGCCGGAAGCCAGATGCTGCGGCACGCATCGCCCCCGGTGGCGCAGGCGTGGTGCCGTATGATGCTGGATACCCGTGGCGGCACGCTGATGAGCGAGCAGGTGCAAAGCGACCTGCTGCTGCGTGCGACGGGCAGAGTCGGTTAGCCTTTTAGCTGGAACAGGCTCACCAGCTGAGTCAGGTGTGAACCCTTCTCGCGCAGCGTTTGAGCGGTTTGCTCGCTGCGTGAGATGCGGTCGGCATTGATATGCGACGCTTCGCCAATATGGGTCATGGCGAGGTTCACCTGGCCGATCCCGGCGGACTGCTCGCGTGAGGCATGGTTAATCTCGGTGACCAGCTGGCTGATGTTATCGATATGAATGATGATGTCGTCCATCGCCAGGCGCGTCCGTTCAGACAGCGCATGACCCTCACTCACTTTTCTGAGCGTATCGCCAATCAGCTGCTCAATCTCCTTCACCGCGTTAGCGCTGCGACCCGCCAGCGCGCGAACTTCCTGCGCGACTACCGCAAACCCTTTTCCGTGCTCGCCTGCGCGGGCCGCTTCCACTGCCGCGTTCAGCGCCAGAATATTGGTCTGGAAAGCGATGGATTCGATCACGCGCGTGATGTCTTCGATGCGTTTTGACGCTTCGCGAATGTCGTCCATGGTCGACACCGCGTGGGTGACCGTCTCACCGCCCTGATGGACCGCGAGCGAGGTTTCACCCACCAGCTGCTGCGTTTGCTCCATGTTGGCGGCATTTTGCTGCACGGTGGCGGCCAGCTGCTCCATGCTGGCGGACGTCTCCTCCACGCTGCTGGCCTGCTTGTTGATCTGCTCTGAAATCTCGCCAGTGTCGGCGGCCAGCGCGTTGGTGCCCAAATGGATCTCGCCTGCGGCCTCACGAACCTGCAGCACAATTTTTTGCAGGCCGCCGCCGATACCGTTGATAGCATCGATCAGCTGGCCGACTTCGTCCTGACGCGTCACGGGCAGGCTGGAACGGAGATCCCCTGCGGCATATTGTCGGGCAAGATGGATCACGTTGCGCAGCGGTCGGGTCAGCACGCGGCGAATAATGACCACGAACAGGCCAGCAAAAAGGATGGATAAGGCCACGCCGGCCAGCAGGAAGCGATCGCGCATGGCGGTAACGCTTGAGAGCAGCACCGATTTATCCACTTCGCCCACGATAGTCCAGTTCCAGCCCGGCAGCGGGGTATAGGCCATTTTCAGCGTCCGGCCGTCGTCGCTTGTACGCTCCAGCGTGCCGGGTTTGTCACTCAGAAGCTGTTGCTGCGTCGCGCCGTCCCACTGCGGCAGTTTTCCCTCTTCGCTGGCGTGGAACAGGTATTGCCCGCGCGTTTTGCCGTTGCTGCGATCCAGCACGAAGAAGCGACCGCTCTCGCCCAGGCGGCGGTTGAGGATTTTCTCGCGCATGACGTTCCAGGAGTGGGTGATGTCCACCCCGACAAAGACGATCGCAATGACCTGCCCTTCGGCGTTTTTAACGGGCTGGTACTGGGTGATGTAGCGTTTGCCGAACAGCAGCGCCAGGCCGCGGTACACTTCACCTTTGTTGACGGCGGCAAAGGCCGGGCTGGCGTTATCCAGAACGGTACCCATTGCCCGATCGCCATTCTCTTTGCGCAGGGAAGTGGCTACGCGCACAAAGTCGTTACCGCTGCGTACAAACAGCGTCGAAATGGCTCCCGTACGGTTCAGGAACTCGTCCGAAAGGGTGTTATTTTCATGCAGCCCGGTGTCTCCGCCTTTCAGAAGCGGAACGCTAAGTCCGTTAATCGTCTGGGGTTGGGAATTATCAATGTTCAGGGGCTGCGGTAAGAAGGTGGTAAACAGGCGGGTATAGCTCTCAACCTCTTCACTCAGGCTGGTGTTGAACATCTGCACCATGTCGACCATGCCGGTGGACTGATTATGCAGATCTTCGACCGCAAGGGCTTCAAGCTGCTGGCTGGCTTTTTGGCTGAGCAGAAAAGTGAATAGCAGAAACAGCGTGGCGACACTGACGCCAGTTAGCAGCGAGAGTTTCGACCCCAGGCCCGCACGGCGGAAAAAGTTGATCATAAATTGCTCATCATTGAAAAGTTATGGTTCTTCAACGGCAGAGCGGGGATTACGTTTACTGTTTTAATGTAACAAAATGTTATTTAATTGTTCTTTATTGGTTTTATATAAGATAAAAAATTTGCAAAAACGAAAAGCCACTAAAAATAAGTGGCTTTTATCAGGAGGGAGTTTACACGTAGAGAATGGCCTGTACCCGCCAGCGATCGATATGGTTATCTTCCTGCATCTGGATGATGCGATACCATGAAGCACCCTGCTCATCGGCCTTTAATGCCACGACACGTTCAACGTCTTGCGGGCTCCCCGAGATATTATTCACGGAGATCTGGCCAATTTCATTCAGGCCAGTCACACAATCAGCACTGGCGAATTCTGCTGACTGCGCGGTGGTGCTCAGCAGGCCTGCTGAGAGCAACAGTGAGGTCAAAGCAAGAGTTCGTTTCATCGTCAGCTCCATTTCACATATATCCGGTATCCGCCGGGCAATCCTTCGCTAATAAACTCCCTTCCATTGATGCGGGCGTGGAGTTTATTGTGGACAGGAAAATGTCTATGGACGCAAAGCAGTGTAAATCTCGTTCAAAGGAAAACCATTATTTGCGGTACAAAATGGCCTGTGAATACCACTGTCCCGTTATGATGGTTTCGTCGATCATAATGATGACGTAATAATCTGCTTTGGCGGCGACGGCCTGTGCTTTTATTGCCGATTCTGCGTCATCCGGAGAGCCGCGAACCAGCGCGGAGATGGTGCCCATTCGTTGTAATCCTTCCGTCTGATTACGACGAATCTCCTGTGGATGATCGGCGACCGGTGGAGCGGGTTGCGGCGTTCCCTGCAGCGCGCTACAGCCACTCAGCAGAAACACCAGCAATAAAGCAGCAAACCTGCGCATAACCATATCTCGTTTCCTGATAGCCATAGTGTAGTTGTCTGTGAATTTAGTTTTGGGGGAATGTTCCCGAAGTGTTATCTGGTACGTATATTTCGAATGAAAATGACGCGAAAGCGTAACCCAGTTCTCAACATTATGAATCATAGATTCGCACAGGGTCGACAATGATTGAAATTGAAATACGCCACCTCGGCGACCATGAAATTTTACACGCGATGCCGGTGGGTAAACGTGATAAATCGCTGCCTGTTGTGGTTTTTTATCATGGGTTTACCTCATCGAAGCTGGTTTACAGTTATTTTGCGGTAGCGCTGGCGCAGGCGGGTTTTCGCGTGGTGATGCCAGATGCACCCGACCACGGCGCACGCTTTACGGGTAATGAACAGGCGCGGCTGGGTCAGTTCTGGCAGATTCTGCACGGGAGTCTGACCGAGTTTGCCGGGCTGCGCGATGCGCTTTATGGGGCAGGGCTGGTGGCCGGCAATCGTCTGGCGGTAGCCGGGGCATCGATGGGCGGTATGACGGCGCTGGGGATTATGACGCATCATCCTGAAGTGAAGTCTGTCGCCTGTCTGATGGGCTCGGGCTACTTTACTTCGCTGGCGAAGACCCTTTTCCCCCCTCAGAATTTAGCGGAAATGACGGCGACGCTGGCAGAGTGGGAAGTGACCCGGGCATTACCGCGCGTGGCCGATCGTCCGCTGCTGCTGTGGCACGGTGACGCGGATGATGTGGTCCCGCCCGAGGGAACCTTCCGTCTGCAGCAGGCGTTAATCAATGAAGGGCTGGACGGTAATCTGACCTGCCTGTGGGAACCGGGCGTCCGCCACCGCATTACGCCAACGGCGCTGGACGCCACGGTGGCGTTTTTCCGCCAGCACCTGTAACGCGCGGGACTTTGACGCCCTTATCTTCCCGCTTCGGGAGGATCTCTGGGGGCTCTTTTACCGGGAGTATTCCGGAGCTATTCACAAAAAAAAGCCCCCGGGCAGGGGGCAACGTCAACTATGGCTATGTTCTCGTTGTTGGCTTTCCTGGTGCTAGCGTTAAAGCGTTATCGGTAAATATCTGCACTGGCGTGCATATTGCCGTTGCTGCCGGGCTCACGCGTTAACATCACGTAGTAATAGGTTGCGCCCTGCGCATCGGTTTCTTCATTTAGTGCCTGATCTGCTTCACTTTCCGTGGCGAAATTATGATTGATGTAAATTACGCCCAAGCTTTGCACATCATCCATGTTTCTGGCCTGTCGGCTGTCTATCTTGATGGCTGCCATCGCGTTTGCACTGAGCAAAAGCGCCGCCATCATGGCTAATGCGATTTTTTTCATGATATGCGCTCCACGACTACGTGCTGCGAGAGGGGGGATGCTCCTTCTTTAATTCAGGCGATCTCTGATTAAAGTGTAATCACTCATCCGGCGGGGATGCGTGACCATTTCTGATGCAGTTGTTCAAAAAAACAACGCTTCCGGGTGTGACCAATTTTAAATCACCCACTTAGACCCGCTTCGCGCTTTGTGCGAATTATTTGTGCAATCAGCTTGAGTTTCCAGGGGCGCGCAAGTATTATGACGCGTCAATTTTTCAGCCGACCTTTAACACGTTCCTTGCCTCCCCGGGCCTCGGCTGACCCAGACAGGAGGCTGAATAATCCGTAAGGAGCAATTCGATGCGTCATTACGAAATCGTTTTTATGGTCCATCCTGACCAGAGCGAACAGGTTCCGGGTATGATCGAGCGTTACTCTGCTGCCATCACTGGTGCAGAAGGTACGATCCACCGTCTGGAAGACTGGGGCCGCCGTCAGCTGGCTTACCCGATCAACAAACTGCACAAAGCACACTACGTTCTGATGAACGTTGAAGCGCCGCAGGAAGTGATCGATGAGCTGGAAACTACCTTCCGCTTCAACGATGCCGTTATCCGCAGCATGGTTATGCGTACCAAAAACGCAGTTACCGAAGCATCTCCGATGGTTAAAGCGAAAGACGAGCGCCGTGAGCGTCGCGATGATTTCGCAAACGAAACCGCAGATGATTCTGATGCTGGGGATTCTGAAGAGTAATTTCTGATGACCAACCGTCTGGCGTTGTCCGGCATCGTATGCAGGGCTCCCCTTCGAAAGGTCAGTCCATCAGGAATTCCGCATTGCCAGTTCGTGCTTGAGCATCGTTCTGTGCAAGAGGAAGCCGGGTTTCACCGGCAGGCGTGGTGCCAAATGCCCGTTATTATTAGCGGACACGAAAACCAGGCCATTACTCACAGTTTAACGGTCGGTAGCGCAGTAATCGTTCAGGGGTTCATCTCTTGCCACAAGGCAAAGAACGGCCTGAGCAAAATGGTTCTGCATGCCGAGCAGATTGATTTGATAGATTCTGGAGACTAGCCATATGGCACGTTATTTCCGTCGTCGCAAGTTCTGCCGTTTCACCGCGGAAGGCGTTCAAGAGATCGACTATAAAGATATCGCAACGCTGAAAAACTACATCACCGAAAGCGGTAAGATTGTCCCAAGCCGTATCACCGGTACTCGTGCAAAATACCAGCGTCAGCTGGCTCGCGCTATCAAACGCGCTCGCTACCTGTCCCTGCTGCCGTACACTGATCGTCATCAGTAATCGGGCACGGTCCATTAATACGACTTTAAGAGGATAAGGTAATGCAAGTTATTCTGCTTGATAAAGTAGCAAACCTGGGCAGCCTGGGTGATCAGGTTAACGTTAAAGCGGGTTACGCACGTAACTTCCTGGTTCCACAGGGTAAAGCTGTTCCAGCTACCAAGAAAAACGTAGAGTTTTTCGAAGCACGTCGCGCTGAACTGGAAGCCAAACTGGCTGACGTTCTGGCGGCTGCTAACGCTCGCGCTGAAGCAATCAACGCACTGGGCACCGTTACCATCGCGTCTAAATCTGGCGACGAAGGTAAACTGTTCGGTTCCATCGGTACCCGCGATATCGCTGATGCAGTTTCTGCAGCAGGCGTTAAAGTGGCTAAGAGCGAAGTTCGTCTGCCGAACGGCGTTCTGCGTACCACTGGTGAGCACGAAGTTGACTTCCAGGTTCACAGCGAAGTGTTCGCTAAACTGGTTGTTAACGTTGTAGCTGAGTAATTTTTTACTCTGCTCACGTTGAAACGCCGGCCTTGTGCCGGCGTTTTGCTTTTTACAGATCCGGGCCTTAACGCGCCCTGATAAAACTGCCGTCTGGCTGGCGGGTAAACAGCACCTGTTGTCCACTTCCCGTATCAATCGTTAACCCTGTCACCACCCCGCTGGCATTCTGGCGAACCTGTACCATCTGTCCATTCTGCAGGTTACTGAGCGGCTTACCCGCACCTTCCACCTTCGCCATGGCATACACGTCGGTTGGCGGCAGGTTGTGGTCGCGGAACAGCTGTGCCAGCGTTTTACCCGGCTCTACGCGATAGGAACGCCACTGTTGCTCAATGCCGGTAGGCTGTTGCGTCTGAGGCTGAGACGGGGCGGCGGCTTGATCCTGCGGCTGTTCATCCTGAATAGGTTCTGGCTCAACCGGCGCGACCTGACCCGGATCGTTAGACGGGGTCACAAGCTGCGTCTGCATCGGCTGTGCGTCAGGCTGTGGCCGCGCCTGCGACTGAATATCCAGCTGAGCATTGCGGGCGACGGGGGCGGTATCGACATCATCGCCCCCGGAAGGAAGCAGGAAGCCCACGATCACCATCAGCGCGCCAATGATGATCCCTCTGCGATGCAGAGGAGGCAGCGGGTCCATGATGCGAAAATTGTCCGGCGCCTGCCAGATTTTCGCCAGGGTAGGTTTCAGTTCAAATCGCCCGGGCATGGCACTCCTCCTGCTCCGCGTATTTTTTATCCTGTGCCCCGAAGTATAGTTTGCTAACTGCCTGAACGGCGTAGTAAACCCGACATCCGTGACATCAGTTCGGGATTAATCCTGGTTATCTCTATTGTTTCTGTTTCGTCGCGGTTTGTCACCTTAACTTCAGACAAAGTTTTACCCATAAGGGCATGGCTGATATGCTGCCCGCTACTTTAAATGTGATGGAAGGAAAACCCATGACCACCCCGACTTTTGACACTATCGAAGCGCAGGCAAGTTACGGTATCGGCTTGCAGGTAGGACAGCAGCTGAGCGAATCCGGCCTGGAAGGTCTGTTACCTGAAGCGCTGGTGGCGGGTATCGCTGACGCGCTGGAAGGCAAACAGCCTGCCGTTCCGGTAGACGTTGTGCACCGTGCGCTGCGTGAAATCCACGAACGTGCTGACGCCGTGCGTCGCGCGCGCTTCGAAGAGATGGCAGCCGAAGGTGTGAAATATCTGGAAGAGAACCGCGAGCGTGAAGGCGTGAACAGCACCGAATCCGGTCTGCAGTTCCGCGTGATCAATCAGGGCGACGGCGCAATCCCGGCGCGTACCGACCACGTTCGCGTGCATTACACCGGTAAACTGATCGACGGTACCGTGTTCGACAGCTCCGTGGCGCGCGGCGAACCGGCTGAATTCCCGGTCAACGGCGTGATCGCAGGCTGGATCGAAGCTCTGACCCTGATGCCGGTCGGTTCCAAATGGGAACTGACTATCCCGCATAACCTGGCCTATGGCGAGCGCGGCGCTGGCGCGTCCATCCCGCCATTCAGCACCCTGGTCTTTGAAGTCGAGCTGCTGGAAATTCTGTAATCGAATTTTCTTATTTCCTCTCCCCGGTAGGGGAGAGGAAAATAGTGTAAAAACCTATAGTTACGGTGCTATCAACATTTTATCTTGCAAACGAAACTGTTGCGTGTATTTTTGTGAGCTGTTTCGCGCTGTATGAGTGATATGACACTCACTTTCAACATATTATTAACATAATATCTAAATCATAGTATTCATCCCGCCGATTCTTACCTAATATCGATTAGCCCTTACAAGGGAACGTCATCTTTTGACGTATTTAAAGGCCAGAAGAGCCTTAACAACACAGACAGGCATAAACAGGAAAATATCACATGGTAGATCAGGTCAAAGTCGTCGCCGACGAAGAGGCGTCGTCTGAACAGTCGCTACGGCGCAATCTCACAAACCGTCATATTCAGCTCATTGCGATTGGGGGTGCCATCGGTACCGGGCTGTTTATGGGGTCAGGCAAAACCATCAGTCTCGCCGGGCCGTCGATCATATTCGTTTATATGATCATCGGTTTTATGCTGTTCTTCGTGATGCGTGCAATGGGTGAACTGCTGCTCTCGAACCTCGAATACAAATCCTTTAGCGACTTCGCTTCTGACCTGCTCGGGCCGTGGGCGGGCTATTTCACCGGCTGGACCTACTGGTTCTGCTGGGTCGTCACCGGTATGGCGGACGTCGTGGCGATTACCGCCTACGCGCAGTTCTGGTTCCCGGGGCTGTCGGACTGGGTCGCCTCGCTGGCGGTCATTGTTCTGCTGCTGAGCCTTAACCTCGCCACCGTTAAAATGTTCGGTGAGATGGAGTTCTGGTTCGCGATGATCAAAATCGTGGCGATTGTCGGGCTTATCGTCGTGGGTCTGGTGATGGTGCTCACCCACTTCCAGTCGCCAACGGGCGTTCAGGCGTCGTTTACCCATCTGTGGAATGACGGCGGCTGGTTCCCGAAAGGCATTAGCGGCTTCTTTGCCGGCTTCCAGATCGCGGTTTTTGCTTTCGTGGGCATTGAGCTGGTGGGCACGACGGCAGCGGAGACCAAAGATCCCGAGAAGTCTCTCCCGCGCGCGATTAACTCTATTCCGCTGCGTATCATCATGTTCTACGTCTTCGCGCTGATCGTCATTATGTCCGTGACGCCGTGGAGCTCCGTGGTGCCAACCAAGAGCCCGTTCGTTGAGCTGTTCGTGCTGGTAGGCCTGCCTGCTGCCGCGAGCCTGATTAACTTCGTGGTGTTGACCTCTGCGGCGTCTTCCGCGAACAGCGGCGTGTTCTCCACCAGCCGTATGCTGTTTGGCTTGGCACAGGAAGGCGTGGCGCCGAGCGCGTTCGCCAAGCTGTCCAAGCGCGCGGTACCGGCAAAAGGGTTGACCTTCTCCTGCATGTGCCTGCTGGGCGGCGTGGTGATGCTCTACGTGAACCCAAGCGTGATTGGCGCGTTCACCATGATCACCACGGTCTCTGCGATCCTGTTTATGTTCGTCTGGACCATCATCCTCTGTTCATACCTGGTGTACCGCAAGCAGCGCCCGCACCTGCATGAAAAATCGATCTACAAGATGCCGCTGGGCAAGCTGATGTGCTGGGTGTGCATGGCGTTCTTCGTCTTCGTGCTGGTTCTGCTGACGCTGGAAGATGATACCCGTCAGGCACTCATCGTCACGCCGCTGTGGTTTATCGCGCTGGGGCTGGGCTGGGTGTTTATCGGTAAGAAACGTATGGCAGGCGTAAGGTAAAAGCAAAACGGCAACTTCGGTTGCCGTTTTTAGTTTTTCTATTCCCCAGCTAATGCCCGCGGGAACAGAACGTTGTTCTCAAGACTGATGTGTTCCATCAGGTCGTCAATCATCTCGTTAATGCCGTTGTACATCGCTTTCCACGTTGTGCACGCTTCTGGCGGCGGCGTGACGTTGTGGGTGGTGTGTTTGATCACTTCCAGCAGCTCACCCGCATCATCGTGCTCGCTTTCCATCACGCTGATAGGCCCCATCGCCTGGCTTCCCATTCCCTGTTTAATCATCGGGAAGAGGATCTGCTCTTCTTTCATCATGTGGCTGGAAAGCTCTTCATGCAGCAGGGTCAGGTATTTCGCCAGACCGCGCGGTACGGAAGGTTTGTCGGCATGAACGCGCTCAACTTTGGTTGCCTGCAGGATCAGTTCCGGCAGCTGTTCACGGTGACGGTCATGGTATCGCACGATGATATGGTCGATGATTTCAGCAAGCGGGGCGGTTCGCCAGTCTTTGTCGACGGGCTGCCCGGCCAGCTGCGCCAGCTCTGCTTCAATCACCTCAACGTCCAGTTCCTTGCGTGAGGCCGCACGCGCCAGGGTTTGCTTACCGCCGCAGCAGTAATCCATATCGTATTTACGGAACAGCGCAGAAGCGCGAGGAATGGAGAGCGCCAGCTCGCCAAGGGGTTGGTCGCGAAAGGCCATAGCAGTTACCTCGTCATTAATAATATAAGATGCATATTAAATGCATCTTTAAGCCAGCGCTATAACCCTTTAGAGGGAAGGGGGAAAGTGAGATGCAGATCACAAAAAAATACCCCGTTTAACTCTCTGAATGGACTTAGGAAAGTGGTTTAGAAACTTTTTAAAGGTGTAGAAACAGTAAACAACCCGCCGCGCCTGCCGATATATCCACGTCAGACAAACCTGCATATAACAAAGGCAACGCATGTTTAAACGTATAAAAGTCATTACCCTTCTGATTTCGGTGCTGCTTGTGCTCGGCATCATGCAAGTGATTTCCGCGGGTATCTTTATCAACGCGCTGAATAACGATAAAGACAACTTCACCGTGTCGCAGCTCTCCAGCAAGAACGTGGCGGAGTTTACCGATGCGTGGATCAGCCTGAACCAGGCGCGCGTGACGCTGAACCGCGGGATGCTGCGTCTGCAAAGCAGCATGGCCTCTCAGATTAACGGTGGGCAGCTTAATGAGCTGGTCAACACGGCGAAAAATCTGCTCGCCGATGCGCAGGTCCATTACGATAAATACTATGCCCTGCCAAATACGCCGGGCCTGGACGAGAACCTGGCTAACCGGCTTGAAGAGCAGTACCGCATTTACTCTGCAACGCTGACGCAAATGAACGTCCTGCTGAGCCAGGGCAATCTGGAAGACATGTTCAAGCAGAATGCGGAGCAAAAGCAGACCGCGATGCAGGCGGTTTACCGTGAATGGCGCGAAGCGCAGGCAACGCTTACCGATAAAGGCATCCAGGACAATGAAAGCGACTACAAGCGCATCCTGTGGATCCTCTCTGCGGTTATGCTGCTGGTGATTGTGGTGATTATTTCCAGCTGGGTAGCCATGCGCCGCGTGCTGCTGCTGCCTCTGGAAGAGGTGATTAACCATATTCGCGCCATTGCGGCGGGGGATTTAACCCAGCCGATTCAGGCTGAAGGTAAGAACGAAATGGCTATCCTGGCGCGCAACGTCCAGGAGATGCAGGCCTCGCTGGCGAACACCGTGGGCGTGGTGCGTGAAGGTGCGGATACCATCTACACCGGTGCCGGTGAAATTTCTGCCGGCAGCAACGACCTCTCTTCCCGTACCGAGCAGCAGGCCGCGTCTCTGGAAGAGACGGCAGCCAGCATGGAACAGCTGACGGCAACCGTGAAGCAGAACGCCGATAACGCGCGTCAGGCTTCCCGTCTGGCGCTGGACGCCTCCTCTACGGCGAAGAAGGGCGGTAACGTGGTTGAAGGCGTGGTGCGTACGATGGACGAAATCGCCACCAGCTCCAGTAAAATCGCGCAAATTACTAACGTAATCGACGGTATTGCCTTCCAGACTAACATCCTGGCGCTGAACGCGGCGGTGGAAGCGGCGCGCGCGGGCGAGCAGGGCCGTGGTTTTGCGGTGGTGGCAGGGGAAGTGCGTACTCTCGCCCAGCGCAGCGCCCAGGCGGCGAAAGAGATCAAAGCGCTGATCGATGATTCCGGCGAGCGCGTGAACGCGGGCTCCCAGCTGGTTAACGAAGCCGGGGAGACGATGGCGGAGATCGTTAATGCGGTCACCCGCGTGACGGACATCATGGGTGAAATTGCCTCGGCCTCTGACGAGCAGAGCCGCGGTATCGACCAGGTGGGCCAGGCGGTAGCCGAGATGGACCGCGTGACCCAGCAGAACGCCTCGCTGGTAGAGGAGTCTGCGGCCGCGGCGGCGGCGCTGGAAGATCAGGCTGCACGCCTGAACGAAGCGGTGGCGGTGTTCAAAATCACCCGCAACCAGGCGGTCAAAGCGGCGCCGGTGAAAACCTATGTACCTAAAGCGCAGCCCGCAGCGGCGGCGTCTGAAGGGAACTGGGAAACGTTTTAACATCATGCCGGGTGGCGCTGGCGCTTACCCGGCCTACGAAACGGCTCCTTGTAGGCCGGGTAAGGCGGAGCCGCCACCCGGCAAAAATCACACCTCCGACGCCGGAACGACCCTCGGTTTTTCCGGCTTCGCTCTTACCGCCATCACCACTCCTACCACCAGCAGCGCGATGCCGCAGGCCGTGAATAGCGGCGGCAAGCTCTGGCGCATCAGGAAGGTATAAAGCAGTCCGGCCAGGGTTTCGAAGACAATCAGCGGCCCTAAAATGACCGTCGGCAGCTTCTGGCTGGCAATATTCCAGCACAGCGCGCCCACCCATGAGCACAGCACCGCAATCGCAACCATCAGGCCGATAAACACCCACGGTCTTGGCCCGAAGGGTTGGGCGAAGTCTGGCTGTTGATGGCCTAACCAGATGCACGCCCCGGCATAGCCCACCAGCGAGACGGGCAGCGTGACCAGCGCCTGCGCCGTCGCCCACATCATCGGGTGCTTGTCCGGGTTCTCCCGCAGCCAGCGCGCGTTGCGCAGGGCATACCATGCCCAGCACGCCACGGAAATGAACGCCAGCACAATGCCAGAGCCGTAACGCCACAGGTCAACATCCGCCTGCCCGTGACGCAGCTCGGCAATATTGACGCATACCAGCCCCACGGCGGTGCATACCAGCGCCGGCGCCATTTTTGACCACGCCAGTTTGCCATCGCGGTGGCTGTAGAGCAGGTTAGCAAAGACGGGGATGACGACCGGCAGCGTGCCGATAATCATGGTAGATACCGGCGCACCGGTACGCTGAATGGCACTCGCAAGGCAAACGTAGTAGATAAGATTGCCCATCATGGTCAGCGCCAGCGCGGTGCCCCAGTCCTGACGGCTGAGCTGACGCAAGCGCGCGCGTCCCAGCCACGCCAGGGGCAGAGCAATCAGCCCGAGCGCCAGATAACGTCCGGTCGACTGCAGTATTGCCGGATACTCGGGCACGATTAATGGGCCGACAAAAATCAGCCCCCACATCATCCCGGCCAGAAGGGCATACAACACTCCACTAATCATTTTTCCATCCACAGGTATTTACGCTGCATGCAGTGTAGGAGGGGAAAATGCGTGCGTATTGTATGAGATTGCGCATTAGCGCCGGGTGACCTGCTTCTGGTAGCGCACGGGCGTAATGCCGTAGCGGCGGGTAAACGCGCGGGTTAAGTGGGACTGGTCGGTCAGCCCGGTCGCGGCTGCCACTTCGGCGGCGGGCATGCCGTGGGTGAGGAACGCTTTGGCGCGCCAGAGGCGAATGGCCATCAGCATCTGGTGCGGCGTAACGTGAAAATGGGCTTTGAATTGTCGCTGGAAATGGTACGGGCTGAGCGATACGACGCTGGCCAGCTCGTCCAGCGTCAGGGCGTGCATGTAGTTGTCGTGCAGGTACTCGCGCACGCGTTCGAAGCGGTGCGCGCCTTCCTGAATCACCGGCGCGTGATGGGCCAGCGGCTGGAAGGTCTCAATCAGATCCAGCAGTAATCCTTTTTGCGCAAGCGGATCGTCCGTATGCCACAATCCGTAAATCAGCCTGCCGATTTGCTGCGAGCGCAGCGGGTCATGACGCGTGACATCGCTAAACCACCAGTGCCGGAGGCCGGTCACCTCTTCCAGAAGATCGGGTTCGATATAGACCATCCGGTAGCGCCAGCCGCCTTCGGTGGCGGATTCGCCGGTATGGATCTCGTCCGGGTTCATGGTGACGACGGATTTTTCCGCCGCGAGATGCTGGGTACCGCGATAGCGAAAGCGTTCGGCACCGGTTTCAATCGTGCCGATCCCGAAGGCTTCATGGGTGTGAGGCTCAAAGGCGTAGTCAGAAATATGCGCGTGATAAAGCTCCAGGCCCGGCAGCTGCGCAAGATGGCGAAAGCGCGCGCTGTCTCTTTCATCATTAAACTGTTCAGGTACGCCTTGCACGTTGAGCCTCCTCGTGGTCATCTTTTCATTATCAGAGATGACCGGAATTTATGCACTAAACATCTTTGCCCGGACGGTCTTACGGTAATCCCCCGGTGAAACCGTTGTTTTATGCTTAAACTGGCGATTAAAGTGCGCAATATCCTGATATCCAACCGCATTTGCAATCTCCTGAATACACAGATTGGTGGATTGCAGCATTGTCATGGCGGATTCAATTCTGGCGGTTAATAAATACTGCAGTGGGGACATGTCGGTGGCATTTTTAAAGCGGCGATTAAAGTTGCGCAAACTCATGCTAGCCATATCTGCAAGATTCTGCATGGATATATCCGAGGCGCAGTTGGCTTTTATCCAGATTTGAATTTGAATAATATCTTCATCCGGATGGGGTTTGTTTTCTTCACTGTAACACTGACGTTCAAACTGGCTACGAATTTCATGGAAAAATGTCCGTTGAGTATGTGTGGCTACACGTTTCCCGTATATCGTTTCAATAAAATGAATCGTCAGATCTGACAGGGCCTTAACGCTTGCGGCGCAGAAAATATTATCGGCCTGAGTGAGAAAATGTTTTGTCTGTAATTTTACGCTGGGGTAGTCGCGCGAGAATTGTTTGAAGTAGTGCCAGTGGGTGGTGGCGGGCTTTCCGTTGAGCAATCCCGACTCCGCCAGAAAACAGCAGCCCGTTCCGACGGCGGCGATGCGGGTTCCTCGCGCGGCCTGCTCGGTCAGCCATTCCAGAAGCTCAGGCTGTCTGACCACTGCGCGAGGATTGCGCCACAGGGCAGGAAGATAGATAACGTCATAGTGCCTGTCTGCGGCAAGGGTGGTATCGGCGGTAATGCTAAAGCCACTGTGCGTCAGGATGGGCTCGCTGTTTATGCCAATGGTATTCACCTTCAGAATATTCTCCGGGCGACAGAGCCTGAAGGACGACTTTTCCGGTTTGTGCGCGCCTGCGTGGGATGTTGTTTTTTGCTCAGCTAAATAGCTACTGGCTGCCGCTTTCCACATTTCAATCGGAAGACTGAGACCGGAACTTAGCATGCGTTCACATAACACAAATCCTATTTGTGTATTTGTCATTTTTGATTAATACCTGTTTTGACTATTATTTTTGGTGGCTCATCGTTGCCGTGGCCAAAAAAGTCAGCGTTTTGGCTGGATTTTCATATTAGCTTTTGTTGGTGATTTGTAAACTAATATCTGAAATTATCGCACTTGCTTAATAAAATAAATCCACGACCACGAGAGAATAAATTATGGTGAAATTACCCGTAATAACGGCTTTTGGCGGCTATGGTCCAGCTGGTCGTAGTTCTTCACATCATGCATTTCGTCGAATGATTATTGAGTCATTATCGGAAGAGGAACGGCAGAAAACATTATTATCGTTAGCCATCCTGATGGGCGTCCTTAAATATGATGAAGGTGGGTATTACGATATTTCCGGTAAAAGATTCACACCTGCTCAGGCTGCCGCGAGGATAAAAGACGAGGTGCTTGAGGGAACCCTTATCAGAAAAATTACGCGCGACTACTTTGATGTCGATGCTATTGCCGGCCATGCAAAATTGAATATGGCTTCAGGCGAAGAGGGATTCAGTTTTAATATATCTGCCAGGCAATTACCTCAACCCTTACCGGCGGGATGGCACGTTGAGGAATTAGCGGGTCGGCGCGTCCGTATTACCGTTCAGGGAGAGATGGACTGTAAAATTGAGGCGTTGCTGCGCACGGAGGTTCAGGCTGCAGGGCTGTTGCCGCAGGGATTTCGTCCGGGCGACCATTACAATTCGCAGTTCCATCCGCGGGCGTTACAGATGGCGATTGTCGGGGCGTCAGACGCCATCAACGCGCTGGGGATCCCGTGGCGAGAGGTACAGGCCAAAATCACGCCGGATCAGCTCGGCGTCTATTCGGGCAATATCATGGGGCAGCTCGACGATTATGGCTTTGGCGGAATGCTGCAGTCGCGCCTGAAAGGCCATCGCGTCAGCGCCAAACAGTGCCCGCTGGGCCTGAACAGCATGTGCGCCGATTTCCTCAATGCGTATGTGCTGGGTAGCGTCGGTCATACCAGCGCCACGCTGGGGGCATGCGCCACGTTTCTGTATAACCTGAATGCGGCAGCCGAAGATATCAAAGCGGGGCGCATTCGCGTAGCCGTCGTTGGCAGCGCCGAAGCGCCGGTCACCTCAGAAGTGATTGAAGGATTCGATGCCATGGGCGCCCTGGCAACGAAGAGCAAGCTTAAGCACATTGATGACACGGAAACGGCCGACTGGCGCAACAGCAGCCGCCCGTTTGGCAACAGCTGCGGTTTTGTTATCGCAGAATCCAGCCAGTATGTCGTGTTAATGGACGACGAGCTGGCGCTGCAGCTTGGCGCAGAGATCCACGGTTCGGTGGGGAACGTCTTTATCAACGCTGACGGCTTTAAACGTTCTATTGCGTCGCCGGGTCCGGGGAATTACATCACCATGGCGAAAGCCGTAGCCTCTGCGGTATCGATGGCCGGGATAGAGACGGTGCAGAAGGGATCGTTTATTCAGGCGCATGGCTCAAGCACGCCGAAGAATTGCGTCTCCGAGGCGGATATTTTTGACCGCATTGCGCAAGCCTTTTCGATTCGCGACTGGCCGGTGACGGCGGTGAAATCGTACCTCGGCCACTCCCTGGGGCCCGCCAGCGGCGACCAGCTGATCGGCTGCCTCGGCGTCTTCCGCTACGGTATTTTGCCGGGAATTAAAAGCGTGTCCCACATCGCACCGCAGGTGAACGATGCGCGCTTAACCATTCCTCTTCAGGACTGCAAATTAGAGGAAGGCCAGGGACAAATTGCCTTTATTAATTCAAAAGGCTTTGGCGGTAATAATGCCACGGGGGTGGTTTACTCGCCAAAGCTTACCCATCAATGGTTGCGCAAACGCTATGGGGACGCGGTGTTTGCGGATTATCAGCAGCGTAACCGCCAGGTGCGACGTCAGGCTAACGCCTACGACCAGGCGGCGTCGCAGGGTGAACTTAATGTCATTTATCTTTTCGGCCAGCAGGGGATAAATGAGGAAGATATTAAGATTGATATGAATGGCATCACCATTCCCGGATTTGAAAAACCGATAACGTACGCGACGGATAAAGAATACCCGGACTTTTAATCGTTATATCTGTTTTTATTATTAATAAATATGAGCGGGCCGGGTAAGGGAAATCACCCGGCCGCAGGAAAGAACGGTGACACTGTTAAAGAATGGCTTTAATACTCTGCGCCAGCGGCGTCGTTGCGCGCCCGATCAGTTTGCTCAGCGTATGGCTATCGTCAAAGAGTCCCCCTTTGGACGCACCCACATCCGAGTCCGCCAGCATATCTGCCAGCCCTGCAGGCAGGCCGACGCTTTTCAGGGCGGCGGCAAAATCCGCTTCACTGAGATTCTGATAGGTTACCGGCTTCCCGCTCTGTTTGCTGAGTTCAGCCGCCAGTTCGCTCAGCGTCCAGCCGTGGTCGCCCGCCAGTTCGTAGACCTTGCCCGCGTGGCCCTCTTCAGCAATCACTTTGGCGGCTGCCGCGGCATAGTCGGCGCGGGTGGCAGAGGCAATTTTGCCTTCGCCTGCCGCACCAATAAACACGCCGTGTTCCAGCGCAGGCGGCGCGCTCGCCAGGTAGTTTTCGGTATACCAGCCATTGCGCAGCAGGGCATAAGGGATGCCGGACGCCGCCAGCGCTTTTTCAGTGGCAACATGTTCAACATGCAGACCCAGCGGGGAGTTGTCCGCATGCAGCAGGCTGGTGTAGGCGATAAATTTCACGCCTGCCGTTTTGGCGGCGTTAATCACGTTCTGGTGCTGGGTTGCGCGCTGGCCGACTTCGCTGGAAGAGATCAGCAGCAGCTTATCCACGCCGCTCAGCGCGGCGGTGAATGCGGCTTCATCCGTGTAGTCCGCCTGGCGAACGACAATTCCCTGCTGGCTTAAGGCCTGCGCTTTCGCCGGGTTACGTACGATGGCCACAATCTGGCTGGCCGGTACGGTTTTCAACAGCTGTTCGATAACGAGATGGCCAAGCTGGCCGGTAGCGCCGGTAATCGCGATCATGATGAATCTCCTTCGTGTTTGTCTGGTGTTGTGGCACACTAGCACCATAGCTAACTTTTAGTAAGTACGTACAAAAAGGTAAGTATGAAAACAACGATACCGACGCTCAGCGAACAAATGCGCGATGGCAATCTTTTCGCGGAACAGTGCCCGTCACGCGAGGTGCTCAAACACGTGACCAGCCGCTGGGGTGTCCTGATTCTGCTGGCCCTGCGCCAGGGAACGCATCGCTTTAGCGATCTGCGCCGTAAAATGGGCGGGGTGAGCGAAAAGATGCTGTCCCAGTCACTCCAGGCGCTGGAGCAGGACGGGTTTGTCGATCGCGTGTCGTATCCGGTGGTGCCGCCGCACGTAGAGTATAGCCTGACGCCGATGGGGATTGAGGTCAGCGAGAAAGTCGCCGCGCTGGCGGACTGGATTGAGGTGAATACGCCGAAGGTGATGGCGAATCGGGACGATCGCGCGGCCTGATGTCTTCACCCTGACCTAATGCCTGCGTGGGCGACCCCCCTCTCCCTTGAGAGAGAGGGCTGGGGTGAGGGGGGAACATATAACTCTGGTGGTCATTCCGTTCACTTTATGTTCCTTGCTACTCTGTAACGACATGGCCTGTGAACGTGCCAGGGCGGCTCAATCGCCGCCGCCCTGGCGACCCGGGCTCCCGGCGGTAAATCGCCGCTTCGCGGATTGCTCGCCCCATCCCTGGGGCTCACCCTTTCAGGGCCAGCTCAGGCGCTGTCCAAAATTGCTCCCGGCAATTTTGTCCTCAGCTTATTCTTTCAGGCTATCGGGTCGGGCATGAGCCTGCATCCCTGCAGGCCACGCCCTCTCGGCGCATCCTTGCGCCTCGCCCCGGCCTTGCGGAAACGCTTCGGCGATTTACAGCCGGACCAGGGCATCGCTGCAATTCATTAATTTTTCTGAAGAAATATTCATCGCTTCGAGTTGGAAAATTACTGAGGCCCCCTCTCCCGTAGGGAGAGGAAACAAACACGAAAAACGGCAACGTATGTTGCCGTTTTGTTTTTACTTGCTCAAATCCACCTGATAAATCGCGAACCCGATATCATCCGTTGCGACCTTCTTCATCGGATACTGGGCATTATCCTTGATAAACGCGGCTGCCTTATCGGACGGCGACGTTTCTATGCGGATATCCAGCTTCGTATCGCTGTGGATCGGCGCGAGGCGCCAGTTGTTGTCCACCGCCGGATGAATTTCGCCCGCCTTCTTCGACTCCGCGCTGATCCACGCCGCCAGCACCGAGCGGTTCTCGTCCGGCGAGGCAAAGGCGATGTGGCTATCTCCCGTACCGGCAAACTTACCGCCGTAGGCGCGGTAGTTATTGGTCACCACCAGGAAGGTGGCATTCGGGTCGATCGCCTTGCCGTTGAAGGTCAGGTTTTTGATGCGCTCCGCCTGCGGGTTGATCGCCTGACACTCGCCGTCATATTTCGCCGGCTGGGTGACGTCAATCTGGTAGTTCACGCCGTCGATCACGTCGAAGTTATAGGTACGGAAGCCGTCCCAGTTAATCAGCGACTGCGGCTTACTGCTGTGCGGGTCAATCTGGTTAAACTGTCCGGCAGAGCACTCCAGCCACTCTTTCACCTCCTGGCCCGTCGCTTTTACCACCACCAGCGTGTTCGGGTAGAGGTAGAGATCGGCGGCGTTACGGAAGGTCAGCTGGCCCTTTTCGACTTCAACATAGCTTGCCGGGTCGTTCTTACGCCCGCCCACCTTGAATGGCGCAGCCGCTGACAGGACCGGCAGTTTTGCCAGATCCGGATCGCCCTGCACAAAGTGTTCCGCATAGGCTTTCTGCGCCATGTTGACGACCTGAACGGTCGGGTCGTCCTGCACCAGCGCCAGGAAGCTGTACATGTTATCGGCGGATTTGCCGATCGGCTTGCTGACGAATTCGCGCGTGGCGTCGTGATCGTGCTTCAGCACGTCGACCAGTTTTTTATCTTCCGCCGCCAGAGATTTTTTAGCCGCAGCGTCGTAAATCGGGCGCGCTTCGGCTTTTGACTGCGTCACCTTCCAGCTGCCGCCGTCGTTATTCAGCACCAGATCCACCACGCCAAGATGGTCGCCCCACATGCCCGGCATCACCGAAGGCACGCCGTTGAGCGTCCCTTTCTCAATGTCCGCTCCTTTGATGCTGGCGAAATCTTTGCCCGGGAAGACCGCGTGGGCGTGGCCGAACAGGATCGCGTCGACGCCCGGGACTTCACTCAGATAGTAAACGGAGTTTTCTGCCATGGCCTGATACGGATCGGCGGAGAGACCCGAGTGGGCGACAACGATCACCAGATCGGCGCCTTTTTCGCGCATTTCCGGCACGTATTTCCGCGCGGTTTCGGTGATGTCGTTAACGGTCACTTTACCGTCGAGGTTGGCTTTATCCCACGTCATGATCTGCGGCGGCACAAAGCCGATATAGCCGATTTTCAGCGTCTGTTTTTTACCGTCATGGTCGACGACGTTTGTCTCTTTAATCAGGTAAGGGGTAAAGAGCGGCTTTTGCGTCTTAACGTCGATGATATTGGCGTTAACGTACGGGAATTTCGCACCGGCGAGCGCATCGTGCAGGTATGTCAGACCGTAGTTGAATTCGTGGTTACCGAGGTTGCCGACGGTATAGTCCAGGGTGTTCATCGCTTTATAAACAGGATGGATCTCGCCTTTTTTCAGCCCCCTGGTCGCCATGTAATCCCCGAGCGGACTGCCCTGAATGAGGTCGCCATTGTCGACCAGCACGCTGTTTTTCACTTCGCCACGCGCCGCATCGATCAGGCTTGCCGTGCGTACCAGGCCGAATTTTTCCGTCGGGGTATCTTTGTAGTAATCGAAGTCCATCATGTTGCTGTGCAGATCGGTCGTTTCCAGAATACGCAGATCTACCGTCGCCGCCTGCACGCTTGCTGCAATCAGCGTCGCCAGAAGCGTTGCACTAAACTTAATCATCAGAGGAGTCCTTTTTTCGATGCAGAGCACAAAAGAGTATGTATCTATAGCTTGTTGCTTACAGAAATGTGAATCCTGACAGAAAAAAGTCACCTGAAACCGGAATTGCTTCACAGATAGCGGAATTGTTCACATTACGATATAACTAAAACAAAGAGTTAACCTCACTGCGTTAACAAAGAGGTGGAAAATGCTAGATAAAATTTGTCAGCTCGCACGGGATGCGGGAGATGCCATCATGCAGGTGTATGACGGCAGTAAACCTATGGAGGTGGTCAGCAAAGCCGACGACTCTCCGGTCACGGCGGCGGATATCGCGGCGCATAAGGTGATCCTGAAAGGATTACAGGCTTTAACGCCGGACATCCCCGTTCTGTCAGAAGAAGCGCCGCAAAGCTGGGACGAGCGCCAGCACTGGCAGCGTTACTGGCTGGTCGATCCGCTGGACGGGACAAAAGAGTTCATCAAGCGCAACGGTGAATTCACCGTCAATATCGCCCTGATTGAGAAGGGCAAAGCGGTGCTGGGCGTGGTCTACGCGCCGGTGATGAAGGTGATGTACAGCGCCGCAGAAGGGAAGGCGTGGAAGGAAGAGTGCGGCGTGCGCAAGCAGATCCAGGTGCGCGATGCGCGTCCACCGCTGGTGGTGATTAGCCGCTCGCACAGCGACAGCGAGCTGCAGGAGTACCTGCAGCAGCTGGGTGAACACCAGACCACCTCGATTGGCTCATCGCTGAAATTCTGCCTGGTGGCGGAAGGCCATGCGCAGCTCTACCCTCGCTTTGGGCCAACCAACGTCTGGGATACCGCGGCAGGTCATGCCGTTGCCGCGGCCGCCGGGGCGCATGTTCATGACTGGCAGGGCAAGCCGCTGGACTATACCCCGCGCGAATCCTTCCTCAACCCCGGCTTCCGCGTCTCTATTTACTGAGCCAGCAGCTTATGCAGCAGGTCGACAACCTGCTGCACCTCTTCCTGGGTTAACGCGCCGTCTTTCGCCCACTGTACGCGGCCCTCTTTATCCAGCACGATAATCGCGGAGCTCTCTTCTTCCAGCTGCCAGGCCTTACGGGTTACGCCGTTGCTGTCGACGATAAACTGCGACCACGGGTAGAGCTTTTTATTGCTCTCAAGGCTGGAGCGCACAAACATCCCGGAGCCCGGAATGGCGTCGTCGGTGTTAACAATGGTGGTCGTCTGGTAGCGGTCGTGAGGGAATTTTGCGGCCTTGATCGCTTCCACCAGGGTAGCATTTTTCTCTTTTGCGGATGTACGACCGGCAATATGTTGTACAACTCTCACTTTGCCCGCGAGCTGCGCGCTATTCCAGGGTTTGTAGCTAAACTTATCATTGTCGAGAATCAATTCTCCCCGGTCAGCAATGCCGACTGGCGGTACACGTTGTCCTTTTTCAATGTTGTGAGCGGAAGCCCACAGCGGCAGCAGCAGGCAGGCTGCTGCAAGGATATTACGTAGGGTCATGGCGTTTCCTTATTGTTTGCAGGTGATCCGACCACTTGGTCTTGCGCTTTTAATCATAAGTGCGATCAATGGGGTTTTCCCGCAATCCCGATGCCAGTTTGCGGGCGAACGCACATATCCATGAAAAAACGACGGCTTATACTGCGCCCGGTCACGCTTTGCAAAGATTATTCTGAATAATTGTAATCAAACGGTAAATAAACTTATGCACACTGGGTAACACCGTAGTTCTGGTCTATAGTCATTGGGCATTAAAATTTGCGCTCAGGACAGTCGGGCCGATTGTGGCACCGCAAGAGCGTATGATTCGCAGGAGATACAAGAATGAAAATTTTCCAACGCTACAACCCGCTTCAGGTGGCGAAGTACGTGAAGATCCTGTTCCGTGGACGGTTGTATATCAAGGATGTTGGCGCTTTTGAGTTTGATAAGGGCAAGATCCTTGTCCCAAAAGTGAAGGACAAACAGCACCTGTCTGTGATGTCCGAAGTCAACCGTCAGGTTATGCGTCTGCAGACTGAGATGGCTTAACCAACGTGCTATGCAGTAGTTAAAAAAAACGGCTCCCAATGGGAGCCGTTGATGTTTGTAGAGGCTGGCGCTTTACGCCGACACCTTCTCTTCCGCGTCCGGCAGCTTCGGTACCAGTACGGTCGGTTTATTGTCGATGCGGGTCACGAGCAGCTGGTCGATGCGGTAGTTATCAATATCCACCACTTCAAACTTGTAGCCGGAGAACTTCACCGAGTCGGTACGTTTCGGGATCTTACGCAGCATAAACATCATAAAGCCGCCGATGGTCTCGTAGTTGCCGGACTGCGGGAACTCGTCGATATCCAGCACACGCATCACGTCTTCAATCGGTGTGCCGCCATCAATCAGCCACGAATTATCGTCGCGCTGAACAATCTGCTCTTCCAGCCCCTGGCCAACCAGGTCGCCCATCAGTGTGGTCATCACGTCGTTCAGGGTGATAATACCCACCACCAGCGCGTATTCGTTCATGATAACCGCGAAGTCTTCCCCGGCGGTTTTGAAACTTTCCAGCGCTTCTGAGAGCGTCAGGGTGTCCGGCACAATCAGGGTATTGCGGATCTGCACGCCGCTGTTGAGCGCCAGGCTCTGGTTTGCCAGCACGCGGTTCAGCAGGTCTTTGGAGTCGACGTAACCGATGATGTGGTCGATATCTTCATTACAGACCAGGAACTTAGAGTGCGGATGCTGCGCTACTTTGTTCTTCAGGCTCTGCTCATCTTCATGCAAATCGAACCAGATAATGTTTTCACGGCCCGTCATGGAAGACGGCACGGTACGGGATTCCAGCTCGAACACGTTCTCAATCAGCTCGTGCTCCTGCTTGCGCAGCACCCCGGCCAGCGCGCCGGCTTCCACCACCGCATAAATGTCGTCAGAGGTGATGTCGTCTTTACGCACCATCGGCAGCTTAAAGATGCGGAAAATGACGTTCGCCAGGCCGTTGAAGAACCACACCAGCGGACGAAACACGTACAGACAGAAGCGCATCGGGTTGATGATACGCAAAGCCACAGCTTCTGGCGCAATCATACCGATGCGTTTCGGGGTCAGGTCTGCAAAGAGGATGAACAGGCCGGTTACCAGCGAGAAGGAGAGGATAAAGCTCAGCTGTTCGGCCAGTTCAACGGACATGTACTTAACAAACAGACTATAAAACGCTGGAGAAAACGCAGCATCACCCACGATACCGCCGAGAATGGCGACCGCGTTGAGGCCAATTTGCACCACGGTGAAGAACATCCCGGGATTTTCCTGCATTTTCAGGATGCGGGTGGCATTGATGTTGCCTTCATCGGCAAGCAGCTTCAGTTTGATTTTACGGGACGCGGCCAGCGAGATCTCAGATATCGAGAAAAACGCGCTGACGGCAATCAGACAAAGTATTACTAAAATACTGTTTAACATAGTTTATCCGGCTTCTCGCCAGATCCTCAGAAGGGGAGTTGATACCATTTGTGTGAAAACACATTGAAAATCAGCTCGTAGCGTTGAGCCGATTATTTCAGCGGGTAGTATAGCGTAAAGAGATGTAAATCTGCCAGAGGTCACAATTTGGCATAAAAAAGACCGGACAGCGTGGCGCTGTCCGGTACGGGCGACGATTTAACGGCTGATAATCAGGCCAGCTGTGGCGGCAGGCAGACGCCGATGCCCCCGATACCGCAGTAGCCGTACGGGTTTTTATGCAGATACTGCTGGTGATCGTCCTCGGCATAGTAGAACGGTTTCGCGGTGGTGATTTCCGTCGTCACCTCGCGCGTATCGCCCGCTTCACGCATGGCCTGCTGGAAACGCTCAAGGCTGGCGCGTGCGGCGGCATCTTGCTCGGGCGTGAGCGGATAAATGGCCGAACGGTACTGTGTGCCGTGGTCGTTGCCCTGACGCATGCCCTGCGCCGGGTCGTGGTTTTCCCAGAAGACCTGCAGGAGTTGCTCGTAGCTGATGACTGCAGGGTCATAGACCACGCGTACCGCTTCCGCATGCCCGGTTTCGCCGGAGCAGACTTCGCGATAGGTCGGATTCGGCGTGTAGCCGCCCGTGTAGCCAGCCGCCGTGCTGTAAACGCCGGGCAGCTGCCAGAAGAGGCGCTCAACGCCCCAGAAGCAGCCCATGGCGAACAGGGCGATTTCCATTCCCTCCGGCACGTTGGTCATGGAATGGTTATTGACGGCGTGTAAGGTCGCCACAGGCATAGGGGTGTTGCGTCCCGGTAATGCATCAGTTTGTGAAACCAGATGCTTTTTGTCGAATAAACTCACGATGGGGCCTCCCGGGGTGCGATGTTTCGGTTAAGGTTGTCACGAAGCGTTTAATTGAACACAATAAATGCGTTGAATGAGTCTAGATTTAATCATAAGAAATATTTGGGTGTTACACCCGTTTTCAACCCGTGATTTGGGTTTTTGGCCAACAGGCCGTATTTTGCCGCGGAGCGGTACTTCATTTGCTTCCAGGGTGGAAACAGGGATATTCAGGAGAAAACGTGACAAAAATCCGCCAGTTATGTTTAGTCAGTGTGTTGCTGACAAGCGGGATTGCCAGCGCGGCGAATGTCCGTTTGCAGGTTGAGGGGTTATCCGGGGCGCTGGAAAAAAACGTGCGTGCGCAGTTGTCGACCATCCAGAGTGATGAGGTGACGCCGGACCGGCGTTTTCGCGCGCGCGTCGATGACGCTATCCGTGAAGGGCTTAAAGCGCTGGGGTATTACGAACCCACCATTGATTTCGATCTTCGCCCGCCGCCAAAGAAGGGGCGCCAGGTTCTTATTGCCCGCGTTTCGCCGGGTGAGCCGGTATTGATTGGCGGCACGAACGTTATCCTGCGCGGCGGGGCGCGTACCGACCGGGATTACCTGGACCTGCTCAGCACGCGGCCGAAAATCGGTACCGTGCTTAACCACGGTGACTACGACCATTTCAAAAAAGAGCTGACGAACGTTTCCCTGCGTAAGGGCTACTTCGACAGCCAGTTCAATAAAAGCCAGCTGGGGATTGCGCTGGATCGGCGTCAGGCCTTCTGGGATATCGACTACGACAGCGGGGAACGCTACCGCTTTGGCGATGTGACGTTTGAAGGTTCGCAAATTCGTGAAGAATACCTGCAAAACCTCGTGCCGTTCAAAAAAGGGGATTACTACCAGTCGAGAGACCTGGCGGAACTGAACCGTCGTCTTTCCGCTACCGGCTGGTTTAACTCCGTGGTTGTCGCACCGGAATTTGATAAGTCTCGCAAAACGAAGGTGTTGCCGCTGCATGGCGTTGTCTCGCCGCGCACCGAGAACACCATTGAGACCGGTGTTGGCTACTCGACGGATGTTGGACCACGCGTGAGAACCTCGTGGAAAAAGCCGTGGATGAACTCGTACGGTCACAGCCTGACCACCAGCCTGAGCCTCTCTGCGCCCGAGCAGCAGCTGGATTTCAGCTACAAAATGCCGCTGCTGAAAAACCCGCTTGAGCAATATTACCTTGTGCAGGGCGGTTTTAAGCGCACCGACTTGAACGACACCAAGCAGGATTCTACGACCCTTGCGGTCTCCCGCTTCTGGGATCTCTCCAGCGGCTGGCAGCGCGCCATTAACCTGCGCTGGAGCCTGGACCACTTTACCCAGGCCAACGTCACCAATACCACCATGCTGCTTTATCCGGGCGTGATGATCAGCCGTACCCGCTCGCGCGGCGGCCTGATGCCGAGCTGGGGCGACTCACAGCGCTACTCCATCGATTATTCCAACTCCGCCTGGGGCTCCGACGTGGATTTCTCGGTGATTCAGGCGCAAAACGTCTGGATCCGCACGCTGTACGACAAACACCGCTTTGTGATGCGCGGCAATCTCGGCTGGATTGAAACGGGAGACTTCGAGCGCGTTCCGCCGGATCTGCGCTTCTTCGCCGGGGGCGACCGCAGCATTCGTGGGTATAAGTACAAATCGATCTCACCTGAGAACGAGAAAGGCCAACTGACCGGTGCATCAAAACTGGCGACCGGATCGCTGGAGTATCAGTACAACGTCAGCGGAAAGTGGTGGGGCGCTATGTTTGTTGACGGCGGTGAGGCGGTGAACGATATCCGCCGCAGCGACTTTAAAACCGGCGCGGGCGTGGGCGTACGCTGGCAGTCACCCGTCGGGCCCATCAAGCTCGACTTCGCCGTGCCTGTCGGTGACAAAGAAGAGCACGGATTACAGTTTTACATCGGTCTGGGGCCTGAATTATGAGTTTATGGAAGAAAATAAGCCTCGGGGTGCTGATTTTTATCGTGCTGCTGCTCGGTACGGTGGCGTTTCTGGTGGGAACGACGACCGGGCTGCATCTGCTGTTTAACGCTGCGAACCGCTGGGTGCCGGGGCTGGAGATTGGCCAGGTAACGGGCGGCTGGCGCGATCTGCGTCTGAAGAATATCCGCTACGAGCAGCCGGGCGTGGCGGTGAACGCCGGGGAGTTCCACCTGGCGGTGAAGCTGGGCTGCCTGCGCGACAGCAAGCTCTGCGTCAACGATCTGTCGCTTAAAGACGTCAACGTGGCGATAGATTCGAAAAAAATGCCGAAGTCTGCGCCGGTCGAGGAAGAGGACAGCGGCCCGCTGAATCTCTCCACGCCGTACCCGATCGCGCTCTATCGGGTCGCGCTCGATAACGTCAATATCAAAATCGACGACACCACCGTGTCCGTGATGGATTTCACCTCCGGCCTGCGCTGGCAGGAGAAAAACCTCACCCTGACGCCGACGTCCCTGCAGGGCTTGCTGATCGCGTTGCCGAAGGTGGCAGACGTGGCGCAGGAAGAGATCGTCGAGCCGAAGATCCAGAACCCGCAGCCGGAAGAAAAGCCGCTGGGCGAAACGCTGAAAGATCTCTTCTCGAAGCCTGTCCTGCCGGAAATGACCGACGTTCATCTGCCGCTGAACCTCAACATCGAGGAGTTCAAAGGCGAGCAGCTGCGCCTGACCGGCGATACCGATCTGACGGTCTATAACATGCTGCTGAAAGTCAGCAGCATTGACGGCAACATGAAGCTCGACGCGCTGGATATCGACACCAACCAGGGCTCGGTGAATGCGTCGGGGAATGCCCTGCTGCGCGACAACTGGCCGGTGGACATCACGCTTAACAGTGCCCTCAACATCGATCCGCTGAAAGGCGAAAAGGTGAAGGTCAAAGTGGGCGGTGCGCTGCGCGATAAGCTGGATGTCGGGGTGAATCTCTCCGGCCCGGTGGACATGGTCCTGCGCGCGCAAACGCAGCTGGCGGAAGCCGGGCTGCCGCTCAATCTGGAGGTTGTCAGCAAGCAGCTTTACTGGCCGTTCACCGGCGAAAAGCAGTTCCAGGCCGATGATCTGAAGCTGAAGCTGAGCGGCAAGATGACCGACTACGCGCTCTCGTTCCGCACCGCGGTGAAGGGACAGGGCGTGCCGCCCGCGAACATCACGCTGGATGCGAAGGGCAACGAACGGCAGGTCAACCTCGACAAGCTGACCGTCGCGGCGCTGGAAGGCAAAACCGAGCTGACCGCGCTGCTCGACTGGCAGCAGGCGATCAGCTGGCGCGGCGAGCTGAAGCTGACGGGCATTAACACCGCCAAAGAGGTGCCGGACTGGCCGTCGAAGCTGGATGGCCTGATTAAAACCCGCGGCAGCCTGTACGGCGGTACGTGGCAGATGGACGTGCCGGAAATCAAGCTCACCGGGAACGTGAAGCAGAACAAGGTTAACGTTGAAGGCTCGGTGAAAGGCAACAGCTATCTGCAGTGGGTTATCCCGGGGCTGCACGTGGCGCTGGGCCGCAACACGGCGGATATCAAAGGCGAGCTGGGGGTGAAGGATCTCAATCTGGACGCCACCATCGACGCGCCGAATCTGGATAACGCCCTGCCGGGTCTGGGCGGCACGGCGAAAGGCCTCGTGAAAGTGCGCGGTACGGTGGAGGCGCCGCAGCTGCTGGCGGACATTACCGCCAATAACCTGCGCTGGCAGGAGCTGAGCGTTGCCCGCGTCCGCGTGGAAGGGGATGTGAAATCCACCGATCAGATCGGCGGTAGCCTGAACCTGCGCGTGGAGCGCATTTCTCAGCCGGACGTGAACATTAACCTGGTCACCCTGGACGCCAAAGGGAACGAGAAACAGCACGACCTCCAGCTGCGCGTGCAGGGCGAGCCGGTCTCCGGCCAGCTTCACCTCACCGGCAGCTTCGACCGCAAAGAAGAACGCTGGAAAGGGACGCTGGATAACACGCGTTTCAATACGCCGGTCGGGCCGCTGGCGCTCTCGCGATCCATTGCCCTCGACTACCGCAACGCCGAGCAGAAGATAAGCATTGGGCCACACTGCTGGACCAACCCGAATGCGGAGCTGTGCGTGCCGCAGACCATCGATGCGGGTGCGGAAGGGCGCGCGCAGATCAACCTCAACCGCTTCGATCTGGCGATGCTGAAGCCGTTTATGCCGGACACGACCCAGGCCAGCGGCGTCTTCAGCGGGAAAGCCGATGTGGCCTGGGACACCACCAAAGAGGGGCTGCCGCAGGGCAGCGTCACGCTGTCCGGGCGTAACGTGAAGGTGACGCAGGAGGTCAACGACGCGCCGCTGCCGGTGGCGTTCGATACCCTGAACCTGAGTGCCGATCTGCATAACAATCGCGCGCAGCTGGGGTGGACGATCCGCCTGACCAACAACGGTCAGCTGGACGGGCAGGTCCAGATTACCGATCCGCAGGGTCGGCGTAATCTGGGCGGCAACGTCAACATCCGTAACTTCAACCTGGCGATGGTGAACCCGATTTTCGCGCGCGGGGAAAAAGCGGAGGGCATGCTGAACGCTAACCTGCGCCTGGCCGGTAACGTGCAAAGCCCGCAGCTGTTCGGTCAGATGCGGCTCAGCGGCGTGGATATCGACGGTAACTTCATGCCGTTTGACATGCAGCCCAGCCAGATCGCGATGAACTTCAACGGTATGAGCTCGACGCTGAGCGGCTCGGTATTGACGCAGCAAGGGCAAATCAACCTGAGCGGCGACGCGGACTGGAGCCAGCTCGACAACTGGCGCGCCCGAATTGCCGCGAAGGGCAGCAAGGTGCGCATCACCGTACCGCCGATGGTGCGCCTGGACGTCTCGCCTGATGTGGTCTTTGAAGCCACGCCAAGCCTCTTCACGCTTGACGGACGCGTCGACGTGCCGTGGGCGCGCATCGTGGTTCACGACGTGCCGGAAAGCGCGGTCGGCGTCTCAAGTGATGAAGTGATGCTCAATGAAAATCTGAAACCTGTCGAACAGAAGAGCGCGGGCATACCGATCAATAGTAACCTCATCGTGCACGTGGGAAATAACGTGCGGTTGAATGCGTTTGGGCTGAAGGCGAGGCTGACGGGCGATCTGAAAGTGGCGCAGGATAAACAAGGGCTTGGCCTGAACGGGCAGATCACTATTCCTGAAGGGCGTTTCCACGCCTATGGTCAGGATCTGATTGTGCGCAAAGGCGAGCTGCTGTTCTCCGGTCCACCGGATCAGCCCCTGCTGAACATCGAGGCGATTCGTAACCCGGAAGCGACGGAAGATGACGTCATTGCTGGCGTTCGCGTCACCGGTTCCGCCGACGAACCGAAGGCGGAGATCTTCTCTGACCCGGCGATGTCGCAGCAGGAAGCGCTCTCTTATCTGCTGCGTGGACAAGGTCTGAACAGCGGACAAAGCGACAGTGCGGCGATGACCTCGATGTTAGTGGGTCTGGGGGTTGCACAAAGTGGGCAGGTTGTGGGTAAAATCGGCGAGACGTTCGGCGTAAGCAATCTGGCGCTGGACACCCAGGGCGTGGGTGACTCCTCGCAGGTGGTGGTCAGCGGGTATGTACTGCCGGGTCTGCAGGTAAAATATGGTGTGGGGATCTTTGACTCACTGGCAACTCTCACGTTACGCTATCGCCTGATGCCCAAGCTATATCTGGAAGCAGTGTCCGGCGTAGACCAGGCACTTGATCTGCTCTATCAGTTTGAGTTTTAGCAATGCGAATATTTGTCTACGGCAGTTTACGAACCAAGCAAGGCAACAGTCACTGGATGACCAATGCCCTGCTGCTGGGGAATTACAATATCGAGAACTACCAGTTGTACAGCCTGGGCCACTATCCAGGCGCGGTTCCGGGCGAAGGAACAGTACAGGGTGAAGTCTATCGTATTGATAACGCGACGCTTGCCGAACTTGATGCCTTGCGCACCAGGGGCGGTGAATACGCACGCCAGTTGATCCAGACGCCGTACGGAAGTGCGTGGATGTACGTCTACCAGCGTCCGGTCGAAGGGTTAACGCGGATTGTAAGCGGTAACTGGTTAGACAGAGACCAGTACTGAAAAAAACAACGCCACCGTGAGGTGGCGTTGTTTTTTTTATTCCTTCAACTCTCTTCTGTATCCCGGCGTCGGGTTAAAAACAGAGGAACGAACAGCATGATGTACGGGGCAATTAGCCATAAAAAACACAAGGCGCGTGAACGGCCATAGTAGTTTATGCACCGCGTATTGCTTGAAATGACGGGCAGGAAAAACAGTAAAAACAGCAGAATCACATAATCGCTTCGATAAGGGATCCATAAGTAAAACAAAAACCAGGCAAGCTGGAATGTCATGATGCAGAGATACTGCCATTTACTGTCTTTACCGTAACAGTCAAACGCCTTTATGTAGCCCATCTTTATGCTTTGAAGAAAGAAACTTAGCATGTATAACGCTCACGATCGCGACGGTCAGGAGTGTGCTCATCAGCAACGCCCCTAAAAAATAGCTTTGGGTGATATCAGTAGCACCCGAGCCTAAAGTATGCAATTTACTATAACCTCTATCTACTGCAACAAAAAGCGTATATAGCCCTATGTTAATAAAGAATTGCAGAAGACAAGAAAAAAAGATATTTCTGGGAATTGTTTTTAATAGAGTGAGTAACGCATAAATAATGCTTGATGATAGCGCGAAGTAAAGTCCGTTAAGTAAACCAGATAGTAATGCGCTATTTATTTGACTGAATATTAAATGATCGCTTCCATAGTACCATGACAGATATTCAACATAAGTACTTCTGCCAAAGACAAAGGAAGCAATAATAAGGACGAATAGGCTTATGACATGGCTTTTCTTACTCATAATTTTGCTCCCTTAGATAGCAGCTCCTTCATCGTTTTACTGGCTTCTAGCTGATCTTTGATTATGGCAAGGTCACGAGTATTGTGGTTATATTTTGCAATAGCGGTTGGTGTACCCTTACCACCATTATCCATAAAGAAGACTATATCCTTACGACCATAAAGAAGGACTTGTGGGATGGGATCACGCCCATAACTCACCGCCTGTGGAAGGGAGTGGATAGACTCTGTCGTGAGGAAGCGAGGAATATTTTCATGCTCAATATTACCTAAAGGCGTGGTGGCAACAAGGGAGCCGATAAAATCGGTCGTATACACTAACGCATCTGTATCCTTGGTCGTTACTTTTGAACCCGTAATATATTTTATCTGTTGCCAAAGGGTAATATCTTTAGGGGTAACCTTAACACCATCCATAAACATATCCTGCTTGCGTTTTAGCTGAATGACAGTACGGTGCACCTGTGTCAAAGAGGGGCTGATTTCCCCAATAGAAGGCATATAACCATCGCGGGAATACAACCGTTCAATGATAAAATAAATTCCAGTTGGGCGGGCAACATCAATGTTAATGGATGACATATGAATCCTGTAATGAATGGGGATTAATGATCATCATGACAGTATGTTGTGAACAGCCAGGCTATTCAACCACTCCCACTATAAATGATAGGGAGTCTTTTTTTGTTTTTAATATCCAAAACAAAAGGAATGGGATTATTCTTAAAAGTTAAGTTTGTACTACTCTCAACCAGGGAAATAAAAAAGCCCCGACTCGCGGGGCCTTCATTAACAGCAGTAAGAATTACTTCTTAGCAGCGCGTTCGAAGGAGGCGATGATTTCTGCTTTCGCCGCTTCTGCGTTGTCCCAGCCGTCAACTTTAACCCACTTGCCTTTTTCGAGGTCTTTGTAATGCTCGAAGAAGTGAGTGATCTGCGCTTTCAGCAGCTCTGGCAGGTCGTTCACATCTTTGATGTGATCGTATTCTTTGCTCAGCTTGGTGTGCGGTACCGCAACCAGCTTCGCATCTTCACCGGATTCGTCGGTCATTTTCAGCACGCCAACTGGACGGCAGCGAATGACGGAGCCTGGCTCCAGTGGGTATGGCGTTGGGACCAGCACGTCAACCGGGTCACCGTCCAGAGACAGGGTGTGGTTGATGTAACCGTAGTTGCACGGATAGAACATCGCGGTAGACATGAAACGGTCTACGAACAGGGCGCCGCTCTCTTTGTCCACTTCGTATTTGATCGGATCTGCGTTAGCCGGGATTTCGATAACTACGTAGATGTCTTCTGGCAGTTCTTTACCCGCTGGGACGTTGAGTAAGCTCATGTCGGTGTCCTTTAAAATGGATGGTAAACAAGTGGCAGGTATTATAGCCAACTCGCGCTGAATGTCTCCGCCTGTTTTCGCTTTCTCTCCCCGCTTTTCCCATTTTTCAGACCCTTTCCATGACAGAAAAATCCATAAACTCAGCCGCATTTTTCATGGTGAAATGAAAGCGATTACAAACTTGTGATTAACGTTTTATTCACTTTTCTGAAGTGTGATGTAACGCAATTCGTTACATATTTCATGGGCTATAGTCATTTCGCAGAACATCTTTTAACCAACAATAAACACCCCTACGAGGACGCTCATATGTGGAAGCGCTTACTTCTTGTCACAGCAGTTTCGGCAGCCATGTCGTCTATGGCGATGGCCGCTCCCTTAACCGTAGGTTTTTCGCAGGTCGGCTCTGAATCTGGCTGGCGAGCGGCAGAAACCAACGTTGCGAAAAGCGAGGCTCAGAAACGCGGCATTACCCTGAAAATCGCCGATGGTCAGCAAAAACAAGAGAATCAGATCAAAGCCGTGCGCTCCTTTATCGCCCAGGGCGTGGATGCCATCTTTATTGCACCCGTCGTGGCGACCGGCTGGGAACCCGTCCTGAAGGAAGCGAAAGACGCTGAGATCCCGGTCTTCCTGCTCGACCGTTCCATCGACGTTAAAGACAAATCCCTCTATATGACCACCGTGACCGCCAACAACGTGCTGGAAGGGCAATTGATTGGCGACTGGCTGGTGAAGCAGGTTGACGGCAAGCCGTGTAACGTCGTTGAGCTGCAGGGCACCGTGGGCGCGAGCGTGGCCATTGACCGTAAAAAAGGCTTTGCTGAGGCCATCGCTAAAGCGCCAAACATCAAGATTATCCGCTCTCAGTCCGGCGACTTTACGCGCAGTAAAGGTAAAGAGGTCATGGAGAGCTTCATTAAGGCTGAAAACAACGGCAAGAACATCTGCATGGTTTACGCCCACAACGATGACATGGTGATCGGTGCGATTCAGGCGATTAAAGAAGCGGGCCTGAAGCCGGGCAAAGATATCCTCACCGGCTCTATCGACGGCGTGCCGGACATCTACAAAGCGATGATCGACGGCGAAGCCAACGCCAGCGTGGAGCTGACGCCAAACATGGCGGGCCCGGCATTCGACGCGCTGGAGAAATTCAAGAAGGACGGCACGATGCCTGAGAAGGTGACGGTCACCAAGTCCACGCTCTACCTGCCTGACACGGCGAAAGAAGAGTTAGAGAAGAAGAAAAATATGGGCTACTAAGACCCGCGCCCCTCACCCCAGCCCTCTCCCCGGAGGGGAGAGGGAGAAAGGCAGGGCGGAGCTGGATATTAACAATTGGCACGATCAATCCCCTCTCCCCTCCGGGGAGAGGGTCAGGGTGAGGGGGAAAACCATGACCACTGAACAACACCAGGAAATCCTCCGCACAGAGGGCTTGAGTAAATTCTTCCCCGGCGTAAAGGCGCTGGATAACGTTGATTTCAGCCTGCGGCGCGGTGAGATTATGGCGCTGCTGGGCGAGAACGGCGCGGGAAAATCGACGCTGATTAAATCCTTGACCGGCGTTTATCACGCCGATCGCGGCACCATCTGGCTGGAAGGCAACGCCATTTCGCCGAAAAATACCGCCCATGCCCAGCTGCTGGGGATCGGGACGGTGTACCAGGAAGTAAACCTGCTGCCGAATATGTCGGTGGCGGATAATCTGTTTATTGGCCGTGAGCCGCGACGTTTTGGCCTGCTGCGCCGCAAAGAGATGGAGGCGCGGGCGACAAAGCTGATGGAATCGTACGGCTTCTCCCTTGACGTCCGCGAGCCGCTGAACCGCTTTTCCGTGGCGATGCAGCAGATCGTCGCCATTTGTCGCGCGATCGATCTCTCGGCAAAGGTGCTGATCCTCGACGAACCCACCGCCAGCCTCGATACCCAGGAAGTTGAGATGCTCTTTACCCTGATGCGCCAGCTGCGCGATCAGGGCGTCAGCCTGATCTTCGTTACCCACTTCCTCGATCAGGTATATGAGGTAAGCGATCGCATCACGGTGCTGCGCAACGGCAGCTTTGTCGGCTGCCGCGAAACCTGCGAGCTGCCGCAGATCGAACTGGTGAAAATGATGCTGGGCCGCGAGCTGGAAACCAACGCCCTTCAGCGCGCCGGGCGCACGCTGCTCAGCGAGAAACCGGTCGCCGCGTTCAGCGATTACGGTAAGAAAGGGGTGATCTCGCCGTTTAATCTGGAAGTCCGCCCTGGCGAAATTGTCGGGCTGGCGGGCCTGCTGGGCTCCGGCCGGACCGAAACCGCCGAGGTGATATTCGGAATCAAGCCGGCCGACAGCGGCACCGCGCTGATCAAGGGCAAACCGCAAACCCTGCGATCCCCGCATCAGGCCTCCTGTCTGGGCGTCGGCTTCTGCCCGGAAGATCGGAAAACGGACGGCATTATTGCCGCGGCTTCGGTGCGGGAAAATATCATTCTGGCGCTGCAGGCCCAGCGCGGCTGGCTGCGCCCGATCCCCCGTAAAGAGCAAAACGCCATTGCCGAGCGCTTTATCCGTCAGCTGGGTATTCGTACCCCGAGCGCGGAACAGCCTATCGAGTTCCTCTCCGGCGGCAACCAGCAGAAGGTGCTGCTCTCCCGCTGGCTGCTGACCAAACCCCAGTTCCTGATCCTCGACGAACCGACCCGCGGCATTGACGTGGGGGCGCACGCCGAAATTATCCGGCTTATCGAAACCCTGTGCGCGGACGGTCTGGCGCTGCTGGTTATTTCGTCCGAGCTGGAAGAGCTGGTGGGCTATGCCGATCGCGTCATCATCATGCGCGATCGCAAACAGGTGGCAGAGATCCCGCTGGATAAGCTGTCCGTTCCGGCGATCATGAATGCCATCGCGGCATAAGGAGTAAATCGTGATGCCCCGTTCGCTTTCGCAAACCGGTGAGTCTAAGCGCCGCTTCAGCTGGCCAACCGGCACGCCGCAAATCGCAGCGCTGCTGGTGGTGCTGCTGGTTGATAGCCTGGTCGCGCCGCATTTCTTCCAGATTATCGTGCAGGATGGCCGCCTGTTTGGCAGCCCGATAGACATTCTAAACCGTGCCGCGCCCGTGGCGCTGCTGGCCATCGGGATGACGCTGGTCATCGCCACCGGCGGGATTGACCTCTCCGTCGGCGCGGTGATGGCTATCGCCGGGGCCACGGCAGCCTCCATGACCGTGTCCGGACACAGCCTGCCGGTGGTACTGCTGGCGGCCTTAGGCACCGGCGTGCTGGCCGGATTATGGAACGGCATTCTGGTGGCGGTGCTGAAAATTCAGCCCTTTGTCGCCACCCTTATCTTAATGGTGGCCGGGCGCGGCGTGGCGCAGCTGATTACCTCCGGGCAGATTGTCACCTTTAACTCGCCGAGCCTGGCGTGGATCGGGAGCGGCAACCTTCTGTTCTTCCCGACGCCGGTGATCGTTGCCCTGGTCACGCTCGTTGTCTTCTGGCTTTTCACCCGCAAAACGGCGCTGGGCATGTTCATTGAAGCCGTCGGGATCAACATCCGCGCCGCGCGCAACGCCGGGGTCAACACCCGTCTGATGGTGATGCTGACCTACGTGCTGAGCGGCGTCTGCGCCGCCATCGCCGGGGTCATCGTCGCGGCGGATATTCGCGGGGCCGATGCCAACAACGCGGGGCTCTGGCTGGAGCTGGACGCGATCCTCGCGGTGGTGATCGGCGGTGGATCGCTGATGGGCGGGCGCTTTAACCTGCTGCTTTCGGTGATTGGCGCGCTGATCATTCAGGGAATGAACACCGGGATCCTGCTCTCGGGGTTCCAGCCGGAACTCAACCAGGTGGTGAAAGCGGTGGTCGTGCTTTGCGTGCTGATCGTCCAGTCGCCGCGCTTTGTCAGCATCATTAAGGGGATCCGTGGCCATGATAAAACGTAATTTACCGTTGATGATCACGCTGGGCGTGTTTGTGCTGGGGTATCTCTACTGCCTCACCCAATTCCCCGGTTTTGCGTCGACGCGCGTGATCTGCAATATCCTGACCGATAACGCCTTTTTAGGCATCATCGCCGTCGGGATGACCTTTGTGATCCTTTCCGGCGGGATCGATCTCTCCGTCGGGTCGGTGATCGCGTTTACGGGCGTGTTCCTCGCGAAGGCGATAGGCTTCTGGGGGATCTCTCCGCTGGTGGCGTTTCCGCTGGTGCTGGCGATGGGCTGCGCGTTTGGGGCCTTTATGGGGCTGCTGATCGACGCGTTAAAAATCCCGGCGTTTATCATTACCCTCGCGGGGATGTTCTTCCTCCGTGGGGTGAGCTATCTGGTCTCGGAAGAGTCGATTCCGATTAACCATCCGGTGTACGACACGCTCTCCAGCCTGGCGTGGAAAATTCCCGGCGGCGGCCGCCTGAGCGCGATGGGGCTGCTGATGCTGGGCGTGGTGGTGATTGGCATCTTCCTCGCCCACCGTACCCAGTTTGGTAATCAGGTTTACGCCATCGGCGGTAACGCCACGTCGGCAAACCTGATGGGGATCTCCACCCGCAGCACCACCATCCGCATCTATATGCTCTCGACCGGCCTGGCGACGCTGGCGGGTATCGTCTTCTCGGTGTATACCCAGGCGGGTTATGCCCTTGCAGGCGTGGGCGTTGAGCTGGATGCGATTGCTTCTGTGGTCATTGGCGGCACGCTGCTCAGCGGCGGGGTGGGGACGGTGCTGGGAACGCTGTTCGGCGTGGCGATCCAGGGGCTGATACAAACCTATATCAACTTTGACGGCACGCTCAGCTCCTGGTGGACGAAGATCGCCATCGGCATTCTGCTGTTTATTTTTATTGCCCTGCAGCGTGGCCTGACGGTGCTCTGGGAGAACCGTCAAAGCTCGCCTGTTACCCGCGTAAACACATCGGTAACAGAGCGATAACACGCTGAATTTGCTTAAAGTCTAAACATTTTCCGGTAGCGGCCGATACTCTTTTTTTATGCCCAGAAATATCTCGCTACCGGAAATAATATCATGCTTAAAACGCTATCGATTCGTACCGGCTTGCTCTCTTTACTGGCCGTTATGACCCTTCTGCTGCTGATTGTCAGCGGCATTGGAATTTATGCCCTCACACAGAGTTCTTCTTCACTGCAGCGTATTAATCACCTTCAGGGTGAGCAGATGGTGCAGCTTAATTCAGGCTATACGCTGATCCTGCGCGCGCGCAATGAGGCGGGCCAGGCCGTCCGCATGATGGAAATCGGCATGCTGGACGATGCGGCCAAAGCGGTAAAAAACATCAATCAGGAAGTTGCCCTGGCCCAGAAAACGCTGAAAGGCGTGATCGACGGCGGCGTGGCTGACGAGCAGGGGCAACAGCTGCTCGATAAAGTGGCGGCCAGCCTGGCGACGTATAGCCAGCAGGGGATCAACCCGATGCTGAAAACCCTGAATGACCAGAGCGCGGACGGTTATTACGATCTGCTGGAGAAGACGCTGATTCCGGTGGCGAAGCAGTTTGATAACGATATGCAGGCGTTCCAGAAATGGAGCGAAGCGCGTGGTCAGGCGGAAGTGAGCGCCGTGCAGGCGAGTAAAACCCGCGTACTGATCCTGATTATCGTCGCAGCGCTGCTGACGGCGGGTATTATCGTGCTCGCGTGGCTGGTGCTGCGCCATATGCTGCTCAAGCCGCTTTCGGCATCGATCGCTCAGCTGGAGAACGTGGCTGCGGGGGATTTAACCCATACGCTGAATGCCCCCGCGAGCCAGGAGTTTAACCGCCTCAACGCGGTGATAGAGGAGATGCGACAGTCGCTGATGAACTCGGTTATGCGGGTACGCGATGCCAGCTCGCAAATTGACACCGGTAGCCGCGAGCTGACGCTGGGAAACCGCGATCTTGCCGAGCGTACGGAATCCACCGCCACGTCGCTGGAGCAGACGGCGGCCAGCATGGAACAGATCACCGCGACGGTGAAGCTCAACGCCGATAACGCCGAGCAGGCGCACCAGCTGGCGAAGTCGGTGTCCGACACGGCCGATCACGGCAGCGAAATGGTTTGCTACGTAATTGAAAAAATGCGCGATATCTCCGGCAGCTCGGCGCGCATCGCCGACATCCTGAGCGTGATCGACGGTATTGCCTTCCAGACCAATATCCTGGCGCTTAACGCCTCCGTGGAAGCGGCGCGCGCGGGCGAGCAGGGGCGCGGGTTTGCCGTCGTCGCGGGCGAAGTGCGAAACCTTGCCAGCCGCAGTGCCGACGCGGCGAAAGAGATCCGATCGCTTATCAGTGATTCGCAGACCCACGTTAACGAGGGCAGCGAGCTGGCCCAGCAGGCCGGCGAAACCATGGACGAAATCGCAACTGAAGTGCTGCGCATGACCAAACTGATGCGTGAGATTGCGACCGCGTCTCAGGAGCAGAGCCGCGGTATTGAGCAGGTGAATATTGCGGTGAATCAGATGGACGAAACGGCGCAGCAGAATGCGGCGCTGGTGCAGCAATCCTCCGCCGCGACCCGCTCTCTTGAGGAGCAGTCGCGTCAGCTGATGGAAGCCATGTCATCATTCAAAGTGACGACTCAGACCGCTGCATAATATTACCCAGCCCCGGTACGTTCTGTGCCGGGGTTTTATTTTTTTCGGAATTAACTGCCGCAATATTATCGTGAATTTCACCCATTAATATTTCCAGCGAACTGGTTAAAGCTAACGCTTTTTCCGTCGGTTCAAGATATAAACCTTTGCGGAAAAATAATGGTTCATCAAAGAGTTGATTAAAACGCTTTAGGGCCAGACTCACCGCCGGACGTGACATCTCCAGACGCAAAGAGGCTTTAGCCATGCTGCCGCAGCGGACGATTTCAATAAATACAGGGATAAGATTTAAATCAATGCCGGTATTAGCACGGGAATAATTGTTCATTGCGGTTCTGCTCCACGAAATATCTGTCAAACTGTTATGGAAATAATGCAGGAGCAGTGGTGAATATTAAAGCATGTTTTTTATAAACACTTATACGGTAAAACATATAAATGACCAGGGGAGCCAGAACGGCTCCCCTGTAGAGAGGCATTACGCGTCCGGATACTCACGGATAAAACGTTCAACGTCTTCAACCATGTGGTTGTTGCCGACGAAGAATGAACGGCGCTGGTGAAGGCTTTCCGGCACGATATCCAGAATACGCTCTTTACCGTCGCTCGCCTTGCCGCCCGCCTGTTCGGCGAGGAACGCCATCGGGTTGCACTCGTACAGCAGGCGCAGCTTCCCGTCCGGGTGGCTGGCGGTGCTTGGGTAGAGGTAGATACCGCCTTTCAGCAGGTTACGGTGGAAATCCGCGACCAGAGAGCCAATATAGCGTGACGTGTACGGGCGCTGGGTCGCTTTATCTTCTTCCTGGCAGAATTTAATGTACTTCTTCACGCCGTTCGGGAAGCGGATGTAGTTGCCTTCGTTGATGGAGTAGGTGTTGCCCTTCTCCGGGAAGCGCATGCGTTCCTGGCTCAGGCAGAAAACGCCCAGTGAAGGATCGTACGTAAAGGCGTGAACTCCGCAGCCGGTGGTGTACACCAGCATGGTGGAGGAGCCATAAACGACGTAACCGGCAGCAACCTGGTTAATGCCCGGCTGCAGGAAATCTTCTTCGGTCACCGGCGTGCCAACAGGCGTGACGCGGCGGTAGATGGAGAAAATGGTACCGACAGAAACGTTAACGTCGATGTTTGAGGAGCCGTCGAGCGGATCCATCAGAACAACGTATTTAGCGTGTTCACACCCTTCGAAAACAACAATTTCATCTTCTTCTTCAGAGGCGATACCCGCAACGATGTCGCGCGCGCGCAGTGCAGCTTTCAATTTTTCATTTGCGAACAGATCGAGCTTCTGTTGAACCTCGCCCTGAACGTTCTCGGCACCGCTGGCACCCAGGATATCGACCAGACCGGCCTTGTTGATATCGCGGTGGATGATCTTAGCGCCCAGCTTTATTGCCGACAGCAAAGCAGTGAGTTCACCGGTAGCATGAGAGAACTCGTGCTGCTTTTCGACAATAAATTCACCTAACGTTTTCATAACACTTTCCCTGCATCTTTGTGAGTAGAGCGATTGTATGTTCACTAAAACGACTAAAGCCCAACAATCTTAACAAACATTCAAATATTAGCGCAGAGGTGAATCGCGCCAGCAACATACGGATTTACCTGAAATGCGTTTCACAGCCGCTAACATGTGAGTAAAATGTGCGCCACATTGAAGAAGGATAGTGACGTATGCGCATTCATATATTGGGGATTTGTGGCACTTTCATGGGCGGACTGGCAATGCTGGCGCGCTCGCTGGGCCATGAAGTGACAGGTTCGGACGCCAATGTGTATCCGCCAATGAGCACACTTCTGGAGAAACAGGGCATCTCGTTAATTCAGGGCTACGATGCCAGCCAGCTGGATCCCGAGCCGGACCTGGTGATCATCGGCAACGCCATGACCCGCGGCAATCCGTGCGTCGAGGCGGTTCTGGAACGCAATATTCCGTTCATGTCCGGCCCGCAGTGGCTGCATGACTTCGTCCTGCGCGACCGCTGGGTGGTTGCCGTTGCCGGTACCCATGGCAAAACCACGACCGCGGGCATGGCGACCTGGATCCTCGAAGCCTGCGGCTACAAGCCGGGCTTCGTGATTGGCGGCGTACCGGGTAATTTCGACGTTTCTGCGCGTCTGGGTGACAGCCCGTTCTTCGTGATCGAAGCCGACGAATACGACTGCGCGTTCTTCGACAAGCGCTCCAAGTTCGTGCATTACTGCCCGCGCACGCTGATCCTCAACAACCTTGAGTTCGACCACGCGGATATTTTTGACGACCTGAAAGCGATCCAGAAACAGTTCCACCACCTGGTGCGCATTGTTCCGGGCCAGGGGCGCATCATCCTGCCGGAGAACGACATCAACCTGAAGCAGACGATGGCGATGGGCTGCTGGAGCGAGCAGGAGCTGGTGGGCGAGCAGGGCCACTGGCAGGCGAAGAAACTCAACGCCGATGCCTCCGAGTGGGAGGTGCTGCTCGACGGTGAAAAAGTGGGTGAGGTGAAGTGGGGCCTGGTGGGTGAGCACAACATGCACAACGGCCTGATGGCTATTGCTGCGGCGCGTCACGTGGGCGTACTGCCTGCGGATGCGGCCAATGCGCTGGGCTCGTTCATTAACGCCCGTCGCCGTCTGGAACTGCGCGGTGAAGCCCACGGCGTTACCGTGTATGACGATTTCGCGCACCACCCAACGGCCATTCTGGCAACGCTTGCCGCCCTGCGCGGCAAGGTCGGCGGGACAGCCCGCATCCTCGCGGTGCTGGAACCGCGCTCGAACACCATGAAGATGGGCATCTGCAAAGATGATCTCGCGCCGTCGTTAGGACGTGCCGATGAGGTCTTCCTGCTGCAGCCGCAGCATATTCCGTGGCAGGTGGCCGAAGTGGCCGATGCCTGCATTCAGCCTGCGCACTGGAGCGCGGATGTGGATGCGCTCGCGGATATGGTGGTGAAAGCCGCTCAGCCTGGCGATCACATTCTGGTGATGAGCAACGGCGGTTTTGGTGGGATCCATCAGAAGCTGCTGGACGGTCTGGCGAAGAAAGCGGAAGCGGCAGCCGCAGAGTAAAAAAAAGCCCGGTGGCGCTTGCGCTTACCGGGCCTATATTCTTTCCTCCCTCGCCCTCCGGGGAGGGGGGAACTGATTACTCTTCGTTCTCAGACAGCTCGCGCAGATACTGGAAAATCAGGCGCGCAGACTTCGGCGGCTTATTCCCTTCTTTCTCTTTCTGCGCGTTGCGGATCAAGGAACGCAGCTGCTGGCGGTCGGCATCCGGCCACAGGTTCAGCACTTCCGGTACGGCATCATCACCCTGTTCAATCAGGCGATCGCGGATCTGCTCAAGCTTATGGAAAAACGCAACCTGCTGGTTGTGGCGGTTTTTCAGCTTGTCCAGCGCCTGGCGGATCGGATCGACGTCGCGCTGACGCAGCATTTTCCCGATAAGCTGAAGCTGGCGACGACGGCCTTCTTTCTTGATTTTCTGTGCCAGTTCAATGGCATCACGCAGATCCTGGTCGAGCGGGATCTTGTCCAGCGCGTTTTTACCCAGTTCTACCATTTCTGCGCCAAGCTGTTTTAACTCTTCGGCGTCACGTTTAATTTCACTTTTACTGACCCAGATGATCTCATCATCTTCGTCTTCGATGTCATCACCGGGAACGTCGTCGAGCCAGTCTTCGGGCTGCTTAGTCATGTCAGGCTCCTTAAAAAAAGAGGCTAATGTTACCAGTTAAGACGCGCACTGAAAAACGGTTCTCTGTTAGACTTCAGATAACTCTCTCTTACAGTATGGCATTTGCGATGAAAGTAACCTCACAAGTTGAAGCGCAGCGTAAGATTCTTGAAGAAGCCGTCTCCACCGCGCTGATGCTTGCTTCAGAAAAATCAGATGGCGCCGAAGTGGCGGTCAGCAAAACCACCGGCATCAGCGTGAGCACCCGCTATGGTGAAGTGGAGAACGTAGAATTCAACAGCGATGGCGCGCTTGGGATCACGGTGTATCACCAGAATCGCAAAGGCAGCGCGTCATCTACCGATCTCAGCCCGGATGCCATTGCCCGTACGGTGCAGGCGGCGCTGGATATCGCCCGTTATACCTCTCCGGATCCTTACGCAGGCGTGGCGGATAAAGACCTGCTGGCGTTTGACGCGCCGGATCTCGATCTTTTCCACCCGGCGGAAGTAACCCCGGACGAAGCGATCGAACTCGCCGCGCGCGCCGAGCAGGCTTCCCTGCAGGCCGATAAGCGCATCACCAATACCGAAGGCGGCAGCTTCAACAGCCATTACGGCATCAAAGTCTTCGGCAACAGCCACGGCATGCTACAGGGCTACTGCTCTACCCGTCATTCGCTCTCCAGCTGCGTGATCGCTGAAGAGAACGGTGACATGGAGCGTGACTACGCCTATACCATTGGCCGCGCGCTGGGGGATTTGCAGTCTCCTGAGTGGGTGGGTAAAGAGTGTGCCGAACGCACGCTGTCACGCCTGTCGCCGCGCAAACTCTCCACCATGAAGGCCCCGGTTATTTTTGCCAACGAAGTGGCGACCGGTCTGTTTGGCCATCTGGTGGGCGCTATCGCAGGCGGCTCGGTTTACCGTAAATCGACCTTCCTGCTCGACTCGCTGGGCAAGCAGATCCTGCCGGAATGGCTCACCATTGAAGAACATCCGCACCTGCTGAAAGGGCTGGCCTCCACGCCGTTCGACAGTGAAGGCGTGCGCACCGAACGTCGCGATATCATCAAAGACGGTATTCTGACCCAGTGGCTGCTGACCAACTACTCCGCGCGCAAGCTGGGGCTGAAAAGCACCGGACACGCTGGCGGCATCCACAACTGGCGCATTGCCGGACAGGGCCTGAACTTTGAGCAGATGCTGAAAGAGATGGGCACCGGTCTGGTGGTCACCGAGCTGATGGGCCAGGGCGTAAGCGGCATCACCGGAGACTACTCGCGCGGCGCGGCGGGCTTCTGGGTGGAAAACGGCGAAATCCAGTATCCGGTGAGCGAAATTACCATCGCTGGAAATTTGAAGGACATGTGGCGCAATATCGTTACGGTCGGTAACGATATTGAAACACGTAGCAATATACAGTGTGGTTCTGTACTTCTGCCGGAAATGAAAATCGCCGGTCAGTAATACCCGTAAAGGCGTTTTAATAATAAAAAAGGAAGTGAGCAATGCGTAAACATCTGTTAGCGATCGTCGCGGCTTCAACGCTGGTTCTTGGCTCTTCTGCGTTTGCTGCCGATCTTGAAGACGACATGGGCATCCTCGGTCAAAACCTGAAGGTGGTGCAGAAAACCGACAATGCGGCTGAAATGAAAGACGCGCTGACCAAAATGCGTGAAGCGGCGCTGGACGCACAAAAAGCGACGCCTCCGAAGCTGGAAAGCAAAGCAGCAGACAGCGCAGAGATGAAAGACTACCGCCACGGCTTTGACGTGCTGGTCGGCCAGATCGACGGCGCGCTGAAGCTGGCTAACGAAGGCAAAGTGAAGGAAGCCCAGGCGGCGGCCGAGCAGTTTGTGACGACCCGTAACACCTATCACAAGAAATACCGTTAACCGATCGCGCATCTGACAAACAACCAGCGGGGGCCAGCGGCCCCCGTTTTTTTTATGCGGTAATAAGTAAACCCTATCGCCATCACATTTTTGCGTCACCGCGCCTGAACGTTTCGTTTCCCCGGCGCGCGTTTTGCCGCTGGAATACGTGATATTCATCACGCAAATACCGTCATTAATTCAGATTCACCGCATTTATGTGGCACAGATCACTGCTGCGGCTCGCCTTTCCACTTCGAAGTGGAAAACAACTCGCTACAAACAATTCCCCCCCAACGTTAGTTTTATTCCAGAGCCATTAACGGGGTAAGACCAGTGATTAACGGAGCGGTAATGAACGACGTTGGGGAACAGGCAGAGCAAACAGAACAGCTCGCGAACACCATGCTGCAGCAGGTTTATGCCCTGCTGGGCCGAAACAACATCATCCCCAATGCGGTACAGGAGCAGATGCTCACCTCCCACGTGCGCGCAATGGCGCACCGGTCCGTGACCGGCGAGCCGCTGCCGGAGGTTGAAGCAGAGCTGTTTGACGAAATTTCACCGGATTCAATGCGGCTCGCCCGTGAAGTGGTCGCGCAGTTTGGCAATCTTCCTGATGAAGAAGCCTGGCTGCTCTCCGTTCACTTTGAAGTCGCGAAAGACAACCTTTAAGGAGCAACACATGGAACAGATTACAGTCGTGATTGGCGATCGCCTGGGTAAAGGTCAGAAAGTGGCTGCCGGTGTGGAAAAAGCAGGTGGACGCGCGGTGGTCGTACCGGGCATGGCGGCGGACATGAAGCTCGGCGACGTGATGAAAGCGGAAAACGCCACCTTCGGCATCTCCTTCTGCGGCAGCGGCGGCGCGGGTGCCATCACTGCCCAAACCAAATATGGCTACAAGGCCAAATATGGCATGCGTTCCGTGGAAGAGGGCGTGACCGCCATCAACGAAGGCTGCAACGTGCTGGGCTTCGGCTTTATGGATAAAGAAGAGCTGGGCGAGCGTCTGGTGCAGGCGTGGCAAAAGAAATACGGCGCATAAGCATGAAAGAACAGTTCACAACCACGGTGAGAGTGAAGGGAAAAGGCGACGCCAAAGCGCGCGCCTTTGCCGACGCGCTCAACCACGTTCAGGCCGCGGTGATGAAAGCCTCACCGCATATCTTACTGCGTATTGAGCCACAGGATGTGCAGGTCGTTCAGGCGCAAGAAGCGGTGCGAAAAGAAGCGTTTCTGTTCTTCTTTCTGCGCCGGGAAAGACGCACCTACAGCGTGGAGCTGGATGTGACCGTCAACGTGACCGCTATCAATCTTGACCAGGTGGATTTCGTCACGCAACGCTGATTATTCATAAAAGGGCAGACTGATGTTCTTAATTATATTAATAAAATCGCTCATCATTGGCGGCCTGGTTGGCGTCGGTGTTGGCGCCGGGGCTGCACGCATGTTTCATGCGCCTACCACTCAGGGTATGGGCGCGTTTCGTACGTTGGGGGAACTGAACTCCTGCGAAGGGGATCCGGCGTCCCACTTCTCCTTTGGGTTAGGTTTCTTCTTTAACGCCTGGGCCTCTTCCGTGGCCGCAGGGGCTTTCACACAGGACGTTGACCACCGCATCATCCCGAACTGGGGTGCTGCTGCACTGATGATCAAAAACCGTAACGTCGGCGAAACGCTGCACGACCCGCGCAAAATGGCGATTGCCTGCGGCGTGATTGGCATGCTCGTCGTCACCTTCCTGAACCTGACCGCCTCCTCCGTTCCGGCAGCGCTTCAGGTCACCGCCGTGAAGGTTCTGGTACCGGCGGCGAATCTGCTGGTGAACACCGTGATGCCGGTGATCTTCTGGCTGGCAGCCATCGATGCGGGTAAAAAATCGGGCTTCTGGGCCACCATCTTTGGCGGCGCGGCGCAGCTGATTATGGGGAACGCCGTACCGGGCCTGGTGCTGGGGATCCTGATCGGTAAAGGCGTGGAAGAGAGCGGCTGGAACCACGTCACCAAAGTGATGATGGCGGCGATCGTCCTGCTCTTCGTGCTGAGCGGCTTCTTCCGCGGCTTCGACATGAAGATGATCGAATCCTTCCATCTGACCGTGCCGAACTGGCTCGACATGATCCACAACTCGCTCAGCGGTAAATAACAGGAGCCTCTAAATGGAACAGAATAAAGGTTTTTGGTATGCCGACTGGTCGTTCCCGATCTTCGTTGGCCTGCTCTCCTCCGGCGTTTTCGCCGGGACGCACATGTACTACCTCTACGGCATCGGCGCGTTTAACGAAGTGGCCTTCGTGGCGATGCTGAAAGCGGGGATCGATACCGGCGTTTACGGCGCGGTGGCGGCGTTCGGCGCGAGCTTCCTGTTCGCCCGCATTATCGAAGGGTCGCTGGTGGGTATTCTCGACATCGGCGGCGCGATCCAGACCGGCGTGGGCCTCGGGGTTCCTGCGCTGCTGCTGGGCGCGGGCATCATGTTCCCGGTGACCAACTTCATTGCCGCGCTGATTACCGGCCTGGTGATTGGTCTGGCGATTGGCTACGTCATTATCCTGGCGCGTAAGTTCACCATCAACCAGAGCAACTCCACCTACGGTGCAGACGTGATGATGGGCGCGGGTAACGCCTCCGGCCGCTTCCTCGGGCCGTTGATTATCCTCAGCGCCATGACCGCCTCCATTCCTATCGGCGTCGGCTCCCTGCTGGGTGCGCTGGTGTTCTACATCTGGCAGAAGCCGATCACCGGTGGCGCGATCCTCGGCGCAATGCTGTTGGGCTGGCTGTTCCCGGTCGCCCTTTAATACCCGCGGGCGCTCAGGCGCCCGCCTTATCAGGAGATCCTCATGTTTGATTTACTCCTGCGCCGTGCGCGCCTTGCCGACGATACCCTGACCGATATCGCCATTCAGGACGGGAAGATCGCGGCGCTGGGCGAGATTAACGCCCCCGCGCATAAAACGGTTGAGCTGAACGGCGACGTGTTCGTCAGCGCAGGCTGGATTGACTCCCACGTTCACTGCTACCCGAACTCCCCGATTTACCACGACGAGCCGGACAGCGTGGGCATTGCTACCGGCGTCACCTCCGTGGTGGACGCGGGCAGTACCGGCGCCGACGACGTGGACGACTTCTATGACATCACCCGCAGGGCCTCCACCGAGGTGTTTGCCCTGCTGAACATCTCCCGCGTGGGGCTGATTGCCCAGAACGAACTGGCCAACATGGCGAATATTGACGCCGACGCGGTGAAGCTGGCGGTGAAGCGCCACCCTGATTTTATCGTCGGCCTGAAGGCGCGCATGAGCAGCAGCGTGGTCGGTGAAAACGGCATCACGCCGCTGGAGCGGGCGAAAGCCATTCAGAAAGAGAACGGCGACCTGCCGCTGATGGTGCACATCGGCAACAACCCGCCGAACCTCGACGAAATTGCCGAACTGCTGAGCTCCGGCGACATTATCACCCACTGCTATAACGGCAAACCCAACCGCATTCTGACGCCCTCCGGCGAGCTGCGCGCCTCCATCACCTCCGCCCTGAAGCGCGGCGTGCGCCTGGACGTCGGCCACGGCACGGCGAGCTTCAGCTTTGAGGTGGCGAAACGCGCCATCGCGATGGGCATTCTGCCGCACACCATCAGCTCGGATATCTACTGCCGCAATCGCATCAACGGCCCGGTGGGCTCGCTGGCAAGCGTGATGTCGAAGTTTCTCGCCATCGGCATGTCCTTGCCGCAGGTGATTGACTGCGTGACCGCCAACGCCGCCGACGGCCTGCGCCTGGCGCGCAAAGGCCGCATTCAGCCGGGTCTCGACGCCGACCTGACGCTGTTTACGCTCAAACGCCAGCCGACGGTGCTGACGGATGCCGAAAACGACAGCCTGCAGGCTGAACACATTCTGTTGCCGCTTGCCGCGATCCGCGCGGGCAAGGGCTATATGACCGAACAAGGGAGCACGGAACATGCCTTCGATTTATGAGAAGTACCATTTAAAGCAGGTTATCAACACCTCTGGCCGCATGACGGCGCTGGGCGTCTCCACGCCGCGCCCGGAAGTGGTGCAGGCGGCGATGGACGGCATGAATCACTATTTCGAGATGAAGGATCTGGTCAACAAAACCGGGGAATACATCGCGAAGCTGCTGGATGTGGAAGGCGCGACGGTGGTCTCCTGCGCGTCGGCGGGCATAGCCCAGTCCGTGGCGGCGGTGCTGGTCAAAGACAGCGACTGGCTGCTGGAAAACCTGCACGTGACCCCGATTGAGAACAACGAAATCGTCCTGCCGAAAGGCCACAACGTGAACTTTGGCGCGCCGGTGGGCACCATGGTGGCGCTGGGCGGCGGCAAGCTGGTGGAGGCGGGCTACGCCAACGAATGCTCCGCCGAACAGCTGGCGGCGGCGATCACCCCGCGCACGGCGGCGATCCTCTACATCAAATCGCACCACTGCGTGCAGAAAAGCATGCTCAGCGTCGAGCAGGCGGCGGTGGTGGCGCGCAAGCACGATCTCCCGCTGATCGTCGATGCGGCGGCGGAAGAAGATCTTCATGCGTACTACCGCTCCGGCGCGGACCTGGTGATCTACAGCGGCGCGAAGGCGATTGAAGGCCCAACCAGCGGGCTGGTGATCGGCAAAACCCAGTACGTTGAGTGGGTGAAGCGCCAGACGGCGGGCATTGGCCGCGCGATGAAGGTGGGCAAAGAGGGCATTCTTGGCCTGACCTGCGCCATCGAACACTACCTGACGGCGACCAAAGAGAGCGGGGCCGAGATGGTGGCGAAGATGACGCCGTTTATCGAGGCGCTCAACACCCTGAACGGCGTGACCGCGCGCGTGGTCTGGGACAGCGCCGGTCGCGATATCGCGCGCACCGAGATTAAGTTTGACGAAGCCGCAACGGGCGTCGGCACGGGCGATCTGGTGGCGAAGCTCAAGCAGGGCGAATATGCCATTTACTTCCGTGGCTACAAGGCCAACGAAGGGATTATCGAGGCGGACGTGCGCAGCGTGAATGCTGACCAGCTGAACATCGTGTACCGCCGCATTAGCGAAGTATTAGGACAGGAGAAAAAAGCATGAAACTGACCCCCAACTTTTACCGTGACCGCGTCTGCCTGAACGTGCTGGCAGGATCGAAAGCCAACGCCAGCGCCATTTACGAGGCGGCGGAAGGTCACGTGCTGGTGGGCGTGCTCTCCAAAAATTACCCGGACGTGGCGAGCGCCGTTGCCGATATGCGTGAATATGCCGCGCTGATCGATAACGCACTCTCCGTCGGCCTCGGCGCGGGGGATCCGAACCAGTCGGCGATGGTGAGCGAGATCTCCCGTCAGGTGCAGCCGCAGCACGTCAACCAGGTCTTCACCGGCGTGGCCACCAGCCGCGCGCTGCTGGGGCAGAATGAGTCGGTGGTCAACGGCCTGGTCTCTCCGACCGGCACCGTCGGGATGGTCAAAATTTCCACCGGACCGCTGAGCAGCAACGCACCGGACGGCATCGTACCGGTTGAAACCGCGATTGCCCTGCTGAAGGATTTCGGCGGCAGCTCCATCAAATACTTCCCGATGGGCGGCCTCAAGTGCCGTGACGAGTACAACGCGGTGGCGGAAGCCTGCGCCCGTCACGACTTCTGGCTGGAGCCGACCGGAGGTATCGATCTGGAAAACTATGAGGAGATCCTGCAGATCGCCCTCGACGCGGGCGTGAGCAAAATCATCCCGCATATCTACAGCTCAATTATCGACAAAGCCAGCGGCGACACGCGCCCGGAAGACGTGCGTACGCTGCTTGCGATGACGAAGAAGCTGGTGAAGTAGTATCTGCCCTCACCCTAACCCTCTCCCAAAGGGAGAGGGAACTTTTACCCCCTCTCCCTTTGGGAGAGGGCCGGGGTGAGGGAAAACAAACCGCACAAACCTGAAGGAGCCACCATGCACACCCGTACCCTGCTTGTTGCTTCACTCTCAATGCTCGCCACCGCCGCTATCGCCCAGCCACAGTACGCCTGGGTGGGCACCTACAACCCCAACGGCGAAGGGCTGTACCGCTTTACCGTTGACCCGCAAAGCGGCGCGCTGGCGAATAAAACGCTGGTGAGCAGGCTGCCGAACGCCGCGCAGCTGGCCGTCTCACGCGATGGCAAAACGCTCTATCTGGCAAGCGAAGTGGAGCAGGGCGTGGTGCAGGCGCTGCGGGTGGGGGATAACGGCCAGCTGAGCGAGCTGAATCAGGTGGCCTCCGGCGGCGCGGGGCCGGTTTACCTGTCGCTGACGCCGAACGGTCGCCATCTTCTGGTGGCAAACTACGTCAGCGGATCTATCGCAGTGCTACCCGTTAAAGCAGACGGCAGCCTGGGTGAGGCGACGGACACTCATCAGGATCAGGGCGAGCCGGGCGCGGCGAAGCCGGAAGCGGCAGCGGAGGGCAGCTTTGCCATCAGCGATCATAACGGCCCCCACGCGCACATGATCGCCGCCGATCCGAGCGGGAAATACGTCTTTTCCACCGATCTTGGGCTGGATCGCCTCTACCAGTACCGTTTTGACGATCGAACAGGGAAGCTGACGCCGAACGATCCGCCGTTTATCAGCGCCTCCTCAAAAGGCGCCGGGCCGCGCCACTTTGTCTTTACGCCAAAAGGCGATGCCCTGTGGCTGATTAACGAAGAGGCGTCTACGCTCACCCATTATACCGTGAGCGCCAACGGCACCCTGAAAGAGGGCAAAACGCTCTCAGCCCTGCCGGAAGGTTACAAAGGCACCAGCTTTGCTGCCGGGCTCGCATTAAGCGCCGACGGTAAACAGCTGTATGTGGCTAACCGTTTGCATAACAGCATCGGGCACTTTACCGTAACAGCGGAGGGCACGCTGACGCATCAGGACGACGTGTGGACGCGCGGCGACTACCCGCGCACCCTGACGCTCGATAAGCAGGGACGCTGGCTGTACGTCATGAACCAGCGCAGCGACAACATCACCCGTTTCCGCGTGGCGCAGGACGGGAAATTAAGCTTCGAGCCGGACTATACCCCGGTCGGCAGCCCATCCCAGATGGTCATTTCACCTTAAGCTGTAAGAGGACAAGCCCGTGCGATTTCCGAACCAACGTTTAGCGCAACTGTTCGATCTGTTGCAAAACGAGACGCTGCCGCAGGACGAGCTGGCGCAGCGGCTGTCGGTCTCCACGCGAACCGTCCGTGCCGATATCACCGCCCTGAACGCGCTGCTGGCAGGCCACGGCGCGCAGTTTATATTGAGCCGGGGCAATGGCTACCAGCTCAAAATTGATGATGCCCAGCGCTACCAGCAGCTGCAGGCATCCCACCCGCGCGCGCTGCGTATTCCCCGGACCGGGCCGGAGCGCGTGCACTATCTGGTGGTGCGTTTTCTGACTTCGGCATTTTCTCTTAAGCTGGAGGATCTGGCGGACGAGTGGTTCGTCAGCCGCGCTACGCTACAGAGCGACATGGCCGAAGTCCGCGAGTGGTTCCACCGCTATAACCTGACGCTGGAAACGCGTCCGCGCCACGGGATGAAGCTGTTTGGCAGCGAGATGTCGACCCGCGCCTGCCTGACCGATCTGCTCTGGGAGCTTGCGCAGCAGGACAGCCTGAACCCGCTGGTGACCGACGTGGCGCTGAATGCAGGCGTGGCGGAGCAGATGGTGCCCGTGCTGCACGAGGCGCTGACGCGTCATCACATCCGTCTGACCGATGAAGGCGAGCTGTTCCTGCGCCTGTACTGCGCGGTGTCGGTGCGGCGCATCAGCGAGGGCTATCCGCTGCCGGAATTCCACGCCGAAGACGTGGAAGAGAACGTGCGCGAGGCGGCGAAGGATATCGCCGTCACTATCCAGCAGCTGGCGGGCAAAGCGCTTTCACCTTCGGAGGAGAGCTGGCTGTGCGTGCACATTGCGGCGCGGCAGATCCAGGAGATTGCCCCGAGCGCCATTAACGCGGATGACGACGAAGCGCTGGTCAACTACATCCTGCGCTACATCAACACCCACTATAACTACAACCTGCTCAGCGACGCGCAGCTGCACGCGGACCTGCTCACGCACATCAAAACCATGATCACCCGCGTGCGGTATCAAATCATGATCCCCAATCCGCTGCTGGATAACATCAAGCAGCACTACCCGATGGCGTGGGACATGACCCTCGCGGCGGTGTCGAGCTGGGGAAAATACACGCCGTATGTGATCAGCGAAAACGAAATCGGCTTCCTGGTGCTGCATATCGGCGTCGGGCTGGAGCGCCATTACAACATCGGCTACCAGCGCCAGCCGCGGGTGCTGCTGGTATGCGACGCCGGGAATGCTATGGTCCGCATGATCGAGGCGGTGCTCCAGCGCAAGTACCCGCAGATTGAGGTGGCCCGCACGCTCACCCTGCGCGAGTACGAGCTGGCGGATTCCATCGGCGAGGACTTTGTCATTTCCACCGCCCGCGTGAGCGAAAAATCTAAACCGGTGGTGATGATCGCCCCGTTCCCGACCGATTACCAGTTAGAACAGATCGGCAAGCTGGTGCTGGTGGACCGCACCCGCCCGTGGATGCTGGATAAATACTTCGACGCGGCCCATTTCCGCATTATCGACAAGCCCGTTGACCAGCAAACGCTGTTCCGTGAACTGTGCGCGCAGCTTGAAGGCGAGGGGTTTGTCGGCGCGGAGTTCCTGGATTCTGTCGTCGAGCGTGAAGCCATCGTCAGCACCATGCTCGGCGACGGCATCGCGCTGCCGCACTCCCTCGGCCTTTTAGCGCAGAAAACGGTGGTCTATACCGTGCTCGCCCCGCACGGCGTTCAGTGGGGAGACGAAACCGCGCACGTCATCTTCCTGCTCGCCATCAGCAAAAGCGAATACGAAGAGGCGATGGCGATTTACGATATCTTCGTCACCTTCCTGCGTGAACGGGCGATGTCGCGGCTGTGTGGCTGCGGAGATTTTGCCGAGTTTAAGGCGGTGGCAATGGAGAGTTTGAGCCGGTTTTGAGGTAAGGGCGGACGGATAACATCCGCCTTTTTTCAACGCAGATGATGCACAACCTGGTTGCTGCTGCCGCGCCAGATCAGGGCCGGGTCTTTTAAATCCTGCACGAACTTGCCGTCGACCAGGACGTTAATCAGATCCACTACTTCTCTTTGCTGCGCATTGAGTTCATCCAGCTTATATCCCGTCCAGACCCAAATATCTTTGCCTGCACATTCGCGGCGAATGCGTTTCACCAGCTTCAGGATATCCGGCACGTTTTGCGGGTGCAGGGGGTCGCCGCCGGAGAGGGAAATCCCCTGACGTTTGATGCGCGTGTCGTTCAGGTCGTTGACGATCCGGTCTTCCATTTCGGCGGTGAACGGCATGCCGGAATTTAAGCGCCAGGTGCTTTTGTTATAGCAGCCGGGGCATTCGTGGACGCAGCCTGAGACGTACAGGGTGCAGCGGGTGCCGGGGCCGTTGACGATGTCGACGGGGTAGTATTGATGATATCGCATAGAAAATGTCCAGAGAATTTGTGCGCGCTGATGCCCTCACCCCGACCCTCTCCCACAGGGAGAGGGGGAAGAGTTCCCTCTCCCTTGAGGGAGAGGGGTAGGGTGAGGGGGAGAACCCTGCGCAGAACTTACCCGATCTGCCCATTCCCCAAATGCTTCACGCGACGCTTCACCTCTTCCTGCTTGCCAGCGTTAAACGGACGCGCGTCCGGGCTGCCGAGATAGCCGCACACGCGACGGGTCACGGAGACGCGAGCCGCATCGTGGTTGCCGCATTTCGGGCAGGTAAAGCCTTTGCTCGTACACTCGAACTCACCGGTAAAGCCGCACTCGTAGCACTCGTCGATTGGCGTGTTGGTCCCGTAATACGGCACGTGCTGATAGCTATAATCCCACACGTCTTCCAGCGCCTTCAGGTTGTGCTGAATGTTCGGGTACTCGCCGTAGCAGATGAAGCCGCCGCTGGCGATCGGCGGATAGGCCGCTTCGAAGTCGATCTTGTCGTACGGGTTCACCTTTTTCTCCACGTCGAGGTGGAAGCTGTTGGTGTAATACCCTTTGTCGGTCACGCCTTCCACGATCCCGAATTCGGCGGTATCCAGACGGCAGAAGCGGTCGCACAGGTTCTCGCTCGGCGTGCTGTAGAGGCTAAACCCGTAGCCGGTTTCCTCTTTCCACTGGTCAACCGCGTCGCGCAGGCGCTGAACGATGGCGATGCCTTTCTCACGCAGGGCCTCGCTGTCGTACATATGCGTATCGCCCGCCAGGGCGTTGATGGTCTCGTGAATACCGATATAGCCCAGCGAAATGGACGCGCGACCGTTTTTGAAGATCTCCGACACGTCATCGTCCGCTTTCAGACGTACGCCGCAGGCCCCTTCCATATAGAGGATCGGCGCGACGCGGGCTTTGACCCCTTCAAGGCGCGCGATGCGGGTCATCAGCGCCTTACGCGCCAGCTGCAGGCGCTCGTCCAGCAGCGTCCAGAATTCCGCTTCATTGCCTTTCGCCTCCAGCGCGATGCGCGGCAGGTTCAGGCTGATGACGCCCAGGTTGTTGCGCCCGTCGTGGATCTGCTCGCCGTTTTCATCTTCGTACACGCCGAGGAAGCTGCGGCAGCCCATTGGCGTTTTAAACGAACCGGTCACTTTCACAACCTGGTCGTAATTCAGGATGTCCGGATACATGCGCTTGCTCGCACACTCCAGCGCCAGCTGTTTGATGTCGTAGTTCGGATCGCCAAACTTGTGGTTCAGGCCGTCGCGGATGGCGAACACCAGTTTCGGGAACACCGCCGTTTTGCGGTTCTTGCCGAGACCGGAAATGCGGTTGCGCAGGATGGACTGCTGGATCAGGCGTGATTCCCAGCTGGTGCCCAGCCCAAAGCCGAAGGTCACAAACGGCGTCTGGCCGTTGGCGGTGTGCAGCGTGTTTACCTCATACTCCAGCGACTGGAAGGCGTCGTAGCACTCTTTCTCGGTGCGGGAGTGCGCGTAGCCGTCGGCGTCCGGGATCTGCCACTCTTCGGCCGTTTTACGATGCTTGTTGAAGCTTGCCGTCACGAACGGGGCCAGCACTTCATCAATGCGGTTAATCGTGGTGCCGCCATAAATATGGCTGGCGACCTGAGCGATAATCTGCGCGGTGACGGCGGTGGCCGTGGAGATTGATTTTGGCGGTTCAATCTCGGCGTTACCCATTTTAAAACCGTGGGTCAGCATGCCTTTCAGGTCGATCAGCATGCAGTTGAACATCGGGAAGAACGGCGAATAGTCGAGATCGTGGTAGTGAATTTCACCGCGCTCGTGCGCCGACACCACGTCGCGCGGCAGCAGATGCTGACGGGCATAGTGTTTGGCGACGATACCGGCCAGCAGGTCGCGCTGGGTTGGGATCACTTTACTGTCTTTGTTGGCGTTTTCATTGAGCAGGGCGGAGTTGGTCTGCTCCACCAGGCCACGGATCTCCTGGTTCAGACGACCGCGCTTCTCACGCTGCACGTCACGATCGTGACGGTACTCAATGTAGGCGCGCGCCAGCTGCTTGTAGGGCCCCGCCATCAGCTGGTTCTCAACCGCGGTCTGGATCTCACTGATATCGACCTGGCTGCGTTCGTTCATCTGGCTGCTAACGACTTCTGCGACGGTGGCGCAGTAATCTGCGTCATCGACTCCCGCTGCTTTAGCTGCACGCAGAATGGCTTCCTGGATGCGCTCTGATTTAAACGGCACTTTACAGCCATCACGTTTCATCACATGCGGTGTCATGATCACTCCATTTTTTGAAAACAGGTTATCCACAGAGGTGGAGAAGTCATAACCGGGCATATTCCCCGCCGGGCCAAAGACTTCCCGCGTTCCCTGCTCGTGTTATCCACAATTCCGGCCAGCGTAAGCGCCGTCTTGTTGTTGGAATAGTAGACGATAAATACAAGATGTTGGGTCGGCGTGCATTTTAAGTGCTACATATAGTGATTTGCATCAAACATGTTTGCGATTTATTTGATGCAGAACAAAGTAAAAAGACGAGAGTACAAACGACGGGCGCTTCAGCGATTGTAAAGGCGCGAGAGAAAAATCTGATTATTTACTCAACAAAAACAGTAAAGTAAGCCGGGTGCTGAGCCGCACCCGGTAGAGAGAATTACTGCTGCAACCACCAGACGGCTTCAAACGGACGCAGCGACGTCGTTTGCGGTGCCGGGTAGTTACTCATCACCACCTGCGACCTATCGCTGAGAGCGTCTGTCTGCCATTCCTGCGGCGTATTACTCAGGTTCGCCGCCACCATCAGCGTCTGCCCCTGCCACTGACGACGGTAGCACCAAAGAGAAGGATGTTCCGGCAGAAGATCCTCATAATCTCCCCACGTCAGCACCGGCAGGGTTTTACGCAGGCCGATCAGCGACCGATAGGTGTAGAACACCGAATCCGGGTCGTCGAGCGCGGCGCGGGCGTTCACCGTCTCGTAATTGTCGCAGACGCCAATCCACGGCTCGCCCTCGGTAAAGCCCGCATTGTGCGAAGCGTCCCACTGCATTGGGGTTCGCCCGTTATCGCGGGACTTACTCGCCAGAATCGCCAGTAGTTCATCCGGTTCGCGGCCGTTGGCGCGCAGTTCGGCGAACATGTTCAGGCTTTCCACGTCGCGATAGTCGGTGATGCGGCTGAAGTGCGGGTTGGTCATACCCAGCTCTTCGCCCTGATAGATATACGGCGTGCCCTGCATGCCGTGCAGCACCATGCCGAGCATCTTCGCGGCCTGAACGCGGTATTCCCCTTCGTCACCAAAGCGCGACACGATGCGCGGCTGATCGTGGTTACACCAGAACAGCGCGTTCCACGCCCTGTTGTGCATCCCCTGCTGCCAGTGGCGGAAGAGGGTTTTCAGCGCCACGAAGTCCGGCTTCGCCTTCGTCCATTTTTCTCCGCCGGGGTAGTCCACCTTCAGGTGGTGGAAGTTAAAGGTCATCGACAGCTCGCGTCCGTCGAGCGAGGCGTACTGCTGGCAGTTCTCCAGCGAGGTCGAGGACATCTCGCCCACCGTCATCAGGTTGCGCGGGGTGAAGACGTCGCGGCTCATCTCCTGCAGATATTCGTGAACGCGCGGCCCGTCGGTGTAGAAGCGGCGGCCGTCTCCGGTGTTGTCGTCCGGGAAATCCTGATCTTTCGAAATCAGGTTAATCACGTCGAGACGCAAGCCGTCGACGCCGCGATCGGCCCAGAACTCGCACACCTTTTTCAGCTCGGCGCGCACTTCTGGGTTCTCCCAGTTGAGATCCGCCTGCTCCGGGGCGAACAGATGCAGGTAATACTGCTCGCTCTCGGCGTGCCAGCGCCAGGCGTTGCCGCCAAACTTGGATCGCCAGTTGTTGGGAAGCTGCTCCGGCGTGCCGTCGCGCCAGATGTAGAACTGGCGGTACGGGCTCTCTTTGTTCAGCGACTCGCGGAACCAGGCGTGCTGCGTGGAGGTGTGGTTAAACACCATGTCCAGCACGATGCGGATGCCGCGCTCGTGCGCCCGGGCAACCAGCTCGTCGAAATCATCCAGCGTGCCGTAAGCCGGGTCGATGGCGGTGTAATTCGCCACGTCGTAGCCGTTATCCACCTGCGGGGAGATATAAAACGGCGTCAGCCAGATGGCGTCGATGCCGAGGGTTTTCAGGTAGTCCAGCCGCTGCGTCACGCCGCGCAGATCGCCGGTGCCGCTGCCGGTGGTATCCTGGAAACTCTTTGGGTAAATCTGATAGATGACGCCGTTCTGCCACCAGTGAGGAAGGGTATTCATAATGCGTTCCTGCAAATGCGAAGGGGCGCAACTGCGCCCCGAAAGAAGAAGTTAAACAATCTGCAGCGAGCCCTGACGGAACTTACGCTGGTAAACCACGGTGGTGAGCGCCATAGGGACGATGATCGCGATGGCCATCGCCAGGGCAAACACCTGCCAGTAAGCCGGCTGGATGGAGAGAATGCCCGGCAGGCCGCCGACGCCAATCCCGTTCGCCATCACGCCGTTCAGACCGCACACCAGGCCCGCCAGACCGGAACCGATCATCGCGCAGAGCATCGGGAAGCGGTATTTCAGGTTGATACCGTACATCGCCGGTTCGGTGACGCCGAGGTAAGCAGAGATGGCTGCCGGAACGGAGATCTCACGCTCGTTGTGCTTGCGGCTGACGATGATGATGCCGGTAACCGCCGACGCCTGTGCAATGTTAGACAGGGCGATAATCGGCCAGACCGGCGTGCCGCCGAGGCTCTGGATCATCTGCATGTCGATAGCCAGCGTGGTCTGGTGCACGCCGGTGATCACCAGCGGGGCGTACAGGAAGCCAAACAGCGCGGCTCCAATCGGCGCGAAGCTGCCGGTCATCAGGTGACGCACCGCGAAGGCCACGCCGTCGCCGATCATGCGGCCAAACGGACCGATAAAGGCGTGCGCCAGGAACACCGCCAGGATCAGCGAGCAGACCGGCACCACCACCAGATAGAGATAATCCGGCACGATGCGCTTCAGGCGCGTTTCAATAAAGCCCAGCGCCAGACCGGCCAGTAATGCCGGAATGACCTGCGCCTGATAGCCCACTTTGGCGATGGTAAACAGGCCGAAGTTCCACACCTCAGGCACCTGCTGACCAAGTAAGTAAGCGTTCATTAACTGTGGAGAGACCAGCGTGACGCCCAGCACGATACCGAGAATCGGCGTGCCGCCCATCTTGCGCACCGCGGACCAGCAAATCCCGACCGGCAGATAGAAGAAGATCGCCTCGCCAATCAGCCACAGGAAATCGTAAACGGTTTTCAGCGCCGGATACATCTGCGCCAGGGTTTTGCCGTCGCTCATCGGCACATCACCGATGACGTTACGGAAGCCTAAGATTAAGCCCCCGCTGATCAGCGCGGGCAGCAGCGGGAAGAAAATTTCCGCGAAGTGGGAAATCAGCTGCTCGTGCCACTTCATATTCTGGCGCGCGGCCTTCTTCGCCTGCTCTTTATCGGCAGAAGAGTGCCCGGTTGTCGCCAGCAGAGCCTGATAGTAATCGCCCACTTCGGTACCAATAACGACCTGGAACTGCCCGGCGTTGGTGAAGCAGCCTTTGACCATGGAAAGTTCTTCAATGGCCTTCGGGTTGGCTTTGGCCGGATCGTTCAGCACGAAGCGCAGGCGGGTAATGCAATGGCTGACGGTAGCGATGTTTTCGCGTCCGCCGACCAGGACGATCAGCCGATCGATATCTGCTTGTTTGACTTTACTCATCATGAAACCTCATGACAGATGGTGAGGGGGTGTAATGACCTGAGCGCAAGCCTACTCCTTCAGCGTGACGGCGAAAACGGGAACGTTCCCGAAATCAGGCGAAGATCACAATAATCTGTTTTAGAGGGGTTACGAAAGGTGAGCGGGAATGACGATCTGACGAGGCTCTGAACGCCCGTTTATCTGCTCGATAAGCTGTGCTGCGGCCTGTCTGCCGGACTCGGCGTAGCCCGGATCGACGGTGATGATCTCCGGGTGCAGGAACTTCATCAGCGGCGTGCTGCCGACGCTCGCCACCTGCAGATTATCGATGCGCTGCTCCTGCAGATATTTGCTGGCACCCAGCGCCAGGGTATCCGTGGCGCACACCAGCGCCGTGGTCTGCGGCGTAAGAACGCTGGCGACCTGCTCGTAGCCCTGCTTCATGCCCAGCCCCGGCAGGGAGGCCACGGCGGAGAGGTTGTGCTTTTTGCAAAAGGCCAGATAGGCCTCATGACGGCGCTTGCCGGTGGTGACGTCCGCGTGCGGGACGCCGAGGAAGCTGATGTGACGATGGCCCTCGTCAAACAGGCGCTGCATCAGGGTGATAATCGCGCCCTCGTCGTCGTAGCAGACGGAGGCAAACCCGTGTGCATCGCGCGCCAGCAGCACCAGCGAAGGCTGCCAGGGTTTCAGCATCTCGTCCTTAATGCCGGTAAAACCGAACAGCACCACGCCATCAATGTTGCGCCGCTGGAGCATCCCCAGATGCTCTTCAACCAGCTGCACAGAGAACTGGCTCTCCATCATGATCGGATCATACCCCTGCTCATAGAAGGCGGGCAGCATGGTCTGCACGGCGAGATTTTCAGACAGAGAGTCCAGACGCGAAACAATGATGGCGACGACTTTGTCACTCTGCCCGCGCATGGCGCGCGCGGAGCGGGAAGGGGAAAAACCGTGCTGATTCATGACCGCCTCAACGCGCTCGCGGGTGCGTTCGCTGACGCCGCTTTCGTTGTTCAGCACGCGTGAGACGGTCGATTTCCCCACGCCGCTTAAACGCGCGATGTCTTTAATCGTAAGGCGGTTCTGCATGCTGTATTCCCTGTAACAACGACGATGTAGTGAATTGAGCCTAATGCTATAGCGCGATTTCGCTATGGGCAAAGTCTGGTTTACGTTCGGTTTATTTGCAGGGGGGTATAATACCGCCCGAATCGTCATAAAGGGTACGCTTAAATCCTTATACTGCGCGGCGACACCCTGTTTTTTTACTTACCGGAGGCTTCATGGATCCCGATCCCACACCTCTCCTGAACGGGAGAATGCGTTCTTTCCGGTAAGCCAGCTTTTGCTGTCTCACCGGCGTGAGGCAGCAACGTCTTAAACGTTCCTGCTTGAAAAATTGAGTGCCTCTCAGGTACGGCTTTGCCACGCCTGAAGGAATTGCTGCGTCCGCCCAGGCGGATGCGGAGGAATGACTATGTTTAAAAATATCACCCGGCAGCTGCAGGCGCTGCTGAGCCGCCACCTGCCACACCGTCTTGTTCAGCGCGACCCGCTGCCAAACGCCAAAAACATGGCGGGGGCGGCGATCCCCGCGTCCCTGACCGAACGCTGCCTGAACGTGGCGGCAATGGATGAAAACGAAGTCTGGCGCGCGTTCGGCGGACACCCGGAAGGGCTAAACGCGGCCGAAGTGGAAAAAATCCGCGCCGTGCACGGCGATAACCAGATCCCGGCGCAAAAGCCGTCTCCGTGGTGGGTGCACCTGTGGCTCTGCTACCGCAATCCGTTCAACCTGCTGCTGACCGTGCTCGGCCTCATCTCCTACGCGACGGAAGATCTGTTTGCCGCAGGGGTGATTGCCCTGATGGTGGGTATCTCCACGCTGCTGAACTTTATTCAGGAAGCCCGCTCCACCAAAGCGGCGGACGCCCTGAAGGCGATGGTCAGCAACACCGCGACCGTCTCGCGCGTGATTAACGATCTCGGCGAAAACGCCTGGGTGGAGCTGCCGATCGACCAACTGGTGCCGGGCGATCTGGTGAAGCTGGCCGCGGGGGACATGATCCCGGCGGATTTACGCATCATCCAGGCGCGCGATCTGTTCGTCACCCAGGCCTCCCTGACCGGGGAATCCCTGCCCGTAGAAAAGGTAGCGCGCAGCCGCGACCCGCAGCAGATGAATCCGCTTGAATGCGATACCCTGTGCTTTATGGGCACCACGGTGGTCAGCGGTACGGCGCAGGCGATTGTCACCGCCACCGGGGGCAACACCTGGTTTGGTCAGCTTGCCGGGCGCGTCAGCGAGCAGGAGAGCGAGCCAAACGCCTTTCAGAAAGGGATTGGCCGCGTCAGCATGCTGCTGATCCGCTTTATGATGGTGATGACGCCGATCGTGCTGCTGATCAACGGCTACACCAAAGGCGACTGGTGGGAAGCGGCCCTGTTCGCGCTCTCCGTGGCCGTTGGCCTGACGCCGGAAATGCTGCCGATGATCGTCACCTCCACGTTGGCGCGCGGGGCGGTGAAGCTCTCTAAACAGAAAGTGATCGTTAAACACCTCGACGCCATTCAAAACTTTGGCGCGATGGACATCCTCTGCACCGATAAAACCGGCACCCTGACGCAGGACAAAATCGTGCTGGAGAACCACACCGATATCTCCGGCAAAACCAGCGAGCGCGTCCTGCACAGCGCGTGGCTGAACAGCCATTACCAGACCGGGCTGAAAAACCTGCTCGACGTCGCGGTGCTGGAAGGGGTGGATGAGGAATCCGCCCGCACGCTCTCCGGGCGCTGGCAGAAGGTGGATGAGATCCCGTTCGACTTCGAGCGCCGCCGCATGTCGGTGGTGGTGAGCGAGCAGACGGACGTGCATCAGCTGATCTGCAAAGGGGCGCTGCAGGAGATCCTCAACGTGTCGACGCAGGTTCGCTATAACGGCGACATCGTGCCGCTGGACGACACCATGCTGCGCCGCATCAAGCGCGTCACCGACAACCTGAACCGTCAGGGGCTGCGCGTGGTGGCGGTCGCGAGCAAGTTCCTGCCCGCGCGCGAGGGTGACTATCAGCGTATCGATGAATCCGATCTGATCCTCGAGGGTTACATCGCCTTCCTCGATCCGCCGAAAGAGACCACCGCGCCGGCGCTGAAAGCGCTGAAGGCGAGCGGTATTACCGTCAAAATTCTCACCGGCGACAGCGAGCTGGTGGCGGCCAAAGTGTGCCATGAAGTAGGGCTGGACGCGGGCGACGTGGTAGTGGGGAGCGATATTGAGCACCTGTCCGACGATGAGCTGGCGAAGCTTGCCCGACGTACCACGCTGTTTGCCCGCCTGACGCCGATGCACAAAGAGCGCATCGTCACCCTGCTTAAGCGCGAAGGGCACGTGGTGGGCTTTATGGGCGACGGCATCAACGACGCGCCCGCGCTGCGTGCGGCGGACATCGGTATCTCCGTCGATGGTGCGGTGGATATCGCCCGCGAGGCGGCGGATATTATTCTGCTGGAAAAGAGCCTGATGGTGCTGGAGGAGGGCGTGATCGAAGGGCGCCGCACCTTCGCCAATATGCTCAAGTACATCAAAATGACCGCCAGCTCCAACTTCGGTAACGTCTTCAGCGTGCTGGTGGCGAGCGCGTTTCTGCCGTTCCTGCCGATGCTGCCGCTGCACCTGCTGATCCAGAACCTGATGTACGACGTGTCTCAGGTAGCGATCCCGTTTGATAACGTCGACGATGAGCAGATCCAGAAGCCGCAGCACTGGAACCCGGCGGATCTGGGGCGCTTTATGCTGTTCTTTGGGCCGATCAGCTCCATCTTCGACATCCTGACCTTCTGCCTGATGTGGTTTGTGTTCCACGCCAACACCCCGGAACACCAGACGCTGTTCCAGTCCGGCTGGTTCGTGGTAGGCCTGCTGTCGCAGACGCTGATTGTGCACATGATCCGCACCCGCCGCATTCCGTTTATCCAGAGCCGCGCCGCGTGGCCGCTGATTGTGATGACGGGGATTGTGATGGCGCTCGGCATCGCGCTGCCGTTCTCGCCGCTGGCAGGCTACCTGCAGCTGCAGGCGCTGCCGCTGAGCTACTTCCCGTGGCTGGTGGCGATCCTCGCGGGCTATATGGTGCTGACGCAGATGGTGAAAGGATTCTATGCGCGTCGGTATGGGTGGCAGTAATTTTTTACCCTCACCCTAACCCTCTCCCTGAAAGGGAGAGGGGACCGCTCGGTGTCGCCTTTCACCCTCGCGCCTTTGGGGAGAGGGGGATGGCTTTCCTCCCAAATTCAACAACCTGTGATCTCCGTCGGCGCATTCGCTTGACGACAAATTGAGCGCATGTTAACAGAATGTTTTGCCTTTATTTGGCCCGTCAGATAAGGAACATTCATGTTACGGTACAGTCTCTTAACCGCCGGGCTGATGCTCGGCGCCTCTGCGTTTGCCGCCCCGGCAGGCGATCTCCCCCTGATGCCCTGGCCTGCGAAGGTCGAACGCCCGACGACTCAGGGCGCGTTGGTGCTCAACAACAACGTATCCATTAGCGTCAGCGGGGACGATCTCGGTGACGCCGTCAACCGCCTGCGCCAGCGCATTGCCCTGCAAACCGGCTGGACGCTGCAGCCCCAGGCTGAAAAACCAGATAAACCGACCATCCGTATCGCGATTGCCAAAAAGGTAAAACCGCAGCCGCTGCCGGACAGCGATGAAAGCTATAGGCTCACGGTGGATGCTAACGGCGTCGATATCTCCGCCAACACCCGCTTCGGCGCGCTGCGCGCCATGGAAACCCTGCTCCAGCTGATGCAGAACGGGGCGGAAAACACCTCGCTGCCGTGGGTCACCATTGAAGATTCGCCGCGCTTCCCGTGGCGCGGGCTGCTGCTCGACTCGGCTCGTCACTTTATTCCGCTGCCGGATATCAAGCGCCAGATCGACGGCATGGCCGCGGCGAAGCTCAACGTCCTGCACTGGCACTTAACCGACGATCAGGGCTGGCGCTTCAGTTCGAAGCGCTACCCTAAGCTGACGCAGCTTGCCAGCGACGGGCTGTTCTACACGCCGGAACAGATGCGCGAGGTGGTGCGTTACGCCGCCGAACGCGGTATCCGCGTGGTGCCGGAGATCGACATGCCGGGCCACGCCTCGGCGATTGCCGTAGCCTATCCGGAGCTGATGAGCGCCCCGGGGCCGTACGCCATGGAGCGCCACTGGGGCGTGCTGAAGCCGGTATTAGATCCCACAAAAGAGGCAACCTACGCCTTTGCTGACGCGATGGTCAGCGAACTGGCGGCGATCTTCCCCGATCCGTATCTGCATATCGGCGGCGATGAGGTGGACGATAGCCAGTGGAAAGCGAATGCCGCGATCCAGAATTTCATGCGCGACAACAGGCTGGCGGACAGCCACGCGCTGCAGGCGTATTTCAACCGCAAGCTGGAAACAATCCTTGAGAAGCATCACCGGCAGATGGTCGGCTGGGATGAGATCTACCATCCCGACCTGCCGAAAAGCATTCTGATCCAGTCCTGGCAGGGGCAGGACGCGCTGGGACAGGTGGCGCAGAACGGCTACAAGGGCATTCTCTCGACGGGCTTCTATCTCGACCAGCCCCAGTCCACCGCCTATCACTACCGCAACGAAATTGTCCCGCAGGGGCTGAACGGCGTGGATGTGATTGCAGACAGCGACAGCGTCCAGAGCTGGGCCTTTTCCATGCCGCGCCTGAAGGGCAAGCCGGTGGAGGGGAGCTTCACGCTGGTGAAAGGGGACGCAGGCTGGCGCGGATTTATTGATTTTGCCGGGAAATCCCGCCGCGCGGTGCAGGATATTGAATGGCGCGATGACAGCCAGGTGACGTTCACCGTCGATACGTGGATGGGCGAGACGCGCCCGGTGGTTTCCGTTGATAACGACAAGCTCACCGGCTATTTCCTGGTGGGGAATACGCGTTACCCAATCAGCGGCACGCGTCTGGACGCGGTGCCGAAAGGCATTCCGCCGGTCGTGCCGGACGTGGCGAATCAGGCCAACCTGCTCGGCGGGGAAGCCGCGCTGTGGGCGGAAAACGTGGTGGCGCCGGTGCTGGATATCCGCCTGTGGCCGCGCACCTTCGCGGTGGCGGAGCGGCTGTGGTCCGCGCAGGACGTCAACGACGTCGACAACATGTACACCCGCCTGCAGGCGATGGACAGCTGGTCGACGGTGTCTGTCGGGCTGCAGCAGCATACCCAGCAGCAGGTGCAGTTCACGCGCCTTGCCGGTAATGCCGACACGCTGCCGCTGCAGATCCTCGCTCAGGCGGTAGAACCCGCGCAGTATTACACCCGCCAGCACCTGAAGTTCCAGGCGGGAAATTATCATCAGTTCGAACCGCTCAACCGCTTCGCCGATGCGCTGAACGCCGAAAGCGCCACCGTGCGCCAGATGAACAAATGGGCGGACCGCCTGGTGAGCGATGCGGAAGACGCGGAAAGCGCCGACGCGCTGCGCCACGTCTTTAACCGCTGGCAGAGCAACACCAGCGACGCGCTGGCGCTAAGCGAAAACAGCTATCAGCTGAAGGCGATGAAGCCGGTGATCCAGGAGGTGGATAAGCTGGCCTCCATTGGCCTGAGGCTGACGGATCTGGTGGCGCGCCAGGGCACGCTGGATGATAAAGAGATAGCCTCGATTCAGAGCGAGCTGGATAACGCGGCGAAGGTTCAGGACGAGGTGGTGATTGCGGCGGTCTATCCGCTGGAGACGCTGCTCAGGGCGACGCGGAATCAGTAGCAAGCAACAAAAAAGGCAGCCTGAGCTGCCTTTTTTTATCGCCAAAGCGAATTAGCGACGTACGGCGATCGCTTCGATTTCAATTTTCACGTCTTTTGGCAGACGGGCCACTTCCACGCAGGAGCGCGCCGGGAAGGTGGCGTTGTGTTCGGTGAAGAACGCTTCGTAAGTGGCGTTAACGGTCGCGAAATCGTTCAGATCCTTCACGAAAACGGTGGTTTTCACGATATCGCCCACTTTCAGACCGGCAGATTCAACGATAGCCTGCACGTTTTCCAGCGACTGACGCGCCTGTGCCGCGACGTCTTCCGGCACCGCGCCGGTTTTTGGGTTCACCGGGATCTGACCGGAAGTGATGATGATGCTACCCAGATCAACGCCCTGAACGTAAGGGCCGATAGCCGCTGGTGCATTTTCCGTCGCGAGTACTTTGCTCATGTTTTCTCCAGAATTACAGCGTTAAGAATGTTCCCGGCCATTATAACAGCCGGGATTTCATTACCAACCTCAATTAGTTGGCCAGCACCACATAATGAGAAAACTCTTTTTCGCAGTATTTGCATTTGAGCGCGATGTCATCGGCGCGTTTTTTCACTGCAAAGCTGGAAGAAACCGGCTCAGCATGACTGATGCAGTTGCTGTTCGGGCAGACCAGCACGCTTTCGATGCGATCCGGCAGGCTCGGACGGGATTTGCCGACCACTTCATACTCGTCGATGCGGTTGACGGTGGCGTCCGGCGCGTACAGCGACAGCTGGTTGACCTGCTCGTCGGTCAGGAAGGTGTTCTCGATTTTAATCAGGTCCTTGCGGCCCATCTCGCCCGACGGCAGGTTGAGGCCGATGGTGATGCGCTGGTCGGTTTCGGTCAGTTTGAACAGCGTCAGCAGCTTAAAGCCCACCTGCGCAGGGATGTGGTCAATCACGGTGCCGCGCTTGATGGCTTCAACCTGGAGTTTGTTATCGTGTGTCATGGTCGTTTCCCCTTACAGTGCCAATTCGCGATTCAGAACCAGTGCCAGTAACGCCTGGCGGGCGAAGATGCCGTTTCCGGCCTGCTGGAAGTACCAGGCGTGCGGCGTCTTATCCACGTCTGTGGTGATCTCATCGATGCGCGGCAGCGGATGCAGCACCTTCATATTGTCGCGCGCGCCCTCGAGGTCGCTGGCGCGCAGCACGAACTGTGCCTTCACGTTGGCGTATTCGGACGGATCCAGACGCTCTTTCTGCACGCGGGTCATGTAGAGAATATCCACGTGGCTCATCACCTCTTCGATGCTGGCGTGCAGGCTCCACTGAATGCCTTTCTCATCCAGCATGTCGAGAATGTACTGCGGCATCGCCAGCGCGTCAGGCGCGATGAAGAAGAAGCGGTTGCCGTTAAATTTCGCCAACGCCTGGGTCAGGGAGTGGACGGTGCGGCCATACTTCAGGTCGCCGACCATGGCGATATTCAGGTTCTCGAGCTTGCCCTGCGTCTCCTGAATGGTGAACAGATCCAGCAGGGTCTGCGTCGGGTGCTGGTTGGCACCGTCACCGGCGTTCAGCACCGGAATGCCGCCGGAAAACTCGGTCGCCAGACGCGCCGCGCCCTCCTGCGGATGACGCATCACAATCGCGTCGACGTAGGTGCTGATCACTGAAATGGTGTCCGCCAGGGTTTCGCCTTTTTTACCCAGCGACGTGTTGCTGCTGTCCGAGAAGCCCACCACGCTCGCACCCAGGCGGTGCATGGAGGTTTCAAAGGAGAGGCGGGTGCGGGTCGAGGCTTCGAAGAAGCAGCTCGCAATCACCTTGTGCTTCAGCAGCTCCGGTTGCGGATTGGCCTTCAGTTTTGCCGCGGTTTCCAGAACCAGTTCCAGCTCTTCGCGGCTGAGGTCGTTTATGGAAATGATGTGTTTTTGATAAAGCGGATTCATGTTTATCTCCTGACGCCGGGCAAAAAAAAGCCCCTCAAATGAGGGGCTCTGGGAATAGGTTTAGCAACGGGAAGAAAAACGGCAGGCCAGCGTCTGATTTCAGACGCGGTAAGACGTTATGTCGTACACGCTTGACCATGCTTCCTCCCGGCAAATTGTCGGGCATTATACGCAGCTCGCTTTTCGGATCAAGCGATTTAATGCACGCTTTACTCAATGCAAACGGTTCTTTATGAATATTAATGCGTTCTGAGTAAATAATTAATTTGCTTATGCACCAGTGCGGTGCGCTTCACGACCCGGGGAGCGACCCAGACGATACTGCTGCCGGCCACCACGCCTAAAATTTCCGGCAGCTGGTGATAATCCAGAATACGCGCCACCGCGCGGCCATATCCGGCGACGGTATGAACAAGGATAAACTCGCTATTGTGCTCGACGCTGACCACCATTTCGGACACGGTACGCGCGGCGTCGGGGGCAGGGCGCAGCTGGGGATTCAGCGAATAAATCTTTAGCCCTTTGGCATTTCGAATTTTTATGACGCCGAGCAATTTAAGCAAACGTGAAACGGTGGACTGGCTGATGGTCTCAAAACCACGCTCCTGCAAATCCCGGCGGATCTCCTCCTGAGAGAGATAGCTTTTTTCTGCGATCAGGCGCTGGCAGACCGTCAGCTGTAGTTGCTCTTTGGGAGAGTACTCTTCGTAATCCATCATAGTTCCCATATCAGTTCCTGAAATAACCGGTGGCACCGCACCGATCCGTAGGCCGGATAAGCGCAGCGCCATCCGGCAAATCACAACAAGGCACCCAGACTTAACGCCACCATAATCACCACCGTTAAAATGCCCAGCAGCGGCGCCACCCATTTCAGATAGCGCACGTAGGGCACGCGGGCGATAGCCAGCCCGCCCATCACGACGGCAGAAGTGGGCGTGACGAGGTTAACGATGCCGGAGGCCGACTGGTAAGCCGTCACCACCAGGTCGCGGTTGACGTTAGCGAAATCGGCAAGCGGCGCCATGATCGGCATCGTCAGAACGGCCAGGCCGGATGAAGAAGGCACAAGAAACGACAGCACGACCTCCAGCCAGTACATCACGTTAATAAACGCTACCGTGGACAACCCGCTGACCAGCCCTTCCGCGCTGTGCAAAATGGTGTGGGTAATCATGCCCTTATCCATGATGACTACGATACCGCGCGCGATGCCGATAATCAGCGCGACGCCCAGCAAATCTCGCGCGCCGTTGATAAACGTCGACGTCAGCTCCTCTTCGCTCATGCGGGCAATCAGGCCGACGATAATCGCGCTGGCGAGAAACACCGCCGAGATCTCCGCCATCCACCAGCCCAGCACCGCCACGCCGTAGATCATCACCGCGAAGGCGAGGGCGAAAATCACCAGGATGATTTTGCGCACCGGGGTGAATTCCAGCGACTGTTCGCCCTTGTCGCCGAGGAAGTGGGCGCGGTTCTCTTCCTGTTTGTCTGCGACGATCGACAGCGACGGATCCTGGCGCACCTTACGGGCGTAACGCATCACCCACGCCACGCAGATGACCCAGCCGATGACCAGCAGCGCCACGCGCAGGGCGATGCCGTTAGTGAAGGGGATCCCGGCGGCGTTGGCGGCGATCACCGTGGCAAACGGGTTAATGGTAGAGCCGAGCGTGCCGATCCCCGCCCCGAGCAGCACGGTGGACGCGGCGACAACCGGATCGAACCGGGCGGCCAGCATCACCGGTACCAGCAGGGTGTAGAACGGCAGCGACTCTTCGGCCATGCCGTAAATCGTGCCGCCTGCGGCAAACAGCGCCATCAGGATCGGGATCATCCACTCCTCGCGCCCGCGCAGCCGCGTAGTGACGCGTTCGATCCCGGCGTCAATCGCCCCGGTTTTGGTGACGATCCCGAGAAAACCGCCGATGATCAGGATAAACAGCGCGACGTCGATCGCCCCGGCCTGGCCGGAGACCGGATCGTACAGCCCGGCGATGGGCGCCATCAGGACGGAAACCAGCCCCTGCGGATGTGCCGCCACGTGCGCGTACGTTCCGGCAATCGGGACTTCTTTACCGAGGGTTTCGTTCATCGCCATCTGGTACTGACCGGCGGGGACGACCCAGCTCAGCGCCGCCACAACGGCAATCAGGAAAAAGAGAATGGTGTAAGCGGAGGGAAACTTAAACTTGCCCATGATGTTCTCCTTAAACCCGGCGCACCCCGCGGCGCGCCGGGCGGTGATTAGTCGCCGAGTGTCGCCACCATGACCGCTTTAATGGTGTGCATGCGGTTCTCTGCTTCGTCGAAGACGATGGAGTTCGGTGATTCGAAGACCTCTTCCGTCACCTCCAGCCCCTTCAGGCCGTAGGCCATCTCGATCTCGCGGCCCACTTTGGTGTGTTCGTTGTGGAACGCCGGCAGGCAGTGCATAAACTTGACGTTCGGGTTGCCGGTGGCCTTCATCACGTCCGCGTTGATTTGATACGGCTTCATCAGGCTGACGCGCTCGGCCCAGGCTTCCTTCGGCTCGCCCATGGAGACCCACACGTCGGTGTAGAGGAAATCGGTCCCCCGCACGCCTTCTTCCACGTCGTCGGTGAGGGTGATGCGCGCGCCCGTCTCTTTCGCGATGGCGCGGCACTGCTCAACCAGCCCGGCTTCCGGCCAGAAGGATTTCGGCGCGACGAGGCGGATATCCATCCCCATCTTGGCCGCGCCGACCATCAGCGAGTTGCCCATGTTGTTGCGCGCGTCGCCCAGGTAGGCAAAGCTCAGCTCCGGCAGGGTTTTGCCCGGCGCGTGCTCCAGCATGGTCATCAGGTCGGCGAGGATCTGCGTTGGGTGGAACTCGTCGGTCAGGCCGTTCCACACCGGCACGCCCGCGTACTCGCCCAGCTCTTCGACGATGGCCTGGCCGTAGCCGCGGTATTCGATGCCGTCATACATGCGGCCCAGCACGCGGGCGGTGTCTTTCATCGACTCTTTATGGCCGATCTGCGAGCCGCTTGGGCCGAGGTAGGTCACCTGCGCGCCCTGGTCGAACGCGCCCACTTCGAATGCGCAGCGGGTGCGGGTGGAGGTTTTTTCAAAAATCAGGGCGATGTTTTTCCCGACCAGGGTTTGCTTTTCACGTCCGGCTTTTTTGGCCGCTTTCAGCTCGATGGCGAGGTCGATCAGGTACTGGATCTCCGCCGGGGTGTAGTCCAGCAGTTTCAGGAAGTTGCGGTTTTTCAGGTTGATGGTCATGTGGGAAATCCTTTTAAAAATTAGCTGTCTGATGCCCTCACCCCGGCCCTCTCCCACAGGGAGAGGGGGGCTTACATTCCCTCTCCCACAGGGAGAGGGTTAGGGTGAGGGGAAAACGACTCAGTTACGAATCAACGTGCCTTTCTCGCCCGCCAGGATCTCAGCGCCGTCGGCCAGCGCGCCGATCCCGGCAATGCCGTTGCAGGCTTCTACAAACTCGCGGCAGGCGGCCACTTTCGGCCCCATCGATCCGGCGTCGAACTGCATGCCTCTGAGCAGCTCCGGCGTTACCTGCGCCAGCGGGCGCTGGGTCGGCTTGCCCCAGTCGAGGTACACCGCGTCGGCATCGGTCAGGATCAGCAGGGCGTCGGCCTCGATCTGGCGCGCCAGCAGGGCGGCGGAGAGGTCTTTGTCGATCACCGCCTCAATGCCGCGATAGCCGTTGGCGTTCTCCACTACCGGCACGCCGCCGCCGCCGTTGCAGATCACCAGGTGATCGCGCTGGATCAGCGCCGTGATGGCGTCGCTCTCGACGATGCGCTTCGGCTGCGGTGACGGCACCACGCGGCGGACGTAGCTTCCGTCGGCCTTAAACACCCAGCCTTTTTCCGCCGCCAGGCTTTTCGCCTGGGCTTCGCTGTACACCGGGCCGATGTATTTGGTCGGGTTGCTGAAGGCCGGGTCGGCGGCGTCCACTTCCACCTGGGTGAGCAGGACGCTCACCTCGCGCTGCGGCAGATGGTTTTTCAGCGCCTGCTGGAGCATGTAGCCGATCATTCCCTGGCTTTCGGCGCCGAGAACGTCCAGCGGGTAGGGCGTGACTTTGTCGTAGGCGCTGTTCTGCAGCGCCAGCAGCCCGACCTGCGGTCCGTTGCCGTGCACCAGCACCACGCGCCACTGCTCTGTTAATCCGGCGATGGTGCGGGCGGCCTGCTCGATGTTCTGGCGCTGGATTTCGGCTTCCAGCGGCTCGCCGCGCTTGAGCAGCGCGTTGCCGCCCAGGGCCACAACCAGAGTGGGTTTTCGTTCCATGATGGCTCCTTTAAATTCCGTCGCGTTCCAGCGGGCAGCTCATGCAGCGCGCGCCGCCGCGGCCGCGTCCGAGTTCGTCTCCCGGGATAGGCAGCACGGTGATGCCCGCTTTGTCGTACTTCTCGTTGGTCCAGACGTTGCGCTCGTAGCCGATCACCACGCCCGGGCGGATGGTCAGCACGTTGTTGGCGTCGTTCCACTGCTCGCGTTCGGCTTCGAAGGCGTCGCCGCCGGTGGTGATCAGGCGCACCTGGTTAATGCCGAGCGCTTTCTCGATGGCGTGCAGCAGGTCGGTTTCCTGGGTGCGCAGCAGGCCGCCGCGTCCGTCCGGGGTGAGCGTCCAGCACTGGGCGTCCTTGCGCACCACTTCCGGGTAGACGGAGAAGGTGTCCACGTCGATGTGGGTCATGACGGTGTCGAGGTGCATGCAGGAGCGGTGTTTTGGCAGCTCAACGGCGATCACGCGCTCGGCCTGACGGTGTTTGAACAGGCTGTTGGCGAGGAACTCCACGCCTTGCGGCGTCGTGCGCTCGGACATGCCGATCAATACCGCCCCGCGGCCAATCACCAGTACGTCGCCGCCTTCTAGCGTGGCGTGGTCGTAATTAATATTCTCGTCGCCGAAATACTTAATAAAATCGCCGTCGGCAAACGCCGGGTGCCAGCGATATATTGCCCGCAGGTTATTGGTTTCACGCTGACGGGCCGGTTTCGCCATTGGGTTAATAGAGACGCCGTTATAGATCCAGCACGAGGTGTCGCGGGTAAATAAATGGTTCGGCAGCGGCTTCATAATAAAATCATTCGCCGTGTGGGTATCCACCACCATATTTTTAATGGCCGCCGGAATTTCGCCGTAGGTTAATCCGCCGCTTAATCTGCGCGCCAGTTCGCGGTGCGGCATATCCGCCAGCCAGCCGCGGACGTCGCCGGCAAAGGTCGGGCCGAGGCGATAGTCAGAGATTTGGGTGTCCAGAAGCCAGGCTTTCGCTTCTGCAATATCAAGGATTTGTGTCAGAAGGTCGGTCAACAGCAGGACTTCCACACCCTGCTCGCGCAGCGTGTTGGCGAAGATGTCATGCTCCTCACCCGCCCGCTCAACCGAGAGCACGTCATCGAAAAGCAGCTCCTGACAGTTTGATGGCGTTAAACGTTTCAGACTTAAATTAGGACGATGCAGCATAACGCTACGCAATTGACCAATTTCAGAACCGACGTAATGCTTTTCCATAATTATTCCTTTAACTGTTTTTCAGAATAAAAAGGGCATGCGCCATGTGATGTGTTTAATTTCATGGCGGCTAAGCTCAATTGATTTCGTGATTCATACTAGGCAGTTAAATAATCCGTATTGTGATATCGCTCACGCGAAACTGGATATTAAGGGGTTTGTTTTCATTTGCATGATTCGCGTCAGATAATGATTGATTTCATATTATTGAGGGGTGAATAGCTAAGCAGGATCCGCTGGCATTATTCGATGTTGTTATTATTTTGTAGATTTTAATGTTTTGAAATATATCGTTATGTGACTGATTTTAAATGATAAATATCATGAGCAAGAATGGCTATGCAATTAACGTAATTAACTATTTTCGACTTAATGAAAATCAATAAATAATTATGGTTTTTTAGAGAAAATTATCAAAACAGTAAAGTGTGAGGCGGCAACGGGTTTTGTTAATTAGAGAGCATGATCAAGAGGTTAGAACAGCCGTCCGACAAGCGCTGATCGAGGTTATGCATAACCCCTGCATAATTGCCTGGACAGGATTAACAGTGGGTTAACACCTTTCCCGATAAACATGCGCTCGCGCAAACCTCTTCGAAAAAGGGCTGGTATGGCAGTCTTAACTCTCGTATAAAAGATAAAAATGAAACGTTGTTTTACGTAGAGGGATTTCACATGATTATCGGCAACATCCACCATCTGCAGCCCTGGCTGCCTGACGCGCTGCGCCAGGCCATTGAGCACGTTAAAGCCCACGTCACCGACGCCACGCCGCTCGGCAAGCACGACATCAACGGCAGCAGCCTGTTTTATCTGGTCTCGGAAGATATGACCCAGCCGTTCGTCGAGCGCCGCGCCGAGTACCACGCGCGCTATCTGGATATCCAGATCGTGATGAAGGGGCAGGAGGGGATGACCTTCAGCACCCTGCCGCACGGCACGCCGGACACCAACTGGCTGGCGGACAAAGACATCGCGTTCCTGCCGGAAGGCGAGCAGGAAAAAACCGTGGTGCTGAGCGAAGGGGATTTTGTGGTGTTCTGGCCGGGTGAAGTGCATAAGCCGCTGTGCGCGGTGGGGACGCCTGCGAAGGTGCGCAAGGTTGTTGTGAAGATGCTGATTAGCTAATCGGGTTTACTCCCTCTCCCACAGGGAGAGGGCCGTATCGGTGCTTGATTTGCCCGGTGGCGCTGCGCTTACCGGGCCTACGATTATTGATATCGTTGCACAAAGCAGGCCGGGTAAGCGCAGCGCCACCCGGCAAGAAAGGCGCACTGAACCACTAGAGTGATAAGAACTTTGTTTGGCTCATTTAGAGATAGCCAGATTTCTTGAAAAATCCGCATTAGAAACTGACTGTACCTTCCATAAGTTGTTTTCTTTAACCATGCAGTCTATGACTACGTGCTCCTGCTTTTTGCCAAATGCAATGTATACGTTGACACAAACTGGATCGGTATCCCCGGCTATGGCTGTTACATTCTGGGGCCAGTCATCGCCAACGTATTGCGCTTTTAAAAACATATCGGCTTCGTAAAACTCTTCGTCGGCATAACGCGGATCCTGCGTATGACGGAGTTTTTTCATTGTTGATGCTGTGACATATTTATCTATTTCGTTTCCATCAGTAATGGGAAATGCATCTTTGTTGATTTGATTAACGTACCAGCTGTTAAATTTTACAGCACGCTCAATCGGCTCAGAGTGGCCAGCCATTACAGAGAAAGAAAATATGAAGAGAAGCAGTAAGATATTTTTCATATCAGTAGTGCCTGTAAAGGGTGATTTTTGGCTGTATCTTACGATATGTCTGGCCGGGATAAAGGCTGTTCTGTTTAAAATCTGAATACCAGGTGCCCGATCCGTCGTAGATACATGCATGCCCATTCTGATGCGCACCTGGTAATGCGTCAATTACTGCGACATCACCCTCAATGGGTGTGCCGTACACCTTGCTGAATCCTGCCTTCTCAAGAGAGCGCCAGAAGTTTTTTGCATCAGCACCATCAATTTTCAAACCTCCGGCACGAATAGCTGCAGCGACGGCGCGAGCGCAGTAACCCGTACTGTTATGATGTGCGTGGCTGCGGGCATATGACACAGCTTCATGCTTATTCCATGACATAAAATAATCCTTATTTTATTAACGAAACGTAGTAATAAGGAAACATTACACCGGATATTTACAATGGTTTGTAATTGATAATGATCTAATATTAACCATCATCAATCTAATAAATAATGGTTAATAAAATTATAAATACATATTATGGTTGATGCTTATCTGAGGATGCGTCAGTAAAATGATTTTTTTGCTCGTAAACTGGAAATGATTATCTGCTGAAAAATAATTCAGCAGATAATCACCATCTCAAGGTAAGAGAGAGGCTCACTCCCCAAGCGTCGCCACCATCACCGCCTTAATCGTATGCATCCGGTTTTCCGCCTGGTCGAACACGATGCTCGCCGCCGACTCAAACACCTCGTCCGTCACTTCCATCCCGCCGTGCAGGTCGAACTCTTTCGCCATCTGCTTGCCGAGCGTGGTCTGGTCGTCATGGAACGCCGGCAGACAGTGCAGGAACTTCACGTTCGGGTTGCCGGTCAGCGCCATCATCTGCGCATTCACCTGATACCCGCGCAGCAGCGCAATCCGCTCCGCCCACTTCTCTTTGGCTTCGCCCATCGACACCCAGACGTCGGTATAGATAAAGTCCGCGCCCTTCACGCCTGCCGCCACGTCTTCCGTCAGGACAATCTTCCCGCCGTGCTTCTCCGCCAGCGCGCTGCACTCCGCCACCAGGCTCTCTTCCGGCCAGCAGGCTTTCGGGGCCACCAGGCGCAGATCCAGCCCGGTCAGCGCTGCCGCTTCCAGCATCGAGTTGCCCATGTTGTTGCGCGCATCGCCCGCGTAGACCAGCGTCATCTCGTTAAACGCCTTGCCCGGCAGGTGCTCCTGCATGGTCAGCAGGTCCGCCAGCAGCTGGGTTGGATGGAACTCGTTGGTCAGCCCGTTCCACACCGGCACGCCCGCATACTGCGCCAGCGTTTCGACCACTTCCTGGCCGTGGCCGCGATACTGAATGCCGTCATACATCCGCCCGAGAACCCGCGCGGTGTCCTTAATTGACTCTTTATGCCCAATCTGGCTGCCGCTCGGCCCTAAATAGGTGACGCGCGCGCCCTGGTCAAATGCGGCAACTTCGAAAGAGCAACGTGTACGGGTCGAGTCTTTTTCGAAGATGAGCGCGATGTTTTTACCGGTAAGCTTCTGTACTTCCTTGCCATTTTTTTTATCGGCTTTTAGCTGTGCGGCAAGAGTCAGCAGAGAAGTGAACTGTGCAGGGGTAAAGTCGAGCAGTTTCAGAAAGTGTTTCTTGTATAAATCGGACATCTTATCCTCGCATGGCGAACGCCACTTATTGAATTAAAATTCACTTTATATGTGTAATTATTCATTTGCAACCCCGTTTCACAAATCTTTCTTACAAAGGTGGAGGCAAACCCGTCCGTGTGTGAAAATAGAAGTATCTGCCGCACTTTAAAGAGGATTGAGCCATGGCAAACCCGGAACACCTGGAAGAGCAACGCGAAGAGACGCGTCTGATTATTGAAGAACTGCTGGAAGACGGTAGCGATCCGGACGCGCTGTACACCATCGAGCACCATTTCTCTGCGGATGATTTCGACGCGCTGGAAAAACTGGCCGTGGAAGCCTTCAAGCTGGGTTACGAAGTGACCGAGCCGGAAGAGCTGGAAGTGGAAGAGGGCGATACCGTCATCTGCTGCGACATCCTGAGCGAAGGCGCGCTGAAGGCGGAGCTGATCGACGCGCAGGTAGAACAGCTGATGAACCTGGCCGAGAAGTTTGAAGTGGAATACGACGGCTGGGGAACCTACTTCGAAGATCCGAACGGTGAAGACGGCGAAGAAGGCGACGACGAAGATTACATCGACGAAGACGACGACGGCGTGCGTCACTAAGCGTTTCAGGCGGTGGCGCGCGCCACCGCTTTTTCAAGGCAGAACCATGGATTACCCGCAGATACTCGCCCCCGTACTCAACTTCCTCCAGTGCCCGACCCCGCAAGCATGGATTGATAAAGCCCGCGACCCGGCGAACCTGCCGCTGCTGCTCACCGACCACATGGTGTGCGAGCTCAAGGCCGCCCAGACCGCGCTGCTGCTGGTGCGTAAATACGTCGCCGACGAAAGCGGTGCCGACGCGCTGCTCGACTGGCTCAAACCCTACGAACAGTTCACCTTCCGCGACGGCCCGGAGCCGGACTTCATCGCCCTGCATAAGCAGATTGGCAAAAGCGTGATGCCCAAAACCGACGATCCGTGGGGCCAGGCGCTCATCGACAGCATGGTGCTGCTGATTAAAGAAGAGCTGCACCACTTCTGGCAGGTGCGCGAGGCGATGCTGGCCCGCGACATTCCGTACGTCAAAATCACCGCCAGCCGCTACGCCAAAGGGATGCTGAAGGAAGTGCGCACTCACGAACCGCTGACGCTGATCGACAAGCTCATCTGCGGCGCCTACATCGAAGCCCGCTCCTGCGAACGCTTCGCCGCGCTGGCCCCGTTCCTCGACGACGACCTGCAGAAGTTCTATCTCTCGCTGCTGCGCTCGGAAGCGCGCCACTATCAGGACTACCTGACGCTTGCCCGGCAGGTGAGCGACGAGGATATCTCACCGCGTATAAAGCTTTTTGGCGAAATTGAAGCCACACTTATCTCGACACCGGACAACGAGTTTCGCTTCCACAGCGGCGTGCCGGTGTAAACCGGCACAACTCAAGGATAAGGATGCGAGATGAATAAAACGTGGACCCGTACCGTGATGGTTGTTGCGGTGGCCGCCGCCGTGGCGTTCTGGGTGTTCTTCGACAGGCAGCGCGCTCCGGAACGGCAGATGGATTCCGCCCTTAACGCGATGCCCGCCTGGCAGGTGATTAAGGAGCAGGAGCCCGCGCTGCATCAGCGCATCCTCGACCAGATGGCCGCCCTGCAAAAAGCGGGCGAGCCGGAGCAGCAGATTATCGACACCATCCAGCCGCAGATCCTGCATCTGCAGATGTCGCGCCTGCAAAACGCCCCGGACGCCAACGTGGTGAACTACATGACCATCAACATGGAGCAAACCGCCGCCATCCAGAAGGTGAGCGACGACGCCTGCTTCCGCTTCCTCTACCCGACGGTGAAGGGCGGCGTGAACCCGATGCGCATGCTGGATAAAGACCTGATGACGCGGCGCATGCAGGCCGACGCCGACATGATGCGCGCGGCCTACGGCAAAAACCGCCACACCGTGACCCCCGCCGAACGTGAGGCGGCTGTTGAGGACGTGCGGCCGATTATGAAGCAACTTGCCGATAAGTACGGCGAGGACATCCAGCTGCTGCAGATGCCGGAAAAGGCGGCGGGCAAGGAGAAGCTCTCCTGCGATATGGTGCAGGAGATGTGGGCGAAGGTGCTTGCGTTGCCGGAGCAAAAGGCGGCGGGGGTGATTCGGCTGGCGGTGTCTGAACTGGAGTGACGAAGGGCGCTGGTTTTTTGGGCACTTAGCGCGGGTTTAGCGCGTCGTCGCTTGCATGGCGGCGCGCGACAGGTATAATCCACAACGTTTCCGCATCCCCTTCTGTGCCGAAGTGGCGAAATCGGTAGACGCAGTTGATTCAAAATCAACCGTAGAAATACGTGCCGGTTCGAGTCCGGCCTTCGGCACCATCGGAACATCAATAGACGTCAACGGACGTCTTTTTTTGTGCCTGAAATCCAGTATTTACCCATCATTCCCGCTATATTAACTCTCTCAAGGTCAACCGACTTCAACGTACATCTACCAACAGATGTTGGTACAGATGATGGTATTTCCGGTTCGATAATGCTTGTACCAACAGGGAGGGGATAAGCATGGCTCTAACAGATATCAAAGTCAGAACAGCCAAGCCAACAGATAAGCAATATAAGCTGACCGATGGCAACGGTATGCACCTTCTTGTTCATCCAAATGGCTCTAAGTACTGGCGTTTGCAGTACCGATTTAGCGGAAAGCAAAAGATGCTGGCTCTGGGTGTTTACCCTGATGTGTCTCTCGCTGATGCAAGGGCTCGCCGTGATGAAGCTCGTAAGCTTTTGGCAAACAGCATTGATCCGGGAGATAAAAAGAAAAATGATAAGGTTGAGCAGGAAGAAGCACGTACTTTCGAACAACTTGCTATTGAGTGGCATGCCACAAATAAAAAGTGGTCGGAAGAACATAGTCGTCGGGTGCTGAAAAGCCTAGAGGACAATCTCTTTCCCGCCATTGGTAAGCGGAATATCATTGATCTCAAAACTCGAGACCTGCTGGCCCCAATCAAAGCGGTAGAGTTGTCGGGGCGACTTGAGGTGGCTTCCCGTCTACAGCAGCGTACTACCGCAATTATGCGCTATGCGGTACAGAGCGGTTTGCTTGATTATAACCCGGCACAGGAGATGGCCGGTGCCGTTGCTTCAAGTAACAGGCAGCATAGGCCTGCGTTAGAGTTGAGACGTACTCCCGAACTGCTTCAGCGCATTGATAGCTATACCGGCAGGCCTTTGACTCGTCTTGCCGTTGAGCTAACTCTTCTTGTCTTCATCCGCTCCAGCGAATTGCGTTTTGCTCGTTGGTCTGAGATCGATTTTGAAACATCAATGTGGACCATACCCGCAGAGCGCGAGGCTATTGAAGGGATAAAGCACTCTCAGCGCGGCTCAAAAATGCGTACACCTCATTTGGTGCCGTTATCTCGTCAGGCGTTAGCAATCCTTAAACAGGTACACAAACTTAGTGGCGATCGCGATTTTGTTTTCATTGGCGATCACGACCATCGCAAACCGATGAGTGAAAACACGGTGAACAAATCTTTGCGAGTGATGGGATATGACACACAGGTTGAAGTCTGCGGTCACGGTTTCAGGACAATGGCGTGTAGTTCGTTGATTGAGTCAGGGTTGTGGTCGAGAGATGCAGTGGAACGGCAGATGAGCCATATGGAGCGTAACTCTGTGCGAGCGGCTTACATTCACAAAGCTGAGCATCTTGATGAGCGCAAACTGATGCTGCAATGGTGGGCTGATTTTCTGGATGCGAATAGGGATAAGGCGGTGAGTCCGTTTGACTTTGCCAAGCTTGGGCGGTGATTAGCCGCGGTTTCTCCCACAACATGCGGAGTGGGGACTTTGCATAAGTTAAAGCAGTCTATCCAAAGGAGACCAACAGTGCCAGCAGTGATGCTGGTGCTGCTAGTTAATGACGCTGCTAATTTTTTGTCTATTTTGCAATATGCGTTATGTCTCTCGATAGTAACCCTGTGTTAAATATCGATAGGGCCAGTCTGCCGCAATGAAGAATCGAAAGAAAGTATTGATTTAAGTGGGGGAGTGTTTACTTACCTGTTCTGACCGGTTTTTTTCGATACAATGCTACCAGTATTTAACTAATTCTAAGCACAGGCGCTTTATAATCGAGAGGCGATTGAATGGATGCTTTAAGGGCTACAACATCGACAAATTTCAGTTTTCTCGCTGAACATGACCCGCTGTTTCTACAAATCGCCGCTGCTGCAGAAAATGCCTTCTCAGGCGATCCCAACACCACCTTGATTAAATTGCGCCAACTAGGTGAAGCCTTAGCACAACATATTGCTGCGCTGGTCGGGCTCACGTTTGATGAACCGCCCACTCAGGCTGATTTACTCTACCGCCTCAATCGCGAGCTAAAATTTGAACCCACGGTACGCGAGCTATTTCATCTATTGCGGATAGAGGGCAACAAGGCCACTCACCAGTTCAAAACCAAGCACAAAGAGGCGCTGGATGGCTTAAAAGTGGCGCGAGCGCTAGCTATCTGGTTCCACCAATCTTTCGGCAAGCAGGGCGCGGCCTTTAAACCCGGCGCTTTTATTGCTCCCCCAGACCCGAGCAATCAGCTCAGGCAACTCCAAACGGAAATCGATCGCCTCAAAAGTGAGCTCACTAACGCCAACATACAGCTAGATTCCAGCCAACAGCTGCAAAAGTTACTGGTGCAGGAAAAGAGTGAATATGAAATGCTGGCGCTAGCCATGGATGATGAAACCAAGGTGTTAGCATCGCAGGCGAAAGAACAGGAAATTGAACTCGAAAAGCTTCGACAACAATACGATGAAAAACTAAAAAACCTACAAGCACAGCTGACCGAAAAAGATGAAAAGCAGGCCCGAACACGACGGCAAGAGTTTACCCAGAAGAGCCGCCGTGCCAGCCAACATATCGCGTTAAATGAAGAACTCACACGTATACTAATTGACCAAAACTTAAATGATGCGGGCTGGTTTGCTGACAGTCAGGAACTGACCTGGGCTAACGGAACTCGCCCTGAAAAGGGGATCAACAAAGCCATTGCCGAATGGCCTACGGAGCATCAGGGTAAAAAAGGTCGCGCTGATTACGTTCTTTTTTGCGGCTTAACTCCGCTGGCCACGGTCGAAGCCAAAAAAGAAAACACCGATGTTGCGGGAAAAATTCCGCAAGCAGAGCGCTACAGTAAAGGCTTCAAAATCACTTTCCCCATGATCGGTGCATGGGAGCGGGAAGGCAGAACCATTGCATGGGCGGATGAAACTGACGGGCATTACATTATCCCGTTTGTATACTCCTGCAACGGTCGCCCCTACGTGCCACAGTTGGCCGAGTCATCAGGAACTTGGTTCAGGGATGTGCGAGAACCGTCCAACATCCGCCGTGCGCTGCAAAAGTTTCATACCCCACAGGGCTTGCTGGATAAGCTCGAACGCAGCAAAGACAGCGCCGAACAGAAGTTAAAGCAAGAAGGCTTCGCTTACCTCCGGTTACGTGATTATCAGCAAAAGGCCATTCTCGCCGTTGAAAGCACATTGGCGCAAAACATCCGCAATGCCCTGCTGGCGATGGCGACCGGCACCGGGAAAACACGCACCATTGTTGGCTTGATGTACCGTTTTCTGAAAACTGAACGCTTCAAGCGCATCCTGTTTCTGGTTGACCGCACGGCTTTGGGCGACCAAGCCACGGACACCTTCAAAGAAGCGCCGTTGGAGCAAAACCAGACGCTGTCTCAGATTTACAATATCGCTGAGCTCGGCGATATGGCGACACAGGCAGAAACTCGAGTACAGGTCGCGACGGTACAGGCCATGGTTAGCCGCATTTTTGCCTCGGACACCCCCCCGCCGGTGGATGAGTTCGACTGCATCATCGTTGATGAAGCCCACCGAGGCTACACTTTAGATCAAGAAATGACGGAAGGGGAGCTCTCGACCCGTGACGCCAGCCAATACCTCTCTAGCTACCGTCGGGTGCTCGATTATTTCGACGCGGTAAAAATCGGCCTTACCGCCACCCCGGCGAAACACACCAGCGATATCTTCGGCAAACCGATTTACATTTACTCCTACCGAGAAGCCGTGGCTGATGATTGGCTTATCGATCATGAACCTCCAATCCGTTATGAAACGCTGCTGACGCAAAATGGCATCCACTTTGACAAAGGGAGTCAGGTACATGCCATTAATATCCACACCGGAGAGGTTGAGATGGACCAGCTAGAAGACGAGCTGGATTTCAACGTCGATGCATTTAACCGTGGCGTCATCAGTGAAAACTTTAATCGGGTTATTTGCCAACAACTCGTGAAAGAGCTCGACCCCTTTGGCGAAGAGAAAACGTTGGTTTTCTGCGTTACAGACAAACATGCCGACATGGTCAAACGCCTGCTGGATGAAGCGTTCTCTGCCGAATATGAAAACTATAATCAAGCGGCCGTAGAAAAAATCACTGGTGAAAGTGACAAAGTCAAACAGCTGATCAAACGTTATAAAAATGAGCGTTATCCGAATATTGCAGTCACCGTTGATTTGCTTAGTACCGGCATTGATGTGCCGAAGATTTGTAATCTGGTTTTCTTGCGTCGGGTGAAGTCACGTATTTTATTTGAACAGATGATAGGCCGCGCAACGCGCCGCTGTGATGACATTGGCAAAACGGTCTTCCGTATTTACGATCCAGTGGATATTTATGAGGCCCTCAGCGACGTCAATACTATGAAACCGTTGGTCAAAGACCCCAATATCACGCTTGAGCAATTGGTCAGCGAGCTAACCGATACTGAACAGCTTGAAAAAGCGCTCAACAGCCCCGGCGAACAGACAGGTGAAACTCAGGCTGATATGGTGCTCAGTCAGTTAAGCCAAAAGGTGATGCGCATCCTGCGTAAAGCGGAAAAACGTGCAGAAAATCGCCCAGCGGTGAAACAAAAATTGGCTGACCTCCATCAACTGTGGGGCGTTGAGCCAAAACAGCTGCATCAATATCTGCATCACTTAGGGCCGCGTCAGGCGGCAGCCTTCATCCAACAACAGCAAGGGCTAATTAGCCAGCTCAACGAGATAACTACATTACTCGGAAGTGAATACCGGCCGATTATTTCTGAGCATCATGACCAACTACAGGAACGTAATCAGAGCTACGGTAGCCATCAGCGGCCAGAAGATTACCTGGAAAGCTTTGCGGATTTTATTCAGCAGCAGCTTAACCAATCCACTGCGCTGGCCGTGGTTGTCAACAAACCTCGCGACCTCACTCGTGAACAGCTTAAAGAGATCCGCTTATTATTAGACGGTGCGGGCTATTCCGAAGCTAAACTACAAACTGCCGTGCGTAATCAAACTAATCAGGATATCGCCGCCAGCATTGTCGGCCATATTCGCCGTGCTGCACTAGGGGAACCGCTTGTGCCTTTTGCACTGCGCGTATCACAGGCAATGATCAACATTTATAACAGCCGCGCATGGACAACCCAGCAACGAAAATGGCTGGATCGTCTGGCAAAACAGCTAGTTCATGAAGTGATCATTGATCACCAATTTATTAACAGTAGTTTTGCTGATGATGGCGGCGTAAAACAGCTCAATAAGATATTGGTAGACCAACTGGACAGCGTGCTGGATGAACTTAACGGTGCGATATGGCCACAACAAAGCGCCTGATTCTGGTAAAATTCGCTGGCGAAACTCGCCTTTTTTAATCGCGCTTGCGGCATATTTCGCGAGCGAATGCAGGAAAAATAATGAGTAATAATAACGATATTGTACAAAAACTGTGGAATCTGTGTGATGTACTGCGTGATGACGGCATCAACTACAGCGATTACGTCACCGAACTAGTGCTACTACTGTTTATCAAAATGGTGCATGAAAATACCGAAGCAGAATTATTAGATCAGCACACTTTACCGCAGGGCTGCCGCTGGGGCGATCTCAACAGTTTATCGGGCCTCAACCTGCTTAACCATTACAAGCAAATGCTGTTGAAGCTCTCCAGCGGCAAAGACGCTGAAGGTAATTCGGTTCATGCCGACCCGCTGATTAGCGCCATTTATGACGATGCGCAAACTCGCCTGCGTGAGCCTCGTCATCTCGAACAGATGATCCGCACCCTCGACCAAATTGACTGGTTTAGTGCTAAAAAAGACGGTCTCGGTGATCTTTATGAAGGTCTGCTGGAGAAAAACGCCGGAGAAACAAAATCTGGCGCAGGTCAATATTTTACGCCGCGGGCCTTAATTAACAGCATGGTACGCTGTATTAAGCCACAGGCTGGAGAAGTGATCCAAGATCCCGCTGCGGGCACCGCAGGGTTTTTGATTGCCGCCGATCAATACATCAAGCAACAAACTGACAACCTCTACGACCTGACTGCCAAAGCGAGAACCTTTCAAAAAAATAAAGCCTTTGTTGGTGTGGAACTGGTTCCGTCTACGCGCCGCCTGGCACTGATGAACTGCCTGCTACACGGCATGGAAGGGGATGACGAAGGCGTCGTGCATCAGGGCAACGCGCTGGGCATGGTGGGCGCTAGCTTGCCCAAGGCCGATATCATTCTTGCTAACCCGCCGTTCGGTACGGCGAAAGGCGGTGAAGCCAGCATTACCCGTGATGACTTAACCTACCCAACCAGTAACAAACAGCTAGCTTTTTTACAGCATATCTACCGTAACTTAAAACCGGGTGGCCGTGCAGCTGTGGTGCTACCCGACAACGTCCTGTTTGAAGCGGGTGTTGGCACCGATGTACGCCGCGACCTTATGAACAAATGTAACCTGCACACCATCTTACGTTTACCCACCGGGATTTTTTACGCCCAAGGGGTGAAAACCAACGTTTTGTTCTTCACCAAAGGCAGCGCCAACAACAAACATCAGGATGAAAATTGTACCGAAAACGTCTGGATCTATGATCTTCGTAGTAACATGCCAAGCTTTGGCAAACGCACCCCCTTTGGTGAGCAACATTTAAAACCCTTTGAAGCGGTTTACGGCGACGATGCCAACGGTCAAAGCCCACGCAGTGAAGGGGAATGGAGCTTTAACTCCGACGAACTTGACGCGCCCGATAACGCCGAAAATCAGCACGTTGACAACCGCATGGCGATCAGCCGCTGGCGCACATTCAGCCGTGAATGGATCCGTGATGTTAAAGGTGATTCATTAGATATTGCATGGCTGAAAGATAACAACAGCGTTGATGTGACTAACCTGCCTGAACCTAGTGTATTAGCGATTGAAGCAAAAGAAGAATTAACCACTGCTTTAGCAGAACTGGATGCTTTATTGACTGTATTAGGAGCAACTCGCTGATGAGTAAGATTATTCTACCTGAAGGGTGGTCCAATTGTACTCTTGCAGATATTGCTGAAGTTAACCCTAAAAAAATAGAGGCTGAACAAGATATAATTGCAGGCTTTGTTCCTATGTCCCATGCCCCAACAAACTATAATGGGAAATTAGAGTTTGAAGAAAAAACTTGGGGTGAAATTGGTAAGTCTTACACTAACTTTAAAAATAATGATGTGATTTTTGCAAAAGTAACGCCTTGTTTTGAAAATGGTAAAGCAGCAATTGTAAAAGATATGCCAAATAATATCGGTGCAGGCAGCTCTGAATTTTATGTTCTACGCGCTCGTAATCAAGAGATACCAGCCAGTTATTTACTTGGGATTATTAAGACCAGAAAATTTATGCAGGAAGGTGCAGAAAATATGACAGGTGCTGTTGGTCTGCGCCGTGTTCCAAGGGCTTTCGTTGAAAGCTTTCCTTTGATACTTCCCCCTCTTGCAGAACATAAAATCATCGCCGATAAACTCGATATTCTGTTAGCACAGGTCGAAAGCGCCAAAGCACGCCTTGAGCAAATACCACAAATCCTGAAGCGTTTTCGTCAAGCGGTGTTGGCATCTGCGGTGAGTGGAAAATTAATACCAAAGGATCAAAAGTCCAATGTACGATTTGATGTCTCAGTTGGTTCACTTTGTATAACTTCGTTTGATGGCCCTTTTGGGTCAAAATTAAAAACGGCTGATTATACAAATGCGGGTGTTCGTGTCGCTCGACTAGAAAATATTGGTCATTTAACATTTAATGATGAAAAAGAAACGTATATCAGCGATACAAAATTTAATAGCCTAAAAGGAAATAAGCTCGAAAAGGATGATGTGTTATTCTCATCATTTGTAGATGAAGATGTTCGTGTATGTCTTTTTCCACATAACGATAAAATTTTTATAAACAAGGCAGATTGTTTTTGTTTAAGGATCAATCAAGAAATAGCATCACCAAAATATGTAGCTTTAACATTAGCAAGCAGAACTTCGTATGAACAAATTAAAGCACAGGTTCAAGGTGTAACACGACCTCGTATTAATTTAAAGACGTTAAGGTCTTTGTCGTTTACGTTTCCTTCTCTACAAGAACAAAACGAAATTGTTCGCCGCGTAGAACAACTCTTCGCCTATGCTGATGGCATCGAAAAGCAGGTACACAACGCCCTTGAGTGCGTCAACAACCTCACACAGTCGATTCTGGCTAAAGCATTTCGCGGGGATCTCACGGCGCAATGGCGTGCAGAAAATCCCGATTTAATTAGTGGTGAAAATAGCGCACAAGCATTGCTGGCAAAAATTCAACAGCAGCGCAAAAGCACAAAAACTATCAAACGCAGCAAAGGTAATAGCTGATGCGACTAATTTCTTTAGATTTGAGTGGCAGCTACAAAGGCTTGAAAGATCAATTTTTTGATTTTAGTTATGCCCAAGATAATATATTTGCATTGATTGGCCTTAATGGTTCTGGTAAATCTCAATTACTTGAGTTAATCGGGGAAACTTTTGCCTATCTAGAGCGATGGCAACGTGCAGAGTTCAAAAATAAAACATCGTTAGGTTTTAGCGTCGCGGTACACTATCAATGGGATCTTAGAAATGATAGTGCTGTTATATCTTACCCAGACGAGCTCATGAATCATGGTGAGAGTATTGAGCTAAAGGTAACTATTGAGCTTGACGGAGCTGTGGTTTTAAATGTTCGTGGTGCTGATGAGTGGCATGTAATACAGCTTGGTGAGCGCCATTTTCCCATCCCTCTCGTGGTTGGTTATGCTTCGGGGCTAAACGAAAATTTACAGCGAAGTTTTATGAAAAATGCTGTGCAATATTTTGAAGTTCGTCGAATTAGTAGCCAGCGTCTAAAAATGCTATCACGAGAAATCAATGATGAACAGTTGGCTGAAATCAATAAAAAGTATCTTAAAAAATACCCACACATATTTGATCCTTTATCAGAAGGTGATTTTGCTCCAAATTATCACCTGAATTTGAGAGAAGTGAACCCTGCCCCTAGCAATTTTAACTATCTTGATTACGATAATATTGGGCTCTTAATTTTATCGCTATCGATTCTTCCTGCTGGGACAGTATTTCAACTATTAGATGAAATAACATATAAATATCCAGTCAAAGCCGTACTTCATTACGATTTTCGTTCAGGTATCATAGAAGATGATGCCATTCGTGATGTGAAAATGTTGATCCGTATAGCAGGCACCGATCAAGTAAGGCCAACAGGAGGCCGAACTACAGATAGCCAGTATGAGCTTTATGAGTTAGAGCATCTGTCTGGAGAAATAACTCTCGAATTGAGTGATGAGGCTGTTTTAAAGCGGCTTCGTGAAGAAAACTACCATGATTCTTTTGCATTATTTAAAAGACTTAACAATATTCAACAGCTTGGTATAAAAAATTGGACTCGTACATCTCGTTTGAAGTTGATGATAGACAATTTCATAGGCACGGTAAAAAAACCACTTCAGTCAAGATTACCTTTATCTGTTGTTGAGTTATTAATGGCTAATGAAAAGGGTGATACCGTGAAGTTTGATGATTTATCTGACGGTGAAGCTCAATTGATTCAGGTTATCGCGGCCACAAGAATATTCAGTCAGGTTCAAGCTCTATTTCTTTTTGATGAGCCAGAAACACACCTTAATCCATCTTGGCGCACCTATTTTCACCAGCGTTTAACCAAAGCATTTACACCTGAAAACGAGAGAAAAGGTCAATCGCAGTTCTTTTTATCTACTCACTCACCATTCATGATTTCCTCGCTCAAACGCGAGAATGTATTTTTCTTCGAGCGTAATGATATGGGTTGTATTAGTATGGAACCGGTCTCCAGCCAGACTTATGGTACCTCATTTGATATCTTGGTTAAGAACCACTACGGTTTACGTTCCCTTATTTCACAAACAGTGGTAGAGGATGTTAAACATAGATTACCAGAGGGTAATGATTCTGAAGCGATTATAGATGCGCGGCGCTGGATTGAGGAAAATCTGGGAGAGTCAATGGAAAAGGCTTATCTGCTAAGGAAATTAGAGAGCTAATGTTATTCTCACTTAACCTACAAACTCCACAATGCTCTGTATTTGCGTTGCTTAACGCTGAGTTTCTTCATTTTCTGGACTCCAGTGTTAATGCAGATGTTTTCTCAGAGGCATTATTTAGAACATTTCCTGAGATGATAGAAGATGTAGTAGTAGAAGTTCCTAGCGTATGTTGGAATAATAAACCCACAAGAGAGAAATTTCATAGCTTATGGGAAGCACTACCTACAGCTATTGCTGAACGTCGGAGGTTGTCGGATCAAATAAGTCAGGCCCAGGATATTATTGTATTCTTTAACAATACACAAACAGTGTTGCCAGAATTAGAGCCAGCTACTTTGTTCGAAGCATGTAAGGCATTAACAACTCATCTGTTTACGCGTACCAAAGACTTGGTTCAAGCCAAGTCACAATCCAATAACTCTATTGAAATACACTATCAGAATTTTGTTAGAGGAAATAATAATAGTCATCTTTGCATTATTTGTGGTACGGCACTTCTTTCTCAAAATAGGGTAAGTGTAGCGGATGAAGATCAGTGGCGTTCAGATTATGACCATGTGCTTTGCAAAGATAAATATCCAGTTTACAGTGTCCATCCAGGCAATTTTATTCCTACCTGCCACATTTGTAATAGCAAGGCAAAAGGGGCTAAGGATGTACTGAGAGCTCAAAGCGGCCAACGGAGAACAGCATTTTATCCACTTCCGCCAGCACAAGAATCATGTGAACAATATATATCAGTGACAACTCAGCTAAGTAGTCGTAGCGATTTAGTTACTGACTCTTGGGAAACACCTTTAACATCAGTTTCAATTTCATATGTAAATGCTCCGGCAGAAGTATTGAATAAGATAGAAGTTTGGAAAGAGATTTATGAAGTACCTGAAAGAGTTGAGCAACATCTTAAGGCTAATTTTTTCACACGCATAGCATCTGATCTTCAGCCAACAAATTTTGATGACTTCTGTCAGCAATTACAAAGACGTACAAGAAATACTCCACCAGATTATAAACAGTCAGAATGGAGATTTTGGTGGCAGAAAGTTTATGAATTCTTAGGAAACCAAAATCAACTCTATTTGCGTGATGTATGGTTAATGGTTGAGTGGAAACAAAGACAATCAAATGATGCTGATATGGCACATGAATTTAGTTAATAAATGCTATTGGACTTATGCGCATTATCCTTGAGTTAGTTGGATGGTTATATCAATCTTCCGCTTGAAGAGATGCCAGAAAAATGTCCAAATGACATTGTTTTCTAGCACGTACAGTAAATATTAATAACACTGCCGCCCAATTCTATTATTTGCAAGGAGTTGTACATTGATATAATGATTTTTTGGATAGAAATGAACATGATATCTAATGCTTTACAAGGTCGGCAGCTGTTAAAAACATGGTAAATAGTTACCATGTTTTTAGATCTATTTAACCAAACTTAAATGTGGAGGACGTTTACCTGATTTTTGCTCAGTCAAGCCTTCCCCAGTGATGGAGCCCATAAAGAAGCTATTGCTAAACGTAAGGGCACTTACTTCATCCGCAGGGAACCGTAGTTGTTCGAGGATCGTACTACGTTTGATCCCATTTGAACGCAGTGCTGAAAACACCTTTTCTAATACAAGTGATCTCTCACGATCGTCCATACCTTGTGGTTCGCTGGTTCGATACCCCCGTCGAGCTAACTCAATTGATAACTGTCGATAATGCCATTCGGTAGATAAACCCACATCGAATGTGCGACGGACCAAAGCTGCAAGTGACACTTTCCAATTTTTTTTCAATGAGATAAGTAGATCCAGCGATGGCATTCTTGGGACCGTAGCCAAAACACTACGTTCAGGCATCAGAAAAGCTGATGCAAAGCGGTCGGCATCTAGTTCAGCTTGTCTGCCATTATTGCTTGAATGTTTGTGAAGAACTAAATGACCTAATTCATGAGCTGCATCGAAGCGGCTACGCTCCGGTGTTTTCATTGTGTTCAGAAGAACAAATGGTTTTTCGTCAATCCAAAACGAAAAAGCATCAACTTCAACGCAATTTTCAGCGAGCGAGAATACACGTACCCCATTAGCCTCCAGAAGGTGAATTAAGTTAGAAATCGATAGTTCACCGACTCCCCAGTGTTCTCTCACTGCTCGGGCGGCACGATCAGGTTCCGAATAACCATCGAAGCTACAATCAGGAATATTGGGTTTCGGTAGTTTGAATTGTTCTTCAATCCAGATTGATAACTCTTGGGCAAGTTTGCCTGCTCCAAGCGCGGAATCTCTCTTCTGTGCACTTAGCTTAGTCATTGCACGAAAACTAACCGATTCAGGGGCAAGAGAAGGGACGTCTCTGTCGAGGAAAAATTCAACAGGGTAACCAAGAACAGCAGAGATTTTATCCATACTGTCACTGGCTACAGCATCAAAGATACCAGCCTTCTCATAGCTAGAAATCGTTCTGCTGGTCAATTCAGCTGCTTCGGCTAAAGCTCTTTGTGTCAGACCTCTTCGTTCTCTTGCTATACGTAAACGCTCTGAATTAAACATGGTACATACTTAGCCTACTTTTAAAATGTCGAGGTCGATATCTGGCGTAAATAGTGGTGCATCATTACTCTGGATAATCGGCTCAGGTCCGTGAATATCAAGTATCAAACGCGTAGAAAAGCTATTGACTACATTTTTATCGTTGTACGAGATCGGTCGAGAAAGCTCTGCACGGATACCTACACGGTGAAAGTCATCGATTTCATAAAAATCGTAGAGTAAAAACCATAAGTCCATTCCGATTTTATTCGGCAGGAGAGGTACAACATCACCTTCGGGTAGATCAAGGTCCAACTTAAGTTGGGTATCGTCGAACTTGAGGTCTCCTTGTCCTGGGGTATTGTTGTGAATCAACCCCATCAGATCGCAAGTAAAGTCACCTTTCTTCAGGCGAGATTCGGGGTATCCATGAAGAAGCCCAGTTTGATCGCAGCCACGGCATAGGTAAATTGCAACATTATCGCTAACGGTTAATTCAACATTTCGAATAGATAGCCGTTTATACCCTCTTGGCGCAAGAATCTCACGAGCGCCGCTAACTCCCTCACCATAAAAATACTGCCCACGTGAAATTGCAGGGTGGTTCTGAGTCGTTGAGTAACGACCTGATAACCCTCGTTCGAGGATACGGCCAAGATCACTTTGGCTAAGATTCATAGGCTGCAGATAGGACTCAACGTCATCTGGGTCAGCCAGCACGACAGTTTTTGCGAGATTATGGGAGTACATTGGCAGTGCCTCTTATGGTTTTTCTGTTTTTTATACCTCATATGAGGTTAAGAAACAAGAAAATAACTGGATGCAATACCAGTATGAGGGCAGCCAAGCCAGCTTATTTAAATATCTGTAAAACCTGTGGCAATTCACTATCTCTCGAATTACACAATATCCTTGCCGACTCTACCGTCATCCACGATGATAGCTATCAGCTAGTTAGCGTTGAAGAGAGGACATAGGGAATGCTCGAAGTTGAATTTCAGGAATGGTTGAAAAGCAAAGGAGCCAAAACGCAAGCAGGCCTCAACTCCCGTATTTATGCTGTCAAAACTATAGAAAAAAATCTCGCAGCACTTGGTTCTCCTCATGCAGATCTGGATGCAGCATACAAAGCGGATGGATTTGCGCAATTGAGACAGCGGATCAAAGAGATTCGCCGTGATGCCAAAGACAACGGCAATGACTATCGGTTACTAATGCCTGAATCAGAGCAACCGCTTAACCGATTGTCCAACTGGAATAGCTGGCTCGGACAATATGGACGCTTCCTGAGCGGTGATGACTCTCAGGCCGACGAAATTCGGGATTATGTCCTTGAAAACTACATCACCCCAGCCAGAGAGCGAGGTGACGCAAGTGTCACCCTAGTAGTTGGCCCTCTGAACACTGAAATGGGTCTCGACAAGGGATGGCCGAACATCTGTCAGGCTCTTGATGGTCAAAAATTTCAGGAACTAGCGGATGTTCCCCCTCCGGTGACGGAAGGGCCTAAAAAGAGCACAACCCGGAAATACACGTTCATCCTTACGGAAGGAAGCGAACTAGTGGCCCAGAATAAACCAACTCCGACTAACCTTATTTTTTACGGTCCTCCAGGTACCGGAAAGACCTATAACACGGCGAGGGAAGCCGTAGCGCTCTGCGATGGCAAAGATGCCTATCCGAACTCAAAAGATGGGCGGGCGGCCCTGATGGTGCGCTATAACGAACTGATGGCAGAAAAGAGGATCTCTTTCGTCACATTCCACCAGAGCTATGACTACGAAACCTTCGTTGAGGGCCTTCGTCCCGAAATCGGTGAAGATGAGTCTTCGTCTGCTGGATTCAGACTCATGCCTACACCGGGTCTCTTCAGAGAAATTTGTGCCCTTGCCGATCAGGCCAGAACACAACCCCGTGCACAGACTGATGCCTCGGCACTGCAACTATCCCAAAAACGCTTCTGGAAAATGGGGCAAGGGACAATTGGCACCGAAGACGATGTGTATGAAGATGCCCGCGACAATGGGTATATCGCTCTGGGTTGGGGTGGGACGATAGACTGGAGCGCGGATAGATTTTCATCGTTCAACGCGATTCATGATGAATGGATCAAGCAAAATCCAGGGAATCTGACGCCTAGTAACTGGACGCAAACCTACCCCTTCCGTTGCGAAATGAAGCCTGGTGATATCGTGATTGTCCCTTACGGGAACACTGCGTTTCGCGCTATCGCTGAAATCACTGGTGATTACTATTTCGTTCCTGAAGCCGAAGGTTACTATGCCCACCGCCGCCCAGTTCGCTGGCTATTGACCCTTGATGAACCACTGCCACTCGATACCATTATCGATGGTAACTTCACCATGCGGACGCTTTATTCCATTGCCACCAGTCGTGTGAATATCCCGGCGCTAGGCAGACTGCTCTCGAGTACAGAGAACCTGGATAATAGTTCCGATGTTAAAGGACTACCAGAACAATTCGTCCTCATCATTGATGAGATCAACCGGGCAAATATCTCGAAAGTGTTCGGCGAACTGATTACGTTAATTGAGCCGGATAAACGTCTGGGAATGCCTGATGCACTCACCGTAACTTTGCCTTATTCGAAAAAGAAAGATTTTGGCATCCCCGCCAACCTTCATATCATAGGCACCATGAATACCGCCGATCGATCCATCGCATTGCTCGACACAGCATTAAGGCGGCGATTCAACTTCCGGGAAATGGCTCCCGACGCGACCCTGCTAAGTGAAGTAGAGGGGATCGATCTCAAAGCCGTTCTTACCACCATCAACCAGCGTATTGAATATCTTATAGGCCGGGAATATCGCATTGGACACGCCTTCTTTATCAATTGTGAATCTAGGACACAAGTTGAAGATGCAGTGCGCAATAAGGTCATACCACTGTTACAAGAGTATTTCTTCGAGGACTGGAGCCGAATCGCGGCAGTGCTGGGCGATGGTTTTATGCAGGAAGCGCAGATTTTTCCGCCACTAGGAATAGAGGGGGAACCATTATCAAGCTGGTCGGTATGTGCACCGTTCAGAAATGACGCCTTTGATCGGCTGATAGGCAAAGCCAGAAAGTTAAATGTCACCGATCTTGAGGTGGCTGGCGAATCGAAAGAATGACTCACCTCACGGTTCGCGAATGGGGTGGTGTTTGTGTGAACACTGAAAGCAGCATAAACGCTCCTCATGCTTTTACCCGCCCTCAGGCTGACGCGCTGCTTACGGCGGCGCGCGAGCATCCGCTGGCAAATCAGCACGGTACCAATATCTTAATCGATCGCCATAACAAAATTATTGCCGGGCAAATGGTTGGGGTCATTGCCGCTCCGGGATGTAGCCTTGAGATCCTGCCCAAATTCGACGACGAGACGATAGAACCGGACGCCACAATACGCAATCGCCTGATACGTATGCTTGATGTCGCCCTCGGCCTTAAACTCGGCAATGGACAGGCTGCAACAATGGCGAGACAAGCTGAAAGCTTGCTAGAGATACTCATCCGCTTGTTCGCCGAGCGACTCTTATCTGAAGTACATCGGGGATTACCGCGCACCTATTTGGCACAGGAAGACGATTTGCCCTCATTGCGCGGAAGGCTCAATATCAAACGACAATTCACTACGCTTGCCGTCCGCCCCGACCGTCTCGCCTGTCGTTACGACGAACTGTCGGCTGATACCGCCCTACTTCGAATTATGAAGGCGTGTGTAGTTCTGCTTCACCATTATGCCCGCGCTGCTGATACGCTCCGTCGTCTGAATGAATTGCGTATCCTGCTGGCGGGTGTTAGCGCCCCCCCCTTGAGTCACCTGCCTTGGTCACAGGTTCGGATCGACCGAACCAATCATCGCTGGGAAGCACTCTACAATCTGGCACGTCTTCTCCTGCGACGCGACTGGCAAGCTACTCACCACGATAAACGAGCGCACAACGGGATTACACTGCTTTTCCCAATGAACGACCTGTTCGAGGCATATATAGCGGCGCTGGCGAAGCGTGCTGTATGCGGTACGGAATGGACGGTTCGTGCACAGGCAGGCAGATTATACTGTCTGATCGAGGACGTAAAAGAAGGCAAACCACGCTTCCAGACCCGGCCGGATCTGCTTATCGAGCGGGACCATCAGATTGTTATGATCATAGACACTAAATGGAAGCGTATTGGGCGTCATCCCGAAGATACCAGGCATGGCATATCGCAGACAGATGTCTATCAGATGATGGCCTACGCCCGGATTTATCACTGCCCACAAGTTATGCTTCTCTATCCACATCATGCAGGTCTGGGAACGCAACCTCTGAATGTAAGCTATAGGATTCTTGCGGGCGAAGAACAATTACAGGTGGCTAGTGTTGATCTGATTCCTGATGAAGCCGTCATTGTCGAGCAGTTGATTCATCTTATCTGCATTAATACATAGGGGGGAAATGGCATACCTTGAGATCTTGCTCCCTCAATAAATCTCATTCACGATTCCGACTTACTATTGCAATGCACCCAAGAGTCCGGATCTACACACTAGGTTCAAAGGGGCAAATTGAGGAGTAGGAAGTGTGCTTTGAGCATTTATCTCTAGGAGGAGGTGAAAGGTCTCTATAAATGTTTTATCCTTTAAAACCGGATGCTTACACAACTGTGATATCATGCAACAATATTAGTATACCTACAGGTATCTGGCATATGAAAATAATAATCATTAGTGATTTACATGTTGGTGATGCAGCTGTTTCAACTGAGTTTGCAGTAGGGAGCTCTAACAACGCTGTAAAAAATCAGTTTCTGAATGAATTAAGGCATCTTGCTAAACAAGAGGATATACGAGCTGACTATCTTGTTATCGCGGGTGACATCACCAACAGAGCAACCAGTGACGAATTTGAACTTGCATCTACACGCTTGAAAGAAATAGCGATGATTCTGGGAGTAGAGCAAGAAAAAGTCTTTTTTGTTCCAGGGAACCACGATGGTAACTGGATTGAAGAGGAACTCTCAATGACCTCAAATGAAAACATTAATATAACAATTGAACGCAAATACAGCAACTTGCGCTTCAATGACTTTTTTAAACAATGTTTAGATCGAGCTCATTTTGGCAGTTATTACAATGAACCATATTTTGCTATTTGGAGCGATGAGAACCTCAATATTATTGGTGTGAACAGTTCGGTTTATGATCACTATGATAGAAAACCTCATCATGGTATTATTCGCAAACAGGATTTAACCGAACTGGATAGAAAGCTTCAAGAACTAAAGATTGCATATAGCGAGAAGATTAATCTGCTCGTCGTACATCACCATCCAATCCAGCAGCCTGATTTACCTTTTGACGTCGCTGACCATAGCATCTTACAAAATGCAGCTATCCTGATGGATATTGCGTCTAAGCATAACATTAATTTTATCGTACATGGGCATAAACATATACCTAGGCTTGCACAGTATTCTGACGACTATCAGCATCCTATTAATATACTTTGTGCTGGCAGTTTCTCTGCTCGTTTAGATGATAGATGGTTCCAAGGGGTACCGAATACTATTCATCAAATTGAAGTTGATAAAATTTGTGATGTAAACAAAACACCTTTAGGGAAGGTAGTGACTTGGTCACACAACACAGGGCATGGGTGGACAAAAGATGAGTCGATTAACGGGATACCGCATAAAGAATTTTTTGGTAATCGCATGTTGCCTATTGAACTAAAAAATCAGCTGAAAAAATCTATTGAGAGTTTTTTCGAGATACAGACGCACGTAAAGTGGAGTGAATTATCTAATCATTATGCTGATATAATATATACATCGAGAAAACTACTTGAAAAAACCATTATAGATTTATCAGATGAGATCGGCTTTACAATATTTAAAACTCCAGGGCAAGATGAATTGTTTATTTTGTTGAAGGATAAATAATATGCATAACTTATTTGGGTTTAATAATATATTTGAACACTCTAATGCTAGATATTTCACTTCAGACCAACTAGCTGAAGAGTTTGTTTGGACTCCAGCATTTGAATCTCTAATATCTAACAAAAATCATATAATACTAGGTTCTCGAGGTTCAGGTAAGACTGCTTTAATTAAAATGCTTTCTCATGAATGTCTTACTAAGTTAAAAGATGAAAAAGCAAGAGAAATCATAGAGCAACGCTCGTTTATTGCGACGTATATTCCATTGAAAGTTGAATGGGTAAACTCAATTGGTGATATTGATGATAATAACCTGCTTTTTAAGTGGAGTTTGAACTTATCTTCATGCGCAAGGTTTCTAGATACCATACGAAGCTGTCTTCATTCATATGTTGAAGATGAAATAGATAGGATTATAAAAGAAAAGTCTATTTGTAATAAAATATCAGAATTATGGTTATCTAAGAAATTAAATACAATTACCGATATTTATGACGATTTAGAGATTACCGAATATAAAAAGAATATTATCTTTAATAAGATGAAGTTAGGTCTTAAACTAAATGATGATGATCTTATGGTTGGGCTTAATTTTAATACGGATCTATTCAAGCCTTTAATAATGGCACTATCCACGGTAAGGAAAGAAATAGGTCTTTCTAATTCTTCTACATTCTGTGTTTGTATTGATGAAGCTGAATTCTTAACTAAAGAACATCATAGAATATTGAATACACATATGAGATCATATAATGAAATCGTATTCAAAATAACAACAATGCCATACCGGCACTACACTCTGGAAACTGTTACTGGTACTCCATTAAACATGGGGCACGACTTTGATTATTTAAATATTGATAAGCAAGGCCTCCATGGCAGCTCAAATA
>NZ_JAWNDF010000006.1:0-168931 GCF_034106865.1 Enterobacter sp. 237C8 | reverse complement strand
AGCAACAACCAGGATCGCGCCGTCCATCTGCGCAGCACCGGTGATCATGTTTTTAACATAGTCGGCGTGGCCTGGGCAGTCTACGTGTGCGTAGTGGCGAGTCGGGGTGTCATATTCAACGTGGGAAGTGTTGATGGTGATACCACGTGCTTTTTCTTCTGGTGCGTTATCGATCTGGTCGAATGCACGAGCAGAACCACCGTAGGTTTTAGCCAGAACGGTAGTGATTGCAGCAGTCAGGGTAGTTTTACCATGGTCAACGTGGCCGATAGTACCAACGTTGACGTGCGGTTTTGTACGTTCAAATTTTTCTTTAGACACGGCTATATTCCTTACTATAGTGCTCTCCCCTGTGGAGAGAGCACGGGACTTAGGTTTTAATCCTGTGGATTACTTACCACGGGCTTCAATAACGGCCTGAGCAACGTTGTTAGGCGCATCATCATACTTCAGGAATTCCATGGTGTATGATGCACGACCTTTGGTCAGAGAACGCAGCTGAGTTGCATATCCGAACATTTCAGACAGCGGAACTTCAGCGTGGATCTTAACGCCAGTTACTTCGGATTCCTGACCACGCAGCATACCGCGACGACGGCTCAAGTCACCGATAACGTCACCGGTGTTCTCTTCAGGAGTTTCTACTTCAACCTTCATGATTGGCTCAAGCAGAACTGGTTTTGCTTTCTTAAAGCCTTCTTTAAAGGCAATAGACGCAGCCAGTTTAAACGCCAGTTCAGAGGAGTCAACGTCGTGGTAAGAACCGAAGTGCAGACGAACACCCATGTCAACAACCGGATAGCCAGCCAGAGGGCCCGCTTTCAGCTGTTCCTGGATGCCTTTATCAACGGCTGGGATGTATTCGCCAGGAATTACACCACCTTTGATGTCGTTGATGAACTCGTAACCTTTCGGGTTAGAGCCCGGCTCCAGTGGGTACATGTCGATCACAACGTGACCGTACTGACCGCGACCACCAGACTGCTTAGCGTGTTTACCTTCAACATCGGTAACTTTCGCGCGAATCGCTTCGCGGTAAGCAACCTGAGGTTTACCCACGTTCGCTTCAACGTTGAATTCACGCTTCATACGGTCAACGATGATGTCCAGGTGCAGTTCACCCATACCAGCGATGATGGTCTGGTTAGATTCTTCATCAGTCCATACGCGGAATGATGGGTCTTCTTTCGCCAGACGGCCCAGAGCCAGACCCATTTTTTCCTGGTCAGCTTTGGTTTTTGGTTCAACTGCGATGGAGATTACCGGCTCAGGGAATTCCATACGCTCCAGAATGATCGGGTGATCCGGGTCACACAGGGTGTCACCAGTGGTCACGTCTTTCAGACCGATAGCTGCAGCGATGTCGCCCGCACGAACTTCTTTGATCTCTTCACGTTTGTTAGCGTGCATCTGTACGATACGGCCAAAACGTTCACGCGCCGCTTTCACGGAGTTCAGGATGGTGTCACCGGAGTTAACCACACCAGAGTAAACGCGGAAGAAGGTCAGGTTACCCACGAATGGGTCGGTAGCAATTTTGAACGCCAGTGCAGAGAATGGCTCTTCGTCGCTTGCGTGACGCTCAGCCGGAGTATCTTTACCGTCGTCCAGGATGCCGTTGATCGCAGGAACGTCAACTGGGGATGGCAGGTAGTCAACTACCGCATCCAGCATCGCCTGAACACCTTTGTTCTTGAACGCAGAACCACAGGTTACCAGGATGATTTCGTTGTTCAGAACGCGCTGACGCAGAGCTTTTTTGATCTCTTCTTCAGTCAGTTCTTCACCACCCAGGTATTTCTCCATCAGCTCTTCAGAAGCTTCAGCAGCGGATTCGATCAGGTTCTGGTGCCATTCGTCAGCCAGGTCCTGCATTGCAGCTGGGATATCTTCGTATTCGAAGGTAACGCCCTGGTCTGCATCGTTCCAGTTGATGGCTTTCATTTTCACCAGGTCGATAACGCCGGTGAAGCCTTCTTCAGCACCAATTGCCAGCTGCAGCGGAACAGGGTTCGCGCCCAGACGGGTTTTGATCTGGCCAACAACTTTCAGGAAGTTAGCACCCATACGGTCCATTTTGTTAACGAACGCGATGCGTGGAACTTTATATTTGTTCGCCTGACGCCATACGGTTTCAGACTGTGGCTGAACACCACCAACTGCGCAATAAACCATTACCGCGCCGTCAAGAACACGCATGGAACGTTCTACTTCGATGGTGAAGTCAACGTGCCCTGGGGTGTCGATGATGTTTACGCGATGCGGTTCGTACTGCTTAGCCATACCTGACCAGAATGCAGTAGTCGCTGCGGAGGTGATAGTGATACCACGCTCCTGCTCCTGTTCCATCCAGTCCATGGTGGCTGCGCCGTCATGAACTTCACCGATTTTATGGTTTACACCGGTGTAGAACAGAATACGTTCGGTAGTAGTGGTTTTACCGGCGTCGATGTGCGCACTGATACCGATGTTACGGTAGCGTGCGATGGGTGTTGTACGAGCCATTTGATTCCTCGTTTATATCTTTAGGCGTTCAGTTAAGTTACCCAGAGCGGGCGGCTTCTCTGAAGCGCCCGCCTGGTGACTAATACTCCGAAGGGATTACCAACGGTAGTGTGCGAACGCCTTGTTGGCTTCAGCCATACGGTGAACGTCTTCACGTTTCTTAACTGCAGTACCTTTGTTGTCTGCAGCATCAGAAAGTTCGTTCGCCAGACGCAGAGCCATGGATTTATCACCGCGTTTACGAGCAGCTTCAACGATCCAACGCATTGCCAGAGCATTACGACGAACCGGACGAACTTCAACTGGAACCTGATAAGTAGAACCACCAACGCGGCGGGACTTAACTTCTACGGTTGGGCGAACGTTGTCGAGAGCGACTTCGAAAGCTTCCAGTTCATTTTTACCAGAACGCTGAGCCAGGGTCTCAAGCGCGCTGTATACGATTGCTTCTGCAGTAGATTTTTTACCATCTACCATCAGGATATTTACAAATTTTGCCAGCAGTTCTGATCCGAATTTCGGATCTGGAAGGATTTTACGCTGACCAATGACGCGACGACGTGGCATGGGAATACTCCGTTGTTAATTCAGGATTGTCCAAAACTCAAAGAGTTTAGTTTGACATTAAGATAAATCAGTTTGGCCTTACTTAACGGAGAACCATTAAGCCTTAGGACGCTTCACGCCGTACTTGGAGCGAGCCTGCTTACGGTCTTTAACACCTGAGCAGTCGAGCGCACCACGAACGGTGTGGTAACGAACACCCGGAAGGTCTTTAACACGACCGCCACGGATCAGGATCACGGAGTGCTCCTGCAGGTTGTGACCTTCACCACCGATGTAGGAAGTCACTTCGAAACCGTTAGTCAAACGCACACGGCATACTTTACGCAGTGCGGAGTTTGGTTTTTTAGGAGTGGTGGTATATACACGAGTACATACGCCACGTTTCTGCGGGCAGGCTTCCAGCGCAGGCACGTTGCTCTTTGCAACTTTGCGTGCGCGTGGTTTGCGTACCAGCTGGTTAACTGTTGCCATTAAATAGCTCCTGGTTTTAGCTTTTGCTTCGTAAACACGTAATAAAACGACCTCATACAATATGAGGACGCGAAATTTTAGGGCTACGTCGAAAAGGTGTCAAGAAATATACAGCGATCTCAAATCACCAGTTCATTTGACTGGCGTGCGTCACAGTAAGATTGACGAAATCAGTATAGCCAACCACGTCAATTTTGGCTGAAATTTGACCAGAAAGACCCCGCGCATCCAGATCGTCCTTCAGCGCAGAGACTGTTATGGGGGCATTCGTGAGAATTTCAACGAAACGACTGCCGTCCAGTGCGGCAAGCACACCATCCTGAATCAGCAGCAGGTCATCACCTTCGCGCAGCATGCTCAGTAACGCATCGATATCACATTGCCACGGTGAATGGCTCAGAGTATGGAGCATGTCAGCCTCAGAAAGTCAGAACGGTGTCGTAGTGGGAAAGGTGTTCGCGCAGTGCAACAGAAGACAGGACTGTCACATCCAGCACGAAAGGCGTTGCCTCGTTTAAACCGCGCGCGGCCAGGGAGTCGGCACAGACATAGAAGGTTTCGATATCGTAAAGCGGTAATACTTTGAACGTCGCGATGTAATCACGCGCCAGAATGGCCTGAGGCTGTTGCCCCGCCAGAAGCTGAAATACGCCGTCGCCCAAAAAGAAGACACCGATATCTTCGGTCAATGCTGAGGTCGCGAGCAGCGCATCCAGCCCTTCTCTGCCGGACGCATTGCCGTGCGGTGCGGAGGAAAAAACAAACGCGACACGCTTCATCAGAATTGCACCACTCTGTCGCAGGTTAATGCCGCCTGTGCCAGTTCACCCAGACCACTCAACGAAAAGCCGGGCTGCAGGTTAGAACCCGATAAACCAAGACGCGCGGTTTCGGTTGCATCGGTCACGCCGCGGCGCAGTGCCGCCGCCACGCAGATGTGCAGTTCTACGCCCTGCTTTTCGTTTAATGCCTGCCAGGCGCGCACCAGATCGAACTCGTCGCTCGCCGGTGACGTAAACTGATTCGCGTTATACACCCCTTCCCGATAGAAGAAGACGCTCGCCAGCTCATGCCCGGCCGCCAGTAGCGCATGCGCAAACTGCAGCGCGCTGCTGGCCTGCTGAGTGCCGTACGCCGGGCCTGTCACCATTAACGCAAAACGCATTACTTGTCTTGTCCCTGGAAATCGCCGCTTTTGAACTGGCGAATATAGAGGTAGACCGTGTGCTTGGAGATGTTCAGACGATCGGCCACCTGGTTGATGGCGTCTTTAATATCAAAAATCCCTTTTTCGTAGAGATTGAGCACGATCTGGCGATTCTTGGCGTTGTTCGAGACGTTGCGATCGGCATTCACCTCTTCAATCGTAAACTCAAGCGTCTGCGTCACCAGATCTTCAACGGAGGAGGCAAAGTTAACAGAAGAGCCAACGTCCGGCGTTTCTGGTGGAATAAAGGTGCTCATGATTTGCGAGAATGGCACATCAAGGTTCATGTTGATGCACAGCAGCCCAATAACACGATGCTCGCGGTTTCGAATCGCGATGGTTTCTGATTTCATCAGCACGCCGCTTTTGGCGCGGGTGAAATAGCATTTTGAGACGCTGCTGTCCGCGCCGGTCATGTCATGCAGCATACGCAATGCAAGGTCGGTAATTGGCGAACCAATTTTACGGCCAGTATGTTCACCATTCGCAATGCGGATGGCGGAACACTTCAGATCTTGCAGGGAGTGCAATACGATTTCGCAGTGGGAGCCAATGAGCATCGCTAACCCGTCCACTACCGCTTCGTAGGATTTCAGAATATCGAAGTCGGTCTGATCGAAAGGACGTTGATCCAGCAAATCAAGTTCACTGGTTTCGTTGGTTAAAAGCGACCTGGACATGAAAAAAACACTCCTTTTCAGGAGCCTGTCGTTAGGTTTTCAGGGCAGGCTCATTATCTACACGGACAACTAAATTAATACAGCGTGCGTAGCGCTTTCCAGTGTTAATTATATCTGCCCCACAATAAAAAAACCGCCGCCTGAAAGGCGGCGGTTTTTTTCAACATTACTTCTTAGCAGCAGCGGCTTTATCGTCAGCCGGTGCGTCTGCTTTCGCATCCGCTTTCGGTGCCGGTTTGATATCCAGCAGCTCTACGTCAAAGACCAGCGTAGAGTTAGCAGGGATACCCGGAACGCCGGTTTTGCCATAGGCCAGATCCGGTGGGATAACCATCTTGATCTTGCCGCCTTTCTTGATGTTTTTCAGGCCTTCAGTCCAGCCAGGGATCACACCATCCAGACGGAAGGAGAGCGGCTCACCGCGGGTGTAAGAGTTATCGAACTCTTTACCGTCGATCAGCGTACCTTTGTAGTTCACAACCACGGTGTCGCTGTCTTTAGGCGCATCGCCGGTGCCTTCTTTCTCAACTTTGTACACCAGGCCGGTAGAAGAGGTTTTCACACCTTTCTCTTTGGCAAAGGTATCGCGGTAGGCTTTGCCTTTCGCTTCGTTGTCTTTAGCGTCCGCGTCCATCTTGGTCTGCGCGGCACCCTTCACGCGCGCTTCGAACGCCTGCAGAGTCTGTTCAATTTCCTGGTCAGACAGCTTGCTCTTATCTGCAAATGCGTCCTGAACGCCCGCGATCAGCTGAGCTTTATCCAGTTTGATGCCCAGTTTCTCTTGTTCTTTCAGAGAGTTTTCCATGTAGCGACCCAGAGATGCGCCCAGTGCGTAGGCGGATTTCTGGTCGTCATTTTTGAACGCCGCTTTGCTGTCTGCAGTGGCAGCAGGCTTCGCAGCAGTATCAGCAGCGAATGACAGCGGCGCGTTCAGCGCAACAGCCATCGTCGTCGCCAGCAGCGTTACTTTAAACAGTGATTTCATCCATATCTCCAGGGCCTGGGGACTCTCACCCCAGCGTTAAACGTAAATGAGTTACGTACTATAAAACGTTGCGGAAGAAATCTACAGACAGACACTTCCAATTCTCGCCACTTTTCAGACTATTTTTGTTTAAATAAGTTTCCTGCCAAGGGGATGCGGACTGTACTTAAGGATAAACTCAGTTAAACTGCGCCGCCGCAGGGCCATTATGGCGAATCTGAAATAAACGAGGTGAATGATGAAGGATACAGCAATAGAAGCGAGAATGGCTGAGCTGGAAAGCCGCCTGGCTTTTCAGGACATCACCATCGAAGAGCTAAACCAGACCGTGACCGCACATGAGCTCGAAATGGCAAAACTGCGGGATCATATGCGCCTGCTGACGGAAAAGCTGAAGGCCACGCAGCCGTCAAACATTGCCTCTCAGTCAGAAGAGACGCCACCTCCTCATTATTGAGGCGTAAAAAAAGCGGGATTATCCCGCTTTTTTTGTGCCCGGTGGCGCGAAGCTTACCGGGCCTACATACCAAATACCCTATGGATTTCGAGTCGCAGGAAGGCGGCAAGCTTGAAAACCCCCGGGAGCATAGATAACTATGTGACCGGGGTTTGAAAGCGCAGCCAACGCACCTGCGGCTTGAAAGACGACGGGTATTAGTGGCAACCGCAGCCGCCGTTACCGCAACCACCTTTACCGTGGTCGTGACCATGGTCGTGATCGTGGCCGTGACCACCGCAGCAGCCGTCGTGGCCGTGATCGTGGTCATGGTCGTGACCATGCGCACCGTGAACGTGGCCATGAGCCAGCTCTTCTTCGGTCGCTTCACGGATCGCAACAACTTCTACGTTGAACTTCAGGTTCTGGCCAGCCAGCATGTGGTTACCGTCAACCACGACGTGGTCATCTTCCACTTCGGTGATTTCAACAGGAACCGGGCCCTGGTCAGTTTCAGCCAGGAAGCGCATGCCAACCTGCAGTTCGTCAACGCCCATGAACACGTCTTTAGGAACGCGCTGAACCAGGTTGTCGTCATACTGACCGTAAGCGTCGTTCGCGCCTACAGCAACGTCAAATTTGTCGCCAACTTCATGACCTTCCAGCGCGTTTTCCAGGCCGGAAATCAGGGAACCGTGACCATGCAGGTAGTCAAGCGGCGCACTCACCGGAGACTCATCAACCAACACACCGTCTTCTGTACGTACCTGATAGGCCAGGCTGACCACCAGGTCTTTTGCTACTTTCATGATATCTCCTGAGCGTGGGAAAATTGCTGGCGCAGATTGTAGCGGAAATCTGCACCCGTGTACCCTTTAGCTTAAAAAAACTCAGGGCATATCGCTAGTCCGGATGAAAAATCCCGATAACTTGCTCTTCTTTGCGAACGTGATCGCGGGCCTCTTTATCGGCCTCACGCATCTGGTGACCGCACTTAACACACTCAACAACATCAACATTATTTTCCCGCCACATCGCCAGGGTATCTTGCGCCTGGCAGGTCGGGCATTTTGCACCCGCGATAAAGCGTTTACGTACAGCCATCTTTCGTTACCCTTTATTCAAATTCATCCCAGCCATCAAGCTGGCGTCGTTCCTGTTGCATCTCTCGCTGGAAGATCTCCTCCAGCTCGCGACGCGCTTCCCGCACGCGGGAGATCTGCGCCGTATCGGTATGTACCGGCATCAGCTCGCGCAACATCCGCATATCCAGCCGGCGGAAGTGCATCTGGGCGCGCTGCGCCTGATGCGGATGCATGCCGAGCGAGATCAGCGCCTTACGGCCCAGCTCCAGCGCACTGGAGAACGTCTCACGGGAGAAGTGTTTCACACCCGCCTGCAACAATTCGTGAGCTTCAACACGTCCCCGCGCACGCGCCAGAATATGCAGATGCGGGAAATGCTGCTGGCACAGATCCACCAGCTTCATCGTGTCTTCCGGATCGTTACAGGTAATCACGATGGACTCTGCCGCTTCCGCCCCCGCCGAGCGCAGCAGCTCGAGCTGGGTCGCATCGCCGTAGTAAACCTTGTAGCCATATTTACGCATCAGGTTGACCGCGCTGATATCCCGCTCCAGTACCGTAATGCGCATTTTGTTCGCCATCAGCAGGCGTCCAATCACCTGTCCAAAACGGCCAAAGCCCACCACAATCACCTGCGGCTTATCGTCTTCCACCCACGGCGCTTCGTCTTCATCGTCATTTGGGTTCAGGCGGCGCGACAGCAGTTTATCCACCAGCTTCATCAGCAGCGGCGTGGTCATCATAGACAGCGTGACCGTCACCAGCAAAAGCGCCATCTGATCGTCTTTAAACAGCTTCTGGGAGGATGCGGTCGAGAACAGCACAAACGCGAACTCGCCTCCCTGGCTTAACACGCTGGCAAACTGCATGCGTTCCGAACTGCGCAGCCCGTAGATACGTGACATCACGTACAACACCAGCATCTTCACCGCGACCAGAATGGCGACGCTCACTATCACCCACAGCAGATGGGTATAGAGGACGCCAAGGTTAAGCGCCATCCCCACCGAAATAAAGAACAGGCCTAGCAGCAGCCCTTTGAAGGGATCGATGGCAATTTCCAGCTCGTGCCGATACTCGCTCTCCGCCAGCAGCACCCCGGCGATGAAGGTCCCGAGCGCCATCGACAGCCCCAGCGCGTCCATAAACAACGCAGATCCCAGCACCAGCAGCAGCGTCGCGGCGGTAAACACCTCGCGAACGCCCGACGCGGCTATAAAGCGGAACACGGGACGTAGCAGGAAACGACCGCCAATCAGCATGCCCGCGAAGGCCAGCACCTTCATGGCGATTTTAGCCCAGTCGAAGTGATCGTCCCCGGACCCCGCCAGCAGCGGCACCAGCGCCAGCGCCGGGATCACCGCCAAATCCTGGAACAGCAGCACTGAAAAGCCCAGCTGACCGGCTTCGTTGCGATTCATCCCTTTGTCGCGCATCAGCTGCAGCGCCATCGCCGTCGACGACATCGCAAGCCCTATCCCGCCAATCACCGCCGCCTGCCATGAAAAGTTTGTCAGCATTAACAGGCCACCCAGGATCGCGGCGCTGAACAACACCTGCGCGGCGCCCACGCCAAAGATAGAGCGTCGGAGCTGCCACAATTTCGAAGGATTCAGCTCCAGGCCGATGATGAACATCAGGAACACCACGCCCAGCTCGGAGAAATGGAGGATCTCATCGACATCGCTGATGAATCCCAGCCCCCATGGCCCAATCGCGATCCCCGCCAGCAGATACCCCAGCACCGCACCGATACCAATACGGGCTGCAAGCGGCACCGCGACGACGGCCGCAAATAAAAACAGCACCCCGGCGAGGAGTAAATTCGATCCTTCCATTAACGACCTCCTGCCGGAATAGGTGACGCCAGCCATTCACCGTAGGCTCTGGCGTGGCTTGCCAGCTCTTTCGGATCCTGACGCCGCGCCCAGTAGACAATAATCGGGCTCATCCAGTGCATACGGCACATCGCCGCCGTCAGCTCGAATGGCCTGAGGATATCGCTCATCGGATAGCGGTTCAGCCCGTCGTGGCGGTAAGCGCTTTCGGGTTCACCGGTCGTAATCACACTACGCCAGTACTTTCCCGCCAGCTGGTTGCCCCCCACCCCGCTGGAGAAGCCCCGGCTCAACACGCGGTCCAGCCACTCTTTGAGCAGCGCCGGACAGCTATAGGTATAAAGCGGATGCTGGAACACAATCACGTCATGCTGACGCAGCAGCTCCTGCTCGTAAGGGATATCAATAAAGAAATCAGGATAGTGCGCGTAGAGATCGTGCACCGTTACGTTACTAAGCTGTGTGGCCGGCTTAAGCAGCACCCGGTTTGCCACCGAGTCCTGAGATTCCGGATGGGCATACAGCAGCAGCACTTTTGCTGTCTGAGACATCATTCCCCTCCCGGTCTTGTTTCTGTTTTTGTGTATCGTCGCTGTTTTGGGCTACCATGGCGGCCCGGTGCGGAAAATGGCCCACACCTTACATTATCATAATGACAAATTAACATAGTCGGAACATACGGCGCTTCTATGATTGTTTTCTCCTCGTTACAAATTCGTCGCGGCGTGCGCGTCCTGCTGGATAACGCCACTGCTACCATCAACCCGGGCCAAAAAGTGGGTCTGGTCGGCAAAAACGGCTGCGGTAAATCCACCCTGCTGGCGCTGCTGAAAAACGAGATTAGCGCGGATGGCGGTAACTTTACCTTCCCGGGAAACTGGCAGCTCGCCTGGGTAAACCAGGAGACGCCTGCGCTGAGCGAACCGGCACTCGACTATGTTATCGACGGCGACCGTGAATACCGTAAGCTCGAAGCGGAACTTCATTCTGCTAACGAGCGCAACGACGGTCACGCCATCGCCACCGTTCATGGCAAGCTGGACGCCATCGACGCGTGGACCATTCGCTCCCGCGCCTCCAGCCTGCTGCACGGCCTGGGCTTCAGCAACGAACAGCTGGAACGCCCGGTCAGCGACTTCTCCGGCGGCTGGCGTATGCGCCTCAACCTGGCGCAGGCGCTGATCTGCCGCTCTGACCTGCTGTTGCTCGACGAACCGACCAACCACCTCGATCTCGATGCGGTTATTTGGCTGGAGAAGTGGCTCAAGAGCTATCAGGGCACTCTGATTCTGATCTCCCACGACCGCGACTTCCTTGACCCGGTGGTGGATAAAATTATTCATATCGAACAGCAAACGATGTTCGAGTACACCGGCAACTACAGCTCCTTCGAGCGCCAGCGCGCGACGCGTCTCGCCCAGCAGCAGTCCATGTACGAAAGCCAGCAGCAGCGCGTGGCGCACCTGCAGAGCTTTGTGGATCGCTTTAAGGCCAAAGCCTCAAAAGCCAAACAGGCCCAGAGCCGCATCAAGATGCTGGAACGCATGGAGATGATTGCCCCGGCGCACGTGGATAACCCGTTCCACTTCAGCTTCCGCGAGCCGGAAAGCCTGCCGAACCCGCTGCTGAAGATGGAGAAGGTCAGCGCGGGCTATGCCGACCGCATTATTCTCGATTCCATCAAGCTCAACCTGGTGCCGGGTTCCCGCATTGGCCTGCTGGGGCGTAACGGCGCCGGTAAATCGACGCTGATCAAACTGCTGGCGGGCGAGCTTAACCCGATCAGCGGTGAAATCGGCCTGGCGAAGGGCATCAAGCTGGGTTACTTCGCCCAGCATCAGCTGGAATTTTTACGCGCGGATGAATCACCGATTCAGCACCTTGCGCGTCTGGCGCCGCAGGAGATGGAGCAGAAGCTGCGCGACTATCTCGGCGGCTTTGGCTTCCAGGGCGATAAGGTGACTGAAAACACCGAGCGCTTCTCCGGCGGCGAAAAGGCCCGCCTGGTGCTGGCGCTGATCGTCTGGCAGCGCCCGAACCTGCTGCTGCTCGATGAACCGACCAACCACCTGGATCTCGACATGCGTCAGGCGCTGACCGAAGCGCTGATTGAGTTCGAAGGCGCGCTGGTGGTGGTTTCGCACGACCGTCACCTGATCCGCTCCACCACGGACGATCTCTATTTAGTGCACGGCGGCAAAGTCGAACCGTTCGACGGCGATCTGGAAGACTATCAGCAGTGGCTGACGGACGTGCAGAAGCAGGAAAACCAGCCGGAAGAGTCAGCGAAAGACAACGCCAACAGCGCGCAGGCGCGTAAAGACCAGAAGCGCCGTGAAGCGGAGCTACGCACCCAGACGCAGCCCCTGCGTAAAGAGATTACCCGTCTCGAAAAAGAGATGGAAAAACTCAACGCCACGCTGGCTATCGTTGAAGAGAAGCTCGGCGATAGCGGCCTGTATGACCAGAGCCGCAAGGCTGAGCTGACCGACTGCCTGCAAACCCAGGCGAAGACCAAATCCAGTCTCGAAGAGTGCGAGATGGCGTGGCTCGACGCGCAGGAACAGCTGGAAGCGATGCTGCAGGCTGACTGACTTATTTACCCCGTTTGAAGAGCAGAATCCGTACCGGGTTCGGAAATCCAGCTTAAACGGGGTACAATTCGGAAAGTATCGTAAATTTCCGACAAGAATCAGCATCGCGCTTATGACCCAAATCATTCCATCAGACTTCGACATTGCGGCCGAAGACAGCACTGAGTTCGTGCCTATGCGCGGCGTGGCCAATCCGCATTTGCAGACCATGCTGCCGCGACTGATCCGCCGCAAGGTTCAGTTCACCCCGCACTGGCAACGGCTTGACCTGCCAGACGGTGATTTTCTGGATCTCGCCTGGAGCGAAGCGCCTGAACAGGCTCGCCATAAGCCGCGTCTGGTGGTTTTCCACGGTCTGGAAGGCAGCCTGCACAGCCCGTATGCGCATGGGCTAATTGAGGCGGCAAAAGCGCGCGGCTGGCTCGGCGTGGTGATGCATTTTCGCGGCTGCAGCGGTGAACCGAATCGTCAGAAACGCATTTATCACTCGGGTGAAACCGAAGACGGGACGTGGTTTTTACACTGGCTGCGGGAAAATTATGGCACCGTGCCAACGGCCGCCGTGGGCTACTCGCTGGGCGGGAATATGCTGGCCTGTCTGCTGGCCAAAGAGGGTGAAAGCGTACCGCTGGATGCCGCCGTCATTGTCTCCGCGCCGTTTATGCTCGAGCAGTGCAGCTACCACATGGATAAAGGCTTTTCCCGCGTCTACCAGCGCTACCTGCTCAACCTGCTGAAGGCCAACGCGGCGCGTAAGCTGAAGGCCTACCCGGATACCCTGCCGGTAAGCCTGCGCCAGCTGAAAAAGGTGCGTCGTATCCGCGAGTTCGACGACCTGATCACCGCGAAAATCCACGGCTTCGCCGATGCGATTGACTATTATCGTCAGTGCAGCGCCATGCCGCTGCTCAGCAAGATCACGCAGCCGACGCTGATTATTCATGCCAAAGATGACCCGTTTATGGATCATCACTCGATCCCCGCTCAGGAATTCCTGCCCGACAACGTTCACTATCAGTTGACGGAGCACGGCGGCCACGTCGGGTTTATCGGCGGCACGCTGCGCCGCCCGAAAATGTGGCTTGAGGCGCGTATTCCTGACTGGCTGACCCCTTATCTGGACGGTGCAAAATGATTATTCCCTGGCAGGATCTGGCTCCCGAAACGCTCGATAATCTGATTGAAAGCTTTGTATTACGCGAAGGCACCGATTATGGTGAACAGGAACGCTCGCTTGAGCAAAAGGTCAACGATGTTAAGCGCCAGCTGAAAAGCGGCGACGTGGTGCTGGTGTGGTCAGAACTGCATGAGACGGTCAATATCATGCCCCGCAACGCGTTTCACGGCTGATCTTCCACCCTTTTCAGTCAGGGAGTTGCTATGTCTGCCAGACATCCGGTTATTGCCGTTACGGGGTCGAGTGGTGCGGGAACCACCACCACCAGCCTCGCATTTCGCAAGATTTTCGCCCAGCTGAATCTCCGTGCGGCGGAGGTCGAAGGCGACAGCTTTCACCGCTACACGCGTCCGGAGATGGACATGGCCATTCGTAAGGCGCGCGATTCGGGTAAACACATCAGCTACTTCGGCCCGGAGGCCAATGACTTCGGCCTGCTGGAACAAACCTTTATAGAGTACGGTAAGAGCGGCAAAGGGCAGTCCCGCAAGTATCTGCACACCTATGATGAAGCCGTACCCTGGAATCAGGTGCCGGGAACCTTTACCCCGTGGCAGCCGCTGCCGGAACCCACCGACGTCCTGTTTTACGAAGGATTGCACGGCGGCGTGGTCACGCCTCAACACGACGTGGCGCGCCACGTGGATCTGCTGGTCGGCGTGGTCCCTATCGTTAACCTGGAGTGGATCCAGAAGCTGACGCGCGACATGAGCGAGCGCGGCCATTCGCGAGAGGCGGTGATGGACTCCGTGGTGCGCTCCATGGAGGATTACATTAACTTCCTGACGCCGCAGTTCTCCCGCACCCATATCAACTTCCAGCGCGTGCCGACGGTGGATACCTCGAATCCGTTTGCCGCTAAAAGCATCCCGTCGCTGGACGAGAGCTTTGTGGTGATCCATTTCCGCAATCTCGAAGGCATTGATTACCCCTGGCTGCTGGCAATGCTGCAGGGCTCGTTTATTTCGCACATGAATACGTTAGTCGTGCCGGGCGGGAAAATGGGGCTGGCGATGGAGCTCATCATGACGCCGCTGGTGGAGCGACTGATGGAAGGGAAGCAGATCGCGTGAGCATGTTCCCTCTCCCTGTGGGAGAGGGTTAGGGTGAGGGCATCAACACGCACGATGCCCCATCAATCACGCCTCGATCACTTCATACGAATGCGTGATTTTTACCGCTTTCTCCAGCATTAACGCCACAGAGCAGTACTTCTCCGCAGACAGGTCCACCGCACGCGAGACCGCCGCGTCTTTCAGCTCTTTACCGGTGACCACAAAGTGCAGGTTAATATGGGTGAACAGGCGTGGCGCCTCTTCGCGACGCTCTGACGTGAGTTTAACCTCACAATCCGTCACGTCATGACGTCCTTTTTGCAGAATCGACACCACATCAATTGCGCTGCATCCGCCTGCCGCCATCAGCACCATTTCCATTGGGCTGGGTGCTTTATCGCCGGAGTTACCGTCCATCAAAATCTGGTGTCCTGACGCGGACTCGCCCAGGAACGTTAAACCTTCAACCCATTTCACGCGCGCTTGCATATTCATTAACTCCAACGTTGCATTTTTGGTGACAGATTACGTGTGCGTTACATTTATCGCAATGGAAGGCGACCTGCATCATGCTGAAGCGAGACACCAGGAGACACGCGGCGAAAGCTATGCTAAAACACTCAGGATGCTACAGTAATACATTGACGTTACACGTGTATGCAGAGGACATCAAACTTTACTGGCTGCGAAACGTTACGGTAGCCGACTTCCCAGGGTATGGGTAAGAATTCGATTGCAACCCCAGAGTCCGGATGCATCTGATGACTCTGGTGACAGCTTATAACAGAGGATAACAGCGCATGGTGCTTGGCAAACCGCAAACAGACCCGACTCTCGAATGGTTCTTGTCTCATTGCCACATTCATAAGTACCCATCGAAGAGCACGCTGATTCACCAGGGTGAAAAAGCGGAAACGTTGTATTACATCGTTAAAGGCTCGGTGGCAGTGCTGATCAAAGATGAAGAAGGGAAAGAGATGATCCTTTCTTATCTGAACCAGGGCGATTTCATCGGTGAACTGGGCCTGTTTGAAGAGGGCCAGGAACGTAGCGCCTGGGTTCGAGCAAAGACAGCATGTGAAGTGGCTGAAATTTCTTACAAGAAGTTCCGTCAGCTGATTCAGGTTAACCCTGACATCCTGATGCGTCTTTCTTCCCAGATGGCGCGCCGTCTGCAGGTCACGTCAGAGAAAGTGGGTAACCTCGCCTTCCTGGACGTTACCGGCCGTATCGCACAAACCCTGTTGAACCTGGCGAAACAGCCAGACGCCATGACCCACCCGGACGGCATGCAAATTAAAATTACCCGTCAGGAAATTGGTCAGATCGTCGGTTGCTCCCGTGAAACAGTAGGCCGTATCCTGAAAATGCTGGAAGATCAAAACCTGATCTCCGCCCACGGTAAAACCATCGTGGTCTACGGAACGCGTTAATTCCGCTTAAACGGCGTGCCATCGCAAGGTGTCACGCCGTTTTTGTCTCTACTCCCCATGTGGCGCAGGCTGATCTATCACCCGGAAGTTAACTACGCACTGCGGCAAACGCTGGTGTTGTGTCTTCCTGTGGCCATAGGCCTGATCCTCGGACATCTTCAGCAAGGCCTGCTGTTTTCCCTCGTGCCCGCCTGCTGCAACATTGCCGGTCTGGACACGCCGCATAAGCGCTTTTTCAAACGCCTGATCGTTGGTGGCTGCCTGTTTGCGGGCTGTAGCCTCGCCGTACAACTCCTGCTTGCCCGGGATATCCCGCTGCCGCTGATCCTGACCGTGCTGGCGATGACGCTCGGCGTCACGGCGGAAATCAGTTCGCTGCACGCCCGCCTGCTTCCCGCCTCGCTGATTGCGGCCATTTTCACGCTGAGCCTCGCCGGGAACATGCCGGTGTGGGAGCCGCTGCTGATCTACGCCCTGGGGACATTATGGTACGGGCTGTTTAACTGGTTTTGGTTCTGGCTGTGGCGGGAGCAGCCGCTGCGTGAATCCCTGAGCCTGCTCTATGTGCAGCTTGCGGATTACTGCGAAGCCAAATACACCCTGCTCACCCAGCATACCGACCCGGAAAAATCCTTACCGCCGCTGCTGACGCGCCAGCAGAAGGTGGTGGATCTCATAAGCCAGTGCTATCAGCAGCTGCATATGCTCGCCGCCAACAAGAACCACGAGTACAAGCGGCTGCTGCGCACCTTCCAGGTCGGGCTGGATCTACAGGAGCATATCTCCGTAAGCCTTCACCACCCGCAGGAGGTGCAAAAGCTGGTCGAGCGCAGCCACGCCGAAGCGGTGATCCGCTGGAACGCGCAGACCGTATCGGCACGTCTGCGGGTGCTGGCCGACGATATTCTCTACCACCGCTACCCCACGCGCTTTAACATGGAAAAACAGCTGGGCGCGCTGGAGAAAATCGCCCGTCAGCATCCCGATAACCCGGTCGGCCAGTTTGCCGCCTGGCACTTCAGCCGCATCGCCCGCGTGTTGCGCACCCAGCGCCCGCTTTATCCCCGCGACCTGATGGCGGATAAGCAAAAACGGCTTCCGCTATTGCCCGCGCTCAAAAGCTATCTTTCTCTTAAATCGTCCGCTCTGCGCAACGCCGCAAGGATTAGCGTGATGCTCAGTACCGCCAGCCTGATGGGCATGGCGCTGCACCTGCCGAAACCCTACTGGATCTTAATGACCGTGCTGTTTGTCACCCAGAACGGCTACGGCGCCACGCGGGTGCGCATTCTGCATCGGGCTGGCGGAACGATGGCCGGGCTGATCATTGCGGGCGTAACGCTGCACTTCCACGTGCCGGAAGGCTATACCCTGGCAGGGATGCTGGCGATTACGCTGGTGAGTTATCTGATTATCCGCAAAAACTACGGCTGGGCGATGGTGGGCTTTACGGTGACGGCGGTATATACGCTGCAGTTGCTCACGCTCAATGGCGAACAGTTTATTGTCGCCAGACTGATTGATACCCTGATCGGCTGCCTGATTGCCTTTGGCGGCATGGTCTGGCTGTGGCCGCAGTGGCAGAGCGGGCTGCTGAGGCAGAACGCCCACGACGCGCTGGAAGCCGACCAGCAGGCTATTCGCCTGATCCTGAGCGACGATCCGCAGCCCTCCCCGCTGGCCTATCAGCGGATGAAGGTCAACCAGGCGCACAACGCCCTGTTTAACTCGCTCAACCAGGCGATGCAGGAGCCGGGCTTTAACTCGCACTATCTGGCAGACATGAAGCTCTGGGTGACGCACAGCCAGTTTATCGTCGAGCATATTAACGCCATGACCACGCTGGCGCGCGAGCACACGATGCTAACGCCGGATCTGGCGCAGCGCTATTTGCAGTCGTGTGAAATTGCGTTGCAGAGGTGTCAGCAGCGTCTGGAGTATGACGCGCCGGGCGAGTCGGGCGACTCAAACATTCTTGAAGCGCCGGAGACGTTGACCCACGGGCCAATGAGCACCCTGGAGCAGCATTTACAGCGCGTTCTGGGGCATCTGAACACCATGCACACCATTTCGTCGGTGGCATGGCGTCAGCGTCCGCATCACGGCATTTGGTTAACGCGCCGGCTAAAGCGAACCGAGTATTAGCCTTTTACGATCTTCTCGACCGCCGCGGCAAAGCGAGTTAAACCGTCTTCGATGTCTTTGTCTTCTACCACCAGCGACGGCGCAAAGCGCATCACGTCCGGCCCGGCATTAAGCACCATCACCCCTTCGTGTGCGGCGGCGTGCAGGAAGTCGCGCGCGCGGCCTTTGTACTGCGGCTTCAGTTCGGCGCCAATCAACAGCCCCATCCCGCGAATTTCGCTGAATACATCGTACTGTTCATCAATCTTTTGCAGGTGTTTTACGAACAGCTCGCGCTTCGCGCTCACGGCGTTCAACACCTCCGGCGTGTTGATAATGTCGAATGCGGCACCCGCCACGGCACTCGCCAGCGGGTTACCGCCGTAGGTGGAACCGTGAGAACCGACGTGGAACGCGGAGGCGATCTCCTGCGTCGTCAGTACCGCACTCACCGGGAAACCGCCGCCGAGCGCTTTGGCGCTGGTCAGGATGTCCGGCGTCACGCCGTAGTGCATATAAGCGAACAGATCGCCGGTACGCCCCATCCCGCACTGCACTTCATCAAAGACCAGCAGCGCCTGATGCTCGTCGCACAGCGCGCGCAGCCCTTTCAGGAATTCCGGAGTTGCCGCCGTCACGCCGCCTTCCCCCTGGATCGGCTCGACAACAACGGCGCAGGTATGGTCGTCCATGACCGCTTTCACCGCGTGCAGATCGTTAAACGGCACGTGGACAATGTCGGCCGGTTTCGGGCCAAACCCGTCGGAATACTTCGGCTGGCCGCCAACGGAGACGGTAAAGAAGGAGCGTCCGTGGAAGGCATTGTGGAAGGCGATGATTTTGGTTTTGTACGGGCTGTGGCGCGTTGTCGCGTAGTAGCGTGCCAGCTTAAACGCAGTTTCGTTGGCTTCAGTGCCGGAGTTCATAAACAGCACGCGCTCGGCAAAGGTCGCATCGATGATCTTGCGGCCCAGGCGCAGCGCCGGTTCGTTGGTGAACACGTTGCTGGTATGCCACAGGGTTTCGCCCTGGGTTTTCAGCGCCTCAACCAGCGCGGGATGGCAATGACCCAGCGCCGTGACCGCAATACCGCCCGCGAAATCCACATACTCTTTACCCTGCTGATCCCAGACGCGGCTGCCTTTTCCCTTCACCGGGATAAACTCAGCCGGTGCATAAATCGGCAGGATCACTTCATCAAATGTCGCGCGGGTAATTGCTGGTTGTTCAGTTGCCATGTCATGACCATCCATTTTTATGTCACAGTGATTGTGAAAATATAATCACAAAATATGCATAAAAAATCACAGCAAGGCAACAGATATTCAGCGATTGAGGAAATTTGCCAGCAGCGCGTGCCCCTGCTCGCTGAGGATGCTTTCCGGGTGGAACTGCACGCCTTCGAGGTCCCATTCGCGGTGGCGAATCCCCATGCTCTCCTGCGTATCGCTCCAGGCGGTCACCTCAAAGCAGTCGGGCAGCGTAGACGGGTCAATCACCAGGGAATGGTAGCGCGTCACGGTTAACGGGTTATTGAGCCCCGTGAATACCCCGGTGCCGGCGTGGGTGACCGGAGAGGTTTTACCGTGCATCACTTTCGCGGCGCGCACGATGGTGGCACCAAACGCCTGAGCAATCGCCTGATGGCCCAGGCAGACACCCAGTATCGGCAGCTTGCCGGCAAAGTGCTGGATCACATCCAGAGAAATACCCGATTCCGACGGCGTACACGGCCCCGGAGAAATCACGATTTTCTGCGGAGCCAGCGTCCCGATATCGGCCAGTCCGATCTCGTCGTTGCGGCGGACAACCACCTCTGCACCCAGTTCACAAAAATACTGGTAAAGGTTCCAGGTGAAGGAATCGTAGTTATCAATCAGCAGAATCATGGCGGCTCCCGAAAAAAATGCCGCCCTATTCTACTCAGATTCCCGCGCTTCGCTCACTACTTTGGCAAAGATAGCGTTGAGCGCGGTTAAATCTCCCGTTGCGCCGCTTCGGTTAGCCGTCACCCACTGGTCGGGATCGATATCGCGCCAGTCCAGCGAGTAGCCCGCGTGGAGCGCCAGCTGCTCGAAGAAAACGCGCTGGGCAATACCGTTGCCGCGCATAAACGGATGCAGCATGTTGATTTCGCAGTAATAGTGGCTAACCCGGTCAACAAACGCCGCTTTCTCAAGACCCACGAGATACTTTTCGCTTTCCAGCGCCGCCATCAGCTCGTTGCCCATCTTCTCGATGTATTCGAAATGGCAGAAAGGAATATCCCCTTTAAAAATATCGTCGGTACGGAGCTCGCCTGCCCGCTTCATCTCGCTGCGGTACAAATGACGATGAATGAGGCACAGATGGGGCAACCCGGGCGCGGACGGCCCAAGCTCCAGCGTCTCAATATGGGGCTCTGAGGGACCATTACCTTTTTCAAGGAGACAACTGGCCTGTAAATTGACGTTACGCTGCTGTTCCCAGAGACGGGATTTTTGCTTGTCGGTGAGCTTTTTCACTTAACGCCTCCCTGAATAGTCCGTTTGCCACAAGTATAAGCAGCAAAACGCGCTTTCGCAGGGAGGGTCATATAACGCGGGCAGAAGAAGCCCGCGCTCAGAAGAATTACGGCAGAACTTTTGCGGAGAGGATAACCACCGGTTTTGTCGGCACATTCTGGTACGGACCGACGTCGTGAGTAGGCACCTGAGAAATTTTATCGGCCACGTCCATGCCTTTCACAATCTTACCGAAAACGGCATAGCCAAAGTCGCGCTGACCGTGGTCGAGGAAGGCGTTATCCGCCACGTTCAGGAAGAACTGGCTGGTCGCGCTGTCTTTGTCTGCGGTACGCGCCATGGAGATGGTGCCGCGCTTGTTCAGCAGGCCGTTGTCCGCTTCGTTTTTGATTGGCGGGTTAGGCTGCTTCTGCTGCATCTGCTCGTTGAAGCCGCCACCCTGCACCATGAAGCCTGGGATCACGCGGTGGAAAGTGGTGTTGTTATAGAAACCACTGTTCACATAGTCGAGGAAGTTTTTTACGGAAACAGGGGCTTTCTGGCTATTCAGTTCCAGCTCAATATTCCCGGCAGAGGTGGTCAGCAGAACGTGAGGGTCCCCTTTGGCTGCCAGCGCAGCAGGGGAAACGGCAGAAAGAGCAAACACAGCTGCGACAGCCGCCAGTGTTGATTTGAGCATGAGAATTCCTTAACAAAGCGCAGTATAAAAAGCGAATGGCTTGATTCTAAAGAGCAGTATGAACGGAGACCAGCCTTTTACCTAATTTTACGAAGTTGAAACAATTATTACCGCGCAAACGATTGGTTACGCCGTCAATTAATGTGATTTAGATCACACTAAAACCTGCAATGACGTAATCATTGCCCTTAAAAGATAGGAATAGATCACTTTAGCGACTAAAATCTGCCCGCTCTCAGCGCCCCCGGGCGCTTTTCTTTTTCTGAACAGGCCAGACATGACTAACAGCAATCGCATCAAGCTCACATGGATCAGCTTCTTCTCCTACGCCCTGACCGGCGCGTTGGTGATCGTCACCGGGATGGTGATGGGGAATATCGCAGACTACTTCCAGCTGCCCGTTTCCAGCATGAGTAACACCTTTACCTTCCTCAACGCGGGGATCCTGATCTCTATCTTCCTGAATGCCTGGCTGATGGAAATCGTCCCGCTGAAAACCCAGCTGCGCTTTGGCTTTGTGCTGATGGTTGCCGCCGTGGCGGGCCTGATGCTGAGCCACAGCATCGCCCTGTTCTCCGCAGCTATGTTCGTGCTGGGTCTGGTCAGCGGGATCACCATGTCGATCGGTACGTTCCTGATTACCCACATGTATGAAGGCCGCCAGCGCGGCGCGCGTCTGCTGTTTACCGACTCCTTCTTCAGCATGGCCGGAATGATTTTTCCGATGCTCGCGGCGGTTCTGCTGGCGCGCAGTATTGAGTGGTACTGGGTCTATGCCTGCATCGGCCTGGTCTACGTGGCGATCTTTATTCTGACCTTCGGCTGCGACTTCCCGGTGCTGGGCAAGAAAGCACAAACCACCGCAGAGCCGGTTGCGAAAGAAAAGTGGGGCATCGGCGTGCTGTTCCTCTCCATCGCCGCGCTGTGCTACATCCTTGGCCAGCTGGGCTTTATCTCCTGGGTACCGGAGTACGCGAAAGGTCTGGGCATGAGCCTGAACGATGCGGGTAAACTGGTGAGCGATTTCTGGATGTCTTACATGTTCGGCATGTGGGCGTTTAGCTTCATCCTGCGCTTCTTCGACCTGCAGCGCATTCTGACCGTGCTGGCGGGGCTGGCGACCGTGCTGATGTACCTGTTCATCAACGGTTCACCGGAGCATATGCCGTGGTTCATTCTGACCCTGGGCTTCTTCTCCAGCGCCATTTATACCTCTATTATCACCCTGGGCTCCCTGCAGACCAAAGTGGCCTCGCCGAAGCTGGTTAACTTCGTCCTGACCTGCGGCACCATCGGCACCATGCTGACCTTCGTGGTCACTGGCCCGATCGTCGCCCACAGCGGTCCGCTGGCGGCGCTGCACACCGCAAACGGCCTGTATGCCGTGGTGTTTATCATGTGCTTCGTTCTGGGCTTCGTGACCCGCCACCGCCAGCACAACGCGGCAGCAGCGTCTCACTAACCCCTACGCCCCTTTGCGCTCGGCAGAGGGGCTGTTTCTGGCAAAGCTTACCTCTTCTCCTCCGATATCCATCTGGATCCACGTCTGCGCCAGCTGCGTCGTGGCGATCACCCGTCCCTGACGAATCGACCAGCGCACCGGCACCTGACAGCGCACTGCTTCAAACCCGCTCTCGGCAGGCAGAATAATCAGGTTCGCCGGGTTCCCCGTGGCAATACCGTAATCGCTCAGGCCGAAGGTACGGGCACTGTTATGGGTGATGAGATTCAGGCCGCTGTCGATTTGCGGATAGCCCATCATCTGACAGACGTGCAGCCCCATATGCAGCACCTGCAGCATGTTGCCGGTGCCGAGCGGGTACCACGGGTCGAAGACGTCGTCATGACCGAAGCAGACGTTAATGCCCGCTTCCTGCAGCTCTCTCACCCGGGTGATGCCGCGGCGCTTCGGATAGTCATCAAAGCGCCCCTGCAGATGGATATTGACCAGCGGGTTAGCGACGAAGTTAATTCCCGACATTTTCAGCAGACGGAAGAGCCGCGAGGTGTAAGCGCCGTTGTAGGAGTGCATGGCGGTGGTGTGGCTGGCCGTCACGCGCGGGCCGATGCCGGCCTCATACGCCAGCGCTGCCACCGTCTCGACAAACCGCGACTGCTCGTCGTCGATTTCATCGCAGTGGATATCCAGCGGACGGTCATATTTCTTCGCCAGTTCAAAAGCGATATGCAGCGACTGCACGCCATACTCGCGGGTGAACTCGAAGTGCGGGATCGCCCCCACCACGTCGGCCCCCAGCCTTAACGCCTCTTCCAGCAGCGCCGCGCCGTTCGGGTAAGAGAGAATACCTTCCTGCGGGAACGCGACGATTTGCAGCGTCACCCACGGGGCAACCTCCTGCTTCACCTCCAGCATCGCCTTCAGGGCGGTGAGCGTCGGGTCGGAGACATCCACATGGGTACGGACAAACTGGATGCCGTTGGCAATTTGCCACTTCAGCGTTTTCCAGGCGCGCGCTTTAACATCCTCATGGCTGAGCAACGCCTTGCGCTCCGCCCAGCGCTCAATGCCTTCGAACAGCGTGCCGGACTGGTTCCAGTTCGGCTCACCCGCGGTCTGGGTCGTATCAAGATGAATATGCGGCTCAATGAACGGCGGGATAGCAAGCCCGCCGCGCGCGTTCAATACTTCATAACTTTCGGCGTGGGTGTCGTCCATCGGGGTGATGTCACCAAATCGCCCGTTCTCAATGGCGAGCTGCCACAGCCCTTCCTGACCCGGTAAACGAACATTCTGAACAAGCCATAACGGTGTTGTAGACATACCCTTCCCCTAAAAAACGCCGCTGATATTCAGGCGTATCGATTTTGGCAAAACCGCCCCTGATTTGTACACAAATTCAACGAGCACGAAAAGCCTGCGATTTCCGCCACTTATAAAAATCCTGACAAATCAGTTATATACCACCTAAGGAGTAGGCGAAGACGTATTTGATTTGCATCAATAAGCGCCCCTGCTGAATCGTTAAGGTAGGCAATAATAGAAAAGAAATCGAGGCAATAATGAGCAAAGTCAGACTCGCTATCATCGGTAACGGCATGGTCGGCCACCGCTTTATTGAGGATCTTCTCGATAAGGCCGATGCTGAGCAGTTCGATATTACCGTGTTCTGTGAAGAACCCCGCAAGGCGTACGACCGTGTGCACCTGTCTTCCTACTTCTCCCATCATACCGCCGAAGAGCTCTCTCTGGTGCGCGAAGGTTTCTACGAGAAGCATGGCGTAAAAGTGCTGGTGGGCGAACGCGCTATCACCATCAACCGTCAGGAAAAAGTGATCCACTCCAGCGCCGGGCGTACGGTTTTTTACGACAAGCTGATCATGGCGACGGGCTCCTATCCGTGGATCCCGCCGATCAAAGGCTCGGAAACTCAGGATTGCTTCGTCTACCGTACCATTGAAGACCTCAACGCCATCGAATCCTGCGCCCGTCGCAGCCGTCGCGGCGCGGTCGTCGGCGGCGGCCTGCTGGGTCTGGAAGCGGCAGGCGCGCTGAAAAACCTCGGCGTTGAAACCCACGTCATCGAATTTGCCCCGATGCTGATGGCCGAACAGCTCGACCACATGGGCGGTGACCAGCTGCGTCGTAAAATCGAAAGCATGGGCGTGAAGGTTCACACCAGCAAAAACACCAAAGAGATCGTTCAGGAAGGGACTGAAGCGCGCAAAACCATGCGCTTTGCCGATGGCAGCGAGCTGGAAGTGGACTTCATCGTCTTCTCCACCGGTATTCGTCCGCGCGACAAGCTGGCGACCCAGTGCGGGCTGGCCGTGGCGCAGCGCGGCGGGATCATGATCAACGACGCCTGCCAGACCTCCGATCCGGATATCTACGCCATCGGCGAATGCGCCAGCTGGAACAACCGCGTCTACGGTCTGGTGGCACCGGGCTACAAAATGGCGCAGGTTGCCGTGGACCATATCCTCGGCAGCGAAAACGCGTTTACCGGTGCAGACATGAGCGCCAAGCTGAAGCTGCTGGGCGTGGACGTGGGCGGTATTGGCGATGCGCATGGCCGCACCCCGAATTCCCGCAGCTATGTCTATCTCGACGAAAGCAAAGAAGTCTACAAACGCCTCATCGTCAGCCAGGACAACAAAACCCTGCTCGGCGCGGTGCTGGTGGGCGACACCAGCGACTTCGGCAACCTGCTCCAGCTGGTGCTGAACGCCATCGAACTGCCGGAAAACCCGGACGCGCTGATCCTCCCGGCGCACGCGTCCAGCGGCAAGCCGTCTATCGGCGTGGATAAACTGCCGGACAGCGCGCAAATTTGCTCCTGCTTCGACGTCACCAAAGGCATGTTGATCTCCGCCATCAACAAAGGCTGCCACACCGTGGCGGCGCTGAAAGCGGAAACCAAAGCCGGTACCGGCTGCGGCGGCTGTATTCCGCTGGTCACTCAGGTGCTGAACGCCGAACTGGCGAAACAGGGCATCGAAGTGAACAACAACCTGTGCGAGCACTTCGCGTATTCTCGCCAGGAGCTGTATCACCTGATCCGCGTGGAAGGCATCAAGTCCTTCGACGAGCTGCTGGCGAAACACGGCCAGGGCTACGGCTGCGAAGTGTGTAAACCGACCGTCGGCTCCCTGCTGGCCTCCTGCTGGAACGAGTACGTACTCAATCCGGAACACACGCCGCTGCAGGACACCAACGACAACTTCCTGGCGAACATCCAGAAAGACGGCACCTACTCCGTTATTCCACGCTCAGCCGGTGGCGAAATCACGCCGGAAGGGCTGGTCGCCGTGGGCCGTATTGCGCGTGAATTTAACCTGTACACCAAAATTACCGGTTCCCAGCGTATCGGCCTGTTTGGCGCGCAGAAAGACGATCTGCCGGAAATCTGGCGTCAGCTGATTGAAGCTGGCTTCGAAACCGGTCACGCGTACGCCAAAGCGCTGCGCATGGCGAAAACCTGCGTGGGCAGCACCTGGTGCCGCTACGGCGTCGGCGACAGCGTGGGCTTCGGCGTGGAGCTGGAAAACCGCTACAAAGGCATCCGCACCCCGCACAAAATGAAGTTTGGCGTCTCCGGCTGTACCCGCGAATGTGCGGAAGCGCAGGGTAAAGACGTGGGTATTATCGCCACCGAGAAGGGCTGGAACCTGTACGTCTGCGGCAACGGCGGGATGAAGCCACGCCACGCGGACCTGCTGGCGGCGGATCTCGATCGCGACACGCTGATTCAGTATCTCGACCGCTTCATGATGTTCTATATCCGCACCGCCGATAAGCTGACCCGTACCGCCTCCTGGCTCGATAACCTGGAAGGCGGTATCGACTACCTGAAATCGGTCATCATCGACGACAAGCTGGGCCTGAACGAACATCTGGAAGCGGAGATGGCGCGCCTGCGCGAGGCGGTGATCTGCGAGTGGACGGAAACCGTCAACACCCCGGCGGCGCAGACGCGCTTCAAACACTTTATCAACAGCGCCCAGCGCGACCCGAACGTACAGGTTGTGCCGGAGCGTGAACAGCATCGTCCGGCGACACCGTATGAACGAATTCCGGTCACGCTGGTGGAGGAAAACGCATGAGCCAGTGGATAAACATTTGCGATATTAACGACATCATCCCGGCCACCGGCGTATGCGCGCTGCTGGGCAGCGAGCAGGTTGCGATTTTCCGCCCTCGCCACGATGAACAGGTTTTTGCCATCAGCAATATCGACCCGTTCTTCGAGGCCAGCGTGCTCTCCCGCGGACTGATTGCCGAGCATCAGGGCGAACTGTGGGTCGCCAGCCCGCTGAAAAAGCAGCGTTTCCGCTTAAGCGACGGATACTGCATGGAAGATGAGAGTCATTCAGTGAAGCACTATGACGTTCGCGTGAAGGACGGCAAGGTGCAGCTGAAAGGCTGATCCCCCGCCTTTTCAATACGAAAAGCTTATGACCCCTTATGGGTAACGGCAGGAAAAACCGTATGTTTTGTACGATTCCTGCTGTTATCCTGACGTCAATTCTTACCCCCTCCATGAAAGCTGCGAGGTAACGTCGTGGATCACCTGCCGATTTTCTGTCAATTACGCAACCGCGACTGCCTGCTCGTGGGCGGCGGCGACGTGGCTGAACGCAAAGCGCGCCTGCTGTTAGAGGCTGGCGCCCGGCTCACCGTCAACGCCCTCACCTTCGCCCCACAGTTTGAGGTCTGGGCTCAGGAAGGGATGCTCACGCTGGAACAGGGTGAGTTTGATGAATCCCTGCTCGATACCTGCTGGCTGACGATTGCCGCAACGGACGACGATGAAGTGAACCAGCGCGTCAGCGACGCCTGCGAAGCGCGCCGAATCTTCTGCAACGTGGTGGATGCGCCGAAAGAGGCCAGCTTTATCATGCCCTCGATTATTGACCGCTCGCCGCTGATGATTGCGGTGTCGTCCGGTGGACGCTCGCCGGTTCTCGCCCGCCTGCTGCGGGAAAAGCTGGAGGCCGTGCTGCCGCAGCACCTTGGTCAGATTGCGCATTACGCCGGGCAGCTCCGCTCCCGCGTGAAGCAAACCTTCTCGACCGTGGGCGAGCGCCGTCGCTTCTGGGAAAAATTCTTTGTGAACGACAGGCTGGCGCAGTCGCTGGCGAATCAGGACACCAAAGCCGTAGAAGAGACGACCGAACAGCTGCTCAGCGAGCCGCTGGACCATCGCGGCGAAGTGGTGCTGGTGGGCGCAGGCCCCGGCGATGCGGGCTTGCTGACGCTGAAAGGGCTACAGCAGATCCAGCAGGCCGATACCGTAGTTTACGATCGCCTGGTCTCTGATGACATCATGAACCTGGTACGCCGCGATGCCGACCGCGTATTCGTTGGTAAACGGGCGGGCTATCACTGCGTGCCGCAGGAGGAGATTAACCAGATCCTCCTGCGCGAGGCGCAGAAAGGTAAGCGCGTGGTGCGCCTTAAGGGTGGCGATCCGTTTATCTTTGGTCGCGGCGGTGAGGAGCTGGAAACCCTGTGTGACGCGGGTATTCCGTTCTCCGTCGTGCCGGGCATTACGGCGGCATCCGGCTGCTCAGCTTACTCTGGCATTCCGCTGACCCACCGCGACTATGCCCAGAGCGTGCGTCTGGTGACGGGCCATCTGAAAACCGGCAGCGAGCTGGACTGGCATAACCTGGCCGCGGAAAAGCAAACGCTGGTCTTCTACATGGGGCTGAACCAGGCCGCGACGATTCAGGCGAAGCTGCTGGAGCACGGCATGGAGGCTGATATGCCGGTTGCGCTGGTGGAAAACGGTACGTCCATCAAGCAACGCGTGGTGAATGGTGTACTGACGCAGCTCGGTGAGCTGGCGCAGCAGGTCGAAAGCCCGGCGCTGATTGTGGTGGGTCGCGTGGTTGAGCTGCGCGATAAGCTGAACTGGTTCTCGAATCACTAACGCATATTCTTCCTTTGCGGAGTAGTCCTTATGCGGACTACTCCCCTCTTACCGCTGTCGATAACATACCGCCCCGAAGTGGAATTTCTCCCTTTATTCCCTTGAGTTACATCAAACTTTCGTTTTTAAGACAAGGAATGCGTATGTTCAAACTGGCAAAAGCCGCCGTTCTGGTTGGCCTGTTATCGACTCTGACTGCCTGTACCGGTCATGTACAGAACACCAAAAATAACTGCAGCTACGATTACCTGCTGCACCCGGCGATCTCCATTTCGAAGATCATCGGCGGTTGCGGCCCGGCGGCGGATCAGTAAGCGTTTTTCAGGCGTAAAAAAACCGGGATATCCCGGTTTTTTTGTGTAGGGAAGTGCGGCCTGATGCCCTCACCCTGACCCTCTCCCACAGTGAGAGGGTACAACCCTAAAAACGGTAACGTGGTTACCGTTTTGCTTTTACCTACGGTTTACCCACAAACCCAATCGCTTCGTATACCGCTTTCAGAGTTTCGGACGCGCGTGCGCTGGCTTTTTCCGCGCCGTCTTTCATCACCTTCTGCAGGAAAGCTTCGTCGTTACGGTAGCGGTGATAACGCTCCTGAAGCTCGGTCAGCATGCCGGAAACGGCGTCTGCCACTTCACCTTTCAGGTGGCCGTACATCTTGCCTTCGAAGTGTTTTTCCAGTTCAGGAATGCTCTGGCCGGTCACGCCGGAGAGGATATCCAGCAGGTTGGAGACGCCCGCTTTGTTCTGCACGTCGTAGCGCACTACAGGCGGCTCGTCGGAGTCGGTGACTGCGCGCTTGAGCTTTTTGACGACGGATTTCGGATCTTCCAGCAGGCCGATAACGTTGTTGCGGTTATCGTCAGACTTGGACATCTTCTTGGTCGGCTCCAGCAGCGACATCACGCGCGCACCGGACTTCGGAATGAATGGCTCTGGCACTTTAAACACATCGCCGTAAATCGCGTTAAAGCGCTGGGCGATATCGCGGCTCAGCTCCAGGTGCTGCTTCTGGTCTTCACCTACCGGTACCTGGTTGGTTTGATACAGCAGGATGTCCGCCGCCATCAGCACCGGATAGTCGAACAGACCGGCGTTGATGTTTTCAGAGTAGCGCGCGGATTTATCTTTGAACTGGGTCATGCGGCTCAGCTCGCCGAAATAGGTGTAGCAGTTCAGCGCCCAGCCCAGCTGCGCGTGCTCCGGCACGTGAGACTGAACGAAAATGGTGCTCTTCTCAGGATCGATGCCGCAGGCCAGATACAGCGCCAGGGTGTCCAGGGTGGCTTTACGCAGCTTCTCAGGATCCTGACGCGCGGTAATCGCATGGAGATCGACGATGCAGTAAATGCAATGGTACTCATCCTGCATGCTGACCCACTGACGTAACGCACCCATGTAGTTACCAATGGTCAATTCACCTGAAGGCTGTGCGCCACTAAAAACGATGGGCTTAGTCATTATTCAATTCCTGATGTTCACTGTGCGAAAGCCCGAGTGCGGGCAACAAATCTTTGAAGTGGTCGAAGACCACATCCGGCTCACTTAATGTGATGGCTTCACCGTAGTTGTAGCCATAGGTTAATCCGACGGAAGGACACCCAGCCGCTCGGGCAGCCAGAATATCATTGCGCGAATCCCCGACAAAGAGCAGCTCCGCAGGCGTTAAGGATAATTTTCCTGCCACCAGCAACAGCGGTTCCGGATGCGGCTTTTTGTTCTGTACGTCGTCGCCGCCCACAATCACGGAGAAATACTTCGCGATATCGAGCGCTTCCAGCAGCGGTGCAACAAACGGCGTCGGTTTGTTGGTCACCAGCCCCAGCGGAATGCCCTTCGCGTGCAGCGCGCTCAGCGTTTCCTGAACGTCCGGGAACAGGAAACTGCCCTCCTCGACGGTCTCTTCATAGAAACGATCGAACAGTTTGCGCAGAATCCGCAGCTGTTCATCCTTAGGGATGTCAGCGTGGTCAACGCTCGGTTTACCCTGCGCGGAACGCTGCGACGCGCGCTCCTGACGCGCCCACATCAACGCGCGCTCCATCAGGACATCGGCGCCGTTGCCAATCCACGTTACCACGCGCTCTTCCCCCGCAACGGGGAGTTCAAGGGCGTACAGCGCCTGGTCTACGGCGCTCGTTAAGCCCGGCGCGCTGTCGACCAGCGTGCCGTCGAGGTCAAATGCGATACCCCGAATTGCCTGCAATTTATCCATGACTTACCTTCGCCAGCTCACGGCGCATTTCATCAATGACTTTTTTGTAATCCGGTTGGTCGAAAATTGCCGAACCTGCAACGAACATATCCGCGCCGGCTGCCGCAATTTCACCAATGTTATTCACTTTCACACCGCCGTCCACTTCCAGGCGAATATCGTAACCTGACTCATCAATACGACGGCGCACTTCACGCAGCTTATCCAGCGTGTGGGGAATGAACGACTGACCGCCAAAGCCCGGGTTAACGGACATCAGCAGAATCACGTCCAGCTTGTCCATGACATAGTCGAGATAGCTCAGCGGCGTGGCCGGGTTAAACACCAGGCCCGCCTTACAGCCGTTCTCTTTGATCAGCTGCAGCGTGCGGTCCACGTGTTCAGAGGCTTCCGGATGGAAAGTGATGATGCTGGCACCCGCTGCGGCGAAGTCAGGCACGATGCGATCAACAGGCTTAACCATCAGGTGAACGTCGATCGGCGCGGTAATGCCATAGTTACGTAATGCCTTGAGCACCATTGGGCCAATGGTCAGGTTAGGGACGTAGTGGTTGTCCATAACGTCGAAATGGACGACATCTGCGCCAGCCGCGAGAGCTTTGGCGGTGTCTTCACCCAGGCGGGCAAAATCGGCCGACAGAATTGAGGGAGCAATCAAAAACTGTTTCATCCGCTTCTCCTTGAAATGTGTTTACCGGCGGGCAAAACGGCTCAGGGGCGATAAAGAGCCAGAAGTTCGTCCACCTTTTTACGTGTGCCGCCGTTGCTGCTAATGCTACGCCGCACTTTGACCTGAAAATGCTTCGCGGCTTTATACCATTCGCGCGTATCAGGCGTGTCGTGATTCGAAATTAACACCGGAATTCTTTTGCTGACCAGCTTTTCTGCCATCTCCGCCAGACGGGCCTGTTCGGCCGGGCTGAAGCTGTTGGTGTGATAAGCGGTGAAATTCGCCGTTGCAGACAGTGGTGCGTAAGGCGGGTCACAGTAAACCACCGAGTTTACGCCTGCCAGCTCCATACACTCTTCATAGGAGAGGCAATGAAACTCTGCGTTCTGCGCTTTTTCGGCAAAGTGGTACAGCTCGTCCTGCGGGAAATACGGGCGCTTATAGCGACCAAACGGCACGTTAAACTCCCCGCGCAGGTTATAGCGGCACAGGCCGTTGTAACCATGACGGTTGAGATAGAGGAACAGCAGCGCCCGACGGAACGGATCCTGACTCTGATTAAACTCAGTGCGGAACTGGTAGTAAACGTCCGGCTGATTATTCTCCGGCGTAAACAGTTTGCGCGCCTCTGCGACATACTCTTCGGTACGCAGCTTAACAATGTTATAGAGGCTGATGAGGTCGTTGTTGATATCCGCCAGGATATAACGAGAAAAATCAGTGTTCAGGAACACCGATCCTGCGCCCACGAAAGGCTCGATTAGACACTCGCCTTTTGGCAGGTGCTTTTTAATATCATCGAGCAGGGGGTATTTCCCCCCTGCCCATTTCAGAAAAGCGCGATTTTTTTTCATGCTGACTAACTGATTACACCTTCTCCGGCTGTGGAGAAAGCTCCGACAGCATCCTGCGCTTTAAACATTACTTCAGATCGGCCTGAACCTGATGAATCGGCTTCGCCCAGGGATTTTTTGCCTGAACATCCGCTGGCAGTGCCGCTACGGCACGTTTCGCTTCATCTTTGGACGAATAAACGCCGCTGACCAGCACATACCACGGCTGACCGTTACGGGTCGTCTGATAAACAACATAGTCTTTCAGATTTGATTTCTTCGCCCAGCTGTTGAGGTTGTCATAGTTAGACGAACTGCTCAGCTGCAGCGTGTAATTGCTGGATGGCGCAGACTTCATCGAGCCAACGTTACCTGCAGTTTTGCCTGCGGCGCTGCTGGAGGCTGTTGCCGTGGCTGCCGGAGCCGTTGCTGCAGGTGCCGCTGTGGTTGCCGTTGCTTTCGGCGCAGTCTGCGTGACTGGCGCTTTAGCAGGCTCGCTCACCGCAGCCGTTTCGGTGCGTTTCGGCTGTGCCGGTACGGCTTTCATTTCAGGCGCTTTTACGACTGCCTGAGGTTTGGTTTCACGCTTAGGCTCAATCACCGCCTGCTTACGTTCAGGACGCGTCGCAGTTTGCGTCTGGCGCGGTTTGGTTTCCGTCGCAGCCGTTTGTGGCTGAGCGTTACCACCGCGAATCGGGGCAACGGTTGCCGGCTCAGTTGGCAGCGTGGAGTTAACCACGACGTTATCAACCTGCTGCTGGTTCTGCGGCTGCGTCAGCGCATTGTTCAGATCTCCCTGAACTTCTACGCGCTGCTGGCCTTCAGGCGTGGCAGGTGCCTGACCCTGAGCAGGGGTTGAAGAAACGGGCGGCAGAGAAACATCCTGCGGCGCTGTGGTGTTACCTGCGGTCTGCTCTGCGGAAGTCGCACCCGGTGCAGGCTGTGCGCCATTCGCCTGATTGGTCGCATCGTTACCGGACAGGTTGATGCTCTTCTCAGCGGAAGCAGTTTGCTCGGTTGAGTTCGTTGACGGTGCTTTAAGCGCGGAGCCAATGCCGACAATCAGCAGCACAAGCACCAGAACGCCCAGGCCCATCATGATGTACTGGCGGGAAGCCGGTTTCGGCGCAGCGGCTTTTTTACGTTTACGTGGGCGACGCTCTACAGGCTGTTCGTCCATTGAATCTTCTTCGGACTCATAATCCTCTTCTGCTCGCTCTTCGTGCGCGTTGCGGCTGCGCGAAGGGCGACGATCGTCTGCATCCAGATCAACATCGTCAAAGTTGATCTGCGGCTCGTTATCACGTTCTGAAGATTGACGAGAACGACCAGTACGACGATCGCTGGGATCGGGTTTCAGCTCGTCTTCTGGTTTGAATTCATCCATTTAACACCCCACTCAAAGGCTTATGCTAACGACTTTGCATTTCACCTGAAGCTAAACGACCACCGGCGACAGTGGCCTGACCTTTCTAGTTGTTACGCCTGCTGACAATCAGCGATAGCGCCAAGAACGACATCGTGCGGCACTCCGCCGCGCACTTCACTCTTCCCTATTGCAAGCGGGAGTACAAGACGCATCTCACCTGCCAATACTTTTTTATCGCGCATCATGTGGGGTAAATACGCTTGCGCCGACATCTCCTGCGGCCCGGTTACCGGCAAACCTGCACGCTCAAGCAGCGCAATGATGCGTGCCGTCTCTTCAGGTTTAAACTGCCCCAGACGTTCAGAGGTGCGCGCTGCCATGACCATACCGGCCGCGACGGCTTCACCGTGCAGCCAGTTGCCGTAACCCATCTCGGCTTCAATGGCGTGGCCAAACGTATGCCCAAGATTCAGTAAAGCACGTAAGCCCGTTTCACGCTCGTCTGCAGCGACAACTTCTGCTTTCAGTTCACAACAACGACGAATGCAGTATGCCAGTGTAGCCTCATCCAGGCACAGCAGCGCATCCATATTCTCTTCAAGCCAGCTAAAGAACTCGCCATCCAGAATAATGCCGTATTTGATCACTTCCGCCAGACCCGAAGCCAGTTCGCGCTTCGGCAGGGTTTTCAGACAGTCGAGATCCACCACCACCGATGCGGGCTGGTAGAACGCGCCAATCATGTTTTTGCCGAGCGGATGGTTAACTGCCGTTTTGCCACCCACAGAGGAGTCGACCTGGGACAGCAACGTGGTCGGGATTTGAATAAAACGGACGCCACGTTGATAGCTTGCGGCCGCAAAGCCGGTCAGATCGCCCACAACACCGCCGCCCAGGGCAAGCAGTGTTGTATCGCGACCGTGCGGTTTTTGCAGCAATGCGGTAAAGACGGTATCCAGTACCGTCAGGCTTTTATACTGCTCGCCATCGGGGAGAATCACACTGTCGACTTTTACGCCCGCCTGCTCAAGCAGGTGGCGTACGCGGTCGAGATAAAGCGGAGCCAGCGTCTCATTGGTGACCAGCATCGCCTGATCACCCGCTTTCAGTGGTAAAAAGGAAGCTGGGTCGTTAAACAAACCAGCCGCGATGGTGATAGGGTAACTACGTTCCCCGAGAGTAACTGTAATCCTCTCCATGACGCGACATCCACCTTTAATGCTTTTACCCGCAGGCGAGTGTATATAAAGCCAGAATCAGTTGCTTTCCAGCATATGAATAATCTGGTTTGCAACCACTTTAGCGCTCTGGTCGTCAGTACGAATGGTCACGTCGGCAATCTCTTCATACAGCGGATTGCGTTCATCGGCCAACGCTTCCAGAACTTCGCGTGGTGGCGTTTCAACCTGCAGCAGCGGGCGCTTTTTATCGCGCTGCGTACGTGCCAGCTGTTTCTCAATGGTCGTCTCAAGATAGACCACTACGCCACGGGCGGAGAGACGGTTACGGGTTTCGCGAGATTTCACAGAACCGCCGCCTGTTGCCAGAACGATGCCCTGTTTTTCCGTGAGTTCGTTGATCACTTTTTCTTCTCGGTCACGGAAACCTTCTTCGCCTTCTACATCGAAAACCCAGCCCACATCAGCTCCGGTTCGTTTCTCAATCTCTTGATCAGAATCGTAAAATTCCATATTGAGTTGTTGAGCTAACTGACGCCCAATAGTGCTTTTGCCGGCACCCATAGGCCCAACCAGAAAGATATTGCGTTTCTCTGCCATTTTATCGGTACTACTAAGACTATTCGTTAATGGTAATTCCCGCTTCGCAGACACCCAGCGTAGCAGGACATGAACTGAAACCTCATATGCAATAGAGCGAGAGTCAGACTAAAAATTATCTCAATACTCCGGCTTGTTTGGCAACTGATTAAATCACCGCGCCGGGCGCATAAGGTAATAAGACGTAAGTCCAACTCAAATCGGTACTCCTTGTATGCTAATTCATGCCCCACGTCAAACATCTGCAACAAACTGAATGCAAAATCATTGCGGGGATCGTTACCCGTCAGCGAATACCGACCAGACGTGGTGTAATAAACACCACTAGCTCGCGCCGTTCATTATCCTTCCCATCGTGGCGAAAAAGCTGCCCAAGCCAGGGGATTTTCCCCAGCCCCGGCACGCTGTCGCTGCCAGTTTTGTTCTTCTGCGAAAAAATTCCGCCCAACGCCAGCGTTTCTCCACTTTTTACCTCCACCTGGGTTTCTATCTCCTGTTTGTCGATCGCCAGCGTTTCGCCGTCAGCCTGCTGCAGGACTTGTCCCGGCATATTTTCACTGATGTGCAATTTCAGGCGCACGCGCCCTCCCGGTAAGACCACCGGCGTGACCTCCATCCCTAATACCGCCTCTTTAAACTCAACGGAGGTTGCGCCACTTTCGCCGCTTGAGACCTGATACGGAATTTCACTCCCCTGCTTGATGCTGGCCGGTTGCATATGCGAGGCCAGCAGCCGCGGGCTGGCGATGATATCGACCTGCTGTTTTTGCTCCAGCGCAGAAAGCTCCAGATCCAGCAGCCGACCATTGATCCGTCCGATGTTAAAACCCACGTGGCTGGTGGCGCTGGCGACGGAAAGATCGCTACCAAGCGTGGTGAGCTGACCAACCTTGCCCGCGTCGGCGGCGTCGGCGAGATTCCATTTCACCCCTAGCTCACGCAGGCTTTTTTCATTAATGGTCACAATATGCGCCGCCAGCTCGACCTGTTCGACGGGTATATCCATCTGAGCGGCCCAGCGCTGCAGCGTCTCCACCACCGTCTGGTTATCGCGAATCAGTAGCCGGTTGGTGCGTTTGTCGAGAGACAAACTTCCCTTTGGGCTCAGGAGTTTTTCCGCGTCTTTTTGCAGCTCTCCGGCATCGGCATAGGAGAAAGCGAGGCTGTGAGAAACCAGCGGTGCCTCAAGCTGTCGACGCGTTCGCTCCTGTTCTGAGCGCTCCTGCTGTTCACGCTGCCAGGCCGCGGTATGCACATAAAAAATGCCGCCCTCCTCTCGCAAAACGACGCCAGCGCTGGTGACAACCGTTTGTAACGCTTGACGCCAGGGGACCCGCGTCAGGTTGAGCGAAAGCGTGCCGCCGACGTCAGGCGATATCACCAGATTTCGGTTCTCCTGTGCGACCAGGCTCTGCAGCACCTGGACTACAGGCACGTCATCCACCACCAGCGTGACCGGTTTTGGCGCGGCGGCCCACAGCGGATGGCTGAACGCCAGCAGCCACAGCATTATCCGTAAATTCATTCTTATCCGTTCCTTCTCGTTGCCACGTCCATGTTCCTGGTTCACATGTGTCACCCACATCAACAACCAGTTCCGTTTCATTGATGGCTGTTATCGTCCAGCCCGCCGGGAAGCGTTCATGCGTTTTCAGCCGGTACCAGCGCTTTTGCCCATCCTGCAAAATGCCGATAGCCTGCTGTCCTCCCACCATGCCGCGATAGCGCCACTGCGCCAGCTCGCCAATGGCACAAGGATCGTCCGGCGGGCGAAACGGATCGCGCATGCCGGTCAATAGCAGCGCTGAGCAAACCAGCAAATATCTCGCGCTATTTCGCATGTTCCAGCTCCAGCCGCAGGCGCAACGCTGTACCTTGTGGTGCAATCGCGAAAGCGGCGATCTGCACATCCCGCTGCGCCAGCCGGGAAAAAAGCGCCGGGAGAGCCTGCCACTCCACCTCCAGCATCAGTTCCCCTCCGTTCTGCAGCGGCTTCCAGTGAACCAGCGTTGCGTTATCACCCTGAAAATCGAGCGGGGAAAACGGCGTCAGCTCGCGTACTTCCGTTGTTTCCGTACGAAACGGCAACTTTCTGACGGCAGGCCATAACGCCGCGTTCGTCCTCGCGTCCTGAATCAGCTGTCGCTGTCGTTCAGCACACTGCCTGTCTAGCGGTCTGAGCAAGGTGCCCCACGCGGCCAGTCCTGCCAGGAGGCTCCCCAGACACCACAAAAGCACCCGATACCAGGGACGGCTTTCGCACCAGCGTTCTAACAAGGTATCCATGCGTTACCCCTCGCTTTTAAGATGGAGGGTGAACATCCAGCGCCCCTGGCTGTCCTGCCGAAGCTCACCCGCCGTTCCGGGCGTAAAACCCGCTATTTGGCCCAGCGCATCGCGCAGAGCAGACAGGGCTGGCAGGGTTATGGCATACCCGGTCAACATCAGAGCAGGAGGCTGATAGCGAAGCTCTGTCAGCCAGACCTGTGAAGGAGTGGCACGGGAAAGGGATTCCAGCACCGGCTGCCATGCGCGTTGTTGACGTGTCTGCGCTGGCTTCTGCGCCTGTGAGGCGAGTTTCTGCCGGGAGGCAAGCGCGTGCTGCACGGTCTGCATTCCCGTCAGCTCCGTTTGCAGCGCGTGCAGCCTCATAACAGGGTTTATCCGCAGGCAGAAAATGACCGCGAACATCAACAGCACGGTGCCGACACACATTGCCCACCAGAAACGCAGGCATCGTGCGCGCCGCTGCTGTCGCCAGGGCAGAAAGTTCATGAGGCTCATCCGGGCACCTCGCTCATGGCCAGCGCCAGCGCAACGGTATAATCAGCGCCGCAGTCCGGTAGCGGGGCATGGCAGCGCTCCAGGATTTCCCACGGGTCACGTCGGCTATCAAACAGCGCGATGTCATCCGGACCAAGCGCCAGCAGCGCCGCCAGCTCGGCCACGCTTTCGGCTTCTGTCGTAAAGCGGCGTCCCCACTGGTGGCGCATCGCCCACAGCCACTGCCGGTCGTCGCGCCAGGCGACGCACGTCGCTGGCGCCACCGCAGGAAGAAGATTCGCCAGCGCGCTGGCATCCGGCGTAATGGCCACCAGCCGCAAACGCAGCGTTTTCGCCAGCGCCAGTAGGGTATCAACCTCGTTGTTTTGCGCGGCGGTCACGTGAAAGGTATTGCTGAAGGTATCCTGCGCGTAATCGAAACAGAGCGTATCGGCAGACATCTCCAGTTCGCGCGCGAGCGCCGCGCCAAGCCATGAGAGCTGCTCGCTGTCACGCAGCGCAACAGTCGGGCGGGGGAGCGTCCGTTGCAGGGTGCGTGCTGCCGGGAAAGAGAGGAACACCCGGTGGTAGTGCGGCAGCGTTTTGCGCCAGTCACGTAACGCATCAACCAGCTGTTCTGGCTGACAAATTTTGCCGTCACGAATGATGCCCTCGGCCAGAGGAATCGCCCACCAGCGGCGCAAGCACCAGCCCGACTTCTCCCGGGCCAAGGCGACGATCTGCACCCTATCCTGTTGAATATGAACGCCCGTTTGCCATGTTTTGAAAGCCATGCTTCACGATCTCCTTATCGCCCGTCGTCTTGACGGCTATATCAATGAATCAGGCTTGCCTTTATACTACCGCGCGATTGTTTAGAAACTGCCCAAGTGAAACCAAATGGGAAATCTCCGGTGAAGTTCGTAAAGTATTTATTCATCCTTGCAGTCTGTTGCATTCTGCTGGGAGCAGGCTCGATTTACGGTTTATACAAATATATTGAGCCACAGCTACCTGATGTCGCCACGCTTCGCGATGTGCGCCTCCAGATCCCGATGCAAGTCTATAGCGCCGATGGCGAGCTGATGGCGCAGTATGGCGAGAAGCGTCGTATTCCGCTGACCTTAAACCAAATCCCCCCCGTGATGGTGAAAGCCTTTATCGCCACGGAGGACAGCCGTTTTTACGAGCACCACGGTGTCGATCCGGTGGGGATTTTCCGTGCCGCGAGCATTGCGTTGTTCTCTGGTCACGCCTCTCAGGGGGCGAGTACCATTACGCAGCAGCTGGCGCGTAACTTCTTCCTCAGCCCTGAAAAGACGCTGATACGCAAGATCAAAGAGGTGTTCCTCGCGATCCGTATTGAGCAGCTGCTGAGCAAAGACGAAATCCTTGAGCTGTACCTCAACAAAATCTACCTGGGTTACCGCGCCTATGGCGTGGGGGCTGCCGCACAGGTGTACTTCGGTAAGCCCGTTGAGCAGCTCACCTTAAGCGAAATGGCAACCATCGCCGGTCTGCCGAAAGCGCCGTCCACGTTTAACCCGCTCTACTCGCTCGATCGCGCCACCGCGCGCCGTAACGTCGTTTTGTCACGTATGCTGAGCGAAGGCTACATCAGCCAGAGCGAGTACGACCAGGCGCGTAACGATGTCATTGACGCTAACTACCACGCCCCTGAAATCGCCTTCGCGTCCCCTTACCTGACCGAAATGGTTCGCCAGGAGATGGTGAATCGCTATGGTGACAAGGCCTACGAAGATGGCTATCGCGTGTACACCACCGTCACCCGTAAGGTCCAGCAGGCGGCTCAGGAAGCGGTGCGGAACAACGTGATGGACTACGATATGCGTCACGGCTATCGCGGCCCGTCAAACGTGCTCTGGAAAGTGGGCGAAAGCGCGTGGGACAGTAAAAAAATCACCAGTACGCTGAAGGCGCTGCCAACCTATGGTCCGCTCCTTCCTGCCGTGGTGACGCAGGCCGATCCTCAGGAAGCCGTTGCGACGCTCGCGGACGGTACTTCCGTCTCGCTGCGTATGGACGGTATCCGCTGGGCGCGTCCTTACCGCTCGGATACGCTGCAGGGCGCAACGCCGCGTAAAGTGACCGATGCCGTCCAGACCGGGCAGCAAATCTGGGTGCGCAAGGTAGGCGAATCCTGGTGGCTGGCACAGGTGCCGGACGTCAACTCAGCCCTGGTCTCTATCAATCCACAGAACGGTGCTATCCTGGCCCTGGTCGGCGGGTTTGATTTCAACCAGAGCAAATTTAACCGCGCTACCCAGGCGCTGCGTCAGGTCGGTTCCAATATCAAACCGTTCCTCTACACGGCAGCGATGGATAAAGGCTTGACCCTAGCCAGCATCCTTAACGACGTGCCAATCTCCCGCTGGGATGCCGGTGCCGGTTCCGACTGGCAGCCGAAGAACTCCCCTGCGGAGTATGCCGGCCCAATTCGTCTCCGTCAGGGCCTGGGACAGTCGAAAAACGTGGTGATGGTGCGCGCCATGCGCGCGATGGGCGTCGACTATGCCGCAGAGTATCTGCAGCGCTTCGGTTTCCCGGCGCAGAACATCGTTCGCACCGAGTCGCTGGCGTTAGGCTCCGCCTCGTTTACGCCGCTTCAGGTCGCACGCGGGTACTCGGTGATGGCTAACGGCGGCTTCCTGATTGACCCGTACTTCATCAGCAAGATCGAGAACGATCAGGGCGGCGTGCTGTTCGAAGCGAAGCCGAAAATTGCCTGCCCTGACTGCGATATTCCGGTGATTTATGGCAATACGCCGAAATCCGAGGTGCTTGAAAACAAGGACATGGAAGACCCTGCCGTGTCTCAGGAGCAGCAGAGCGGCGTCGTGCCGCAGCCGCAGCTTGAGCAGGCTAACCAGTCGCTGGTGGCACAGACCGGCGCGCCGGAGTATGCCCCGCACGTGATCAACACGCCGCTGTCGTTCCTGATCAAAAGCGCGCTGAACACCAACATCTTCGGTGAACCGGGCTGGCAGGGCACAGGCTGGCGCGCAGGGCGCGATTTGCAGCGTCATGACATCGGCGGTAAAACGGGGACAACCAACAGCTCGAAAGACGCGTGGTTCTCCGGCTACGGTCCGGGCGTGGTGACGTCGGTCTGGATCGGTTTCGACGATCACCGCCGTGACTTAGGTCGTACAACGGCCTCCGGCGCGATTAAGGATCAAATTTCCGGCTACGAAGGCGGTGCGAAGAGCGCGCAGCCGGCCTGGGACGCCTACATGAAGTCCGTTCTTGAAGGCGTGCCGGAGCAGCCGTTAACGCCACCGCCAGGCGTGGTGACGGTTAATATCGACCGCAGCACGGGTCAGCTCGCCAACGGCGGTAATAGTCGCGAAGAGTATTTCATCGAGGGCACGCAGCCAACCACGCAGGCGGTGCACGAGGTGGGGACAGAGATTATTGATAACGGCGAGACGCACGAGCTGTTCTGACAACAAAGCAAAACGGCAACCTCTGGTTGCCGTTTTTGTGTTTGCTCTCTCTCCCGTGGGAGAGGGTTGGGGTGAGGGCATCAGGCCACTACAGTCGCCCCTGCCCCTTCAACCACTCCCGTACCAGGAACAGCGCGCTCACGTTGCGAGCCTCATTAAAGTCAGGGTCTTCAAGCAGATCCATCAGGTGCGCTAGCGGCCAGCGAACCTGCGGCAGCGGCTCCGGCTCATCCCCTTCCAGCGATTCAGGATAGAGATCTTCAGCCACCACGATATTCATTTTGCTGGAAAAATAGGACGGCGCCATGCTTAGCTTTTTCAGGAATGAAAGCTCATTCGCACCGAAGCCGACCTCTTCTTTCAGCTCGCGGTTTGCCGCTTCAAAGACGGTTTCACCCGGGTCGATAAGCCCTTTCGAGAACCCAAGCTCGTAAGATTCCGTTCCCACAGCGTATTCGCGGATCAAAATCAGATGATCGTCGACAATGGGAACAATCATCACCGCTTCGCGCGAAGAGGGGCGCATACGTTCATAAACGCGACGCACACCGTTGCTGAACTCCAGGTCCACACTTTCGACATTAAACAGGCGCGATTTGGCGACAGTTTCAACATTCAGAATGGTGGGTTTTTGTAATGGTTTGCTCATCTTGATGGGTCTTAGCAGTGAGAACTGGCGTTATTGTGCGATATGCCGCACGGTTTCGGCAATGTCAATCGTTCTTTATTTACATTTGTGCAACGTATCAGGGATCAATCCTCAATTCAAAACAAATGTCAAGAGGTTGAAATGTTTCCAGGAATTTGCTGATATCGCGCCATAACAGGCTTTGCTATCATCACCGGTCACTGGGATGCGCTTCAGAATGCTCAAGTTCGACTCCATACTTGCCGATAGCCAGCCACAGACTCTCATTCAATGTAAAGGTGCTACTGACTACACCTGTAAGAAGATAAGTAAGATGGGGAAAGCATGAGCACCATTTTGATTGTTCTCGCTGCTATGCTGGCCGGCGCGTTGGTTGCAGGGTGGTTGTACAGGCGCCGCGTACAGCGCCGTTATCGTCTGCCCTTTTTAAACGCATTTGCGGGTGCGAGCACGCGTAAACTCACGCAGGACGAGCGCGATGCGGTTGAAAACTATCTCGAAATCCTGAACCGTACTCAGTTAACGCCTGGGCCAACGGGAGCCACCGCTGCGCCCGTCGCGCTAAAGCTTAATGCGCAAAGTGATACCGTGCTCTGCGTGACGCGCTCCATCACGCGCTATGGCATCACCACTGATGACCCCAACAAATGGCGCTATTACCTTGATTCCGTCGAAGTGCATCTGCCCCCGTCCTGGGAGCAATACATTAATGACGAAAACAGCGTTGAGCTGATTCACACCGATTCGTTGCCTCTGGTAATCACGCTTAACGGCCATACGCTGAATGAATACCTTCAGGAAGCCCCGCGTTTTGCGCTGGAACGCGCGAGTTCAACGCAGGCGTCCATTCGTGGCGAAGAGACAGAGCAGATCGAACTGCTGAACATTCGCCAGGAGACGCATGAAGAGTACGCCCTGAGCCGCCCGGACGGCATCCGTGAAGCCATTCTGATCGTTGCTGCCTTCCTGCTCTTTTTCATCTGCCTGCTGACGCCGGATGTGTTTGTCCCCTGGCTGGCTGGCGGCGCGGTGCTGCTGCTGGCCGGCGGGCTTTGGGGTCTCTTTGCTCCACCGGCTAAAACCTCGTTGCGCGAGATCCACTGCCTGCGCGGTACCCCAAAGCGCTGGGGCCTGTTCGGTGAAAACGATCAGGAGCATCTCAACAATATTTCGCTCGGTATTATCGACCTGATCTACCCGCGCCACTGGCAGCCGTGGATCGCACAGGATTTAGGGCAGAAAACCGATATTGATATCTACCTTGACCGCCACGTTGTGCGTCAGGGGCGCTTCCTGTCTCTGCATGATGAAGTGAAAAATTTCCCGCTTCAGCACTGGCTACGCAGTACGGTCATTGCCGGCGGCGCCGCGCTGGTCTTAGCCATGCTGCTGCTTTTCGTGCCGCTGGATATGCCCATTAAATTCACCCTGTCATGGATCAAAGGGGCGCAAACCATTGAAGCGACAAGCGTCAACAAACTGGATGAAGCCGGTGTACGCGTGGGGGACACGCTGCGCCTGAAGGGAACCGGGATGTGTAATATTCACACCCCGGGGGCGTGGAACACGCGTCAGAGCTCGCCGTTCATGCCGTTCGACTGTTCGCAAATTATCTGGAACGACGCGCCGCCGCTGCCGCTGCCGGAATCCGAAGTGGTGAATAAGGCCACGGCTCTCACCCAGACGGTTAACCGCCAGCTGCACCCGAAACCGGACGATGATTCGCGCGTCAGCCCCGCGCTGCGCTCGGCCATTCAGAAATCAGGCATGGTTCTGCTGGATGATTTTGGTGACATCGTCCTGAAAACGCAGGATTTATGCTCCTCTCAGGATGAGTGCATACGCCTTAAAAACGCCCTGGTAAACCTGGGGAACAGCAAAGACTGGGACTCGCTGGTAAAACGCGCCGAAGCGGGACGACTGGATGGCGTTAACGTGCTGCTGCGTCCGGTGAGCGCGGAATCGCTGGATAACCTGGTCGCCACCTCGACGTCGCCGTTCATGATGCGCGAGACCACCCGTGCGGCTCAGGCGCTGAACAGCCCGGCGCCGGGTGGCTTTGTGATTGCAAGCGATGAAGGCAGCGACCTTGTCGATCAACCCTACCCGCAGGTTGCGCTTTATGACTACCCGGCGCAGGAGCAGTGGAGCCAGTTCCAGCGCCTTGCGCAGATGCTGATGCAAACGCCGTTCAGCGCCGAAGGGATTGTCACGAGTATTTATACCGACGCCAACGGCACTCGCCATATCGGCCTGCACCGGATGCCGGATAGCGCAGGCTTGTGGCGTTACATCGGCACCTCTCTGCTGATGACCGCGATGCTGATCGCCATTTTCTGGAACGGCTTTATGGCCCTGCGCCGCTACCAGCGCTCGCGCACCCGGCTTGCCGACATTCAGCAGTATTATGAAAACTGCCTCAATCCAAAGCTGATCCCCTCGTCTGAGAGCCTGATCTGATAACGTCGTTGCGCGGCAAGATGTGCTACCCTGTCGCGCACGTTTCTTCTGGCTGGAGTTCCCCCTTATGCATCTTGATATCGCCTGGCAGGAGGTAGATACCGTTCTGCTGGATATGGACGGCACGCTGCTCGATCTCGCCTTTGATAACTATTTCTGGCAAACGCTGGTTCCTGAAACCTATGGCGAGCAGCAGGGGATCTCCCCGGCAGAAGCGCAGGCATTCATTCGTTCGCAATATAGCGCGGTGCAACATACGCTAAACTGGTACTGTCTTGACTACTGGAGCGAGCGCCTCGGTTTGGATATTTGTGCCATGACCACCGCCCAGGGGCCGCGCGCCGTTCTGCGCGAGGACACCGTGCCCTTTCTGGATGCGCTGAAAGCGAGCGGCAAGCGCCGTATTTTGTTGACCAACGCGCATCCACATAATCTGGCGGTGAAGCTGGAGCATACCGGTCTGGCGTCGCACCTTGATTTATTACTTTCCACCCACACATTTGGTTATCCGAAAGAGGATCAGCGGTTGTGGCATGCGGTGAAGGAAGAGACGGGTTTGCAGCCAGAACGTACGTTGTTCATTGATGACAGCGAGCCCATTCTGGATTCCGCGGCAAGGTTTGGCATTCGCTACTGTCTGGGCGTGACCAATCCTGACTCTGGCCTGGCTGAAAAAAGCTATATGCGCCACCCTGGACTGAACGACTATCGCCAGATGATCCCCTCACTGACCGTGAAGGAGACGCCATGAAAGAAAAACCCTCTGACGGGGTAAGACTGGATAAATGGCTGTGGGCAGCGCGTTTTTATAAAACACGCGCCCTTGCCCGCGAGATGGTTGACGGCGGAAAAGTGCGTTACAACGGCCAGCGCAGCAAACCGAGCAAGCTGGTTGAGCTGAATGCCACCTTAACGCTGCGTCAGGGCAACGATGAACGTACGGTGGTGATTAAAGCCATTACCGAACAGCGTCGACCTGCAGCGGAAGCCGTACTGCTTTATGAAGAGACGGCGGAGAGCATTGAAAAGCGCGAGAAGACCGCGCTGGCGCGCAAAATGAACGCGCTGACGATGCCCCACCCGGACCGGCGACCGGATAAAAAAGAGCGTCGCGATCTGATGAAATTTAAACACGGTGAGACTGATTAACCTCACCCGCACGAGAGATGAAAATGGCCCAACACGACCAATTACACCGCTATCTGTTTGAACAATTCGCCGTGCGCGGCGAGCTGGTCACCGTATCCGAAACCTGGAAACAGATTCTGGAAAACCACAACTACCCGCTGCCGGTGAAGACCCTGTTGGGCGAACTGCTGGTTGCCACCAGCCTGCTGACGGCGACGCTGAAGTTTGCCGGTGATATCACCGTGCAGCTGCAGGGTGACGGCCCGATGACGCTGGCGGTGATCAACGGCAATAACCAGCAGCAGATGCGCGGCGTGGCGCGCGTTCAGGGCGACGTGCCTGAAAATGCAGACCTCAAAACGCTGGTGGGTAATGGCTACCTGGTGATCACCATCTCCCCTGAGGAAGGTGAGCGCTATCAGGGCGTGGTGGGTCTGGAAGGCGATACCCTGGCAGCCTGCCTGGAAGATTACTTCATGCGTTCTGAACAGCTGCCGACGCGTCTCTTCATCCGCACCGGTGAAGTGGGCGGTCAGCCTGCTGCGGGCGGTATGCTGCTGCAGGTTCTGCCTGCGCAGGACGCACAGACCAATGACTTTGAGCACCTGGCGACGCTGACCGAAACCATCAAAGCGGAAGAGCTGTTCAACCTGTCGGCGACCGACGTGCTGTGGCGTCTGTACCACGAAGAAGAAGTGACGGTTTACGATCCGCAGTCCGTGGAATTTAAGTGCACCTGCTCACGCGAGCGCTGTGCTGGCGCGCTGAAAACCCTGCCGGATGAAGAGATCGACAGCATCATGGCGGAAGACGGCGAAATCGATATGCACTGTGACTACTGCGGTACGCACTACGTGTTCAATTCGATGGATATCGCTGAGATCCGCAATAACGCCTCCCCGGCGGATCCGCAGGTTCACTAAACCTCTTTCCCCTCACCCTAACCCTCTCCCCAAAGGGGAGAGGGAACTTGAACCCCCTCTCCCCTTTGGGGAGAGGGCTGGGGTGAGGGGTAAAAAACTCCCCCCAAGCTGAATCGTTTTCCTTATGTAACTCTTACGTAATTTTCTTACGTGTATGCGATTACATTCACATTCTTTCCGATAAAATCACCACTCTTTAACCTTTTCGGAACATTTTCCACAACCAAAAAGCGATTCCTGCGATAATCCGCCTGCGCTGTGACTGGAGTCGCAGCGTTTTCCGTTAGTAAGGGTTTTGTCCAGATGCGTAAATCTATGAGCCCCGTCGCGGTTAACAACCTCAGAAAAACCCTACAATTTCAGGCAGTACATATTGGCTAAGGAGCAGTGATATGCGTGTTACTGGTTTAACCCCGCAAGATCTCAAGGCTTATGGTATTCACGACGTCCAGGAAATCGTCTACAACCCCGACTACGATACGCTGTATCAGGAAGAGCTCAATCCAGCACTGGAAGGATACGAGCGTGGTGTGTTGACGAATCTTGGTGCTATCGCCGTCGATACCGGTATTTTTACCGGTCGTTCGCCGAAAGATAAGTATATCGTCCGAGACGAAACCACCCGCGATACGCTGTGGTGGGCTGACAAGGGCAAAGGGAAGAACGACAACAAACCGCTCTCCCCGGAAACCTGGCAGCACCTGAAAGGGCTCGTCACCCATCAACTTTCCGGCAAGCGTCTGTTCATTGTCGACGCTTTCTGCGGCGCTAACGCCGATACCCGTCTCTCCGTGCGTTTTATCACTGAAGTGGCCTGGCAGGCGCATTTTGTGAAAAACATGTTTATTCGTCCAACCGACGAAGAGCTGCAGGATTTCACCCCGGATTTCATCGTGATGAACGGTGCGAAATGCACGAACCCACAGTGGAAAGAGCAGGGTCTGAACTCCGAAAACTTTGTGGCCTTCAACCTGACCGAGCGTATCCAGCTGATAGGCGGTACCTGGTACGGCGGCGAAATGAAGAAAGGGATGTTCTCGGTCATGAACTACCTGCTGCCGCTGCGGGGCATCGCCTCCATGCACTGCTCGGCTAACGTCGGTGAAAAAGGCGACGTGGCGGTATTCTTCGGCCTGTCCGGCACCGGGAAAACCACCCTGTCCACCGATCCAAAACGTCGCCTGATTGGCGATGACGAACACGGCTGGGATGACGACGGCGTGTTCAACTTTGAAGGCGGCTGCTACGCGAAGACCATTCGCCTGTCTGAAGAGGCCGAGCCTGATATCTTCCACGCGATCCGTCGCGATGCGCTGCTGGAAAACGTCACCGTGCGTGCCGACGGCTCCATCGACTTCGACGATGCGTCGAAAACGGAAAACACCCGCGTTTCTTACCCGATCTACCACATCGACAATATCGTGAAGCCGGTGTCAAAAGCGGGTCATGCCACGAAGGTCATTTTCCTGACCGCGGATGCGTTCGGCGTGCTGCCTCCGGTGTCTCGCCTGACGGCCAGCCAGACGCAGTACCACTTCCTCTCCGGTTTTACCGCCAAGCTGGCGGGTACCGAGCGTGGCGTGACGGAGCCAACCCCAACCTTCTCCGCCTGCTTCGGCGCGGCCTTCCTGTCGCTGCACCCGACGCAGTACGCTGAAGTGCTGGTGAAACGCATGCAGGCATCCGGCGCGCAGGCATACCTGGTGAACACCGGCTGGAACGGTACCGGCAAACGTATCTCCATCAAAGATACCCGCGCGATTATCGACGCCATTCTGGATGGTTCTCTGGACGACGCCGAAACCTTTACGCTGCCGATGTTTGACCTGGCGATCCCAACGTCGCTGCCGGGTGTGGATACGCATATCCTCGACCCGCGCAACACGTACGGTTCTCCGGAGCAGTGGCGCGAGAAAGCGGAATCGCTGGCGAAGCTGTTTATCGAGAACTTCGAGAAGTATACCGATACCCCGGCGGGTGCTGCGCTGGTGAGCGCGGGACCGAAGCTGTAGGTCAAAGCAAAAAGGCAACGAAAGTTGCCTTTTTTATTGTTTTCTCCCTCTCCCGTGGGAGAGGGCCGGGGTGAGGGCATCAGGCCGCACCTTTTTTTAACCCTCTTTCACCTGCCCCCGCGTCACCGGTACCGGCAGCCAGGCGCGAATGCTCAGCCCACCCCGCTCGCTGGTGCCAATCTCCAGCAGTCCGTTGTGGTTATCGATAATACGCTGAACAATTGCCAGGCCTAAGCCCGTGCCGCTGGTGCTGCGCGCGCTGTCGCCGCGCACAAACGGCTGGAACAGATGCTTACGCTGCTCGGGCTTGATGCCCGGACCGTCGTCTTCCACCTGGAACCAGGCGCGGTTGAGTTCAGACCCGCTGCTGACTTTAATCCAGCCATTGCCGTAGCGCGCCGCGTTGACCACCATATTCGCCACTGCACGTTTGATGGAGAGCGGGTGCATGCGTACCTGAATTTCACCCGCCTGCAGGTCGGTATCAATCTCGCGCTCGTAGCCGCTTTCCGCCGCCACCACTTCGCCCAGCACCGCGTTCAGATCCGCCATCTCCATTGGCATCTCTTGCCCGGTGCGCAGGTAGTCGATGAACTGCTCGATGATGGCATTACACTCTTCGATGTCCTTGTTAATGGACTCGGCGAGATAACCGTCCTCTTCCCCCATCATCTCAGTTGCCAGACGAATACGCGTTAGCGGCGTGCGAAGGTCATGGCTGACGCCCGCCATCAGCAGCGTACGATCGTCCGCCAGCTGCTTCACGCCTGCCGCCATATGGTTAAACGCGCGCGTCACCGAACGGACTTCCGAGGCGCCATACTCGCGCAGCGGAGGTGGAATAATCCCTTTACCGACCTGCAGCGCAGCGTGCTCCAGGTCGACCAGCGGTCGGTTCTGTATACGGATAAATAGCCACGCGCCGCCTATCGCCAGCAGCATAATCGCCAGGGTGTAGCGGAACAGCGGCGAGAAGTCGCCCTGATGGATTTCGGTCAGCGGGACGCGCACCCAGATATTGGGTGACAGCCAGGTTTTCAGCCAGACGACGGGCGAGCTTTTGTTGACCTCAACGCGTACTTCCGTTGGGCCGCCCAGCTGCTGCGCCATCTGCTGGCTGAGGAATTCGTAGTGCTGCGCCCAGCGCAGGCCAGCGTCTTCCGCCGCTTCGTTGGAGTAGAGCGAAATGCCCAGCTCACGGTAGATTTCACGGCGAAACGCCGGGGGAACGACGAGCTGCGTGCCGTCCTCCAGCTGCAGTTTGTCGGTCATCAGCATACGGACTTCGTAGGCCAGGACCTTATTAAACTGCTGGAGGCTCGGCAGGATCGCAAAGTTCAGCACCACCAGATAGGTCGTCACCAGGCTGACGAACAGCAGGGTGACGATCAGCAACAGGGTGCGGGCAAACGAGCTACGCGGCGAGAAGCGCATTCGCCTCATGCTTTAGAGCCGTCCGGGACGAACACGTAGCCCAGACCCCATACGGTCTGAATATAACGAGGATGCGCAGGATCTTCTTCCACCATGCGGCGCAGGCGGGAGATCTGCACGTCAATGGAGCGTTCCATTGCGGAGTATTCGCGACCGCGTGCCAGGTTCATCAGCTTGTCACGGGAAAGCGGTTCACGCGGGTGGCTGACCAGCGCTTTCAGAACCGCAAACTCGCCGCTGGTGAGCGGCATTGGCTCATCTTCACGGAACATCTCGCGCGTGCCGAGGTTCAGCTTGAACTTGCCGAAGGCAATGACGGCTTCTTCCTGCGACGGTGCGCCAGGCAGTTCGTTCGCCTGACGGCGCAGCACAGCGCGAATACGCGCCAGCAGTTCACGCGGGTTAAACGGTTTTGGAATGTAGTCATCTGCGCCGATTTCGAGGCCGACGATACGGTCAACTTCCTCACCCTTCGCCGTCACCATAATGATCGGCATCGGGTTGCTCTGGCTGCGCAGACGGCGGCAAATAGAAAGCCCGTCTTCGCCAGGCAGCATCAGGTCGAGAACCATCAGGTGGAAAGATTCACGGGTCAGCAGACGGTCCATCTGCTCAGCGTTCGCGACGCTACGAACCTGGAAGCCCTGCTCGGTCAGATAACGCTCCAGCAGCGCGCGCAGGCGCATGTCGTCATCCACGACCAGAATTTTGTAGTTCTCTTGCATTGTGTGTACTCCCAAAGGTTCGGATAGTCTTTGTAACAGCGTATTCTAAAAAAGTGCACGTATTCGACCAGTTAATTCTGGTATAAATTCTAGTCGAAATTGTTACAAAGCATATTTAACAGCAGCTTATCTGCTCATTTCATCACATAAATCATTATTAATCCTGTCTGTTACACTGTGCGGTACGTATTGTGCGCAAGACAGTTAACCGGCAGGCAGCAAAGGCTTTACCATGAAAACGCCCCTGATCACCCGCGAAGGGTACGAAAAGCTCAAAAAAGAGATGGATTACCTCTGGCGCGAAGAGCGTCCTGAAGTAACCAAAAAGGTGACCTGGGCGGCAAGCCTGGGCGATCGCAGCGAAAACGCTGACTACCAGTACAACAAAAAGCGGCTGCGCGAAATTGACCGCCGGGTTCGCTATCTGACGAAGTGTCTCGAGAATCTCAAAATTGTCGATTACTCCCCGCAGCAGGAGGGCAAAGTGTTCTTCGGCGCGTGGGTGGAAATTGAAAACGACGATGGCGACACTCTGCGTTTTCGCATTGTCGGCTACGATGAAATTTTTGGTCGTAAGGACTACATCTCCATCGACTCCCCGATGGCTCGCGCGCTGCTGAAAAAGGAAGTGGGCGATCTGGCCGTCGTTCAGACTCCAGCCGGTGAAGCCAGCTGGTACGTCAATGAGATCGTCTACGTAAAATAGTCCGAGAGCGCCCTCCCCGGCTGGCATTTTGCCGTGTCAGCCCGTATAACTATCCCCTGATTTTTCGACTCAACAGATGATAAAGCCATGATGAAAGATTCGCTCTGCCGCATTATTGCGGGTGATATTCAGGCCAGAGCCGAACAGGTAGAAGCTGCCGTTCGCCTGCTTGATGAAGGGAACACCGTGCCGTTTATTGCACGCTATCGTAAGGAAGTCACCGGCGGTCTGGATGACACGCAGCTGCGTAACCTGGAGACCCGTCTGGGCTATCTGCGCGAGCTGGAAGAACGTCGTCAGGCGATCCTCAAATCCATAGGCGAACAGGGCAAGCTGACCAGCGAGCTTGAAAGCGCCATCAACGGCACCCTGAGCAAAACCGAACTCGAAGATCTCTATCTGCCGTATAAACCGAAGCGCCGCACGCGCGGGCAGATTGCGATTGAAGCGGGTCTTGAGCCGCTGGCCGACCTGCTGTGGAACGAGCCGTCCCACGATCCGGAAACCGAAGCTGCCAAATTTATCGACGCCGACAAAGGCGTAGCGGACACCAAGGCCGCCCTCGACGGCGCGCGCTACATTCTGATGGAGCGCTTCGCCGAAGAGGCCGCCCTGCTCGCTAAAGTGCGTGATTACCTGTGGAAGAATGCCCACATCGTCTCTACCGTCGTCGCGGGTAAAGAGGAAGAAGGCGCGAAATTCCGCGACTACTTCGATCACCACGAACCGATTTCTACCGCCCCTTCACACCGCGCGCTGGCGATGTTCCGCGGCCGCAACGAAGGCGTACTCCAGCTCTCCCTGAACGCCGACCCGCAGTTTGACGAGCCGCCGAAAGAGAGCCACTGCGAGCAGATCATTATCGACCATCTCGGCCTGCGCCTGAACAACGCCCCGGCGGACAGCTGGCGCAAAGGCGTGGTGAGCTGGACCTGGCGCATCAAGGTGCTGATGCACCTCGAAACCGAGCTGATGGGCACCGTGCGCGAGCGCGCCGAAGATGAAGCGATTAACGTCTTCGCCCGTAACCTGCACGACCTGCTGATGGCCGCCCCTGCCGGCCTGCGCGCGACCATGGGTCTCGATCCGGGCCTGCGTACCGGCGTGAAGGTCGCTGTGGTTGACGGCACCGGCAAGCTGGTGGCGACCGATACCATCTATCCGCACACCGGCCAGGCAGCGAAAGCGGCCGTCGTGGTAGCGGCGCTGTGCGAAAAATACAACGTGGAGCTGGTTGCTATCGGCAACGGTACGGCCTCACGCGAAACCGAGCGTTTCTACCTCGACGTGCAGAAGCAGTTCCCGAAAGTGACGGCGCAGAAAGTAATCGTCAGCGAAGCGGGAGCATCCGTCTATTCCGCGTCCGAGCTGGCGGCCCAGGAGTTCCCGGACCTGGACGTTTCCCTGCGCGGTGCGGTCTCTATCGCACGCCGCCTGCAGGATCCGCTGGCGGAGCTGGTGAAGATCGACCCGAAATCCATCGGCGTGGGCCAGTATCAGCACGACGTGAGCCAGACTCAGCTGGCGCGCAAGCTGGATGCGGTGGTGGAAGACTGCGTAAACGCCGTCGGCGTTGACCTGAACACCGCTTCCGTTCCCCTGCTGACCCGCGTGGCGGGCTTAACCCGCATGATGGCGCAGAACATCGTCGCCTGGCGTGATGAGAACGGCCAGTTCCAGAACCGTCAGCAGCTGCTGAAGGTGAGCCGTCTGGGGCCAAAAGCCTTTGAGCAGTGTGCGGGCTTCCTGCGCATCAACCACGGCGATAACCCGCTGGATGCCTCCACCGTTCACCCGGAAGCGTACCCGGTTGTGGAGCGCATTCTGGCCGCCACCCAGCAGGCGCTGAAAGATCTTATGGGTGACAGCAGCGCCCTGCGCAACCTGAAAGCCGTTGATTTCACCGACGACAAATTTGGTGTTCCCACCGTTACCGACATCATCAAAGAGCTGGAAAAGCCGGGCCGCGATCCGCGCCCTGAGTTCAAAACGGCGACCTTTGCTGACGGCGTGGAAACCATGAACGACCTGCTGCCCGGCATGGTGCTGGAAGGCGCGGTGACCAACGTCACCAACTTTGGCGCGTTTGTGGATATCGGCGTGCATCAGGACGGTCTGGTGCATATCTCTTCCCTTGCCGACAAGTTCATTGAAGACCCGCACACCGTGGTTAAAGCGGGTGACATCGTGAAGGTGAAAGTGCTGGAAGTGGATTTGCAGCGCAAGCGTATCGCGCTGACCATGCGTCTGGACGAGCAGCCGGGCGACACCAGCGCGCGCCGCGGCGGCAATGGCGGTGGCCGCGAGCAGCAGCGCCCGGCCACGAAAGCGGCAAAACCGCGCGGACGTGACGCTCAGCCTGCTGGCAACAGCGCGATGATGGATGCGCTGGCGGCAGCGATGGGTAAGAAACGCTAAGGTTGCAATGCCCCTCACCCTAACCCTCTCCCCAAAAGGGAGAGGGGATCGCACGGTGCGGTCTTTCCCCCTCGTCCTCATGGGTGGGGGGAATAAAATCATATCGAAATATATGAAACCGATTGCATAGCCATATTTAAACCACGAATTATCACCCCGTTAACAAATACTCCCCTTTTTGTTTTCCAGGCAATTCAGCAAATATTGAGCCAAGTCAAACAGGCCGTAAATTAATACCGTAAACAACATTCCGTCACAGTTTTAATATTGCTGATAAAAACTATTCTCATTATCATCCCATAGTAGATAATTTAACCTTTCGTGGAATCAGGCGTTATGCAATTCACTCCAGACAGTGCATGGAAGATTACCGGTTTTACCCGCGAAATTAGCCCGGCCTATCGGCAAAAGCTGCTGTCGCTGGGCATGCTGCCCGGCTCGTCATTCCAGGTCGTGCGCGTGGCGCCGCTGGGCGATCCGGTTCATATCGAAACCCGCCGCGTGAATCTGGTGCTGCGTAAGAAAGACCTCGCGTTAATAGAAGTCGAAGCCTTATCCCGATAACAAGCCAGCGGTTTCAGTGAGTCTAAAAAAATGAAAAAGTTAACTATTGGCTTAATTGGCAATCCTAATTCCGGCAAGACGACGCTTTTTAACCAGCTGACCGGAGCCCGCCAGCGCGTGGGCAACTGGGCGGGCGTGACGGTTGAGCGTAAAGAGGGCCAGTTCACGACAACGGACAACCAGGTGACGCTGGTTGACCTTCCCGGCACCTACTCCTTAACCACCATTTCGTCGCAAACCTCGCTCGATGAGCAGATTGCCTGCCACTATATTCTTGGCGGCGACGCGGACCTGCTGATCAACGTGGTCGACGCTTCCAATCTCGAACGTAACCTTTATCTGACGCTGCAGCTGCTGGAGCTGGGCATCCCCTGCATCGTGGCGCTCAACATGCTCGACATTGCGGAGAAACAAAAGCTTCGTATCGACGTCGATGCCCTCTCCGCGCGCCTGGGTTGCCCGGTCGTTCCGCTGGTCTCGACGCGCGCTCGCGGTATTGATGCGCTGAAGCTGGCCATTGACCGTCACCAGGGAAATCATGACATTGAGCTGGTGCATTACGCGCAGCCTCTCCTGCGCGAAGCCAATGTGCTGGCGCAGGAGATGGACAAAAGCATGCCTGCGAAACAGCGCCTGTGGCTCGGCCTGCAGATGCTGGAAGGGGATATCTACAGCCGCGCTTACGCCGGGCATGCGGCTGATAAGCTGGACGCGACGGTGGCCCGTCTTAGCGACGAGCTGGACGACCCGGCGCTGCACATCGCCGATGCGCGTTACCAGGCCATCGCCTCGATTTGCGACGTTGTCAGTAACGCGCTGACGGCAGAGCCCAGCCGCTTTACGGCAGCGGTGGATAAAGTTGTGCTTAACCGCTTCCTCGGTTTGCCCATCTTCCTGCTGGTGATGTACGTGATGTTCCTGCTCGCCATTAACATCGGCGGCGCACTCCAGCCTATTTTCGACGCCGGTTCCGTCGCGGTCTTCGTCCACGGAATTCAGTGGGTGGGTTACACCCTGCACTTCCCGGAATGGTTAACCATCTTCCTTGCACAGGGGATCGGCGGCGGTATCAACACCGTTCTGCCTCTGGTGCCGCAGATCGGCATGATGTATCTGTTCCTCTCGTTCCTGGAAGATTCCGGCTACATGGCGCGCGCCGCGTTCGTGATGGATCGTCTGATGCAGGCGCTGGGTCTGCCGGGTAAATCCTTCGTCCCGCTGATTGTCGGCTTCGGCTGTAACGTACCGTCGGTGATGGGCGCACGCACCCTGGATGCGCCACGTGAACGTCTGATGACCATCATGATGGCGCCGTTTATGTCCTGCGGTGCCCGTCTGGCCATCTTTGCGGTCTTTGCCGCAGCCTTCTTTGGTCAGCAGGGCGCGCTGGCGGTCTTCTCGCTGTATGTGCTGGGCATCGTGATGGCTATTCTTACCGGTTTAATGCTGAAGCACACCATCATGCGCGGTGAAGCGTCGCCGTTTGTGATGGAGCTGCCGGTGTATCACGTGCCGCATCTGAAAAGCCTGGCGATCCAGACCTGGCAGCGCCTGAAGGGCTTTGTGCTGCGCGCCGGTAAGGTGATTGTCATCGTCAGCATTTTCCTGAGCGCGCTGAACAGCTTCACCCTCAGCGGGCAGGCGGCAGATAACATCAACGACTCTGCCCTCGCCTCCGTCAGCCGCGTCATCACGCCGGTCTTCAAACCGATTGGCGTGCATGAGGATAACTGGCAGGCGACCGTCGGGCTGTTCACCGGCGCGATGGCGAAAGAGGTGGTTGTCGGCACCCTGAACACGCTTTACACCGCAGAGAACATTCAGGAACAGGAATTTAATCCGGCAGAGTTTCATCTCGGTCATGAACTGCTGGGTGCCGTAGAGGAGACCTGGCAGAGCCTGAAAGATACCTTCAGCCTGAGCGTGCTGGCGAACCCTATTGAGGCCAGCAAAGGTGACGGAGAAATGGCAACAGGTGCCATGGGCGTGATGGGCGAGAAATTTGGCAGCGCGTCCGCGGCCTACAGCTACCTCATCTTTGTTCTGCTCTACATTCCGTGCATCTCCGTGATGGGGGCGATTGCCCGCGAGTCCAGCCGCGGCTGGATGGGCTTCTCAATCCTGTGGGGGTTAAACATTGCGTACTCGCTGTCGACGCTCTTTTATCAAACCGTTAATTTCAGCCAACATCCGCGCTACAGCCTGGTCTGCATTCTCGCGGTTGTGCTGTTTAACGTGATAGTGCTCGGTTTGCTGCGGCGTGCGCGCAGCCGCGTCGACATCGACCTGCTGGCAAACCGTAAAACCGCCGCGACCTGCTGCAGCAGCCCGGCGGGCGACTGTCACTAAGGAGCAAACCATGGCATCGTTGATTCAGGTTCGTGACCTGCTGGCACTGCAAGGGCGAATGGAGGCGAAACAGCTGAGCCTCAGCCTGCATACGCCGCAGCCGATGATCGATGCCATGCTGGAAAGACTGGAAGCCATGGGGAAAGCCGTGCGGATTCAGGAAGAAGCGGACGGTTGTCTCTCCGGCAGTTGTAAAAGCTGTCCGGAAGGAAAGGCCTGCCTCAGGGAGTGGTGGACGCTGCGTTAACAAAGCCGGGCATCGCTGCCCGGCTTTATCGTATTACTTGTAGACGTCCGCCGTTGCGCGTACGTTTTTGGTCTGTTTTTCTGCACTGGTGACGACGTAGTACGTTCCGCCCAGCTCATCCGCTTTCTTCGACAGCTCTCTGCGAGCATCCATCGGCGCGGTGGTGTCAGACGTAGAAATCTCACCAATTTTCGTCAGATTCATGCTGGCAACTTTATCTTTTTCCAGCTCTTTTGCCGCAAAGACGCCAAATGACAGTGACCCAATAACCAGAGAAGTGACAATACCTGTAACAAGTTTCATAGCCTGACTCTCCATAGGATTGTTTTTTTGATTATCGTAGGCAGAACAACCGCAACGACATCTGGAGTATGGTTGCGGTGTGTTACTTTTTCCAGGCAGGATAGAAAATAATCAGTCGAAACGTTGACTTAACGCAATCAGCGCTGAACAAAATTCCGTCGGATGAGAGATAAACGGGGCATGTGCGGCTTTGGCAATAATCTGCGATTCACTCTCCGGCCAGAGTGAATCCAGCAGCGGAACCACTTTGCGCGGCACAATCCCGTCGAGATAACCGTAGATACGCAGGTGCGGCACCGTCAGCGCGGCCAGCGGCTCGCGCAGGTCAACCGTTTTCAGGAGCTCAAGTCCGCCGTTTAGCACCTCAACCTCCGGCATCGGCAGCGAAAGCACGGTCTGCTTCAGCGTTCGGGCATCCTTACGCGCGGTGTCAGTGCCCATTGTCTGCAATGCCAGGAACCGCTCTACGGTCCGCTGGAAATCTTCGCTCAGCTGCTGCTGGAAGCCCGCCAGCACGTCAGGCTTGATCCCCGGCCACTCTTCCTGCGCGCTAAAACAGGGCGATGACGCCACCGTCACCAGCGCTTTTACGCGTTCAGGCTGCGACAGCGCAATCTGGCTCGCCACTAGCCCGCCCAGGCTCCAGCCCAGCCAGACCGCGTTTTGCGGCGCAGCGTCCAGAACCTGCTGCGCCATTTCATCAAGCGACAACGCGCCATACCCGCGGCTGCGGCCAAAGCCGGGTAAATCCACCAGATGCAGCGTGAAATGCGAGGCAAGTTCCTCACGTATGCAATGCCATATCTCCGCATTCAGGCCCCATCCGTGCAGCAGCACAAGATGGCAATTTCCTGTCCCTACGGTCTGCCACCACAGCGTCTTCATCAGTTACTGTTCTCTTTTTTCACATGGAGGTTGCACATGCTAACAGTACCCGGCTTGTGCTGGCTATGCCAAATGCCGCTGGCGCTCAGCGGGTGGGGCGTCTGCTCCGTCTGCACGCGATCGCTGCAATGGCGTATCGGGATCTGTCCACAATGTGGTTTACCGGCCACGAACCCCTCGTTGCCCTGTGGCCGCTGCCTGAAAAAATCCCCGCCGTGGAGCGCGCTGGTGGCAGTGGATGATTATGTTCCGCCGCTGAACAGGCTGATCCACGCGCTGAAGTTTTCCGGGCAGAGCTCGCTGGCACAGCCCCTTTCCCGACTGTTGTTGCTGGCGGTTTTGCAGGCGCGACGTCACCGGGCACTGCCGAAAATTGACATGGTGGTGAATGTCCCCTTATACCGCCGTCGGCACTGGCGGCGCGGCTATAACCAGAGTGACCTGCTCTGCCGTCCCCTCGCGCGGTGGCTCGGCTGCCGGTATGAGGCCCGCGCGCTGACACGCGTTCATGCCACCGCCATCCAGCATCAGCTCAGCGCACGGCTTCGCAAAAGAAACCTCAAAAATGCCTTTCGCCTTGAATTGCCGGTTGACGGTCTCCATATCGCGATTGTGGATGATGTCGTCACCACGGGCAGTACCGTTGCTGAACTTTCCCGACTGCTTTTGCGAAGCGGCGCCGCGTCGGTTCAGGTATGGTGTCTGTGCCGTACCTTGTAGCCCTTCTTCAATGGGCGTATGATTATACCCAGGTAATTTAGTCAACTATTAGGCCAAAGCTATGATCCGTATTTCCGATTCTGCACAAGCGCACTTTGCCAAACTGCTGGCAAATCAGGAAGAAGGGACGCAGATCCGCGTGTTTGTGATTAATCCAGGCACTCCGAATGCAGAATGTGGTGTTTCTTATTGTCCTCCGGACGCTGTGGAAGCGACTGACACTGCCCTTAAATTTGAACAGCTCACAGCCTACGTTGATGAGCTGAGCGCACCGTATCTTGAAGATGCGGAGATCGACTTCGTCACCGATCAGCTGGGTTCTCAGCTGACCCTGAAAGCGCCGAACGCGAAAATGCGTAAAGTGTCTGACGATGCCCCGCTGATGGAGCGCGTTGAGTATCTGCTGCAATCCCAGATCAACCCACAGCTGGCGGGCCACGGCGGTCGTGTTTCCCTGATGGAAATCACCGACGAAGGTTTTGCCATTCTGCAGTTTGGCGGCGGCTGTAACGGCTGCTCAATGGTCGATGTAACGCTGAAAGAAGGGATCGAGAAGCAGCTGCTGAACGAGTTCCCGGAACTGAAAGGCGTGCGTGACCTGACCGAGCACCAGCGCGGCGAGCACTCTTACTACTAATTCAGTATCCGTCTGTATCGCCCGGTGGCGCTGCGCTTACCGGGCCTACAGAAATAGTGAGGTCTGATGCCCTCACCCCCGGCCCTCTCCCACGGGAGAGGGTGAAAACATTAAAAACGGTAACCTCATGGTTACCGTTTTGCGTTTACCTCCCATATGTTGACCTGCGTCTCATAATTCAAATTTAGCCTCCCAGGGTGATTCTCAATCGAGCCATGTTACCCGTATCATTCTCGTGGGCACTCAGCATCCTTATAACAGCCGACTAAACTTAATGGTTTCGAAGGCATCAGTATGAGTGCCGTTAACACTCTGTTCCCAGTTGGGACAATCGGAATTTGTCGTTGAAACAATGACGTTACCCATAACAATTCAAAGGCCAGGTAAATCATGCCATTAGTCATCGTTGCTATCGGTGTTGTGTTATTACTGCTCTTGATGATCCGTTTCAAAATGAACGGATTTATCGCTCTGGTTCTGGTGGCACTTGCAGTCGGTCTGATGCAGGGTATGCCGCTGGTTAAAGTTATCAGTTCCATCAAAGCCGGCGTCGGCGGTACGCTCGGCAGCCTGGCGTTGATCATGGGCTTCGGCGCCATGCTCGGCAAAATGCTGGCAGACTGCGGGGGCGCGCAGCGAATCGCCACCACGCTGATTGCCAAATTTGGCAAGAAGAACATCCAGTGGGCGGTGGTATTAACCGGTTTTACCGTCGGCTTCGCGCTGTTCTATGAAGTGGGCTTCGTGCTGATGCTGCCGCTGGTGTTCACCATCGCGGCTGCGGCAAACATCCCGCTGCTGTATGTCGGTGTGCCAATGGCTGCGGCGCTGTCCGTGACTCACGGCTTCCTGCCGCCGCACCCGGGCCCAACCGCTATCGCAACCATTTTCCACGCGGATATGGGTAAAACCCTGCTGTTCGGTACGATTCTGGCGATCCCAACCGTGATTCTGGCGGGCCCGGTTTATGCCCGCTTCCTGAAAGGCATTGATAAGCCGATCCCGGAAGGTCTGTACAGCGCCAAAACCTTCACCGAAGAAGAGATGCCGGGCTTTGGCGTCAGCGTCTGGACCTCTCTGGTACCGGTTATCCTAATGGCGATGCGTGCCGTGGCGGAGATGATTCTGCCGAAAGGTCATCCGTTCCTGTCCGTTGCGGAATTCCTCGGTGACCCGGTCATGGCAACGCTGATTGCGGTGCTGATCGCGATGTTCACCTTCGGCCTGAACCGCGGCCGTTCTATGGATCAGATCAACGACACGCTGACCTCTTCCATCAAAATCATTGCCATGATGCTTCTGATCATCGGCGGTGGCGGTGCATTCAAGCAGGTTCTGGTCGACAGCGGCGTGGATAAATACATCGCTGCCATGATGCATGAAACCAACGTATCGCCGCTCCTGATGGCCTGGTCTATTGCCGCGGTTCTGCGTATTGCGCTGGGTTCTGCGACCGTTGCAGCGATCACCGCGGGCGGTATCGTTGCCCCGCTGATTGCGACCACGGGTGTTAGCCCTGAGCTGATGGTTATCGCCGTCGGTTCCGGTAGCGTGATTTTCTCTCACGTTAACGACCCTGGGTTCTGGCTGTTCAAGGAGTACTTCAACCTGACGATCGGTGAAACCATCAAGTCCTGGTCCGCGCTGGAAACCATTATTTCGGTGTGCGGTCTGGTCGGGGTACTGCTGTTGAATATGGTGGTTTGATGTAAAAAAGCCGGGTGGCGCTGACGCTTACCCGGCCTACATTCTATTCCCTCTCCCTCCGGGAGAGGGTTAGGGTGAAACTACCGCTTCTTGCCCACCGCTCTTCTGCGCTTGTCCAAATCCTTAATCAGCTTGTTCACCCCATCATCGGCAAACATCTTCTCAAGCGTTGTGGACAGCTTGCGACGCCAGTTCTTGTACTGATAGCTGGTCCCCGGAATGTTCACCGGCTCCGCCATATCAATCCAGTCTTCCGGCTGCAGGCCCAGCAGGGCGCTGTTGCTGTCGGCAATATAGCGCTGCAAGCCGCGATTGAGGGTAGCGGTCATCGACATCAATGACGCCTTATGTCCGGCACGTTTCGGCAGACAGCCCTGCTTGTGCAGCGCATCCAGCAGCCCCTGTTTGGAGAGCTCGCGATCCTGATACAGGCCGCGCAAAACCTCTTCATCAGGGTACAGCCCCAGCGTTTTACCGAGCGTCAGATCGCCGCTTTCCCAATAGCCACGAAGCGTAGGAAGGTCATGCGTCGTCGCGACTGCCATTGACTGTTCAGGGTACGCTTTCGGCGCGCGGAAGGTTTTCTCATGGTCGTTTTCAAAATAGAGCACTTTATAGGAGTAGACGCCGCTGTCGCGGAGCTTGCTGACAATTTCCACCGGCACGGTACCGAGATCTTCACCGATCACCATGCACTGATGGCGTTTACTTTCCAGGGCCAGGATCGACAGCAGATCGTCAACCGGATACTGCACGTACGCCCCGTGATCGGCCGTTTCACCGTACGGGATCCACCACAGACGCAGCACGGACATCACGTGGTCGATACGCAGCGCGCCGCAGTTCTGCATGTTAGCGCGCAGCAGGTCGATGAACGGCTCATAGGCGCGCGCCGCCATGACGTGCGGATCCATCGGCGGCAATCCCCAGTTCTGACCGAGCGGACCAAGAATATCCGGCGGCGCGCCGACGGAAGCTTTCAGACAGTAAAGCTCACGGTCGCACCAGGTTTCCGCGCCGCCCTCTGCCACGCCGACGGCCAGATCGCGATACAGGCCGATCGGCATCTTATAGCCCTGGCTCACCTGCCAGCAGGCGGCAAACTGGCTGTACGCCAGCCACTGCAGCCACAGGTAGAAGTCCACTTCATCGGCATATTTTTTACAGAACGCTTTTACTTCAGGCGTGTCGACGGACTGATACGCTTCCGGCCAGACCGGCCAACCCCAGCGCATTTCGTCCTCCTTCACCTGATACGCGTGCAGTGCATCAAACGCCGCCTGCCAGTACAGGCTCTCGCCCTCCTGCGTTACAAACTGGCGGAACGCGGCCATCTGCTCGTCATCGCGCTGCGAAAAGCCTTTCCACGCCAGACGCAGCGCGGCCATTTTCAGCGCCGTGACGGTGGAATAGTCCACCCAGTCCGCGTCGCGCGCCTGCTTCAGGGCCTGCTGCGTGGTGCTGAGTTTCCACCACGCCTGCGCCTCTTTGCTGTTTTTGAAGTCATCTAACGCGTTAACGTCGATATAAATCACGTTCAGCCAGCGACGGGACGACGGGCTGTACGGGCTGGCGCTCTCCGGGTTGGCCGGATAGAGCGCGTGGATCGGGTTGAGCCCGATAAACGCGCCGCCGCGCTCGCCCACATCCACCAGCATCTTTTTCAGATCGCCAAAATCACCGATGCCCCAGTTGCTGTCGGAGCGCAGCGTATAGAGCTGCACGCAGGCGCCCCACAGCTTTTTGCCTTCGAGCAGCGCCTGCGGCTCGTAGCAGCGTTTTGGCGCGACGATCACCCGGCAGTGGAAACGACGATCGTCCTGGGTGAGCGTTAAGGTGTGATACCCCTCCGGCAGCTTCGCCGGAAGGTTTAACGTTTTGCCGCCGGTGGCGTGGCCTTTGTGCTGATGCCCCTCTTCGGTGGTAAGCAGCCAGCTAAACTCGCCGCGCCCCTCCACCGCCAGCGGCATCTTTTTGCCTGCGGTGAATACCTTCACGTTGGGCACCGGCGCAACCGACGCTTTCGCGTCGGCTTTGTGCATGGCATCCAGCAAACGTCTTTTGGTGTCGGCGCCAATAGACTGCGGTTTGCCGTGCGCATTAATGTAACTGAGGCTGATCCCCGCCGCCTGCGCGGCGCTGTCCAGACGTTTACTCTCCATCGCGCTTCCTTAGCGTTTTGCCTGCCAGATACGGGCCTGATAATCACGGATTGAACGGTCAGAGCTGAACATACCGCAGCGCGCGGTGTTCAGAATGCACGCGCGGGTCCACGCCTCCTGGTCACGATACAGCACGTCGACCTGCTTTTGCGCTTCTACATAGGCCGTGAAGTCCGCCATCACCAGATACGGGTCACCGCCGTGTTTGTCCATGCTGTGCAGCATCTGGTCAAACGCGTGCTTGTCGCCGTCGCTGTATTTACCGCTTTCCAGCTCCTTCAGCACCGCGTCGAGCACTTTGTCTTTCTTACGCCATTTCACCGGGTCATAGCCTTTGGCCTTGATGGCCTTCACCTCTTCCACGGTATGGCCGAAGATAAAGATATTCTCTTCCCCGACCTTCTCGGCGATTTCGACGTTTGCCCCATCGAGCGTACCGACGGTCAGCGCGCCGTTCAGCGCTAGCTTCATGTTGCCGGTACCGGACGCTTCTTTACCTGCCGTCGAGATCTGCTCGGAGATATCCGCCGCCGGGATCAGCATTTCAGCCGCCGAGACGCAGTAATCCGGCAGGAACACCACCTTCAGCTTGTCGCCCACTTTCGGATCGCTGTTGATCGCCGCCGCCACTTTATTGATGGCGAGGATAATGTTTTTCGCCAGGTAATAGCCCGGCGCCGCTTTCGCACCGAACAGGAACACGCGCGGCACGCGGTCGGCCTGCGGGTTCTCGCGGATCTCTTTGTACAGCGCCAGAATGTGCAGCAGGTTCAGGTGCTGGCGTTTGTACTCGTGCAGGCGTTTGATCTGGATATCGAAAATGGCATTCGGGTTGATCTCAATCCCGGTACGCACTTTCACAAACTCCGCCAGGCGAACCTTGTTCTCCAGCTTGATCGCGCGATACTGCTCGCGGAATTTCGCGTCGTCAGCGTATTTTTCCAGGTTGATGAGCTGGTCCAGATCGTTGGCCCACTCTTTCTTCAGGGTCTTATCCAGCAGACCGGCCAGCAGCGGGTTGCACTGCTTGATCCAGCGACGCGGCGTGATGCCGTTGGTCACGTTGTGGAATTTGGTCGGCCAAAGCTGGTGGTATTCCGGGAAGAGATCTTTGACCACCAGATCCGAGTGCAGCGCCGCCACGCCGTTCACCGCAAAGCCGCTGACCACGCACATGTTCGCCATGCGCACCTGCTTATCGTGAACCACCGCCAGCTTCGCCCAGACCGCTTTGTTGCCTGGCCAGGTTTTATCCACCAGGGTTTTAAACTGGTCGTTAATCTTGTTGATGATCTGCATGTGGCGCGGCAGCAGCGTTTTCACCAGCTTCTCATCCCAGCACTCGAGCGCTTCTGGCATCAGAGTGTGGTTGGTGTAGGCAAAGGTACGGCTGGTGATGGCCCAGGCGTCATCCCAGCTCAGCTGATGCTCGTCGATCAGCACGCGCAGCAGTTCCGGGATCGCAATCGTCGGGTGCGTGTCGTTGAGCTGAATCACTTCGAAGTCCGGCAGCTGCGCCAGCTTGCGGCCCGCGAGGTGATGGCGACGCAGAATGTCCGCCACGGAGCAGGCGCACTGGAAGTACTGCTGCATCAGGCGCAGCTTTTTACCGGCCAGGTGGTTGTCGTTCGGGTAGAGGACTTTGGTCAGCTTCTCGGCATCGATGCCCTGCTGCTCGGCGCGCAGGAAATCGCCGTCGTTGAATTTGGTCAGGTTAAACGGATGCGCGTGCTTCGCCTGCCACAGACGCAGCGGCTGCGCCACGCCGTTACGGTAGCCGAGCACCGGCAGATCCCAGGCTTCACCGGTAATGGTGAACGCCGGTTCCCAGAGCCCCTGCTTTGTCACTTTCCCGCCAATGCCGACCTGCACATCCAGCTGCGCGTTGTGGCGGAACCACGGATAGGTATTGCGATGCCAGTCGTCCGGCGCTTCCATCTGATGGCCATCGGCAAACGACTGACGGAACAAGCCATACTGATAGTTCAGGCCATAGCCAATCGCCGACTGGCCGACGGTCGCCATGGAGTCGAGGAAACAGGCCGCCAGACGTCCCAGACCGCCGTTGCCCAGCGCCGGGTCAATCTCTTCTTCCAGCAGATCGGTCAGGTTAATGTCGTGTTCTTTAAGGACGTCACCAACGTCCTGATACCAGCCGAGGTTCAACAGGTTGTTGCCCGTCAGGCGGCCAATCAGGAATTCCATTGAAATGTAGTTTACATGGCGCTGGTTCTTCACCGGCTTTGCCAAAGGCTGAGCATCCAGCTGTTCTGCGAGCGCACCGCTCACTGCCTGCCACCACTGGTGAGGCGTCATCTCGTTTGCAGCATGAAGGCCAAAACGCTGCCACTGACGCGTCAGGGCAGCCTGGAATTGAGCTTTGTTGAAGGTAGGCTGTGACATAGGGGATCGGCATCCTTTAGAAAGAAAACACAAGTTGGCGCTAGTGTGCCTGGCTCATTTCCCCTCTTCCTCCTCCTGTGGGGGATTAGACAGGGAGGAGTAGCGGGGATGAGCATAAAAGTGTGATCGAGGCCACTCTCAGAGCATAGTTCGAGTGTGCCCGGAAGATAAAAAAGTAACCGGGGAGAATGTCAAAGAAATGAAATGCAGTTTCGGGTGAAATTAATCCGTTCTGAAATGATTACTTACGTAGAATAATAATTTAGCCATCGGGACACATCTCAAAAGACTATTACTCTCACTCAACTTTACCCGCACTTTATTAAATTTGACGTCACTATACCTTTCTGAAACCAGTTTCAGCGCAGCGGCAATGTATACAGACAAGCCAGCAGTGACGCGGCGTTACGGGCCTTTCGAGAAAGTTCCAACATTTGCCTGAATGTTTTGTGACAGAGTGCAAATTCAGAACCACAAAACCCAGACATAACTTGCAATAGTTCTCTTTCTGTTCGACCTTATATCGTATTAATTACGAAGCGCAAAAAAAATAAAATCTCTCGTTCCCCACAGTGAAGTGAAACCTATGTTGATTCCGTCTAAATTAAGTCGCCCGGTTCGTCTTGACCATACAGTGGTCCGCGAGCGTCTGTTGGCTAAACTTTCCGGCGCGCATAATTTCCGACTGGCGCTGGTTACGAGCCCTGCAGGCTATGGAAAAACAACGCTCATTTCGCAATGGGCCGCGGGTAAAAGCGATCTTGGCTGGTACTCCCTCGACGAGGGCGATAACCAGCAAGAGCGTTTTGCCAGCTATCTGATTGCCGCCATACAGCAAGCCACCCATGGACACTGCGTCGCCAGTGAGGTGATGGTGCAAAAGCGCCAGTACGCCAGCCTGTCCTCTCTTTTCTCTCAGCTGTTTATTGAACTGGCCGAATGGCATCGCCCGCTCTACGTGGTGATCGACGATTACCATCTCATCACGAATCCGGTGATTCATGAATCGATGCGTTTCTTCCTGCGCCATCAGCCGGAAAACCTGACTTTAGTGGTGCTGTCACGCAACCTGCCGCAGCTGGGTATTGCCAACCTGCGCGTGCGCGATCAGCTTCTGGAAGTGGGCAGCCAGCAGCTGGCCTTTACCCACCAGGAAGCGAAACAGTTCTTTGACTGCCGCCTGACATCACCGATTGAGGCCGCCGAGAGCAGCCGTCTGTGTGATGACGTTGCCGGCTGGGCCACGGCGCTGCAGCTCATCGCGCTCTCTGCCCGACAAAACAACAGTCCGGCGCATCAGTCTGCGCGGCGTCTGGCGGGCATCAACGCCAGCCACCTTTCTGACTACCTCGTGGATGAGGTGCTGGACAGCGTCGATCCCTCGACGCGTAATTTCCTGCTGAAAAGCTCGCTGCTGCGCTCCATGAACGATGCGCTTATCGTGCGCGTGACGGGCTGTGAAAACGGACAGCTGCAGCTCGAAGAGATTGAACGTCAGGGCCTTTTCCTGACGCGCATGGACGATCCCGGCGAGTGGTTTAGCTATCACCCGCTGTTTGGCAGCTTCCTGCGCCAGCGCTGTCAGTGGGAACTGGCGGTTGAACTGCCGGAGATCCACCGCGCCGCTGCCGAAAGCTGGATGGCGCAAGGCTTCCCGAGCGAGGCCATCCACCACGCGCTGGCCGCCGGTGATGCCAGCATGCTGCGCGATATCCTCCTCAATCATGCGTGGGGCCTGTTTAACCACAGCGAGCTGACCCTGCTGGAAGAGTCTCTCAAAGCCCTGCCGTGGGAAAGCCTGCTGGAGAACCCGCGTCTGGTGCTGCTGCAGGCCTGGCTGATGCAGAGCCAGCACCGCTACAGCGAAGTGAACACCCTGCTGGCGCGCGCCGAGCAGGAGATGGAAAGCGAAATGGATACCACCCTGCACGGCGAGTTCAACGCGCTGCGCGCTCAGGTGGCCATTAACGACGGCGACCCGGACGAAGCTGAACGGCTGGCGATGGTCGCGCTGGATGAACTGCCGCTGGCTAACTTCTACAGCCGCATCGTTGCGACCTCGGTGCACGGTGAAGTGCTGCACTGCAAAGGCGACCTCACGCGTTCGCTTTCACTGATGCAGCAAACCGAACAGATGGCGCGTCGTCATGATGTCTGGCATTACGCGCTGTGGAGCCTGATCCAACAGAGCGAGATTTTATTCGCGCAGGGGTTCCTGCAGGCCGCCTGGGAAAACCAGGAAAAAGCGTTCCAGCTGATTCGTGAACAGCACCTGGAACAGCTGCCGATGCACGAGTTCCTGTTGCGTATTCGCGCTCAGCTGCTGTGGGCATGGTCGCGTCTGGATGAAGCAGAAAGCTGCGCCCGCCAGGGTGTGGATGTCCTTTCCAGCTTCCAGCCTCAGCAGCAGCTGCAGTGTCTGGCGCTGCTGGTACAGTGCTCGCTGGCGCGCGGCGATCTCGATAACGCCCGCAACCATCTGAACCGCCTGGAGAACCTGCTCGGCAACGGTCAGTATCACAGCGACTGGGTCTCAAACGCCGATAAGGTCCGGGTGATTTACTGGCAGATGACCGGAGATAAAAAATCCGCCGCCAACTGGCTGCGTCAGACGCCAAAACCCGAATTTGCGAACAACCACTTCCTGCAGAGCCAGTGGCGCAACATTGCCCGCGCGCAGATCCTGCTCGGTGAATTAGAGCCCGCAGAGATTGTGCTGGAAGAGCTGAACGAGAACGCGCGCAGCCTGCGTCTGATGAGCGACCTGAACCGCAACCTGCTGCTGCTGAACCAGCTTTACTGGCAGGCGGGTCGTAAAAACGATGCCCAGCGCGTGCTGCTGGAAGCGCTGCAGCTGGCTAACCGCACCGGCTTTATCAGCCACTTTGTGATTGAAGGTGAAGTGATGGCGCAGCAGCTGCGTCAGCTTATTCAGCTCAACACGCTGCCGGAGCTGGATCAGCATCGCGCCCAGCGCATTCTGCGCGAGATTAACCAGCATCATCGACACAAGTTCGCGCATTTTGATGAGAACTTCGTTGAACGTCTGCTGAACCACCCGGAAGTGCCGGAGCTTATCCGCACCAGTCCGCTCACCCAGCGCGAATGGCAGGTTCTGGGTCTGATCTATTCAGGCTACAGCAACGAGCAGATTGCCGGTGAGCTTGCGGTGGCGGCGACCACCATCAAAACGCATATCCGCAATCTGTATCAGAAGTTGGGCGTGGCGCATCGTCAGGATGCGGTGCAGCATGCGCAGCAGCTGTTGAAGATGATGGGGTATGGCGTGTAGGACCTCTGCGGTCTGATGCCCTCACCCCGGCCCTCTCCCACAGGGAGAGGGGGAAAGTTTTGTAGGTCGGGTGAGCGCAGCGCCACTCGTCACAAGTCCTAGCACAATTCCAGCTGCAAATTATTATCTTTAATCACCTGCATCACGCCCGCCGGCGGCATCACGTCGGTGTAGACCGCATCCACCATGCTGATGCTGCCCATGTTTACCATCGCATTTCGGCCAAACTTCGAATGGTCCACCACCAGCATCACGTGGCGTGAGTTCTCAATAATCGCGCGCTTGGTGCGCACCTCGTGATAATCAAACTCCAGCAGCGAGCCGTCGCTGTCGATGCCGCTGATCCCGAGAATGCCGAAGTCGAGGCGGAACTGAGAGATAAAATCGAGGGTCGCTTCGCCGATAATGCCGCCGTCGCGGCTGCGCAGTTCGCCGCCCGCGAGGATGATGCGGAAGTCATCTTTCTGCATCAGGGTATTGGCCACGTTCAGGTTGTTCGTGACCACGCGCAGGTTCTCGTGATCCAGCAGCGCATGGGCGACCGCTTCCGGCGTGGTGCCGATATCAATAAACAGCGTCGCCCCGTTCGGGATCTGGCTGGCGACCTTGCGGGCAATGCGCTCTTTCTCTGCCGTCTGCGTGGCTTTACGGTCGTGCCAGGAGGTGTTGACCGAACTGGAGGGCAGCGCCGCGCCGCCGTGGTGGCGAAGAATGCGGTTCTGATCGGCCAGGTCGTTCAGGTCACGACGGATGGTCTGTGGGCTGACGGCAAACTGCTCCACCAGCTCTTCGGTGCTGACGTATCCCTGTTTTTTTACCAGTTCGATAATAGCGTCATGACGTTGTGTTTGTTTCATCAATTATCCCTGAGAATTATGTTCGTTTTCGCGCATGGAGCGTGTCGGCAAAGGCCATCGCTAACCCCACGGCCAGCCCGGCGACGTGTGCACCGTTGGCGATAGACATACCAAACAGATCAAACCATCCGGCAATTAGCCATATTAACGCAAAGGTTATTAATCCGCGCTGCAGATAGATGCCGCTTTCCGGATCGCGCTCCCCGCGAAGCCAGACATAGCCCATCAGGGCATACACGACGCCCGACAGCCCGCCGAACCACGGCCCGCTGAAATTGTGCTGCACATAGCCGCTCAGCAGGGCGCTGATAAGGGTGATAACGATCAGCTTGCCGCTGCCCAGACGCTTTTCAACAGCGCCGCCGAGATACCACCACCAGAGCAGGTTGAAGAGAATATGCATCACCGAGAAGTGCATCAGCGCGTGGCTAAAGTAGCGCCAGACGTCAAACTCAAGAGACGGGTCATAGGGCCAGGCCAGGGCAATCATCACGCTCTGGTCGCCCACCACGTTCATGATAATGAAGACGATAATGCAGGCCGCCATCAGCAGCAGCGTAAACGGGCCGGCGCGCTCGCGGATGGTGGCGAGGAAGGGAAAACGGCTGTAGTGCAGTCCGCTGTCGGTCTGCCCGGACTGCCAGCTGGCCGCCAGATAGCGCGGGTCGCCGGGGTTCTCAAGAAAACGCGCCAGCTCTTCGTTTACGCGCGCGGCCTGGCTCTCGTCGGCCAGCCAGACGTCGGTCTGCGTATGTTGCTGAATGGTCAGAATAACGCCCTGCGTCGCCATATAGTCGACAAACGCCTGGGCGACGCGCGGGTTGGTAAAAGAAGTGATCATCAACATGGGCAGCGGTCGCTTATTTCCACACAAAAGGGGACAGTATAGCGGGATCAGCGCTCAAAAGCGTATTCCACTTCTGCCGGGAAATGACGATGCCAGGCATCGAAGCCGCCGTCGACGCTGTACACCGCGTCGTAGCCCTGCTGAAGCAGATACTGCGCCGCGCCTTTGCTGCTGTTGCCGTGGTAGCACATGACCATCACCGGCGTCTCGAAGTCGTTATCGCGCATAAACGCGCCCAGCGTGTCGTTAGTGAGATGAAACGCGCCCGGCGTGTGGCCCATCGCAAAACTCTGCGGATCGCGGATGTCCACCAGCACCGCTTTTCCCTGGTGCATCTTCTGGTGGGCTTCTTCTACGTTAATACATTCAAACTGATCCATGGTGTTCTCTTTCGCTTATTCAGGTTTTATGCCGCCTGCTGACCCTCACCCCTGCCCTCTCCCTAAAAGGGAGAGGGAGCAAACCATCCCCTCGCCCCTCTGGGGAGAGGGTTAGGGTGAGGGGAGAGAGCATCAGACCGCACTATTTTACCCCGTAGTGTACGTCCTGGCGGCGGGTAAACGCCATTATGTTATCCATATCACTCTAAATTGTTTTTTTGATGTTACCAAAAGCGCGTTCCTTTGCTATTATGAGCGATATCGAACATTTCTGAGCTTTAACGAAAGTGCATGAGGGTGTTATGGAAACCAAAGATCTGATTGTGATAGGCGGTGGCATCAACGGTGCCGGTATTGCGGTCGATGCCGCAGGACGCGGTTTATCCGTACTGATGCTGGAAGCTAACGACCTCGCCTGCGCGACGTCGTCCGCCAGCTCCAAACTGATTCACGGTGGCCTGCGCTACCTGGAACACTACGAATTCCGCCTGGTCAGTGAAGCACTGGCCGAACGTGAAGTGCTGTTGAAAATGGCCCCGCATCTGGCGATTCCGATGCGCTTCCGCCTGCCCCATCGCCCGCATCTGCGTCCGGCGTGGATGATCCGAATCGGTCTGTTTATGTACGACCATCTGGGTAAACGCACCAGCCTCCCGGGTTCGACAGGTTTGCGTTTTGGCTCAGAATCGGTCCTTAAGCCTGAAATCGTGCGCGGTTTCGAATATTCCGACTGCTGGGTGGACGATGCGCGTCTGGTGCTGGCGAATGCGCAGATGGTCGAGAAGAAAGGTGGCGAGGTGAAAACCCGTACCCGTGCGACCTCTGCCCGTCGTGAAAACGGCCTGTGGATTGTAGAAGCGGAAGACATCGATACCGGCGAGAAATTCAGCTGGAAAGCACGCGGTCTGGTGAACGCCACCGGCCCGTGGGTGAAGCAGTTCTTCGACGACGGCATGCATCTGCCTTCGCCGTACGGCATTCGCCTGATCAAGGGCAGCCACATTGTGGTACCGCGCGTGCATACCCAGAAGCAGGCCTACATTCTGCAGAACGAAGACAAGCGCATCGTGTTTGTGATCCCGTGGATGGACGAATTCTCGATCATCGGTACCACCGACGTGGAGTACAAAGGCGATCCGAAGAACGTCGAGATCGACGAGAGCGAAGTGAACTACCTGCTCAAAGTGTATAACGCGCACTTCAGGAAGCAGCTGTCACGCGACGATGTGGTCTGGACCTACTCCGGCGTGCGTCCGCTGTGCGATGACGAGTCTGACTCACCGCAGGCGATTACCCGCGACTACACGCTCGATATTCACGACGTTGACGGTCAGGCGCCGCTGCTTTCCGTGTTTGGCGGCAAGCTGACCACCTACCGCAAGCTGGCCGAGCACGCGCTGGAAAAACTGGCGCCGTACTATAAAGGCATTGGCCCGGCATGGACCAAAGGCGCGGTACTGCCCGGCGGTGATATCGGCGACAATCGCGATGATTACGCCGCGAAGCTGCGCCGTCGCTTCCCGTTCATCACCGAAGGGATGGCGCGCCACTATGCCCGCACCTACGGCAGCAATACCGAGCTTTTCCTGGCCGACGCGAAGGACATTGCGGATCTGGGCGAACATTTCGGCCACGAGCTGTACGAAGCCGAGCTGCGCTACCTGGTTGAGCACGAGTGGGTTCGTCGTCTGGATGATGCTATCTGGCGTCGTACCAAAGAAGGGATGTGGCTCAACGCCGAACAGCAGTCTCGCGTGGCGCAGTGGTTACAGCAAAATGCGGGGAAGCGTGAGCTGTCGCTGGCGTCGTAATACGATCGGTGCGGGCTGATGCCCTCACCCTGACCCTCTCCCACAGAGAGAGGGAACAAACACTAAAAACGGCAACCGAGGTTGCCGTTTTGCTTTTACAACCTCACCGGATCAATATGCCAGATCGTCTCGGCATACTCCTTGATGGTCCTGTCGGACGAGAAATAGCCCATATTGGCGATGTTATACATCGCGGCGCTGGTCCACTTCTCCTGCTGACGGTACAGCTCGTCAACCTTATCCTGACAGTCCACGTAGCTGCGATAGTCCGCCAGCACCTGGTAGTGATCGCCAAAGTTAATCAGCGAATCGACCAGATCGCGATAGCGGCTCGGTTCATCCGGGCTAAACACGCCGGTCGCGATCTGCGTCAGCACCTGACGTAACTCTTCATCCTCTTCGTAATATTGACGCGGCGAGTAGCCTTTCCTGCGCAGCGCCTCCACCTCTTCCGTCGTATTACCGAAGATAAAGATATTTTCTTCGCCCACGTGCTCCAGCATCTCGACGTTCGCCCCGTCAAGCGTACCAATGGTCAGCGCGCCGTTGAGGGCAAACTTCATGTTACTGGTGCCGGATGCTTCCGTACCCGCCGTGGAAATCTGCTCAGAGAGATCCGCCGCCGGGATGATCATCTGCGCCAGGCTCACGCTGTAGTTCGGAATGAACACCACTTTCAGCTTGTCGCCAATGTCCGGATCCTGGTTGACCACCTTCGCCACGTCGTTGATGAGATGAATGATGTGCTTCGCCATGTAGTAGGCGGAAGCCGCCTTACCGGCGAAGATCTTCACGCGCGGCACCCATTCGGCCGTTGGATCGGCCTTGATGCGGTTGTAATGGGTGATCACGTGCAGCACGTTCATCAGCTGACGCTTGTATTCGTGGATGCGTTTGATCTGAACGTCAAACAGCGCTTTCGGGTTTGCCACCACGTTGAGGTGCATCGCTAGCCAGACCGCCAGACGCTTTTTGTTCAGCAGCTTGGCTTCGCGCACGGCTTTGTTCACCGTCGGGAAATCAATATGCTGTTCCAGCTCGCTCAGCTGGCTCAAGTCGGTACGCCAGGTACGGCCGATATTCTCGTCCAGCACCTCAGAGAGCGGCTGGTTGGCCAGCGCCAGCCAGCGGCGCGGCGTGACGCCGTTGGTCACGTTGCAGAACCGCGTCGGGAAGATTTTCGCGAAGTCCGCAAAAAGCGACTGCACCATCAGGTTCGAGTGGAGCTCGGACACGCCGTTGACCTTGTGGCTGATGACGACCGCCAGCCAGGCCATGCGCACGCGGCGCCCGTTCGATTCATCAATGATGGAAGCGCGGCTCAGCAGCCCGGTATCGTTCGGGTATTGCTCCTGCAGGGTCTTGAGGAAGTAGTCGTTAATCTCAAAGATAATCTGCAGATGGCGCGGCAGGATTTTGCCGAGCATGTCTACCGGCCACGTTTCCAGCGCTTCGCTCATCAGCGTGTGGTTGGTGTAGGAGAATACCTGACAGGTCACTTCAAACGCGTCATCCCAGCTGAACTTGTGTTCGTCGATCAGCAGGCGCATCAGCTCCGGAATGGAGAGCACCGGGTGGGTGTCGTTAAGGTGGATCGCGGTTTTCTCCGCCAGGTTGGCGTAGGTTTTGTGCAGCTGATGGTGGCGGCTGAGGATATCCTGAATCGTCGAGGAGACGAGGAAATACTCCTGACGCAGGCGCAGCTCGCGACCGGAGTAGGTCGAGTCATCCGGGTACAGCACGCGGGACACGTTCTCGGAGTGGTTTTTGTCTTCCACCGCCGCAAAGTAGTCCCCCTGGTTGAATTTACCGAGGTTGATTTCGCTACTGGCCTGGGCGCTCCACAGGCGCAGCGTGTTGGTGGCATCGGTGTCATAGCCGGGGATAATCTGGTCGTAGGCCACGGCCAGGATCTCTTCCGTTTCTACCCAGCGGGATTTTTTGCCTTCCTGCTGGATACGTCCGCCAAAGCGCACCTTGTAGCGCGTATTGTGGCGCTTAAACTCCCACGGGTTGCCGTACTCCAGCCAGTAGTCCGGCGACTCTTTCTGGCGTCCGTCGACGATGTTCTGTTTGAACATACCGTAGTCGTAGCGAATACCGTAGCCGCGGCCCGGCAGCGCCAGCGTTGCCAGCGAGTCGAGGAAGCAGGCGGCGAGACGCCCCAGGCCGCCGTTGCCGAGGCCCGGGTCGTTCTCTTCGTCGATCAGCTCTTCTAAATCTAACCCCATCTCTTCGAGTGCGGTTTTGACGTCGTCATAAATACCGAGCGACAACAGCGCGTTGGACAGCGTGCGGCCAATCAAAAATTCCATCGACAGGTAGTAAACCTGACGCGTTTCCTGCGAGAGCTGGGCGCGGTTTGAGCGCAGCCAGCGTTCAACTAAGCGGTCACGCACCGCAAACAGGGTGGCGTTCAGCCACTCGTGCTTGTTGGCGATAACCGGATCTTTCCCGATGGTGAACATCAGCTTGTAGGCGATGGAGTGCTTTAACGCCTCAACGCTGAGCGTGGGTGAAGAGTAGCTAAATGGAGCGTTCATATCAGTAACTTCGCCTCGTTACATCAAGCGTTGATAGAGATCGCGGTATGACTGCGCCGCAACATGCCAGCTAAAGTCCATGGACATCGCCTGACGCTGAACGTAACGCCAGAGCGATGGACGGGACCACAAGACGAAAGCACGCCGAATCGCCCGAAGCAGCGACCAGGCATTACTGTCCTCAAAGACAAACCCGCTGGCGATACCGTCCGCCAGGTTTTCCAGAGAGCTATCGGATACGGTATCCGCCAGTCCGCCCGTGCGGCGCACCAGCGGCAGCGTGCCGTATTTCAGGCCGTAAAGCTGCGTCAGGCCGCAGGGTTCGAAACGGCTCGGCACCAGGATGACGTCCGCGCCTCCCATGATGCGGTGCGAGAACGCTTCGTGATAGCCAATCTGCACGCCCACCTGCCCCGGATGTTCCGCCGCAGCGGCAAGGAAGCCTTCCTGCAGCACCGGGTCGCCCGCGCCGAGCAGCGCCAGCTGTCCGCCCTGCTCCAGTAAACCGGGCAACGCCTCCAGCACCAGATCCAGCCCTTTCTGGCTGGTCAGGCGGCTGACCACCGCGAACAGCGGCACTTTATCGTTAACCTTCAGGCCCATTGCAATCTGCAGCTGGCGTTTGTTCTCCGCTTTGTCTTCCACGGAATCACGGCCATAGCGCGCCGCCAGCAGGAGATCGGTTTCCGGGCTCCAGATCTGTTCATCCACGCCGTTCAGAATGCCCGACAGGCGGCCTTCGCGGTGGCGCTGTTGCAGCAACCCTTCCATGCCGTAGCCAAACTCCGGCTGGGTGATCTCACGCGCGTAGGTTGGGCTCACGGCGGTAATATGATCGGCGTAATACAGCCCGGCTTTCAGGAACGAGATCTGCCCGTTAAATTCCAGCCCGTGCATGTTATAGAACGATAATGGCAGATCGATTTCACTCATGTGATGGGCATAGTACATCCCCTGATACGCCAGGTTATGCACGGTAAAGACCGATTTCGCCGGGTGGCCGCGCGCCGCGAGATACGCCGGGGCAAGCCCGGCGTGCCAGTCGTGCGCGTGCACCACATCCGGGCGCCAGAACGGATCCAGCCCCGTCGCCATTTCTGCCCCGACCCAGCCGAGCAGCGCAAAGCGCAGCACGTTATCGGTGTAGGCGAACAGGTTCGTATCGTGATACGGGCTGCCCGGTCGATCGTATAAGTGCGGCGCGTCGATCAGGTAAATCCCTACGCCATTGTAATGTCCAAACAGCAGGGTGATGCGTCCGGCGAAGGTCTCACGGCGGGTCACCACTTTTGCATCGGGAATTCCACGCCGGATATCCGGAAAGGCGGGCAGCAGGACTCGGGTATCCACGCCTCCGGCGATTTGCGCTGCCGGTAATGCACCCAGAACATCTGCCAGACCGCCCGTTTTTAACAACGGGAACATCTCAGAACATACATGTAAAACCTGCATCATCGCTCCTGTTTGATCTGCAGCTTCCGCAACATTTCCCGTGTGACTAACACGATCCCCTCTTCCGAACGATAGAAACGACGCGCGTCTTCTTCCGCGTTCTCACCAATCACCATCCCTTCTGGAATGACGCAGGCACGATCGATAACGCAGCGACGCAGACGGCACGAGCGCCCTACCCAGACATCAGGCAGCAAGACTGCCGAATCGATATTACAGAATGAATTTATTCGCACGCGGGGGAACAGCACCGACTGCACCACCACCGAGCCTGAAATAATGCACCCGCCGGACACCAGCGAGTTCAGCGTCATACCGTGGCTGCCGGAGCGGTCCTGCACGAATTTGGCCGGCGGCAGCGATTCCATATGGGTACGAATCGGCCAGTTCTGGTCGTACATATCCAGCTCAGGCGTGACCGACGCCAGGTCGAGGTTCGCTTTCCAGTACGCTTCCAGAGTTCCCACATCGCGCCAGTAAGGTTCCGCATTGGGGTCGGACTGCACGCAGGACAGCGGGAAAGGATGTGCATAGGCCATGCCAGCTTTAGTGATTTTCGGAATGATGTCTTTACCGAAGTCGTGGCTGGAGTTTTCGTCTTTGTCATCGTCTTCCAGCAGCTCATAAAGATAATCTGCATCAAAGACATAAATCCCCATGCTGGCGAGCGATTTGGTGTCATCGCCGGGCATGGTTGGCGGGTTCGCCGGCTTTTCAACAAAGTCGATAATTTTGTCGTCGGCATCCACGTGCATCACGCCAAACGCCGTCGCTTCAGCAACGGGCACAGGCAGACACGCTACGGTGCAGCGCGCCCCTTTTTCGACGTGGTCGATGAGCATGTGGGAGTAATCTTGCTTGTAGATATGGTCCCCGGCGAGGATCACGATGTATTCCGCGTTATAGCGGCGAATGATGTCGAGGTTCTGCGTCACTGCATCCGCCGTTCCGCGGTACCAGTTCTCACCGTGGACGCGTTGCTGAGCGGGAAGGAGATCGACAAACTCGTTCATCTCTTCGCTGAAGAATGACCAGCCGCGCTGGATATGCTGAACCAGCGTGTGCGACTGATACTGCGTAATGACGCCAATACGGCGAATGCCCGAGTTAAGGCAGTTGGAGAGCGCAAAGTCGATGATACGGAACTTACCACCAAAGTGAACGGCCGGTTTCGCGCGCTTGATGGTCAAATCTTTCAGACGGGTACCACGTCCACCCGCAAGTATCAGGGCAACCGTTTTTAATGGTAGCTGGCGCGCCAACATTAAGGGATCGTTCTTCTCTAATCTAACCATGACTAACTCCTTTTTTATCATCTTTGGAATACGCACACTCCGTGCGCAGGCCCGTGCCAGACAGCCATTACTACCGGATTATCCGCTCCGGCAAAGGGGGGAACAGCTCGCCATTCCCCTTCAGGTAAAACAATCTCTGCGACGTCATCCGTCGCGTTCAGCGTGACCAGCCATTTATCCGACAGCAGGATTTGCAGGCGTGGTACGCCGTGTTGCCACTCTTGCGCGCTTAACGGTTGCGCGTCTTGATTCAACCAGCGAACGTTGCCGTCACCCTCTTCCCACCAGCGGTCGGCGGTCAGCGCGGGGATCTGCTGGCGAAGATGGATCAGCGCAGCGGTAAAATGAATCAGCCCGCTGTTGGCTTCACCCCAGTCGAGCCAGGTTAACGTGTTGTCCTGGCAATACGCATTGTTGTTACCGTGCTGGCTATGGCCGTGTTCATCGCCTGCCAGCAGCATCGGCGTGCCCTGCGACAATAAAAGCGTTGTCAGCAAAGCGTGAACGCTGGCGCGTCGCCGCTCGATGACGTCAAGGCTTCCGCCTAACCCTTCTATACCATGATTAAAGCTATGGTTATTGTTAGTACCATCGCGATTCTCTTCGCCGTTTGCCTCATTGTGTTTCTGATTGAAACAAACGCAGTCCCTGAGCGTAAAACCGTCGTGTGCCGTCAACAGATTGACGGTGGCCGACGGGCGTTTGCCGTCGCGCTTAAAGAGATCGCTTGAAGCGGCAAAGCGTCCGGCGAACTCCCCCAGCGAAAGATTCCGTTCCAGCCAGAAGCGGCGCGCGGCATCGCGGTAGTGATCGTTCCACTCGGCAAACAGCGGCGGGAAATTCCCGACCTGATAACCGCCTTCCCCGATGTCCCACGGCTCGGCAATGAGCTTCACCTGCGAGAGCACCGGACAGTTTTTTATCGCCTCAAACAGCGGCGCCTGCTGGCTGAACGCTGGCGTGCGCCCCATCACTGGCGCCAGATCGAAACGAAAACCGTCGACGTGGAACGTCTCCACCCAGTATTTCAGGCATTCATAAGCAAAATGCGTGACCGCCGGATGGCTGAGGTTGAGCGTGTTACCGCAGCCGGTCCAGTTCTCATAATCGCCATCCTGCCTGATCCAATAATAGCTACGGTTATCAATTCCGCGCATGGAGAGCGTCGGACCGTCGAGATCGCTTTCGGCACTGTGGTTGAGCACGACGTCCAGAATGACCTCAATGCCCGCCGTATGGAGCGCCTTCACCGCATCGCGAAACTCGTCCCGCGCCTTTTCCGGATGGGCGGCATAGCGTGGCTCAAGCGCGAACATCGCCAGCGGGTTGTAGCCCCAGTAGTTGCTTAGCCCCAGCCGCTGCAGGCGCGGCTCGCTGGCAAAGTGGGCGACGGGCAACAGTTCCAGCGCGGTGATGCCGAGGTGTTTCAGGTAGGCAATCATGGTGGGATGCCCGAGCGCCTTATAGGTGCCGCGCATCTCTTTGGGGATCGACGGGTGCAGGTACGTCAGCCCTTTGACGTGGGCTTCATAAATGACGGTATTGCCCCACGGCGTCTGCGGCGGGGCATCGTCTTCCCAGTCATAAAGATCGTTTACCACCACGCTTTTTGGCGCGACGGGCGCGCTGTCGCGGTGGTCGGGCTCGCCGTAGCCCACGTGGAACAGCGGGTCGTCTTTAAATTCGCCGTCCACGCGGTGCGCGCACGGGTCAATCAACAGCTTCGCCGGGTTAAACCAGTGCCCCTGCGCCGGATCCCACGGACCATGTACGCGAAAGCCATAGTGCATGCCTGGCCGTCCTCCGGCCAGGTAGCCGTGCCAGGTATCCCCCGTGCGCGCGGGTAAATCGTAACGGTGCTCGTTACCTTCCCCATCAAACACGCACAGTTCTACCCGCTCAGCGTGAGCGGAAAAGAGGGTGAAATTGACACCCTTTCCGTCAAAACGTGCGCCGAGCGGTTCGGGTTTACCTGCCGTAAGCTGCGTCATTCGCCCTCCCGCATCAGCCAGATGGTGCCAAGCGGCGGCAGCGTCAGGCTCAGGGAGTTGGGTCGCCCGTGGCTTTCGATGGCGTCGCTCTGGACCAGCCCGCCGTTACCGGCGTTGCTGCCGTGATAGTGCATCGAGTCGGTATTCAGGATCTCGCGCCATTTGCCCGGTTGGTTAATGCCGAAGCGGTAATGTTCGCGCGGCACCGGCGTGAAGTTGCTGGCGACGACGATCTCGTTACCCGCTTTGTCACGACGCACAAAGACAAACACCGAGCGCTCGTGGTCGTCCACCACCAGCCACTCAAAGCCGTACGGATCGAAGTCGAGCTCGTGCAGCGCTTTGTGGTGGCGGTAGGTCAGGTTCAGGTCGCGCACCAGACGCTGCACCCCGTGGTGCCAGTTGTCGCCGCCTTCCAGCAGGTGCCAGTCGAGGCTGGCGTCGTGGTTCCACTCGCGTCCCTGGGCGAACTCATTGCCCATAAACAGCAGTTTCTTGCCCGGAAAGGCAAACATCCAGCCGTAGTAGGCGCGCAGGTTGGCAAACTTCTGCCACGCGTCGCCCGGCATGCGGTCGAGAATGGATTTTTTGCCGTGCACCACTTCATCGTGCGACAGCGGCAGCATGAAGTTTTCGGTGTAGTTGTAGAGCATCCCGAACGTCAGCTTATCGTGATGATACTTACGGTGAACCGGATCCAGCTTCATGTAGTCGAGCGTGTCGTGCATCCAGCCCAGGTTCCACTTATACCAGAACCCCAGGCCGCCTGATGACGGCGGACGGGAGACGCCCGCAAAGTCGGTCGACTCTTCCGCCATGGTCACGGCACCGTCCACTTGTTCGCCGATAATCCGGTTGGTATTGCGCAGGAATTCAATCGCTTCCAGATTTTCACGGCCGCCAAACTCGTTCGGGATCCACTCGCCCTCTTTGCGGCTGTAGTCGCGGTAGATCATCGACGCCACCGCATCGACGCGCAGGGCATCAATGCCAAACCGCTCGATCCAGTACAGGGCATTCCCGACCAGGTAGTTTGCGACCTCACGGCGACCGTAGTTATAGATCAGCGTGTTCCAGTCCTGGTGATAGCCTTCGCGCGGGTCGCTGTGCTCGTACAGCTTCGTGCCGTCAAACTCTGCCAGCGCAAAGTCATCCGACGGGAAATGGCCCGGCACCCAGTCGAGGATGACGTTCAGCCCGGCGGCATGCGCGGCATCAATGAAATAGCGGAAGTCATCGCGCGTGCCGAAGCGGCGCGTTGGCGCATACAGCCCGGTGGGCTGATAGCCCCAGCTGCCGTCGAACGGATGCTCGTTGACCGGCAGCAGTTCAAGGTGGGTAAAGCCCATCCATTTGGCGTAGGGCACCAGCTGGTCGGCAAGCTCCCGGTAGCTGAGCCAGAAGTTGTTATCGGTATGGCGACGCCAGGAGCCAAGGTGTACCTCATAGACGGAGATCGGCGCATCAAAGCGGTTGGCCTGTTTGCGCTCCTCCGTCTGGACGACCTTCTCCGGCAGGCCGCAAATCAGCGACGCGGTATCCGGGCGCATCTGCGCTTCGAAGGCATACGGGTCAGCTTTAATGCGCAGCTTGCCGTTGGCGTCGATCATCTCGAATTTATAAAGCTGCCCGGGGTGCGCTCCAGGGATAAACAGCTCCCAGATGCCGCTTTCCCGGCGCAGGCGCATCGGATGGCGGCGACCGTCCCAATAGTTGAACTGGCCGACAACGGAGACGCGCTGGGCGTTAGGCGCCCACACGGAGAATCGCGTGCCGGTAATGCCGTCCATGGTATCGGCATGGGCACCCAGCGTTTCATAAGGGCGAAGATGCGTTCCTTCGGAGAGCAGCCAGGCATCCATCTCTTTAAGCAGCGGGCCAAAGCTGTAAGGATCGTCAATCAGGTTTTGCTGACCGTGCCAGAGAACGGCGAGCTGATAGCGAAAAGGGTTTTTACGGCGGGGCATCACGCCCGAGAAAAAGCCACGGGAATCGAGGCATTCAAGATTATCGACCTTGCGGCCGGTTTTGGGTTCAATCACCCAGACTTCTGTGGCATCCGGTAACAGTGCCCGAACTTCAAGGCCATCCTCAGTTTGATGCATCCCAAGCACAGAAAAGGGGTCAGCAAAATGACCCGCAATAAGCGCATTAATCACGTCTCTATCCACACGATCGGACATGGTATTCATCCTGTTTTTTATGTCGTCCTTTTTAAGCGCTCCGGGACGACTTTTAATGTGACCTGAACGGGACAGCACAAAAATGTGCATCCATTCTGCTCCGTTCGAACCTCAGGTAAGAAATGACTCTTCCTTAAAGCATAGCCAACGCTCTAGATGACTCCTGATAAAAAATAAGACATACGCGTGTTACTCCATGTAGTACGCAAAAAAAGGGGGTGAAAATCACCCCCGGTAGTTAACAAATTATTACGCCAGCTGGCGCAGCATGCGGCGCAGCGGCTCGGCGGCGCCCCACAGGAGCTGGTCGCCGACGGTGAACGCGGAGAGATACTCCGGCCCCATGTTCAGCTTGCGCAGACGGCCAACCGGCGTGGTCAGCGTGCCGGTAACGGCAGCCGGGGTCAGCTCGCGCATGGTGATATCGCGATCGTTTGGCACCACTTTCGCCCACGGGTTGTGCGCGGCCAGCAGCTCTTCAACGGTCGGAATAGACACATCTTTTTTCAGTTTAATGGTGAAGGCCTGGCTGTGGCAGCGCAGCGCGCCGATACGCACGCACAGGCCGTCAACCGGAATGGTGTTCGCGGTCGCGAGGATTTTGTTGGTCTCAGCCTGGCCCTTCCACTCTTCGCGGGTCTGGCCGTTATCCAGCTGTTTGTCGATCCATGGGATCAGACCACCGGCCAGCGGTACGCCGAAGTTGTCCACCGGCAGCTCGCCGCTGCGGGTCAGCTGAGTGACCTTACGTTCGATATCAAGGATCGCGGACGCCGGGTTTGCCAGCTCGGTCGCGACGCTTTGGTGCAGCTGGCCCATCTGGGTCAGCAGCTCGCGCATGTGACGCGCGCCGCCGCCGGACGCCGCCTGGTAGGTCGCCACGGAGACCCACTCCACCAGATCCTGCGCGAACAGGCCGCCGAGGGACATCAGCATCAGGCTGACGGTGCAGTTACCGCCGACAAAGGTTTTCACGCCGTTGTTCAGGCCGTCGGTGATGACGCCCTGGTTCACCGGGTCGAGAATGATGATGGCATCGTCTTTCATACGCAGCGAAGAGGCCGCGTCAATCCAGTAGCCCTGCCAGCCGCTTTCACGCAGCTTTGGATAGATTTCGTTGGTATAATCGCCGCCCTGGCACGTCACAATAATGTCGAGTGCCTTCAGCGCTTCCAGATCGTAAGCATCCTGCAACGTGCCTGTGGTACCACCAAAGGACGGAGCAGCCTGGCCGAGCTGGGAAGTGGAGAAGAAGACCGGGCGGATAGCGTCGAAATCGCGCTCTTCAACCATGCGTTGCATGAGTACAGAGCCGACCATACCGCGCCAGCCGATAAAACCAACGTTTTTCATAGCATTTTTTTCCTGCTGAGGGTGTGTGCTGATTGTGCAAGCCAGTATTGAACTGGGATATGCTTCACATTACAAAATGCTGCCAAAGTCGCAAGCGAAATTAATCGATGATTGCCCGGCAATCAGAAAAAGCGCTAATCATCGGAATAACACTACTAAGTATCAGGGATAATTTAAAGATGAGTGAAATCATTTCCGCGGCGGTTTTATTGATCCTGATTATGGATCCACTGGGAAACCTGCCTATCTTCATGTCGGTGCTGAAGCACACCGAGCCGAAGCGCCGCCGGGCGATCATGATCCGCGAGCTGCTCATCGCCCTGCTGGTGATGTTTATCTTCCTGTTTGCCGGTGAAAAAATTCTCGCGTTCCTGAACCTGCGCGCCGAAACCGTGTCGATTTCCGGCGGGATTATTCTGTTCCTGATTGCCATTAAGATGATTTTCCCAAGCGCGGAAGGCAGCAGCAGCGGCCTGCCCGCGGGTGAAGAGCCGTTTATCGTGCCGCTGGCAATTCCACTCGTCGCCGGGCCGACCATTCTGGCCACGCTGATGCTGCTGTCGCATCAGTATCCGAACCAGATGAGCCATCTGGTGATTGCCCTGCTGATCGCCTGGGGCGGGACGTTTATCATCCTGCTGCAGTCGTCGCTGTTCCTGCGCCTGCTGGGTGAGAAAGGAGTGAACGCGCTGGAGCGCCTGATGGGGCTGATTCTGGTGATGATGGCAACGCAGATGTTCCTGGACGGGATCCGCGCGTGGATGAAAGGCTAGGTAAACGCAAAACGGCAATCAAAGATTGCCGTTTTTAGTGTTTGCACCCTCTCCCCGTGGGAGAGGGGCGGGGTGAGGGCATCAGGCCGCAGAGGACACATATTCGTCGGGTGGCGGCCTCGCCTTACCCGACCTACAGCAACGCCAGCCCATCTACCCCTTACGAATCAAATACCGGTACGGCAGCGCCTCGGTCTGCTGTGCCACCAGCTCATGCTCCATAAAGGTACAAAAACCGGGAATATCGCGGGTCGTGGCCGGGTCGTCGGCAATAATCAGCAGCGTTTCACCGGTCTGCATGTTGCGCACGGTTTTGCGTACCATCATTACCGGTTCCGGGCAGCGAAGGCCCTGGGCATCAAGAGTGTGGTCTGGGCTGGAAAACAGGTCGGTCATGGTCTTCTCGGTCTGGTAAAAACGGCTGTAGTTTACGCCCGGTTGCGATCAATGCAAACCAGGTTAACGATTGCGTAAAAACTAACCATTGCAATGTCCTGCCAAAGCAGTATCATGTTGCGGTTTTTATTGGGTTCCCTCACCCCAACGTATAAAAAGGTCACAATATGACGTCGTTTTCTGAATCACAGCGCGTAAAAGCGTTGTTCTGGCTTTCGCTTTTCCATTTGCTGGTGATCACCTCCAGCAACTATCTGGTGCAGCTCCCAATCTCCATCTTTGGTTTTCATACCACCTGGGGCGCGTTCAGCTTCCCGTTTATTTTCCTCGCGACGGATTTGACCGTGCGTATCTTTGGCGCACCGCTGGCTCGCCGTATTATTTTTTCGGTCATGCTCCCGGCGCTGTTCATCTCGTACGTGGTTTCGTCACTGTTTTATATGGGAAGCTGGCAGGGCTTTGAGGCGTTAACCCACTTCAACCTGTTTGTTGCCCGTATCGCCGCGGCAAGCTTTATGGCCTACGCGCTGGGGCAGATCCTCGACGTGCATGTGTTTAACCGCCTGCGTCAAAATCATCGCTGGTGGATGGCGCCAACCGCCTCCACGCTGTTCGGTAACGTGAGCGATACGCTGGCCTTCTTCTTCATCGCCTTCTGGCGCAGCCCGGATGCGTTCATGGCCGAACACTGGATGGAAATCGCGCTGGTGGACTACTGCTTCAAGGTCCTTATCAGCATTGTGTTCTTCCTGCCGATGTACGGCGTGCTGCTCAATATGCTGCTGAAAAGGCTGGCAGATAAATCTGAAATCACGGCATTGCAGGCTGGTTAAGGGTTCGCTTTATCAGTTGTGATAAGATGAGCGAATGAGCCGTTATGGCCGTTTATCGAAAGGAAGAAGTCAATGCGCAATCTGGTTAAATATGTCGGGATTGGCCTGCTGGTTGTGGGTCTTGCAGCCTGTGATAACAGCGACACGAAAACGCCTGCTCAGGGCGCATCCGCAGAGAGCAACGCGACCGGCCAGCCGGTGAATCTGATGGATGGCAAACTCAGCTTCTCTCTGCCAGCCGATATGACCGATCAGAGCGGCAAGCTGGGCACCCAGGCGAATAACATGCACGTTTACTCCGACGCAACCGGGCAGAAAGCGGTCATTGTGATTGTGGGCGACGACACCAGCGAAGACCTGGCCGTCCTGTCCAAACGTCTGGAAGATCAGCAGCGCGGCCGCGATCCTCAGCTGCAGGTCGTGACCAATAAATCCATCGAGCTGAAAGGCCACACGCTGCAACAGCTCGACAGCATCATCTCTGCAAAAGGCCAGACCGCCTACTCTTCTGTGGTGCTGGGCAAGGTTGATAACAAACTGCTGACCCTGCAGATCACCCTGCCAGCCGAAGATCAGCAGAAAGCGCAGACGGCTGCTGAAAACATCATTAACACCATCGTGATCCAGTAACGCTTCACGACGATGACGTGGCCTCCGGTGCCTGCACCGGGGGCCATTTTTTTAGCCGCCACGTCAGCAGCAGCGCAATCACCACCAGACCCGCCGCGGCAAGATAGATCACCGGAACCCCTGCCCAGGCCATCACCAGCCCCGCCAGCGGGCCGGTAATGCCTAAAGACATATCCATAAACACCGTATAGGTCGCCAGCGCCGCCCCCTGATTCTGCTGCGGCACGGCTTTTACCGCCACCACGCCCAGCGCCGGGAAGACCAGGGAAAAGCCTGCCCCCGCGAGGAACACACCCACTTTCGCGACCCAGGGCACCATCGCAATTCCGGTCAGCAGCAGCCCGACAATCTCTATCGCAAAGCAGATCATCGCCACATTCAGCCCGCCAAGGCGGTTGATGCCGTTAGGGAAAAGCAGGCGGGCGCCAACAAACGCACAGCTAAACAGGGTTAACGCAAAGGCTGCGCCGTCCCAGCCTTTGGCGTCGTAGAACAGGGTAATGAAGGTCGCAATCACGCCGAAGCCGGTGGTCGCCAGCGCCAGGGCCATACCGTACGGCCAGACGCGCCCCAGCACCGCCCGAAACGGCAGCGGCTTGCCCTTGCTGGCCTTCACTTTCGGACGCGGCAGCGCAAAGAGGATTGCCAGCAGCGCGACCGCCATAATGGTGATGGAAAGCCCATACAGCCCGCCAAGCGCATAGCAGGCCACGCCGAGCGGCGCTCCGAGCGCCATCGCACCGTAGGTGACAATCCCGTTCCAGGAGATCACCCGGCCAATGTGCGGCGCGCCTACCACACCCACGCCCCACAGCGTCGAGCCGGTTCCCGCCAGACTTTGCCCGATGCCAAGAATAACGCGGCCCAGGCAGAGCAGCGCCAGGCTGACCAGCGGCCAGTGGCCGGTTGCGGCAGCCAGCAGGTAGCTCAGGCCGCTCAGGAAACAGCCGCACAACCCGACCACCACGATGCTTTTTGGACCGAACGCGTCCGCGTAGCGCCCGGCATGCGGGCGGCTGAGGAGCGTGGCGAAATATTGCAGGCTAATCACCAGCCCCGCCCAGAAGGCGCTGAAGCCCATCACGTCATGGACATAGCCCGGCAGGACCGCCAGCGGCAGGCCAATGGTCAGATAGCTGGCAAAGTTGAAAATAACAACGGAAACGATGCGCAGATTGAGGCGCAGTCCGCTCAGTGCCGGTTCAGCGGCAGGTTCGGGCATGGGGTTCTACCTGGATTTTTTACAACAGTGTTTCACTATTACCACGGCGCAATAAGAAAATCAGCCCCGACTTTCAGATTAACGGTGCCAGACGAAGCGAAGCCCGGGCACTACACTTATCGGGTCATCATATTAAGGAACACGCATGATCGCTAACCCGTCCGACAAAGCAGGACTCCACATCTTATTAAAACTCGCCTGTCTGGTGGTTATCCTTGCGGGTATCCATGCTGCCGCTGACATTATTGTTCAGCTCCTGCTGGCGCTCTTTTTTGCCATCGTGCTTAATCCTCTGGTCACCTGGTTTTTACGCCGGGGCGTCAGCCGTCCGGTAGCCATCACCATCGTGGTTATTGTCATGCTGATTGGCCTGACGGCGCTCTTCGGCGTGCTGGCGGCATCGCTGAGCGAATTCTCCACCATGCTGCCGCAGTACAACAAAGAGCTGACGCGTAAAATTGTCGCGCTGCAGGAGATGGTGCCATTCCTCAATCTGCATATCTCACCCGAACGGATGCTGCGCAGGATGGACTCCGAGAAGGTCATGACCTACGCCACCACCTTGATGACGGGGCTTTCCGGCGCGATGGCCAGCATTCTGCTGCTGGTCATGACCGTTGTGTTTATGCTGTTCGAAGTTCGCCACGTCCCCTATAAGCTGCGCTTTGCGCTGAACAATCCGCAAATTCACATTGCCGGGTTACACCGGGCCCTGAAGGGCGTCTCCAAATATCTGGCGCTGAAAACGCTCCTGAGCGTCTGGACCGGGGTGATTGTCTGGCTGGGGCTGATGCTGATGGACGTGCAGTTCGCGCTGATGTGGGGCGTGCTGGCCTTTCTGCTGAACTACGTGCCCAATATTGGCGCGGTGCTTTCCGCCGTGCCGCCGATGATTCAGGCGTTTCTGTTTAACGGCTTCTACGAATGCATGCTGGTCGGCGCGCTGTTCCTCGTCGTGCATATGGTGCTGGGCAATATTCTTGAACCGCGCATGATGGGACACCGTCTGGGCATGTCGACGCTGGTGGTGTTTTTATCCTTACTGGTTTGGGGATGGCTGCTGGGCCCGGTCGGTATGCTGCTGTCGGTTCCTCTAACCAGCGTATGTAAAATCTGGATGGAGACCACCAAAGGCGGCAGCAAGCTGGCGATCCTGCTCGGGCCGGGAAGGCCGAAAAGCCGGTTACCCGGCTAACCGACCTACCTGTACAGGTAGGTTTAAACCGTCAGTAATACACCGTAAATTACCGCGTCCCTAATCCGTCGCGGTATTTTTATTTGCGTTAAGGCGATACTCATTCTGTTTTTAATTACGCCGCGCGCATTACGTTGAAACGCAACTCATGATTTAACGCAAATTATAAAAAATGAAATTCTTATTTATTTTCCATGTTATTATGCCCGTCTTCGCGTCAACGTAATGTAAACATTAATATTGATTAAAAAATACACCCAGCGATAACAAAAAGCCGGATGAATATTATTTGTAAAAAACACTACCTTTAATTGTTATTATTGATATGGAGTTGTTGATGAAAAAGATCGTTAAATGGTGTGCTGCTGCCGTATTCGTTGGCGCACTGGCAGGCTGTGCGCGCACCGCCCCAATTGCTCAGGTTCACTCTATTGTAAGCGCGGGCCATACTGCCGATCAGGTAAAAACGGCAATTTTGAAAGCAGGCCAAAAACGCGACTGGATCATGACGGAAACCGGCCCGGGAATGATTAAGGGGCGTCTGCAGTCACGCGATCACTCCGTCCAGGTAAGTATTCCGTACACGGCCACAAGCTATTCAATCAACTATGAAAACAGCCTTAACCTGAAAGCGGCAGACGGTAAAATTCACAAAAATTATAACCGCTGGGTAAATAACCTCGACCACGATATTCAGCTGAACCTCTCCGCTGGCGCCGCGCTGTAATATTTTTCTAAAGTCGGGCCGCGTATGGCCCGATAACCTCTTTTTATTAGCCTCAAAGGTTACGCAGGAATGTACGAAAAGGACACACTCAGCGCACTGGATGCCATTACCGAAGCGCAACGCATCGCCTTTGCCCCGATGTTATTCCAGACTGCGCTTTGTCTGCGTAACTCAGGCGTTCTCGCCTGGCTCGATAAACAAGGTAAAGCGGGGGCAAGCCTCGACGAAATAACCGAACACAGCACGCTCGGCAGCTATGGCGTCAGCGTACTGCTGGATATGGGATTAAGCGGTCGAATTGTTACCCAACAGAATGGACGTTATTTCCTGGCGAAAGTGGGCCATTTTTTACTGCACGACGAAATGACCCGCGTAAATATGGATTTCACCCAGGACGTTTGTTATCAGGGGCTATTTCACCTGGCGGACGCCCTGCAGGAGGAAAAACCTGCCGGATTAGCCGTGTTTGGCAACTGGCCAACCATCTACCCGGCGTTATCCCAATTACCTGCTCCGGCGAAAGAGAGCTGGTTCGCCTTCGATCATTACTATTCTGACGCCGCTTTTGACGCTGCGTTGCCATATATATTCGCAAGCTCGCCGACAAACTTGTACGATGTGGGCGGAAATACGGGTAAATGGTCGTTACGCTGCTGCCGCTATGACGAAAATGTTGCCGTGACGATCCTCGATCTGCCGCAGCAGATAGCGCTGGCGCAGGAAAACATCGCAAAAGCAGGTTTTTCTCATCGTATTGCATTCCATGCTGTCGATATGCTTAGCCCAGCAACATTGCCGGGTGACGCCGACGTCTGGTGGATGAGCCAGTTCCTGGATTGTTTCTCTCCGGATCAGATTGTCGCCATGCTGACGCGCGTCGCACAGGCCATGAAGCCAGGCGCACGTTTGTGCATCATGGAGCTTTTCTGGGATGCTCAGAAATTTGAAGCAGCCTCTTTCAGCCTGAATGCCACCTCGCTCTATTTCACCTGTATGGCGAATGGCAATAGCCGGTTTTACAGCGTAGAGAAGTTCTATCGCTACCTGGAGAGCGCAGGTTTCAGCGTTGAACAGCGGCTGGACAACCTTGGGGTCGGTCATACCCTGCTGATATGCACCAAACGTGAACAATAGAGCAGCTTAGCTGCCGGGTGGCCCAGTCTGCCCTTTGAATACGGTTTTTTTCGCGGACGCGCGTAGATGAAATTTTCACTGAACATTATCGACTGGCAGGCGAGAGCGCCAGGACTCAGCGATGCCACAGAGTGGCAGGCATGGTCGCGCCTGCAGCTGGCCGTTGACCCAGCGGCCCCGCTTCCCCGCCTGACCGCTTTACCCATGATGACCGCGCGCCGCCTCAATTCAGGCAGTAAGCTGGCGGTGGATATTGGTCTGGCCATGCTGCAAAACCACGCCATTGATGCCGTCGTCTATTCCAGCCGCCACGGCGAGCTGGAGCGCAACTACCGTATTCTGCATGCTCTGGCGACCGGGCAGTCCGTTTCACCCACCGACTTCGCGATGTCCGTGCACAATTCCGCGGTGGGCAATCTCACGATCACCGCACGCCAGGCCATCGTCTCGTCATCCATTTCTGCCGGGCTGGACACCTTCCAGCAGGCCCTATGTGAAGTGCTGAGCCTGCTGCATGCGGGCTATTCCCGCGTCCTGCTGGTCGATTTTGACGGCGCGCTGCCGGAATTTTACCATCCGGCGCTACCGCCGCAGATGCCCACCTGGCCCTACGCGCTGGCGCTGGTGATTGAATCCGGCAACGGATTGCAGTGTGAAACCCGCAGCGGCAGCACGGGTGAAGAACCCGCCCTGCCGCAAAGCCTGATGTTCCTGCAGCGCTATCTCAGCGAGGAACGTCAGTTTGCGGTGCCCGGCGAACGTTTGCTGTGGCAATGGACGCGAGCATGAACCGCCTGGCTGCCCGTATCAACTGGTTATGGCGTCTGGTGATGACCGGCTTCTGCTTCGCGCTGTTTGGCGTGGGCGGGCTGATGCTGTCGCTGGTCTGGTTCAACCTGCTGCTGATCGTCCAGCGCGACCGCGCCAGCCGTCGCCGCCTGGCGCGTCGCAGCATTGCGGCCAGCTTCCGCTTCTTCCTGACCGTTGCGCGCGGCCTCGGCGTACTGGACTATCGCATTCACAATCTTGACGCGCTGCGCAGCGATCGGGGTTGTCTGGTGGTGGCTAACCACCCCACGTTAATTGACTACGTGATTCTGGCGTCGGTGATGCCCGAAACCGACTGCCTGGTGAAAAGCGCGCTGCTGCGCAATCCCTTTGTCAGCGGCGTTATCCGCGCGGCGGATTATCTGATTAACAGCGAAGCCGAGCCCCTGCTCGCGGCCAGCCAGCAGCGTCTGGCTCAGGGCGACACGCTGTTAATCTTCCCGGAAGGCACGCGTACCCGGTTTGGCGAGGCTATCTCCCTCCAGCGCGGCGCGGCAAATATCGCCGTGCGCTGTAACAGCGATCTGCGGGTGGTGCTGATCCACTGTAGCGAACACCTGCTGGATAAAAAAAGTCACTGGTATGATGTACCGCCAGAAAAACCTGTTTTCACCGTGGATGTCCGCGACCGCGTGAACATCGACGAATTTTACGATGCAAATGAACAAGAACCGGCGCTGGCGGCAAGGCAGTTAAACCGGCATCTGCAGCATCGATTAACATCAGGCCTTCAATCTTTGTCAGGAATTAATGATGCAAGCGCTTTATCTTGAAATTAAGAATCTCATAATCACCACGCTGAATCTGGACGAGCTTACCGCAGAGGATATTGATACCGATGCCGCGCTGTTTGGCGATGGGCTGGGTCTGGACTCCATTGACGCGCTGGAACTGGGTCTGGCCGTGAAAAACCAGTATGGCGTGGTGCTTTCTGCCGAAAGCGAAGAGATGCGCCAGCACTTCTTTTCCGTCGCCACGCTGGCGTCCTTTATCAACGCTCAACGCGCCTGAGATGTGAACAATGACTGAACAAGAAACCATTTATCAGGAAGTCTGCGGCCTTCTGACCAAGCTCTTTGAAATCGACCCACAGGACATTACGCCCGAAGCCCGTCTTTACGAAGACCTGGAGCTGGACAGCATTGATGCGGTGGACATGATTGTTCATCTGCAGAAGAAAACGGGCAAGAAAATCAAGCCGGAAACCTTCAAGTCGGTTCGTACCGTTCAGGATGTGGTAGACGCCGTCGAACAGCTTCTGCGCGAAGAGTAAGACGTCGTGCGTGGTGGACGGACGTTCCCGGTCATCCCACTGCTGACGGGGCTGATGCTGCTGGCGTGGCCCTTCCTGATTGGATTTGGGCTAACGCACAACAGCCTGCAGTGGCTGTTGCCGGTGATGGCGCTGGTATTGCTGCTGCGGCTGCGCCAGGCGCGGCGGAACGCTGGCCCGATGCGGTATGTGGTGCAGTGCGTGGCGCTCGCGGGCATCGCGCTCTGCGCGGCAAGCTACCTGCTGAAAACCCACCAGTGGCTGCTGTTCTACCCGGTGGTCGTCAACCTTGTGATGCTGGCCGTGTTCGGCGGTTCACTGTGGAACGCGATGCCGCTGGTCGAACGGCTGGCGCGCCTGCGCGAGCCAAACCTGCCCCCGGAGGGCGTGCGCTATACCCGCAAGGTGACCCTCGTCTGGTGCGGCTTTTTCATCGGAAACGGCGCGATGGCGCTGTTCACCGTGCTCCACGGCGACATGCATCTGTGGACGCTGTGGAACGGTATGGTGGCCTACATCCTGATGGGAACGCTGATGGCGACCGAGTGGCTGGTGCGCCAGCGGGTGATAAAAAAAGAGATGCACAATGACTAACCCCCTTCCGCTGGGCCAGTGGTTAAACGCGCCCCGCCCTGACGACATGCCCGTTGCCTGGCTTGACGATCGCACCTGGACGCTTGGCCAGCTGCGCCACGACGTGACCTTGCTGGTCGACACTCTGCATCAGCAGGAAGGCGAGCGCTGGGCGCTGTGCTTTGAAAACAGCTACCTGTTTATCGTTGCGCTGCTGGCCTCGCTGCACGCCGGTAAAACGCCGGTCATCCCCGGCCATAGCCGCGTCTCGCAGCTTGAAGAACAGCAGGCGTTGTTTAGCGGCGTTCTGAGCGATCGCTCTCTCGATTTCCATGGCAAGCTGATTGTGGTGGCCTCCAGCCATCAGACCGCTCGCCGCTGGGCGCCCCTGCCGGCCATTGACGAAAGCCGCTTCGTTGAACTGTTCACCTCCGGCTCAACGGGTACCCCGCGCCGGGTGATAAAGCACATCGTCAGCCTGGATCGCGAAGCCCGTCTGCTGGCTGACCGCTTCGGCGAGCGGCTGACCGGCTGTAGCATTGTCGCCTCGGTCGTACCGCAACATCTGTACGGCCTGACATTCCGCATCGTCTTGCCGATGGCGCTGGGCCTGCCGCTGCATGCCGCGATGCTCTACTACGCCGAGCAGCTGGCCGCCCTTCCTCATGACCGGCATTACCTGTTCATCAGCAGCCCGGCGTTCCTGAAGCGCCTGGATACGGAGCTGCCCGCGCCGCCCGTCAGAATGCTGATTTCAGCAGGCGGAATGCTGCCGTGGTGTGACGTTTCCACCACCGCTGGCTGGCTTAACATCTGCCCGGATGAAATTTATGGCAGCACCGAAACCGGGATCCTCGCCTGGCGCCATCGCCAGCAGGATAACGTCCCGTGGCTTGCCTTCCCCGGCGTTATCTTCCATCAGGAAGATGACGCCTGTCGCGTCACGTCACCACTGATCCACGAGGCTGAAGGGCTTGAGCTGGACGATATCCTGCACTTCGACAGCGAGGGGCTATTCAGCATCGCCGGTCGTCGCGGGCGGGTGGTCAAAATTGAAGAAAAGCGCATCTCGCTTAACGAGATCGAACGTCGCCTGCTGGAGCTCGACGGCATTTGCGAAGCGGCGGCACTACCGGTCACGCGCGGAGGCCGTCAGGGGATTGGCGCACTGCTGGTGCTGGACGAAGCGGTTCGCCAGCGCGGCTATATGCAGGATAAAAAAGCGCAGGAGTTCGCCTGGCGTCGCGCCCTGCTGCCGTGGCTTGAGCCGGTCGCCGTTCCGCGCTACTGGCGCATTGTCGATGAAATGCCGGTAAACAGTATGAACAAGCGTGTCTATGCGCAGCTAGAGGAGTTATTTCATGAAAATTCATGAAATTGAGCGCCACCAGACACAGCCGGAGAAGCTGGAAATCATTTTGCATCTCGACGCGGCGCTGTTCTGGTTTCAGGGCCATTTTGCCGTACAGCCTCTGCTGCCCGGCGTTGCGCAGCTTGACTGGGTGATGCACTACGCCACGACGTTACTGGCGCCGGGCTACCGCTTTCACAGCATTCAAAACGTGAAGTTCCAGGCGCCTCTGCTGCCGGAAACCACGGTGACGCTGGTGCTTGAGTGGCATGCCGAACGTCAGATGCTGACCTTCAGCTACCAGCGTCACGCCGGGGCGGAGCGCCATACCGCCAGCAGCGGGAAAATTCGGCTATGTCAGTAACCTTCCGCCCCTGCGTGCTGATCCCGTGCTACAACCACGGCGCCATGATCGCCCGCGTGCTGTCGCGTCTGGCACCGTTCGGCCTGCCGTGCCTGGTGGTGGATGACGGCAGCGAAGCGAGCACCCGTCAGGAGCTCGAGCGCCTGGCGGCGGAGCAGCCGCAGGTAACGCTGGTCCGCCTGGCGCAAAACGCCGGAAAAGGTGCCGCGGTCATCAGGGGGCTGGAGGAGTGCGCGCGCGCGGGCTATACCCACGCCGTGCAGGTGGACGCGGACGGTCAACACGCCATCGAAGATATTCCCAAACTGCTGGCGCTGGCGGAGCGCCACCCGGACGCGCTGATCTCCGGCCAGCCCATTTATGATGATTCCATTCCGCGCTCGCGGCTCTACGGGCGCTGGGTGACCCACGTCTGGGTGTGGATTGAGACCTTATCTCTGCAGCTTAAAGACAGCATGTGCGGCTTTCGGGTCTACCCGGTCTCGCCCACGCTGCGCCTGGCAGCGCGTGAAACGCTCGGCAAACGGATGGACTTTGACACCGAAGTGATGGTCCGTCTCTACTGGCAGGGCAACGCCAGCGTCTTTCTGCCCACCCGCGTTACCTACCCGCAGGACGGGTTGTCCCACTTCGACGCGTTAAAAGATAACGTGCGGATCTCCCTGATGCATACCCGGCTGTTCTTCGGCATGCTGCCCCGCATGCCCGGCCTGCTTTTCCGTCGACGCCGCCAGCACTGGGCGCAGCAGGACGAGGTCAAGGGCCTGTGGGGCATGCGCCTGATGCTGCGCGTCTGGAAGCTGATGGGCCGCCGGGCCTTTACCGTGCTGCTGTGGCCGGTGATAGGCGTGTACTGGCTTATCGCACGTCCGGCGCGGCTGGCCTCGCGGCAGTGGATTGGGAGAGTGAAGCAAGAACTGCGTCAGCGGAACATGCCCGTTCCCCCGCGGCTCAACAGCTTTTTCCATTTCATGCGCTTCGGCAACGCGATGCTGGATAAAGTCGCCAGCTGGCGCGGTGAGCTGCAGTTTGATCGCGACGTGGTCTTTGCCCCCGGCGCGAGCGAAACGCTTAATATCGCGGCGCCGCAGGGCAAGCTGCTGCTGGCCTCGCATCTTGGCGACGTAGAGGCCTGCCGTGCGCTGGCCCAGCTGGACGGCAGCAAAACTATCACCGCCCTGGTCTTCAGCGAAAACGCCCGGCGCTTTAAGCAAATCATGAGCGAAATGGCGCCCCAGGCGGGCGTGAATTTGATGTCGGTTACCGACATCGGCCCGGACACCGCGATTGCCATCAAAGAGAAGCTTGAGCGGGGAGAATGGGTCGCGATTGTGGGCGATCGCATCGCGGTGAATCCGCAGCGTGGCGGCGAGTGGCGGGTGATCTGGAGCCCGTTCATGGGCCAGCCAGCGCCATTCCCACAGGGGCCGTTTATCCTGGCCTCCATCCTGCGCTGCCCGGTGGTGCTGATTTTTGCCCTGCGCCAGCAGGGTAAGCTCGTCCTGCACAGCGAACCGTTTGCCGACCCGCTGCGCCTGCCGCGCGGCGAACGCCAGCAGGCGCTGCAGGAGACCGTCGATCGCTACGCGCAGCGGCTGGAGCATTACGCCCTCCTGTCGCCGCTCGACTGGTTTAATTTTTTCGACTTCTGGCATCTGCCAGAGTCCAGAGAGAAGGAGTAAAGGGTGCTGACCGATCCCCGCTTTACGACTGAAGTTGAGATCACCGTTCCGTTCCACGACGTCGATATGATGGGCGTGGTCTGGCACGGTAACTATTTCCGCTACTTTGAGATCGCCCGCGAGGCGCTGCTCAATCAGTTTGACTATGGCTATCGCCAGATGAAGGCCTCCGGCTACGTCTGGCCCGTCGTTGATACCCGGGTGAAATACCGCGATGCGGTGACCTTTGAGCAACGTATTCGCGTCCGCGCGCACGTTGAAGAGTATGAAAACCGCCTGCGCATTGCCTATCAAATTTTCGATGCGCAGACCGGCAAACGCACCACCACCGGCTACACCATCCAGGTAGCGGTGGAAGAAGCCACCCGCGAAATGTGCTTTGTGAGCCCGGCAATACTGTTTGAACGAATGGGAGTGACGCCATGAAATGGTTGTCTTTACTGGCGCTGCTTGTCAGCCCGCTGGTCAGCGCCGTGACGCTGGATGAACTGCAGCAGCGCTTCACCGGGCAGCCCGTCGTGCGCGCGCACTTCGAGCAGGTTCGCACCATAAAAGATATGCCGCAGCCGCTGCGCTCGCAGGGCGAGATGCTGATCGCCCGCGACAGCGGCCTGCTGTGGGATCAAAAAGCGCCGTTTCCGATGACGCTCCTGCTGGACGACATGCGGATGGTTCAGGCCATTAACGGCCAGCCGCCGCAGACCGTCACCGCCGACAATAATCCGCAGATGTTCCAGTTCAACCATCTTCTGCGGGCCCTGTTCCAGGCCGACCGCAGGGTGCTTGAAGAGAACTTCCGCATCGATTTTAAAGACCTGGGCGCCGGCCGCTGGTCGCTGGTGCTTACGCCAAAAACGACGCCGCTGGACAAGATTTTCGCCACCCTCGATCTGGGCGGCGCGACCTATCTGGAGACGATTCGCCTCAACGATAAACAGGGCGACCGTACCGATATCGCCCTTTCACGCCACCAACTGACGCCCGCCAGCCTGACCGATGACGAACGCCAACGCTTTGCCGCACCGTAAATCCCTGCGCCCGGCGCTGCTGTGGGCCACGCTATGCCTGATTCTGCTGGGCGTGCTGCTGTCGCTTCTGCCCGGCGCGCGTCTGAACAGCAGCGTGCTGGCCATGCTGCCGAAGCAGACGCTGGGGGCGATCCCGCCGGCGCTCAACGACGGGTTTATGCAGCGTCTCGACCGCCAGCTGGTCTGGCAGGTCAGCCCCGGCAAAGAGCCCGATCCGCGCGTGGCGCAGCAGTGGCTGGCGTTGCTGCAAAGCAGCGATTCGCTCAGCGAGGTCAAAGGCCCGATGGACGCCGCCGGGCAAAAGGCCTGGGGAGAGTTCTTCTGGCAGCACCGAAATGGCCTGATCGATCCCGCCACCCGCGCCCGCCTGCAAAACGGCGGAGAAGCGCAGGCGCAGTGGATTTTATCTCAGCTCTATTCGGCCTTTTCCGGCGTCAGCGGCAAAGAGCTGCAAAACGATCCCCTGATGCTGATGCGCGGCTCGCAGCTCGCTCTGGCGCAAAACGGCCAGAAGCTGCGGCTGATGGACGGCTGGCTGGTCACACAGGATGAGGCGGGAAACTACTGGTATCTGCTGCACGGCGAGCTGGCGGGCTCGTCATTTGATATGCAGCAGACCCACCGGCTCGTGACGACGCTTAACGCGCTGCAGGAGACGCTAAAAGCGCGTTACCCACAGGCGCAGCTGCTTTCGCGCGGGACCGTGTTCTACAGCGATTACGCCAGCCAGCAGGCCAAACGTGACGTCTCGACGCTGGGCATCGCCACCCTGCTTGGCGTGTTCCTGCTCATCGTAGCGGTGTTCCGCTCTCTGCGCCCGCTGCTGCTGAGCGTGCTCTCCATTGCCATCGGCGCGCTGGCGGGTACGGTGGTGACGCTGCTGCTCTTTGGCGAACTGCACCTGATGACGCTGGTGATGAGCATGAGCATCATCGGTATTTCAGCCGACTACACGCTCTACTACCTGACCGAACGGATGGTGCACGGCGCGGAGCACTCCCCCTGGCAAAGCCTGGCCAAAGTACGCAATGCGCTGCTGCTGGCGCTGCTGACGACCGTCGCCGCCTACCTGATTATGATGCTGGCCCCCTTCCCCGGGATCCGCCAGATGGCTGTGTTCGCCGCCGTGGGGCTGAGCGCCTCCTGCCTGACGGTGATTTTCTGGCATCCGTGGCTGTGCCGGGGTTTACCGGTGCGCCCGGTTCCGCTGATGGTTATCATGCTGCGCTGGCTGGCCGCGTGGCGACGCAATAAAAAATTGTCCGTGGGTTTGCCCGTCGCGCTGGCGCTGCTCTCCGCCGTGGGGATGAGCACCCTGAGGGTGGACGACGACATCGCCCAGCTGCAGGCGCTGCCGAAAAATATTCTGGCGCAGGAGAAGGCCATTACCGCCCTGACCGGACAGAGCGTCGATCAGAAATGGTTTGTGGTTCATGGCGCCTCGCCTCAGCAAACGCTGGAGCGGCTGGAAGCCTTTACCCCGGCGCTGGCACAGGCGCAGAAAGCTGGAGAGATCGCCCGCTGGCGTACGCTGCCGCTGAACTCGCTGGCCCGCCAGAAAAGCGATCTGAAGCTGCTGCGCGAGGCTGCCCCTGCGGTAACTAACGTGCTGAAAAGCGCCGGGCTCAACGCCGTATCCCCGAATCTCGACGCCATGCCGGTCAGCGTGGACGCGTGGCTTAAAAGCCCGGCCAGCGAAGGCTGGCGTCTGCTCTGGCTGACCCTGCCCAACGGGGAAAGCGGCGTGCTGGTGCCGGTGGACGGCGCGAAAAACAGCGCTTACCTCGGTGAACTGGCCGCGCGCCATGACGGCGTCGTCTGGGTCGATCGCAAAGCCAGCTTTGACAGCCTGTTTGCCCTCTACCGCACGCTGCTGACAGGGCTACTCTTTGCCGCGCTGGCAGTCATTGCCTGCGGGGCGATGCTGCGCCTCGGCTGGCGTAAAGGGCTGATAAGCCTGGTGCCGTCCGTGCTGTCGCTGAGCTGCGGCCTGGCGGTGCTGGCCGCAACGGGCCACCCGGTGAATCTGTTCTCACTGCTGGCGCTGGTACTGGTGCTCGGCATTGGCATTAACTACACGCTGTTTTTCAGCAACCCGCGCGGTACGCCGCTGACCTCGATGCTGGCGATTACGCTGGCCATGATGACCACGCTGCTGACGCTGGGCATGCTCGTCTTCAGCGCCACCCAGGCCATCAGCAGCTTTGGCATCGTGCTGGTGAGCGGTATTTTTACCGCCTTCCTGCTGGCTCCGCTGGCGATGCCGGATAAGAAAGAGAGAAAACGTAAATGAACGCTTTTTATCGCGCCGTTGCGCTGGCCGCGGCGCTGCTGCTGGCAGGCTGCAGCCATTCGACCGATACCAAAGAGACGCGGCCTCAGGCCTGGCTCCAGCCGGGCACCAGAGTGACGCTGCCGCCGCCCGGCATCAGCCCGGCGGTAAGCACCCAGCAGCTGCTGACCGGCAGCTTTAACGGACAAACGCAGTCCCTGCTGGTGATGCTCAACGCGGATGCGCATAAGGTGACGCTGGCCGGGCTTTCTTCCGTGGGCATTCGTCTGTTCCTGGCAACGTACGATGAGACCGGTATTCATACCGAGCAGTCGATCGTCGTGCCGCAGCTGCCGCCCGCCAGCCAGGTGCTGGCCGACGTGATGCTCAGCCACTGGCCGATTAGCGCCTGGCAGCCGCAGTTGCCGAAGGGCTGGACGTTAACGGACAATGGCGATCGGCGCGAGCTGCGTAACGCCAGCGGCAAGCTGGTGACGGAGATTGTCTACCTGCAGCGCAAAGGCAAGCGCGAGCCGATCAGCATCGAGCAACACGTCTTTAAATACCACATCACCATTCAATATCTGGGTGACTGAGATGATTTATATATCCGCTGTTGGCATGGTCAACGCGCTGGGCAACTCGCCTGACGAGATTGCCGCGAACCTGACGGCAGGCGTGGCGCCAGGGATGCACGCCCGGACCGGCTGGTTGCAGGGTTTACCCGAAGCCGTTCTGGGCGGCGTGGAAGGCGAGCTTCCACCCATCCCGGACGCCTTCGCCGCACACCGTACCCGCAATAACCAGCTGCTGCTGGCCGCGCTGGCGCAGATTCAGCCCGCCGTTGACGAGGCCATCGCCCGCGTCGGTCGTGACCGCGTGGCCGTGGTGCTGGGGACCAGCACCTCCGGGCTGGACGAAGGCGATGAGCACGTGCGCCACATGGCCCATGGCGAAGCGAGCACGCGCTGGCAGTATCCGCAGCAGGAGCTTGGCGATCCGTCCCGCTTCCTCGCCAACTGGCTTCAGCTCGAAGGCCCGGCCTATACGATCTCCACGGCCTGCTCTTCCAGCGCACGGGCGATGATCGGCGGCAAACGTCTGATTGAAGCCGGGCTGGTGGACATCGCCATTGTCGGCGGTGCCGATACCCTGAGCCGGATGCCCGTCAACGGCTTTAACAGCCTTGAATCTTTCTCCCCTACGCTCTGCGAGCCGTTTGGTCGCGACCGCCGGGGGATCACCATTGGTGAAGCCGCCGCGCTGATGGTATTGAGCCGGGAGTCCGCGGACGTGGCGCTGCTCGGAACGGGCGAATCCAGCGATGCGTACCATATTTCCGCTCCGCATCCGCAGGGTGAAGGGGCGATAAGGGCTATCGCGCAGGCGCTTAACGAAGCGGGCATGCAGCCGCAGGATATCGGCTACATCAACCTGCACGGCACGGCCACGCTGCTCAACGATCAGATTGAATCGCAGGTGGTTCACGATCTCTTCGGGGAAAGCGTGCCGTGCAGCTCAACCAAACACCTTACCGGCCATACGCTGGGCGCCGCCGGTATTACCGAAGCGGCCCTGAGCTGGCTGATTCTGACGCGCGATCTGCCGTTGCCGCCGCAGGACTTCGCCCGCTACGCGCCGGACGACACGCTAGCGCCGTGCGGCCTGCTGCACCAGCGAGCCGCTCTGAAAAAACCGGTCATTTTGTCTAACTCGTTCGCGTTTGGCGGCAATAACGCCAGCATCCTGCTGGGGAGAGCCTCATGAGCTACTTATCACCCGAAGCCTATTTGCCGCACGAGGCGCCAATGATGCTGCTGGGATCCGTTGAGAACGTTACGGACGACACGGCGGTCTGCCGCGTTGCGGTCAACGGGCAAAGCGTGCTGGCGCCGTTTCTCAATGCCGATGGCGACCTGCCGGGCTGGTACGCGCTCGAGCTGATGGCGCAGACCGTCGGCGTCTGGTCAGGCTGGCATCGCCAGCAGCAGGGGCAGGATCATATCGCGCTGGGCATGGTGCTCGGCGCGCGCGAGCTGGTCTGCGCCAGCGGGCGTTTCGCCGCAGGCCTGACGCTGGACATCACCGTTAAGCTGCTGATGCAGGACGAACGCTTCGGCAGCTTTGAATGCGCGATTTCCGCAAATGAAGAGACGCTGGCCACGGGCCGGGTCAACACCTTCCAGCCGAGCGCAGAAGAATTAACATCGCTTTTTAATCAGGGATCTAACGCATGAGTCGTTCCGTACTGGTCACCGGGGCCAGCAAAGGCATAGGGCGCGCCATCGCTCGTCAGCTTGCCGCCGACGGGTTTACCGTAGGCGTGCATTACCATCGTGATGCCGCAGGCGCGCAGGAGACGCTGGACGCCATCACGCAGGCGGGTGGCAACGGTCGTTTACTCGCCTTTGATGTGGGCAACCGCGAACAGTGCCGCGAGGTGCTGGAGCAGGAGATTGAAGCCCATGGCGCATGGTATGGCGTGGTCAGCAACGCCGGAATTACCCGCGACGGCGCCTTTCCGGCGCTGAGCGAAGACGACTGGGACAGCGTGATCCACACCAATCTCGACAGTTTTTATAACGTCATTCACCCCTGCATTATGCCGATGATTGGCACCCGTAAAGGGGGGCGCATTATCACCTTATCGTCCGTGTCCGGCGTGATGGGCAACCGCGGGCAGGTGAACTACAGCGCGGCCAAAGCAGGCATTATCGGCGCCACCAAAGCGCTGGCGATTGAGCTGGCAAAACGCAAAATCACCGTCAACTGCATTGCCCCGGGGCTGATTGATACTGGCATGATTGAGATGGAAGAGGCCGCGCTGAAGGAAGCCATGTCCATCATCCCAATGAAACGGATGGGCCAGGCTGAAGAGGTCGCCGGGCTGGCAAGCTATCTGATGTCAGATATTGCGGGCTACGTTACCCGCCAGGTCATTTCCATTAACGGAGGAATGCTATGACGCGTCGCGTGGTGATTACGGGCATGGGCGGCGTGACCGCCTTTGGCGAAAGCTGGCAATCCGTTTCCAGCAGGCTGCTGGCGTATGAAAACGCGGTGCGTAAAATGCCGGAATGGCAGGTGTACGATGGCCTGCATACCCTGCTGGGCGCGCCGATCGACGATTTCACGCTGCCGGAACACTATACCCGCAAGCGTATTCGCGCCATGGGCCGCGTGTCGCTGATGTCGACCCGCGCCACCGAGCTGGCGCTGGAGCAGGCGGGGCTGATTGGCGAAGCGGTGCTCACCAACGGCCAAACCGGTATCGCCTACGGTTCTTCGACAGGCAGCACCGGTCCGGTCAGCGAATTCGCGACCATGCTCACCGAAAAGCACACCAATAACATCACCGGGACAACCTACGTCCAGATGATGCCGCACACTACGGCGGTGAATACCGGCCTGTTCTTTGGACTTCGCGGCCGCGTCATCCCGACCTCAAGCGCCTGTACCTCCGGCAGCCAGGCGATTGGCTACGCCTGGGAGGCCATTCGCCACGGGTATCAGACCGTGATGGTCGCGGGGGGCGCTGAGGAGCTGTGTCCGTCTGAAGCGGCGGTATTTGATACGCTGTTCGCCACCAGCCAGCGCAATGACGCCCCTAAACACACCCCGTCGCCATTTGATACGCAGCGCGATGGTCTGGTGATTGGAGAAGGCGCAGGCACCCTGATTCTGGAAGAGCTCGAGCACGCCAAAGCGCGCGGGGCCACGATCTACGGCGAAATCGTGGGCTTTGCCACTAACTGCGACGCGGCCCATATCACCCAGCCTCAGCGTGAAACCATGCAGATTTGCATGGAGCAGTCGCTGTCCATGGCGGGATTAAGCGCCCGGGATATGGGGTATATCTCCGCGCACGGTACCGCCACCGATCGCGGCGATATCGCCGAAAGCCAGGCCACTGCCGCCATCTACGGTGACAGCGTGCCGGTTTCCTCGCTGAAGAGCTATTTTGGCCATACGCTGGGTGCCTGCGGCGCGCTGGAAGCGTGGATGAGCCTGCAGATGATGCGTGAAGGCTGGTTTGCCCCGACGCTCAATTTAACGCAGCCGGATGAGCAATGCGGTGCTTTAGATTATATTATGGGGGAAGCCCGCCAGATTGACTGCGAGTATCTGCAGAGCAATAACTTCGCGTTTGGCGGCATCAACACCTCGATCATCATTAAACGCTGGGCGTAACTATGTACCAGTTTGTACTGGGAAAAATCTCCACCCTTTGCGCGGACCCGCTGGCGTCAGCGCTCGCAGACAGGGCGCCTCAGGGTGCCCGACAGGCCTCCTGGCTGGCCGGGAGAACGCTGCTCGCCAGAACGTTATCCCCTCGCCCGCTCCCCGACATCATTTACGGCGAGCAGGGGAAACCGGCCTTTGCGAAGGGTCATCCGCTGTGGTTCAACCTGAGCCACAGCGGTGACGATATCGCCCTGCTGATGAGCGATGAAGGTGAAGTCGGCTGCGATATCGAAGTGATTCGCCCGAGGAAGAACTGGCAGGCGCTGGCTAATGCGGTATTCAGCATGACCGAGCATGACGAGCTGGAGCGTGAAGCGCCCGAGGAACGGCTTTCCGCCTTCTGGCGTATCTGGACGCGGAAAGAAGCGATTGTGAAACAGCGTGGCGGCAGTGCCTGGCAGATTGTCAGCATCGACAGCACGGCGCAGACGCACGCGGTCAGCCAGCTACAGGTCGGCTCGCTGAGCCTTGCCGTCTGCACATCGACCCCTTACACCCTGACCCACGAGTCGATTATTCACGTTGGGACGTTCGGGGCAGAAAAATCACTAACACACCCAGAATAATAAATCCGACGCCCACCAGCCCGTGCCAGGAGAAGCGTTCTCCCCAGCCGGGCAGCAGGATCGCCGCGCCCCACACCAGAATATAGCTGAGGCTCAGCAGGGCATAGGCTTTGCTGAGCGCCATGCGATGCAGCGCCAGATACCAGCAGCCCATCGAGGCCACGTACCCCGTCAACCCCAGCAGCAGCGCACCCGTGCCGGACGAGAAGTGCCACAGCGCGGATATCAGCGCCAGGATCTCACTGACCGGTGGCAATGCCTGCATGGCATTGCGCAGCAACAGCTGCGCCGCGCTGACTAACAGCACGCTGCATAAGGCCCAGAACGCTCCTTTCACAGGCTCCCTCCCAGGATAACAATCCCAATGATGATGAACCCTACCCCCAGCCAGTGATGCGCAGCAACGTGCTCACGCCAGAACGCCTTCGCCGCCAGCGTCACCCAGACAAAATTGAGGCTCAGCATAGGGTACGCGATGCCGACAGGGAGGCGTTGTAGCACCACCAGCCAGACCAGCATCCCGCTGCCCAGCGCCAGCAGTGCCAGGCCAAGCCACAGCGCGATATGCGCCCCGCGCCGTCCGGCTTTCGCCGGACGGGTGGCCTGTTTCTGGCACAGCTGCCCCGCGCAGCTGAGCAGGCTTGCCAGTATCAGCCAGATCCAGGTCATCACTTCGGCAGGTACTCCAGCAAGGCCAGACGCCCCTGAATATAGAGATTGTCCGGCTGCGGTAAATTCGCCCGTGAAATATCGTCGTGTTTTGACAGCAGCATCACCAGCGATACGCGCCCCTGCTGACGGTGCGCTGCCAGCCACTGCGCGAAGTCGTCCTCACTGACAAAACGATCTTTCACATCGGGATAATCCAGCCCGTAGCGCAGTTCGCCGCTCTGACCAAACAGCGTGATGTCATTGCGCTTCAGCTCCCACGCCAGGCCCGCGGCCACGCCAACGTTATTGGCCAGCACGAATCGGCTTTCCTGAAGCGGCTCGCGCACGGTATCGACCAGCGACTGCGGCTGTTTGGAATCCACCACCAGGTTAGGAATGGCAAAACCAATCAGCAGCGCCAGCCCTGCGGGGCACAGTGCCGCCAGCCACCAGCGCTGCTGGCTCTGTCTGAAGGTAAACCAGCCTACCGCGGCCCAGATGAGGAACGCCACCACCGCACAGAAGACTTTGTACAGTTCGACCGACGTCCAGACCGGATGCTTAGACAGTCCCCACGGCGAGACCACCAGCGCCGCCACCACGCCGATAACGCCAAACGCCAGGTTAATCCCGCCGTTAATGCGTAACGCTCTGGCACCTTTTTCCGCCGCGAGGCAGGCATAGCGCGCCATCAGGATAGCCAGCGGGGCAAAGCACGGCAGGATATAGGTCGGCAGCTTGCCTTTGGCGATGCTGAAGAACAGCAGCGGCATCACCACCCAACCCAGCAGATAGAACCCGCCACCCGCGTTTTGTCGGTCATTCCAGCCGAGACGAATCGCACCGGGCAAAAGCGCAAGCCACGGCAGGCTGCCCGCGATCAGGAACGGTATGTAGTACCAGAACGGGGCTTTGTGCTGCGCGTCGCTCTGGGCAAAACGCTGAATATGCTCAACCCAGAAGAAATAACGCCAGAAGTCAGGTTCACGCTGCGCAATAGCCAGCCCCCACGGCAGAACAATCAGCACACAGCTCAGGATCGCGAGCCAGCCAAAAATCAGCACCTCTTTCCAGCGCTTATGGGCGATTACCCACGGCAGCACGCCAATCACCGGTACCGCCAGCGCCAGGAAGCCTTTGGTCATCACCCCCATCCCGCAGGCCAGCCCAAGCAGCACATAGCCGCCCGCTTTTCCGGCAACGGTTTGGGCCTGTGAGGCCAGCCAGAAGCTGCACATCGCCGCCACCAGCCACAGGGTGATGATAGGATCCAGCACCGCATACGTGCCGATGCCATACACCAGGAACAGGGTCAGGAAGATAAGACCGGAGAAAATGGCGGTCCGCTTATCTCGCCAGAGACGCCATGCCATCCAGATGACCAGCAGCGCCGCTAACCCGGTGGAGAATATAGAACCGGCGCGCACGGCGAGGTTGGTGTGCCCGAACAGCAGCTGCCCGATGCTGTTGATCCAGTAGCCAGCAATCGGTTTTTCAAAGTAACGCAGCCCCAGAAAATGCGGGACTACCCAGTCTCCGGATGCCAGCATTTCGCGGCTGATTTCCGCATAGCGCGTTTCATCAGGCTGCCAGAGCAGACGAATATCGACCGGAATGAGGTAGTAAACGATAAACAGTGCGAGAAGCGCTAAGCCATAACGGGCTGTTTTCATGGGACCGGACTCACGGTTTGTTGATAGCCAAGCCAGCCTTCCCGGCCAGCCATTTCATTACGGACGACTTTGCCCACGGGCAGGGTGCTGAGATCGTCCGGCAGCAGCTCGCTCAACGGACAAAATTCAATGCCCTCCTGAGCGGCCATCGTCAGCAGTTCGTCGAAATCATGCTGATACGCAATCCCTTCCACTTCGGCATGGATGGTATACACCGGCGTGCCGGCGTCACGATGGATGCGGTCCAGAATGTAGCGATTGAACTCATCCGCCTTCACCTCGCGCCCGACCACTTCATCCCAGGTGGGAAGCGTAACCGGAATTTGCACCGTTCCGTAGCGATTTTCGCCTAACAGCGGCAAAAAGGGCCCGGTTCCGCGACAGTCGCTGTTGTAGCGAAACGCAAAGGCTTCTTTGGCCTTCACGACGCGCTGATCCGCACGCCATCCCGCCACGGCGGAGCAACGCACGGGCTGACCGGTAATGGCCTCCAGCTCCAGCATCCCACGCTCGACCTCACGGGACAGGCGCGGGATATCCCAGACGCCCGCCCAGGCTTGCCAGGCATGGTGGTCCCAGGCGTGCAGACCCACCTCATGATGCTGCGCCGCCTCACGGATAACGGCTTCATTACCCGCGCCGATACGTCTGCCGGGCCAGGCGGTGCCGGCCAGCAAAATATCCCAGCCGTAGAGGGATGCTGCGCGCGAGCGCAGCATTTTGAACAGAAATGCCGGTTTAATCAGACGCCATAAATGGCGTCCCATGTTGTCAGGCCCCACGCTGAAGAAAATGCTGGAACGCACACCGTGCTTGCTCAGCAGTTCCAGCAGTTTGGGTACGCCGTCACGCGTTCCCCTGAAGGTGTCGACATCAATGCGTAAACCGACTTTTTTCATGAGGCCTGTTCCGACAGCTCCACGGTGCGCAGGAAGAAATCGAGCGTTTCGTCAATGGTCTGCTCCATCTTCACCGTCGGCGTCCAGTTCAGGCAGCGCTTCGCGTTGCGAATGCTTGGCTTACGGTGCTCAACGTCCTGATACCCTTTGCCGTAGTAGCTGCTGCTTTCCACTTCGCGGAAGCCGGCAAACGGCGGGAACTTGTCGCGCAGCGGATGGCGCTCAAAGCTGTCCAGCAGCATCTCTGCCAGCTCGCGAATGCTCGCTTCGTTGTCCGGGTTACCGATGTTGATGATTTCACCGTTGCAGCGGTTATCTTTGTTTTCGATGATGCGGAACAGCGCTTCGATACCGTCGCTGATGTCCGTAAAGCAACGTTTCTGTTTCCCGCCTTCGATAAGCTTAATTGGCGAGCCTTCCACCAGGTTAAGGATCAGCTGGGTGATCGCACGGGAGCTGCCGATACGCGCCGCGTTGAGGTTATCCAGACGCGGGCCCATCCAGTTGAACGGACGGAACAGGGTAAAGCGCAGACCTTCTTTCTCGCCGTAGGCCCAAATCACGCGGTCCAGCAGCTGTTTGGAGACGGAGTAAATCCAGCGCTGTTTGTTGATCGGCCCAACCACCAGGTTGGAGGTGTCTTCATCGAAGTTCTTATCGGTACACATGCCGTACACTTCAGACGTGGACGGGAAGATGATGCGCTTATCGTATTTCACGCAGTCGCGGATGATCTTCAGGTTCTCTTCGAAGTCCAGCTCGAACACGCGCAGCGGGTTACGGGTGTACTCGATTGGCGTGGCAATGGCGACCAGCGGCAGCACCACGTCGCATTTTTTAATGTGGTATTCAATCCACTCGGAATGGATGCTGATGTCCCCTTCCACGAAGTGGAAACGCGGGTTGTCGAGGAAACGGCTGATGGCGTCAGAGCCGATATCCAGACCGTAAATCTCGTAGTTATCGTCCTTGAGCAGACGTTCCGTCAGGTGGTTACCGATAAAGCCGTTCACGCCGAGGATCAGCACGCGGGTACGGCGCTTGATGGCAACCACCGGCGCGCTGGTGATCAGCGCGCCGGCCACCAGACCCAGAGACTGCGCCAGCTGCGTGCCCTGCACGTACAGGCCGTTGTCGGTTTGTCCGGTGACGATCTCCAGCGCCTGCTCGCCGCAGCTTACAATCAGCGGAGAGACAGAGACGACGGTGCCCGGTTTGGCAGCAGGGATGTCGTCACGCACGCGGGATTTCCAGACGATAAATTTGCTTACGCCCGCAAAGCTGTACGCGCCCGGCCACGGGTCGGTCACGGCACGCACCAGGTTGTGCAGCTGGCGGGCAGGCTTGTTCCAGTCCAGACGACCATCTTCCGGCGCGCGGCGGCCAAAGATGCTTGCCTTGCTCTCATCCTGCGCGGTCTCGCTGAAGGTGCCATTGAGGATGCCTGGAAGTGCATCACGCAGCAGCGTCTGCGCCGTTGCATTCAGCTTTTGATGCAGCTGCAGCGCAGTTTCGTCCGCATCAATAGCGACCTTCTGCTGTGCCACGATAGCGCCCGCATCAGCACGGCGCACCATGCGGTGCAGCGTCACGCCCGTCTCCGTTTCACCGTTCACCAGCACCCAGTTCAGCGGAGCGCGGCCGCGGTAGGCGGGAAGCAGAGAACCATGAAGATTAAAGGCGCCTTTTGCGGCCAGACCTAAGATCTCGTCAGAGAGCAGGTTGCGATAGTAGAACGAGAAGATTACGTCAGGCGCGAGCGCGCGGATGCGATCCACCCACAGCGGGTGGTTGACGTCGTCCGGTGCATAAACCGGGATCCCACGCTCGGCGGCGATACGCGCCACGGAGCCAAAAAAGTTATTCTCTCCGGTCGTGTCCGGATGGGTAAAGATTGCCGCAATGTCATAGCCCGCTTCCAGCAGGGCCAGCGTGCCCGTGCACCCCATATCGTGATAGGCAAATACAACAGCTTTCATGGGTGAATTTCCTCTTGAGATGCTTTGTGTTCCTGACGGACAACACGTTGAATAAAGTAGCGCGGACGCGCGCGAACATCGTTATAGATACGGCCAATGTATTCACCGAGAAGGCCCATCCCGACAAACTGGGCGCCGATGAACATAAACAGCACGGCAAAGAGCATGAAGACCCCTTCCGCCGCCCACTGCGGGCCAAAGACCAGGCGCAGCACCACCAGCAGAACGGACAACGCAAACCCGGCCACGGCGATGATGCTGCCGAACACGCTCAGCAGACGCAGCGGCGTGGTGGTCAGGCAGGTGATGAGGTCATACATCAGGTTGATGAGACGCATAAAGCTGTACTTCGATTCCCCGTGCTCGCGCTCGGCGTGCAGAACCGGAATTTCCGTTGCCTTGCGGGCAAAGGTGTTGGCGAGGATCGGAATAAAGGTGCTGCGCTCATGGCAGTGCAGCATCGCGTCGACAATATGGCGGCGGTAGGCGCGCAGCATGCAGCCGTAATCGCCCATCGCTTTACCGGTCGTGCGCTGGATAAGGCGGTTGATGGTGCGTGAGGCCAGCTTGCGGAACAGACTGTCCTGACGGTTCTGACGTACCGTGCCGACCACGTCATAGCCTTCATCGGCTTTGGCGACCAGGCGCGGGATCTCTTCCGGCGGGTTTTGCAGGTCAGCGTCCAGGGTGATGACCAGATCGCCCGTAACGTGGCTAAATCCCGCCATAATCGCCGAGTGCTGGCCGTAGTTGCGGTTGAGCAGCACGGCAACAATATGGCTGCCTTCGGCCTGCGCGGCCTCTGTCAGCATCAGCGCGGAATTATCGCTACTGCCATCATCCACCAGCAGAATTTCATAAGCCTTGCCCATCGTGTCGCAGGCGGCGGTTGTACGGCGGATCAGTTCGGGCAGGCTCTCCTGCTCGTTATAAACCGGGATTACCACGGAAACTTTTTGTACAGGCGGTGCACTGAACATATCAATGTCCTGCAAGCTGATGGAGTGCGGTAATGACGCGGGTTGTGTCGTCATGAGTCATGTCCGGGAAAAGAGGGAGAGAACAAATACGCGCGCTATTCCATTCAGAATTCGGGAGCGATACATCAGGAAAACGCTCGCGGTAGTATTTTTGGGTGTGTGCCGCGCGGAAGTGGAGGCCGGTACCGATGCCTTTCTCTTTCAGCGCCGCCATCAGGTTGTCGCGTGAGATCCCGCAGCGCGCTTCGTCAACGCGAATAATAAACAGGTGCCAGGCGTGCACGTGCGGCCATGACGGAATGGTGAGCGGCTGGAACGGCGTATCGGCAAGCTCACGCAGGTAGCGTTCAGCAATTTCCTGGCGGCGTCTGTTGGCCTCTTTCAGCTTGCCTAACTGCACCAGCGCCAGCGCGGCGTTGATGTCCGCCAGGTTGTATTTATAGCCCGGCGCGATCACTTCCGCCTGCGGCGCGCGGCCGTGCGTCTGGCGGTCATAGGCATCTACGCCCAGGCCATGGAATTTCAGGCTGCGGATCCGCTGTGCCAGCTGGGCATTATCCGTGACGACTAAGCCGCCTTCCGCGCAGGTCATATTTTTAATGGCGTGGAAGGAAAAAATCGCGGTCCCTTTCCATCCCACATGATGGTTCTTGTAGTACGTTCCGGCGGCATGGGCCGCATCTTCAATAACCGGAATACCGTGACGTTCACCGATGGCATGAATGGCGTCGATTTCACACGGCGCGCCAGCATAATGAACGGGAATAATGGCTTTGGTACGCGGGGTAATGGCGGCTTCAACGGCTTCTGGCGTCACCATTAATGTATCTTTGTCCACATCAATCATGACCGGTGTGGCACCCAGCAACACGATCATATTCAGCGTGGAGACCCAGGTCTGGGAAGGGGTAATGACTTCATCGCCCGGGCCAATATCCAGCGCCATCAGCGTGACGTGCATACCCGCGGTGGCTGAACAGACGGGAATCGCATGCTGATTCCCGGTAAGCTGACAGAATGCCTCTTCAAGTTCCTGATTCTTAGGCCCAGTGGTGATCCAGCCCGACATCAAAACGTCCTGAAGCGCCGCAATTTCCTCAGCGCCCATCGACGGCCGCGAAAAAGGCAGAAAATCACTCATTATTAATTTCCTTGCAATAAAAATGGCATGTTTTTGATATTAACCAAATGCCAGCCCGTTTATTTCAACGAACCATAAACTTATATCAAAGTAGCTCTCTTTCCTTAGGGAAAAATTAAGACAACGTTTGCAACGTTATAAGACAACTAGCAGCTAGTTGAAAAACAACAAGTTAAATTAATATTAAATATTTTTAATGTGATCTTTCGCAACATTTTGAAATGGATTCATTTAAACCAATCATCAACAAACAAAAAAAATCCCGGCCATTTCAAAATAATATGAAATAGCCGGGAACTTTTCTTTTTAGTTAATTGTCGCGCTTATTAGAGATTATCTGGAAAGTTTTTCGGTAATTCACTGGCCGCACAGGCAATAACGCTTTCATTATTGGCACCGCAGTCGCGCACAAAGGTGATCGTAGCGAATTCATCAATCACTTCCGTTGGATACGCCGGACCCGCATCGCGATAGCTGTTCATCAGCGGAATATGGTCGTTCTGGAAGCAGACGGTTTTTTCCGGGTTGTTCATGACCCAGCGTGGGAAGAAGATGGTGCCGTGGAACAGCTTGTCGCCCAGGTTCACGATCAGGCTGACGTCGGTACCGGTTGGTTCGGTCCAGGAAATTTTATAGATGCTCTCGCCTACCCGCACGATATAAGCCTGCTGATCTTTCACCCAACGGTTGGCCACAAGACCGCTGTGAATACGGTAATCAAGCGTGGTCTCATTTTTTACGTAAATCTCGTAGTTCCAGCCGTTATCGTAGGTATATACAAGATGTTTACCAACAAAGCCGCTTAAGTCGTGTTTGTCGAAGGTGTTCATAAGATGTCTCCTTTGTTTTGATGAGACAATCGTACCCCTTCAAAAAATGAATGAATAACGCTATGTTTTAATCAAATTCATCCAAATTTTAGATAAATCATGCATAAGACGACGCTGGAACAATGGGCTTTACTGGAAAGAGTGGTGGAAGCGGGCAGCTTTGCCAAAGCCGCGGAAGAAACCCACCGCAGCCAGTCCTCGGTGAGCTATAACCTGTCGCTGCTGCAGGAGCGGCTCGGCGTGGCGCTGCTGGTCCCGGAGGGGCGACGGGCGGTGTTAACCCCGGCCGGAGAGCTTCTTCTCAACCAGGTTAAACCGCTGCTGAAAGCGTTTTCGTACGTTGAGACGCGCGCAGCGACCCTTCGCAACGGGATGCGAACGCGGTTAGATCTGGTGGTGGACTCCATTTTCCCGCGCCGCCGCCTGTTCGCTATTCTTCGTCAGTTCCAGCAGCAGTATCCGCAGACTCAGGTACGTCTGACCGAGGTGCTGGAAAATACCCGCGCCGATGCCATTAACGACGAAGCCGATGTGATGGTCTTAACCCGCCGCCAGGACATTACCGGGCTCGGAGAATGGCTGATGAATATCGACTTTGTTGCCGTGGCCCATTCCCGGCATCCCTTGTTTCACCTCGACGCGCCGCTAAATGATGAGATGCTGCGCCCGTGGCCGCTCATCCAGATTGCGGACAGCCAGCCCGCCGCGCGTGCTGCCGGCGAGTCGTGGACCTTCTCCACCATCGATGCCGCGATTGAAGCCGTCGTCTCTCAGGTCGGCTACGGCTGGCTGCCAGAGGAACGCATCCAGACCCAGTTGGATCAGGGTGTACTAAAACGGCTGCCGCTGAGCCACGGCGCGCGCAGGGCAACGCCGCTTCACCTGATTGTTAAACGTTCCCTCGCCCCGCTTGATGAACAGGTTGAGACGCTGTTGCGCCTTTTTAGCCAGGAGCCGTCATCCTCACCTGCTACGCTTTAAGGTCCGAACGTTAAAACGATAAGGAGCAGATGATGAAAATCGACTTTGCGGGGAAAGTGGCGCTGGTGACCGCCTCAACCGGCGGGATCGGATTCGCCATTGCCAGAGGTCTGGCAGAAAGCGGTGCGGAAGTGATCGTCAATGGCCGCAGCACGGAATCGGTGAATAAAGGCATTCAGCAGCTCCAGCAGGTGGTGCCGGGCGTACAGGTGCGTGCCGCGATTGCCGATCTCAGCACGGCGGAAGGGGTCGAGTCGCTTCTGAAGGTGGCGAATAACGTCGATATTCTGGTCAACAACGCCGGGATTTACGGTCCGCAGGATTTCTATGCCACCGACGATGAGACCTGGGAGCGTTACTGGCAGACCAACGTGATGTCCGGCGTGCGTCTGTCCCGCGCCCTGCTGCCGGGTATGGTGCAGAAAGGCTGGGGACGCGTGGTGTTTATCTCCTCCGAGTCGGCCTGCAATATTCCGGCGGATATGATCCACTACGGCGTGACCAAAACGGCGCAGCTCTCGCTGGCGCGCGGATTGGCGAAGTTTGTGGCGGGGAGCGGCGTGACGGTCAACAGCGTCCTGCCGGGCCCGACGATGTCTGACGGTTTCGCAGAGATGATGAAAGATGAAATCGAAAAAACCGGCAAATCGCTGGAGCAGCTGGCGAAAGAGTTTGTGATGGCCAACCGCCCCAGCTCGGTTATCCAGCGCGCGGCAACGGTTGAAGAGGTGGCCAATATGGTGATTTATGTCTGTTCGACCCAGGCCTCCGCCACCTCGGGCGCGGCGCTGCGCGTCGACGGTGGCGTCGTGGATGACATCATCTGACGCTGTCAGGCCGCGCTGCCTGCAATGCGACGAGCGGTAATGTAGTGTGCCTGCCAGTAATCATCCGTCAGGGTTGAGACCGTTACGCCCTGACTGGTTGAGGCATGAATAAACTGGTTTTCGCCAATATAAACGCCAACGTGCTTGCGGTTCGGGCCGGTCTGGAAGAAGACCAGATCGCCGGCTCTCAGGCGGTATTGCGCCACCTGCACGCCGCGATGGATCTGTTCACTCGTCGTGCGCGGCAAATTAAGATGCGCCGCATCGCTGAACAGGTGCTGCATCAGTGCGGAGCAATCCACCCCGCGATGCGTGGTTCCGCCCCACCGATACTGGGTGCCTTTCCATTTCTGGTATTGATCGAGAATACGCGAGCGCAGCGGACCTGTTTCCTGATGCACCAGCGCAGATTTCGCCGGTGATGCCGCCAGCTCGCTGTTCATCGATAACATCGACGCTGGAAGTTGAAAGCTGAACGCAGAAAACGAAGCAAAACTTAACGTGAGGATTGAAATAAGCGATCTAAGAGTCATATCAAGAAAGAAGTAGTGAGTGAGTTTTTCCTTACCTGTGGGGGCCAATGGTTCCCCTAAATATCTTGCGATGTGGCGATAATATAGACAGCTCGTTTTTTCACCAATTGTTATCGAGGCCAAAAATGGACTCACTTTGAGATCGCAAGATCGAGAAAAAAAGAGTGGTGATATAAGGACTGTCCAGCTAAAGCAGGTAAACTGATCCGCAGAATGTGTATTTCAGCTAAGACGTATTTATGACCAATATGATTGCCGACGAGACGGTGGCTAAATCCAGCGTGCTCTCTGTCTTTGACTTTGACGGGACATTAACGCACCACGACAGCTTTATTCCTTTCCTGCGTTTTGCCTTCGGTAAACGCTACTTCGCGGGCCGCCTGGTGCGCATGGCGCTGCCCACGCTCCACTGCGTGCGTCGCAAGCTGACGCGCGATGAGCTCAAGGAAGTGCTGATTAAAACGTTCCTGACGGGCGTGGATGAACACTGGCTGCGCCAGCAGGCGGAAGCCTTTTGTGAAAAATACTGGAACAAGCTGATGCGCCCTGAAGGGGTTCTGGCGGTGGCGGCTGAGGTAAATTCCGGTGCGGAGGTGACCATCTGTTCCGCATCCCCGGCGCTGGTGCTCCAGCCGTGGGCTGACAAACTGGGCATTAAGCTGATTGGCACGCAGCTGGAAGTGAAAGACGGCAAGCTGACGGGGCGCATCACGGGCAATAACTGCCGCTGCGCCCAGAAGGTGGCAAGGCTGGAAAAAGTGTATGGCGATCTGAACGCCTATCACCTGCGCGCCTGGGGAGACACCCGCGGCGACCACGAACTGCTGGCGGCGGCGCAGGATCCGCACTGGCGGCACTTCCATCACCCGCGCAAGCGTCGGAATTCACCGATTAAGGGTTAGGTGCGGTCCGGTGCCCTCACCCCGGCCCTCTCCCACAGGGAGAGGGAGAAAGGCGGTACATCAGGCCTCACGTTTCCCCGGGAACATCACGCTCGCAATAATCCCCAGCGCCAGCACGCCCAATACCACAAACAGGCTGGCCGTCGCGCCAATGCTGTAACCGTGATGCCAGAAGTGATCGGTGGCATTTAACCCCAGCTTGAACGCCACGAAGAACAGCAGCAGCACCACGGCTTTCTCGAGGTGCACCAGATACTGCTTCAGCGCTTCCAGCACGAAGTAAAGCGTACGCAGGCCGAGAATGGCGAACATCATGGCGCTGTAGATAATCAGCGGCTCGCGGCTCACGGCAATAATGGCCGGCACGGAGTCAAACGCGAACATGACGTCAGAGAGTTCGACGACGGCTACGCAAAGCAGCAGCGGCGTCGCATAGCGCTTCGCCTTCTTCACGCGTCCGACCATCACGTCCTGGTTTTCCGGTTTCTCCAGCTCCGCATCCACCTCTTTCTGGGTCAGAATAAAGGCGTTGCTGCTGATTTTCGGCCAAACCGGGTAGAAGCGCTTCACCAGGCGATAGGCGAGATGACCCGAGTAATCCTCCACTTCGTCACTCTCTTCATTGCGCCTGAGCATCATCACCGCCGTCCAGCCAACGACCAGCGCGAAGATCACCTCAACGTACGGCCCCAGGCTTAACAGGCTGGTGCCGATAGCCACAAAGATGCCGCGGAAGACTATCGCCCCCAGCACGCCCCAGTAGAGCACGCGGTGACGGTACTTATCCGGCACGCCGAACCAGGCGAAGATCGCCATCATCACAAACAGGTTATCGACGGAGAGCACCTCTTCCAGCGCATAGCCGGTGAGGAACAGGCTCGCCATCTCGGCGCCGTGGTGAACATACAGGAATCCGGCGAAGGCCATCGCCATCATGACCCAGAAAATGGACCACATCGCCGCGCTTTTCAGCGAGACGGGTTTATCGTGACGGTGCATAAAGAGGTCGATAAACATCGCCCCTACGGCCATCACCACAAAGACAACAACGGTTTCCGTCGGGAAACCGAGATGAGCAGCAGACATACAAAACCCTTTTGGCAGACAAAACACAACACCATGCAAACTGGCGTAAACCAGGAACAGAAAAGGGCGGGCCGTTAATCAGCCTCTTCGCCCTCAAAGTCGCGGCCTTCCGGCCACGCAAGGAGGAGTACTTTACCTTACCAGGCGGGGATCGCGCATCTGCCGTTTAGGCGCTCATGCCGCGCAAACGCTGCAGCACCGCCACCAGAACCGCGACAGACCAGCCCACCATCAACGCGCCCACCAGCCCTTCCACCCCGCCGATGAGCCGCCAGTGCTGGGGTAACGTGACGTCGCCGTATCCCACGGTAGCGTAGCTGACCAGTGAAAAATAGAAGCTGGTGTTCCAGTCATTAAACGCGTCGATGACAAAATAAAACGCAGCAAACAGTCCGGCCTCAAGGAGGTGGGCGAAGATCATGGAGATCACGATACCGACATTGCGTAAAACGATGCGTACCGCCGAATCGACTTCTAATTTGATGAACTTTAAAACGCCAAACATCCACAGCGAATGGATCACCACGGTAAGGGTAAGCAAAATAATAATACTGAGTAGCTGCATGATGCGTGCTCGACCAAAAGGAATCTGGCCCCGCGAACGAGGCGGGGCACCTGGTCGAAGCTTAGTTGAATGACGAGGAAAAGTTGGTGCAATAATTGCGTTGCGTGATTATCTCCCTTGCAGCGTGCCCTCTTTGCGGCTGGTTCGACTGCTGTGAGCGATATATCTGCAGCGCACTATCTGTGAGTCACCTCTTATTTACATCATTTAAACCTTCCATTAACTGGATAAAAATAACGCGCCGTCGCTATAGTGGTTTTGTTTAATAAAACTGAGTTGTACCTAATAAAACAAAGAACAAACCCTGCGAGGACACAATGACAGAACATTTACGTAACGGCGCTACCGCCACCGAGGACATAGAAAGAGAGACGATGCGGAAGGTGATCTGGCGTATTCTCCCGTTTCTGATTGTCAGTTACCTGGTCTCCATTATCGATCGCGGGAATATCGGCATGGCTTCGCTGCAGATGAATGAGGACCTTGGCCTCAGCAAAGCCGCGTTTGGCTTCGCCAGCAGTCTTTACTTCGTGGCCTATTTTTTGTTTGAAGTACCCAGCAACCTGGCCATGCAGAAAGTCGGCGCCCGGCTGTGGATCCCGCGCATTATGATCAGCTGGGGCATCGTCTCCATGTGTATGGCCCTGGTGCAGAACACCACGTCGCTCTATATCGTCCGTTTTCTTCTCGGTGCTGCAGAGGCGGGCTTCTTCCCGGGCGTCGTGCTGTATCTGACCTGGTGGATCCCGTCCCGCTACCGCGCACGCATTATTGCGTCCTTTATGGTCGCCATCCCGCTCGCTAACTTCATCGGCTCCCCGCTTTCCGGGTTGATACTGTCACTGGATGGCTGGCTGGGTCTTCGCGGCTGGCATCTGCTGTTCATTATTGAAGGCTTGCCGGCGGTGCTGCTGGGTATTGCAGCCTGGTTTATTCTCCGGGATCGCCCTCATCAGGCGAGCTGGCTCAGTGATGAACAGAAAAAGTGGCTGGAAACCACGCTTGAGACCGAGCGTAGCCAGCAAAAGAACATTGGACACCAGACGACGTGGCAGTTGCTAAAGCATCGTCAGATCTGGCTGATGGCGCTGATTTACGCGGGTGCATCTTCCGCGGGCACCACCATCAGCGTCTGGTCTCCTCAACTGCTGAAATCCTTCCATCTGGATAACCTTGAGACAGGTCTGTTTAACGCCATTCCTTACGGTCTGGCATCGGTTCTGATGATTGTATGGGGACGGAATTCCGATCGTACCAACGAACGCCGCTGGCATACCGCACTCACGCTGTTCATGATTGCCGCAGGTGTGTTCGCCGCCTTTGTAAGCGTCTCGCTGTCTGCCACGATCGTTATCCTGAGCATTATGCTGATAGGCGCTTATTCAATGAAAGGGCCTTTCTGGGCGCTGGCGTCCGGTTGGATGAGCAGTACCTCAGCGGCGGCGGGACTGGCCGCGATTGGCGCCATCGCAAACCTGATAGGTGGGGCGGTGATGGTAAACGCGTACGGCATTATCAATGAGCGGACAGGCAGCTACACGCTGGCAATGCTTCCGCTGGCCGCGCTGTGCGTGGCCGGGGGTATCGCGGTGCTCATTATGGGGCGGCAGGCCCGCCGCGCTCAGCTACACGAAAAACAGGTCACGCATTAACGATGACAGAAGCGGGACATTTGTCCCGCTTCTGCGTTTAAAGATTTTCTTCCGCCGCGTCGCTCGTTTCACCAAAGAACTGCTGACAGAAGGGCTTGCTGGCGCCCATTTTCTGCGACAGACGGCTTGCAGCCGCCTTCATCAACTGCCCTATTTCCTTCTCACGACGATCTTCCGTCAGCCGCGAGATGGGGCCGGTCAGGGCTAACGCCGCAACCAGCTTGTCGTGAACGCCGAAGACAGGCATCGCAAACGCAGCGGTATGGGGGTCGCGCGCGCCTGACGTGTAGAATGGGAGTTCAGCGTCTCCCTCCGGCAGGCTTTCATTGAGCCCCCAATGGCGTAATACCTTACTGATGGCCGAATTATCGAGCGGGAACTGGCTGCCGGGAAGATTGCTGTGTCGCAGGCCATGCGACGCTTCAGCGCGAAACAGGCAAAGCCGCTGCCCTCCCTCCAGCACATACCAGCTGGCACTCTCCTGAGACGCCAGGGATAAGGCCTGAAGCTCTGGCTGAACCACCCGGGAAAGATGGAAAGATTGTTCATACAGCTTGCCGAGGTAAAGCAGACGTGGGCCCAGCGCATAATTGCCGTCTTCATGCCTGACGACGTAATTCATCCGTTCAAGAGAATTCATCAAGCGGTAAACCGTGGTTTTGTGATAACCCGACAGCTGTGCCAGCGCGGTCAGCGTCAGGCTCTCATCTCCAGGACGGAAGCAATCCAGTAAAGCCAGCGCTTTTTCAACCGCTACAACGCCTTCATTCCCCATCATTATCTCCTTTTTAGCCCGGCAGTGAGTGTACCTCAAATTTTGTGAGTCACTTCGTGTTTACATCACAAACGCCACCTCGGGTCTGGCTAAAAGGAAAGCAACACCGCTATAGTTGTTTTGTTCTGTACACCTGCATTGTACTCAGTAAAACAATATGGAGGCATTTATGTCCGTTAATGAAAAAAAACCGATTAATCGCCATTTCGAGCGCGTTTCTGCCGAGGACGTACGTCGGGCGGCCGAGTATCAGGCAGCTATTCTGGCCGACGTGGCCGGTCGCCGCGGTACGCTTCATGGCCGCATCAAACCGCTGGCCCCACACATGTCCGTTGCGGGTCCGGCCATCACCGTTGAAGTCCGCCCGGGTGATAATCTGGCGATTCATGCCGCGATGGCGGTGGCGCAGCCCGGCGATGTCCTGATCGTCGATGGCAAAGGCGACCTGAGCTGCGCGCTGCTTGGCGAAATCATGGCCACTCAGGCTCAGGCGAGCGGCATTGCGGGCATTATTATTGATGGCGCTGTACGTGACGCCGACACCCTGAGCAAAGGTCACTACCCCGTCTTTTCTGCCGGTTTGAACCCCTGCGGCCCGACAAAGTTAATTTCTGGCCGGGTTAATCATCCCATTTCAGTCGCCGGGGCGACGGTTCAGGCCGGGGATCTTGTTGTCGCGGATATCGACGGCGTGGTCGTCATCCCGCGCGATGAGGTTCAGGAGGTTATCGCTCTGGCAAAAGAAAAGCTGGAGATGGAGACCCGGCGTCTTGCCGCCATCCGTGAAGGCGATTTACGTCCACACTGGCTTGATGACGCGCTTCGTAAGGCAGGTATGTTGAGCGACGAGGAGACGCTGTGATGGGGGGCAAAGACGTAGTGCTGGTTACCGGAAGCGACCTGGCGGAGCAGGCCATGGTGATGTTACAGGGCTTTGAGGTAGTGTTTGCGGGCCGCCAGCCCACAGAAGATGACCTGATCGCGCTGTGTAAACGACACAATCCTGTGGCGATCCTGGTACGTTACGGCAGGATCACCGAGAAAGTTATGGATGCCGCCCCGGCTTTGCAGGTTATTTCCAAGCACGGAAGCGGGATCGATGTGATAGACCAGACGGCAGCGGCCGAGCGCAACATCGCCGTCCGGGCTGCGCCAGGTGCAAACGCGGCGGCAGTGGCTGAACATACCTGGGCGCTGATCCTCGCCTGCGCAAAGTCAGTGGTGCCTCTGGACAAGCGGCTGCGAGACGGGCACTGGGATAAGGCGACGCATAAATCCATTGAACTGGAGGGCTTAACGTTAGGGCTAATTGGGTTGGGTGCTATCGGCTCGCGCGTGGCGACTATTGGTCACGCTTTCGGCATGAAAGTGCTGGCTTACGATCCCTATGCTAAGACTATGCCTGCCCTGTGCGAACGCGCAGAAACGCTGAACGGACTTCTTTCCCGTTCCGATGTCATCTCTTTGCACTGTCCGCTGACCGATGAGAATCGGGGGATGATCAATAGCGAAACGCTCGCACACTGCAAGCGGAACGCAATTCTGGTCAATACGGCACGCGGTGGGCTGATCCACGATGAGTCGTTACTGACGGCGCTCAGGGATGGCACGCTGCACAGCGCCGCGCTGGACAGCTTTACCCACGAGCCGCTGACCGCGCCGCACCTCTGGCAGTCCGTAGAAAACGTGGTTATTTCACCGCATATTGGCGGCGTTACCGCAGCGTCATATATCAGGATGGGGACCGTGGCCGCGAGCAATATTCTTGCTGTGACAGACGTCACCACCGTCAGCTCGTAAAGCCAACCGTGACGAGTGGCTGTGCTCTTATGTCACTTGTCTTCTGCCAGCGCCTGAGCGCACGCCCAGGCACTTGCCCATGCCCACTGGAAGTTGTACCCGCCGAGCCAGCCAGTGACGTCCATCACTTCGCCAATAAAATAGAGCCCCGGCACGTTGCGCGCTTCCATGGTGCGGGACGAGAGCTCATTCGTGTCAACGCCACCCAGCGTCACTTCTGCGGTGCGGTAGCCTTCGGTGCCGTTTGGCTGAACGCGCCAGTTTGTCAGGGTCTCGACCAGCGTTTCCTGCTCGCGGCTGTTAAGCTGCTTGAGCGATACGTCCGGGATCTGCCCCAGCGCCTGCAAACATTCCACCAGACGTTTTGGCAGCTGCATTGCCAGGGTGTTTTTCAGGCTTTGATTCGGGTGCGCGGTACGCTGCTCGTTAAGGAACGCGTCGAGATCGCAGTCGGGAAGCAGGTTAACCGTGACAAACTCCCCCGGCTGCCAGTAGCTGGAGATTTGCAGTACCGCCGGGCCGGAGAGGCCGCGATGGGTAAAGAGCAGATTTTCGCGGAACACCGTCCCGTCTTCGGCGGTAATGACCGAGGGAACAGACACGCCAGACAGCGTCTGAAGCTGTTCAAGAAGCGGTTTATGCAGCGTAAACGGCACCAGCCCGGCGCGCGTAGGCAAGACTTTAAGGCCAAACTGTTCGGCAATCTTATAGCCGAACGGGGAGGCGCCCAGCCCCGGCATCGACAGGCCGCCGCTGGCGATCACCAGGCTATCCGCACTGACGGTTTCACCGTTCAGCTGCAGCGTATAGCCCTGGTCGTCGCGGGCGACTTCCAGCACTTCCGTGCGCAGGCGCATGACGACGCCGCCCTTCTCGCACTCGGCCACCAGCATATCGACAATCTGCTGCGCGGAGTCGTCGCAGAACAGCTGTCCCAGCGTCTTTTCATGCCACGCGATGCCGTGCTTACCCACCAGGTCGATAAAATCCCATTGGGTGTAGCGCGCCAGCGCAGATTTACAAAAATGACGGTTTTGGCTCAAATAGGCCGCGGGTTCAACATACAGATTAGTAAAGTTGCAGCGCCCACCGCCGGACATCAGGATCTTACGGCCGGGCTTTTTACCGTTATCCAGCAGCAGCACGCGACGACCCGCCTGTCCGGCCATTGCCGCACAAAACATACCCGCCGCACCGGCGCCAATTACCACGGCATCAAACCTTTCCACGTCAAAACCCTCTTTGTTAACTGCCGCGGATTGTAAAGTTTCCTCTGTGGTCACACCAGCGTAAAAAGATATTACAAAGCCATTTCATTGAAATTTAAAGAATATCCTTTCTAGTGCTTTTCTCAAATCAGGTGGTATGTCAAAAAAAGTCTATATTTCACTTTGCCCGCCGCGCATTTGTCCTGGATAATGCGCCGCGTTCATGTCCTCAAAATGGCGTAACGTCCTATGCTACATTTGTTTGCCGGCCTGGATTTACATACCGGGCTTTTATTATTGCTTGCTCTGGTTTTTGTACTGTTTTACGAAGCGATCAACGGCTTCCACGACACTGCAAACGCAGTAGCGACGGTTATCTACACTCGCGCAATGCGATCGCAGCTTGCGGTTGTTATGGCGGCGGTATTTAACTTTTTTGGTGTTCTCCTGGGCGGACTGAGCGTTGCGTATGCCATCGTGCATATGCTGCCAACGGATCTGCTGCTTAACGTTAGTTCTGGCCATGGCCTCGCTATGGTGTTCTCAATGCTGCTTGCTGCAATTATCTGGAACCTCGGTACCTGGTATTTTGGCCTGCCTGCATCCAGTTCTCACACCCTCATCGGCGCGATTATCGGTATCGGGTTAACCAACGCCCTGATGACCGGGACATCGGTTGTTGATGCGCTGAACCTGCCTAAAGTATTGGGCATTTTCGGCTCCCTGATCATCTCCCCTATCGTGGGTCTGGTAGTCGCGGGGGGATTGATTTTCATCCTGCGTCGTTACTGGAGTAACACGAAAAAACGTGCGCGTATCCACCTGACGCCAGCAGAGCGTGAGAAGAAAGACGGCAAGAAAAAGCCGCCGTTCTGGACGCGTATCGCCCTGATCATTTCTGCTATCGGCGTGGCCTTCTCTCACGGCGCGAACGACGGGCAGAAAGGCATTGGTCTGGTGATGCTGGTTCTGATCGGCGTCGCACCGGCAGGCTTCGTGGTGAACATGAACGCCTCGGGTTACGAAATCACCCGTACCCGCGATGCGGTCAACAACGTTGAAACCTATTTCCAGCAGCATCCTGACCTGCTGAAAAAAGCGACCGGCGTTGATCAATTGATCCCTTCTCCGGAAGCCGGTGCAACCACCGCGCCTGGCGAGTTCCACTGCCATCCGGCAAACGCGATTAACGCGCTGGAACGTGCGAAAGGCATGCTGGGCGATATCGAAAGCTACGACAAACTGGCTGTAGAACAGCGTGGTCAGCTGCGTCGTATCATGCTCTGTATCTCTGATGTGACCGATAAAGTCGCGAAGCTGCCAGAGGTGAATGGTGACGACAAACGTCTGCTGAAGAAACTGAAAAGCGATATGCTCAACACCATTGAGTACGCGCCAATCTGGATCATCATGGCCGTCGCGCTGGCGCTTGGTATCGGTACGATGATTGGCTGGCGTCGTGTGGCGACCACCATCGGCGAGAAGATCGGTAAGAAAGGCATGACCTATGCGCAGGGTATGTCCGCGCAGATGACGGCGGCAGTGTCTATCGGTCTGGCGAGCTACACCGGTATGCCGGTATCCACCACCCACGTACTCTCTTCGTCCGTGGCAGGTACCATGATTGTTGACGGTGGCGGTCTGCAGCGCAAAACCGTGACCAACATTCTGATGGCCTGGGTGTTCACCCTTCCGGCCTCAATCCTGCTGTCTGGCGGTTTGTACTGGATTTCGCTGAAGCTGATCTAATCGGTTTAGTGCGACAAAAAAGCGGGTCAGGAAACTGACCCGCTTTTTTTATGGCAGCTTTTTTCCATGAAGTGTTTGATAACATGAGGATTTCCTGAACATTTTTTGTTCAATTTTAAAACACAGAAAAAACTATCATGGCGGCCAGAAGAAAAATCCAGACAAAGGAGAATGTATGGCTTCTGTCCCTATCTCAGGACCGGGTTCAATCGTTATAGCGAACAATATGCGTGAGGCACGCCTTAACGGAATGTCACGCAATATGGCTACGCCCTCAACGTATTATTGGTTCTACCAAAAAGTCCGAAATGGCGGTCCCTGGGATTATAAAAAATTCGACCCTTATTTTGCTGCATTTGGTAACTTCAACTTCGGAGCCGCCGGTACTGCGGCAGGTATCCCTGCAAACATCCTCCTTATGGGGGCAGGCTGGGCTCAAGGCCGGGCAGGTACCTCAAAACCGGAATGGGGAAAATGGTACGAAAAGCCGCCTTACGGAGACGACCCAACGGACCAACGCAACATCAGAGAAGGAATAGAGTATGCCATTCAAAACGGCTATTAAATGGATTCATCGCCTTGTTACCTTTTCACTTCTGGTTCTGGTCATTGGATTTTTCTGGTTAAACCATCAGCCCAATCAGCGAAATAGCGATGAGCTACAGCGCGTTTATAAATTATCCGATAGCGTCTGGCTCTATATGACCGTGAACAATCAGGGTGGCACAACCGTACCACCAATCTACCGTTACTATCTCTCGGGGGCGCTTGCAGGGAAAGACCCTGATATTATCCATCAGCTTGCGATGAAGTATCCGGTAATCGAAGGTACAGGCACGATAACCTCGGCCAGTATTGATACAAGCGGGGAAGTGAACATTGCCTATAGCGGAAAGGTTATTTCGATTGAGAACAATATCTCCAGTCTCCGGTTCTCAGTTAAGCCCTGAGCCAGATGAAAGAAGGCGGGGCTTTCCCCGCCTGCTGTGATGCTCAGTGCCAAATCATCAATGCAATCATACTGACTACGACCAGCCCGCACAGGGCACTGGTCAAAATGAACTGACGACGCAGGCGCTCGCAGCGACGAATAAACTCTTCATCGTGATGATCGCGGTAGCGCTGGTAGTAGATGTACCCCACCAGACGCATCTGCTTGCTGGGCTGTCCATGCGAGGTGAAGAACCCTCCACCGTCCACATACTGATAAAGCAACGGATCGCAACCACGAAGTACCACTAACAGCGCACGTAACGATGAGAAGTAGCGCGCCATATTCACTATGCAAACCACGCATAACGCCCAAAACAATGCGACGGTGCTAATCATACATCCTCCCCGGCGTCCACCCACGAAGCAAGGCTCCTGAGCTACCGCACCCCAATGCCCTGACAGACAGTTCAGTGAAAGAATGACCAAAATCGATCCGGTTCGCGTTTTAATATCCGAACGGCTCATTTAACAGTGTAGGAGATCCGTTAATTTTTTTGCCACAAGGTTAATCGTTATCAACACCAAAGCTTGAAAAATATGTTTAACTGGGCCGTAATGAAAGTATCAGACGACGGCATTCTCACTTAGTCATCGATAACTTAAGGAAGGAGTAACACTATGGCTTACAAACACATTCTCATCGCGGTTGACCTCTCTCCGGAGAGCAAAGTGCTGGTTGATAAAGCGGTATCCATGGCACGTCCCTACAACGCGAAAGTTTCGCTGATTCACGTTGACGTGAATTACTCCGACCTCTACACCGGTCTGATCGACGTGAATCTTGGCGATATGCAGAAACGCATTTCCGAAGAGACTCACCATGCCCTGAGCGAACTCTCCACCAACGCGGGCTATCCGATTACCGAAACCCTGAGCGGCAGCGGCGACCTGGGCCAGGTGCTGGTTGATGCGATCAAGAAATACGATATGGACCTGGTGGTTTGCGGTCACCATCAGGACTTCTGGAGTAAGCTGATGTCTTCAGCGCGCCAGCTGATTAACACCGTTCACGTGGATATGCTGATTGTTCCACTGCGTGACGAAGAAGACGAGTAAGTGCAAAAAAGCCCGGTGGCGCTAACGCTTACCGGGCCTACAAGGTAAAAGCAAAACGGCAACCTGGTTGCCGTTTTACATGTTTGTTCCCTCTCCCTGTGGGAGAGGGTTAGGGTGAGGGCATCAGCCCGCACTATTCCGGCGTACCCGGATAAATATCAAACCGGTGCCCTTTGGTGGTCACCGCGTTAGCGGTCGCAACGTCCGCCAGCGGCGGCGCATAGTCCGGGCGCTTTACCACCACCCGCTTCGTGGCAAGCTGACGAGCCGGCTCCAGCAGGCCATCGGCATCCAAATCCGGTCCCACCAGCGACTGAAACACCCGCATCTCTTTCTTCACCAGCGCGCTTTTCTGCTTATGCGGGAACATAGGGTCGAGATAGACCACCTGCGGGCGCGGGGTGATGTCCGTCAATGCCGTCAGGCTGGAGTCGTGGATCAGCTGCAAACGATCCTGTAACCAGGGGCCGATTTCCGGGTCCGCGTAGCCTCGCGCCAGCCCGTCGTCGAGCAGCGCAGCGACCACCGGATTACGCTCCAGCATCCGCACGCGACAGCCGACGGACGCCAGCACAAACGCATCGCGCCCCAGCCCCGCCGTTGCATCGACCACGTCCGGGAGGTAGCTCCCTTTGATGCCGACCGCTTTGGCCACCGCTTCGCCGCGACCGCCGCCGAACTTGCGCCGGTGCGCCATCGCGCCGCCGACAAAATCGACGAAAATCCCGCCGAGCTTCGGTTCGTCGCGCTTGCGTAATTCGAGATGTTCCGGCGTCATCACCAGCGCCATCAGGTTTTCTTCATCGTGCTCCAGCCCCCAGCGGGCCGCCAGAACAGATAAGGCGCCGTCTCCGGCGCCTGTTTCATCTACTAAGCAGATCTTCACGTAACAATCAGCCTTTGATCCCGTAATGCTCAAGCATCGCGTCCAGCTGTGGCTCGCGGCCGCGGAAGCGTTTGAACAGCACCATTGGCTCTTCAGACCCGCCGCGGGTCAGGATGTTATCGAGGAACGACTGGCCGGTTTCGCGGTTGAAGATCCCCTCTTCTTCGAAGCGGGAGAAGGCATCTGCCGCCAGCACGTCGGCCCACAGGTAGCTGTAGTAGCCCGCCGCGTAGCCGCCTGCGAAGATATGGCTGAAGGCATGCGGGAAGCGGCCCCAGGTTGGCCCTGGAATAACGGCAACCTGCTTTTTAATCTCGGCCAGGGTCTCAAGGATTTTAGCGCCCTGCTCCGGGCTAAACTCGGCGTGCAGGCGGAAATCGAACAGGCCGAACTCCAGCTGACGCAGGATGAACATCGCCGCCTGGTAGTTTTTCGCCGCCAGCATTTTATCCAGCAGCTCCTTCGGCAGCGGTTCGCCGGTCTCGTAGTGGCCGGAGATAAACGCCAGCGCGTCCGGCTCCCAGCACCAGTTTTCCATAAACTGGCTTGGCAGCTCGACCGCATCCCACGGCACGCCGCTGATACCGGCTACGCCTGCGGTTTCGATACGGGTCAGCATGTGGTGCAGACCATGACCGAACTCGTGGAAAAGGGTGATCACTTCGTCGTGGGTGAACAGCGCCGGTTTACCGCTTACCGGACGGTTGAAGTTACAGGTCAGGTAGGCGACCGGCTTCTGCAGAGAACCGTCGGCTTTACGCATCTGGCCTACGCAGTCGTCCATCCACGCCCCGCCGCGCTTGTTCTCACGCGCGTAGAGATCGAGGTAGAAGCTACCGCGCAGCTCGTTTTTCTCGTCATACAGCTCGAAGAAGCGCACGTCCGGGTGCCAGACGTCGATATCGGTACGCTCTTTGGCGGTGATGCCATAGATGCGTTTTACCACTTCGAACAGGCCGTTAACGGCTTTGTTTTCCGGGAAGTACGGGCGCAGCTGCTCGTCGCTGATGCTGTAGAGATGCTGCTTCTGTTTTTCGCTGTAGTACGCGATATCCCACGGCTGCAGCTCGTCCACGCCGAACTCGGCTTTCGCGAAGGCACGCAGCTGGGCCAGCTCTTTCTCACCCTGCGGACGGGCGCGTTTCGCCAGATCGGTCAGGAAGTCGAGCACCTGCTGCGGGTTCTCCGCCATTTTGGTGGCGAGGGATTTATCCGCGTAGTTTTCGAAGCCCAGCAGCTGCGCCAGCTCGTGACGCAGGGCGAGGATTTCCGCCATTACCGGGCTGTTGTCCCACTTACCGGCATTCGGCCCCTGATCGGAGGCGCGGGTGCTGTACGCGCGGTACATCTCTTCGCGCAGGGCCTGGTTGTCGCAGTAGGTCATTACCGGCAGATAGCTCGGGATATCAAGCGTCAACAGGAAGCCTTCCTGCTCTTTCGCTTCGGCCTGGGCTTTTGCCGCCGCCAGCGCGCTTTCCGGCATACCGGCCAGCTCAGCTTCGTCGGTAATCAGCTTCGTCCAGCCCATGGTGGCGTCGAGCACGTTGTTGCTGTACTGGTTGCCCAGTTCGGACAGACGCGCGGCAATTTCGCCGTAGCGGGTCTGCTTCTCTTTTGGCAGGCCAATCCCGGACAGCTCAAAATCACGCAGGGCGTTATCGACCGATTTTTTCTGCGCCGTGTTCAGTTCGGCATAGTGGTCGCCGTCGCGCAGGTCGCGGTAGGCTTTGTACAGCCCTTCGTGCTGCCCGACCCAGGTGCTGTACTCAGAGAGCAGCGGCAGGGTCTGCTCGTAGGCTTCGCGCAGTTCCGGGCTGTTTTTTACCGAGTTCAGGTGGCTCACCGGGGAGAAGATACGCCCCAGCACGTCGTCCACTTCGGCCAGCGGCTGACACAGATTTTCCCAGGTGTACGGCGCGCCCTGCGCTACCACGCTTTCTACCGCCGCGCGGCAGTTGTCCAGCGATTGCGTAACGGCTGGAACAACATGCTCAGGGAGGATTTTAGAAAACGGCGGCAACGAAAAAGGCGTCAGTAATGGATTGGTCATAAACGCTGTCCTGTTGAAATAGGTGAATGAAGCGCGCATCCGGCGCTGTGCATATGGGATCTAGAATGGGGTTAAGTGTAGAGGATTTCAATGCCGGACGTTGCGCTTTCGCGGCGGTGGAAACTTTTCTGTATACTGTGGCGATACGCTCTATTTTTGCCCGATGGCGTTACGCTTATCGGGCCTACGTTTACTACCTGGAACACATTCATCCATGCTCAGTTATCGCCACAGCTTCCACGCAGGCAACCACGCCGACGTCCTTAAACACACCGTTCAGAGCCTGATCATCGAATCGCTCAAAGAGAAAGAGAAGCCGTTTCTCTATCTGGACACGCACGCGGGCGCGGGCCGTTATCAGCTGAGCGGCGAGCATGCCGAGCGTACCGGTGAATATCTGGAAGGGATTGCCCGCATCTGGCAGCAGGACGACCTGCCTGCCGAGCTGGAGCCTTACATCGGCGTGGTGAATCACTTCAACCGCAACGGCCAGCTGCGCTACTACCCTGGCTCACCGCTGATTGCACGCCAGCTGCTGCGCGAGCAGGACAGCCTCCAGTTGACCGAACTGCATCCGAGCGACTTCCCGCTGCTGCGTTCCGAATTCCAGAAAGACAGCCGCGCCCGCGTGGAAAAAGCCGACGGTTACCAGCAGCTGAAGGCCAAACTGCCGCCGGTTTCCCGTCGTGGCCTGGTGCTGATCGACCCGCCGTACGAAATCAAAACCGACTATCAGGCAGTGGTAACCGGCATCCACGAAGGCTACAAACGCTTTGCTACCGGCACCTATGCCCTGTGGTACCCGGTGGTGCTGCGCGCGCAGATCAAACGCATGATCAAAGACCTGGAAGCGACCGGCATCCGCAAGATCCTGCAGATCGAGCTGGCGGTACGCCCTGACAGCGATCAGCGCGGCATGACCGCCTCCGGCATGATTGTGATCAACCCGCCGTGGAAGCTCGAAGCGCAGATGAACAACGTGCTGCCGTGGCTGCATAAAACGCTGGTCCCCGCCGGTACAGGCCACGCCACCGTCAGTTGGATCGTGCCGGAGTAATCGCAGTCATCGGTGGAAACTATTGATTTCAGGTATACAATCGCGGCAATTCACGATTAAGGACAAAAGCAATGACTAAGCATTATGACTACATCGCAATCGGCGGCGGCAGCGGCGGCATCGCCTCCATCAACCGTGCGGCCATGTACGGCCAGAAGTGCGCGCTGATTGAAGCCAAAGCGCTGGGCGGCACCTGCGTGAACGTGGGTTGTGTACCGAAGAAAGTGATGTGGCATGCGGCGCAGATCCGTGAAGCTATTCATATGTATGGCCCGGACTACGGCTTTGACACCACCATCAACCGCTTCGACTGGGACAAACTGATCGCCAGCCGTACCGCCTACATCGACCGCATTCACACCTCGTACGACAACGTGCTGGGTAAAAATAACGTCGATGTTATCCACGGTTTCGCCCGCTTTGTGGACGCGAAAACGATCGAAGTGAACGGCGAGACGATCACCGCCGATCACATCCTGATCGCCACCGGCGGTCGTCCGAGCCACCCGAACATCCCGGGCGTGGAATACGGCATCGACTCCGACGGTTTCTTCGAGCTGCCTGCCCTGCCAAAACGCGTTGCCGTTGTTGGCGCGGGCTATATCGCGGTGGAACTGGCTGGCGTGATTAACGGCCTGGGCGCGGAAGCGCACCTGTTCGTACGTAAACACGCGCCGCTGCGCAGCTTTGACCCGCTGATTGTCGATACGCTGGTTGAAGTGATGAACACGGAAGGCCCGACCCTGCACACCAACGCCGTGCCAAAAGCGGTGGTGAAAAACGCGGATGGTAGCCTGACGCTTGAGCTGGAAGATGGCCGCAGCCAGACCGTCGATTGCCTGATCTGGGCGATTGGCCGTGAACCTGCGAACGATAACTTCAACCTGGGCGTGACGGGCGTGAAAACCGACGAAAAAGGCTATATCGTCGTCGATAAATTCCAGAACACCAGCGTACCGGGCATTTATGCGGTCGGCGACAACACCGGCGCGGTTGAGCTGACGCCGGTCGCCGTTGCGGCGGGTCGTCGTCTCTCCGAGCGCCTGTTCAACAACAAGCCGGACGAGCATCTTGACTACAGCAACATCCCGACCGTGGTCTTCAGCCATCCGCCAATCGGCACCGTCGGCTTAACCGAGCCGCAGGCGCGCGAACAGTACGGCGACGACCAGGTGAAAGTGTATAAATCGGCGTTTACCGCGATGTACACCGCCGTCACCTCTCACCGTCAGCCGTGCCGCATGAAGCTGGTCTGCGTGGGCCCGGAAGAGAAGATTGTCGGCATCCACGGCATCGGCTTCGGCATGGACGAGATCCTGCAGGGCTTCGCCGTGGCGCTGAAGATGGGCGCAACCAAGAAAGACTTCGACAACACCGTGGCCATCCACCCGACGGCCGCGGAAGAGTTTGTGACCATGCGTTAATCCTGATGCCCCTCTCCGGAGGGGCATTTTTTTAACATTCATAAATCGTTGCAAAACGAATGCTCCGAAAATAGTGATCTACCGCACATATCCCTCCCCATCTACCGAAGCGAATGTCTACGCTTATAAGACGCCCGGATAAACCTGTCTTTTGAACACACAACCGGAGGTCCCTATCACCATGTTCAACCAGAAACTACAGGCTACCGAGAACATCGAGTTCGAGATTGCAGAAGAGCTGCGCTACGAGACCGATCCCTGCGAGTTGAAACTGGATGAAATGATTGAGGCGGAACCGGAACCCGAAATGATCGAGGGGCTACCCGCCTCCGATGCGTTGACGCCCGCAGACCGCTATCTTGAACTGTTCGAGCATGTGCAGTCGACGCGGCTGTTTGCGGACAGTAAAACCTTTCCCGACTGCGCGCCGAAGATGGATCCGCTGGATATCCTGATCCGCTACCGCAAGGTCAGACGCCACCGGGATTTCGACCTGCGCCAGTTTGTGGAGAACCACTTCTGGATGCCGGAAACGTACGGCACAGAATATGTCTCCGACCCGGGACTCTCCCTGAAAGAGCATATTGATAACCTGTGGCCGGTGCTGACGCGCGAGCCGCAGGATCATATTCCCTGGTCTTCCCTGCTGGCCCTGCCGCAGGCCTATATCGTCCCCGGCGGGCGATTCAGCGAGACCTACTACTGGGATTCCTATTTCTCCATGCTGGGGCTGGCGGAGAGCGGCCGTAACGATCTGCTCAAATGTATGGCGGACAACTTCGCCTGGCTGATTGAACGCTACGGGCATATCCCCAACGGCAACCGCACCTATTACCTCAGCCGCTCACAGCCGCCGGTCTTTGCCCTGATGGTAGAGCTGTTCGAGGAGGACGGCGTGCGCGGTGCGAAACGCTATCTGGATCACCTCAAAATGGAATACGCCTTCTGGATGGACGGCGCGGAGTCGCTGCTGCTTAACCAGGCTTACCGCAGCGCCGTGCGTATGCCGGACGGTTCACTGCTCAACCGCTACTGGGACGACCGTGATACCCCGCGCGACGAATCGTGGATCGAGGACGTTGAAACCGCGCGTCACTCGGGTCGTCCGCCCAATGAGGTTTACCGCGATCTGCGCGCGGGGGCGGCGTCCGGCTGGGATTATTCGTCCCGCTGGCTGCGCGATCCGTCGCGGCTCGCCAGCATCCGCACGACGCAGTTTATCCCCATCGATCTGAACGCCTTCCTGTTCAAGCTGGAAAGCGCTATAGCCAACATCTCGGCGTCGAAAGGGGATAAAGAGACGGCAGAGGCGTTCCGCCAGAAAGCCAACGATCGCCGCGCGGCGGTGAACCGCTATCTGTGGGATGAGGAGAGCGGCTGCTACCGCGATTACGACTGGCGACGCGAAGAGCTGGCGCTGTTTTCTGCCGCCAGCATTGTGCCGCTGTACGTTGGAATGGCGACGCACGAGCAGGCAGAACGTTTGTCGGATGCGGTCAAGGCGCGTCTGCTGACGCCGGGCGGAATTCTGGCGACCGAGTACGAAACCGGCGAGCAGTGGGATAAACCCAACGGCTGGGCGCCGCTGCAGTGGATGGCGATTCAGGGGTTCAAGCAGTACGGCAACGACTCGCTGGGCGATGAGATCGCCTGGAGCTGGCTGCATACGGTGAACCATTTTTATAAGACGCATCACAAGCTGATTGAGAAGTATCACATCGCCAGCAGTACGCCGCGCGAAGGCGGCGGGGGTGAGTATCCGCTGCAGGACGGTTTCGGCTGGACGAACGGCGTGGTGCGGCGGCTGATTGGGTTGTATGGGGAGCCTTAAGCGGGGTGCGGTCTGGTGCCCTCACCCCTCACCCTAACCCTCTCCCCAGAGGGGAGAGGGGACTGCACGGTGCGCTCTTCATCTCCCTCGCCCCTATGGGGAGAGGGCTGGGGTGAGGGGAAAAATTTTAGCGAATCACCTCATAAATGGCAGTCTGAATGGACTGCCATTTTTTCGTGGTGGCATCCGGCTGCGACTGCGCGCGGCGAGTGGCCATGTCGAGATCGTGCTGCTGGCGTTTCACCACGGCAGGCACGGTGCAGAACGCTTTGAGATACTCTTTACGAACCGAGGTCAGAGACTCGCCGTTCGACATGGCGTGGCTGAGCGTGTTGATGAAGCGACGGCACGGCTTCTCTTCCACCATGTTCTGGCGGTAGCGTAACATCAGCTCCAGCACATCGTCATAGCCTGCCGACATCGCCTCTTCGGTCCAGGAGAGCTTCCAGTCCATACCGCCCTGCAAAAACAGCAGGGTCACGCGGGTATCGTTGCGGTTAATGGCCGAGCGGAAATTATTCTCGTCCCAGGTGACCCCCATGCGCGTGAGCGTTTCGCGCGAAGAAGGCGTCTCGCGCATTTCCTGCGGAGAAGCCGCTTCAGCCGCGCTGGCGGTTGCAGGCTGCGGTTTGCTGCTGGTCACCAGCCAGAAGCCTCCCGCCACGATAGCAATCACCATGACGCCAACCGCCCCCCATAGCGCACCGGAAATGAGCTGCTCGCGTTGTTCAGGGGTACGCGGCGCGCGCTGGGTCGGCTTTTCAATGGTGTCACGGACTTCAAACAGATCCCCACCGGTGACCCGATCCATTTTCTGCGCCTTTTCCCAGAAGGTATGCAATTCGCTGGCATCTACCGCCATGAATCCGGCCGGATTGACGCGCGTTCTCCCCTCTTCAAACGCGCGCTGAACGGGCCGCGCGATCTGCGCGTAGTAGCTATCCAGCAGCTGAATTTGCGCCGAGCTTAACGTTTTCTGAACGGTGATGCTGTTGCGGATTTGCCGGATGTCATCGAGGAAGGTTTGCAGCGTTTTGCGCGGTTCAACCAGCAGCGTCAGCATGGACGGGTCGCTGAACAGCGAAGCGTAATAGCGGCTGAACTCTTTTTTATCCACCAGCATCTGCGCCAGTTCACTGAACATCATGCCGCTCAGGACATCATTGATCTCGCCAAGCTTCAGCCAGCGCCGCACGCGGTCAGCGTTAAACAGGGTCTTTAGATGGTTGTTCAGCCGCACCTGATCGGGCCAGGCCTGCTGGATGAGTCCTTTAATCATCAGCTCAATCGCGCGTACCTGCTTGTGCGCCTGCTGCTGCTGGAGTTCGCTTCCCGGTGCCAGGTCGGTGCTGTAGGTCAACAGCGGCTGCTGCAGGCGAAGATGTTCCAGCGCGGTCACAAACCGCATCGCCGCAATAAGCTGGTTTTCACTCACATCCTGTCCGCTTTCATACTGCGGAACGCGCTGCTGCAGCAGGCGCAGCTGGAGCGTAAATTCCGACATCTCGGCATCATTGAGGTTGAGTTTTTTCGCAACGGCTCCCCAGCCGCCCAGAGCTAATCGCGCGCTGTCGAGTTGTTCCAGAAACCAGCGTGGATCTTTTCCCTCAGAAGCATGTACATTCAGAAGGAGTAAAATTTCCACCGACGCATGGCGAATGACCGCCAGACAGTGTTCAAACTGTTCGCGAATATGATGTGATGTGCTGAGAGTCATTGTTTTCCTTAAGCGACAACGAAGACATCCGGAATGGGCACGAAACGCCCTTTATTCTTTTTATTTATACGCGGTTAACCATACCTGAGTTTCTGTTGAAATAAAGTGACAACCCTAAAATGATTTAAAATGTTTCAGGAGAATCTGAATGCCGGTTTTAATTACCTCTCGCCTGACCTGTTCGCCCCTGCAGGAGCAAGACTGGCCCTTTTTTCTGGCGCTACAGCAGCACCAGGACGTGATGCGCTTTGTGGCGGAAGGCCGCCCCGTCGCGGCGATCCGCGAGGCGTTTGATTCGCGCCTGGCCCCATGGGCACCGGGCAGCGCGCACTGGCTTTGTCTCGTCGTGCGTGACATCGCCTCACAGGCCCCGCTGGGCGTTACCGGGTATATTCATCGGGAGGAAGACTGCGCCGAAGTGGGCTTCCTTTTCGCACCCGAGGCGCAGGGGAAAGGTTACGGCTTTGAATCCCTGAAAGCGCTTTGCGATTACGCTTTTCATCAGGGCGGTATACGGCGACTCACCGCCACTGTCACCGCGGGAAATGTCGCGTCAAGACGCCTGCTGGAAAAAGCCCGCTTTCGTCTGGAAGGTGAATTACGCGAGAGCTATTACCTTGCGGGGCGCTGGCAAAATGACTGGCTATTTGGTTTATTACAGCAGGAATACCTGAATAATAATTCCTGACCAACCGCTTTTTAGCAGATATTTCCCGGACGTCGTTTCCTCTTCAGTGTCGCTATTAAGAGGAAACGAATATCAAACGTCATTCGCTGAAAATATTTTCTGCCGCCATTGCGTTAATAAATAATCATCAGGGTCTTTCTCTTGAGAAATATCGTGATGAAAAGGGGTTATCGGCTATGGCTGCCTGCGTTCTTTATCACTGTCAGTATGCAGACACATCCATACTAAGGGTTTCATTAAGGGGTTCCTTCCCCTTAAGCCCGTGTATCACAGGAACATACCGCCTGATACTTCAATACGTTGCGCATTCATCCAGCCCAATTTATCGCTGAGCAGTGCCGCAATGGCATCGCCAATATCGTCCGGCAGCCCCACCCGGCCCAGCGCCGTCTGCGAGGCCAGAAGCTGATTCAGCTCCGCGTTGTCGCGCACGCGTCCGCCGCCAAAGTCGGTTTCAATCGCGCCCGGCGCAATGATATTGACGGAAATTCCGCGCGCGCCCAGCTCTTTCGCCTGATAACGCGTCAGCACTTCCATCGCCCCCTTCATGGCCGCGTAGGTCCCAGAGCCCGGCTGGGTAAAACGGGCCAGCCCGCTTGAGACGTTGAGGATACGCCCCCCGTCGTTAAGCAGCGGCAGCAGGCGCTGGGTCAGGAAGAAAGGTCCTTTGAAATGAATGTTCAGCGCTTCATCAAACTGGGCTTCCGTCGTGTCGGCATAGGGCGCATATAAACCCGTTCCGGCATTGTTCAATAAATAGTCAAAGGTTTCGCGCTGCCAGACGGTCTTAAGGGTTTCCTGAAGCTGTCGGGCAAAATGATCAAAACTCGTGATATCCCCGACGTTGAGCTGTAATGCCGCTGCGTTGACGCCTTTTTCCTGAATTTCATGCACAACATCCAGCGCTTCCTGCTGGCTACGATTGTATGTCAGGACAATTCCCGTTCCGTCTGCCGCCAGCTTTAACGCAGCGTTTTTACCCAGACCACGGCTACCACCCGTCACTAATGCGATACGTTCACTCATTATAAACCTCGTTTTGGCTGTTAAGGAGATTGAGAAAGAGCTTATTAGGTGATAGAAAATCAATAAAGATGGGTTAAAACGCTTCACTGTTTCAACAGAAACAACAATGAGCTTCCTCTATGGATAAAATTCACGCAATGCAGTTGTTCGTCCGCGTCGCGGAACTGGAGAGTTTTTCCCGCGCGGCCGAAACATTAACCCTGCCGAAAGGCAGCGTCTCGCGGCAAATTCAGGCTCTGGAAAACCGGCTTGGCACCCAGCTATTGCACCGCACCACGCGACGCGTCAGCCTGACGCAGGACGGCATGGTCTATTACGAACGGGCAAAAGATCTGCTGGCAAACCTTGATGAACTCGACGGTATGTTTCAGCACGATCCCTCCAGCATCAGCGGTCGGCTCCGCGTGGATATGCCCGTCGGCGTTGCTCGAAATTTAGTCATCCCCAAACTGCCTGCTTTTCTGCAGCACTATCCGGGCATTGAACTCGAGCTCAGCAGCAGCGATCGTCTGGTGGATGTGATCCGCGAAGGGTTTGATTGCGTGGTGCGCGTCGGCACATTGAAGGATTCAGGGCTGATTGCCCGTCCGCTGGGCAAGCTGTCGGTGATTAACTGCGCCAGCCCGGATTATCTGGCGCGATTTGGCTACCCGGAAACGCTCGACGATTTAGGCTCGCACGCCGTCATCCACTACGCCGCGATGCTGGGAACCCGCCCGCAGGGCTTTGAGTTTTATAACGGCAGTGCGACGCAGTGGATAAAAACGGGCGGGGTATTAACCGTCAACAGCACGGAAACTTACCAGGCTGCCTGTCTCGCCGGGCTGGGCATTATTCAGGTTCCGCGGGTTGGGGTGCGTGATTTACTGCGCGCGAAGAAACTGATTGAGATCCTCCCGCAATACCGGGCCGAACCGATGCCTGTCTCCCTGATTTACCCCCACCGCCGCAACCTCTCCCGACGGGTCCATCTGTTCATGGAGTGGCTTACCGAACTCACAAAAGCTTACGTGGACTAGCCGCAAGCTATAATTCAAAAACACATCCAGCTCAACGAAAAGGAAAATGCGCGTGACGCCGGAAAACAACCCGCAACGACCCACCCAACATTTAGAGTATGAGCCCATCAAAAAGATGGAAACCGAGCCTGAAGCGCCCGCAACGCCGGGAACAGCCAGCAAAGCGCTGGGTACGGTTACCAGCATGGCAGAAAAGATCCAGCAGCTTCCCATGATTGCGCACCTGATACGCGCCACAGAACGGTTTAATGACCGCATGGGAAACCAGTTTGGTGCCGCCATCACCTATTTTTCCTTCCTGTCGATGATCCCAATCCTGATGGTGTCATTTGCGGCAGCCGGTTTTGTGCTCGCGTCGCACCCGACGCTGCTGCAGGATATCTTCAGTAAGATCCTGAATAACGTCAGTGACCCGACTCTTGCCAGCACGCTCAAGAGCACCATCAATACCGCCGTTCAGCAGCGTACCACCGTCGGCATCGTCGGTTTGCTGATTGCCCTTTACTCCGGCGTTAACTGGATGGGCAACCTGCGCGAGGCCATTCGCGCCCAGTCGCGCGACGTCTGGGAGCGTAAGCCGCAGGACCAGGAGAAAATCTGGGTGAAGTATCTCCGCGATTTTGTTTCGCTGATTGGCCTGCTCGTCGCGCTGATCGTGACGCTTTCCATTACCTCCGTGGCGGGCTCGGCGCAGCAGATGATCATCTCCGCGCTCTATCTTGATTACATCGAATGGCTGAAGCCCGCCTGGCGCGGCATTGGGCTGGCCATTTCTATCTTCGCCAACTACCTGCTGTTCTTCTGGATCTTCTGGCGCTTGCCCCGCCATCGTCCGCGCAAGAAGGCGCTGATCCGCGGCACGTTGATTGCGGCGATCGGCTTTGAGGTGATCAAAATCGTGATGACCTACACGCTGCCGTCGCTGGTGAAATCCCCTTCTGGCGCGGCGTTTGGCTCGGTGCTGGGACTGATGGCCTTCTTCTATTTCTTCGCCCGTCTGACTCTGTTCTGCGCGGCATGGATTGCCACCGCCGAGTACAAAGGCGACACGCGAATGCCCGGTAAAACGCACCGCTAGCCCCGCTCTCGGGCTGAAATTTCAGCCCGATTCATCATTTCAGCATATAAATCCAGTCCGTAACTTTTATTTAACTGAAAACCAGTTTAATTGACTGATATTTAAAATCTGTGAAGCATTTCATAGACGTGTTTTCGCTGGCCTGAAAATTATCCGCTTTTTGTTGCTTTTATCACCAGCTCGCGGTTTTGTTACAGATTGAAATGTCGCTTTTGCTGTGCGTAATATGGCCTTTCGTTCGACAAAAATAAGAAAATATTATGCAAGCAACAGCCACCACACTCGACTCAGGAACGGAAAACGTTCCGGTAAACTCGCGCAATAAAGTTGTCGTCGCCTCGCTGATTGGCACCGCCATTGAGTTCTTCGACTTTTATATTTATGCCACCGCCGCGGTCATCGTCTTCCCGCATATTTTCTTCCCGCAGGGCGATCCGACGGCGGCCACGCTGCAGTCTCTGGCGACCTTTGCCATCGCGTTTGTTGCGCGTCCGATTGGCTCTGCGCTGTTTGGACACTTTGGCGATCGCATTGGCCGAAAAGTCACCCTGGTGGCCTCGCTGCTGACGATGGGCATCTCCACCGTAGCCATCGGTCTGCTGCCGACCTATGAAACCATCGGCATTCTGGCGCCGGTCCTGCTGGCGCTGGCGCGTTTCGGTCAGGGTCTGGGGCTGGGCGGTGAATGGGGCGGCGCGGCGCTGCTGGCCACCGAGAACGCCCCGGCGCGCAAGCGCGCGCTGTACGGTTCATTCCCGCAGCTGGGCGCGCCGATTGGCTTCTTCTTTGCCAACGGGACGTTCCTGCTGCTCTCCTGGCTGCTGACGGATGAACAGTTCATGAGCTGGGGTTGGCGTCTCCCGTTTATCTTCTCAGCCGTGCTGGTGCTGATTGGCCTGTATGTGCGTGTTTCGCTGCATGAGACTCCTGTTTTTGCGAAAGTGGCCGCGGCGAACAAGCAGGTGAAAGTGCCGCTGGGTACGCTGCTGACCAAACACGTCCGCGTGACCGTGCTGGGCACGTTTATCATGCTGGCAACCTATACGCTGTTCTACATCATGACCGTCTACTCCATGACGTTCAGTACCGCCGCCGCGCCGGTTGGCCTGGGCCTGCCGCGTAACGAAGTGCTGTGGATGCTGATGATGGCGGTGATCGGGTTTGGCGTGATGGTACCGATTGCGGGCCTGCTGGCGGACAAATTTGGTCGTCGTGCGAGCATGATTACGATCACCACGCTGATTATTCTGTTCGCGCTGTTCGTCTTCCCGCCGCTGCTGGGTTCAGGTAGCCCGGCGCTGGTGATGGCCTATCTGCTGATTGGCCTGAGCCTGATGGGGCTGACCTTCGGCCCGATGGGCGCGCTGCTGCCTGAGCTGTTCCCGACGGAAGTGCGTTATACCGGCGCGTCGTTCTCCTACAACGTTGCCTCTATTCTGGGCGCGTCCGTTGCGCCGTATATCGCCACCTGGCTGCAGGCGAACTATGGTCTGTTCTATGTGGGCGTCTATCTGGCGGCCATGGCGGCGCTGACGCTGATTGCGCTGCTGCTGACGCACGAGACGAAGCATCAGGCTCTGTAAGCTAAGCCGGGTGGCGGCTACGCCTTACCCGGCCTACGATTCAAATGTAGGCCGGGTAAGCGCAGCGCCACCCGGCAAAAACAGGCCGCACCTTACTTCTTCATCTGCGACAAAATAGTCCGGCACTGATTGGCCTCGCCTTCTGACGGCGAAATCAACGCCAGCAGCGCTGCGGCCGGGGTGACCAGCGTCGCCAGGGCCGCAGCCACCGCACCGCGCGCAATCAGCGGTCCGGGCTTCACGCCCGCCTGCGGGTTTTTGAAGGTTCCGCGCACGTAAAGCGGCGAGCGCAGGGTGATGATGCGGATCCCCTTACTTTCCGGGTCAATCGTCAAATCAAGCTGCTCCGAGGCCATGCTGGCGGTCCCGGTCACGTTAATCACCGCGTTTTCCGTGTCGAAGGCAAATATCTGCGGACGCGCCACGCCGTTAACCAGATCCAGATTGGCCGCCGCGCAGTTCACCCGCACCTCGTCATCACCAAAAATTTGCCCGATGACGTAGTTACCGACGTTCAGCCCCAGGATCTCCATCAGGTTGCGGCTGACCAGCCCGTCGTTCATCAGCAGCTTCAGGTTACCATTGCCGCTGCCCAGCAGCGCCGCCACCGAGTTCCCCACGCCGCGAATGTCGGCATCACCGTTCATTTCACCGAGGGTTTTCTGCATCAGCTCTACGTTCGGCATCAGCTCTTTCAGCTTCAATCGACGCGCCTGGATCTCCGCCCGTCCCTGCATCGGCTTCTTATCGCCTTCCAGATGAATGTTCGAGGAAATCGTCCCGCCCGCCATGCCGAACTTCAGCGGCTGCAGGCGCAGGTCGGCATTTTTGAGGAGAATATGGGTCGAAAGATTGCTGATCGGCAGCGTACTGCCATGTTCAATTTTTCCGCCTTTGAAGCGCACATCCGCATCCATCACGTTCCATTTGTCTGTTTCGAAACGATCGTATGGCAGCACTTTGCCCGCAGGCTGAACATCCTTTTTGACCTCTTTCGACCTGGTACCTTTACCCGAGTCCACGCCAATCAGCGGACCAAGATCGGCCAGACGCAGCTGACGGGACTCAACATCCCCTTCCAGTTTCGGGCGCGGTTTTCCGGTGGTGTAGGTCAGCGTGCCGTGGATGTCGCTGTCGCCGATACGGCCGTTGAAGTCCCGGTAGTCAAAAACGGACGATTTTTCGGTATCGATTTTGGCGACCAGATGCCCGTCCGTTTCGAACGGCGGGGTATCCGGCAGCAGCACGCCGGTGAGTTCATACAGCTCGCCCAGAGAATCGCCGGCAAATTTGAGCTGAAGGTCGACGCCGCCCATATTCATCGGATCGTTGACCGTGCCCACGAACGCCACGCGGGTGTTACCGGAACGGAAGTCCGCCTGCACCGGGAACGGCGTGCCTTCGCTCCGCAGCGCCAGCATGCCGCCTATTTTCCCTTTACCACTGAGAGGCCGATCGTTGTAGCGTCCTTTTGCCGTCAGGCCGAAGACATAGTCACCTACGCTTGCCGCGTCGCCTTTTGCTTTCGTGCCCGTGACTTCGCTAAACGGCAGCGGTTTGCCCAGCGGATCGACGAGGATCTCCACATCCGCCTTGCTGACCTTATCGTCTATGGCGATCCGTCCGCGATCGAAAAGAATATTGTCGAGACGGAATGACCAGGAAGAAGGCTGGGCATTCGGATCTTTTTCGCTGTCGCTGGCAAGGTTAAACGTCCAGTTGTTGTTTTTTTCTGAGAGTCGGATCAGGCGCGCATCGGGCTGCTGAAGTTTGATCCACGGCAGATAAACCGTTTTGGTGAGGAGCGCCAGCGGAGCCAGCGTGGCTTCAACGCGCGGCAGGTGGATCATGGTGACGTCCGGGATATCCGGCGGGTTGCCGAGAATGATGTCGTCGGCATGGACGTGAGGCCAGGGGATCCAGCTTCGCCAGCCGGGCTCCTCTTTCTGACGCTCCCATACCACCCCTAAATCGCCGCGTATGGCGAAGGGGCGGTTCAGTTCGGTTGAGACTTTCTGGTTGATGGTCGGCTTGAGACGGTTCCAGTCAAACGTCGCAATAATGATGGCGACGACCACGATCAACAACAAGAAAATCCCTGCTGTCCAGGAGATTACCCTGGTTGTTCTCGTCATTTTTATCCCCTTTCCTGATGACCTGTCCTGTAAAACTATAGTCCAGACAAAGGGAAGCGGGCTTATCAGAGGGTCGTTATAACGCTATCGAGGCGATCCATGGGTACCGGGCGGGAGAGATAATAGCCTTGCGCCGCCGCTGCGGGGGAGTTTTGCACATCACGCCACTCTTCCAGTGTTTCCACACCTTCAACAATCACGCCCTGGCAATAGCGGTTCATCAGCTGTAATAACAGCGTAAACAGATTCCGCCCTTCCGGGGTCTGACGCAGCATAATGAACAGGTCGCGGGCCACTTTGATGTAGTCGTAGCGCACCTCACTCAGGGCGGAGAAGTTCGCCATGCCGGTGCCAAAGTCATCCAGCCACAGCGGGCCGTATTCGCATATCGACGCAAACGAGGAATCCTGCGGCAGGCGGACATGCTCCACCAGCTCAAAGCGCATCCACGGCAGGGTGGCGATCAGCTCCTGCAATTTTGCGTTCTGACGCAGCGCCAGCAGGGTTGGACCATCGACGTTCACCGAGGCGAGGATATCGTGCCGTTCGAAAAAGGACTGCTTCGTTGCCAGCATACGAAGCTGTTCTTCCAGCACGTCCAGACGCTGGCGAACGGCAACTTCGGCAAAATAGCGATCCGGCGCGATGCGCTGAGTAGGGTTTGAGGGATGCGTAACGACGGTCAAAATTTCAATTGCCATCAGTCGACCATCTGTTCGGTAGATCGGCTGATAGGTGTACGCACGCTCACATTGCAGCCAGTAGCGATGCTCCTGCAAGTTCTCAATACTTGCCTCAGGCGTAGTGCTCAGCCGCTGGATAACCTGCTCTGACTTCATTTCAGATGTCCTGTTGTTGGGATAGCCTTTCTGGACTCGTCACAGGATTATCGGCGCGACAATTGAGAACTTTATGTTCAATTCACCGGGAAAATGAAATTAAGATGACAGAAATGCGCGGGAACACGCGCTGGCTCAAATAAAATAATGGAACGTTGTTTTAATATAGTTGACCGGTTAATTCACTCAGCGCACACTGCTGATAATTCTTCTGTTCAGGTTCACGACTATGTCCAAAAAAATTGCCGTGATTGGCGAATGCATGATTGAGCTGTCACAAAAAGGCGCGGAAGTCAGCCGCGGATTTGGTGGCGATACGTTAAACACGTCCGTTTATATTGCCCGTCAGGTCGCGCCTGAGGCGCTCACCGTGAACTACGTGACCGCCCTGGGTACGGACAGCTTCAGCCAGCAAATGCTGGAGGCCTGGCAGAGTGAACATGTCGAAACGTCGCTGATTCAGCGTATGGAGAACCGCCTCCCGGGGCTTTATTACATCGAAACCGACAGCACCGGCGAACGCACGTTTTATTACTGGCGTAACGAAGCCGCGGCCAAATTCTGGCTGGAGAGCGACGCGGCCGCGGCCATCTGCGAAGAGCTGGCGACCTTTGATTACCTCTATCTGAGCGGGATTAGCCTGGCGATCCTGAGCCCTACCAGCCGTGAAAAACTGCTCTCGCTGCTGCGCGAATGCCGTGCAAACGGCGGCAAGGTTATTTTCGATAACAACTACCGCCCGCGCCTGTGGGCCAGCCGCGAAGAGACGCAGCAGGTCTATCAGCAGATGCTGCAGTGCACCGACATCGCCTTCCTCACGCTCGACGATGAAAACGCTCTGTGGGGTGAGAAACCGGTAGAGGACGTGATTGCACGCACGCAGGCGGCAGGCGTGAGCGAAGTGGTGATTAAGCGCGGGGCGGATTCGTGCCTGGTCGCGGTGGCGGGCGAAGCGCTGGTTGACGTTCCGGCGGTGAAGCTTGCCAAAGAGAAAGTGATTGATACCACGGCGGCCGGTGATTCATTCAGCGCGGGATATCTGGCGGTACGGCTGACGGGTGGAACGCCGGAAGCGGCGGCACAGCGTGGTCACCTGACGGCCAGCACGGTGATTCAGTATCGCGGGGCGATTATTCCGCGTGAGGCGATGCCTGTTTAAGGAGGGTGCGGGCTGATGCCCTCACCCTCTCCCACAGGGAGAGGGAATGTTGAAGCATTACTGCCCCTGCGGAATATCCGTCGCGTCCGGATGTAAATCATCAGCCGTGGCGGCCTGCGCTGGCTGCGGCGCGGTAGCCATAATGGAATCCCAGGTCTTCTGAAGTTCCTTCATGTCATATTCCGGCTCGCCCTTCGGTTGCAGGAGGATCAACGCCATCTCCTGCGACAGCTGCTGACGGAGGTCCTGATTGAGCATCTCGACGGTCAGACCGTTCAGGAATTCCTGACGCAGTTTCTGGTACTGTTCCGGCGCAATGTCCACCACCTGATTCTGCAGGGAACGAATACGCTGGCTGATCAGAATGTCGGTATCGGCGCGAGCGTAGGTCGCAAACAGCTTCTGCAGCTCGAGTTTTTTCTGCGCCACGAGAGCGTTGAATTCCTCTTCGGAAAGCCCCTCTTTACGCACTTTTGCCAGCTCTTTTGCGACCACGCCCAGATTGGCATTCAACTTATCGCCCGGCGACTCAACGTTGATGGCACACTGTGCACGCTGGAACAGCACGCGGCAGTCAAAGCCAAGACCGATATTCTTCACGTTGTTCTTGCTCAGCGTCTGCTGAACGTGCCAGAACAGCGCTTCACGCGCCAGATCGGCACGCCAGTAGCGTAACATCGCCGCGGACTCGCGGATTGGCTGCCAGGCGTTATCCCACATGACGGAGAGGCGATCCTGACGCACGGCGTCCGTCATAATGCTGACAGGCTCTGCACGCAACGGAGAGAGCGTCGGGACAGGGGCTGGCGTTTCACGCTTGCCTTTCAAATCACCAAACGCTTTGTTGATCTGCTCCACCACCGCGCGGCTGTCCACGTTACCCACCACGATCAGCGTCATCGCATCCGGGGTGTACCACTTCTGGTAGAACGATTTTACCTGTTCGGCGTCCACCGGCTGTTTCAGCGGTTCGGCCGGGTCATGTCCCAGCAGCGTCGAGCCCTTCAGGCGGTAACGCCACCAGCCCTCTTTGGTATCCCCGGGCCAGGTCGCCACCATGTCGCTGTTGCTCAGCGCATAGTTGACGGTGTCCGGCGTAATCGCCAGATTGCCAGAGGCATCGGAGAGATACGTAAGCGCTTCTTTAAGCAGGTCGTTACGGTTATTTGGCAGGCTCAGGTTAAACATGGTGTAGTCATACGAGACCACAGCCGGAGGGAGCGGGCGTTTCGGATCGATGGCCTGCTGCCAAAGCGAACGCACCTGAACCGCTTGCAGGCTGCCGCTCTGCGTGAGCGCCAGCCGGGGAATAAAATGGCTAAAACCGGTTTGCTGAGTGCTTTCCGCGAGGGAACCGGTATTAATGGACAGACGGATTTCTACACGGTCACTGGGACGTTGCGGAGTGGCTAAAACCTGCCACTGAAAACCGTTCGCTAATGTCCCTTGTTGCCAGGCCGGGTCTGGCTGGAGCGCATCTGCCTGCACATAACTGGCTGCTGCCATCATCAGCAAACCGCCGGTTAAGAGTCGAATTTTTGTGCCCTGCATGTGAACCCCTGATCAACATTCCTGGTTAAAAAAGAGTGTTTCGCGACGCGCTTCACTCTTAAAGATGACGATGAAAACACGTCGATTAGACCGCGCGTTCGGCAAAACGTCACGGTCAGAAGTGAAATATACCCAAAAAAAATCTTGTCGAATTATGACAGGTACGAACAGTTATTATGCGCAGGAGCCCGCATCCCGACAAGGGAATACGGGCATTTGTGACAAGATTAAGAGGTTAAGCCAGGATTTTTGCTGTCAGTTGAACGGTTATTCAGAGTATCGTCGAGCTTTTTGTGATCCAGCTCTTTCACCCATTTCGCCACCACCACCGTCGCCACGCCGTTACCCACCAGGTTGGTTAACGCACGCGCCTCTGACATGAAGCGGTCGATACCGAGAATCAACGCCAGACCCGCCACCGGCAGGTGACCCACAGCGGAAATAGTAGCAGCCAGCACGATAAAGCCACTGCCCGTAACGCCTGCCGCGCCTTTAGAGGAGAGCAGGAGCACCACCAGCAGGGTAATCTGATGGAAAATATCCATATGGCTGTTGGTCGCCTGAGCGATAAACACGGCCGCCATCGTCAGGTATATCGAGGTGCCGTCCAGGTTGAAGGAGTAGCCCGTCGGGATCACCAGCCCGACCACCGATTTACGGCACCCCAGCTTTTCCATCTTGTCGAGCATACGCGGCAGCGCGGATTCTGAAGAGGAGGTCCCCAGAACGATCAGCAGCTCTTCGCGGATGTAACGGATAAATTTGAAGATGTTGAAACCCGTCGCGCGGGCGATGGAGCCCAGCACCACGACCACGAAAAGGATACAGGTGATATAGAAGCAGATAATCAGCTGACCCAGCTGCACCAGCGTACCGACGCCATACTTACCGATGGTGAAGGCCATCGCGCCGAAAGCACCGATCGGCGCCAGGCGCATGATCATATTGATGATGCCGAAAATCACCTGGGAGAAGCTTTCGATCACATTAAAGATAAGCTGGCCTTTGCTGCCCAGACGGTGCAGAGCAAAGCCAAACATCACGGCGAACAGCAGAACCTGCAGGATGTTTCCGCTGGCGAACGCGCCAATGACGCTGCCCGGAATCACGTCCAGCAGGAAGGCCACCACACCCTGATCCTTCGCCTGCTCGGCATATACCGCGACCGCTTTGGCATCCAGCGTTGACGGGTCTACGTTCATCCCCGCGCCCGGCTGCACCACGTTGACGATGATCAGACCGATAATCAGCGCAAGGGTACTGACCACTTCAAAATAGAGAAGCGCCACTGCACCGGTACGGCCGACCGCCTTCATGCTTTCCATGCCAGCGATGCCCGTTACTACCGTACAGAAGATCACCGGCGCGATGACCATTTTGATGAGCTTAACGAACGCGTCGCCAAGCGGTTTCATTTGCGCGCCCAGCTCAGGGTAATAGTGACCCAGCAGAATACCGATGGCGATGGCTGTCAGGACCTGGAAATAAAGACTTTTGAAGAGTGAGGTTTTCATAAGGTGTCCTTGGGAAGAAAAACCACAGGCTTTGTAAGGTTATGGTTAACCTGCGGCTTTAAAATAACACCCACATAACAGGACAGAAATAAACTCAGTTCAAATTTGAAACACAAATGTTAAGAATTTTGAGCTGGCTCGCACAAGCCAGCAACAAAATTACACTTTTGCGTTATTGTCAGCACCAGAAAGGTATCGTTCTTCAAAGACATCCGAAGGAACAGCAGGGGCAAAAAGGAAGCCTTGTCCGCTCTCCACGCCCGCCTCTGCCAGCCATGCGCGTTGCGCTTCGGTTTCAATCCCCTCGGCAATAAGATGCAGGTTGAGGCTGCGCGCCATCTGGATAATCGCCTGAACCATGCTGCTGTCGCCAGGCAGACCGTCGACAAACGCTTTATCAATTTTGAGCACATCCACCGGAAGGGTTTTCATGTGCTGAAGCTGACGCAGCCCGGCGTATCCCATACCAAAATCGTCCAGCGCAATGCGAATGCCGGCATTACGCAGCGGTTTCAGAATTGCGACTGCCTGATTAGGATCGTCGATGCGTCGGCTCTCCGTCACTTCCAGAGTTAACGTATCAGGCTTGATTCGGTAACGATGGATCAGCTCCAGCATCTCTGAAACCATGGTCGGGTGCATAAGCTGCAGGGCAGACAAATTGACCGACAGCGGCAGCGTCACGCCGCGCTCCTGCCAGGCGGCAAGCTGACGGCAGGACTCCTCCAGCACCCAGTAGCCGACGGTAACCATCAGGCCACAGGACTCAATGCGCTCAATCAGCCCTTCCGGCAGCTCCCATGAACCATCCGGCTGCTGCACGCGCAGCAGTGCCTCGGCGCTTTTCACTTCTCCCGTCAGCAAATTCACCTGCGGCTGTAGCCAGAGGGCAAACTGGCGGTTATCCAGCGCGGTCAGGATGTCGCTCTCTTCCGTCAGGCGCTGCTGCGCCTTTTCCATCTCTTCCGGCGCGAAGAACTGGATCTGATTTTTCCCTTTGCGCCGGGCGGTGAACGCCGCCGAGAACGCGCGATGATAAAGCTGCTCTGCCGTTAAATCGCCATAGTACATCGCAATACCGATACTGGCGCTTGGACGAAGCTGGATACCCTGAATGGGCAACCGCTCATTAATGACAGTGAGTACTTGCTGACCTAAAGTGATCGCATGCCAGGGCTCTTTTACGCCGTTGGCAATCACCACAAGGTCGTAACCGCTGACCTGGGTCAGCACCATGCGCGGGGCAAGGACAGACTTCACTTTTTCCACCAGGGTCAGCAGCAGCATTTCGCGCTGGCTCTCCCTGAGCACGCCAGCCGTATCCTGCAGGGTTTCACAGGCGATAACCATCAGCGCCGTGGTTTGCTGACGGGCAACGGTCTGCTCCAGCATCGCCATCAGGAAGGCTTTATTGGGAAGCTCCGACACCGGGAAGCGCGTGGCGCTGCTGTTTAACTCATCCTGCTGGCGCTGAATGCGCTGCTGGTTGAGGTTGTAGCTGCGCACCAGCATGCCTATCTCATCGTCATGATGCAGACGCGGCAGCTCAAGCTGATGCCCCATCTGATCCTGCGGCGCAAGCGTATTCAGCTCGCGGGCGATACGGCGTAGCGGATGAACAATCAGCCGGTTAATGCACCAGGTAAGCGCCACGCTGAGAATAAGCGTCATAAGTAAGCAAGTGGTCACTAACGTAACCACCCAGCTCATGACGAATTTATACATGCGGTAGGAATCCGCCTGTAATACCAGGTAGGCCAGCGGCTGCGGATTGGCAGGGCGTTCAAGCGAATAAACGGGCAGCGAAATCTGCACCGGCAGTTCAAACAGACGCATCACCATCATCGGGACGGGACGCTCCGGGATAAAGCTCATCCGCAGCGCCTGAAACTGATTGGGCAAGACCACATCGGCGCGGCTAACGACGCCGGCAGGCTGAATGCGTTTTAAAATGGTTTCCGCTTCGGGAATATCCCCTTTCAGGATAGCGGCAGAGAGCGGGCCGCGCACCGATCGCGCGATACTTTCTAACTGCGAAGCCGTGTTATAGCGATTCTGCTGTACGGAATGAAACAGCAAAATTACGCAGAAGAGCAGTACAAACAGCACGGTGACGGCAGAAACCATCGCCATCTGTTTGATTGTTAAGGAACGGCTGACACGCAAAATGACTCTCCACAAAACTCGAAGCGCAGGGCGCGCCAGGGTGTAAACCTGGCGCGCCTGAGTATACCCGATTGCCGCGCTATTAAGAGAGACTTACAAATGGATTAAGGATAATCCGATTACCAGTCCGCGTAAGGGATGAGCGGCTGCGGCGGTAAGTCCATATCGCCCTGCCAGCCTGCAGCAGAGTAACGCACATAGATCAGCGCATGGCTTGGGGTATAGTCTTTCGCTTCCTGAATATCCACGCCCATGCCCACAAACCAGTTGGACGTTACGCGGCGTTCGATAATGGCCCGCGCGGTATAACCCGTGCCAGAGGAGCTGCTGCCGGTTTCCATCACGCCCCGGTCGGTATAGCGGTCTGGCTCATCGGTCGGGATCAGATTCTGGATCGGGTAGCGCAGTTCGTCTTTGGTTTTCGAGTGAGACCAGGACACCGAGCCGCCCAGCTCCCAGGACCAGTTCTCCGTGCGTTTACGCCAGGTCACCGGCAGTGCGAAGGAGACATACTCCTGCGGGCTGTAGTAGCCGCCCTGACCCAGGGTATAACCGCTCAGGTCTTTGTCGTAGTGCCAGAGCATATTGGAGACGCCGACCGTCAGGCGCTCGTTGTTTTTATTAATGAGCTTGTAGTAGTAACCCGTCATCCAGCGGACGCGCCAGTTATCTTCCACATTTTTACCCGTCAGCGTTTCCGCGTTCAGGCTTGACCAGACGCCGTTCGCTTCCCCTTTGTCATAGCTCATGCTTACGCCGCCACCGGTGGCACGTACGCCGCCCCAGGTTGTGCCGGTGTTGGTATCTTTTTGCCCGGCGAACGCCAGCAGAGAGCTGGAGATGGGGCGGCGATGGGCGTTAACGGTATAGCCGATGGGCCCCAGATCGCTGCTGTAGCTGATGCCGCCCACCACGTCGACGACGTCAAAGCCCATTGGCGTGGTGCCAATATCCATCGCCCAGGTTTTATTCTGCCAGCCGACGGCGACGCTTGCGCCATTGTCGGACTGATGGGTGTTGCCGCTACACGGCGTTTCGTAGCAGGTCCCCCATTTTGGATCGTAGGTCCCGTTATTGTTATCAAATGAACCGGCGTCCATGTTGACCAGATCGCTTCTGAAGAACATGCGCCCGTCAGAGAGCGGGGCATCCACCTGCAGCATGGTAGTGTGCGCTTTCAGGTCAGAATAGCCACCCGTGCCGCTGGAGCCCCAGTAGTCGTGCTGCAGCGTGACGTTAACATCCTGCTGACGGTACAAGTCACCGGCATCACTGCGCACGCCGCGCTTCAGCCAGTCGTCTTTTTCATCGTTGCGCGTCAGACGGGTGAAACTGTCGTTGTCGGCCGGACGCGTCGTGGTGATGCCCGTCGACACCATCGCGTCTTTATAGGTTTCCAGCGCCTGCTGAGGCTGACCGTTTTGCGCCTGGAAACGCGCGGCATCACGTAACACCAGCGCGTTTTCCATGGAGCCGGGCTGCGATTTAGCCTGCGGAATGATTTTGTTGAAGGTCTGTTCTGCGGCAGCGGAATCGCCCAGACCTGCCTGCGCCATCGCGATCCGGCGCTGCATGTTGAGCGACAGCGGCTGGCCGTTTTGCGCGGCGGGCAGTTTCGCCAACTCTGCGCGCGCGGCATCTTTGTCGCCCTGCGCGCTGTAAATCTCGGTCAGGCCGAGGATCGCGTCTTCGTTCTGCGGTTCACGCTGCAGAACGGCGTTATACGTCGTTTTCGCCGACGCCAGATCGCCACGCTGCTGCGCCCAGTCAGCCAGCGTCAGGTCGATGCGGGTGGAGGTCGGCTGCTGACGCAGAAGGTTTTCCGCCTCCTGCTCTTTTCCGCTGTCGCGCAGACGGTTGGCGGTTTCCAGCACCTGATTGCTTTGCAGGCGGTCGGCAAGCTCCTGAATATTGCCGTTCCACCGGCTGCGCGGCAGCGTGTCCAGATGCGCCAGCGCGGCGCGGTCCTGATCGTTGCCGGAAAGATAGAGCCCGCTGGCGTACACCTGATCCGGATCGGTCGGTTTCTGGCTGGCAAGCTGACGCATAAGGGTATCCGCCTGGCTGCGCTGACCCGCGCTGTAGAGATCGCGCGAGAGACGATAGGTTATCCAAACGTCGCCGGGAGAGAGCGCCAGACGACGGCGCTGAATCTCTGCCGCCTGGGCGTATTTTCCCTGATTTTCCAGCTGTTCTGCCTGAGCGGAGAGCTGCTCGTTGGTCAGACTGCGTTCAATATCATCAATGCTCCGGCGCTGGCTGGCGGAGAGAGACTGGATAAACTGCGAGGCCTTCTCCGGGGACTGCGCGCGGTAAATATTAGCCAGGCCGCGGACCGCATTGCTGTTGCCGCTGTCCATACGCAGCGCCTGGCGATAGTAACGTTCCGCCGCGTCATTATCTTTACGCGCCGCGGCGGCATCGCCCAGCCCCAGCACGGCATAACTGTCGGTATTGTCGATACTGCGCGCCTGCTGATAGTAACGCTCCGCCTGCGCAGGGTTATTCGCCTTCAGGGCCGCATCGCCCTGCTGGATCAGCAGCCAGTAGCGGTTGACCTTCAGCAGACTGTCCCATTTACCCCGGTTATCGCTCTGGGGATCGAGGGCAATCGCCTTTTCAAACTGCGCCACCGCGCGGGCGCGGTCGCCTTTCTGGGAATAAGCCTGGCCAAGGGCACCTACCGCTTCACTGTCGGCATGGTTGGCGCTGACGGCTTTTTGCAGTTCCGCGACCGCCTTACTTCCCTGCCCGGCATCCACCGCCGCCAGCCCTTCCGCTTTCGCGCGGAACGCCGGGTCAGCGAGCTGTTTTTGCTGTTCTTCGAGCTGGGCACGCGCCGCCGCGACGCTATCGCCGTCACTGAATACGCTCAGGTATTTTTGCAGCGCACTGACGCTGGCGCTGCTGGCAGGCTGGCCTTTGATTTGGTCATACCACATATCAGACGCCTGGCTGCGCCCGTTGGTCGATTTAGCCATATCCTGCAATACCGCAAAGCCTTCGTCACGGCGTCCGCTCTGGAACAAAAGCTGGGACAGCGTCGCCTGCAGCTGTGTATTTCCGGGGCTGCTGGTGTTGATTTTCTTGAGCTGGTTAATGGCCGCATTCCGGCGAGCGGGGTCTTTCGCCACGACGTTCCAGTATTCCGTCGCCACGTCGCCGCCCGGCGGGTTGCCGTCAAACAGCTTGTCATAGGCTGCAATCGCCTCCTGCGTGTGTCCCGTGGTGGCGAGCAAACGCGCCTGCTGGAGCTGCTGGCGGCCATCCGGCGTGGACAGCAGCATCGTGTTGCGTGATGACTGGTATGCACTCGAGCCCGGCGCAATCCCTTTCAGACGATCCAGCTCTTTTTGCGCACCGGCGTTATCGCCCTGGCGCAGCAGGTAGCGAAAGCGTGCGGCAATGACGTCAGGGTTGTTCGGGTCAATCAGCTCAAGACGGTAAAGCGACTGACGAACCAAATCCTCACGCTGTGTCGATTCGCCCAGCCGAACCTGTTCCAGCAGCTGTTTCTGCTGCGGAGAGTTAGCGGCTTCAGCCATCGGCATCAGTGCCAGGCCAAGCGATAAAGTGAGTAGATTTACTGTGAACTTGCGCATTCCTGGCCCCAATCCGGTATTAATTCACCTTTTGCGGTGAAGCGAAAACGATGCTGATCCCATCCTTGCCCAAAGAGAGTCAGCACGTAGCTGTAATAGGCATTGTTATCGGGAAAATGGTCCGCAACGCGCTGGCGCTGAACCGCCTGGGCATCACGTTGTTGTAAAAACGGCAGCATGGCGGCAGAGAACCCGACCGGGCCATTCCCGGTGCGTTTACCCGTCGCCACATCCACTTTCTCCGGCGGCACACCCCGTTTCATTGTCTTTGCCGCCATCGGCTGAAAGCGCGTCAGCAGCCGGGCTTTCTGAGGATCTTTATCACTCATCATTCCCACCCAGAGATAAACGCGGATGGCGTCGTAGCCGCCCACCAGCGATTTATCCTGCTGTAACCGCCAGCCTTTGTTTTTCTGATACTGAACCCAGTCCGGCGAAAACCCTTTCGGCGCGCTCTCCAGCAGCAGACGCTGATTGGTTTCACGAAGCTGGGTCCACGGGGGACCAAAGCGCGTGAAATAACTCGCTAACTGCGGAGGAAGATAGCTGGGGTTAAAACGCCAGACGTTTTCATCGGCAAAACCGACTTTACCGGGAAGCAGCATTGCGCCGAGCCCCGGCACTTTCACCACTTCCTCACTGACAATGCGTTTCAGCAGCGCCTTACCCGTGCGGGTATAGTCCGGATGTTTCCATAACCGGCCCGCTTCGAGCAGAGACCAGGTGATCCAGACATCGGCGTCAGAGGCGGAGTTGGTATCAATCACCGCCCACGTCTCTTTATCTTTCTGGCCCCATAGCCAGGCGGGCAGATGGTCGTTGAGATTGCCGCTGGCAAGATTATCGCGCGTCCAGGTCAGCAGCTGGTCAAACGCGCTGCGATCGTTCGCCGCAAGGGCAAAGAACAAGGCGTAGCTTTGCCCTTCAGAGGTCGTAATTTTGCGCGTGTCGCTGGGATCAACGACACGCCCGCCCTCACTGATATAATCCTTTTTAAACTGCTCCCAGGCAGGCCAGGTACAGGCGGCGCGAAGAGGAAGCGCCGCCAGCATCAACGCTGCTAATGCACACCAGCGAAAGGCTTTCATCACATCTTACTCATCCGGGTTCAGGCGACGACGGCTGATGATACGCAGCAGACGCCACAGTACCCATGCCAGCAAGACCACGCTGACCGCCGCCAGGATGGCGAGCAGAACCGGATGGTTAGCCAGCGCATACCACAGGCGTTCGAACCACGGCAGATGGCCCACGTAGTACACGTCGCCCACGCGCAGGCTATTGACGCCGGACTCACGGATCACCGACACGGATCCAAACATCGCGGCACGTTTACCGCTGTCGTTCATGGCCGTATTGAGCAGTTCATACCCGCGCGGGCTGTCCGCCAGAAGAGCCACCACGCTACGCTGTTCGTTGTAAGGTGACTGGAAGCCCACCACCGCGGCCATTGCCCCCGGAGACGTTACCGTCGTCTGCGCGCTGGCCTGACGGTCGTTCATATCCGGCATAATGCTCGGGAACTCGGTCTGACGCAGCGGCGTGTTAACCCAGGACTGGGCCGCTTTCACCAGCAGATCGATACGTTTGTCATCCTTCAGCTTATCCGGAATGGTACCGATCACCATGATGTCAGCATCTTTGTTCTGGATCTGGCTGCCATCGTCCGTCAACGTGACGTTAATCGCCGGTAATCCCGTCTGTCCCCCAACGGTCGCCATGGTATCCAGCAGGGTCGTGACCTGCCCTTCGCTTGGCGCTTTTGGCATCACAACGATGGATTCAGAGAGATCGGCCATGCGGCTGAACGGGAAGCCCGCGTTAGCAAAGGCGCGCAGATCCGGCATCGCCAGGAAGTGATAGTACTTCGAGAAGTCGATGGTCGACTCATCGCCAATCACGACGTGGTTCTGTACGGGCTGGAAGGTGATGCAGTTTTCCGCCGAGCCGCCAGGCATCGGGTTCATGTACTGGAAGTCAAAGCGCAGCTGGTTTATCGCACCCAGCTTCAGTGCCGGGATGGAGACATCCGTTTTACCGTCCAGCAGCCCCTGCAACACCGGCAGGCGAAGCATCAGGCGGTTAGTATCCTGCGTGCTTTGCAGGCTGAACGACTGCAGGAACTGGTTGTTCAGGCTGATATCCATGCGCGAGCTGTCTTTGGTCGCTGGCGCGGTATAACGGTAGTTCAGATTGATATCAATGCCGTTGGTACGCAGCAGATACAGATCCGGCGGCAGATTCAGTGACAGGCTAATCGGCGCTGGCTCAAGCCCCGTCGCCTGCAGCTGTTCTTCATAGGTTTTCAGCTCGCCAAATGTCACCGCACGGTCGGTACGCACCCAGTTTGGCGCATCATAAGGTTTACGCGCCAGCAGCGGTTTGACCTCATCCACTACAACGCTGTTGCCACGGAAAAGGACGTTGCCCTGGGCAATCGCTTTTGCTGCCTGCACCAGATCTTTATCATCACGGCCAAACACCACCAGCAGCTTCACGTACGGGTTTTCCGGGTGGCTTATCATCTCAACGGTCGGCGCTTTGACGTCCGGATGATCGCGCAGGAAGGCCGGGCGTTTCGCGTTGGTCGCAAACACAATGGCATTTCTGTCCGGCAGTTTGTCATACATCGCCGGGAAGCTCTGTCCACGCCAGCCAGCACGTGAACCAAACCAGGACGCCACAATGGTGGCCGCCAGCTGCTCGGTCACGTCCGGGGATGATGCAAACACCATCGGCAGCGTGAGCGGACGGTTATCACGCGGATCGAAGAACGGAACCGGGAATGCCGAGAGATCGTTTTTCAGCGCCAGCGACTGGTAGGTCATCTGCAGCGAGGAGTTACGCCCGACGTCCATCCACAGCGTGTTGCTGGCAGGGTTTTCGCAGACATCGCGGTAGTGACCGACAAATTCCAGACGGATACGGTTAAAGTCGGTGATGAACAGCGGGTTGATCGGCACCTGCGCCTGGGTTTTCTTGCCAAGCTGCTCTTTGGTGACCGGCAGTACGTCCATCAGCTCATCATTCAGGTAGACCTTCAGCTGAGACTGCGTCGGCAGCAGAGATGGCGACGGCGTATATTCCAGGTTCAGCACCGCATTGGAGACGACCTCATCGCTGCGCATGCCAAACTCAATGCCGCCGTTAGGGTTGATGCCGCGCAGCACCATACTGCCCGGAGGCGGTGCAATTTGCGCGAAGGTCAGCTTCACGTCCCGTGACGGCGCATTGTCCGCAACGACAGGCGCATTCGCCCCCCGGACGCCCGGCATCACCTGCCCGATGACCTGGCCGTCTGCCGGCAGGGTGTTCCCCTCCGTTGGCTGGTTCGGCATGATATTTTCTGTTTGACCAGGTGCCGCGGTGACAACCGGATCGGTTGCTTGCGCGACGACAGGTACCGTTGGCGCAGGCGTTGCCGCTGCGTTACCGGGAGCTGCGTTAGCCATTGTTGCGGGGAGGACATTCATCCCCATTGCCACTGCACATAACCAGGAAAGTTTTGTTTTCATCGCGTTATCATCATTGTTGAGCCATAACCGGGTCCGCCTGCTTCGCCTCATCCCGCTCAGGACGACGAGGAATGAACGACACGACCCAGGAAACCAGCGAAGTAAGTGACCGGAAAATTAATTTCACCGACGACGGGGCGAATTCTGCAAGGTGACGATAGCCACGGAACCCCAGCTTCAGAATATCCAGCAGGCTTTCCAGAGGTTTATCTTCCGGGAAGCTGTCCTGCCAGAGAGCCCACGTATCCGCGCGGGCAAACGTACACTGCACAAAATCGATATGTTGCTTTTTGGTCAACGGCATCAGCTGCAAACCGACTTCATTGCCCGCCACGCGCACAACCTGCGTCGGGAAGACATACTCCTGCTGACCGCGCTTAAGCAGCAGGTTAACTTTCTGGCCTTCCAGCACCTTCGCCTGGCCGTTGATTTTGATTCCCAGGCCACCGTCAGAGAAGTCGTGCACGGTACAGGAGAAGAGATGGCCATCTTCACGGGCGATCGCCGCAGGCATGCAGATTTCAACGCGATGCGCACGACGAACCTGTTTACTCTCCACCGACACCGCCACCGCGCCGCCAAGGATAATCAGGTTGTAGAAGACCCAGGCCATACTCACAAAGACGGTCAGGATTTCGTTTTCCGGGCCGTAGAAGTAACGCCAGATACCGGCGATGACGCCAACGATATTCAGCAATACCAGGAAGATATACGGACGGGAGATGACCCAGTCGACGTACTCCTCTTCAACCAGGCCGCCCTTGGCGGTGACGTTAAATTTCCCTTTGTGCGGGTTAATCAGCGCCACCATCGTCGGCGGCGCGATATACCAGGCTAGCACCGTTTCGTAGATTTCACTCCAGAAGGAATGGCGGTATTTACCCTGTATCTTCGAGTTCGTCAGGCTCGCGTGGATCATGTGCGGCAGAACAAACAGCGCAATCATCAGCGCCGGGGCGTAAATGATATAAGCGTGAAGGAGCAGGAACGCCAGCGGCGCGGTCAGGAAGATCAGCCGCGGGATACCGGATAAGAAGTGGAACATGGCGTTGACGTAGCAGAGACGTTGCGCCAGCTTGAGCCCTTTCCCAATCAGTGGGTTATCGAGACGGAAAATCTGCACCATGCCGCGCGCCCAGCGAATACGCTGACCAATGTGCGCCGACAGTGACTCCGTTGCCAGACCGGCGGCCTGCGGAATACGCATATACGCCGAGGTATAGCCACGACGGTGCAGGCGCAAAGAGGTATGCGCATCTTCAGTGACCGTTTCGACGGCGATACCGCCAATTTCATCCAGCGGCTTACGGCGGATAACCGCACAGGAGCCGCAGAAGAAGGTGGCATCCCACATGTCGTTTCCGTCCTGCACCAGGCCATAAAACAGGGTGCCTTCGTTCGGGGTTTTGCGGAAGCGGCCAAGGTTACGTTCAAACGGATCCGGCGAGAAGAAGTGGTGCGGCGTCTGCATCATCGCCAGCTCTTTCTCCTTCAGGAACCAGCCCATGGTCATCTGCAGGAACGAGCGCGTCGGCACGTGGTCACAGTCAAAGATCGAGACAAACTCCCCTGTGGCATACTTCAACGCGTTGTTGATGTTCCCGGCTTTCGCATGTTCGTGAGTCGGACGAGCGATGTACTCGACGCCGACCTCCTCTGCGAACTGGCGGAACGCCGGACGGTTGCCGTCATCCAGGATCCAGACCTTGAGCTTGTCTTTCGGCCAGTCGATGCCCAGCGCAGCATAAATGGTGTTTTTCACCACGCTCAGATCTTCGTTGTAGGTCGGTACAAAGAGATCAACAGACGGCCACTGCGCGGTGTCTTTTGGCAGCGGAACCGGCTGGCGGTTGAGCGGCCAAATAACCTGGAAATAGCCCAACACCAGTACGATCCAGGCGTAGGTTTCGGCAAACAGCAGCACCAGGCCGCACACCAGGCTGACCGGGTCGTCCCAGTTCAGGGTTGAGGTATAACGCCACCAGATGTAGCGACAGGAGACGGTCAACGACAACACAATCAGCATCAGCGCCGAGAAGCGGCCCGGAATACGGCGGACCAGCAGCGCCACGCCCCACAGCAGGATCAGGAAGGTGAACTGCGCCAGAGGATTGAAAGGCTGCGTAATACAGACCAGCGCCAGAATGAGCGAGAACACGACGATCACGCCGAGGATAAAACGCCGCAGGCCCGGGTGAAGATGCCCGAGCTCTTTATGGTTATCCAGATGGCTGGTCTTATCGCTTACGCTGTTGGGCAGTCTGTCCAGCCACTGGTGGTAGCGCTCACGTAACTGCTGAACCCGGGAGAAGCTGCGCCAGTGCGGCGTTATTTTCTCTGAGCGGGATGACGTGACCACCAGCCAGATGGCCTGAATGAGATAGCGCGCCGGATCCAAAGGACGCGGCCGGTTGGGATTAATATGCGGATATAGCTCACTGTGCCGGGCACGTATGCGCTGCCAGCGCGGGTGTTCGAGTGGAATAAACATCCAGGCCAGAATCATCCAGAAGCAGCCGAGCGCGGCGCTAAATGCCGAAGCACCGTGCCGGCGGAAATGCCGGTAATGTTCGCTCAAACGCGAACTGACCGGTGGGATGAGTAACCAGCTGGCGAGACGACTCATACAGAACTCCCTGCATGCTCCGCCCTGTTGGCGAAGTTCAGCAGACACCAGTTAGCCAGCGTCAGGATCTCTTCTGCCGCCAGTGAATCGCTGCGGTATTCGCCGAGCGGTTGCTTAGACGCTAGGCATTCCGCCATCCCCTCATCACGATGGATGACAATGGGAAGCAGACGGCGCTGGCTTTGCAGCCAGACCTGATACAGATCGTCCTGGATCTGGCTGCCAATGCGCAAATCGTTAATCAGAAGGTGAGCGTTCTGAGGCAGCCCCTGCTGATGCAGGCGGATATGGCAGTTCGCATCGACGTTGACGATGGAAAGTATATGATCGCACTGGGCGATAAGCTGTCGAGTGAGCGTGCCGGCGCCGTGCGGCAGATCCAGCAGGATCCACTTGTAGTGCCCCTTTTCTTTCAGGGTTTGCAGCGCCAGCGTGAACTGCGAAAACAGGCGCTGATACGCGGCTTCATTCTCGCGTTCCGTGGTGGTCAGTTGCCCAAACGGCAGCAGATCAAGCTGGGAGGTATAGCGCATCCCCGCATCCTGCCAGTCTTTATCATCAAGCAGCGCGCGGGCCCAGCCCTCTTCACGAGAAAAGTCGACGTTAAACGACATACGCAACAAATTATCGGCGCAGGCGTCAATAACCAGCACCGATTCACCTAAAAGCTGTAATGACCACGCCAGCGCCGCGGTAACTGATGTGGTACCCACACCGCCACGGACACCCTGTAATCCGAGTATGGCCATCAATGGCTCCCTTATTGTTGATGGGCGAATTCAGCTAATAACGGCCAGCGTTTAATAGCCGCGGCCAACTGTTCCCGCTGGGAAATATCGGTGTAATCTATTTCAGGTAAAGAAAAGGCCTGCGTCAGCGCCAGAAAATCGTTTTGGAATGTGTAACCCAGAGTCGAGTCGACTGGGGTTCCAGGTTCGTTATTATCCATTCTTTTTCCATCCCTTTAAGGAAAATCGCACGCTAAAGAAGTTGCGGGGCTTCCTGCCCTGACAAATTTCATTTACATGCTAAATCTGATGTTCTTTAATTTCAATGTTAGGTTTATTTCTACGCTTTCGCTAGTAAACTGAGATACAGATAAATTAGACGAAAAGAGGGACACCGTGGACTCCATATTTTCTATTGGCATCCAGTCATTATGGGACGAATTGAGCCACATGCCAGTCGGAGGAGTCTGGTGGATTAATACGGACCGTAATGAAGATGCTATCAGTCTGGTAAACCAGACAATTGCTGCTCAGGATAAGGATTCCCGCGTGGCCGTCATTAGCATGGGCGAAGATCCGAAGAAAATTATTACGCTTGAAAGTGGTCGCGGCCCCCAGACGGTGCGATTATTTTCCATGACATCGGAAGCCGATAGTCTATACTTTTTGTCCCGCGACGTTCAGTGCTCTATTGATCCGGATCACTATTTTGTGATTCTGAAATGCGCAAATAACGTCCTGCAAAATATGCCCGCTGAAAAACTGCTGCCCTGGCTGGAAAAAATCAATAAATGGGCAAAATTTCAAAATTGCACGCTATTGATAGTCAATCCCGGCAGTAATAATGACAAGCTGTTCTCACTTTTAATGGGCGAATATCGCTCCCTGTTCGGTCTGGCAAGCATTCGTGACCAGGCAGGCAGCTATCTCTACGATATTGCATTCTGGTGTAATGAAAAAGGCGTGAGCGCCAGGCAACAGCTTACGCTGAAACATATTGAGGGCGAGTGGCACCTGGCGCAGCAGGAAGAAACCGTGGTGCAGCCGCGCAGTGATGAAAAACGCATCCTGAGCCATATCGCGGTTTTAGAGGGGGCACCCGCCCTGTCGGAAAACTGGACATTGTTTGATTCTAACGAAGCCCTTTTCCATGAAGCCCGCACAACCCAGGCGGCAACCCTTATTTTCTCGCTGATGCAGAATAACCAGATTGAGACGCTGGCACGACAAATCCACACCTTACGCCGCCAGCGCGGCAGTGCGTTGAAAATCATCGTGCGCGAAAATAATACCAGCCTGCGCGCCACCGATGAGCGCCTGCTTCTGGGCTGCGGCGCCAATATGGTTATTCCATGGAATGCGCCGTTGTCACGCTGCCTGACGCTTATCGAAAGCGTTCAGGGCCAGCAGTTTAGCCGCCACGTACCGGAAGATATTTCCACGCTGCTCTCCATGACGCAGCCGATGAAGCTGCGTGGGTACCAAAAATGGGATACCTTCTGCGACGCCGTGGGCAACATGATGAACAACACGCTTCTTCCTGCTGACGGAAAAGGGGTCATGGTTGCTCTGCGTCCTGTACCGGGTATTCGCGTTGAACAGGCTCTCACCTTATGTCGCCCGAACCGTACAGGGGACATCATGACCATTGGCGACAATCGCCTGGTGCTGTTTTTGTCCTTCTGCCGGGTAAACGATCTCGATACGGCGCTTAACCACATCTTCCCTCTGCCTACAGGGGATATTTTCTCGAACCGTATGATTTGGTTCGAAGATAATACGATTAGCGCGGAGCTGGTGCAGATGCGTGCGCTCCAGCCTGAACAATGGGTTAAGCCGCTCGCTATCAAGAGCGATGCCAAACCGATCCTCAATGCCAGGCATGATGGACACGTCTGGCGTCGAGTTCCGGAACCCCTTCGCTTATTAACAGACAACGCGGAGAACGCATCATCATGAACATCAGCGATATCATTCAACTGGTTATATTCTGTGCGCTGATCTTTTTCCCGCTTGGCTACTATGCGCGCCATTCCATCCGCCGTATCCGTGATACGGCCAGAGTGCTGTTTATTAAACCTCGCTATGTAAAACCAGCCGGAACACTGACACGGGCATCACACGTCAAGGCAGACCGAAAACATGACTAATTCTACCTATACCGCTTCGTCACCCTCGCCGCTCTGGCAATACTGGCGCGGCCTTTCCGGCTGGAACTTCTACTTTCTGGTGAAGTTTGGCCTGCTGTGGGCAGGCTATCTGAATTTCCATCCCCTTCTAAACCTCGTGTTTATGGCCTTCCTGCTGATGCCGCTGCCGAATATCAGGTTACATCGCTTGCGCCACTGGGTCGCTATACCTGTCGGCTTTGCGCTGTTCTGGCATGATACCTGGCTACCGGGGCCGGACAGCATTATGAGCCAGGGGTCGCAGGTGGCGGGCTTTAGCGCCAGCTATGTCCTCGATCTGACCGAGCGTTTTATTAACTGGCAGATGATTGGCGCGGTATTTGTGCTGCTGGTTGCCTGGCTGTTCCTGTCACAGTGGATCCGCGTCACGGTGTTTGTCGTCGCGATTATGATCTGGCTTAACGTGCTGACGCTGGCTGGGCCGAACTTTTCGCTGTGGCCTGCTGGTCAACCGACCACCACGGTGACCACCACAGGGGGAAGCGCGGCGGCAACCGTCACAACGGCAGGCGATACGCCTGTGGTGGGCGATATCCCAACCCAGACCGCACCGCCTACTTCTACAAACCTGAACGCCTGGCTCTCCAGTTTCTATACCGCGGAAGACAAGCGACAGACTAAATTCCCGGACGCGCTGCCGGCGGATGCTCAGCCGTTTGAACTGCTGGTGATCAACATCTGCTCTCTCTCCTGGGCCGACGTGGACGCCGCCGGTTTGATGTCTCATCCGCTGTGGTCACACTTCGATATTCAGTTTAAAGATTTCAACTCTGCCACCTCGTACAGCGGCCCGGCGGCGATCCGCCTGCTGCGTGCAAGCTGTGGTCAGACATCGCATAAAAACCTGTATCAACCCGCCGGCAACCAGTGTTATCTGTTCGATAACCTCGCAAAGCTGGGCTTTACGCAGCACCTGATGCTGGGGCATAACGGCCAGTTCGGTAACTTCCTGAAAGAGGTGCGCGAACAGGGCGGCATGCAGGCACCGCTGATGGATCAAACCGGTCTTCCCGTCTCTCTGCTCGGCTTCGACGGTTCGCCCGTTTATGACGATACTGCCGTCCTGCAGCGCTGGCTGCAGACCATCGAAAAAGACAGCAATCCACGCAGCGCGACGTTCTTTAACACCCTGCCGCTCCACGACGGTAACCATTTCCCGGGCGTGAGCAAAACGGCTGATTATAAAGTGCGTGCGCAGAAGTTCTTTGACGAGCTGGACGCGTTCTTCACGGAGCTGGAAAAATCAGGCCGTAAAGTGATGGTGGTTGTGGTACCTGAGCACGGTGGTGCGCTGAAAGGTGACAGAATGCAGGTGTCGGGTCTGCGTGATATCCCAAGCCCGTCCATCACCAACGTGCCTGCCGGCATTAAATTCTTTGGTATGAAGGCACCGCATCAGGGCGCACCGATTGAGATTACACAGCCAACCAGCTATCTGGCGATCTCAGAGCTGGTTGCCCGCGCCGTTGACGGGAAGCTGTTTGTGGAGGATAGCGTGAACTGGGATCAGCTCACCAGCAACCTGCCGCAAACCGCAGAGGTCTCAGAAAACGCTAACGCGGTCGTCATTCAGTATCAGAACAAACCGTACGTTCGCCTGAACGGCGGGGATTGGGTACCGTATCCGCAGTAACAAGGTATGACTTCCCTCTCCCCATCGGGGAGAGGGATAATGTCGACATTATTGCTGGGCGATCCACACCAGCATTTTCAGACTTGCCGAATAGTAGTCGTCTTTAGAGGTGATTTCGGGTTCACCGGAAGACTGCCCCATCGTGAAATCACGTACAGCCAGCAGGCCGCCTTCCATCATGTAGGGCGCATATTCGTTGGTCGCGACGTTAACCCAGGCGGGCGTTTGTTCCCGGGGGAACTGACCGAACCAGGCCTTCCACGGCGTCAGCAGTGGGCTTTGCTTATCAGACCAGGCAACGTACAGCGGAACACGAATCGCGTCATAGCTCATTCGCGGCGGCCAGCCTTTGGCAGGAGCCAGCTTGCCACCTGATGCCAGTGAAACCCAATCAGTGGGCAGATTCGCTTTACCCGAGCCCATTTTCCCCAGCAGGCGTTTCCCGTCCTTAATCAAATCGCGCCAGACCGGCAAATGGCTGCGTCTGGCGAAAGCTTGCCAGGCCGGAAACACGAAATAGGAAGGATTAAGGACGACTTCACCCTCAAGCTTAAACCCCTGGACGCCGGGCAGCATCACGCGGTAACCGGCATAGCGGATCACGCTGTGGTCAATCAGTGCTTTGGTAATTGCATCCGATGCGGCGCTGTAGCGCTTGTCATGCCAGCGGGCGTCGGCTTTCAGCAACGCCCAGGCAATCAGCACGTCGCCATCTGCAGCGTTGTTTTTGTCGGCGACCGGGTTGGACTCTGCGGGGTTATAGCGCCAGTAAAACAGACCATTTTCTTTGTTCTTTAGCCGACTGTCTGTCCATTGCCAGAGCTTATCGAACGTGGCTTTATCGTCGTTGGCCACCGCCATCAGCATGGCAAAACCCTGACCTTCCGTATGCGACACGCCGCCATTACCGGTATCAACAATACGGCCTTCCGGTTTGAAAAAGCGGGCCTTGTAACTCTCCCAGGCCCGATCCGCATGAGAGAGAGGCGAAAACAGCACACTCATCATGACGGCCAGCGTTGCGCAGACGGGTTTTCGCATAATTAACTCGATCCGGTTATTCGGCACTTCGCAGTGAAATCTCACCGCCCATCCAGGGTTTGATCACGCCATCCTGCTCCAGGAGCAGCGCGCCCTGTGCGTCAATACCGCGGGAAGTTCCGTAGATCTCTTTATCACCAATCAGCAATTTCACCGGGCGGTTGATGAAGTTATCCAGCTTTTCCCAACGAGACAGGAACGATGCCAGCCCTTCCTGCTCAAAAAGCGTGAGTGAACTGCGCAACTCTTTAATCATACGCACGGCAAGGGTGTTGCGATCGATGACGATCCCCGCCTCCTGGAGGTTAGTCCAGGCCTGATTCACCACATCATTTTGTACATTGCGCATCACCATGTTGAGGCCTGCGCCGATGACGATTTGCGCCGCATCGCCCGTTTTTCCCGTCAGTTCGACCAGAATGCCGGCAAGTTTACGATCGTTGAGATACAGGTCATTAGGCCATTTAACGCGTACTTTATCCGCCCCCAGATCGTGCAGCACTTCCGCCATGACGATGCCGATGACCAGACTCAGACCAATGGCAGCGGCCGGGCCCTGCTCGAGTCGCCAGTACATGGACAGATAGAGGTTAGCGCCAAATGGCGAAAACCATTTGCGACCGCGACGGCCGCGACCGGCCTGTTGATATTCAGCAACGCAGGCATCGCCGGATTTCAGCTCAGCCAGACGATCCAGAAGATACTGGTTCGTCGAATCAATCACCGGCAGCACCGCAACATTGCCGTGTCCGATCTGGCTGCGGATCGTTTCTTCATTCAGCAATTGAATCGGCTCCGGCAGGCTGTAGCCCTTTCCGGGAACCGTGAACACATCAACACCCCAGTCGCGAAGCGTCTGGATATGTTTATTGATAGCAGCACGGCTCATGCCAAGCTGCTCACCCAGCTGCTCGCCAGAATGAAACTCGCCGTCAGCAAGGATGCTAATCAGGGTTAAGGGAACGGTATTGTCCTTCACGCGATAGCCTCCACGGCATTAACTTCGCCTGTGCAGCCAATGAAGCGAACTTCTGGCTCCAGCCAGACGTTAAATTTTTCGCCCACACGCTGACGAACATAATGAGCCAGCTGTACAACATCATCGCTGGTCGCATCGCGCTGATTAATCAGCACCAGAGCCTGCTGCTGGTGAACGGCAGCACCGCCTACTGAAGTGCCTTTTAGCTGGCATTGATCGATAAGCCATCCTGCGGCAAGCTTCACGCTGCCATCAGCCTGAGGATAACGTGGCGCGGCTGGCCATCCTTCAAGAAAGACTTTTGCATTTTCGCTGCTGATAACCGGGTTTTTGAAGAAGCTTCCTGCGTTTCCGTTTACTTTTGGATCGGGAAGTTTGGTCATCCGCATATGGCAAACGGAATCAAAAACGTCGCGGGCGGTTACGGTAGCCGGATCGAGACGCGTTAAATCCCCGTAGGTCAACACAGGCTGCCAGTCCTTCGACAGACGCAGGCCCACGGCAACAATCACGTAGCGATCCTGATATTCATGCTTGAAGATACTGTCACGATAGCCAAACCGGCACTGTTCCGCCGTTAAACGCTTTGCCGTTCCGGTTGCCAGTTCGATGCAGTCGACATATTCACAGACATGTTTCAGTTCGATGCCGTAGGCACCGATGTTTTGAATAGGTGACGATCCGGCGCAGCCTGGAATAAGCGCAAGGTTTTCCAGGCCCGGCATCCCTTTTTCGAGGGTGAATTGCACCAGATGATGCCAGTTTTCTCCGGCCCCCACGTGCAGGTGCCAGCTGTCGGCACGCTCTTCCACATCAATTCCCATGATGCGGTTAACGATCACCGTTCCCGCAAAATCATCGAGAAACAGGACATTACTTCCTTCGCCCAGAATCAGTACGGGTTCGTTATTTTCAGTTGCGCTTTGCCATGCATCCAGCAGTTGCTGTGCAGTATCGGCACGTACAATTTGTTTAGCATTGCGTTGAATGCCAAAGGTATTCCAGGGCTTAAGGGAGTGGTTCATAGACGCTATCCTGATGCAAAAACGCAGGTAGTTTACCGTATAAGCAGGGCGTTGGGGGATTAGTTTGTGCAGCCTATAAAAACGCAAAAAGGCCATCCTTGCGGATGGCCTTTCTACTTATTTGATGCCTGGCAGTTCCCTACTCTCACATGGGGAGACCCCACACTACCATCGGCGCTACGGCGTTTCACTTCTGAGTTCGGCATGGGGTCAGGTGGGACCACCGCGCT